>JANQPB010000012.1 GCA_028285495.1 Acidimicrobiales bacterium
AAGCCCGCCTCGAGCACCGCACCCCCGCCGAGACCTACGCTGCCTCAGCAGCATGAACTGACAACCACCCCTGTCTCACGTAGCGGGGGAACTCCAGTCTCCTCGATTCTGTCGAGTAGGTCGAGTTCTTCGGGTCGATCCGTCGACATCAAGCGAACGACTTCCGTATTCGCGGGGTTCGGCAGTACGAAGGTCAGTCGACCGCCTCGCCTTAGGTGGGCTGCAAAATCGTCGTTCCAGAGCGCCAGAACCCGTGATCCGTACCGCCAGATCAGAGTCGCCTCATTGGATTTCAAGAGAAAGTCGTCTTCCCACTTGAACTGAGCAAGCTTCATCTCGTTCACAACGACTTCTAAGGGAGCCTGTTGGACGGCTAATCGCTCTGCCGCAACCTTCGATAGCTGAGACAAGCTGGCCGTTGCCGTGTTTGCCAGTTGCTCAAGTGTCGCCTCAGCAACCTGCGAGGTGGAACGCACCTCACCACCTACGCGTTCCGCGATACGACTCGACGTATCCAGTCCTCGTCTTTGGAGAATCCGATCGGCAAACGAGTAGATGACAAGCAGTACTACGACGTTCGGTATCGCCAACAGCGCGAATCTGCCAATGGCAGGAACGAACTCCCACGGCGCGCCTTGCTGCTCCACTCTCGCACCAGCGGCCTCAAGGACGAGATATGTAGTGAACAGGAAGCTAGCCAGTGTGAGCGCCAATATGGAAAGGAGCCACGAGGTATTGTCAAGCTTGGTGCTTTCAGTTCCGCCTGGGTCACCCACCGAGCGAAGACTAGTCGAACTCCGAACGACACTCGTAAGCCTCCGGGCCACTGATCCCGCCCATCCGTCCGTCGGGGCCGTCCCGCCAGCTGTTCGATGACGTGAGCAGGCACAACAACGCGTCGGCGGAATCGCAGCGAGGGAAGCTCTCCGATGCGGACGCACTCGTACGCAATCGTACGCGAGATGCCCAGGACCGTCGCCGCTTCCTCAACCGTGAACGTACGGCGGGACCGCCGATCGCCTGTGGCAGTGATGGCGGATTGGTCCATCAACTTGCTCCTTCCACAAGTCGGGGTGGTGGCCACCCGAGGGATCGCATCCAGGCAGTGTGAGACCCTTGGCGTGGTGGGGTTTCGGCGGGGGTCCACCACGAGGTGAGCCACCGGCGTGAGGCTCGGTGTGTACCGCCCAAAGTGCACACCAAGGAGATCACGCCGACGGCTCTTGATGAGTTTGCCCTGAACCAACTCTTCGACGCGCTCGCTGTTGGAGAGGGGACCGATCTGGTCCCAGAGCTCGCCCGTTGGACCTTGCAAGAGTTGATCGAAGCCGAGGCTGCCGAGGCCATCGGCGCCGACCCCGGATCTGCGCCGGCCTCGATGAACGAGTGACCGCGTTCCGGAATCGCCGAGGGTGACTAGACCCAGGCCGTCGACGAGTGATCCCGTGCGCAGTAGGAGTGATGCCTTTGTGCGTGTTCACTTGGGCTACGCAGGCTCGATGGCCTTGCGCTTGATATGGGATGCCGTCGCATAGGGGGCATCCGCTGCCTGAGTGACAGCAACCTCGTACTCGTAGGCTTGGTCTCGGTAGACGAATCTCCAGCCTTCACTTTCATTCCACTCCTCTGAGGAGGCTTGCATCAGGACCTTGTCGAGGTCTGCAGACCAGTCCCCATGCCCGAAGCGCGTCCCTATACCCCAACGAGCGACGTGGTCAGCAACGTCTCTGTTCAAAGGCGGGGGTGGGTCATCAGTCTTGGATCCACCCCCAATCGCCTTGGCCTTCTTCCAGAGATCGGCTGCGACGGCGCCGGCCATGCCTGCACCCAATGCTTCTCCGATCGTGAGGGCGACATCGATGATCTCATGCGCTGGTCCGAGGAAGTGCTTCTCCTCGTATGTCACCTCGATGCGAATGACGTCAGGGCGGGCGGCCACATCGGACACAGCTGCGCGAGCTCTCCCTGAGTCGAGAACTGCGGTGTCCAGATCGAATTCGGCCCAGGCAACAATGGCTTCGTCGGGATACTGCTCGTTGACGATGCTGATCCTGGTACCCGGCCGTCCATAGTCGTCTGTCGGTCCCTGGTGCCTGTCTTCCGTGTAGTGCTCGCCGATCTTGTTGTGGTTCGACATCAGCTCAAGTGTTGCACAAGCTGCGGCGAAGTCGCTGCTTCGCCGCGTGACAGTGCCCGTGCTCCCTAGGACCGGCCGTTTGTCAGACCGTCTGGCCGCCTGAGAGAGCGACCACCGACGGGGACGCAGTGTTGCCGGTTCGCCGATCGCCTCGTCGCCACCCTCAGTGATCAGAGCCTGGAGACTCGGAGCGTTCCGACGCACCCTGCACGTGTCGATACCGGGCGAGCCGAGGGTGCTCGGCAAGGCACTACTGTTAGCGTCGCACACGTGTGTCATCTTCTGGCCCAGTTAATCGTCGAGCTTACATACGGCCGTAGAAGTGGTTCACGAGCATCACCTGACACAGTTGCCACCACAACGGCAACTGCGATCACCACGAGAGGAATGGGCGCAACAATCGTAATCCGCCGGACGAGCGTCATCGCGTGATGACCGGCCCCGGCCATGTAGCAACGTTCGGTGTCGACGGCCGACGTTGAGCGCACGCCGCACACACCGATGGCTTGCCTGGTTGTCACCGTCGGTGGCGAGGACATCAAGGCAGCAAGTGTTCTCGGGCGCTGCATCGGTGCCGATCCCGAGCGGTGTTGGCGGGTCGGGGCTAGCGGGATCGGAGTCCTCCGGTGACTTCCAGAATCGCGCCGGTGGTGTAGCTGGCCAGTGGCGAGAGCAGCCAACAGACTGCGGTGGCGACCTCGGTCGCTGTGCCCGGTCTTCCCAGTGGAACCGAACGCTGTTCGGCTTGTTGCTGGAGCCAGTCGTCGTAGCTAAGCGGCGAGCGAGCTTCGGCATGGCGGGATCGTTGCCGCGGTGTGTCAATGATCCCGACCCCGACGGCATTGACCGCCACCCCGGTGGGTGCCAGTTCGGCCGCCAGCGCGGCAATGGCGTTGTCGAGTGCGGCTCGGCCCACTCCGATTGCTCCCATCGCTGGATCCGGCTGGGCCGCTGTCGGCGCGGTGAGGCCAACGATTCGACCTCGGCTACGTGTGAGATGCAGCAGCGATGGGTCAACGATGTTCAACAGCGCCAGCAGCTTGTCGGAGACTTCAGCGACAACGTCCGATGTGGGGAGTTCGACAAGGCTGCCATGGTGCCCGCGACCGGCGACCGCAGCGACACCATCGAGCCCGCCGCCATGTTCGACCGCGGCTGCCACTGCCGAGGCGGCTTGGACCGGGTCGTAGATGTCGGCTCTATGCGTGTTCAGGTTTGGGGAGTCGATGGCTGCCTTCGTCGCCCGGAGCTTGTCGATGTCGCGGCCACAGACGGTCACGAGCGCCCCTTCCTCGATCAGCAACCGTGCAGTCTCGAGCCCGATCCCGGAGGAACCGCCGGTTACGAGAACGCTTGCGTTCAGAAGCCCAAGGTCCACCCAGCCATGCTCGCAGATGTGTGACCCCGAACGTCGTGGTTGTGTCGACGTCGGGCGGTCGGCAAGAACCGTCCCAGGATGATAGGGACATCGGAGAACAGCTGCGCTCCCCGAGACTGGTGGGTCTATGCCTCTGGGTTGAGTTGTCGACCTCGAGAACACCTGCTGTCGGCGCCGTGCCTGCCGGCGGCTGGTAGTTGGCTCACCAGCTGCGACATGCACTTCGCTCGACCCGAGCACTGCCGGCGATATGCGTAGCTGGAGTGCCCAAGACGTCACATCCCGAAAGGCACCGGTGTCGGAGGTGATGATCACGTCCAGGAACTCGAAGGCCGATCGGAAGCGGCGGGCGGCGAAGGAGGCTCGACACGCCAAGCGCCGCCGTGGAGGCGGGCGCGGCGGCTTCGCGTCGCTGGCGGGATTCTTCGGCGACGATGAACCGCTGAGAGTCAGTGTGATCCGGTCGGCGTCTGGCCAGCGCTACACGGAGGAGGCAACGATCCCGATTCCGGACCGGGAGGTCCTGGCGTCATCGAGGATGTCTCGCCGGCGGACGCCGAGCGCATCGCCAAACAGCTGCACGCCGACATCAAGGCACGGGAGTGCCCGGAGGATGCCCGGTGCCGGTGATGGGCGGTTGGTCGAGCAGCTTCTGAGAGAGGTAAGCGCGCACGAAAGGTGCACGGGAGTCGCCGAGCCGCCGGCGGACGGGGCGGACACGCCGGACTACTAGCCCTGCTCAGACGGTACGAGGCGGACGGCCCCGCACGGACCGAAGGGCTGGGGTGAGACTCAACCCCTCGGAGGCCTCGGCCTCATACGGGTTCGAACCCCGCCCCGGCCATCTGTTCACGTTGCGGTCGAGAGCAGCCGTCGCAGGAGAGCTCCACCGATCACCGCCGACGCACCCTGGATACCGAAGCCCCAGGCCACGGCCGCAGCGACATCGGGCCACCGACCCCACACATTGTCGTACAGCGCGATGTACCCGGCGACGGCTGTGCCGAGAATGGCGAGCCCGACGAGGGCGACATCGGCGAGCGGCGGCCAGGCCAGCGAGCCGCGTCTCGGTGCCCCGACCTCGGTGAGCGAAGGGCCGCCCACCGGATGAGAGAGGACGGCGGGGCCGAAGGCCGCCAATGGCCGCTGCTCCTCATCCGGGCTCAGCCTGGTGTGGGGACGCTGCATCTGGTGGACCCGATCGGCGATGTCCATGGCCCGCCCCAGCTCCTTGCCGTTTTTGGCTTCGATGAGGCGTGTCAGCTCTTCGAGCTGGTGCGCGTTCGTTCCCGCAGTGGCCGTCAACGTCGTGTACCGATGGTCCAACAGCCTGGTCACTCCGGCGACATAGCCGGACCAGCCCGGAGAGCCGTCGATTTCATCGATCACTGCGTCAGCGACCTGCGACCGGTAGTCGGCATCAGAGAGCTCTGGAGCTAGCTCCTGGAGCCGAGCCTTGGTGCATCGCGCACGGAGGTCAGCGATGAGGACGGTAACGACCTCGCTCCGGATTGCGGCTCGAGCCTCCGATGCTTCCTTGAACCGGAGCTGATGTACGTTCGATCGCACGCCGGGAAGGCCAAGAGCAAGGATCGATTGAACCTGACTGGCTGCGGCTTGGTCAGGGATGCGACCCAAGCGCGGGAGCAGCGCCTCCAGCTCTTCAATACCGGTCAGCTGGGCCACGACGATCGTCTCGACGAGCTTGGTGCGGATCGCTTGCAGCCGATCGTCGAGGCCGGTGATGTCGGCCTGGCCGACGACCGACCGTCGGACACTGTCGAGGCCAGCTGACACGGCCCCACCAGCCGATGGGTCGAGTGTTGCGGCGTTTGCGTTGCGTAGGTCTCGCAGCTCGATGAAGTGCGGTGTGACCCGGGCGATCTCCACCAGGTCCTTGGCGGCCTGCTCGCAGCTCGTCGTCGGTCTGAGTTGGCTGAACGGACTGAAGAGGATCTGGGGAACGGATCCCCGCTTCCTCAGCGTCGTCCGGATCGTCCCCTCCCGCCCTTCCAGATGCGCCTTGATAGCTACAGCATCATCGTCCGGCGTCCCACCGGTGACGAGGTGATCCCACGCTTTCTGGTTGGTCGCCATCTCACCAAGCGCAGATTCGACGCCGCGAGCTTCACCCTGCCTACCGAGCGCGTTGCGCACCACCTCGGCAGCGTAGATGCCGACGGCCAACAAGAATACGAGGACGATCCAGGGCCGCCGGACGTTGACCGTGATCCCCACCTCCTGCGCTGTCCCGGCCGGTTCCGAGATCAAGGCGATCCCCTTGTAGCGACCGGGCTCGTTCATCTCTCCAAACGAGAGGGTGAGGTCGGTGGCGCCGTTGACGAAGAACCCATCGCCGAGCTCCAGCCCGGCTCCATCTTCGACGGTCAAGCTGCGGACATCGGCTTCGGCGTTGCCGTCGTCGTCGACTCGGTCAAGCGACTGGATGCGGATGGGGCCGAGCTCGACCGACGCATAGCCAGGCAGCGGGCGCAGGCCCAACACCAGATCGAACCCGCCGGTCTTGTCGAGCTCGAAGGCGCCGAGTCGTCGGTTCACGGTTGTCGAGCCGACGACCTCGATCGGGGGTGGGCTGGCCGTCCGCTCGACGGTCAGCAGCACCGTGGTTGGCGCCTCGACGCCCCCCGTTTGACCATCGGTCTGGCCGATGGCGAGCAGCCAACGGTAGGTGCCGGAGCGCAAGAGCGACGTGTCGACGCGCAAGGTCGTCGATCCGTGGGGATCCAGTGCGCTGATCTGGACGATGTCGGTGGTTTCGTCGACTTCGGCAGCTGAGCGGACGTCGTCGGTGGCTCCGTCCGTGCCGTCGGTGGCTGCCTCGGTGTCGTCGGTGGGTCCGTCGGCGTCGTCGGTGGCTGCCTCCGTGTTGTCGGTGGCTCCGTCGGTGTCGGTGGCTCTGTTCGTGTCGTCGGTGGCAGCGGTGCTCGTCTGGGCCTCGGGCCGAGACCGTCCACCGGCATCGGGCCCGGATCGGCACGGATCGTCGCCGCCCGTCTCGGTCACCACGGCGGCCCTGGTCGGGTCGGCGGGACCGGTCAGGAAGGTCAACCGGACTTCGGCGTCGCCCGAGCCAGAGGGCCCGGCGACCAGAGCGATCGGGATGCAGGTCTCCTGGCTCGGGGCTGCGACTGCGATCGTGCCGCCTTGGGCGTTGGCCACCGACAGCGCATGTGGTGGTTGGCGACTGACCGAGATGTCGCCAACGTCGACGACCGCCGAGGCGACCGTGGCGTAGATGGTGACCTTTGCTGTTCCGCTCCACTCGGGATCGACGGCCGATGTCACGACGAGGGGGACTGAGGAACCGGCTCCGGCTGTCGTCGGTCCGGCCGGGAGCGTGGCCTGAACGGTGACTGCGCCTGCATCGGGTTCGTCGACGACGGCGACCAACGACACCGCCGAGGCTGGCGGGCCACCCATCTGATGCAAGAAGACCGTTCTCGTATCGTTCGTACGGCTCTGCGTATGCACGACCTCGATGGTCTCTTCGACGAACGTCGCCTCCGGGTCGATCTCGTCTGGCGACGACGACAAGACGAAAGCCGGGTCTTCCCAGGCCAAAGTCTCGTCGGCCGCCATCCCGATGGCCACGGTGAGGACTACTCCGGTCATCACCGTGGCGACGACCAGCTTTGCCCACGACACCAACGCACTCATGGTCGCCCGCCGGGAGCACGGGCGACGGGTCCTATCTCGAGCGACGACTGACCGTAGAGGCGGTAGGCCAGGACGGTTCGGCTCGCCGGGTCTCTGAAGTCGACTCGGGCCAGGGCCTGGCGCATGGCTTCACCAACCGAGATGCCATTGCGGAAGACCGCCCAGTAGAAGTCTGTGGCGACTTGTGCGGCCTTCGTCGATTCGATGCTCCATATCGGCGCGATGACAACCTTTGCACCCATCTCGAGAAACACCCGAGCGAACCCGGTCTGGTCGACGAAGTTCGTACCGCCAACACCAGCATCGCAGGCGTTGAGAAACACCAAGGACGTGTCGTGCATGTACGGATCAAGCCGTTCGAGGTCGCGAGCGGTCAGCCGGGTCCAGAAGGTCTCGCCGGCCCCGGTATCGGCCAGCACGTAGACGTGGCTTTCCCTCTCGCCGTATCCGGGATCGCCGTCGGTCCGGTTCGCCCCGTGTCCGATCAGGTGAAGGACATTCGGAGGATCGCTCGTGATCTGTGCGACCACCCGATCGAAGTCGGCATCGAGCTCAACCGCCCCGTGCTCGCGGACCAGGCGCTCCAGCTCCTTGACCATCGAAGGGTGGCGCGACCAGTTCTTCACCTTGTCGTAGTCGGGGGCGATGATGCCGAACGTGCGCACCGGCTCGGTCACCGCCTCGCCGTCGTCGGCGGCGTGATCGATCGGGCCGGGCGTGCGGCCGGCATCGACAGCGTTCATCAGCACCCGTCCAAGTTGGATCTCGCCACCGAGCACATTCCGGGCGAGAGGGGTCACGGCGGGGTTCTGGTCGGTCATCACTGCCAGTTCCCAGGGGATGTATGGGTCCATCGACCGCAGCTCGACGGTCGGCGATTCGTCGCCGGCCCAATCGGCACCAGCCTGGACGATCTGCACCAGCTCCCGCTGGATGTCGGGCGGTATGAGCCGGCCGATTTCCTTGAGGTGACTCTCGACCCGGTTGCGATAGCGTTTCGGGTTGTCGGTTGCGGCGTTGAAGAACGATCGCACTCCTTCGCTGAACTCGGCTGCGGTCCGGCCCGGGATCGGGCGACTATCGGTCACCCGACCGATCCAGCGGATCTCGTTCGGCAACACGTCGACCGTGAAGGCAGCGTTGAACGGTTCGCCGCCAGCCATGTCGCCTTCCGTGCTGACTTCGTTCGGACCACCACTGTCCGTACCGCCATTCCCATCCTCGCCGTTGATGCTGCCGCCGTCTCCGTGGCGGCCCGCGCCGCCGTCACCGATCGGCATGGCCAACCGCAACTTGGCGACCGATCGGTTCTCGACGTCGAAGCTGGCGGCACAGGTGACGGTGTCGGCCGGTTCGTCGGTCACCACGAGCCCGATGCGTCGGCTCGGGTAGGGCCGCTTGTTGGTGACCGACAACAGGATCACCTCGTTGTTGCGATCGGCCAACCGCAGGCCGTCGAGCGACAGCGTCACTCGCACCTCGAAGTCCCTGTTGGTCGGGAAGTGGCCTCGTCGACCGACCACCTCACCGCCTTGGCCCGGCTTGGGGCTGAGCCCGATTTCGACGTCGAACTCGGAGCCCGCCTCCAAGGGCGGGGCAGGGCGCTCAGTTCGGCGGACGAACGGATGGGTGCGGTGGGGCCGACTGGCTTCACCATGCCCGACAGCGATCTTCTCACCGATGCTCCGATGGTCGGCTGACGGGTCCGGCGAGATGGGCGCTGAGACGCCTTCGGTCGTTCGGCGCGGCTCCGCATCCGACACCTCGGAGGAGGGCGCGATCTCATCGGACGAGTAGGCCTCCGCATTGCCGGCAACTGCGTCGTTCAAGATTCGGGCGATCGCCTCCTCAGCTATCGGATCGAGCCCGTTCATGTAGTCGAGCAGGGCTGCTGTCGTCGCTCCCGGGTCGCTGTGCATGAGCACCGCTGCCGGGTCTGGGGTGACGGGTTCCAGCGACCCGGGATCGAAGACGCCTTCCATGGAGCGGACCATCACCGTCGGGTCGGGTTTGTCGTCGGTCCGATACCGGTCGAATGGCTCGGACACCGTGTCGTAGAGCTGGAGGTGTGGATTCGCTCTCGACTGCTGGGTCGCATGACTGACGAGCCCGGGAATGATCTGCTCCAACGCCTCCCGGTTGAGCCGGGCCAGATCGTCGGCAAACTCGCCGACCCGCTCCGGCGGGATCTCGCCGGTGATGATGCGTCTGGCAGAGTCCTGGGCGTTCTTCATGCTCACCAGTGCGGGTCGGACCGTTTGGTCCTCCCCGCTCAACTCATCGAGGATGAGGCGGAGACCAGGCTTGTCGACGGTCCGCTCCCGGAGCACCTGGACCGTGTCGGCGCGGAGCGAAGGGTTGCCCCGGAATCGCTTCCGGATCCTTCGTCCCGTCCCCTGGGCCACCGAGACGTCGCGGTCGCCGTATCGGTCGATGACGTCGGTCAGCGGTTCGTTTACGCCGATCCGATCCCCGACGACGCCGAGGCAGAGGTCGATCGACGGCGTGTATCGCCTACCGACGAGGTCGACGATGCGGTCGCCGTGACCTTCGAGCTGGCCACCGTCGTAGCGGATGAGCGAATGGGCGGCGCCGAAGTCGCCCTGCCTGACCTTCTCCATGAGATCGGGGATGATGATGGTGTCACACCTCCTGGCCAGCGAATCCAATACCGTCCGGTGCAGAGCGGGCGCACTGTGGAGTGTTGTTTCATAGAGCCGGGCTCGTGCGTCCGGGTCCGGCGACGAGCCCGCCGCTCGCGCCAGTTGTTGGATTCCGGCTGGGCTCAGCCTTCCTGTATCCAAGAGGTCGCGAGTCTTCGCCTGGACCGCGGACCAATGGGCGGGCGAAAGCGCAAGATGAGCTGCCGCCCGTACGAGCATCGCCTGCGTTTCGATCCCTCCGGCGTAGCCGAGCAAGAGGCCGATAGCGCCGGTCCGTCCACCGTCCGATACTCCCATGGGAGAACTCTAAGCGCTTGTTCGGCGCCACGCCCGGGGTCGCGGAGAATCCGCGCCGAAGGACGGTATCGGTCTGACCAGGGCTCCCAGAACAAGGACCAAGCGGGGGTATCGGGCGCTGTCTGGACGACCTCGTTCGACGCGCTCCGAGCTCAGCCACAGGTCGAAGGTCAGGCTGCGATTCGGGCTGATGTGTCCGCGGTCGGCGGCTACCGGCCGGCGGGATCCGCGGTCGCTACGGTCACGTCCTGCGACTCGACGAACAAAGCCTCGGGCGATATCACCGCCATTCGACAGCCGTCAGTGAGTCGAACGACGCTGTGGTCTGTTTGGGACCTGGACGGGTCGTGGCTGCAACGGCCTGATTGGTGAATCGCCGGTCCATCCGCTGAGTGGTCGAGACAACACGGTGCAGAGGAACGAACGACGCCGTTTCTCAAGCAGAGTCGGTTGGCTTGGGCTCAAGTGATCAGGCTCGCAGTCGAGATGAAGGACTCGACAGCCAGGAAGACGAAGCGTTGAAGACCGTTGCCTGCGCTACTGCTGGCGGTTGCGGAGCGGTACTCTGGGGATCCGCTCAGCGAGATCATGGCGTATTTGATTTAGGCGTTGACCGATACCAGTTCCCGATCTTGGTTCGAGCGTGGACAACCTCGAGGGGAGACCTCTCGGTGTTGCCCAGTGGGTCTCCTCGAGATCGGGGAACCGGAAGCCGCTCGCGGCTCACAAAGACCCTCACTCTTTCGGCGTGGGCACACAGCACGTGCTTCCAGGCTTCGCGCCGGCGCCGGATACCCGACATCGCCGAGGCTGTCGGGAGGTGGTCGACGCGGTCGCCTCCCGGCCCCTCGGGAGTGCGCTGGGCCGCATGCCCGCGGCATCACTCGCAACGACCGGTGGGCTCGATGAGGACCTCGACCGCGCTACCGACCTCGACCATCTCGCCCGCTGCGGTGACGCCGCGGTCGTCGATGAGCACGACGCCCTTGACGCCGAGCACTCGGTTCACCGTGCCGGGCGGCGCCAGACCGGAGCACGCTTCGAAGGGAATCACCGCCAGCCCGAGGCGGGCGAGCTCGTCGACGGCAACACGGGCGCTGACCGAGAACAGGTCCGGGAGCTCGACGATCTGCGGTGGCACGGTGGTCACGAACGTCGCCGTGACCAGGGTCCCCGGCCCGGTGGTCGGGAGCGTGAGCGTTGGACGGATCGACGTCGTTTGCGTCGTCGACGATGATGACGATGATGACGAGCTCGTCGCCGACGACGGGCTCGACGACGGTTCTCGGGACGTCGACTGCGCTGGGGGTTCGGACGTGGGCGTCTCGAGTGGAACCGTCGGCCCTGGCGCAGCCTCGGGCTCGACCACACACGACGCGCCGGCTGCGAGCAGCAACGCCAGGATCGGGACGGCACGACGCCGGTTGGTCATCGCTGTCCTCCCCGTGATCTGGCCCGCGAGTCCGACGACTGGTCGACGATGCCGTAGCCGACGGAACCGGCGACACCTCCTCCGGCGAACGCAACGATGCACGCCCCGAGCAACAGCACGTACTGCACGCCTTCACCGCCGAACGACTCGTTGCTCAGGTACTCCACCTGCCAGGTCCCCCACGCCGCTGCCAGGCCGGTGCCCAAGCCGGCCCACGAGTGCCACAGCCAGTCCCGGAAGGTCTGCGGCTGCCCGCCGCGACCGAGGGCCCCCAACCGCGCCTGCTGGTACAGCAGCACGACACCGACGGCGACGGCCGACAGGAGGATGCCGATCATCAACCACATGCGGTTCTCCTGGACCGTGACGACGAGCGGTATGGGGGAGTGCTGGAGCCCCTCGGGAGCCAGCTCGACGGTGCTCTGATAGCGCCCGGGTGGGGCCCTGGTCGCATCGAAACACAGCCGTAGGCTCACCCCGCGGGTCGTCGACTGGGCCGAATAGACGATCCGTTCCGAGACGGCCAACTCGAAGTCGTCGCTGTCGCGTTTCAGCACCCCGAAATCGAGCCTCACCTGTGAGCCATTGGGGAAGGCCTCGGGGCTCGGTGCCACGGTGTCTTTGTAGACGAGCGACATGTCATCGGACGTCCTGAATCCGCGATCCCGCAGGAATCTGATGCTGATCCTCAGGTCCTTCTCGGGCGTCAGGACCACACGTTGATCCGGTTCGGGCGGCAGCCCATAGGCGCTCAGGAACGCCCGTTGGCCAAGCGCCCGAACGGCTGCGTCGCCGCACTTGTGTGCCTGGCCACCGCCCGATGTCTGGGCCAACGCCAACGTGGAGGCGGAGAGGGTTGCGAAGGCAGAAACCAGCACGAGCGCCGCCAGCCACCGTGCTCGAAGCCTCAACGTCCTCGGGACCATCGCCGATATCCCCCCTCGTGGGAGCGTAGCTCGTCCAGCGATGCCCTGTCTCGAGAGCGACCATGGCGGCCCCCTGACGGCGAGCGCCGCCGTCGCCCGTTCCAGCGTCGACGGCGGCAATCACCGGCGGCCATCTGGCACGGTAGGCGCGAGATCGATCGGTGCATGAGTCCCGATATCGCCGGTGATGGCACGAACGGACTTCGGCACAAATGGACCCGTGAGGAGTCGAGGGATCGGGCGGGGGCCCGGGACGCCGCCGCCCGCCGGTCCGGCCGCCGCCGACGACCCCGCCCGGGCGGGCGATCGGTCGAGCAGCCCATCCAGCGCCCTGCGGCGACATCGGCCGTCCGGCGACATGGTTCGGCAGGGCGTCACAGCACTGAAACGGCAATCCATCCCGCCATCCCACATTTCTTATGAAGTGGCGGATAGCTTCGGCGGCTACTTGGAAGGGGTGACGGTGATCCCTGGGGTCTTTTCGGAGTGGTTCGACAACATCATCGCCCCAGCGATCGCTGGGGTCATGGTCGTCTTCATCGCCGGTGCAGAGTCGCCATCCCTGTGGATCAACGTGAATGATGCGTTGACGATCTATGTCGCAACTGCAGGTACCTGGATGATGTTCAAGCTCTTCCGGGCCGGCCAAGGCGACGGCTCCGAACAGGTGATTCGAGGCTTTCTGCTGGCGATGGCGCTGCTCCATGCGGTGACAGGCTGCGTCGTCTATATGAAAGTCGGCCCTTTTGGCGCCTTCGAGTGGAGGGGCTTCAGTTGGCCACTCGTCACGCTGGTCATGTCGGTCCTGCTCTGGACCTTCTTCACGGCGGCCGTCGCCGTCGGGGCTCGGACGGCGGCCGATCTCCTCGCGCTCAGCCATGCGGGTGAGTCGGCACTGCGGGGCCAGCAGCAGGAGATCCTCGACGTCGTGCGGGTCATCGTGAAACAGGGCGTCGAGCTCGACCAGAAGCTCGACGCCCTGGCCGAAACCTCGGCGCAACTGGACCTCCGTGAGGGCACGGGCGGTTCGGCGATCGAGGAGCTCGGTCGACGGCAGGCCTCCCACGAGCATCGCGTGGCCGCCGAGGTCGCACGTCTGCAGGAGATCGTCCAGCAGTTCCTCGAGCCGGACGGTGACAACCGATGAGCACGAGCCATTAACTCGCATGTGGTTCGGCCGACTATGATCGTAGAGAGATTATGACTGCAACAGATCCTTCGATGCTCATATTGATCGTCCCCGTGGCCTCGCTGGTCCTGTTCGCCATTGCCAGCGGGATCGTCATCAGCCGCAGCGGTGTCGAGGGCCTGAAGGACGCACTGGCCATTCGCCGTGCACCCGGCGAGGGCGTGAGCCACGAGCCACGAGCAACGGCAAACGGGGAACCCGTGGCGCCGCGCGTCGCCGCACCGCTCCGGCCGGGCCAGCGGCGTCGCAGCCGGGTGCCGGCCGCCGCCAGGCGCTGACGGCGGCGCACGCCGCAAGCGAGGACGGCTCGTGGGTCGACGAGAGACGCGGTTCTCGCCGCCTTCGACGCCGCCGTCCAGTCCAAGGGCGTGGCGAAGACGACGCTGCAGCGCGTCGTCGGGGACGCCAAGGTCACGACCGGGCGGACCACCACCACCACCACCACGACGTCGCCGACGAGACGGACCTCGTCCGTTGCCTCCACGCCCGCGACGCAGAGCGGCAGGCCGGCGGGTGACTCCGCCCGGGGGATCGTCTCCGCACGGAGATCGCCGGAATTGGCGCGTTCGAGCAGCGATGCAACGACGGCCCCGGCGAGATCGGTAGGCCTCGCTACCGCGCCGAGACGCGCCGATCGGGTGACGGCGCGCCGGTGCCGGCGATCGGGCCCTCGATGGCCAGACCGAGGCTGGCCGCGGCGTACCCCGTCACCACGATCGCGACGCCCGGCACGAGGGGAACCAGTGGGTGGCGCTCCAGCTCGTCGACCCCGCGAGCCAGCATCGCCCCCCACTCCGCGGTCGGCGGCTGCGGCCCGAGCCCGAGGAACGACAGCCCGGACAGCAACAGCAGCTTCCCGGGGAAGCGGAGAAAGGCATGGGCGACGAGCGGTCGGGCGGCGTTCGGGAGCAGCGTTCGCCCGATGAAGCGGGCCGGACCGACCCCCGTCATCTGGGCGGCAACCGCGTAGTCGGTGCCAAGGAGTCGGCCGACGATCTCGAACGACAGCCGGGCGAACGGGAGCCATCCCGTCGCAATGACCGCCACCATGAGCGCGAACAGGTTCGTGCCGAGGATCGACACGGTGATCAGCGCCACCACGATCTCGGGGACCGCGACGAGCGAGTCGGTGGCCAGCGCCAGCGCCGACCCAGCCGACCCGCCCCGCCAGGCGGCGAAGGTGCCGAGGGCCGTGCCGATCAACGCCGTCGCCAGCAGCGCCAGGCTCGCCGCCCCGATGGTGATGATGCCGCCGACGACGAGACGGCTGAGCAGGTCACGGCCGAGCTCGTCGGTGCCGAGGGGCGACTCGCGGGACGGCCCGGCGAAGCGTCTGGTCAGGTCGACCGCGTCGGGATCGTGGGTCAGCGTCCACCAGGCCAGGAATCCCAGCACCACCAGCGCACCGGCGGCGACGACCCAGCGCCTCATCCCTCACGCTCCGGCGGGCTGAGCAGGGCCGAGAGCCCGTCGCCGAGCAGCCCGATCGTGATGCCGACGGCGACGGCAACCAGGAGCCCGCCCTGGAACATCGGCACGTCGGCGGTGACGACCGACGTGTGCAGCAGGCGCCCGAGCCCGGGAACGCCGAGGATCACCTCGGCGATGACCGCACCGCCGAGCAGCCCGGCGATGAACAGCGAACCGAGCGTCAGCACCCCGACGAGCGAGACCCGAGCTGCATGGACCCAGACCACCCGCCGCCAGCGGAGGCCCTTTGCCAGTGCCGTGCGGATGTAGGGCTGCTCCAGCGTGTCGAGCATCTCCGAGCGGACGATCTGGGAGAACAGGGCGATCGGGGACAGGGCCAGAGCCAGGACCGGTAGCACCAGGTGCTCGGGCTCACCCCAACCGCTCGTCGGCACGAGATCGAGGCGCAGCGCGGCCACGTAGACGAGGATCGGGGTCAGGACGTGAACCGGGACGGCCACCAGCACCCGAGACACGCCGGTGATGAGTCGGTCGGGCCACCGGTTCTGGTTGGCGGCCGCCACCACTCCGAGGACCGAGGCGATGATCACCGATGAGCCGATGGCGAGGGCGACGACCGTGGCGGACACGATCGTCGCCCGCCACACCTGTGGCCAGACCGGCGTCCGGGACACGTTCGAGTCGCCGAAGTCACCCTGGACCACCCCCGTCAAGTACCTCCCGTAGCGGACGGGCAGGGGGTCGTCGAGGCCGAGCTCGGCCGAGATGGCGGCCAGGGTCTCCTCGTTCGGCTCGGCGTCCTGGGACCGGGCCAGCAGCGTCGCCCTCGCCTGATCGATGCCCTGCAGCTCGGGCAGCATGAACGCGAAGAACGAGAACGCCAGCAACAGGACCGGCGCACTCAGGACCCGCTGGAGCCTCGACGACCTCATCGCAGCGATGGTCTAGCCGTCGAGCGTCACCTGGGGCGTCAGCAGGTTCAGCTCGAACGGATCGATCACCAACCCACCGACGTCGGTCCTGGCCGCGTAGCGGGCCCGATCGTGGACCAAGGGGAAGCCGATGTACCCGTCGGCCAGGAACTGCGCCGCCTCGGCGAAGAGGGCCTGGCGGTCCTCGACGCTGTCGACCAGGCTCAGCTCGGCCACGAGGGCGTCGAACTCCTCCGAGCAGAAGCGGTTCAGGTTGTAGCCGCCATCGCAGGTGAAGTCGCTCGTGAACAGGGCGCCGGCGTCGGCGATGTCGAAGTAGTAGCCACGGGACCCGAGGAAGAGGTCGTGCTCGCCGGCGAAGACCCGCTCCTCCAACGGCGTGTACTCGCCGACCTCGATGTCGACGTCGAAGCCGACCGCCTCGAGCTGGGCCTGGGCCACGGTGGCGATGTCGGCCAGCTCGGGCCGGCTCGCGTAGGTCCAGATCGAGATCGAGCGGTTCTGGGGGTCGACGCCGTCGAGGAGCGACGCCGCCTGCTCGGCGGCGTCGGCCGGGTCGGGGTCACCCTGGGGCGCCCACGCGTTCTCCTCGCCGAAGTAGCCGCGGGCCGGCGCGAACTGGCCCTCGAGCAGGCCGTCGGCGATGGCGACCTCGTCGATGGCCAGGCTGACGGCCTGGCGGACCGTCTGGTCCGACATCGGGCCGCTGCTGGTGTTGGCGTAGAGCGAGGCGGTCCGGGGCAGGCTGAAGCGGATCAGGTCGACGTCGGCGTCGTCCTCGATGGCCTCGAGGTCGGCGATGGCGATCCCGTCGGCGATGTCGACCTCGTCCGCCCGGATGGCGGCGGCCCGGGAGCCGGCGTCCGGCAGGAAGCGGAACACCGCCCCGTCGAGCTGCGCGACGTCACCCCAGTAGTCGTCGAAGCGCTCGACCGTCATCGAGTCAGGGGGCGTGAAGTCGCTGACGAGGAACGGGCCGGTGCCGATCGGCTCGGTCGGCTCCGAGTCGTAGGCGGCCGGGGCCAGGACGCCCATCGACCGGCTCGACAGCCGGAGGGGCAGGATCGGGTCTGGATCCGACGTGACGATGCGAACGGTCAGATCGTCGACGATCTCGGTCGACAGCTCGAGGCCGCCGAGGCTCCGTGGCGGTGCGGCGACGCTGGTGATGTAGGCGATCGCCGTCTCGACGGCGGCCGCGTCGAAGGCGGTGCCGTCGTGGAACGTCACCCCCGAGCGGAGGGCGAACTCCCAGGTCGTGTCGTCGATCCGGGTCCACGACTCGGCCAGGGCCGGAACCGGCTCGCCCGAGGCGTCGGAGCGCACGAGGCCCTCGACGACGCCGGCCTTGACCAGGATCGAGGCGTCGTCGGACTCGATGGCCAGCCCGGCGTCGGGGCCGAACTGCAGCGCCACCCGGACGACGGCGCCCTCATTGCCCTCGTCGGCGTCGCTGTCGGTGGCGTCGGCGTCGCTGTCGGTGGCGTCGGCGTCGCTGTCGGCGGCGTCGGCCGCCTCGTCGGCGTCGCCGTCGTCGGTCTCCTCGGTCGCCGGGGTCTCGGCGTCGTCGCCGGCGCTCGACTCGTCGTCCGAGCCGCCGCAGGCTGCCGCCAGCAATGCCAGGGCGAGGACCATGGCCAGGATGGCCCATGGCGAGGTGGTTCGTCGCATGTGTCGGTACTCCTTGGTGGTTGGGTTCGTGCGGGCCGGGAGGGGTCAGCGGCGTCGGACGACACCGTCGGCGACCTCGTAGATGCGGTCGCTCGCCTGCTCGATGACCGACATCTCGTGGGAGATGAGCAGGTAGAGCGCCCCGGTGGCCTCCTGCAGGTCGGCGAGGATGGTGAGGATCTCGGCCCGGATCGACCAGTCGAGGGCCGACACCGGCTCGTCGAGCACGATCACGCTCGGCCGTCGCACGACCGCTCGGGCGATGCCGACCCGCTGGCACTGCCCGCCCGACAGCGCGGTCGGGAGACGCTCGGTCTGTGCGGTCGTCAGGCCGACGTCGGCGAGTACCTCGCCGGCCCGGCTCCTCGCCTCCTCGGCCGGTCGTCCGGCGGCGATCAACGGCTCGGCCACCTGGGCGATCGCCGATCGCCTGGGGTTGAGCGATCCGAACGGGTCCTGGAACACGTACTGCACCAGCCCGGCCTTCTCGACTCGACCGACCCGATCGGCGCCGGTGACGGGGCGCCCGGCGATGCGAACGGACCCCTCGGTCGGGGGCAGCACACCGGCGACGATCTGGGCCAGCGTGGTCTTCCCTGCGCCCGAGCGCCCGACGAGACCGATCGTCGTGGCCGGGGGCGCGGCGATCGACACATCCCGCAGGACCGGTTCGCCAGGTCGACGACGGAATCGTCCACGACGGCCGTAGGACTTGGCCACGTCGATGATCTCCAGTGCCGGCCCGGTCGAGCGGTCCGGCCCGGTCGAGCCGGTCCCGCCGCCCTCGTCGTCGACTCGGGCCCGCACGGCGCCGGCCGTCGCCGGCTGCGTCGTCGTGCTGGAGGTCACGCCGTCGGCGATCGTCGTGATCTCGTCGGCCATCTGCTCGACGACCCGGTTGTCGTGTGTGATCAGCAGCAGGCTGAGCCCGTACCGGTCGACCATGGAGCGGATGAGATCGAGGATGAGGCCCTGGGTGTCGTCGTCGAGGGCGGTCGTCGGCTCGTCGGCGATCAGGACCGACGGCCGGTTGCACAGCGCAATGGCGAGGGCCACCCGCTGGCACATCCCGCCGGAGAGCTGAGCGGGGCGTGATCGGGCCACCCGTCGGGGGTCGGGCAGCTCGACCGCCTCCAGCTCCCGGAGTGCCAGCGCCCTCGCCTCGGCTCGCGGCATCGGCCGATGCCGGCGGATCGTCTCGATGAGCTGGGTGTCGATCCGGAACGCGGGATGGAGGCACCCGAGCGCGTTCTGACCGACGTAGCCGATCGCCGAGCCCCGGATCGAGCTCCAGCGCCCCTGGTCGAGGTCGAGGAGGTTCTCGTCGATGCCGGAGAGGCGGATCGAACCGGTGACGGTGGCGGCCCGGGGGAGGAGGCCGACGGCGGCCAGCGACGTCAGTGTCTTGCCACTGCCGGAGTCGCCGACCAGGCAGTGGACCGAGCGTCGGTCGACGGCGAGCGACACGTCGCGAACGACGGTGGTGCCATCGATGTCGACGCGGAGCCCACCGATGACGAGTTGGTGTCCGGTATCGCCCGTCTCCGGAAAATGAGACCCACTCTCGTTCATGAGGGCCCGACTCTAGACGATCATCGCTCCAAGTCGGTGCTCGCTGACGATTGTCGTCGCGGCCGACCCGCCGGTGCCGGCCGGCGGCCGCGGTGGGCGGGCGGAGCCGTCAGTCGGCCGCCTGGGCGACCGGCGTGGCGCAGCAGGTGTCGGCCAGCGCCTCGCTCGTTGCCGTGCGAACGGCCATCAGGCCGGCGGTGGCGGCGATCACGAGGCCGGCGATCGGGTCGGCCCACCACCAGCCGAGTGCGGCGTTGGCGGCCAGCCCGATCAGGAGGGCGGCCGAGAGCAGGGTGCAGACGTCGGTCTGAGCCGCCTCGGCCCGCGCCGCCTGCGAGCCGAGCAGCGTCGCCTGGCGGCGCTTGTCGGCCGCCAGCAGCGGCATGACCAGCAGCGACAGCGAGGCGATGACGATGCCGGGGATCGAGGCATCGGGCCGATCGCGAGCCAGGAGGTCGAGGGTGGCCGTCGTGCCGACGTAGAGGGCGAGCGCAGCGAAGCTGATGGCGATCAGCTGGCGGGCCCGGTCGTCGGCCGGCTGCTGGCAACCGTCGTTGCGCTCGTTGGCCAGCCGCCAGGTGAGGACGAGCGCAGCCGAGACCTCGATGCCCGAGTCGAGACCGAAGCCGATGAGGCTGACCGATCCGGCCGCCAGCCCGGCGGTGACGGCGACAACGCCCTCGAGCGCATTCCAGCCGATCGTGAACCGATTGAGGACCGTGGCCCGGCGGACCGCCCGCCGCCGGTCCGGGGCCGTGGCGGTCACGGCCGGTGGTCCTCGCACTCGGGCAGTCGCTCGGCGACTTCCACCAGCATCCGCAGCGCGTGGAACAGGTCGTCGCTCACCAGCTCGTAGTGGAGGTAGCGGCCCGACCGCTCGGCCCGGATGAGGCCGCAGCCGCGGAGGCAGGCGAGGTGGTTCGACAGGTTCGTGCGCGAGGTCTGCACCCGGACGGCCAGATCGCTGGGGCAGGCCGGGCCGGCGAGCAGTTCGAGCAGCACGGCCCGGCGGGTCGGGTCGGCCAGGGCGAGGCCGATGCGATCGAGGCCCGGCGCATTCAGCGGCAGCAACAGTTCAGCCATTACTGAACAGTGTAGTCGGTCGACTGGTGACAGGTGCCGGGGGCGCGTTGTTGCCCGCTCGGGCGGTCACTACGATTCCCGTATCAATTCTGATTCTCATTTCTGGACCTGGTAGACGACGAACGTGGAGTCGGCGATGGCGATTTGGAGCACACTCAGGAGGTACGCGGCGGTGCTGGCCGCGCTGGCCCTGGTGTTGGCAGCGTGTGGTAGCGACGACGGCGAGGACTCGGCGGAGACCGCCGATGCCGCGGCGTCGACCGACCTTCCCACGGTGGTCGTCACGACCAACATCCTCGGCGATGTGGTCAACGAGCTGGTCGGTGACCAGGCCAACGTGGTCACGATCATGCCCGTCGGCGCCGACCCCCACGACTTCCAGCCGTCGGCCCAGGAGGTCGACCAGATCCTGGGAGCCGACGCGCTGGTGGTCAACGGCACGTCCTTCGAGGAAGGTCTCCTCGACGTCATCGAGTCGGCCGAGGAGGCCGGTATCCCGACGTTCGAGGCGACCTCGGCCGTGGAGACGATCGAGTTCGCCGGTGATGGTCACGACCACGGCCACGACGAGGAGCACGGCGACGAGGACAACGACGAGCACTCGGACGAGGAGGGTCATGACCACTCGGACGAGGAGGGTCATGACCACTCGGACGAGGAGGGTCATGACCACGAGGGCGAGGACAAGGACGAGGAGCACTCCGACGAGGAGGGCCACGATCACTCGGACGAGGAAGGCCATGACCACGACGATGAGGAGGGTCATGACCACGAGGGCGAGGACAAGGACGAGGAGCACTCCGACGAGGAGGGCCACGACCACTCGGACGAGGAAGGCCATGACGACGAAGAGGGTCATGACCACGACGACGAGGAAGGCCATGACGACGAAGAGGGTCATGACCACGATGACGAGGACAAGGACGAGCACTCGGACGACGAGGGCCACGACCACGACGATCACGGCCACGCCCACGACGGCGACGACCCCCACTTCTTCACCGATCCGGCCCGGATGGCCGACGCCGTCGAGGGCATCGGGGCGTTCCTGACCGCCGAGGTCGACGGGATCGACACCGCAGCGCTCGACTCGGCCGTGGCCGCCTACGTCGGTGAGCTCGAGTCGCTCGATGCCGAGGTCCAGGCGCTGGTCGACGCGATCCCCGAGTCGCAGCGGGTGCTGATCACCAACCACGAGGTGTTCGGCTATTTTGCCGACCGCTACGGCTTCGAGGTCGTCGGCGCCGTGATCCCCAGCGGATCGACGGTCGACGGCGCCAGCGCCGGCGATCTCGCGGAGCTGGCCGAGCTCATCGAGGACGAAGGCGTGCCCGCGATCTTCTCCGACACCTCGTCGTCTGACGCGTTGGTCGAGACCCTGGCCGCCGAGGTCGGTGACGTCGAGGTCGTCGAGCTGTTCTCGGAGTCGCTCGGCGACGCCGACTCGGAGGGAGCGACCTACCTCGAGATGGTCCGCACCAACGCCACCCGGATCAGCGCAGCGCTCGCCTGAGCGAGCAGGTCCCCTCCCTTCAGCTCAGGAGCAGCCTGCGCAGGTGCCGAGCAGGTCGATGCGATGACGTTCCATCCGGAACATCGCCGCTCGGCTTGCTCGGCCGAACTCCGCCTGCAGCGAGCGCTCGATGCCGGCCGGCAGCTCGAAGTCGCGCACATCACCGCAGTCGAGGCAGATCAGGTGATGGTGATGGTGATCGGTCACCCGCTCGTCGAGCTCGAAGCGGGCGTGGTCGTCGCTGGTGACGACCCGGCTGGCCACCCCGGCCTCTTCGAGGATCACGAGGTTGCGATAGGTGCTCGACTGCACCAGTCGGCTGTCCGCCGCCAGGAGCTGGGGAATCGTCAGCGGCGCGCCCGCGTCGCCGAGCGCAGCGACGATCGTGCGCCGGGCGACCGTGTAGCGGTACCCGTCGGCCCGGAGCAGCTCGGCCGCCGCCTCGTGGATTCGAGCCGAGCGGTCAGTTGGCGTGGGCATGGTCGTGTCGTGCGTCGTCGACGAGCAGGGTCTCACCGATCCGAACGAACCGCCCGCCGAACGCCCGGCGCAGATTCGATTCGACCAGGACGGTCTCGGGCGGCCCGAAGGCGATGGCCCGGGTGGCGAGCAGCAGCACCAGGTCACACGCCTGGGCCTCGGCGAAGCTGTGGGTGGCCACGATCGTGGTCGTCCCGCCCTCGTTGAGGCGATCGAGCACCTGACCGATCAGCGACTGCGACACGACGTCGAGACCGGTGAGCGGCTCGTCGAGCAACAGGACGTCGGCCTGCTGGGCCAGGCCCTGGGCCACGAACGTCCGCTGTCGCTGACCGCCGGAGAGGCGATGGATCTGCCGGTCGGCCAACCCATCGAGCTCCAGGCTCCGGAGGGCGTCGCCGACCGCGGCCCGGTCGTTGCGATCGAGCCGTCCGAACAGGCCGGCCGACGAGTAGCGGGCCATCGTCACCGCATTGCGGACGCTCAACGGGATGTGCGGGTCGACCTCGGTCGACTGGAGCACGATCGCCACCCGCTGCCGGGGGCCGACGTCGATCGATCCGCCGTCCGGCCCGACGATCCCGGCGATCGCCTTGAGCAGCGTCGACTTCCCGGAGCCGTTCGGGCCGATGACGGCGACCGAGCTGCCGGCCGGGATCTCCATCGTGATCCGGTCGATGGCCAGGTCGTCGCCGTAGCGGACGGTGAGGTCGTCGACGCGGACGGGGGCGGTCACGGGGCCGATGGTATCGAGAACCATTCCAGTCCGTCACGCCGGCTGGCTAGGCTGCCGGCATGCTCGAAGCGTTCGAACCGGCCTTCATGCAGCGGGCGCTCCTGGCCGGCCTGCTCGCCGTGGTCGCCACGTCCGTGATCGGCACGTGGGTGGTGTTGCGGGGCCTGGCCTTCCTCGGCGACGCCCTGGCCCACGGCGTGATCCCGGGCATCGCCCTCGCTGTGCTCTGGGGGTTCAGTCCGATCGTCGGTGCGTTGCTGGCCGCAGCGGTGATGGCGGGCATGGTGACGCTCGTGTCGGCCGACTCGACGGTCCGGGAGGACACGGGCATCGGCCTGCTGTTCGTCGGCATGTTGTCGCTCGGCATCGTGATCGTGTCGAAGGCCCGCTCGTTCGCCACCGAGGTCACGTCGCTGCTGTTCGGCGACGTGTTGGCGGTCACCCGCGATGACCTCGTCAGCCAACTGGTTGCGACGATCGTGGTGCTCGTGGTCAGCACCGTGCTCTACCGGCCGTTCCTGGCCCTGACCTTCAACTCGCAGAAGGCGCAGAGCCTCGGCATGCGGCCGGGGCTGGCGCACCTCGGCATGATGGTGCTCCTGGCGATCAGCATCGTGGCCAGCTTCCAGACGGTCGGCACCCTGCTCGTCTTCGGCCTGCTGGTTGGGCCGCCGGCCACCGCCTCGCTCGTCACCACCCGGATCCCCGTGATGATGCTCGTGTCGACGCTCTTCGGCGCCGTCGCCGTGGTCGCCGGCCTGACGATCAGCTTCCACTACGGCACGGCCGGAGGGGCGACGATGGCCGGCCTGAGCGTCGCCCAGTTCTTCGTGGTCCTCGCCGTCGTCCGCCTGCTTCGCCTGGTGCGCCCCACCTCCAGGCAGGGCGAGCTCGCCGCCGCCTGAGGGACCGCCACACCGACCTGGGCAAAGGTGTGTCTCCCGCACCGAGAGCATCGGGGGTGGGTAGGGTCCGCATCGGACCACGAATCGAGGCCAGACGATGGCACCTGGGCATCCACCCGCCGGTTGGTACGACGATCCCCGTGGCGGGGGCGGGGCACGCTGGTGGGACGGCGCGACCTGGACCGACCACACCCAGCCGCCTCCGCCGATGCCCCCGCCTCCGCCGATGCCCCCGCCTCCGCCGATGCCCCCGCCGCCTCCGCCGATGCCGACCGGCCCGATGCCCCCGCCGCCCCGCCCGGTGGTCCCGCTACCGTCCCGGGCCGGCGGGTCGCAGCCGTCGGCGCCGGACCACGACCACCGCCTGGTCGACCTCCCTCGGCCCGACCGCCTCGTCGGCAGCCGTTCGTGGCCCTGGATTCCGGCCGGGGTGGTGGCCATCGCGCTCGGTGCCGCCGCCGTCGCCGGGTTGGACGGCTCCGGTGACACGAACGTGGACAGCTCCGGTGACACGACCGCCGGAGCGGACGATGCGACCGGGGACGAGCCGATCGACGAGGACGTGAGGCCGGTGCCGGACGACGACGAGGCGGCCGCCTCGTCGGCCGTGCCGGCGAACGCAGCCGACTCGACGTCGACCTCGCCGGTCGAGGTGCCGACGACCTCGTCGACCGCGGCGCGCCTCAGCTCGTCGGCGGTGGCGTCGACATCGACACCGACCTCCAGCCCGCCGACCTCGGCGGCGCCGGTGACGACGGCCACCTCGACGACAACGTCGACACCCACCACACGCCAACCGACGACCACCACCTCGACGACGGTTGCCACCACCTCATCCGGTTGCCACCCGAGCTACACCCGTGCCTGCGTGCCGATCGCCACCGACGTGGACTGCGCCGGCGGCACCGGGGATGGTCCCGCCTACGTCCAGGGGCCGGTGACGGTGGTCGGCGACGACGTCTACGGCCTTGACCACGACGACGACGGCATCGGCTGCGAGCCGTAGGCGCCCGTCCAGGCGACCAACGCAGACCCGTGATGAGCTGCTAACCACGCCCTAACAATCGGCGAGCAGACTCCTCGCCATGCTCGATGAGACCAGACGCCGGTGTTGGGCCCTCGGGTCGCTCGTCACGCTTGCGCTGCTGCTCGGCGCGTGCAGCGGCGGGGGCGGCGAGGATGCCTCCGAGGTGGCCACGCTGCTCCCGGACGTCGGTGACGGTGGCGCCGCCGATGCGGCCGTTCGCGGCAACGAGGCCGACCCCGATCTCGAGCCGGATGAGGCCGCCCTGCAGTTCTCCCAGTGCATGCGAGACCAGGGGCTCGACTTCCCCGACCTGTCGGTCGACGCCGAGGGCAACATCGACGTGCGGGCCGCCTTCCAGGCGATCGAGCCCGGGACCGAGGGCTTCCGCCAGGCGATGGAGGTCTGCAGCGAGATCCTCCAGCAGACGGGCTTCGGTGGCGGACGCCGGCAGGTCCAGGAATCGACCGAGTTCGAGGACGCCCTCATCGGGTTCTCCGAGTGCCTCCGGGACGAGGGCTTCGACGTCGGCGATCTGACGCTCGGCGGACCGGGTGGCGGTGGTGACGGCGCCGCCGGCGACGGTCAGGGTGACGGCAACCCGCCCGACGAGGGCGGGCCGGGCCAGCGCGGCGAGCGGGGTCAGGGCTTCGGCAACCGCGGTGCCCGCTTCGCCGAGAACCTCGGCCTGGACTACGAAGATCCCGAGGTGGCCACCGCCGTCGACGGCTGCCTCGAGATCGTCGACTCGGCCCTGGCCGAGCTCGGCGTCGAGGCCCAGGGTCAAGGCCAGGGCCAGGGCTGACCGGTGACCGAGACGTCGACCACCCACCCGGCCGGCAGACCGCCGACCTCGCCGAACGGTCGGGGGTCCGGCGTCGCCGAGCCACCGACGACCCTCGACATCGCACGGCCCCGCCGTCGGTGGCCGGCCGCGCTGCTCGGGCTCGCCGTCGGCATCGGCGGCACGGTTGCCGTCGCCACGCTGCTCGATCGTCGCGCCGACACGTCCGCCCCGGACGCCGTCGACGTCGAGCTGGCCACCGCCCCGGTCGAGCGGCGCGACCTCGTCGAGGAGATCGAGTGGTCCGGCACCCTCGGCTACGGCGAGCCGGTCACGATCGCCGGGAGCGGGGGCACGATCACCGCGGTCACCGAGGTCGGCACGACGATCGAGCGGGGCGACGAGATCGTCCGCATCGACGGCCGCCCGGTCGTCGCCTTCTACGGCACAACCCCGATGTGGCGGTCGCTGTCCTCCGGTGACACCGGGGCCGATGTTCGCCTCCTCGAGGCCAACCTGGCCGCCCTCGGCCACGATCCCGACCAGACGGTCGACATCGACGACACCTTCACCGCCAACACGGCGGCGATGGTCGAGCGCTGGCAGGAGGAGCTCGGGGTCGACGTCACGGGCACGGTGTCGCTCGGTGCGGTGGCGGTCATCGAGGGGCCATCGGTGGTGACCTCGGTCGCCGACGTCGGCGCCGCCGCCACCGGCGAGCTCGCCGTCGTGGCCCCCCGGGGCGTCGCCGTCGACGTCGTGGCCACGATCGACGGTGTCGTCACCGACGTCGCGGCCGCCGGTCTGCCGGTCGTCGCCGGCACCGTCCTGTACCGGGTCGACGACGTGCCGGTCGTCGCTCTCGTCGAGTCCGGGACCGCCTCCGGCGATCCCGTCTCGGCCGCACTGACCGACTCGACGTTCACCATCATCGAGCTCGAGCAGGCCCTCGCCGATGCCGGCCACGACCCGGACGGCGAGATGACCGTCGACGGGGTCGTGTCCGAGGCCACCCGAGCCGCCGTCGAGCGCTGGCAGACCGGTGCCGGTCTCCCGGTCACCGGCGAGACCGACCCCGGCCGCTACCTCGCCCTGCCTGGCGAGCTGGTCGTCGACGAGCAACTGGTCGACGACGGCGCCACGATCGTCGCCGGTGGTCCGGTGCTGACCCTCTCGGCCTCCCGCCTCGGCGTCGAGGTCACCGTCGACGTCGACGAGGCCGACGAGTTCGAGCTCGGACAGGAGGCGACGATCGAGCTGGCCGACGGGAGCGCCATGACCGGCGTGGTGGCCGAGATCGGACCGGTCGTCCAGGCGGCCGACCCCCAGGGCACGGCGACGGTCACGATCGAGCTCGCGCTCACCGTCGACGACGGCACCGAACCGGTCGAGGGTCCGGTGACCGTCATCAGCGCCGGCGAGGTGATCGCCGACGCCACCGTCGTCCCGACCCGGGCGCTGCTCAGCCTGGCCGAGGGCGGCTTCGCCGTCGAGCGGGTCGGGGCCGACGGCCAGCCGGAGCTGATCGGCATCGAGCTCGGCTCGTTCGACGACGGCGTGGTCGAGGTGGTCGACGGCGACCTGGCCCCCGGCGACGAGGTGGTGGTGCCCCGATGACCGCCGCCGTCGAGCTGCTCGACGTGGTCAAGACCTACGAGGGACCGCCGCCGGTCCAGGCCCTCGACGGCGTGACCCTCCGGATCGAGCACGGGGAGCTCGCAGCGGTCGTCGGGCCATCGGGCTCGGGCAAGTCCACCATGTTGCACGTCATGGGCACCCTCGACCGGCCGACGAGCGGGCGGGTCCTGATCGACGGTCACGAGGTGTCGTCGCTCGGCGACCGGCGGCTGTCCGCCGTCCGCTCCCAGCTGATCGGCTTCGTGTTCCAGCAGTTCTTCCTGGTCGACGGCGCCACCGCCATCGACAACGTGGCCAACGGGCTGCTCTACCGGGGGGTCGCTCCGGCCGAGCGTCGCCAGCGGGCGGCCGAGGCCCTGATCGCCGTCGGGCTCGGCCATCGGCTCACCCACCTGCCGAACCAGCTCTCGGGCGGCGAGCGGCAGCGCGTCGCCTTCGCCCGGGCCATCGTCAACCGGCCGGCGATCGTGCTGGCCGACGAGCCGACCGGCAACCTCGACAGCAACGCCAGCGACGCCATCCTCGACCTCATCCGCCAGCTCAACGAGGCCGGATCGACGATCGTCGTCATCACCCACGACCGTGAGGTGGCCGGGTCGCTGCCCCGCCAGATCGCCGTCCGGGACGGTCGGATCGACCACGACGCCGCGACCCGGGTCGCCGCGGTCGAGCGATGACGGCGACCGCTGCGGGATCAGGCCGCCGGCGCACGCCCGAGCGGCTCGGCCCGAGCCGGCTTCGCCCCGGCGACGTCGTCGCCGTCGGCGCGTCCGGCCTCACCACCCGCAAGACCCGCACCGTGCTCTCGGCCCTGGGGATCGCACTCGGCATCGCCGCCATGGTCGGGGTGCTCGGGATCTCCGAGTCGAGTCGGGCCGACCTCCGCGACCAGATCACGGCCCTCGGCACGAACCTGCTGACGGTGACGCCGACCGGCGGGTTCGGGGGCGGCGACGGCGCGCTGCCGGCCGAGGCGCAGGCCAAGGTGTCCCGCATCGGCCCCGTCGAACGGGTGGCCGATGTGGTCGAGCTCGACGTCGCTGTCCTCCGCAACGACCTCGTCAACGAGAACGAGACCGGCGGCATCACGGCCATGGCCGCCCACCTCGACCTGTTGACCACCCTCAACGGGGAGCTGGCGTTCGGCTCGTGGCTGACCGAGGCCTCGGCCGCGGTCCCGACCGTGGTGCTCGGCTCGGTTGCGGCCGAGCGACTCGGGGTGATCGAGGTCGACCAGGGCATGATGCTCCTGATCGGCGGCGAGTGGTTCACCGTCATCGGCGTCCTCGAGCCCTTCCCGCTCGCCCCCGATCTCGATCGGGGGGCCCTCGTCGGCCAGCCGATCGCCGAGAGCCTCGTCGTCGGGGCGGCAGCGGCCGAGACATCGTCGGTCGACACGTCGCTCGAGGCGCCTGTCGGGGAGCTCAGCCCCTCCGCCATCTACCTGCGGACGGACCCGAGCCAGATCGACGCCGTCCGCGGTGTGCTCGGCTCCACCGTCGACCCGCAGAGCCCGGACGAGGTCTCGATCTCCCGGCCGTCCGAGCTGCTCGAGGCCCAGGAGGCGACCGAGTCGGCGTTCACCAACCTCTTCCTCGGTCTCGGCGCCGTGTCGCTGCTGGTCGGCGGCGTCGGGATCGCCAACGTCATGGTCATCGCCGTCATCGAGCGGCGCAACGAGATCGGGCTCCGTCGGGCACTCGGTGCCACCCGCCCCCACATCCGTCGCCAGTTCCTGACCGAGGCGCTGCTCCTGTCGGCCCTCGGCGGCGCGGCCGGGGTGGCGATCGGCGTTGCGGTCACCGCCCTCTACGCCGGCAGCCAGGGCTGGCGGATCGTCGTACCGCCGCTGGCCATGATCGGCGGCTTCGGGGCCGCGCTGGCCATCGGCGCCGTCGCCGGCCTCTACCCGGCCATGCGAGCCGCCGGCCTGGCCCCGACCGAGGCCCTGAGGTCGTCATGAGCCGCCGCCTCCGGGTCATCGCACCGCTCGCCCTCGCGCTCGCCGTCGTCGCCGGCCTGATCCTGGTCGATCCGCTGGCCCGGCTCGGCGGCGACGAGGGTGAGGCGACCGCCGAGCGCGACGTCGCCGAGATCACCGTCCGAACCCTGTCGACCACCAACGAGGCCGACGGCGAGATCGTTTTCGTCGACCGCCGCCCGGTCACGACACTGCGGGCAGGCACGATCACCTCGATCGCCGCCGTCGGGACCGAGGTCAGCTCCGGCTCGGCGGTGTACGCCCTCGACGAGGTGCCGACCATCGCGCTCGCCGGCGCGGTGCCGGCATGGCGGGCCATGACCGTCGACGACGTCGGGGTCGACGTCGCCCAGCTCGAGGCGGCGCTGGTCGAGCTCGGCTACGACCCGGATGGCGAGGTCACCGTCGACGACGCCTACACGACGGTGACCGCGACGATGGTCGAGCGCTGGCAGGCCGACGCTGGCCTGGCCGTGACCGGAACGGTCGATCTCGGCTCGGTGCTGTTCGTGCCGGACGGGGCCGGACTGGCCTCGGTCGTCACCGGGGTCGGGCGCTCGGTCACCGCCGGGACCGAGGTGGCCGTGCTCACGTCGGGTCGACAGCAGCTCGAGGTGACGATCGCCGCCGACCGGCGAGCCTCCATCGAGGTCGGCGACGCCGTCACCGCCCGCCTGCCCGACCGGGCGACCGTCGACGCGACGATCGTCGAGATCACCCCGGCCGGCGGCGGGGGCTGGTCGGCCACGGCCCGCCTCGACGGCGCGCTGCTCACCGACGGGGGCTCGCCGCTGCCCGACGGGGAGGCGGTGCCCGTGACCGTCAGCTGGACCGAGGTCGTGGCCGAGGAGGTGACCACCGTGTCGGCCGGCGCGCTGACCAGGCTCGACAGCGGCGCCTACGCCGTCGAGGTCGTCGACGACCAGGGAACGACGCACGTCGTCGAGGTCGGGATCGGACGCGCCTCGGGGTCGTCGATCGAGATCGTCACCGACCTCCCGTCCGGGACCGTGGTCGTCGCCCCCTGACCCCGGGGGGCCACGAGCGGGCGGGGCCGATCCCGGGGCCGGATCGTCAGCCCGGGTCTCGGGCCCCGTCGACGGGCTCGACGCCGGTCGGGTGGGGCGCCACCTCGCCCCTCAGCTCCGCCACCAGCTCGATCAGGCGAGCCATCACCTCGTCGGCCAACCTCCTGACCTCGTCCGGGCCCGGCGTCGCCGTCTCTGCGAGCGCCACGACGTCGATCGGGTGGCCGACCTCGATCAGGACCTCGGGCCGCAGCAGCAGGCTGATCAACAGCGAGCGGACCAGGCGCCGGCGGCCGACGATCCGGTGGGTCCCGACCATGGCGACGGGCACGACTGGCGCCGCCGACCGGAGGGCCAACCGGACGGCCCCGGTCTTGGACCGCTCGGGCCAGATGTCTGCCACTGCGAGCGGTCGGGTCGGGCCGTCAGCCGCCGCCGTCGACCACCGGCAGGGCGATCGTGGCGGTCGTCCCCCCGCCAGGAGTCGGCGAGAACGTGACCGCGCCGCCGTGCTGGTCGACGATCCGGCGGGTGATCGTCAGTCCGAGCCCGGCCCCGTCGTGCTCGCGCCGGCTCCGGGACCGGTCAGCCCGGACGAACGGCTCGAACAGCGACTCGGCGGTCGCCGGATCGATCCCGGGCCCCCGGTCGACGACCTCGAGCACAACCAGCCCGTGTCGTCGGCCGACCCGGATCGCCACCGGCGTGCCGGCCGGGGTGTGCTGGCAGGCGTTGGCCCCGAGGTTCAGCGCCGCCTGGTGGAGCCTGGCCGGATCGCCGAGTGCGGTGCAGGCCCCGGCCCGAGCGGCGTCCCGGTCGAGCTCGAGCGAGAGTGGGTGGTCGGCGTACGCGGCCCGCAGGTCCTGGGCGACCGCGGAGCCGACGGCGGCGAGGTCGACCGGTTCGATCGAGCGGGCGTCGGTCGGCGACAGGAGGCGGAGCAGGTCGTTGACCAGGGCGGTCAGGCGCCGGCTCTCGGTCCCGATCCGTGACATCGCCGTGTCGACCCCGTCGGCGTCGAGCATCCCCGCGGCGTGCAGGTCGCTGAAGCCCTGGAGCGCCGTGAGCGGCGTGCGCAGCTCGTGTGAGGCGTCGGCCATGAACCGCTCCATGTCGGCCCTGGCCCGCTCGGCCTCGTCGGCCGCCCGCTCCCGCTGATCGATCGTCGAGCGGAGACGGGCAACCATGGCCGCCAGGTCGTCGGTCAGCGCCTCGACCTCGGCCGGGCCAGAAGCGGGGCCGACCTCGGCCTGCAGGTCGCCGCCGGCGATCCGGTGGGCGGCCCGGCTCAGCCGGGTGATCGGCTGGTTGACCGAGCGCACCACCAGCACGGCCAGGAGGGCCTGGGCCAGGATCAGGGCACCGGCCCCGATGATCAGGTTCCGGCGCAGCGACCCGAGCGAGCGGTCGACGTCGGTCAGCGACAGGGCGACGACCACCGTGGTCCGATCGGGACCGGGCCTGGCCCCGACCCGGAGGCGGGGCGAACCATCCACCGTGATCGGCCCGGTCTCGCCGGCGACGAACGGGGTGAGATCCCGGGCCGCCAGCTCCTCGCCGCCGAGCGACACCTCGACGACGCCGCCGAGGGGATCGAGGACGACCTGCTGTGGGGCCTCGACCCGGTCGTCGGTCTCGGGCGGCGGCGCCGCCGGTCCGCCGTCGGTGCCAGGCGCCCCTTGCCGACTCCGGTTGGAGAGCAGCGCCCGGGTCAGCTCGTCGTCGATGCTGCTGATGAGGTCGCGGGCCACGCTGGCCTGGACGAAGAACGCCAGCGCAGCCGAGCCGACGGCGAGCGTGAGCAGCAGGGGCACCAGCAGCGTCGTCCGCAGGCCCGGACGGGTCATGTGGTGGTCGTACGCAACACGTACCCGGCGCCCCGCCTGGTGTGGATGAGGGGCGAGCGGCCGTCGTCGATCTTGCGCCGCAGGTAGCCGACGTAGAGCTCGACGATGTTCTCGCTGCCGTCGTAGTCGTCGCCCCACACCTCGACGAGGATCTGGGCCTTCGACACCACGATGCCGGCGTTGACGATCAGGTAGTGCAGGAGGCGGAACTCGGTTGGCGAGAGCTCGACGAGGCGACCGCCGCGGCGGACCTCCTGCGAGCTCGGGTCGAGGGCGAGGTCGTCGAAGACGAGCTGGTCCGAGGTGGCCGCCGTCCCCGCCCGGCGCAGGATGGCCCCGACCCGCAGCACCAGTTCGGCGACGCTGAACGGCTTGGTCACGTAGTCGTCGCCGCCGGTGACGAATCCCTGGATCCGGTCCTCGGGCTCGCTGCGAGCGGTCAGGAACAGGACCGGCGCCAACTGGCCGCCCTCCCGCATGCGGCGGCAGATCTCGTAGCCGTCGACGCCGGGCAGCATCACGTCGAGCACGACGAGGTCCCAGGCCGCCCGGAGGGCCTCGGAGAGGCCGTCGCCGCCGTCGTGGAGCTGGGTGACCGAGTGGCCCTCGTAGCGCAGGGCGGTGGCGACGACGTCGTTGATGGCCGGCTCGTCCTCGACGACGAGGATGCGGCAGGCCGACGCCGGCTTGGTCTCACGACCCGAGGTCATGGCGATCTCCAGCACATCGTTCGCGGCGCCGGCGGCATCGGCGGCCGGCCGAGGTCGAGCCGCCCCCGCCGGACGGCCGGGGACCCGCTCCGCGGGTTCGGCGCAGTGGACATGGATCCATCCTGGCCCGACTTCCTGTGAATGCACTGTGATGGCACTAGCTCGAGCCCTGGCCCTCCCGTCCCCGGATGGTCGCCCGGTGCCTGGCCCGTCTGGCGTCGGCCATGGCCCGGTTGAGGGCTGCGCCCGTCTCGGCCCTGGAGTGGCGCGGGCCGGGGAACGAGCCGGGGAGGAACCGGTCGAGGATCCAGTCGGGGGTGACGCGGGACAGCGCGATCAGGCCGCCGGCCATGGCCAGCCCGAGCCCGGCGGCGACGTGGGCCACCGCCTCCCGGCCTCGCTCGCCGAGCCAGCGGTCGGTACAGGCCGCGGCCTCGGTCTCGCCACCGCAGCGCTCGGGGAACGGCGCCGCGGCCGGGGCCGGGGCGCCGGCCTCGATGGCCGAGCGGTCCGGGGGCTCGACCAGCACCCTGGCCCCGGTCTCGACCCAGATCGGGTCGTGGCCCAGCGTGGCGTCGGCCAGCCGCCGGTGGCCCCGCTCGTTCGGGTGGAGGCTGCCCTGGATCCAGTTGGTCGGCAGCATGGCCCGGATCGGATCCCCGTCCGGTGGCTGCAGCCTGACCCAGTGGACCGCCGGATCGGATCCGCACAGGTCGCCACCGACGTCGGCCGTGTCGTTGACCACGATCAGCGGACCCGGGACGCCGGCCGGCTCGCCGTCGTCGGCGTCGACCACGGCGAGGTCGGTGATGGCGAGTGCGTCGTTGGCGGCGCGGGCGGCGGCGTCGATCCGAGCGTTGAGCGCGGTCCGGTAGCGGTTGACCTGCTCGGCCTCACCCTCGCCGAGCAGGGTCAGATCGACCGGGCCGGCCGAGCAGATGCCGGGGCGTGGCTCGCCGATCAGGTCGGGGTAGGGGGTGACGACGAGCGTCGGCATGGCGCTGATCGGCCTGGCCTCGCCGAACCGCTCGACGATGTCGAGATACAGCGAGGCCAGCCGGGTCTCGAGGCCGTCGGTCCTGGCGACGAACGTCGCTCCGATCTCGGTGCAGTCGGTCGACGGCATCAGGCAGGCCGCGATGAGCGACGAGAAACCGGCGTCGTTGCCGCCGACGCTGAGGAAGATCCGGGGGACATCGACGCCGGGGTTGGCGGCGAGCCACGCCTCGAAGGCCTCCAGCTGCGGCCGGCTGGCGGGCTGCGACGGGTCGGCGTCGGGGTGCTGGCCATCGGACAGCACGTCGGCGATGGTGGCGCCGCTGCAGGCGAACGACTTGATCTGCACGCCCTGTCGCCTAGCCACGAGCTCCGGCCAGGCGGTCGGCGCCCGGTGGCAGGTGTTGTCACCCGGCGCGTTGGTCCCCGTATAGAAGGTGTCGGCCCCTTCGCCCGAGATGTACGAGTCGCCGAGCGTGACGTACCACGTGCCCTGCAGCGACTGGTCGTCGGCGATCGCCTGCTCGGCGTCGACCGAGGGGTCTGGACCGCTCTCGGTGTCGGCCGCCACCCAGACGAGCACGAGGCCGACCAGCACGGCCAGGAACCCGCCCTCGCCCGGCCAGACGAAGAAGATCCCGAACCCGGCGGCAATGGCGGCGAGCAGCAAGGCCACCAGCGGGTCCTGCACCGCGGTTGCGACGACGATCAGCCCGAGCACGACCAGCAACACCCCGGCCCACCACCAGGCCCGGATCCGCTCCAACCCCGGCGCCCCCTGCCGCGCCCGGTGGTACAGGTCGACGCCCCACACCGACAGCGCGGTCACGACGATCGCACCGCCGGCCACGATCGTGTAGGGCTCGAGCCGCGTGCCGAAGCCGAGCGCCAGCTGCCAGCCGACGGCGATGACGACGGCGGCGACCGTGCCGGCGACGATCACCGGGGCCAGGGTCGTGATCGGTTCGCTGCCGTCATCGTCGGTGTCGGCGGCGCCGACGGTGGCACCGGCGGCGGGATTGCGGAGCCGTCCGGGCGGCCGGCGGAGGTGCTCCCAGGCGGGGATGGCGGCGATCTTGACCGCAGCCAGGCCGGCCAGGCCCAGCACGAGGCCGACCAGGAGCAGCGGCGAGGCGGTGCCGGTCTGCCCGTCCGCCTCCGGCCGGAGATCCCGGGCGATCAGCCCGATGGCGGCCGCAATGGCGGCCACGCCCCCGCCGAATGCCAGCCTGGCCGGGCTCATCGACGGCTCCCCGCCCGTTCAACGGCCGGGGGCCGGGCGGCCAGGAACCGGTCCGAGAGGTAGCGGCCGACGTACTGGTGGGCGGCCGCCCCGAGGTGGAGGCAGGCGAAGACGCCGACGCCGACCAGCACCTGGCGCTCGGCCGCCACGCCGACGACGAGCGCCGCGACGGCGAGCAGCGTGACGACGAGGCCGGCCAGGAGGGTCGGCGTCCCGAGCGGCTCGCCGGTCGCCTTCGGACCGTAGCGATCGGTGCCGGCGGCCACGGCGACCAGACCGATGGCGGCGGCGACCAGGGCCAGGAGGATGCTCCAGGTCAGGGCCTCGATCCGGACGGCGGCAACGAACAAGGCAGCGGCCGCGGCGGTCAGCACGATCCACGTGCCGAGGAGGCCCCGCCGCTTCAGCGTGGCCGGGTGCTGGTCGTACCAGCGGTAGGTGTCGGGCGCCGTGTCCGCCGGGTCGTCCCCGCTCCCCACCAGCCGCAGCGGCAGGTTCGTGGCGAACTGCAGATAGAGCGTCCGGTGCTTGATGTCGGCGCCGGTGGTGCGGACCTGGTCCGCCGGTGGTTCCTGCGAATCGGGGATCTCGGGCGGGACGGCGTCGTCGCCGACCGCGACGCGGCCGTCGAGCCCACCGCCGCCCTCGCCGGTGGCCGTCGTCTCACCGCCGCCGCCGACCTCGGGGTCGACCGTGTCGCCGACCGTCGCCGCTCCGCCGGCGGGCGCCGGGAGCGGGGCCGACGCCCCGACCTCGGCCGCCATCGCGGTCCGGTGTGAGCCGCCGCCGTCCTCCCTCACGGTCGGATGGGCCAGGTTGTGGGCCCAGCTGGTGGCCGACTCGTTGCCGAACCGCTCGACGGCCAGTAGCCAGTAGCGGCCCTGCTCGCCCGGGTCCTCGACCGCAGACGCACCCCAGCGGAAGCCGGGGCGCAGCACGTCGTCGATCGAGCCGGACGCCGGCCGGACGACCCGGGTGTTGCGATGCTCGAGCGCCAGCGGGGGTGGCCCGCCATCGTCACCCGGCGCTCCGGCCGGCTCGACCAGCTCGCCGTCGCGCTCGACGAGCGTCAGGTCGAACTCGTGCACCTTCTGTGCGGCCACGTTCCAGGCGACGGCGTGGCGGGGGGCCTCGAAGAGCAGCAGCCGGAACCGTCGCTCGTCCGCTGCCGGGCCCGGATCGAGCGGGTGGCGGAACAGCGAGACGCCCTCGACCATGTGCTCGGGCCAGTGCGGCACCTCGCCGCGACCGGACCGGCAGTCCCTCGGGGCCAACCGCTGCCACCGGTCCTCGCCCGGTCGGTCGGGGAGGCGCTTGATCAGCCGGAGGACCTTGCCCTCGCTGACCACGACCACGTACTGGGCGTGCGCCTGGTCGCCGGGGCAGCCCCCGCCCGGTCCGTCCTGGCAGTCGCAGTCGACGACGATCCCCGCGGCCGACGCCTTGTTGGCCTTGATCCCCGGCCCGCCCCGAAGGGTGAGCGCATCGTACTGACGCGGGTAGAGCGGATCGTCGAGGTTCCACAGGCTGATCCACGCCGTGCGGCTCCGATGCTCGTGCGGGATCACGAGGGAGTCGCGTGCGATGCCGAGCCCGCCTGGATGGCCGGCCATCGGCAGGGCGGTCGCGGTCATCAGCGGGAACGGGGCGTCCCGGTAGAGGAGGCTGTGGTTGTCGTTGATCAGCAGCGCCCCCCAGCCCCGGGGGAAGTCGCTGACCGAGGCGTAGAAGGTGAGCAGCGGGTGGCTCGGGTGCTCGGCGCCGACGTCGGGTCGACCCCGGTCCCTGGCCGTCGCCGCCTGGTGCACGGCGATCCCCTGGACGTGGCCGGCCAGCTGCCGCACGGCCACATCGGGGAACCACATCCGGCCGCGCCGGAACCCCTCCGTGACGATCCCCATCGCCGGCAACGTTAGACAACCACCCGGGCTGGTTGGGCGATGATCGCTGGGGCGTCGGTCGGGATCGACCGGGGGCCGCTCGGCCCCGAGCGGGGATGCGTAGACTCCGACGATCGCACCGAACTGGCTGACCGATCCCTCCCACCGGGCCTGGCTCCGGGCCCACGCCGTCGACCTGCTCGCCTTCGGTCGCCGCACCGGACGTCCCGGTGGTGGCGCCCACTGGCTCGACGACGACGGGTTCCCCGATCCGACCAGACCGCTGTACACCTGGATGACCACCAGGACGGTGCACGTCTACGGCATCGGGCTGCTGCTCGGCGTGCCCGGTTGCGCCCCCGTCGCCACGATGGCCCTCGACGGGCTCCTCCCGGTCCGGGCCGACGGCTCCTCCGGTCGCCTGCACGACGCCGAGCACGGCGGCTGGCACACGAGCATCGACGTGGCGGAGCCGGCCCCCGGTGCCGAGCCCGGCGCCGCGACCGGTGAGTGGGCCATCGACGAGCTGGGTCAGCCGGCCCCGGGCAAGTCGTGCTACGACCACGTCTTCGTGCTGCTGGCCGGCGCCACCGCCAGCCACGCCGGCCTCGACGGTGGGCCCGAGCTGCTGACCGCCGCAACCGAGGTCTTCCTGGATCGCTTCTGGGACGACGACGCCGGTCGTTGCGTCGACACCTGGGACACCGCGTTCACCGAGCTCGATCCCTACCGCGGTCTCAACGCCAACATGCACGCCGTCGAGGCGCTGCTGTCGGTGGCCAGCCTGACCGGCGAGCGGGTGTGGCTCGAGCGGGCCGACCGCATCAGCCGGTTCGTGATCGCCGAGGCCGAGGCGAACGGTTGGCGCATCCCCGAGCACTACGGGCCCGACTGGGTGGCCGACCTCAGCCTCAACCGCGACCGGCCGGCCGACCAGTTCAAGCCGTACGGGTCGACCGTCGGGCACTCGTTCGAGTGGGCCAGGTTGCTGGTCCACCTGGCCAACGCCCCGATCGACGTCGACCGGGCCGGCCTGGTCGGCGCCGCCCGCGAGTTGTACCGGCGGGCCTCGGCCGACGGCTGGGCCCCCGACGGTGAGCCCGGCTTCGTCTACACCGTCGACTGGGACGGCACGCCCGTCGTCCGCGACCGGCTGTGGTGGGTCCTGGCCGAGGCCATCGCCGCTGCGGCCGTGCTCAACCGCCAGACCGGCGAGACGGCCTACGCCGCCGACTACCGGCGCTGGTGGGACCACGCCGCGATCCACCACATCGAGCCGGGCAACGGGTCGTGGCGCCACCAGCTCGATGCCGGCAACCGGCCGGACACCACCGTCTGGGCCGGCAAGTCGGACCTCTACCACGTGTTCCAGGCTGCGCTGATCCCGACCAGGCCCCGCTGGCCGATGCTGGCCGCGGCCATCGCCACCGGCGGCTGATCGCCGGCGGGCCGGATCGGGGGCACCCGTGGCGGGGGCGGCTAGGGCGGCGGGCTGGCCCGCCGCCTGGTGAAGCGGGGGTCGAGCGGCTCGCCGGTGGCGCCGTCGACGACGCGGGGCCGGACCGGGTGCCCGGTCCGCTTGTCGATGAGGTCGAGCGGGGGCTGGTCGTCGTCGAACATCCAGCGGCGGCCGTAGTCCCACATGACGGCCAGCACCGCCCAGAGGTCTCGGCCCTTCTCGGTCAGCTCGTAGTCATGTCGTGGCGGATGCTCCTGATAGCGTCGGCGGGCGACGACCCCCTCCTCCTCCAGGCGCCGCAGGCGCTGGCTCAGGACGCTGCGGTTGATGCCGAGCCGCTCCTGCAGGTCACCGAAGCGGCGCCCGCCCAGCACGAGCTCCCGCACCACCAGTGGCGTCCACCAGTCACCGAGCAGGTCGGCGGTGCGGGCGATGGGGCAGGGGTCGGTGTCGAAGCGTGTCCGTCGCACGGTCGTCAGCTCCTTCGGCTGCGTGGCCCTCGGCCGGCCGGCGACCGCCGTCTCAGCGATCGCCCGGCGTCAGGTAGAACCAGACCGGTCCCTTGACCCCGGCCTCCTTCATCGCCTCGCGGGCGCTCAGGATCACCTCACCGGTCCGGGTCTGGTCGAGGAACCAGCGGGTGCCGGCCCAGGCGCTCGGCACGTGGTCGGCCAGGCCGAGCGCCGCGGTCTCGTAGTAACCGCGGATGTCCTGGGCCACCCGGGCCGGGATGCCGGGGATGCCGGCCTCCTTCCACGGTGTCCCGTCGGCCACCCGGATGAACGACTCGATGGCACCGACGATGTCATCGACGTCGACCACCCGACCGGCGCCCATGCGGTTGCCGTAGCGCTCGACAGCCCGGTCGTACGCCGGGCGCAGGCCCCTGGCCTCATCGACCGCGGGGTGGGCGTCGGGGTCGTGACGAGGGGGGAGCGGGCAGGCCATGACCTCGGTGGCGTCGTCGACGATGGCCTCGCCGAACTCGGCGAAGATCGGGCCGTCGGCGTCGAGCAGCGAGAAGGCGTGGCTCAGCACCCGGTGCTGGAAGTCGGGATCGGCCGGCTTGCCGAGCGGTCGGCCGAGCGGGAAGTCACACCACAGGCCCCGCGGGGGAGCGGTGCCGGCGATCTGGTTGCGCTGGGACCCGAGGGCGATGGTGGCGAGACCCTCGGCCTCGAAGACGTGGGCGAGCGTACTCACGGTACGCGTGCAGAGGGGTCAAACGGGGGTGAGGAGCACGACGTCGACGCCGGCCTCCTTGAGCCGCCTGCCGCCGGCCGGCCCGGAGTCCATCCGGATGGCCGAGAGGTCGAACTGGTTCCCGGCGTAGGCGAGGTGCTCGTCGGCGACCCGCCCGATGACCCCCTGGGCCGCCAGCTCGTCGAGCCGGTCGATCGGGAACACGGTGTTGATGTCGGCGGCGAAGCCGGTGGCGTCGAAGTTGGGGCTCCAGTGGCCGAGCACGTAGTCGCGCCGATCGGCCGACAGCACCCGGTAGCCGGTGTCGGCCGGGGCGAAGTCCTCGTCGTCGGGGTGGTGGAGCGAGGCCGAGGTCACGATCGCCACCGTGGCCTCCGACAGCGGCGGCGGTCGGGTGAACGCCGTCGTCTCGAAGTCCGGGGTCTCGATGTCGGCCGACATCGCCTTCACCTGCTGGTCGGTCATGGGGTGCGCTCCTCGATCGGGCCGGTGGGTGCGTCCTGTTGCGGTCGGGCCAGTGTCGCCGACGACCGGTCGGTCCGACAAATGGACTCACCCCGGGCCAGGCCCTACATTCCCGGCATGGACACCGTTTCCGTCGCCCGGAGCATGCGGGGCTCGATCGGCATGCTGGCCATGGAGTGGCTCATGGCCCCCTCGACCACCGAGAAGGCGGCGGCCGCCGGCCTGCCAGCCGACGGGATGGCCGCCTATGCCGTCGGCCGCCTCGGCGTGCTCGGCGACTGCCCGGTCGACAACGTCGTCGCCGCCGCCCACTTCTGGCAGCCCGACTACCTGCGAGGCAAGATCGCCGCCGGCCGGGCCCAGACCGCGCCGGCCGACGGGGCCGCCGTCTACACCCGCATCTGCCAGGAGTGGGGGGCCGAGCGGCTCGCCGGCTTCGAGGGGAGCGAGCGCCTCGGCGAGCTGTGCGAGCGGGTGGTCGCAGCGGCCCGGCCCCACGGCGCCCCCACATTCGTCGGCTGGCGGGACCAGCCGCTGCCCGAGCAGGCCGGTCCGGCCCGTACGTTCCAGCTGTGCCAGACGATGCGGGAGCTGCGCTTCGGGCGCCACTCGGTCGCAGTCGAGGCGTCCGGCATGGGCCCGCTCGAGGCGATCCTGTCCGGCCCGGCGGGGGAGTGGAACGCCGAGTTCTTCGGCTGGCCGAAGCCCTACCCGGACGTGGCCGCCCTCGCCGAGGCCCGCGACGGCATCGAGTCGATGACCGATCGGCTCCACGCCGTCGACTTCGAGGTGCTGACCGAGGACGAGCGGGGCGAGCTCCGCTCGCTGGCCAAGGAGGCCAGGGCCAACGCCACCGCCGTCGGCGAGTCGCTGAAGGGGGGGCAGTCGTGACCGACGCCGAGAACCCGGTTGCGGGGATCGAGGTCGCCTCCGTCGACCGAGCGCTGATGACCACCCGGGCGGTCCGGCTCCGTCTCGATCTGGAGCGACCGGTCGACCACCAGCTCATCCTCGACTGCATCGACGTGGCCGAGCAGGCGCCGTCTGGCGGCAACCAGGGCAGCCGCCGCTGGATCGTCGTCCGCGACCGGGCGATCAAGGAGCGCCTGGCCGAGCTGTACATGGAGTCCGCCGGCCGTTGGATGGTCGAGGCCCGCGACCGGGTGGCCGGCACCGGCCACCCGAACGAGCGGGTCATGGCGTCGGCCGCCCACCTGGCCGAGCACCTCGCCGAGGTCCCGGCGATCATCATCCCCACCATCATCGGCGTCCACGACGGCAGCGGTCGCCCGGGGCTGTTCGACTCGGTCATCCAGTCGGTGTGGAGCTTCTGCGTCGCCGCCAGGGCCCGGGGCCTCGGCACGGCCTGGACCACCGCCGTCCTGAGCCGGTCTGACGACATCGCCGAGCTGCTCGGCATCCCCGACGGCATGACCCAGATCGCGATGATCCCCGTCGCCTGGACCAAGGGCACCGAGTTCAAGACTGCGCCGCGCTATCCGGCGAGGGAGATCACCTACGTCGACGGTTTCGCCAGGACCTGGGAATCGGGTCCGAGCGACCCGCCATGCCACGCCGACGGTCCCGGCTGCGTCGTCGAGGTCGACATCAAGGCCCCACCGGCCGCCGTCTGGCCCTACCTGACCGACATCTCGTTCGGCGCCCGGTTCTCCGAGGAGTTCGTCGGCGCCCGCTGGGCCGACGGCGACGAGCCCGACGGCCAGCCGGGCGGCCCGGCGGTCGGTGCCACGTTCATCGGTTCCAACAGCCACCCCGCCATCGGCGAGTGGGAGGTTCCGTGCTTCGTCACCCACTGCGAGGAGCCGAGGGAGTTCGGTTGGGCCAGCGCCGATGCCGACAACCCGGGCGCCCGCTGGCGGTTCGAGGCCAGCTCGATCGCCGGCGCGACCCGGCTGCGGTTCTCGATGATCATCGGCCCTGGACCGTCGGGGATCACGGCGGCCATCGAGTCGATGCCGGACAAGGAGCCCCGCATCCTGTTCCGGCGGATCGACGAGCACCGGGCCAACATGACGAAGGTGGTCGAGGGGATCAAGGCCGAGGTGGAGGCCGGCCGGGTCGACGGGGACCGCAGCGGCACGGCGCCACCGCTGTCGACCTGAGCGCGGCAGCGGCCAACCGCTCAGGATCGGCGGCCTCCGGCCGACCCGTCCAGGGTGAGCTCGATCCGATGGCAGCAACCGGCCACGACCGCGGCCGCCGATGCGGCGCTCGCTCGGGTCGACGACTTGGCCGGGATGCTCCGGTCGGCCCCGATCGACCGCAACCGGGACCGGTTCGGCCGTGAGGTCCTCCGGGAGCTGACCGGGATCCTCGAGGACGCCATCGGGCTCGAGGAAGCCGAGGGCCTCGTCGGTCTGGCCGGTGGGCGGATCGGAACCCGCCTGGATCGTGAGTATCGGGCCATCGCCGGTGTCGAGCGGCTCGGCCGCGAGCAGGTCGCCGCTGCGCTGGTCGACCTGAAGCGCCGGATCGACGGTGGCTTCTCGGTCGAGCACCTCGACGACGACCGGATCGTGCTCAGCAACACCCGCTGCCCGTTCGGTCGTGACGTCGAGGGGCGCGAGCCCCTGTGCATGATGACCTCCAACGTGTTCGGCCGGATCGCGGCCGACAACCTCGGCTACGCCAGGGTCGAGCTGGAGGAGACGATCGCCCGGGGGGCCGACGGTTGTCGGGTGGTCGTCCACCTGCGGGAGGGATCCGGTGGGCGCGAGTACTTCGGTTGAGCTCGAGCTCGGCGCTCTTCGCGACGCCTTCGAGCGCCACCCGATCCCGACCCTCCTGGTCGATCGGCCGTCGACGGCCGTCGTCGAGGCCAACGGCGCCGCCCGCCGGCTGCTCGTCCTCGATCGACCCGGTCTGGCGGGGTCGGTCGGTCCGGTCGAGTCGGTGCTGCTCGCCGATCTCGTCGACCGTCCGGTCGGCGAGCTGGCGGCCGATCTGCGGATCGTCGCCGGCGGTGGTGGCCTGCCGGTCGTCTTGGCCCAGGCCGGCACCGGTGCCGCTCGCCGCCACCGGTGCCGGGTCGCCCCCATCCACGACGACGACTCCGGCACCCGGCTCTGGCTCGTCACGTTCCTGCCGGACGAGGCCAGGGCCAAGCGGTTCCGGGCCCTCGACCGCCAGGTCAGGGAGGCGACCGACGATGCCAGCCGCCAGCGCGATCTCCGCCAGGACCTGGCCGACCAGAACGAGACGCTCCACCGCTTCGCCAGGGCGATGGCCCACGACCTCCGGGCCCCGCTCCGCCACATCGCAGCCCTGGCCGGCGTGGTGGCCGAGGAGCTGGGGCCGGACGTGCCCGAGGGGGCGGCCAGGGCGCTGGCGATGATGGAGACCTCGGCGTTCCGGGGTCGGGACCTGGTCGACGCGCTCCTGGGGCACGCCAGGGCGACCTCGGGCGAGCTCGAGATCGTCGCCGTCGATCTCGACGAGGTCGTCGACGAGGTGTTGCGGGCGAGGCACGTCGACCTCGCCGCGATCGAGCACCACATCGCGGTCGAGCATCCGCTCGGCTCGATCCGGGCCGACCGGACACTGGCCCAGGTCCTCGTCGACAACCTCGTCGGCAATGCGATCAAGTACCGGAGCCCCGAGCGTCCGCTCGAGATCCGGATCGCCGGCGGGCTCGAGACGGTGTTCGAGATCGTCGACAACGGGGTCGGGCTGGACGCGGCCGAGACCGGGACCATCTTCGAGCCGTTCAAGCGCCTCGACCCGACGGTCCAGGGCCACGGCATCGGCCTCGCCACCTGCCAGGCCATCTGTCGGCGGCACGGCTGGGAGCTCGGTGCCGACGGCGAGCCCGGGCGCGGCGCCACGTTCGTGGTCTCCCGACCCTGACCGGCGGTCGGGTGGCCGGGCCGAACCGATCGACACCGGTCACCCGTCACCCGGCGGCCGGCCGTCGACTACGGTTGCGGCAATGGAATCCTGGCGTTCGGCCGGGGACGTCCTCCGGTGGTGGAGGACGACCGTCCTCGGTTGGACTCAGCAGCAAGCCGCCGATCGGCTGAACGTCCGCCACAGCGCCCTGTCGAACTGGGAGCGAGGCGAGCGGGCGATCTCGCTCGATCTCGACGAGGTGGACGACGCCCTCGCCGGCGGGCGCGTGCTGCGCGATCTGCTGTGGTCGCACGGTACGGCCGATGGCCTGGAGCCGGGTCGGATCTGGTCTGGCATCTTCGACGGACCGTCGCGGCCGGTGTGGATGTGGATCCGCTCGGTGTCGCCCCGCGTCGTCGTCGAATCGGAGTGGGGGGTGGCCCGGCTCGAGGTGGTGTTCGACCTTGGCCCGAACGGGGTCTTCCTGACCAACGGGGCCACCGTGCCCGACTCGCCCATCGTCGTCCAGCTCTCGAGCCCCGGCTGGGTCGACTTCGGCAACGGCACCCTGCCCCCGGCCGTCCCCGGCGCCCAGATCCTCGACGCCATCGATCTGCTGCGAGCCAGCTCGGCCCAGGGGCCACTGATGGACATGTTCACCTCGACGCTGGAGGCCAGGGTCGCCTCCCAGGATCCGGTGGCGACCGACTTCGCCAACCGGGCGCCAGACGCCGTCGACAGCTACCTGCACCGGGGCGATGGCGCAGCCCGTCGATGGCGGCCGCTGTCCGAGGGCCTGGACGCGATGGAGCGTCAGCGCTACGGCGACCTCAGACGGGCCCGGGGCCTGTCGCTGGCCGCCGTCGCCGATCGGCTGCACGACCAGACGGGCCTCGCCGTCGGCCGTGACACGCTGCGGCGCTTCGAGACCGCCGTCGGCCACCCCCACGACCCCGAGCTGCCCGTCGGGCTCGACCACGTCCTCGGGGCCGGTGGCCGGCTGTCCGTCGTCGAGCACCGGTCCGGGCGGGGTGACGGCACCGTGCGCTTCCCGTCGTTCTGGCGTGGCCCCTTCTGGATCGCCTTCGACGGGCCGGACGAGGTGTGGCCGGTCCCCATCGTGCTGCAGCGGGGCAACTTCCAGCGAGACCTGGAGCTCGGCCGGCCCGAGCTGATCTCGGCCCACTGGTTCGATCCGGGGGTGCCGCTCCGGATCCGCGCCCATCCCGATGTGCGGTGGCGGGTCGGTGTCGGTCGCCGGGCCGGCGCCGAGGCCATCGATCAGAACTGGGCCCCGATCAACATCGACGTCGCTCACCAGGCGATCTCCGAGATCGAGGGGGCGATGTACGACGCCGTGCGCAAGAGCACCGGCGACGACCGGGCCGACGAGGCAGCCGCCGGCGACGGCGACGGTGCCGCCGAGGGGCCCACCGAGGGGGACGGCGCCGACGACGAGCGGCTCGACCAGGGGGACGACCCGGCGGCGTAGCCCTCGCCGTCGCCGGTGCGACGGCAACGCAGGCCGGCGACCCTCAGCCGGGCGTGGCGGCCGGATCGAGGGCCGGGGCCAGCTCGGCCCGGCTGGCGATCCCCAGCTTCCGGTAGATCCGGTTGAGGTGGGTCTCGACCGTGCGGACCGAGACGTGCAGCCGTGCCGCGATGTCGCTGTTCGAGGCTCCGGCGGCGGCGATCGCGGCGATCTCGCGCTCGCGCCGGGTGAGCGGGTCGACCGAGCGAGCTCGGGCCAGGCTCGGCGTGCGGGCCGCGGGCAGCCGGGCGCGCTGCTGGTCGGACGAGCGCTGGGATGCGTTTGCCGCCCTGGGGTCGCCGGCGCTGGCCCAGGCATCGGCGGCCCTGGCCGACAGCTCGGCCGACCACAGCCGGAACCCGAGGCGACCCAGCTCACCGGCGACCTCGTCGAGCGCACCGCCCCGGTCGGCCACGCAGGCCGCCACCGCCCGGGCGATGGTCGGGGCCAGACGTCCCTGCGAGACCTCGGCCGCGGCCGCCGCCGCCTCGGCGTCGCCGGTGTTCGCGTAGCCGAGCCTCGCCCGATCGAGCAGGGCCAGCAGCTGGTGGATCCGCAGGTCGGCCGACCGGGCCTCCTCCGCCGCTCGACCGAGCACCTCGGCTCCGCCGGCCCCGTCGCCGCCGGCGGCGAGCGTCCACGCCTCGGCCGATCTGCGCTCGGCCTGGCCCCGCGGGCTCGGCGCCGGGGGAACGCGGTCGAGGCGCTCACGGCTGCGCCTGGCCTCGTCGGCATGGCCGAGCTGGGCCTCGGCGGTGGCGAGCGTGGCCAGCGAGCTCCGGACCGACGTGGCGATGGCGACGTCGCGGCCGATGTCGAGCGCCTCGTTGAGATACGAGACGGCCGCAGGGAGGTCGCCGGCCAACAGCTCGACGTTGGCCGCCAGGTCGAGGAAGAACAGCAGGGCGGTCGTCTCGCTCGAGGCCCGGCAGTGCTCGATGGCGGCCCCGGCGACGAACCGGGCCGCCTCGACGTCGCCCTGGTAGAGCTTGGCGAAGCCGAGGGCGATCAGGTGCTGGCCGTGCGATCCGTAGGGGGTGTCGGCCCCCCAGCCGTCGTCCCAGGCCCGCTTGGCCAGGTCGGCTGCGTCGTCGACCGCACCGACCAGCACGAGCGCCGGAGCCCGCACGGCAGCCACGGCGAAGCGCACGTCCGGCTCGGCCGGGGTGCCGTCGCCGCCGTCGTCGTCCGGCAGGTGGGCGATGCGGTCCAGGGCGTCGGCCGGCCGGCCGTCGCAGTAGTCGATCCAGGCCTGGTGGGCGACCACCCGGTCGATCGGTGCCGGCTCGGTCAGGGTGGCCAGGCAGGCGTCGTCGATGGCCAGCGCCCCGGCCGGGTCCCGGAAGCCCCACAGCCGGTTCGATGATCGCCGGACCGCCCGGCGCAGACGCTCCCACTCGCCGGCGTCGTCTGGGATCGGCTCGGCCAGCAGCCCGTCGGCCTCGACGAAGCGGCCGAGGCGGATCAGGGTCTCGGCCAGCGCGGTGCGGGTCCGCTCGGAGCTCTCGCGACCGTGGGCCGAGCGGGCGAGCTCCGCTCCCTCCCGGATGCGATCGATCCGCAGCGCCACCCCGACCGCCTCGAGCTGCTCGTCGAGGTCGATCTCCTGGCCGGCCGCCAGGCGGGTCATGGCACCGACGACCCGGTCATCGGCCCGCCGCTGGCCCCGCCGGGCCAGCAGCTCGGCCAGCTCCCGGTTGCGGCGACGTCGGGTCAGCGGCGTCAGGCCGGCAAGGATCGCCTCGCCCTGGAGCGGGTGACCGAGCGTGGCCCGCAGCCGCCGACCCCGCATGGCCGTGGCGATGAGGCCCCGTCGCTCCATCGTCTCCAGCACGGCGGGGTCGGCCACCTCGGCCAGGTCCTCGACGCCGAGCTCTCGGGCCAGGGCCAGCAGCTCCAGGACGTCCCGCTCGGCCTGGTTGAGCAGGCCGAACCGGAACACGATCTGGCGGCCGAGGCTCGGTCCGACCGTCAGCTCGCCGGCCAGCTGATACACCCCGTCGACCTCGGCCACCCGGTCGTCCGAGCGGGCCGACGCCAGCAGCTCCCGGATGAACAGCGGCGAGCCCTTGGCCCGCTCGTCGAGGTTGCGGACCAGGCCGGGGCCGACCGGCCCGCCGAGCACCTCGGCCGCCAGCTCGGCGGTGGCCGCAGCCGACAGCGGCTCGACCGGCACCTCGGTCACGCCGGCCGGGGTCAACCGCCGCAGCGCGTCGCCCACGTCGCCGTCCGGGCCCTGGTTGGTGACGAGGAACAGACGCCGGTTGGCGGCGAGGTGGACCAGCAGGTCACACGTCGGCTGGTCGACGCCGGCGACGTCGTCGACGACGACGGCGACGGGATCGCCGCCGTCGAGCCGCAGTGCGGTCTCGACCGCCCGCAGCACGGCCAGCTCGGCCCGCTCCGGCTCGACGTCGTCGAGCCGGTCGAGGGCGCCGGGGATGAGCTCGGACAACGCCCCGTAGGGGATCCTCGACCCGGGGTCGGTGGCCGAGAGCCCGACGCCGTGCCAGCCCCGGGTCGTCAGCTCGACCATCGCTCCCTCGGCCAGCCGGGACTTGCCGACGCCGGTCGGCCCGGTCAGCAGCACGGCACCGGTGGCCGGGTCGTCGGCCAGCTCGCGGATGCGGGCCAGCTCACGGTGACGGCCGATCAGGCGGGTCTCGTGGCGCCGCTCCCTCACCCGCCCGAGCGTAGTGCCGGGCCGGGACGAGCACCGTCCGCCGGGGTCCCGCCCGACCCGTGTCGACCACGTACGTGGCCACGTACGTGGTCGCGGGCCCAAAAAAGCCGAGGTGACCACCGATCCGCTCGCGGCACGACCCGGGGATGGTGGACGGAGCACGAAAGGACCCGCCATGCCGACCACCCCGCCCGTCGACGGGCTCGACCGACTCGACGCCTTCGACCTCCCGGCCACCCGCCCCACCACGACCGTCCCCACCACGACCGACCCGGCCACGACCGGCCCCACCACGACCGACCCGGCCATGACGAGTCCCGCCGGTGACCTGCTCGTCGGCGATCCGACCTCCGACCGGTCGGCCCCTGGCCCGATCGTCACGACCGCGCCCGATGGCGCCGCCCTGGCCGACGGCCCCCGGGGGATCGTCGTCGGGAGCCGGCTGGCCGTCGACCGCGTCGGCGTCCGGGTCGGCGACGACACGAGGATCCTCGACGAGGTCTCGCTGTCGGTCGGGCCGGGCGAGCTCGTCGCCATCGTCGGGGCCAGCGGCTCCGGCAAGTCGACCCTGCTCGAGGTCCTGGCCGGCAACCTGCCCCCATCGAGCGGCGTGGCCACCATCGACGGACGCCCCGCCGCCGAGCTCGACGCCACCCGCCGCCGCAACGTCGGCTACGTGCCCCAGGAGGAGGTGCTGCACGACGAGCTCCCGCTCGGACGGATGCTCGCCTACGCGGCCAGGCTGCGGGTGTCGGCCGGCCGGGGCGCCAGCAACCGGGCCGACGAGGCCGCAGCCAGGGCGCTCGCCCAGGTCGAGCTCGGCGCCGTCGCCGACGTGCCGGTCCGTCGGCTGAGCGGCGGGCAGCGGCGACGGGCGTCGCTGGCCATCGAGCTGGTCACCAGCCCCCGGGCGTGCCTCCTCGACGAGCCGACCTCGGGCCTCGATCCGGCGACGGGCGAGACGATCCTCGGCGAGCTCCGCCAGCTGGCCGATCGGGGCCGGACGGTCGTGTTCGTCACCCACGACGCCGACGATCTGCGGCTGTGCGATCGGATCGTGGCCGTCGGCCCCGGCGGCCGCCTCGTGTTCGACGGGACACCGGCGGAGGCGATCGACATCGCTGGGAGCAACGACACCGCTCGGGTCCATCGGCTCCTGATCTCCGCCACCGCTCCCCTGCACGCGCTGCCCGGGGTCCGATGCGGCCACGGTGACGACGACCTCGACGCCGCCGACGCCGCCCCGACGGCCGGCCCGTCGCGCCTCCGCCAGTTGACCACCCTCACCGCCAGGACCCTCGAGCTGGTCGTCCGCAACAGGCTCACCGCGGCGATCATGGCCGGCTCGCCGGCGATGGTCGTGGCCATGTTCGCCATCCTGTTCCAGGCCGGTGCGTTCGATCCGGGCCAGCCGTCGGTGTCCTCGGCGATCATGGCCGTGTTCTGGGTGGCGTTCGGTGGCTTCTTCTTCGGCCTGACCTACGGGCTGCTCCAGATCTGCCCCGAGGCGGCCACGATGCGGCGGGAGCGACGGGCCGGCGTGCCGGCCGGGCTCCAGGTCCTGGCCAAGCTGGCGGCGCTGACCCCGATCCTGCTGGCCATCGACGTGGCCATGCTCGGCGTGCTGGTGGTCCTCGACCGCCTGCCGTCGGCCGGCCTCGGAACCTACGCCGTCGTCGCCGTGACGCTCGGCCTCGACGCCGTCGCCGCGCTGGCCCTCGGCCTGCTCGCCTCGGCCCTGGTCCGGAGCCCCGCCCAGGCCTCGCTTGCCCTGCCGATGTTGTGCTTCCCCGCCGTGCTGTTCTCGGGTGCCGTGTTGCCGGTCCCGGTCATGGCCCCGGTTGGCCGGGCGATCAGCGCGGTCATGCCGGACCGGTGGGCCTTCGAGGCGATCGGCGCCGACCTCGGGCTCCGGGCGCTCCTCGCCGGCGACCACGAGGGGGCCGGCCCGGCCCTGCTGACCACCTTCGGCTCGACGTGGACGATCGACACCACCGAGGTGTGGCTGATCCTGGCCGTCTTCATCGCCGTGTTGACGATGGCGACCTGGGTCGCCCTCGCCATCCGCTGCCAGGGGCCGGGGCGGGACCTCGCTCGCCCGGGCCGGCGGGTCGCGTCGGGCTCCTGACGCGTGCTCCCGGGTCGGTTCGTGCACGGGCGCCGGCGGCCGTCGGTCAGCCGATGCCCGTGTCGGCCGACGACGCCTCCCGGGGCGGCGGCTGGTCGGCGCCGACCAGCCGCCTGACGGCGTTGGTGAGCGCGGGGACCGCGCCCTGGCGGAAGCTCAGGAAGAGGATCACCGTGATCACGCCGTAGATCAGCTCCCGGACCTGGGCCTGATCGACGAGCAACTCGTCCATGACCGTGAAGACCGCGGCCCCGAGCACCGGGCCGAGCAGGGTGCCGATCCCGCCGAAGGCCAGCATCACGAGCACGCGGACGTCGACGCTGCCGAAGGCGTACGTGGTGTCGCCGACGAAGCCCCGGTAGTGGGCGAACAGCGCGCCGGTGAGGCCGAGCATCATCGAGCCGATCCACCCGGCGAGGATGCGGTAGCGGGCCACGTCGATGCCGGCGAGGGACGCCGCCGCGTCATCGTCACGCAGGGCGCGGAAGGCCCATCCGACGTGGGAGCGCTGGATGACCCGGTAGACGACGAGGAAGACGACGAGGAGTCCGAGGAAGACGTAGTAGGGCTCGACGGGCTGGCGGAGCAGGGTGTCGGCCCCGCCGGCGACCTGGAGCCCGTTCTCCCCGCCGGTCAGCTCGGGGCGACCGAGCACGAAGCTCTGGAACGACAGGGCGAAGGCCAGGGTCACGATGCCGGTGAAGATGGTGTCGAGCGAGCGCCGGACCGCAACCCAGCTCAGGGCGGCACCGAACAACCCCGAGAGCAGAGCCGCCATCGGCATCGTGACGAGGAAGGGCAGCCCGAGCCGATCCGAGATGATGACCGACCCGAACCCGCCGATGCCGGCCAGGGCGCCGACGCACAGGAACAGCTGCCCCGTGGCGCCGAAGATCAGGTTGAAGGCGACGGCGTAGGAGGCGAAGGTGAGCCCGGTCGTGACCACGGTCATCATCGAACGAGAGTCGCCGGCCCAGAGGGGGACGAGGGCCAGGACCAGCGCAGCCAGGGCGATGGGAGCGAAGGCGCCGAGATCCGCCGCCCGGGGAGGCCGGGTGTGCGACCGGTCAGGCACGACGGAGCAACCCTTCCGGTCGGAGCAGGATCGTGGAGGCGGCCGCCAGCAGGAGGATGATCGAACTGACGAAGGTCCCGATGTAGAACGCGCTGAGCGTGTTGACGAGGCCGAGGATGATCCCGGCCAGGAACGCGCCGGAGGTGCTGCCGAGCCCACCGACGACGGCGACGATCAGGGCGAAGATCGTCAACCCGACCCCGGCGGTCGACACGACCGGGCTGGTCATCGCCTGGGTCATGGCCACGATGCCGGCCAGGCCGCCGCTCAGCCCGAAGATCACCGTCCGTACGGCGCCGGGGTTGATCCCGCACAGCCGGGCCCCCTCCTCGTCCTCGATCACCGACCGGGTCGCCCGCCCGAACGTGGTGTACCGGAAGAACAGGATCAGGGCGAGGCCGACGACGCCGATGACCGCCGAGGCGACGATCGAACCACGCCGGATCGCGACCCCGAAGACCTCGACGGGCCCGCCGGTGATCCGGAGGCTCAGGGCCTCGATCGGGTACCGCCACTCGAGGACCCCGTCGATGATGAAGCCGACCCCGAGCATCAGCAACAGCCCGAGCAGCACCCGATGCTCGCTCCGCTCCCGGTACACGGGCTGCATCAGCGTCCGGTCGATGACCACGCCGAGTGCGACGACCGACAGGATGCCGGCGGCCACCGCCAACGCCGTCGCCGTGCCCCGGTCCATCAGCCGGGCGGCGACCATGGCGGCGACGACCGCCATCTGGCCGTGGGCCAGGTTGACCACGCCGCCGAGCCCGTAGACGAGGGTCAGCCCGACACCGAGCATGCCGAACTGCAGCCCGAGGACCAGTCCGTCGATCAACACTGCCACCATGGTCGGGTTCCAAACTCCTCTGCGGGCTCCGCTAGATGCCCAGATAGGCCTTCCGGACCTCCGGATCGGTCGCCAGCTCCGACGAGGGACCGGTCAGGGCGATGCGGCCGTGGTCGAGGACGTAGCCCCGATCGGACAGCTCCAGGGCCAGCGGCACCTGCTGCTCGGCCACGAGCACCGTCAGCCCGCCCTCCCGCAGCTCCGACAGGGCGCCATACGCCTCCTGGGCCAGCACCGGGGCCAGGCCGGTGGTCGGCTCGTCGAGGATGAGCAGCGACGGCTCGGCCATCAGGGCCCGACCGACCGCCAGCATCTGCTGCTCGCCGCCGCTCAGGGTGCCGGCGTTCTGGCCGAGCCGCTCCTGCAGGCGGGGGAACGTCCGGTAGACGATCTCGAGCTGGGCCGGGTCAGGCCGCTTCGGGTAGCTCCCGAGGGCCAGGTTCTCGGCAACGGTCATGCCGGGGAACAGATGTCGCTCGGCCGGCACGTAGACGATCCCGGAACGCATCACCCGGTGGCTCGGCAGCCGGCGCAGGTCGACCCCGTCGAAGCGGACCGATCCGGCCGTGGCCGGCAGCAGCCCACACATCGAGCGGAGCATCGTGGTCTTGCCCGCCCCGTTCGAGCCGATCACGCAGACGACCTCACCCGTGGCGACGGTGAGATCGATGTCGTGGATGACGTCCTCGCCGAGATAGCCGGCGGACAGGCCCTCGACGGCCAGGAGCGGCTCGCTCACGGCGCGGCGCCGGTGGTCCCGAGGTAAGCCTCGACCACCGCCTCGTCGGTCATGACCTCGGCCGGGGTGCCGTCGGCCAGCAGCCGCCCGAAGTTCAACACGACCACCCGCTCGGCCAGGCTCATGACCGCCTTCATCACGTGCTCGACCCAGATGACGGTGAGTCCCCGCTCGTCGCGGGCGGTGCGGACCATGGCGATCGACTCGTCGAGCTCGGCGTCGTTGAGGCCGGCCATGACCTCGTCGAGCAGCAGCAGCCGCGGCGCCCCGACGAGGGCGCCGGCCATGGCCAGGAACCGCTTCTGGTGGAGGTTGAGGCCGGCGACCGGGAGGTCGGCGCGCGGGCCGAGCCCGACGAACTCGATGGCGTCGTCAGCGGCCGAGCGGGCTTCGCCCTCGGTTGCCCGTCGCTCCCCACCGAAGGTGGCGGCGACCATCACGTTCTCCCGCACGGTCATCGAGTCGAACACCCGCGGGTGCTGGAGCGCCATGGAGATCCCGAGACGACGCACGACGTGCGGCTGCAAGCCGACCAGTTCGACGCCGTCGAAGCGGATGCTGCCGCTCGTCGCCGGTTGCATGCCGCTGATGGCCTTCAGCAGCGTGCTCTTGCCGGCGCCGTTCGGTCCGACGAGCGCCAGGATCTCCCCCTCGTCGACCTCGAGATCCACGCGGTCGACCGCGGGCAGACCGCCGAACTTCTTCCTGATGGCCTGGAGCTCGAGGAACGCCATCGGCGACGACCGGTGGCTCAGGAACCGGGAACGTAGGGTTCCAGGGGTGCCGACTGGGTCAGGATCTCCGGCCACCACTCGCCGGCCTCGTTGAGGCCGGCTGGGGCCGGGCCGGCGCCCATCTCGATCAGCAACAGCGTCGACTCGGCCAGCTCGCCCCACTCGGTCCAGCTCAGCGTGTAGGCCATGCCGGGCATGTCGTAGCTGCCGGCCCTGACCGTGTCGGCGATGGCGACCGGGTCGTCGCCGACCTCGCCCGCCGCCTCGGCCACGATGTTGACCACGGCGTACATGGCCACCGCGTCGTCCTCCATGAAGCCGAGCCCGGTCTCGGCGACGTAGCGGGAGGCCAGGTCGGCGTAGGAGTCGCTGAAGTAGTCGGCGCACGAGAGGTCGGCGTAGCGCCCGAAGGCGGTGTCGCCGGCCGCCTCCATGACCGCGGTGAGCGACGAGCCGGGGCCGGTGACGTTCACGTCGATGCCGAGGTCGGCGGCCTGGGCCAGGATGGCACCGGCGCCGGGCGGGTGACCGGTGGCCAGCAGCAGCTCGGGCTCGAAATCGGTGATCGATCGGAGGTAGGTGCTGAAGTCCTGCTCACCGACGGGGGCGACCTCGGACTGGAGCTCGAGTCCGGCATCGCCGAAGACCGACTCGGAGGCGGCGAGGAAGGACTGGCCCCAGCCGTAGTCGGCGATCATGGAGCCGACCCGGGTGAAGCCCTGCTCGTTGGCGTACTCGGCCCACGGGACGGCGAGCATGGGGCCGGCGGGCAGGCAGGTCCGGAAGGTGTAGCGGCTGTCCTCGGTCAGCAGGGCGTCCGATCCCGCCTTGCTGAAGAACAGGGGGATCTCGGACGACTCGGCCAGGGGGCTCGTGGCCCCGCCGACGCCGGAGGAGATGGTGCCGGCGATGGCCACGACGCCGTCCTCGATGAGGCGCTCCATCTGCACGACGCCCTCCTCGGGGTCGGACTGGTCGTCGACCACGATCACCTCGACCATCCGGCCGCCGATGCCGCCGTCGGCATTGATGTCGTCGGCGGCCAGCAGGGCGCCGGCCTCGACGTGGAGGCCCCACGAGGTGAACGGGCCGGTCAGCGAGGTGAGGATGCCGATGCGGATGGGATCGTCGGATGCCTCGTCGCCGCCGGTCGCCTCGTCGCCCGTGGCGTCGTCGCCGCCCGTCGCCTCGTCCGAGTCGTCGCCGCACGCCGCCCCGAGCAGGGCGACGGCAACAAGAAAGGCCAGCCATCGCAGAGAGTGCTTCATCGGTCGTTCCCCCTTCAGTGAGCCGAGACGGCCGCTGCGCCGTGAGGGCGAGTGTGAAGCCGCCGAAGCGGTGACCTTAGACCGCCCCCGGCGTCCTGTCAGTCCGAGCGTGCCGGCGGCCGGGTCTGCGGCGCGATGTCAGCGCTCGGGGAGCGAGAACCTGCTGGCGAACGCCCACCCGTCGACGGTGGCGTCGACGTCGGTCGTCGTCCGACCGAGCGCCGCGGTCAGCACCGGCCCGAGTGGCGAGCTCGGCCAGGTGTGGCCGCCGCCAACCACCTCGTAGAACGTGAGCGGCACGCCGTCGTCGCAGCCGGCGTAGTCGTAGCGGATGACCTCGTCGCCGACGTCGCTGACCTCGGGATCGGCGTCGCAGCCGAAGTCGGTGGCGAACTCGGCGAACTCGTCTGGCATCGACTGGGCGAAGAAGTCGTCGCCGATCGGGTCGGAGCCCCCCTCCTGCAGGGTCGAGGTGCCGCCGTCGAAGGGGACGACGTCGTCGTCGGTGCCGTGGTAGGCGACGAACGGGACCGGGCGGGACGGCTCGCACCCCTCCGGGTGGGACACGCCGGCGACCGAGATGGCGGCGGCGATACGGTCGGCTCGCTCACACACCAGCAGGGCGGTGAAGAAGCCGCCGTTCGACAGCCCGGTCGAGTAGATCCGGGCCGGGTCGACGCAGAAGTCGGTGACCAACCGATCGAGGAGGTCGTCGACCATGGCGAGGTCGTCCCGGCCGGGGACGTCGAACTGGGCCAGCTCCCACGAGTTCTGGGCCCCGGTCGGGTGGACGGCGACGAAGCCCTCGTCGGCAGCCAGCCCGTCGTAGCCGGACAGCAGCGACTGCTGGAGCCCGTCCGAGCCGAGGCCGTGGAAGTTGACCACCGCCGGGAGGGGCTCGCCGTCGAACGACGGCGGCACGAAGACCCGGACCCGGACGGTCGGCCCGCCGGCGTCGGTCTCGAAGCGTTGGTTGCCCGGGTCGACGGCCTCGCAGTTGGCGGGCTCGGGGAGGGGGGTGGCGCCGTCAGACGGAGCCTCGGGCCCGGTCGTCGGCGTGACCGACGACTCGGTCGTCGCCGTCGTGGTGGTGGCCGACGCCCCGCCATCGTCGGCTGCGCCGTCGGCGGTCGACTCGTCGACCGACCCCGTCGAGCGCTCCGTCTCGCCGGTCTCGGCGGTCCCCGACCCCTCGTCTGCGGCCGCGTCGTCGCCGCTCCCGTCGTCACCGCCGCAGCCGGCGGCGACGAGGCCGAGGACGGCGATGGCGATGGCTCGACGGAACCGCATGGCGTCAGTGTCGCCGACCCGGGCGCGGGACCCCACACCGCACGATCCGGGCGGTGATCCGGGACGCTGCGCTGGGCGATCTCACCCAGGGAGAATGGGTCCGACCGCCCGGGCCATGACCGTTTGATTGCAATGGCCGTGATGGGCCCAACAACCCATGCGCCGCTGTGGTTAGCTGCCGTTCGAGGTGAAACGACAAGCATGTCGTTGTGTCGGTGTGAGTCGATGTGGCGGAGCGTTCGTGGGGCCACGACGACGTTGGTGGGAGTGAGACATGGCAACGAGGAAGTCATCGCGATCCGTCCGGCTGGTGATCCTGGCCGTGACCGCCGTCGCGGCGCTGCTGTCGGTCTGGATGGTCGGCGGACCGGCCGACGCCCAGACGATCGACGTGCCGATCGAGCAGGTGGTCATCACCGGCGATCCGGGTTCGACGGTCGAGATCGGATCGGCCGACGTGCCGGCCGATCTGGTCGGTCGGACCTGTGAGATCGTCGTCGAGGTCGTCAACCAGGAGTCGATCCACGGCGGCAACAAGCTGATCGTCGCCAGCGGCGAGTCGTCGGTCGAGGTCGAGGGCATCGAGGATGCGGCCGGCTCGACCACGACCAAGGCCGGCACGATCACGCTCGATTCGACGATCACCGCCTCGGTGTTCCTGGCCGTCGACGACATCTCGAGCCTCGGTTCGAGCCTCACCGTGACGTGCGAGCCGCTGCCGCCGGCCCCGCCGCCTCCGCCGGTCACCACCCAGCCCCCGTACACGGGCTGAGTCGTCACCGGCGGCCCGATCGGACACGCTCGGTGCGGGCGAGGACCCTCGCCGTCGTCCTGGCTGCGGTCGCCACGCTGGTGGCGGCCTGTGGCGCGTCCGCAGCGGGGTCCGGCGACGCAGTGACGGCCGCCGGGCCGACGGTCAGGATCGAGATCGACGATGTGCCGGCGACGCTCCCCCCGCCCCCGACGGCCGAGCCGGCGGACATCGTGGTCGCCACCACCGGGTCGGTGGCCGCCGCCGACGGCGATGACGATCGCGATGGCGGCGCCGACGACGGCCCATCGGCCGGCGACACGGCCTCGACGCTCGGGTCGGGCTCGTCGACGAGCCGGACGACTGCGACGGTGCCGACGGCGACCAGCGTCGCCACTACGACGGGCACGGCCCCACCGGGCCCGGCGCCGCCGGCCGGTGACGCCTCGCCGTCGGTGGTGGCCCAGGCCGTCGTGCCGTCGGTGACCGCCAGGGTGGCCCCGGCCGACGATGCGGCGGAGGTGACGACGCTGGCCCATCCGACCCCCGTCGGCTCGCCGCTCGTGTTCCGGGCCGTCCCCGGCGGTTCGGCCGTGGCCGAGTGGATCGAGGTGCAGCTGCCGATCCAACCGAACGGGACGACCGGTTGGGTCAAGCGGGATGACGTCACCCTGTTCGAGAACCCCTACCGGATCGAGGTCGATCGTGGGAGCCACCGGCTGCGGGTGTACCACCTCGGCGACCTGTGGGTCGACACCGTCATCGCCGTCGGCACCGGCGCCACCCCGACCCCGGTCGGCGAGTTCTATCTGCTCGAGTTGCTCGCGCCGCCAGACCCGACCGGGCCGTACGGGCCCTACGCCTTCGGGCTGTCGGGGTTCAGCGAGGTGCTCGACAGCTTCGGCGGGGCCGAGACCGCCATCATCGGCCTGCACGGTACCGACGAGCCCGAGGCCCTCGGCACCGATGTCAGCTTCGGGTGCATCCGCCTGGCCAACGACGTGATGGAGCAGCTGGCGACGACGCTCCCGCTCGGAACGCCGGTCGTCATCACCTGAGGGCCGGGCCCGCGGATCGCCCGGCTCGGTCGCGGCGAGCGCCGGCCCGCTTCGGTTGCGGTGAGATGAAGGGTGCCATGCAAGAACGTTACGGCGGCAGTAGAGTTCGTTGTCGATGGATGTCTCCAAGGCGGGGGGCTCTTTCCAGCCTCGGCACCACCGTGGCGGTGACCCAGCGACCCTGATCGGGTCGCGTTCGCACCGTTCCATGGCTGCGAAAGCCCTCTTCGGGCTGCTGGCGCTGGCCGTCGTGGCCGGCGGGGGGCTCCCGGGCGCCGCCGTCACGACCAGCACCGAGACGACCACGACGACCGTGGCCGACACGTCGACGACCGCCGCCGAGACCACCACCACGGTCGCCGAGACCTCGACGACGGCGGCCGAGACCACCACCTCGACCGCAGCACCGACCACCACGGTGGCACCGACGACGACGGCCAGCTCGACCACGACGACCTCGGCGTCGACGTCGAGCTCATCGACCACGGCCGGCACCGGCACCACCGCGGTCGACGGGGCCGACCGCGACCGGGTCGACGCCGCCGAGTCGTCGAAGTCCCGCGAGATCGACGCCGCCAACGCCCGGCTCGACGAGCTCAACGACGCCCTCGGCGACCTGGAGGGCGAGATCGACGCCCAGGCGGCGGCCGTCGAGATCGCCAACCGCCGGCTCGACGAGGCCAGGGCGGTGGCCGAGGCCACCCAGGACGAGGTCCGCGACCTCGAGCAGCAGGTCCGTGACCTGCAGGTCAGCCTCGGCGACCAGGCCATCCGGTCGTTCAAGGGCGAGTCGGTCGACGAGGCGGTGCTCGTCGGAACCGATCCCGGTCGGGCCATGCGGATGGCCACCCTCCTGGCCAAGGCCACCCAGTCCGACATCGACTACGCCAACCTGCTGTCGTCGGTCAGGGAGGACCTGCTGGCCAGCCGGCGGGAGGCCGAGGCCGCCATCCGGGAGGCCGACCGGTCGAGGGCCGAGGGTGAGGAGCAATTGGCCGAGCTCGAGGACGACCGGTTGGCCTACGGTGACCTCGCCGCCTCGGCCGAGTCCCGGATCGACCACCTGCTGTCCGAGCGGGCGGCCCTGGCCCAGCTCGGGGCCGAGGTCGACGCCGGCCTCGACGTGGTCGACATCAACGAGGAGCTGGTCCGCCGGCTCGCTGCGGCCCCCCAGCCGTCGTCGTCCGGCAACACGGCTCCGATCCCGGTCTCCGACGGCGAGATCGTGTCGGCCGGCAACGGGATCATGGTCCACGAGAGCATCGTCGACGACGTGCGCCAGCTGCTGGTCGACGCCGCCGCCGACGGGGTGGTCCTGGCCGGAGGCGGCTACCGGGATCCGGCGCAGCAGATCGCCGTCCGCCGCAACAACTGCGGCACGTCCAACTACGCCATCTACGAGATGCCGTCGAGCCAGTGCCGTCCGCCCACGGCCCGCCCCGGTCGCTCGATGCACGAGCAGGGGCGGGCCATCGACTTCACCTACAACGGTCGGATCATCTCCAGCCGCTCAGGGGCGGCGTGGAACTGGCTCTTCGCCAACGCCGAGCGCTACGGGCTCTACAACCTGCCATCCGAGCCCTGGCACTGGTCAACCAACGGCCGGTAGGCCTACTCCGACACGTGCCCGGACACCGGGGGCGTGGCTGAGCTTCAGGCCCGGCGGCCGAGGAAGGCCAGCGTGGCGGTGAAGCCCTCGGCGCTCCCGTCGTCGAGGTTCTCGCCGAAGCCGGCGGAGCTGCGCACCTCGTCGTTCACGGTCTGGCGGCTGCAGGCATCGATGAGCTGGGTCTGCTCGGCGGTCAGCCCGTCGTCGGCGCCGATGGCCCTGGCCAGGTCCCAGCAGTGGGTGCCCGTGTCGAGCAGGTTGATACCGAGCGCGGCGACGGCGGGCATCTCACCGGGCACCTCGACGGAGCCCTCGACCGCACCGGGGGCGTTCCAGGCGGCCATCGTCGTCTCGGCCACCGCACGGAACGTGGCGACCGGGTCGTCGCCGAGCTGGTCGCCGTCGGCCGGGGCCGGGGGAGCGGTCCGCCCGGCGCTGGCGGCGAAGAACCGGGTCGTGCCGACCATGTGGTTCACCAGGTCGCGCACGTTCCACTCGGTGCACGGCGTCTTGTCGTCCCACTGGTCTGCGGTGATCTCGCCGATCAGGCGGGCGGCGTTGTCGTTGACGGCGGCCATCGCCGCCAGCATCTCGGTGGTCGTCTCGTCGGTCATCACACTGCTCCTCGTCTCGTCGGCCGGCCGTCGTGGTCCGGGCGATAGGTAAGGCTGCTCTTACGTTAAGAGTCGCTTACGTTAGCAATCACTTACGAAGTCGTCTAGGGTGACCGGCAGGAAAGCGAGAACGCATGGATGCAACCGCCCGAGCCCTCTCCGAACCGACCAGACGACGGATCCTGCAGCTCGTCAAGGACGACGAGCGCACGGTTTCGGAGATCGCCGAGCACTTCGACGTCAGCCGGCCGGCCATCAGCCAGCACCTGCGGGTCCTCGCCGACGCCGAGCTGGTCGTCGTGAGGTCCGAGGGGACCAGGCGGTTCTATCGGGCCCGTCCCGAGGGGCTCGGCGAGCTGGCGCAGTGGATGGCCGAGTTCTGGGGTGCGGCGCTGTCGGAGCTGGCCGTCGAGGCCGGTCGCGACGAGTGGAACGAGAAGCAGAACCGGAGGAAGCGATGACCGATCACGACACCAGGCCGACCCCGGGACCGGTCCCGTCGGACGAGCCCCTGATCCTGACCCGGCACGTCGCCGCCCCGCCCGAGACCGTGTTCGACTTTCTCGTCGACCCCGAGAAGGTCCTGCGGTGGATGGGCACGGCGATCGACATCGACCCCCGGCCCGGGGGTCGGTTCTGGATGAACGCCAACGGACGCGACATCGCCTCGGGGCACTACCGGGAGGTCGTCCGGCCCGACCGGGTCGTGTTCACGTTCGGCTGGGACGGCAGCGAGCACGTGCCCGATGGCTCGACCACCGTGACCATCTCCCTCGCCGCCGAGGACGACGGCACGACCACGGTCGAGCTCCGTCACGACGGGCTCCCGTTCGGCCCGGCCGACGCTCACGCCGAGGGCTGGACCCACCTCCTCGGTCGCCTGGCCATCGCCGCACCGGGCGGTGACCCCGGCGCCGATGATCACCAGCCCTGACGCCGACACCGCAAGGAGCATCCATGAGCTACACCGTCGTCCGCTACCGCCCCGGCCCCGATCGGGCCGACGAGAACCAGGACCTGGTGGAGAAGGTCTTCGCCGAGTTGGCCGAGACCAGGCCGGACGGGCTGCGCTACGTGACCTTCCGGCTCGACGACGGCACCTTCGTGCACATCGCTGATGTCGCAGCCGGCGCCGAGGCGAACCCGCTGCTCGAGAGCCAGGCCTTCGCCCGGTTCCAGGAGGGGATCGGGGAGCGCTGCGCCGAGGGCGAGCCGCCGAACCCGCAGCCGGCGACCGTCGTGGGTCGGTACGGCTTCGGCCTGTAGATCGATCGGCCGGCCGGACGCCGACCGGCCCGAGCTAGTCGTTGGTCAGCGGGAAGTCGCGCCACTCCGGTCGATCGGGGGCGTCGGCCTCCCACGACCGGATGTACACGGCGACCGCTCGGATCTGCTCGGTGGTCATCGGGCCGCCGTAGTCGAGCGAGTAGGCCCCCATCTGCGAGCCGGGCACGCCGACCGCGACCAGCAGCTCGGTCTGCTGGTCGGTCGACGCCTGCAGGAACTGCTTGGAGTTGAGGGCCGGGCCGATGCCGCCCTCGCCGTTCAGGCCGTGGCACGAGGCGCAGTTGAAGGACCAGATGTCCTCGCCCTTCTCGGCCAGCGACGCCAGCTGCTCTTCGCGGGCCTCCTCGCGGGTGGCGGGCTCGAGCCAGCGGTACAGCGGGAAGACCAGGGCCATGCCGATCATCAGGGCAGCCCCGATCAGCATCACCCGGTTGGTCGACTCCTCCAGCTCCTCGTCGACCTCGTACCTCGGCGCCATCAGCTGTGGCCTCCCTCGGTGGCGCAGGCCGGACCCGTTGCCGGCTCGTCGATCTGGAGGCTGCCCGGCTGACCGCCGTCGGTCCGCTCGCCGGTGTTGATGTAGAGCAGGCCGTCCTCGCCGAGCTCCGTCGGATAGGTATCCAGGCCACGGGGGGACGGGCCGGCGATGTAGTCGCCGGCCCGGTTGAACACCGAGCCGTGGCACGGGCACTCGAACTGGCCGGACGACTCGCAGTAGGGGACCCGGCAGCCGAGGTGGGTGCACTTCTCGGAGAGGGCGACGATCTCGCCGTTGATCCTGGTCAGGTACGAGCGGGCGGCCGAGACCTCGATCACCCCCGTCTCCGGCACGGCCTCCGGGGCGACGGAGCGGACCAGGCCGCCGAAGCCGGTGGTCGGTAGCGGCCTGAGCAGGTCCCACGTGGTCCAGGCCCCGGCGGCGGCCACGAGGGCGCCGCCGGCCTGCCAGAGCCGGGTCAGGAACTGCCGCCGCTTCATGAGGGCGCCTCGTGTTCCCGTCATGCGGAGCCTCCGATCGACGGTGTGGTCCGCCAGCTCTCGTGGCGGTGGTGGGGGTGCCTACAGCTCACCGTGCCACTCCTGCCATGGCCAGACCCAGCCCCAGTTCGGGCCTCGGAACATGAAGCCGATCAGGGTGAGGACGATGAAGATGACCAGGAACGCGGTGAAGGTCAGCACCGCCACCCGGCGGTGCCGGGTCTGGATGTAGTTGCTCGAGTCGATGTAGGGCAGGGCGATCAGGCCGATGACGATCGCCCCCGGGATCAGCACGCCGGCGACCAGCGGATGGAAGTGGGCCAGCAGCTCCTGGAGGGCGGCGAAGTACCAGGGCGCCTTCTCCGGGTTCGGGGTGATCGTCGGGTTGGCGATGTCGCGAAGCGGTGCGTCGAAGAAGACCGAGATCACCATCACCAGGAGCATCACCGCCAGGGCGGCGACGCCGTGGCGGACGAGGAGGTGGGGCCAGACGAAGGCCAGGTCGTCGTCGGCCGGCTCCTTTCGCTCGCCGGCGACCGGCTTGCCGGCCACGATGCCGAGGACCCGCTTGCCCTCGACCACCTCGGGCTTCGACGTCAGCCGGACCGCCGTCTCCCCGCCGGGCAGCAGCTGGTTGGCGTTGTCAGTTCGATCGGACGCAGTTCGATCAGACACGGGCGGGCTCCTCCCGATCGAGCTCGAGCATCGAGTCCTTGCGCCACCGCCAGAGGTGGATCATCAGGACGAAGATCAGCGTGGTCGGCAGGACGGCGACGTGCAGCACGTAGAACCGGAGCAGCGTCGAGGACCCGACGACCTCGCCGCCCATCAGGATCCCCTGCACCTCGGGGCCGATGAAGGGCGAGTAGCCGGCCATCTCGGTGCCGACGGTGACCGCCCAGAAGGCCAGCTGGTCCCACGGCAGCAGGTACCCGGTGAACGACATCAGCAGCGTGATGATCAGCAGGAACACGCCGATCACCCAGTTGAACTGCCGGGGCGGCTTGTAGGCACCCCGGTAGAAGACCTTGGCCATGTGGCCGGCAACCGCCAGCACCATCAGGTGGGCCGACCAGCGGTGGACGTTGCGGATGTACTGGCCGAACGCCACCTCGGTCTGGATCGTCTGGATGTTGCCGTAGGCCGAGACGGGGGAGGGCACGTAGAAGAACATGAGGTAGACACCCGACAGCACCAACGACCCGAACAGCACGGTCGAGATCACGCCCAGGTACCACGAGTACTTGAATCCGAGCTCGGCCCGCCTGACCTTGACCGGGTAGATGTGCAGCAGGAAGCTCGACCAGTGCCCGGCGGCGGTGTCGCGAGGCGTCGCCTTCGGTGGCGTCCGCCAGATCGACCTCCCGACGGGGGTCTCTCGCAGCCTGGCCACCGGTCCGTCGCCGCCGGGAGCGGCGACGTCGCCGTCGTCGGTCGGAGCCGTCGTGTCGCGATCGATGATCGTCATGTTGGAACTCCCTGTCCGGTCCAGACCCCCATCGACAGGGCGTCGGGCGGGCAACGCTCGATACACAGCCCGCAGCGGATGCAGGCCTCCTCGTCCAACAGCAGGGCCGTGCCCCCGGCCGCCGTCGGCTCGATCTCCTCGGAGGGGACGAGGGAGATGACGTTGACCGGGCAGACGTCGGCGCACAGCGCGCAGAGCACGCACTTCTCCGTGTCGAGCAGGATGTTGGCGAAGCAGCGGAGGCAGCGGGCCGCCTCACACCGCGCCTGCTCGGGGGTGAAGCCGAGCTCGACCTCGGCCAGGCCCATCCGGCGGCCGGTGTCGAGGGTGGGCACATCGACCCGGCCCTGGCGGTCGTACAGGTCCTCGAGGCGATGGAACTGGCGCAGCTCGACCATGTGGCCCGGCTCGTCCTCGGGCAGGGTGCCGCCGAACGAGCGGTGGATCGCCGCGGCCGAGCGGCGGCCGTCGGCCACGGCGTCGATCAGGGTCCGTGGTCCCTTGGCCGCGTCGCCGCCCGACCACACGTCGGCCATCGAGGTGGCGCCGGTGTCCCAGTCGATCTCGATGGTTCGGCGGGGGCTGACCTCGGGCCCGTTCGGCCCGAGCGAATCGAGGTCGATCGCCTGGCCGATGGCGAGGATGATCGTGTCGGCTTCGAGAAAGCGGACGTCATCCTCGTCGAAGTCGGGGGCGAACCGACCGTCGTCGTCGAACACCGAGCGGACGCCGACGGTCTCGATGCCGGCCACCCTGCCGTCGGTCGTGGTGATGAATCGGGGGCCGCGGCGGTGCACGAACTCGATGCCCTCGTGCTCGGCCTCTTCGATCTCGAAGTCGTGGGCCGGCATCTCGTGGCGGGCCTCGAGCGACATGATCGTGATGTGCTCGGCCCCGGCCCGGCGGGCGGTCCTGGCTGCGTCGAGGGCGTCGCTGACGGCCGGCCGCTCGCCCTCCGGGGCGGTGAGATCCTCCCGGGCGGCGGCATAGTCGGCCGCCCGCAGGGCGGTTCGGGCCGCGTCCATGGCCACGTCGCCGCCACCGATCACCAGCACCCGCTTGCCGATCTCGACCTCGAAGCCCCGGTTCATGTTGATCAGGAACTCGATGGCCTTGAAGACCCCGTCGGCGTCGGCCCCGGGGAGGTCGAGGCCCCGGCCGAGGGTGGCGCCGATCCCGAGGAACACGGCGTCGTGCCGCTCCCGGAGCTGGTCGAGGGTGACGTCGGTTCCGAGCCGGGTCTCGTACTGCACGTCGACGCCGAGCTCGACGATGGCGTCGAGGTCGGCGTTGAGGACGTCGCGGTCGAGCCGGTACTCGGGGATGCCGAGCCACATGGCCCCGCCCAGCTTGTCGGTGGCCTCGTAGACCGTGACCCGGTAGCCGAGCCGCCGCAGGTCGTGGGCGCAGGCCATGCCGGCGGGTCCGCCACCGACGATGCCGATGCTCTCGCTGCGCTCGGTGACCGGCGGGGCCGCCACCTTCTCGGCCACCGACCGGTCGCCGGTCTCGGGCCCGTACTGCTCGGTGACGAACCGCTTGAGGGCCCGGATGGCGATCGGGCGGTCGATCTTGCCCCGCCGACAGGCGTCCTCGCAGGGGGCGGCGCACACCCGGCCACAGACCGAGGCGAACGGGTTCGGCAGCCGGGCGGTCAGGTAGGCCAGCTCGTCCTCACCGTCGGCGATGGCGGCCACGTACATCCCGGCGTTGGTGTGGACCGGGCAGGCGGCCAGGCACGGGATGTTCTCGTCGTAGAACTCGAGCGTCACGGCCGGGACCCCACGGGCTCAGACCCTCGACTCGCGGTGGGCGTACCAGAGCCCGCCCAGGAGGATGGCGACGCCGAGCGTCCAGAGGCCGGTGCCGATCAGGTCCTGGCCGAAGCGGCTGAGTCGCCCGACGGCGCCCTGCTGGAGCGCCCAGTTGGGGATCCAGATCGTGAGCAGGAACACGGCGATGACGATGGCGGCCGTCTTGAGCCAGGCGTCGAGCCACGGGACCGAGAGGCGGTCGTTGGTGCTCAGCAGCCGGGGGGCGAGCACGAGCCCGATCACCGCCGCGGCCAGGGCGAAGGCGACGAAGCTGCCCATGTTGGTCAGCGCCGGCAACTCGGTGCCGGCAACCGGACCGGTCGGGCCGATGGCGGCCTCACCGTCCGGTGGCGGGGCGACGAAGTCGTTCTGCAGGTAGGCGGTGATCGCCTCGACCTCGGTGTCGGTGAGCGTCGAGAACGACGGCATGACCCCGTCGTAGGTCTCGCCGAGCACGGTGATCTCACCCTGGAGACCGTTCTCGATCACCTCGGCCACGTAGGCCGAGTCGTCGACGTTGGGGTTGTCGAGCAGCGGTGGGAACTGGCCGCTCAGGCCGGTGCCGCCCGGCTGGTGGCACGACGAGCAGATCTGGGAGTAGAGCGCCTGGCCCTCGCGGAGCTCCTCGGCTGCGGCCTCGGCCTCGGGGTCGGCCTCCGCCGGTTCCTCGCTGGTGGTCCCGGTCTCACCCTCGTCGTCGGTCGCGCCGCTGGCGACGGTGGTGGCCGCAGGGCCGATGGTCACGAGCAGCAGCGCCCACACGACGAGCACAGCGGACGTCAGCGTCATGCGCCAGATCGGTTTGGCCGCTGGCCGTACGGTGCGTGGGTGGAACTCGGGCAGCATGCGGGCCTCAACGTAGGCACCGGGCTCCGGAGGGGGATAGGGACCTTGGTCCCTAGGTCGGCGACTGCGGCCCGACAAGACTCGGGCCAAGCTCAGGTCGACCCTGTCCGGACGCGGGCAGCTCGATTCGGCGACAACCACCCGTCGGCAACGTACTGAGGAGCGAGCCATCATGAGCCAGCCGGGCTCCCCACCGGGGACCGGGTCACCGCAGGGATCGGCGACCGAGGAGGAGCACTTCAAGCCGGTGGGGACCGTGTTCCTGTTGGCCATGTTCGTGCTGACGCTGATCCTGCTGTGGGCCTCGGTCTACGTGATCCTCATCAGCCGGGGGGTCACCACGTGACCGACACCGCATCACCGCCGGGGGCGGCGGCACCGGACGACCCCGGCGACGAGCAGCTGACGATGGGCATCGACCCGTTCGAGAAGAACTGGATGATCCTCTCGATCGTCATGCTGGTCGCCTTCTTCGTCACGGTCAGCGTCGCCGGCTTCGCCCTCGGGTTCCAGGTCAGCGGCGTCGACGCCGAGATCGACCCGAGGTCGGCGTTCGACTCCGGTACCTGGGCCGAGCCCGGCCTCCGGCAGATCTCCGAGGACCACTTCGAGGCCTACGTCGTGGCCAAGACCTGGGTGTTCGAGCCACGGGAGCTCGAGATCCCCGTCGGGGCCACGGTCGACATCTTCGTCACCAGCCCCGATCTGCAGCACGGGTTCAAGATCACCGACACCAACGTCAACATGCAGGTGGTGCCCGGCCAGGTCTCGAAGCTGACCTACACCTTCGACGAGGTCGGCGAGTTCCCCTACATCTGCCACGAGTACTGCGGTTCGGGGCACGCCACGATGTTCGGCGTCGTCAACGTGGTGCCGGCCACGGCGGCCGCCGACGACGGCGCCGCTGACACCGCCGACGATGACACCGCCGACGACGAGGAGGCCTCATCATGACGATCGTCGAGGAGCCGGGCGGCACCGCCGAGCCGACGCCGAGCGGCACCGCGGACCCGACGGCACCGAGCGGCGCCTACGTCGGGGGGCCAGGCAGCGCCTACGAGCTGACCGACTCCGAGAAGACGTTCATCGGGGCCCACATCGGCATCGCCATCGCCGCCCTGATTGTCGGGTCGTTGATGGGCCCGCTCCAGGCCTTCCAGTTCTCCGGGCTCGACCTCTACCCCTACCTCGAGCCGGTCATCCAGAGCTACTACCAGGGACTCACGCTGCACGGCGTGCTCAACGCGCTGGTCTGGACGACGTTCTTCATCGTCGGCTTCACCAACCTGACCACGATGAAGGGTCTCGGCCGGCCGCTGAGCCACCCGATGATCAACAAGGTCGGGTTCTGGGTGATGACGATCGGCCTGGTGGTCACCGCCATCCCGATCCTGACCAACTCGGCCAGCGTGCTCTACACCTTCTACCCCCCGCTCAAGGCCAACTGGGCCTTCTACCTCGGGCTGACGCTCGTGGTCGTCGGCAGCTGGATCGAGGGCCTCGGCTTCTACCTGACGCTGGGGGCGTGGCGCAAGGACAACCCGGGCGTCCGCTCGCCGTTCGTCGCCCTCGGCGGCATCATCAACGCCGCCATGTGGCAGATCGCCACGCTCGGCGTCGCCGTGCTGATCCTGACCATGCTCCTGCCGTGGTCGTTCGGCCTGATCGACGGCACCGACCCGACCCTGGCCCGCACCTACTTCTGGTTCACGGGGCACCCGTTGGTCTACTTCTGGCTGCTGCCGGCCTACGTCTCCTGGTACGGGATGCTGCCGAGGCAGGCTGGGGGCAAGCTGTTCAGCGACTCGCTGGCCCGGCTCGCCTTCTGGATGTTCCTGATCGTGTCGGTGCCGGTCGGCTTCCACCACCAGTTCGTCGACCCGGGGGTGCCCCAGACCTGGAAGTGGATCCACGCCGGGCTGACCTACTCGGTGTTCTTCCCGTCGATGATCACGGCCTTCACCGTGATCGCGTCACTCGAGTACGCGGCCAAGCGCCGTGGTGGCACGGGTCTGGTCGGCTGGATCCGTCAGCTGCCGTGGCTCGATCCGTCGGTCGCAGCCCAGCTGCTGGCCGCCATCCTCTTCGTGTTCGGCGGCATCGGCGGGTTGACCAACGCGTCGTACAACCTGAACCTGGTGATCCACAACACCGCCTGGGTGCCGGGTCACTTCCACCTGACGGTGGCCTCGGCGGTGACGTTGTCGTTCATCGGCATCACCTACTGGATGGTGCCCCACCTGAGCGGCCGCGCCCTGTGGCGACCCGGACTCGCCGTCGCCCAGGCCTGGGTGTGGTTCGTCGGCATGATCATCTTCTCCAACGCCATGCACGTGCTCGGCCTGCTGGGCGCCCCCCGGCGGACCCCGCTCGGTGACGCCACCTACGTGCCGGAGGAGTGGGAGGGCCACCTGCTGAGGACGTCGATCGGCGGCGGGATCCTGCTGATCTCGGTGCTGATGTACGCCGCCATCATGATCATGACCGTCCGGGGCAAGAAGATCCCGGCGGGCGACGTGCCCGAGGTGCCGATCGCCGAGTCGATCCGCAGCCCCCAGCTGACCCCGCTCTGGCTCGATCGGTTCAAGCCGTGGCTGCTCGCCGCCGGGGCCCTCCTGGTCATCGCCTACGGCCCCCAGCTGGTCGACCAGATCTGGAACATGAACCTCAACTCACCCGGCACCGAGTTCGTGCCCTGGTGAGGTGACTGCGGCGTCCGACCGACACTCGCCCGGGTCCGAGTCCATCGACGGCCTCGGGCTCGTCGGCGGGGCCGATCACCGGTTGCCGAGGACCCTCCGGGCGGTCGACCACGCAACGGCGTGGGCCGAGCGCCCGATCCGTCGCCTCGTCGGCTCGGCCCGCCTCAACCCGCTGCCCCACGCCGGCACGATCAGCCTGTTCCTGCTCGGCGTCGTGGTGGTCAGCGGGCTGTACATCACGCTGTTCTTCGAGTTCGGTCACGAGGCCTCCTACCGATCGGTGGCGGCGATGGAGGACCACGTCATCCAGCGGGTGGTGCGGGCCATGCATCGCTACGCGTCGGCCGTCCTCGTGGTGACCACGATCGTGCACGCCTGGCGCGTCTTCGCCGCCGGCCGCTTCACCGGCCGGCTCCGGCGCTGGCGCTGGGCCACCGGCGTGGCTGCGCTCGTCCTCGTCTGGCTGGCCGGGGTGACCGGCTACTGGCTGGTGTGGGACCAGCGGGCGCAGGCCCTCAACGAGATCGTGATCGGCCTGAGCGGGCGGACCGGGTGGGGGGTCGGCCTGGCCACCGAGCACCTCGGCGTGGTCGGCGGTCGCTCCGGCTCCGGCTTCCTGCTGTTCCTGTGGTTCGCCCATCTCGGGCTGACGGCCGCCATCGTCTGGTTCGCCTGGCGACACCTGCGACGGACCAAGCAGGCCTGGCTGCCCCCTCCGCACTGGATGGCGCTGATGGGGGTGCCGCTGCTGCTGGTCTCGCTGGCGTTCCCGCTCGGGATGCTCGAGCCGGCCGACCCCGGCGTACTGACGGGCCGGGTGCCGCTCGACCCGTTCGTCCTGTTCCTGCTGCCGCCCCTGCTGTCGTCGTGGCGATGGCTGACGGTGGCGACCGCGGTGGTGGCGCTCGCCGTGGTCATCGCGTTGCCCCGGCTGCTTCGCCGGCGTGACCCCGAGGTCGTGACGATCGTCGACGACGCCTGCACCGGCTGCGAGCTCTGCGTGGCCGACTGCCCCTACGACGCTCTCCGCATGGTCGATCGCTCGACCGGCGCCGACGTCGACGTTGCGTCTGGCGATGACCACGTCGGCGACCCCGACGCCACCGGCGGCCGCCGGGCCGATGAGGCGGTCGTCGGGCGGCTGCTCGCCGTGGTCGATCCCGAGCGCTGCGTCGGCTGTGGGGTGTGCCTCGGCTCGTGTGCGTTCGCCGCCATCGACCTGCCCGGCATGCTCGACGCCGCCGGGCCCGAGCCGCTGGTGGTCGCCGGTCGACCGCTGACCATCGTGTGCGACCGCCACCTCGATCAGCTCGGCCCAGCAGGTGGCGGAGCCGACGATGCGGTGATCCACCCGGTCCGTTGCGCCGGGGCGCTGGCCCCGACGGCGCTCCGGGCGTTCGCCGATCGGGGGGCGACCGATGTGGGCCTGGTCGGTTGTGCGCCGGCCGACTGCCGCTACGGCATCGGCAACACGCTGGCCGCCGAGCGCCTGGCCGGCGAGCGCCGACCCCATCCACCGTCGCGCTACGCCAGGCGGGTGACCCAGGACTGGGTGGCCGGCGACCGGGTGTCCGGAGCCCTGGCCCATCCGGGCGAGCACCCCGAGCTCGACACCGTTCACCCGCCGGCCCGGCGCGAGGCGCTGCTCGGGGTCGGGGTCGTCGCGCTGCTCACCGTCGCCGGGGCGGCGCTGGCCACCCGGGCGCCCTTCGGCCAGTCGACCGACGAGGCCGCGATGCGGATCGTCGTCGACCACCGGCCCGGCCAGGTGCTGGCCGCGACCCCGGACGCCGATGCCGTCGGGCCGATCGAGCGGGTCGAGGTCCGCCTCACCGCGGCGGGCCAGGAGCGGGTCGAGGTGGTCGACGGCCCCGCATCCGGCGGGCACTGGTCGACCATCGCCGACATCGACCTCGGGGCCGACGGTGGCCTCCCGACCGACGATCCGGTCCGAGCCCGGGTCAACGTCGTCGTCGCCGGCGACGCCAACGACGAGCGGTCGGTCGCGGTGATCGATCGGACGTACGAGGGTCTGGCCGGCCGCCGGCTCGTCGTCGACCTCACCGATCGCCCGCCCGCCCCCGGGGTCGAGGAGGGCCGTCGCATCTTCGCCGGCCGGGCCGGGGGCTGCGACGTCTGCCACTCGGTCGAACGGGGCGACGACGGCGTCGGCCCCACCCTCTACGGCGTCGCCTCGGTGGCCGGCTCCCGGGTCGATGGGCTCGACGCCGAGGGCTACCTGCGCCAGTCGATCCTCCTGCCCGACCAGTACGTCGTCGACGGTTGGCCGGCCGGGCAGATGCTGCCGATCTACCGCGACCGGTTCTCCGCCGACGAGTTGGACGCCGTGATCGCCTACCTGCTCACGCTCGAAGGGAGCGACGGATGACGAAGGACGAGGACCGGCACCGCCGGTCCCGCTCACTGATCGGGGAAGACCTCTTCGCTGCCCGGCTCGTCGAACCCGTCCGCGGTCCAGACGCCGGTCATGGAGCCGTCGTCGCGGATCCGGTACTCGGTGGTGCCGGTGCCCTGCCCGGTGGCGTTGTCGACCTCGGTCCAGGTCACGGTCAGGACGTCGCCGGTGAGTCGTCCGGTGCCCTCCTGGCGAGCGCCGGTGACCAGCCACTGGACGCCGAAGGTGCGGGGGTCGTCGGTCTCGACGATCGTCAGCGTGCCGGAATACTCCCCACCGATGGGGTCGGTTCCGTTCACGGTGTAGAGGCCGGGCAGGCCGGCCTCGCCGTCCTGACCGACGGGCAGGTTCCCGGGGAGGGCGCAGGCGTAGACCATCAGGACCAGGGCTGCGAAGCCGACGAGCCACTTGAGCCAGCTCACCAGGCGGAGGCTAGCAACCGACCCGACCCGCCGGTCGCCCCCGGGGTCGACCCAGACGAGGAACTGCGCATCCCCCGGTGGCTGAAGATCCTCGCTGCGGGCTTCTTCGCCCTCGCCCTGTCCGGCGTCGCCTTCGCCGTGTTCGAGCCGATCCAGGTCCTGCCCCGCATCCGGCTCGCCCCCGGCTACGGGCTCACGGCCGACGACGGCAGCTTCGTGTCGAGCGAGACCGCTCGCGGTGCGGTCACGCTCTACTCGTTCGCCCCGACCGACTGCGGCGACGAGTGCGCCGAGATGTTCACGACGCTGGCCACCGTGCAGGAGCGCATCGACGAGGAGGTCGACCTCGGCGACACCGACTTCCGGATCGTCACCATCGCCCTCGACGGCGTCGCCGACCCGGGCGCGCTGGCCGCGGCGGCCGAGCAGTCGGGAGCAGACGGAACCAACTGGCGCTGGTACGGTGCCGACGAGGACACCACGAGGACCGTCGTCGCCGCCGGGTTCCGACGCTGGTACGAGCGGGCCGACGACGGCTCGATCGACTTCGACCGGGCGATGGTCCTGGTCGACGGCAACGGCCTCATCCGGGGCGAGTACCGGTACCAGACGCTGGCGGCAGACCACGAGAAGTTCGTCCGCCACGCCGGCATCCTGGCCGACGAGATCCGCAACGCCGACGGGGCGACCGCCCTGGCCTACGAGGCGGCCCACCTCTTCCTCTGCTACCCATGACCACAACGACGCCGACCGCAGCGGACCCCTCACCCTCGACCGCCGAGCCCTGGAGATCGGGCTCGTCGCGTATCCTGAGCCGATGACCGACCTGATGCCGCCCCGGAGCTCCGGCGACCCCGGTCCCGACGCCAACGACGGCCCCTCCGGCCGTCGCCGGTTCAACGACGGCCCCTCCGGCCGTCGCCGGTTCACCGTTGCCCTCGGCGTGGTGGCCGTGGCCGCCGTCGGTGTCGTGGCGGCCCTGGCGGTCGTGTCCAGCCTCCGCCCCCACCTCTACACCGGCACGGTGCTGCAGGGCGACGAGCCGGCCCCGTCGCTGGCCGAGCTCGCCTACGGTGACGGGACCCCGGTCGATCTGGCCGACTTCGACGGCGAGGTGGTGCTGGTCTTCTTCGGCTACACGAACTGCCCCGACGTGTGCCCGACCACGATGGCCGACGCCGCCGCCGCCGTCGGGCTGCTCGACGACGGCGATGCCGAGCGCACCAACCTGGTGATGGTGTCGGTCGACCCCGACCGCGACGACGCAGCCAAGGTCGGCGAGTACGTCGGCTTCTTCGACCCCGGTTTCCGCGGGGCCAGCGGGCCCGTCGAGGCCATCGACCGGGCCGCCTCGGCCTACGGCGTCTTCTACCAGCTCAACGAGCCGGAGGCCGACGGCAGCTACCTGGTCGACCACACGGGCACGTTGATGGGCATCGGCCCGGACGGGTCGGTCCGGGTCATCTGGTCGTCCGACGTCGGGCCGGAGGCGCTCGCCGCCGACATCGCCGCGCTGCTGTCGTGACCAGGCGGGACCCGGCGGCGATCGCCGGGTTCGCCGTCGCTCTCGGCCTGGCCGGCGGCCTGACCCTGGCCGGCTGTGGCGAGGCCACCGGCGCCGCCCCGGCCGGGCTCCCGACCTCGGCCACCGGCGTGCGGGTGGCCGGCGCCTGGATCCGGCCGACGCCGCCGATCACCAACGTCGCCGCCTTCTACCTGCGGGTGGAGAACGGCGGGTCCGATGCCGACCGGGTCGTCGCCGCCTCGTCGCCTCGGTGCGCCGAGATCGAGATCCACCAGACCACCACGGTCGACGGGGTCGCCTCGATGTCGCTGGCCTCGGACGAGCAGCTGTCGGTCGAGCCGGGCCACGACCTGGTGTTCGAGCCGAACGGTCTGCACGTGATGTGCCTCGGGCTCGATGAGCCGGTGGTCGAGGGCGAGGCGGTGCCGCTGACCGTCCAGCTCGAGATCGCCGGCTCGCTCACGGTCGACGCAGTGGCCGAGAACCGCTGACGGTTCGCCCGCCGCGGCCGGCGGTGGGAGACTCCCGGCATGGACCCGACCTACACCGAACAGGCCGAGACGTTCCGCCGGCGGATCCGTGAGTTCCTGGGCGAGCAGCTGCCAGACGGCTGGTCGGGGATGGGCGCGCTCGGCCCCGAGGAGCGCCGGGCGTTCATCGGCCGTTGGCGGCCGGTCCTGGCCGAGCACGGGCTGCTGGCGGTGGCCTGGCCGACCGAGCACGGCGGGGCCGGCCTGTCGTTGCTCGAGCGGACGGTCCTGGCCGAGGAGTTCGCTACCGCCGGGGTGCCGACCGGGAACGACAACGACATCTTCTCCATCGGGATGCTCGGCCACACCCTGATCGAGTGGGGGACCGAGGAGCAGCAGCGCCACTTCCTGCCCCGGATCCTCGACGGCACCGACGTGTGGTGCCAGGGCTACTCCGAGCCGAACTCGGGCTCCGACCTGGCCTCGTTGGCCACCCGGGCCGGCCTCGACGGCGACGAGTGGATCATCAACGGCCAGAAGATCTGGACCTCGCAGGGTCACAACGCCAACTGGATCTTCGTGCTGTGCCGGACCGACGTGGCGGTCCGCAAGCAGGCCGGCATCTCGTTCCTGCTGTGCCCGCTCGACCAGCCCGGCGTCGAGGTCCGCCCGATCGTCAACGCATCGGGCCACCACGACTTCAACGAGGTGTTCTTCACCGACGCCCGCACGGCCAAGGGCCACGTGGTCGGCGGGGTCAACAACGGCTGGGCGGTGGCCAACACGCTCCTGGCCTACGAGCGGGGCGACGACGCCACGATCACCGGCATCCGCCACGGCGACGAGCTGAAGCGGCTGATCGCCGTGGCCCGTGACCGGGGCCGGCTGCACGATCCGATCATCCGCCAGCGCCTGACCTGGTGCTGGAGCAAGGTCCAGATCATGCGCTACCAGGGCCTGCGGATGGTCACCGACGCCCTCAACGGGTACCACCAGGGCCCCGAGTCGTCGCTCAACAAGCTGCTGTGGTCGGAGTACCACCAGGCCCTGACCGAGCTGGCGCTCGACCTGCTCGGCCCCGACGCCATGGCCCCGTCCGGCCGGGACGCCGCAACCGGGGTCGGGATCGACGACGTCGGCAGCCCGTTCTCCTCGCAGGCCTGGGTCACCACGTTCATGGGCGCCCGCCCGGGCACCATCTACTCGGGCAGCTCGGAGATCCAGCGCAACATCGTCGGCGAGCGGGTCCTCGGCCTCCCCCGGGAACCCCGCAACGACACGGGCCCGTGGAACGAGACGGTCCGGTCCTGACCGGGCTCCCGCCGCTCAGTGGCCGGTCGGCGCCGGCGCATCCGTCGCATCGAGTCCGCACGAGTCGATCGCCCGCAGCAGGGCGTCGACGTCGTCCGGCTGGAGCGTCGGGCTGATGCAGATCAGGCGGAACGCGTTGAGGCCGCCGACGGGCTGGAAGCCGATCATCCCCGTGCCCGCCTCCTGCAGTCGGGCCTTGATCCGCGGCGGGTAGCCGTGGAGCTCCGAACGAACCGACTCGTCGAGCGCGGCCACGTCGAGCTGACCCCCTCCGGTGGCCGACACCGCCGCCCGCAGCTTGGGCGGGACCCAGGCGAAGACGACGTTGGTGAAGTCGCCGAGCACGATCGGGACGAAGGCCCCGTCGCTCGTGGCGATGCCTCGTCGCGCCCGCTCCGCCATCGCCACCGCATGGTCGATGCGGGCCGCGAAGGCGTCGTCTCCCCGCGCCTTCCAGGTGAGCCACAGCTTCAACACGTCGGTGCGCCTGGCGCACATGAACGTGCGGTCACCGGAGTCGTACTCGCCGTTGAGCTTGTCCGGCTGGAAGAGGTAGTCGGCCCGTGCGGCGAAGCACGCCGCGAGCCGGGTCGGATCCTTCACCAGGAGGGCCGTGCACTGCTGGGTCATGCCGAGCATCTTGTGGAGGTTCCACACCACCGAGTCCGAGCGCTCGACGCCGTCGAGGCGCCAGGCCTGGGCCGCTGAGAAGAGCGCGGAGCCGCCGTAGCAGGCGTCGACGTGGAGCCAGAGGTCCTCGCGCCTGCAGATGTCGGCCAGCGCACCGAGGTCGTCGAAGGCGGCCGTGACGGTGGTCCCGGCCGTACCGATCACTGCGAACGGGACGTTGCCCGCCCGGCGCGCCTCGACGATGGCGTCACCGAGCGCTTCGGGCACCATCCGGCCGTGGCGATCGGTGGCGACCTCGACCACTCCGTCTGCCCCGATCCCCAGTACGGCCGCCGACTTCCTGGCTGCGTAGTGGCCGCTGGCCGACACGAAGAGCACCAGTCGGTCGCCGTTGGATCCGACCGTGGCGATGTCGGGCTGGTGGCGATGCCGGGCGAGTTGCAGGGCCAACAGCGTCCCCATCGACCCGCCCGCGCAGAACACGCCGGGCGGCAGCGCCGGCAGCCGGGCCTCCGACCGGTCGACGTAGCCGGCGAGCCGACCGAGCTTGTCCAGGACCGCGCTCTCCATCAGGGTGAACACGGGCGCCACCTCGTAGGTCGCGCCGGTGGTGTTGAGGGCCGCGCCGAGCCAGTCGCCGACGACCGAGATCGGGTCGGCACCGGCGAAGTTCTGGTTGACGAACCGCGGGTGGCTCGTGTGCATCGACCACTCGACGACCTGGTCGACCGCAGCGAGGAGCCGCTCGTCCGGGTTGGCGCGGGCGTCGGCCCCGATGGGCAGCCCGACCGTACCGGCGAAGGTGGCGGCCAGTTCGTCCGGCGAGGCGTAGGCGATGACCGGGTCGGCGCCGCGGGGTGGGTCGAGCAGATGGGTGGTGGCCCGGTCGATGACGCCACGGAGGATCGTCTCGTCGTCGATCGGGTCGATCGGGAGATCGCGGTGCATCACCGAAGTCTGGCAGCGGGACGGCGGGGGTCGAGAACGGCAGCGTCGGGTTTCGGCGGTGTGCGACGATGACACGGGTATGAACGCGCTCGCGTCGCCGGACTCCGGCCAGGCCGCGGCGGCTCTCCTCGAGCTGTACGACGACGCCCTGCCCCAGGTCCACGGCTACCTGCTGCGGCGGTGCCGGGGTCGGCTGCTGGCCGAGGACCTGACCGGTGAGGTGTTCCTGGCCGCCGTCCGGTCGATCCGGGCCGGCAAGGTCGAGCGGGTCACGGTGGCCTGGTTGATCGGGATCGCCCGCCACAAGCTCGTCGACCACTGGCGGGCCGAGGAGCGCGAGCAGCGGCGGCTCAAGGCCGTCGCCGGCGAGCTCGGCCAGGCCGACGATGGGTGGGACGAGGTCCTCGACCGCCACCTGGCCGAGGAGGTCCTCGCCGCCCTGGCCCCCCAGTATCGGGCGGCGCTGACCCTCCGCTACCTCGATGCGCTGCCGGTGGCGCACGTGGCCGAGCACCTCGACCGCACGCTGGGCGCAACCGAGGCCCTGCTCACCCGGGCCAAGTCGGCGTTCCGGGAGGCCTACGACCGGCACGGAGGCCACGATGTCTGACAGCACCCGTCCCGGCACCGGGCCGGACCCCCGAGATCCGCTGTCGGCCCTGGCCGGCCCCGATGACCCGGCCACGCCCCGGGCCGCCTTCGCCGAGCAACTCCGTCGACGACTGGAAACCGAACTGGAGGACCTGATGACCGACGAGACCCCTCGTACCATCGCCGGGCAGGCGCTCGACGCCGAGCTGGTGAATCCCGGCTCGCTGTTCTACTTCACCGTGCCCGGCCCCGACGTCGAGCGCTCGGGCCGGTTCTTCCGGGAGCTCTTCGGCTGGGACCTGCAGCAGGGCGACTCCGGCTACCACGTGGCCAACGTCTACCCGCCGATGGGGCTGGCCTCGAACCATTCGACCGACATCGAGGTCTGGATCGAGGTGGCCGACATCGAGGCCGCGGTGGCGACGGTGCGCGAGCTCGGCGGCACGGCGGAGGAACCGGTCCGCTACGACTCGGGCTGGTCGGCGGCCTGCGTCGACCCTCAGGGCGTCCGCTTCAACATGACCGTGCCCCGACGTGACTACCGCCAGCCGGCCCGGGCGTCGACCGAGCCGGGGGAGCTATTCTACTGGACGCTGCCGGCGCCCGACGCCGACGCCTCCCGGGCGTTCTTCGGGCGCCTGTTCGGCTGGGAGTTCGGCGACCCGGGGTCCCAGGGCGGGATGCACGTGTCGAACCGGCTGCCCGACGGCGGCCTGGGCGGCGGGCGGGAGGGCGCCAACCCCGAGTTGTTCTTCCGGGTCACCGACCTCGACGTGGCGATGGCCCGGGTCAGCGAGCTCGGCGGCACCGCCGAGTTCGTCGGCGAGGGCGACGAGGGCCGTCACGCGATGTGCGCCGACGATCAGGGCGTGCCCTTCGGGCTGTCGGAGCCGGCCGCCGGGTACTGAGCCGGGGTGTCCCGGCCGCTGGCGGCCGCCCGGGCCGGTGGGGTAGACCGGGGCGATGACGCCCCCGTTCCGCTTCGGCGTGATGTACGACTGTCGCCGGACCCCGGACGGCCCCCTGTCGACCACCGACGTCTACGCCGCCACCGTCGAGCAGGCGGCGCTGGCCGACCGACTCGGGTTCGACCACGTCTGGTTCACCGAGCACCACTTCTGCGACGACGGCTACCTCCCCGCCTTCCAACCGTTGGCCGGGGCCATCGCCGCTCGGACCGAGCGGATACGCATCTCGACCGACATCGCCCTTCTCCCGCTCTACCACCCGATCCGGCTGGCCGAGGAGCTGGCGGTGCTCGACCAGCTCAGCGACGGTCGGATGGAGCTCGGTATCGGGATGGGCTACGTGCCCGAGGAGTTCGCCGCCTTCGGGGTGCCGCTGCGCAACCGGGTCTCGATGACCGAGGAGGGCATCCAGATCCTGCGCCTGGCCTGGGGTGACGGGCCGTTCGACTTCGCCGGCAGGCGTTACCGCCTCGAGGGGATCGACGTGCACCCGAAGCCGGTCCAACCGGGCGGGCCGCCGCTGTGGATCGCGGCGATGAGCACCGCCGGGGCCGAACGGGCCGCCCGCTTCGGCACCAACCTGTTGCCCCAGGGCAAGCCGGCGGAGGTGGTCGAGCCGTACCGGGCCGCGGTGGCCGCGGCCGGCGACGACCCGGCCGAGCGCCGCTACGGCATCATCCGCTCGTTCTACGTCAGCGACGACCGCGACCGGGATTGGCCGATGATCCGCACTGCGGAGCGGTTCCGGATGTCGATCTACAACCGGTTCATGGCCTCGACCCCGGACGACTACGGCTGGACCGAGCCGGGCGGCATCCCTCAGCACGCCTTCATGGGCACGCCCGATGCGTGCGTCGAGGAGCTGGTGTCGTTCGCCACGACCTTCGGCATCACCGACATCGCCTCCTCCGGCCTCCCGCCGGGTGTCGACCCCGACTGGATGGGCGCGAACATCGAGCGCCTGGCCAGCGAGGTGCTGCCCGAGGTCCGCCGTCGCCTGGCCGACGCCGGTGGGGAAGGGCGCTGACGTGGCCGTCGTCGATCCCGACGTCGTCGAGATGCCCGGCGACCCGACCAGCGGCGCCATGCCGCCGTACCGGCGACTGGTCGACTGGGTCACGGCCGAGACAGACGGGCTGACCGATGCCGAGCTCGATCTCGACGACCACCACCCCGACCGGGAGTGGATGTGGTGGTCGATCCGGCGCCAGGTCTCGCACATCGCCTGGGACGCCCTCGTGTTCACCCACCGCCGCTGCGCCCACCTCCTGTGGCCGAACGGCGACGAGCCCGAGCCGATCGTCTGGAAGGACCACCACCTCGGCCCGGAGATGAAGTACGACCGGGTGCTCGACGAGGACCGCTACTGGGCGGTGCCCGACCTCATCGACAAGATGGAGGTCGGGATCGGCTGGTTGGAGCGGGTGGTGGCGGAGCGGTCGATCTCCGAGCTCCGGGCCGACACCACCAGCATCCGGGGCACCTATTTTTGGGAGTACGTGATCACCACGCTGGCCCGGGGCGCCGGCCCCGATCCCGATCGCCCGGGGTACCTCCGCTACACCCTGGAGGGTTCGCTGTGGATGGTGTTCTACGAGCAACTGGCCCACATCCGCACGATTCAACGGCTCAAGGAGCACCAGGGCCTGACGTGCGCCGTCGAGCTGCCTCGGGTCGGCTACCTCCGCCTCCCCGAATACTGGGGCGACACCGACGCCAACGGCCCCTCGATGCAGCGCCTCCCGACCGGTTGAGCGCCGCCGGATCCGTGTCGGCCGGGCTCCCTCAGGTGAGTGACCCGCCGGCTGCCGGCACGGCGGCCGGCGGGAGCAGCGCGGTGACCACCAGCACGGTCGTCGAGCCGTCGGTCACCGTGCCGGCCACGCCGGTCAACCGCTCGACGTGTCGGTGCACGGCCCCGTCGGAGTCGGCGACCGCCGGCGGCAGCCCGGCGGTCGCCGCCACCTCGACAGGTCGGCGCCATCGATGCGGGGGGCCGTCGACCGGGGGTGGATCGTCGGGGCCGGGCTCGGGGTCGATCCGGCTGTCCTGATCGCCTCGCCGCACCGGTCGCCTCTTCGGTTGGCCGCCGCGTAGCCCGACCCCGCCGGCTGGGCCGTCCGTCCGCCGTCTCCTACGATCGGAACGACAGCCGATCGAGGGGGTGGCCAATGGCCTGGGAATTCGAGACCGACGAGGAGTTCCAGACCGAGCTCGACTGGATCGACGCCTTCGTCACCGACGAGATCGAGCCGCTCGACTTCATCGTCGCCAACCCCTACGACCTGTCCGACCCGATCCGCAACGAGATCCTGCCTCCGCTCCAGGAGAAGGTGCAGGCCCGGGGGCTGTGGGGCTGCCATCTCGGCCCGGAGCTCGGCGGGCCGGGCTACGGCCAGGTCAAGCTGGCGCTGATGAACGAGATCCTCGGTCGGGCCCGATCGGCCCCGACCGTGTTCGGCTGTCAGGCCCCCGATTCGGGCAACTCCGAGATCCTCGCCCACTACGGCACCCCGGAGCAGAAGGAGCGGTTCCTCGAGCCGCTGCTCCGCAACGAGATCGTGTCGTGCTACTCGATGACCGAGCCACAGGGCGGGGCCGACCCCAAGGTCTTCACCACCACCGCCGTGCAGGACGGCGACGAGTGGGTCATCAACGGCGAGAAGTGGTTCTCGTCCAACGCCCGCTACGCCTCGTTCCTGATCGTCATGGTGGTCACCGAGCCCGACAACCCGCCGTACCAGCAGCAGTCGATGTTCCTCGTCCCGGCCGACACCCCCGGCGTCGAGATCGTCCGCAACGTCGGCCTCGGTCACCAGAACCCGTCCGATCCCGACGCCGGGAGCCACGCCTACATCCGCTACAACGACGTCCGGGTCCCGGCCGAGAACCTGCTTGGCGAGCGGGGCGGCGGCTTCGTGGTGTCCCAGACCCGCCTCGGCGGCGGCCGCATCCATCACGCCATGCGGACCTCGGGTCGGATCCGCCGCATCTTCGACATGATGTGCGAGCGGGCGATCAGCCGGACGACCCAGGGCGAGCTGCTGTCCCGCAAGCAGATGGTCCAGGAGATGATCGCCGACTCCTGGATCGAGATGGAGATGTTCCGCCTGCTCGTGTTGCGCACCGCCTGGCGGATCGACAAGTACCAGGACTACAAGCGCGTCCGGGCCGACATCTCGGCGGTGAAGGCAGCGATGCCGGGCGTCTACCGCAACGTCGCCTCCCGGGCGCTGCAGATCCACGGATCGCTCGGCGCCTCGTGGGAGATGCCGTTCGCCAAGGAGGTCATCGAGTCGTTCCACATGGGCTTGGCCGACGGCCCGACCGAGGTCCACAAGGTCCAGGTGGCCCGCCGGGTCCTCGACGACTACGTCCCCTGCGACGACCTCTTCCCGACGACGCACCTCCCCAGGCGCCAGGCCGAGGCCGAGGCCCGCTACGCCGAGGTGCTCGAGCGTCACCTTGGCACCCAGTAGGTGGCCCGCTGGGTGACCCAGACCGCAGCCCCCCGGGGGCTCAGCTCCCAGCTCGTGCTGGGGGTGATCGTGCTGGTGGCGATGCTCATCGGGCTCAACTTCACCGTGCTCAAGTTCGCCCTCGACCACACCACGCCGCTGCTGCTGGCCGGGATGCGGACCGTGATCGGCTCGTCGGTCCTCATCGCCCTGGCCCTGGCCAGGGGCGAGCGGTTCCCGACGCGGGCCGCCGATCTGGCCAACATCTTCGCCGTCGGCTTCAGCATCACCACGGTGTCGAGCGGGCTGCTGGTGTTCGGGGTCGACAAGGTCCCGGCCGGGGTGGCCTCGCTGCTGGCCAGCACGATGCCGCTGTTCACCGCCGCCCTCACCTTCCTGCTGCTCGGCACGGCGATCAGCCGGCTCGGCGCCATCGGTCTCACCGTCGGCTTCGCCGGCACCGTCGTGCTGGCCGCCCCGTCGATGTCGGGCTCGGCCGCCACGGTCGGGATCCTGGCCCTCACCGCCTCCGCCCTGGCCTGGGCATTCGGCAACGTCTACATGAAGTGGAAGGACTTCAGCCGGGTCAGCCCGGTCATGCTGGTCGGGGTCCAGCTGGCCATGTCGGCCATGGTCCTCGTTCCCTTCGCCCTCGTGGTCGAGGGGACGGGGGAGACCGACTGGTCGACCGGGCTGCTGTGGCCCCTGCTCTACGCAGCCGTGCCGGCCAACGCCGTCACCTTCGCTCTGCTGGCCACCGTGGCCACCCGGGCCACCCCGACCCAGGCCGCGGCCAGCGCCTACCTGATCCCGGTGTTCGGCGTGACCTTCGGGGCCCTGTTCCGCGACGAGCGACCGGGCCTGTTGCAGGTGCTCGGCGGCGCGCTGGTGGTCGTCGGCGTGTACCTCGTCGTGACGTCGGCGGCCCGCCTCGCCCAGCGGTCGGCGGCTCCGGCGATCGCCGATGCCCCGGCCTCCCAACGCTGAGCGGCCGAGCTACCGTCGGGTCCATGACGACACCGCCCGACGTGGTGCGCGGGTTCTTCGAGCGCATGCAGGCCCGAGACTGGGACGGCGCCGCCGAGCTGCTGTCGCCGACGATCCACATCGAGTTCACCGAGACCCGGGAGCGGTTCGACGGCCCGAACTTCCTGGCCATGAACCGGGCCTACCCCGAGGGGTGGACGATCGAGGTGGTCGAGACGGTCTGGAACGCCGGGGCCGGTTCGGTCGACGACGGCGACCGGGTGGCGGCCCAGGTCCGGGTCGATCAGGGCGACACCGTGTTCTGGTGCGCCGGCTTCTATCGGGTGCTCGGCGGCGCGATCGTCTCGGGCATCGAGCACTGGGTCACCGAGGGGTCGGCCGAGCCACCCGAGTGGCGGGCGCGCTTCACCAGCTGAGACCCGGGGTGGCCGCTAGCGTCGAGCCGTGGCCGACCGCACGATCCCGTCCTCGCCGGACGAGCCGTTTCCGCTCGATCCGGCATTCCCGCTTGATGCCGTGCGGGCCATGCCGAAGGCCGAGCTGCACGTCCACCTTGAGGGAACCGTCGACGCCCCGACGCTGCTCACCCTCGCCGAGCGTCACGGGGTGGCCCCGCCGGCCGACGACGTGGCCGGCGTCGAGGCGTGGTACCGCTTCGACGGCTTCCCGATGTTCCTCGAGCGCTACTTCACGGTCCTCGGGTTGCTGCGCCAGCCCGAGGACTTCGCCATCGTGGCCGAGCGCTACCTCACCCGGGCAGCCGACCAGGGCGCCGTCCACGTCGAGTTCCACGTGTCGGCCACGGGCCACATCGTCGAGCAGCACAAGGCGTGGACCCCGCTGCTCGATGGCATCGTCGACGGCTGCCGGCGGGCGGAGGCCGCGACCGGCATCGGCTGGGGTCTCATCCCCGACGTCTCGCCCCACCTGCCGGCCGTGGCCTGCGCCGAGGCGATGGAGGTGGTGTTCGCCGGCGAGCTCGATCACGTGCTCGCCGTCGGCATGGGCGGTCCGGCCGACACCTGGACCACCGACGACTTCCGCCCGATCTACGACCGGGCCCGATCGCTCGGGATCCCGGCGGTGGCCCACGCCGGCGAGCACGGCCCGGCCTGGGAGGTCCGGTTCGCCGTCGAGGAGTTCGGGGCCGTTCGCATCCAGCACGGGATCGGCGTGATGCAGGACCCCGAGGTGGTCGAGCTCCTCGTCGAGCGCGGCATCGCCTGCGACGTGTGCCCCGGCTCCAACCTGGCCCTCGACGCAGTGCCTGGCGTCGACGCCCACCCGTTGCCGGCCATGCTCGACGCCGGGCTCACCGTCACCCTCGGCTCCGACGACCCGCCGATGTTCCGGACGTCGTTGCTGCGGGAGTACGAGCTGGCGTGGTCGATGGCCGGGCTCGACCTCGACGGCCTGGCCCGTCTCGCCGCCAACTCGGTGGAGGCCGCCCTGGTCGACCTCGCCCCGATCGATCCGGCCCCGATCGATCCGGCCTCGATCGACCCGGCCCGGCCGGGCGCAGTAGGTTCGGCTGATGGCAACGATGAGCGACGGCGAGCGTGACGACTTCCTCGACGAGCGGCGGGTGGCGGTGCTGGCCATCCAGCGCGACGGCAAGGGTCCGCTGTGCGCCCCGGTCTGGTACCGGCGCAGCGGCGACGGCGGCTTCGAGGTGGCGATGGCAGACGCCTCGGCCAAGGCGGGCCTGCTCCGGGCCTCGGGCCGGGCGACGCTCTGCATCCAGGACGAGGGGCGCCCCTACCGCTACGTGACGGCCGAGGGCCCGGTCTCGCTGCGGGTGCTGAGCCACGAGGAGCGCCACGAGATCCTGACCGACATCGCCAGCCGTTACCTGGGGGAGCGGGCCGGCGCGGCCTACGCCGACAACTTCCCTGGCCACGAGGAGGCCCTGGTGAGCCTCACCGTCGAGCGCTGGCGGACCGAGGTGCTCGGCTGAGCCCGCCGGCCCCGCCGGCCCGCCGCGCTCGGCCGGCTCGCCTACGGCCGGAGTCGCTGGACGCCCTCGCCGGACAGCTCGTCGAGCACGTCCCGGCCGGTGAGGGCCAGCAGCAGCGCCTCGCCCGGCCCCTCGACCGCCGGCCCGGAACCGGCCGACCAGTCGAGGTCCGAGGCCGAGAGCGCCAGGCCGTCGACCTTCGGGCCGCCGAGGTTCTTGGCCATCCGGTTCGAGACCATGAAGTCGAGGGCGTCGCGGAGCACGTCGTCGTCCGGGCGACCGTCGAGGCCGACGCCGCGGCGGATGTCCTGGGTGTGGACGATGACGTCGGTCACCGTCATGACCTCCGGGAACATCGGCAACCAGGCCTTCTCGTCGGCCCGGTCCCGCAGCAGGGCGAGCAACTCGTCGACCGGGCGCTCGGCCATCCGGTCGGCGATCGTCATCGCCGCCCGGTCGTAGTCGAAGCGGTGGCGAGCCATCTGCCCGAGGAACTGGCCGAGGCCGAGCTCGACGAAGCTGGCGAGATGGCCGAGGATCTGGCGGGGGTTCCAGTCCCCGCTGAGCGTCGAGGCGCCGAGCTGTTCCGGGGACAAGCCCTCGACGACGTCGGCCACCTCCCGGCGGACCCTGGCCGCTGTGTCCCATCCACCTGCCATGCGTTCCCCCGTTCCCCCGTTCCCTCGTGGCGAACCGTCCCCGGTCGCCGTCGACCGGGACGACGGAGCACGGTCTCCGGTCCCGGTCGGCTTTCACCTGCCTGGTGACCACGGCCGAGAGGAGAAGCGGCCGGTGGCACCGTCGGCGTGCGACGACCCGACCATAGGGAAGTCGATCTGCGCCGTCAATGTGGTCGGCCGACGGAATCGAATCGACCCCGGTTGTGACCCCGGGGTAGCTTCGACTCGAGCATGAACGACGACGAACGACGGCGGAGCATCGGCCGACCGGCCGGTGCAACGCCGGGCAGCGGGGCCGGTTGGCGCCTGCTGATCCAGACCATGGCGACCCGGAAGGCGGGTCTCGCCATCGGCATCGTCGTCGGTCTCGGTTGGGCCGCCGGTCGCGTCGCCATCCCGCTGCTCGTGCAGCTCGGGATCGACCGTGGCATCGAGAACGCAGCCGAGTCCGACGAGGGCTGGCGAGCCGTGTTGCCGTGGGCCGCCGCCATCGTCGCCGCCGGCGTCTTCTCCGGCATCGCGCTCGGCCTGCGCCGCTACATCGCGTTCCGCAACGCCAGGGCCATCGAGGCCCGGCTCCGGGACCGGCTGTTCGCCCACATCCAACGGCTCCACTTCGCGTTCCACGACGCCCAGACCACCGGCGACCTGATGAGCCGGGCCAACACCGACCTCCAGCAGTTCCAGAACTTCATCAGCATGGTCCCGATGCTGATCGGCAGCGTGATCACCGTGGTCGCGGTCGCCGTCATCATGCTGGTCATCGAGCCGGTGCTGGCCGCCCTGGCCCTCGTCGGCCTGCCCCTCGTCTACCTGCTCGGACGGGCGTTCTCGACCCGGCTCTTCCCCACCGTCGCCGAGATCCAGCAGCGCTCGGCCGACCTGGCGGCCGTGGTCGAGGAGGCGGTCGGCGGGGTCAGGGTGATCAAGGGCTTCGGCGCCGAGCCGCTGCAGGTCGATCGGCTCGGCCAGGCCGCCGATCGGGTCCACGACGCCGGGTTCCGGGCCCTCGCCATCCGCTCCCGGTTCCTGCCGGCCATGGAGGTCGCCCCCAACCTCGGTCTCATCATCGTGCTGGCCTACGGGGGCTCGCTCGTCCTCGACGGCCGGCTCACGATCGGCCAGCTCGTCAGCTTCAACGCCTATGTGCTCCTCCTCGTCCAACCGCTGCGAACGCTCGGCATGGGCGTCACCACCGGGCAGCGCTCGGCGGCCGCGGGGGTCCGGGTGGCCGAGCTGCTCGCCACCGCCCCCGTGATCACACAACCCCGACGGCCGACCGAGCTGCCGCCCGGCCCGCCCCGCGGCCGCGTCGAGTTCCGAGGCGTCGGGTTCGCCTACGAGGCGGGCCGGCCCGTGCTGGACGGCTTCGACCTCACGATCGAGCCTGGCGAGTCGGTCGCGCTGGTCGGGCCGACCGGTTCGGGCAAGACGACGGTGGCCAACCTCATCCCCCGGTTCTACGACGTCGACGACGGTGCGGTCCTGGTCGACGGTGTCGACGTCCGCGACCTGCGGCCCCAGCACCTCCGTCGTCAGGTCGGGCTGGTGTTCGAGGAGACCTTCCTGTTCAGCGCCAGCGTCGCCGACAACATCGCCTTCGTCGATCCCGAGGCCTCGATGGGTGACATCCGCGTGGCCGCGGCCGCCGCCGGGGCCGACTTCGTCGACGAGCTGCCCCGGGGCTGGGAGACCGAGGTCGGCCAGCGGGGATATGGCCTGTCCGGTGGGCAGCGTCAGCGGCTGGCCATCGCCAGGGCGATCCTGGCCGACCCCCGGGTCCTGATCCTCGACGACGCGACCTCCGCCGTCGACCCGGCCAAGGAGCACGAGATCGCCGACGCCCTCGCCGGCGTGATGGAGCGCCGGACGACGATCGTCATCGCCCATCGGCCGGCCACCGTCGCCCTGGCCGATCGAGTGATCCTGCTCGACGATGGCCGGGTCGTCGACCAGGGCACCCACGACGAACTGATCGCGACCAACGCCACCTACCGCCGGGTGCTGGCGCTCACCCCCGAGGGGATCAGCGGCTGATGGGCTGGCGGATGTCACTCGGCGTCGACGCCGAGGAGCGGGCCGACCTGCCGGGGACCGGCGAGGTCCTCCGCCGGACCGCCGGCATGCTCCGGCCCTACCGGAACCGCACGATCCTGGCCGCGACGATGCTCGTGTCCTGGACCCTGCTGACCCTGGCCGGGCCGCTGCTGGTCCGCCGGGCGATCGACCTCGGCCTGCGGGAGGGCGACCGGGGTGAGCTCTGGCGCTCGGTCGTGCTCTACGTCCTGGCCGCTATCGGTGCCTACGCCACCTACCGACTGTCGATCCGCAACCTGGCCAACGTCGGCGAGGGCTTCCTGCGTGACCTCCGCAACCAGGCGTTCCGCCGTCTGCAAGCCCAGTCGCTGTCGTTCTACGACCGGATGAACTCCGGCGTCGTCGTCAGCCGGATGACCTCCGACATCGACTCGCTGCAGGACCTGGTGCAGTTCGGGCTGCTGATGTTCGTGTCGGCCGGGCTGCTGCTGATCCTGTCGACGATCGTGCTCGCCGCCCTCAGCCTGGAGCTGCTCCTGCTGTGCCTGATCGTGGCCCCGATCGTCGCCGCCGCCACGGTGAAGTTCCAGCGCGACTCGAACCGGGCCTACCTCGCCGTGCGGGACAGCGTCGGCTCGACCCTGCACAGCCTGCAGGAGGGCATCTCCGGGGTGCGGATCGTGCAGGCCTTCGCCAGGGAGGAGATCGAGGCCGGCCGATTCGCCGCCACCAACCGCCGCCTCTACGAGACCCACATGGACTCGGTCAGGGTCGCCGCCTGGTACCTGCCGATCGTCGAGTCCGCCGGTGCCCTGGCCACCGCCATCACCCTCGGCGTCGGCGGTTGGTGGGTGGCCACCGATCGGCTGACGCTCGGCACGGTCGCCGCCTTCGTGCTCATCCTCCAGAGCCTGCTCGGCCCGGTGCAGCAGCTCAGCCAGTTGCTCAACCTCGTCCAGTCGGCCAACGCCTCGCTGGCCAAGGTGTTCGGGCTGATGGACGAGCCGGTCGAGGTGACCGAGGCGCCGGAGCCGGTCGAGCTGAACGGGTCAGGTCGGATCGAGCTCGACGGGGTCGGGTTCCGCTACGGCGACGGCCCGCCGGTCCTGGCCGGGGTCGACCTCACGGTCGCCGAGGGCGAGCGACTGGCGCTGGTCGGGCCGACCGGGGCCGGCAAGTCGACCGTGGCCAAGCTGGTGGCCAGGTTCTACGACGTCAGCGATGGCTCGGTGAGCATCGGCGGGACCGACGTCCGGTCGGTGTCGCTGACGTCGCTGCGGCGCCAGGTCGTCGTGGTCCCCCAGGAGGGCTACCTCTTCGCCGGGACGGTCCGCGACAACATCCGCCTGGCCCGACCCGCCGCCTCCGACGACGAGGTGGCCGCCGCCGTCGACCGCATCGGGGCAACCGGCATCTTCGACGGCCTGGCCGACGGGCTCGACACCGAGGTCCAGGAGCGGGGGAGCCGGCTCTCGGCGGGGGAGCGCCAGATCGTCTCGCTGGCCCGAGCGGCCCTGGTCGACCCGGCGGTGCTGATCCTGGACGAGGCCACCTCCAGCGTGGATCCCGGCACCGAGAGCCTGGTCGAGGGGGCGATGGACAGCCTGATGCGGGCCAGGACCGTGATCGTGATCGCCCATCGCCTGTCGACCGCAGCCCGCTGCGACCGGGTCGGCGTCGTGCTCGACGGCCGGCTGGTCGAGCTCGGGTCCCACGACGATCTGATCGCCGCCGGCGGCCACTACGCCGAGCTGTTCGACGCCTGGTCCCGCGCCGCACCGGCCTGAGTCCTGGGCCGGCGACGTGGCCGCGGGTGGAGTCGACGGCCGGCTCCCGTCCGGCTCGGCCAGGCGGAAGCCGTCCGTAGTAGCGTGCCTCCCGGCGGGCCGCCGTGGTCCGTGGAGGTGCATGGGATGAAGACCAGTCAGTCGCTGCTCGGCGGTGCGGCCGCCCTCGTCGTCGGTCTGCTCATCGGCCTGGCCGGCAGCCACCTCGGCCAGACGGTGGGCGGGATCGGGCTGTTCCTGCTGCTCGTGATCGTGGCCTACGCCGTCCAGTGGGCGGTGTACGTGCCGTCGTACCTCAACCGGACCGAGCACTTCTTCGACCTCACCGGCTCGCTGACCTACCAGGGGGTCGCCGTGCTCGGCTTCGTCCTCGCCTCCGAGCGCGACGCCCGCACGGCCATCCTGACCCTCATGATCCTGGTCTGGGCGATGCGGCTCGGCTACTTCCTGTTCCAGCGGGTCAGGGCCGCGGGCCGCGACAGCCGGTTCGACACGATGAAGCACGACTGGGCCCAGTTCCTGATGACCTGGACGATCCAGGGCCTGTGGATCACGTTCACCGCCGGGGCGGCGCTGGCCGCCATCACCACCGAGGAGCGCTCGTCGCTCGGCGTGATCGGGGTCATCGGCATCGTCGTGTGGGCGATCGGCTTCGCCACCGAGGTGATCGCCGACCGGCAGAAGTCGGCGTTCCGGGCCGACCCGGCCAACCAGGGCCGCTACATCACCACCGGGCTGTGGTCCCGCTCCCGCCACCCCAACTACGTCGGCGAGGTGATCATCTGGCTCGGCGTTGCGATCCTGGCGCTGCCGGTGCTGCGGGGCTGGCAGTACGTGACGCTGATCTCGCCGATCTTCGTCTACCTGCTGCTGACCCGGATCAGCGGGCTGCCGATGCTGGAGCGGTCGGCCGACAAGCGCTGGGGCGGCGAGCCCGAGTACGAGGCCTACAAGGAGGCGACGCCGGCCTTCTTCCCCCGGCTCTTCTAGCGCCGGCCCCCGGGCCCGGCGGGCGACCGGCGGGGCCTCGGTCCACGCCCGGCCGCGCTGGCCGCGCCTCCGGCGAGAGACCGCCACCATCGCGACCGGAGCGATGCCGGGGTCGGGCCCCGACCGGCGGTGGCTACAGCAGCCGGGCCAGCTCGGCGAAGTCGGCGGCCACGACGTCCCACGGGCCGTCGGCCTCCAGGTCCTTCGACTGGTCGGGCCCGTACTCGGTCGGGCGGGCCACGAACGCGGTGGCGAAGCCGAGGGCCCGGGCGGCGCGGAGGTCGTCGTTGTGGGCCGCCACCAGCATGCACTGCTCGGGCCGGAGACCGATGGCCGCGGCCGAGCGCAGGTAGGCCTCGGGCAGCGGCTTGTAGGCCTGCGCGACCTCGGCGCCGAGGAGGTGGTGCCACGGCAGCCCGGCGTTGGCGGCCATGTTGCCGGCCAGCTCGATGTTGGCGTTCGACAGCGTGGCCAGGGTGTAGCGGGAGGCCAGGTCCTCCAGGGCCGGCACCACCTCGGGCCACGGGCGCAACCGGTGCCACGCACGGGTGAAGTCGACCCGGTCGGCCTCGGACAGCTCGATCCCGAACCGGTCGACGAGCACGTCGAGGCTCTCGCGGTGCAGCTCGTCGAGCGGCTTCCACGGGATCTCGCCGGAGCGAACCCGCTCCATCGACGGCTGGTAGAGGCCGCGCCAGGCGTCGGCCAGGGCCACCCAGTCTGCGTCGATCCCGAGCCGGCGTCCGAGCGACCGACCCTCCTCGATGATCGACGAGCGCCAGTCGACGACCGTGCCGAACACGTCGAAGCACAGGGCCTCGATCGGTGTCGGATCGCGTCCGTCCGGACCGGTCACGATCGACCACCGCCGCGACGACCACCGGTCGGGCCGGCGGCCGCAGCCTCGGCCCGGTCGCGGCTCGAGCCGGCTGGGAAGGTGAGCACGATCAGCACCGCCGAGGCCAGGTAGCAGCCGCCGACCCACAGCCAGGCGAAGCGGAACCCGGTGAGGGGGGTGCGATCGCCGCCGACGGTGAGCAGGGTGATGACCACCGAGACCCCGAGGGCGAAGGCGCACTGCTGGACCGTGCGGATCGTGGCGTTGGCCACGCCGAACCGGGCCGGGGCGACGTCGGCCAGTCCGGCGCTCGACCAGCTGGAGATGCTGAGGCCGATCCCGACCCCGACGATCAGGCTGAGGGGCACGAACCGGGTGAAGACCGCCGGTTCGTCGTCGAGCGCCAGCAGGTAGCCGATGTTGGCCAGCCCGCACAGGGCCGAGCCGACGCCGAGGATCCAGCGATGACCGATCCGGTCGGCGAGCGAGCCGGCGATCGGCGAGCCGACGGCGGCCAGGACGGGTGAGAACACGAGGGCGAGACCGGTGGTCGTGATCGACTGGTCCCACAGGTCCTGGAGCAGCAGCGAGTTGACGAGGAAGCCGGACGTGAACGCGAGCGAATAGACGGCGACGCCGGCCGAGGTGCTCGAGAAGGAGCGGATGGCGAACAGGTCGAGGTCGAGCAGCGGCTCGGGGTGGCGGGCCGAGCGCCAGATCAGGACCGGGAGCAGGGCCAGGCCGACGACGACGAGCGCGATCGAGCGGGGGTCGGCCAGGCCCCAGGCCTCGCTCTGGACGACGCCGAACATGATGAGGGCGACGGCCACCGTGCCGAGCGGGGCGCCGAGCAGGTCGATGCGGCCGCTGGCCGCTGGATCCTTCGACTCGCGCAGCAGGCGGGGGGCGAGCAGCAGGATGGCCAGGCAGGCCGGCACGTTGATGAGGAAGATCGAGCGCCAGCCGAAGGCGTCGATGAGAATCGAGCCGAGGGCCGGCCCGGCCACGCCGCCGAGGGCCGCCGTGGCCCCGGCGATCCCGATGACCATCCCCCGGCGGTCGAACGGGAACTCCGGGAGGACGACGGCGATCGCCGTGGCCGAGATGATCGAGCCGCCGACCGCCTGCACGACCCGGGCCGCGATCAGCCAGCCGACGCCGGGGGCGAGCCCGCAGGCCAACGACCCGACGAGGAAGATGGCAACACCGGGGACGAACATCCGCTTGCGGCCGAGGCTGTCGGCCAGCCGGCCGGCGGGCAACAGCCCGGTGGCGACCACGATGTTGTAGGCCGAGATGATCCAGCTCAGCGTCGAGCGGGAGGAGCCGAGGTCGTCCTCGATCGACGGGAAGGCCACGTTGACGGCCGAGACGTCGACGACGACGAGGAAGAAGACCAGCGTCGTGATCGTCAGCGCCAGCCAGGCCGAGCGCAGGATCGCCTCGCCCGACCCGCTCGCCGGTGCACCCATGTTCACCGCAACACCCTAGCCGGAGCCGTTTTTGTCGCTGCCGGCGTCGGTCCGAGGCCTGACGATGCGGGGTTTCGGATCATCATGGATATATGAACGCCGGTGACGGAATGGTGTCGTGGCCGCCGCGCGGGTTGTCGACCAGGTAGATTCGCTTCGGTTCACCTGCAATTGAGGAGAGATTCACCATGCGAACGAAGTGGTTGCGGCTGCTGGCCCTGTTGGCGGCCCTCAGCCTCGTGGCTGCGGCCTGCGGCTCCGATGATGACGACACCGAGGCCGGCTCGAGCGATGACACCGCGGAGTCGACCGACGACGCGGCGGAAGACGACGCCATGGAAGAGGACGACGCCATGGAGGAGGACGACGCCATGGAAGAGGACGACGCCATGGAGGAGGACGACGCCATGGCCGACGGCGACGTCCCCTGTGAGGAGGACGACGTGCTGTGTGTCGGTCTGGTGACCGACGTCGGCACGATCGACGACAAGAGCTTCAACCAGTCCGCCTGGGAGGGCGTGCAGCAGCTCGGTGACGCCGGCGCCCACGTCGACTTCATCGAGACCCAGGACTCGGTCGACTACGGCACCAACATCGGCACCTTCGTCGACCAGAACTACGACGTCATCGTGACCGTCGGGTTCGCGCTCGGCGAGGCCACCCTCGAGGCCGCGACGGCCAACCCCGACACCTACTTCGTCGGCGTCGACCAGTTCCAGGGCGAGGCCGTCGACAACGTCGCCGGTCTGATCTTCCCCGAGGACCAGGCCGGCTTCCTCGCCGGTGCGCTGGCCGGGCTGATCACCGAGACCGGCACCGTCGCCCAGGTCCTCGGTACCGACCTCGTGCCGCCCGTCGTCGCCTTCAAGGAAGGCTTCGACGGCGGGGTGGCCTACACCAACCCCGACGCCACCATCATCGCCACCTACCACCCCGGTGGTCTCGACGTGGCCTTCACCGACCCGACCTGGGGCGCCGACACGGCCCGCCAGGCCCTCGACAACGGGGCCGATGTGGTCTTCGCGGCCGGCGGGCAGACGGGCAACGGCGGCCTGGCCGAGGTGGCCAAGGAGGGTGGCGAGGCCTTCTGCATCGGTGTCGACACCGACCAGTGGGAGACCGTGCCCGAGGCCCAGCCGTGTCTGGTGACCAGCGCCATGAAGCTGATCACCCCCGGCGTCGTCGACATCGTCAACGCCTGGCAGGCCGGTGACGCCCCCAGCGGGAACTTCATCGGCGACGTCGGTCTGGCCAGCTACCACGACTTCGCCAGCGTCATCCCACAGGACATCCAGGACCAGATCGAGGAGCTGACCCCGATGGTCCTGTCCGGCGAGGTGTCGACCGGCTACACGCCGTGATCGTCGGCCGGCCCTGACGGACTGGCGACACCACACGCTTTTGGGAATCCGGTGCCCGCACTATGGTCGGGCACCGGATTCTCACGTTCGGACGCGAGTAGGACCGACGAGAACGTCATCGACGAGAAGGAGCGGGTTGCGTGGAGAGGCTTGCCTGGCGCCAGGTGCTGCTGCCGGTGCTCGCCGTCGTGCTCGGGTTGGTCAGCGGCGGACTGCTGATCTTCGTCTCCGGTGACAATCCGCTCACGGCGTACGGCGGCATGCTCGAGGGCGCGTTCGGTGACACCGATGCCGTCGGCCGGACGCTGGAGAAGGCGACCCCGCTGGTCATGGGTGGCCTGGCCGTCGCCTTCGCCTTCAAGGCCGGCCTGTTCAACATCGGCGGCCAGGGCCAGCTGCTCCTCGGCGCGTCGTTCTCGGCCTGGGTCGGCTTCCGGTTCGGCCTGCCGGCCCCGATCCACATCCCGCTGGCCCTCCTCGTCGGCGGCATCGTCGCCTCCGGCCTCGGCGCCCTGGCCGGTCTGCTGAAAGCCACCCGGGGGACGCACGAGGTGATCAGCACGATCATGCTCAACTTCGTCGCCGCCAACCTGACCGACTGGCTGGTCAGCCGCGACGGGCCCTGGAACGATCCGGACGGCGGGGCCCTGGCCCGCAGCCCCCTGATCCAGGACTCGGCCGTCCTGCCGAAGGTCGGAGGACTGCCGACCGGCTTCCTGGTCGCCGTGGCCGCCGCGGTCGTGATCTGGTGGCTGGTCAGCCGGTCGACGCTCGGCTTCGAGGTGCTGACCGTCGGCGCCAACCCGAAGGCCGCCACCTACGCCGGCATCAGCGTCACCCGCATCACCGTGCTGGCGATGGGCATCAGCGCCTTCCTGGCCGGCCTCGGCGGCGCCATCCAGACCCTGGGCGTCAACGAGCGCTTCGAGCCGGGGTTCAACACCGGCCTCGGCTTCGACGGCATCACGATCGCTCTGCTGGCCAGGACCAACGCCCTTGCGGTGATCCCGGCTGCCGTCCTCATCGGGGCCATGGACGCCGGGTCGACGCTGATGCAGGCCCGGACCGACGTGGCGCCGGAGATCATCAGCGTGATCCAGGCCTTCGTCCTGTTCTTCGTGGCCGCACCTTCGGTGGTCCGCTGGATCGTCCGTCTCCGAACCGGTGACGACGACCGGGCCATCGACCTCGGCGCCGGATGGGGGGCCGCCTGATGACGACCACCTCACCAGCACCGACGTCGCCGGCATCGGCCCCCGGCAGTGCCCGGTCACTGCTCGGCCGGGTCCGTGTCGACTACCGGATCCTGGCCGGACTGGCCGTGATCGCCGTTGCGATGATCATCGCCTATCAGTGGGACTCCCAGCAGACCACGGCCGTCGCCGCCCGGACCATCAGGGAGGCCGCGCCGCTGATCCTCGCCGCCCTCTGCGGCCTCATCGGCGAGCGCTCCGGCATCATCAACATCGGCATCGAGGGCCAGATGCTGTTGGCCGCCTTCGTCGGGTTCATGGTCGCCTCGTCGAGCGGCAACCTGATCCTCGGCGTGATGGGGGGCATGGCCGCTGCCTCGGTCGCCGGGCTCTTCCTGGCCTGGACCGCAGTGGCGCTCAAGATGGACCAGATCATCGCCGGCACGATCATCAACATCTTCGGCCTCGGCGTGACGAGCTTCCTGTACGTCCAGGGTCGGACCATGCCCTCGGTGCCCAACTGGCCGATCCCCGGTCTCGACGAGCTGCCGCTGATCGGTTCGATGCTGTTCTCACACGGCCCGCTGACCTATGCCGCCCTCGTCGCCGTCGTCGTGGTCCACGTCGCCCTCTTCCAGACCCGGTGGGGCCTGAGGACCAGGGCGGTCGGCGAGCATCCGAGCGCAGCCGACACCGTCGGCGTCCGGGTCTACTTCGTCCGCTACCGCAACCTGGCCATCGCCGGCATGCTGGCCGGCCTGGCCGGCTTCGCCCTGCTGCAGTCGGCCTCGGTGTTCAACCGGGGGATGACCAACGGCAAGGGCTTCATCGCCCTGGCCGTGATGATCTTCGGCCGCTACCGGCCGTTCGGCGTGCTGTCGGCGGCGGTGCTGTTCGGCTTCTTCAACGCCCTCCAGGCCCAGCTCCAGTTCCGCCAGGCCTTCGACATCCCGCCCCAGTTCTTCGGGATGATCCCGTTCGTGTTCACGATCGCGGTGCTGGCCATCGCCGGTCTGCGGACCCGGCCGCCGGCCGCCATCGGCCAGCCGTACGAGAAGGAGTAGCACCGATGAGGAGGCACCGGTGACCCCAACCGAGAGCTCCGGAACGCCCCTGATCGAGGCGAGGGGGCTGACCAAGCGGTTCCCCGGCGTGGTGGCGAACGACCGGGTCGACCTCGTCGTGCATCCCGGTGAGATCCTCGGCCTGCTCGGCGAGAACGGGGCGGGGAAGTCGACGCTGGTGAAGATGATCTTCGGGATCTACCAGCCGGACGAGGGCCAGATCTTCCTGCGGGGCGAGGAGATGACCGCCGATGGCCCTGGCCAGGCCATCGCCCGTGGCATCGGCATGGTCCACCAGCACTTCCAGCTCGTGCCCCCGTTGACCGTGGCCGAGAACATCGTGCTCGGGGCCGAGACCACCAGGGGTGGCTTCCTCAACCGGCGGGCGGCCGAGGACGAGGTGCGGGAGCTGTCGCAGCGCTTCGGCCTGATCGTCGAGCCGAGCGACGTCGTCGAGGACCTGCCGGTCGGCATCCAGCAGCGGGTCGAGATCCTCAAGGCCCTCTACCGGGGCGCCGAGCTGCTGATCCTCGACGAGCCGACGGCGGTGCTGACCCCCCAGGAGACCGACGAGCTGCTCGGCATCATGCGCGACCTGGCCTCATCAGGCGTCGGCATCATCTTCATCACCCACAAGCTCCGGGAGGTCCTGGCCGTCACCGACCGGGTCACCGTGCTCCGCCGGGGCAAGTCGGTCGGCAGCGTCGACACGGCCGACGCCACCACCGAGTCGCTGGCCGAGCTGATGGTCGGGCGGTCCGTGGTGCTCCAGGTCGAGAAGTCGGCCAGGGAGCCGGGCGAGGTCGTCCTGGCCGTCGACGGACTCCAGGTCCGCGACGACCGTCGGCAGATGAGCGTCGACGGCGCCACCCTGCAGGTTCGCTCCGGTGAGATCGTCGGCGTTGCCGGGGTCGAGGGCAACGGCCAGCGGGAGCTGGTCGAGGCGATCACCGGGATCCGGTCGATCGTCGGCGGCTCGGTCACGATCGGTGACCACCGCGTCGCCGGGCATCCCCGCCGGGTCCGAGACCTCGGCGTCGCCTACATCCCGGAGGACCGCGAGCGCGACGGGCTGGTCGGCAACTACTCGATCGCCGACAACATGGTGCTCACCGACTACCACCGGCCCCCCTTCGCCAACACCGGGATCCGGCGCTTCGATGCGGTCGACGCCAACGCAACCGAGCTGGTCGAGCGGTTCGACGTGCGCACCCCGAGCATCGAGACGACCGTCGGCTCACTGTCCGGCGGCAACAAGCAGAAGGTGATCGTCGCCCGCGAGCTGAGCCATGACAACAAGCTGGTGGTGGCCTCGCAGCCGACCAGGGGCGTCGACGTCGGCTCGATCGAGTTCATCCACGAGCAGCTGATCGCCTCTCGCGACGAGGGCGACGCCGTGCTGCTGGTGTCGGCCGAGCTCGACGAGATCTTCTCGCTGTCCGACCGGATCGCCGTGATCTACGAGGGCGAGATCGTGGCCATGCTCGACCCGGAGACGACGACCCGGGAGGAGGTCGGCCTGCTGATGGCCGGCGGTGGGGAGTCCGACGGCGAGTCGAACGGGCAGGTGGCGGGGCTGGGCGCCGACGGTGCCGCCGTCGACTGATGTTCGGGCTGATCACCGGCAGCGGGTTCTACGACATCCCGGACCTGGTCGACCGCTCGGTCATCTCGGTCGACACGCCCTTCGGTGGCCCCGTTCCGGTCACCACCGGTCGCTGGCGTGACCGGCCGGTGTGCTTCCTGCCCCGCCACGGCTCCGACCACTCGATCCCGCCCCACGCCATCAACTACCGGGCCAACATCGCCGCCCTGAAGGCGGCCGGGGCCACCGACGTGTTGGCCACCGCCGTCAGCGGCTCGATGAACCCCGCCATGGCGCCGGGGGCGCTGGTGCTGATCAGCGATGTGCTGAACTTCACCTCCGGCCGCGAGGCCACGTTCTTCGACGGCACGGCCCGGCCGGTCGTGGCCGGCGATCCGGCGCCCCGGCCGGTGGTCCACACCGACATGAGCGATCCCTACGACGCCACGCTGCGCGACCTGGTGCGCCGGGCCGCGATCGACGAGGGCGTCGAGCTGGCCGACGGGGCGGTGTACTGCACCGCCGACGGGCCCCGGTTCGAGACCCCGGCCGAGATCCGGATGATGGCGCAGCTCGGCGGCGACCTGGTCGGCATGACCGGCTACCCCGAGGTGGTCCTGGCCGTCGAGGCCGGGCTCCGGTACGCCTCGATCGGGGTGGTGTCGAACCTGGCGGCCGGGATCAGCCCCGAGCCCCTGTCGGCCGACGACATCATGGCCCTCATCTCCGACGTCACCGATCCCCTCCACCGCCTCATCGGGCGCACCGTCGAGCGCTCGGGCGAGGCGGCATGAGCACCGTCGAGCGCTGGGGTGGGGCGGCATGAGCACCGTCGAGCGCTGGGGTGGGGCGGCATGAGCACCGACGAGCGCTCGGGTGAGGCGGCATGAGCACCGTCGAGCGCCCCGGCGAGGCGGCATGAGCACCGCATCGAGCCGGACGGTCCCCGCCGACGGCGATTAGGGTGGCGCCGATGCGAACCCTCGATTGGGTCGACGGCGCCATCGAGCTGGTCGACCAGACCAAGTTGCCCCAGGAGGTCGAGATCCTGCGGTTGACCGAGGTCCCCGACCTGGTGGCCGCCATCAAGCGGCTGTCGGTCCGGGGCGCCCCGGCCCTCGGCGTCGCCGGTGCCTACGGGGTGGCGCTGGCCGCCACGGTCAACGACCCGGCCACCGACCGGGCGGCGTTCGACGCCGCCGTCGCCTCGATCCGCGACGCCCGCCCGACGGCGGTCAACCTGGCCAGGATGGTCGACCGGGTGACCCCGCTGGCCGACGGCGGCGTCGAGGCCCTGCTGGCCGAGGCCGACCGGATCCGCGACGAGGAGCTGGCGGCGTCGTTGGCGATGGGGGAGCGGGGGGCCGACCTGGTCAGGGAGCTGGTCGGCGGCGACGCCCCGATCCGGGCCATGACGATCTGCAACACCGGCGGCCTGGCCACCGTCGAGCGGGGCACCGCACTGGCCGTCATCCAGACCCTGCACGAGCGGGGTGAGCTGGCCGAGGCCCTCCCGGTCGAGACCAGGCCGCTGCTCCAGGGCGGGCGGCTGACGACCTGGGAGCTCCAGCAGATGGGGGCGCCCCACCGGCTGCTGGTCGACTCGGCCGGGCCGTTCCTGCTGGCCCGGGGCGCGGCCGACGTCGTGCTCATCGGCGCCGATCGGGTGGCGGCCAACGGCGACACGGCCAACAAGATCGGCAGCTTCAGCCTGGCCCTCGGGGCGGCCAACGCCGGCGTGCCGTTCCTCGTCGTGGCCCCGGAGTCGACGGTCGACCTCGACACCCCGGACGGCGACGCCATCGAGATCGAGGATCGCGGCCCCGAGGAGGTGGCGTCGGTCCGGGGCGTCCCGGTCGCGCCCCCGGGAACGCCCGGCGTCAACCCGGCGTTCGACGTGACCCCCGTCGGCCTCGTCACCGCCCTGGTGACCGACGAGCGGGTCGTCCGCTTCGACGACGGGGAGGCGCTGTGAGCGATCCCGACGCCCGCTGGGGTGCGGCCGCCGTGCGGCTCGTCGGCGAGGTCGTCGTCCCGGCCGAGGGGCGGGGCGAGGTGATCGAGGGCGGCGCGATCGACATCGACGCGGCCGGTCGCATCGCCGCCGTCGGGCCGGAGCACGAGCTGGGGCCGGCGCCGGACGAGGTCCGGCGGGTCGGCGGGCTGCTGTTGCCCGGGTTGGTCAACGCCCACGCCCACACCCCGATGACCCTCGTCCGCTCGGCCGGCGACGGCCTCCCCCTCGACCGCTGGCTCCGGGAGGGCGTCTGGCCCCGCGAGGGGAGGATGACCCCCGAGGATGCGTGGTGGGGCATGACCCTCGGCTCGGCCGAGATGCTGGCCGCCGGGGTCACCACCTCGTGTGAGATGTACCTGTTCGAGGAGCAGGTCGTCGCCGCCGCCGTCGACAGCGGCGCCCGGCTCGTCATCACGCCAGGGGTGATCGCCGCCCTGGCCCCCGACGGTGACGTCGGCGATCGGATCGGCGCCATCGCCGCCTTCCACGACGAGCACCACCGTCCGGACGAGCGGATCTCGGTCGGCTTCGCCCCCCACTCGGTCTACGACCTGTCGCCCGAGCAGTGCGGCGAGATCGCGGCCGAGGCGGCCAGGCGGGACGCCCTGTTCCACATCCACCTCGAGGAGACCGAGGCCGAGCGCCGCCTCGTGCTCGAGCGCCACGGCTGCACGGCCACCAGGGCCCTGGCCGACGCCGGCGTGCTCGACGCCAAGGTGCTGGCCGCCCACGGCGTCTGGCTCGACGCCGATGACCGCAAGCTCCTGGCCGACGCCGGTGCCGCCGTCGCCCACTGCCCCCAGTCGAACCTGAAGCTCGGCTCCGGCATCGCCCCGGTGGCCCACTGGCTGAACGAGGGGGTCGGGGTCGGCATCGGCACCGACGGCGTCGCCTCCAACGACGACCTCGATCTGTGGGAGGAGCTGAAGCTCGCACCGCTCCTGGCTCGGGGCATCGAGCACGACCCGCAGGCCATGGACGCCACGACCGCCCTCGACCTCGCCACCCGCTCCGGGGCCAGGGCCATCGGGCTCGACGACGTCGGGGAGCTCCGCCAGGGGGCCTGGGCCGACATCGTGCGGGTCGACCTCGACCAGCCGGCGTTCACCCCCCGCATCGACCTGCTGACGCTGCTGGTGTTCGCCGGGTCATCCCGGTTCGTCACCGACGTGTGGGTGGCCGGGCGGCCGGTGGTGGTCGACGGCGAGGTGACCACGGTCGACGTCGGTCGGGCCCGTCACGAGGTCGAGGGGCGGGGCCGCCGCCTGGCCGCGGGCTGAGACCCGACGGGCTCGGGCCCGGGTCGGGCGGCCGGGGCCGCCGGTCAGGTCAGCAGCAGACGCCCGTCGCCTGGCCGGGTGTGGCCGATCACGGCGGCCCGGTGACCGGACCGGGTGAGCTCCGCCACCACGCCGTCGGCCCGGTCGGCGTCGACGCCGAACACCAGGCCGCCGGAGGTCTGGGCGTCGGCCAGCAGCAGCACGTCGAGCTCGTCGGCCGACGCCGCCTCCAGCTGCGATTCGACCGAGCGGAGGTTGCGCCGCGATCCCCCGGGGATCAGGCCGTCGGCCGCCAGCTCCCGCACCCCGTCGAGGACCGGGACCGCCCCCGCGTCGATGATCGCGTCGACCGCCGACTCCCTGGCCGCCCGGCCCAGGTGGCCGAGCAGGCCGAAGCCGGTCACGTCGGTGCCGCCGGTGGCCCCGGCGGCCATGGCCACCGCGGCCGCGTCGTCGTTGAGGCGGGTCATCGAGTCGACGGCGGCGTCGACCAGGGCCTCGGGGACCCGACCGGCCTTGACCGCCGTCGAGACGACGCCGATGCCGAGCGGCTTGGTGAGGACCAGCGCCTGGTCGGGCCGCAGCCCGGCGTTGGTCAGGAGACGATCGGGGTCGGCCTCGCCGATCACGGCCAGCCCGAACTTCGGCTCGGGGTCGTCGACGGTGTGGCCGCCGCCGATCACGAACCCGCCGGCCTTGGCCACCGCCGCCGCCCCGCCAAGTACCTCGCCGAGCAGGTCCGGGCTCAGCTCGTCGCGGTTCCAGGCGACCAGGTTGATCGCCAGCAGCGGTCGTCCGCCCATGGCGTAGACGTCGGACACCGAGTTGGCCGCGGCGATCCGGCCCCAGGTCTCGGCATCGTCGACGAGCGGGGTGATGAAGTCGGCGGTGAAGATGAGGGCCCGGTCGTCGTCGAGGCGCCACACCGCGGCATCGTCGCCGGTTGAGGCGTCGACCAGGAGCCGGTCGTCGTCGGTCGGGGGCAGATGGCGCAGGACCTGCGCCAGCTCGTCAGGAGCGAGCTTGCACGCTCAACCGGCGCCGTGGCTGAACTCGGTCAGTCGCCTGGTCATCGAACACCCCCTCCCGTCTCGTGTCGCGGTTCGTGTGCCGTGCAGCGCCCAGGCTACCGAGCGCCCGCCCGGTCACGTCAGGTCGGGGAGGGGACGGCCGGCGCCCGTTGCCGGTGGTTGTCGACCGATCATGCGCCCGACCTAGAGTGGCCCCCATGCAGGTGGATGTCGGAGCCGGATCGGCCCGCTCGGCGATCGGGTCGCGGGTCGATGCGGTCGCCGCCCGGGTCATCCCCGATGTCATCCGCCCCTTCGTCCTCCCGGTGGCCATGGCCGTGCTGCTCGTCGTCGGGATCTCGGTCACCGTGTCCCGGGTCGGGCTGCTGATCGACTGGTCGGAGCGCCACCGCGGCTCCGGCCAGCACGTCGTCGTCGGCTGCGAGGCCGAGGAGGTCCGGTCCGGCGACCACTGGATCTGCGACGGTGCGATGATCGCGACGGGCTCGTTGGTGGACGTCCGGGCCGATCTGGTCACGAGTCGGGGTGCCGCCACCTCGCGCCAGCCGTTCGTCGGCGAGGAGCACGAGGTCTTCTTCGACCCGGACGATCTCGGCACGGTCCACCCGGTGCCGTACCGGCTGAACGAGCTGCTCCGCCTCTACCTCTCGGTCCTGCCCCGGGTCCTGCTGGCCGGCGGGGCGGCGCTGTGGCTGGCCGGCTGGGCCCTGACCACGCGGGTCGACGCCAGCGATCTGCTGATCCGCGATCGGGTCCGCCTCCCTGGCCGGTTCGTCTGGCAGACCAGGGGCATGCAGTGGCTGGTGGTCGCACTCGGCTCGCTCGTCGTCAATCACCTGCTCACCACCAGGGTCATCGGCTCCCTCGGCACGTTCTGACCACCCCGGTCGAGCGGCGCCGATCCCCGGTCGCCGCTACCGGAAGTCGATCGGCCAGATCAGGGTGTCGGGGTGGAACTGGCTCCAGGCGAACCAGAACGCCTGGTGCCCGCCGGCATCGGCACCGTCCCGGCGGGCCCGGATGCCGCTGCCGTCGAGACGGATCTCGAAGCCCTCGATCCGGAGCTGCTCCCGGCCGCCGCTGAGCACGTTGGCCGCCGCCTCGACGTGCACGGCGATCGCCTGGCCGTCGTCGGTGATCAGCCCGAGCACCGGCTCCTGGACCGGTAGGCGGGGGTCGACGTCACCGATGGGGAAGATCGGTCCGTTGTCGTCCCGCCCCTGCAGGGGGTCGAGCTCGTAGCTGCGGCCGATCCCGCCGTCCTCGGCGACGATCGTGGTGTCGGGGTGTGAGGCCTTCCAGTCGGCCCAGGTGCTGGTGACGACCGAGACCTGCTCGAACACCACCCCGGCGTCGCCGAGCGGCCCCGAGGTGGCCCGGCCGGTGAAGGTGTCGACGAACGAGCGGCTCTCTCGCTCGAACATCATCTTGTTCGAGCGGGTCAGGAGGCCGGACGTTCGCATGACCGGCCGCCCGAATTCCTCCGACAGCTCGGCCGGCAGCTCGTCGGTGAGGTAGACCTGGGCCGACCCACAGAGGGTGCAGTAGGGCATGGCGATGTCGCGTCCACCGAGGGTGTCGTTCACCATCTCGTGGATCTCCATGATGTTCTTCGGGTACGCCCTGGCCTCGTCGTCGATCACGACGCCGAACACGATGGCGTCGTCCGGGTACCAGTCACCCTCGTCCGCCGGGGTCACCGCCGGCTCGTCGAGGGCCGGGATGCAGTTGCAGGGGCCGTTGACGCCGAAGGCCCGGTCGTCGATGCCGACGCCGCCCCAGCCGACGAGGCGCCAGTCGATGTCGGCATCCGGCTCGAACAGCTCGCCCCACTTCGGCTCGACCTGTCCGTAGAGGGCCTGCTTCATGTCGAAGTACTGTGCCGGCGTTGGCACGTCCCAGGCCAGCAGCTGATCGACGACCGAGCCCCAGGGGGCGAAGCTGTCGATCTGGAGCGATGGGATGAGGCGCTGGGTTGCGCCGGCGATGACCTCGGTCGGCTCGCCGGGGCCGACGAACCGCAGGAGATCGGCGAGTGGCCAGGCCAGCCGGGGGTCACCCGAGTCGCCCAGCTCGTTGATCTGGGCCGTCGGGATGGCGCTGACGGTGAGGGAGGCGATGATCTGCTCGTAGGACTCGACCGTCTCCTCGCTCCACGGGCCGTCCGGGCTCTCCGGGGCGGGCCCGAAGTCTCGTGCCTCGCCGCTCTCGATGGTGGCAACGTCGAAGTCGACCGGATCCGTGTCGTCGTCGGAGCCGCCGAGCAGGGCCACGACGGCCAGGGCGCCGCCGATCAGGACAACGGCGGGGAGGATCAGGCGACGGAGACCGGGCGCGACACCGGGGGTCGATGGAGACGTCGAGGACATGGCGGGCCAACCACCGACCGGGGCCTCCTATTCCCCGATCGTCGGCGTCGCCGGACGGCCATGGCCGCGACGCCGTCGCCGGTCCCGGCCTAGCCTGACCGGCCATGGGATCGGTGCCGGGTCAGGCCGACGTCATCGTGGTCGGCTCGGGACCGTCCGGGGCTGCCGTCGCGGCCCGGCTGGCCGACGACGGCCGGCGGGTGGTGGTGGTCGAGGCCGGGCCGGGTGAGCCGAGGCCGCCATCGCTCCGGGCGGTCGACCTGGTCGCAGCATCGGAGGAGACGGGCTGGTTGCGGCCCGGTCTGGACGTCCGCGACCGCCCGGGTGGACCTCGGCGGGCCTATCGCCAGGGATGGGGTCTCGGCGGCGGCTCGGCCGTCAACGGGATGCTGCTGACCTCGGGTGACGGGGCCGACTACCGGCGCTGGGCCGACGAGTGGGGCTGTGTCGACTGGGACGGCGACGGCCTGGCCCCCTGGCTCGACCGGGCCAGGGACGCCTGGCCGGTCCGCCGGATCGACCCGGGCCCGATCGCCGCCGCCGTGGCTCAGGCCGCGATCGACGACGGCCTGCCCCGGGGCGGGGCCTCGCTCGACGCCGACCGGCTCGGGGTCCTGTCGGCCGAGCTGGCGGCGGTCGGGGACCGGCGGATCAACGCCGCCGACGTCCACCTCGGGAGGGCGACGTTCCTCGACGCCGTCGCCACCGCCGGCGCGGACGAGCCGGGCACGGTCGGCCCTTCGGCGACCCCGACCGTGCCAACCGTGCTCACCGGGGCGCCGGTCCGCCGCATCGTGCCCGGTGACGGCGGCAGGCCGCACGCCGTCGAGCTCGGCGGGGCGACGACCATCCGGGCGCCCCTCGTCGTGGTCTGTGCCGGCGCCATCGGGACCCCCGACCTGGTGGCCCGCTCCGGCCTCACCACCCGTCCGATCGGTCGACGGTTCCGGGATCACCCGTCGTACGCCTTCACGCTCGTCGCCCGCGATCGCCCGGGTGACCGCGAGCGGCTCCTGGCCCAACCGCCGGTGGTCTCGACGGTGATCCGCTGGACATCGGAGCCCGGCTGGGAGGGCGATCTCCAGGCGGTCGTGATCGAGCGGGTCACGCCGGCGGATCACCCTGGTCCGCCGATCGGCGTGGTCGCCGTCGGGCTGATGGCGGTGACCTCGACCGGCTCGATCACCCCTCGAACCGATGGTGGCGAGCCGGGCATCGTGACCGGCCAGTTGACGACCGAGCTCGATCGGCGCCGCCTGCGGTCCGGGGTGCGGACGGTGGCGGGGTGGTTGGCCTCGGCCCCCGTGCAGGAGGTGGTGGCCGAGGTCGACCTCGACGGGCGCGGCCGCCCGCTCGCGTCGCTCGCCGACCTCGACGACGCCACCGTCGATCGCCTGATCGCCGCCGAGCCCGGTCCCTACGCCCACCCCGCCGCCACCTGCCCGATGGGCCCGGAGGAGCGATCCGAGGCCATCGTCGCCGCCGAGGCCGGTCGTCGCGGTGAGCTGTTCGGCCGGCCCGGCATCCGTCTGGCCGACACCTCGGTCTTCCCCGACCTCGTTCGGGGCGGATTGCAGCTCCCGGCCGATGCCGTCGCCTCCCGGATCGCCGCCGACATCGTCGGCCGGCCCGATGGCGAGCCGGGCGACTGACGGCCGCCCCGACCCTCGCCGGAGGGGCGGATCGTCGGTGGCGCCTCGGCGCCGAAGCGGACCCTGCTGGTTCAGGACTGGCAGGACCGGCAGCGGCCGACCAGGTCGACCCGGTGGTGCGCCCCCTCGAATCCGTGTGCGGCCGCCGCCCGGGTGAGCGACGCCTCCAGGGCGTGTTCGACCTCGGCGTCGAGGAGCACGTCGATGATCGTGCCGCAGTCGTCGCAGATCAGGTGGTGGTGGTGCTCGCCGGTGATCTCCTCGGTCAGCTCGAACCGGGCGTGGTCGTCCGACGTCACGATGCGGTGGACGACGCCGACCTGCTCCAGGACGACGAGGTTCCGGTAGGTCGAGCTCTGGGCCAGCCCCTCGCCGGCCTGCAGCAACTCACCGATCGTGGCCGGGCCGGGGAGGTCGAGCAGGGCGTCGACCACCGCCCGCCGGTTGGCGGTGTAGCGATGGGAGACCGACGCCAGCTTGGTCGCCGCCATCTGATGGGCGTGGCTGGCCGGGTTGGCTGCATTCGACTGGTCGACCAGCAGATCGTGGGGCGCCATCACCTCAAGGTAGCGGAATCCGGGCCTGAACTGGGAATTACTGGGAACTCACCTCGGTCGATGGGTCGGAGCCGCCACCCAGAGTGAGAACGTCTGGGAATACCGGTGGTGTAGACTGGTGTTCGAACCAGCTGCAGACGCAGCTGCGCGTCGACGGTCGCCCGCCCCGTGGCGACCATGTCTTTCGTGGAGGCAACACGAACCCATGGCCTATCCGCAACCTACGCAGACCCCGGTCATCCACGCCGACGAGGACACCCGATCACGGTTCCTCGTTCGCGTCTACCAGCACCTCGCCCTCGCCATCCTCGCGTTCATCGGCTTCGAGGCGCTCTTCTTCTCCATTGGCCTGGCCGAGGGGCTCTACGACTTCCTGGCCAGCAGCGGTGGCGTCGCCTGGCTGTTGATCCTCGGCGGCTTCGCCATCGTCAACATGATCGCCTCCCGGTCGGCCCATCAGCTCGGCAACACCGGCGCCCAGTACGGGGCGCTGTTCGCCATGGCCGCAGCCGAGGCCGTCATCTTCGCCCCGTTCCTCTACTACGTCTTCCGGGTCTACGACGGCAACGGCACCGCCACGGTCACCTCGGCCGCCCTCATCACGCTGGTCGGATTCGCCGCCCTGACGGTGGTGGCGATGACCACCAGGAAGGACCTGTCGTTCCTGCGGCCGCTCATCATGTGGGGCGGCATCGCCGCCATCGGCCTGATCGTCGCCGGCGTGCTCTTCGGCTTCACCCTCGGCCCGATCTTCTCGGTGGCCATGATCGCCCTGGCCGGCGCCTCGATCCTGTACCAGACCCAGGCCATCATCCGGCAGTACCCCGAGTGGGCCTACGTCGGTGCCGCCGTCGGCCTGTTCGGCGCCGTCATGCTGATGTTCTGGTACGTGCTGCAGCTGCTGATGCGGCGCTGAGGCCAGGCCCGCACCGGGCCTCCACATCCCACGTACCGACGAGCCGGCCCCCGGGGCCGGCTCGTCTGGTTCTCCCGATGAGACTATTGTTGCGTTTTGATGACGGAATGGTTACTCTAACCGTCGTCCGCACCCCGCCTGCGACACCCGCTATCCCTTTCCGTCCGATGCACCCCCGGCCTCCGGTCCGGGCGGTTCGACGACGGGTTCGCACACCCAGGTGGAGTGGTGCCTGCACCCCAGACGACCGAGCTCACCCGTTCACGATTGGTCAGCAACCCGGCCCGGCGGCCCGAACCGCGCCGGACCGGTGGCGCTCGGCTGCTCGAGCATCCGAGCGCCGACCCGCCGCCGCTCGACCCGCCGCGGACGAGCCGCCGCCGCCTCGCCATCGGGGCCGCCGTGGCCGCCCTGGCGGTGGGCACCGCCATCGGGTTCGTCGCCCTCACGGTCGTCGGGGATGCCGGCGACTCCGGCCTCCGATCGGCGCCGGGCGATCGCCAGCGGGTCCTGACCGGCCCGGCCCCGACCGGATCGGCGGCGGACGAGGCAGCCGCCGACCCGGCGGTGCCGGGGCCCCTCGTTGTCGCCGGCGACCCGCCGGCCGCCGACCCGGGCCCCCAGGTCGCCGGGCCCGCACCAGACCCGGCGTCACCATCGGCGCCGGCGACCCCAAGCCCGACCACGGCGCCGGCGACCCCAAGCCCGACCACGGCGCCGGCGACGGTGCCGACCACCGGCGGGCGCGGGCAGACGACGGTCCCCTCGTCCATCGCGACCTCGCCGACCACGGCCCGCCCGACCACGACCGCCCGCCAGACGACCACGACCGGCGCGACCACGACGACGACCGCGCCAACCACCTCGACGGCGTCGACCGGTCCCCCGGGAGACGGTGGCGGCGGAGCCGGCGGCACCGTGGTCTGGTCGGAGGACTTCGACCGCCTCGACCCGTCGACCTGGCGACGGGAGCACTCGACCTACGGCGACGGCAACGACGAGCTCCAGTGCTACCGGCCCGACAACGTGGCGGTGACCGGCGGTCGCCTGATCCTCACCGCCAGGACCGAGACGGTCACCTGCCCGAACGGCTCGACCAGGCAGGTGAGCTCGGGGATGATCCGCAGCAGCGGCGTCGCGTTCGCCCCCGGCCAGGCCATCGAGTTCCGGGTCAAGCTGACCCCGGCCGATCCGACCGATCAGGGCGGGCTCTGGCCGGCCGTGTGGGCGTCGAGCTGGGCCGGTTCGTGGCCCGTCGGCGGCGAGCTCGACTTCCTGGAGGTCATGACCGCCGAGGACCCGACCCGGGCCATGTTCAGCATGCACTACGCCGGGCCGGATGGCCGCCACCGGCTCCAGAACCAGGGGGTCCGGGGTAGCGAGAACTTCAGCGCAGCCTGGCACACGGTCCGCTTCGACTACGGACGCAACGGCCGCCTTCGCTGGTACCTGGACGGGCGCCTGGCGTTCGCCGTCGACGCCGCCGAGACCATCCAGGGCTATCCGGCCCCGTTCGACGGGACGATCCGGGAGCTCAAGGTCAACCTGGCACTCGGCGGCCGGCCGGGGCCGCTCGCCCCCGGTGCCGTTGGATCGACCGGGGCCACCTTCGAGGTCGACTACATTCGGATCATTCAGCTCTGACACATCCGTCCGGCCAACGGTCGGGACCACTGCGGATGCGATGCGGGCCCCTCGTCGGCGGTCCGCGCCGTCGCCACCGTCCCGTTCTGCGCGCCGCCGGACTGGGTCTGGCTGAGCCACGGCCCGGCGGATCGGGCAATCGTGGGGCAAGCGGCAGCGGATGGGTTGGAAAGGACCTCGGCGATGGACTGGACGCTCGACGGAGGATGGCTGACGGTCGGCCTCGGCGTCGCCGGTGCGGTGCTGCTGGTGCTGTGGTGGCTCGATCGGCGACGCCTGTCGACGCTCGCCCGCCAGACCCGGTTCCGCGGCGAGGCCGAGTCCGAGCGGCTGCGGCTGCGGATCTCGGCCCTCAAGCCGATGGAGGGCCAGGCCGCCGAGCTGCAGGCCGAGGTGGCGCAGCTCCGGCCCGAGGCCGAGCGGACGGCCGATCTGGAGAGCGAGATCGATGACCTGCGTCAGCAGCTCACCGAGGCCGATGGCGTGCACCGGGAGCTCGAGCGCGAGCTGGCGGCCCTCCGGGTCCGGGCCAGCGACGTCGACGAGCTGGAGCTGGCCGCGGCCAAGTCGGCCAGCCGCTCGGCCGACCTCGAGCGGGAGTTGGCCGCCCGCGAGTCGCGGCTGCGGGAGCTGGAGCGCGTCGACGCCGAGCTCGGGGCCAGGACCGAGGAGATCGAGCGCCTGTCGGCCGTGGCCGCGGCCGGCGCCGAGCGCGAGCGGGACCTGAGTCGCGAGGTCGGCGTGCTCACCGAGGCCGCCGAACGGGACCGGGCTGCGCTGTCGGTCGCCGAGGCCAGGGTCGAGGCGGTCGAGGCCCTCATCGCCGGGCGTGACGAGATCATCCTGGTCCTGGAGGACCGCCTGGCCGGGCGCAGGGATGGGTCCGATCCGGCCCAGAACGGCAACGGCACCGAGGTCGACCCGGCGGACGCCGAACGGGAGCGGCGCCGGCGGGCCAAGGCCGAGCGCAAGGAGGCGAAGCGGGAGGCGAAGCAGCGGGCCAGGAAGATGGCCAAGGCGGCGGCCGAGGCCGCCGCCGCCGAGGCCGAGGCCGCCGAGGGTGATGCGGCCGCCGAGGCCGGGCCGGCGATGGCGGTGCGAGCGGTCGACGGGGACGAGCCGACCGGCGCGGCCCGATCGGCCGGGATCGAGCTGTCGCCCGCCGATCCGGGTGACCGTGCCGGTGGGGCGCTCCTCCGATCGGACGACCTGCAGGCGATCAGCGGCATCGGGCCCGTGATGGAGCAGACCCTCAACGAGCTGGGGATCCGGCGGTTCGACCAGCTGGCCGATCTCGACGACTCCGCCGCCGACGAGTTGTCGTCCCATCTCCCCGGCGTCCCCGGCCGGGTCGAGCGCGAGGGATGGGTGGCCCAGGCCAGGGCCCTGGCGGGCGACGGCGGATCGACCGAGCCGCCGTCCGGCCCCCGACCGTCGCCGGCCTGACAGCGGTGTCCGGCCTCGTCGGCCCGGGGGTCCGGAGCGGGGTGGCCGACGGGATCGGTCAGGGTCGATGACCCCCCGGTAGATTGTCGGCCATGACGCCAGAGGAATTCCGACGGGCCGGTCATCGCCTGATCGACTGGATCGCGGACTATCGGAGCGGCCTGGCCGACGGGCCCGTCCTGGCCCGCACCGGCCCGGGCGAGGTGGCGGCCGGCTTCCCACCCGAGCCGCCGGCCGGCACGGTGGACATCGACGAGCTGCTCGAGCTGCTCGACCAGGTCGTCGTTCCCGGCGTCACCCAGGTCCAGCACCCGATGCACTTCGGCTGGTTCCCCTCCAACGCCACCCTGTCGTCCGTGCTCGGCGACCTCGCGTCCTCCGGGCTCGGCAGCCTGGGTATCTCGTGGGAGAGCTCGCCAGCCCTGACCGAGGTCGAGGAGGTCGTGTGTGACTGGATGCGCCAGCTCACCGGGCTGTCGGACGCCTGGTCCGGCACGATCCAGGACACGGCGTCGACCGCCTGCCTCGTCGCCCTGTTGACCGCCAGGGAGCGGGCGACGGAGCACGCCCAGGCCAGGGGCGGTATGCCGGACGCCGGTGGGGCCCCGCCGGTCGTCTACACCACGGCCCAGGCCCACTCGTCGGTCCGCAAGGCCGCCCTCCTGGCCGGGTTCGGGGCCGACCACCTCCGGGTCGTCGGCGAGGATGCGGCCTACGCCATGGACCCGGCGGCGCTGGCGGCGGCCATGCGGGCCGACGCCGACGCCGGACGGGTGCCCGCCGCGGTCATCGCCTCGGTCGGGACGACCGGAACGACGGCGTTCGATCCGGTGGCCGCCATCGTCGAGGCGGCGGCCGTGCACGGGGCCTGGGTCCACGTCGACGCGGCCATGGCCGGTACGGCGATGCTGGTGCCCGAGTGTCGGCACCTGTGGGACGGGGTCGAGGGGGCCGACTCGGTGACCTGGAACCCCCACAAGTGGATGGGCACGATCCTCGACACGTCGCTCTACTACGTTCGCGACGTCGAGCACCTCGTGCGGGTGATGTCGACCAACCCGTCGTACCTCCGGTCGAACCGCGACGGTGAGGTCACCCAGTACCGGGACTGGGGCCTGCCGCTCGGACGCCGGTTCCGTTCGCTCAAGCTGCTGTTCCACCTGCGCCTCGACGGGATCGAGTCGGTCAGGGAACGGGTCCGGCGCGACCTCGACAACGCCCGTTGGTTGGCCGAGCAGGTCGACGCGGCACCCGGTTGGGAGATCGTGGCCCCGGTGCCGCTGCAGACCGTGTGCGTCCGCCACCACCCGGTCGGTGCCGGGGGCGCCGGCGGCGGTCTCGACGGTGAAACTCTGGACCGTCACACGCTCGCCTGGGTCGACGAGGTCAACGCATCCGGCGATGCGTACCTGACCCCGTCGGTCCTCGACGGCCGCTGGATGGTCCGGGTCTCGATCGGCGTCGAGACCACCGAGCGGGTCCACGTCGAGCGGCTCTGGGTCAGGATGCAGGAGGCCGCCGCTCGGGCGGGCGCCGGGATCGCGTCCTCAGCCGGCGGATGAGCCCCGGCCCGCAACCGGGTCGGGTGCGGATGATCGCCACCGATATCGACGGGACGATGCTCCGCAGCGACGGCTCGCTGTCGCCCCGGGTCAGGGAGGCGCTCTCGGCTGCGGCCGCGGCCGGTATCCACGTCGTGCCGGCCACCGGCCGGCCGCTCCTGATCGCAGCCGACGTCATCGAGCAGGTCGACCTCCGCGACTACTGGGTCTTCGCCAACGGGGCCGTCACCCGCCACCTCGGGCGGGACGAGCTGGTCCGCGGCTTCTGGATGGATCATGAGGTCACGCGCGACCTGCTCGGCGTCCTCCGTCAGCGCCTGCCGCAGGCCGGGTTCGCGCTGGAGCTCGAGGACACCGTGGCCTTCGAGCACGGCTTCGAGCACGTCGTGCCGGTCGTGCCGGACCAGGAACCGGTCGACGACGTGCTCGAAGCGTTCGACGAGTCGGTGACCCGGTGGCAGAAGGTCCAGAAGATCCTGGTCTACGACCTCACGCTCGACATCGACGAGCTGTTCGCCCGGGTCGGTGCGGCCGTCGGCAAGCGGGCCGCACCGAGCTACTCGGGCCTGGCCTTCGTCGAGCTGGCGGCTGGGCTGGTGACCAAGGCGACGGCGCTCGAGCTGCTGGCCCGGGACCTGTCGATCGATCCGTCCGAGGTGGCCAGCTTCGGTGACAACCACAACGACCTGGCCATGCTCCGCTGGGCCGGTCGGGGCTACGCGATGGCCAACGCGACCGACGACGCCAAGGCTGCGGCCGACGAGGTGATCGGGGCGAACGACGTCGACGGCCTGGCGATCAAGATCGAGGAGCTGATCGAGCGCTCCACGGGCTGAGCGCCGGTCCGGCCACCGCCCGCGCTCAGCCGTCCTGGCGAGCCAGCGCTCGACCGATGGCGGTGATGCCGGCGACGCCCCGAACGAGGCCCCGGTGCGAGGCCACCACCTCGATCGTGACCGCCGCCCCCTCGATGCAGCTCCGCCAGTCCACGATGCCGTCCGACCGGGAGTAGATCGACACGAAGTCGATCCCGGCCGGGAACGTCGCCGACCGGTCGAGGTCGACGGCCAGCTCGCGGTCGGGGTGGACCTCGCCGAAGGCGCCGGCCCGCCAGCCCCGGTCGAGCAGGCTGACCGGGAACTTGACCACGGCGATCTCGGGGTACTTGACCAGCAGCGGGGAGCCGACGGCGATCACCTGGGCCACGGCCGCCGGCTGGCGGACGGCGAGGACCCGGGCGAACTGTCCACCGCGGCTGTGGCCGACCAAGGTGACCGGCCCGAGCGTCTCGTACATGCGCTCGAGGTCGGACGCCGCGGCGTCGACCCCGATGTAGGCCGGACCCGAGTTGCGGCCGACCGAGGCGGTCTCGACCATCCAGCCGGCGGCGGCGAGGACGTGGGCGACCGAGCTGACGCTGTGGCGGCCGGCGAGGAAGCCCGGGATGAGCAGGAGTGGCCGACCCCGGCCGGCGGGGATGCCGTGGCCGGTCCACAGGGCCGACCGGCGGAGGCTCCGATGCTCGAACGGGGTGCGGACCTCGAGGTGGAGGGGTCGCCCGAACCACCCGACCGGTCCGGTCCGGGGTGGGGGAGTGCGGCCGGCGTCGCCCGGTCTCGTTCGCTGATCGTGCGTCATCGTGTTGCTGGCGGCTGCCCCGGTCATGGTAACCGGTCGTGCTCGGATGGTCCGAGTCCGCCGTCCCGGCCCGGCGGACACGGTCGACCCCAGACGACAGCGGTCGGCCGGGGAACGGGTGCCCGAGCGGGTCCGGGCCAGTAGCTTCGTCGGATGGCCGAGCTGCGCTTCTTCTTCGGGACGATGGGGTCGGGGAAGTCGACCCAGGCCCTGCAGATCCACCACAACCTCACCAAGAGCGGGCTCTCGTGCCTGCTGATCACCCAGCTCGATCGCCGGGATGGGGTGGTCTCGAGCAGGCTCGGCGTGTCGGCCGAGGCGACGGTCATCGATGCCACGGTCGACCTCCACCGGCTGGTGGCCCAGGCCCACGCAGAGCGAAGCGGCGGCATCCACGCCGTCATCTGCGACGAGGCCCAGTTCTACCACCCGGGTCAGATCGATCAACTGGCCCGCCTGGTCGACGAGCTCGACATCGAGGTCTACGCCTTCGGACTGCTGACCTCGTTCCAGGGGCGGCTCTTCCCCGGGAGCCAGCGACTGCTCGAGGTGGCCGACGAGCGGTCGCAGATCCAGGTCGAGGCCCGCTGCTGGTGCGGGGCCAGGGCCACCCACAACGCCAGGCTGGTCAACGGGGTCCAGGTGTACGAGGGCGACCTGAAGGTGATCGGCGACACCGGTGCGGCGGCCACGGCCGAGCCACGTCGGGTGACCTATGACCTCCGGTGCCGGCGGCACTGGCTGGCCGGCAAGCAGGAATCGGCCCAGGACTCGCTGTTCATCGGTCTCGGCGAGGCGGTGGAGACGCCGGCCGGCTGACCGCCAACCAACCTATCGTAGCAACGAGATCTGCCACTTCCTCAGGGTCCGAGGACTCATTGCTGCATCGTCAAGTTTCTGTGGTCAGCTTGCCAACGGTTGACTACACTTCAACACGGTCTGACATCACGCCGCTGTCATTCTCTCCATTCGCACACGAGGCGGAGCGCCCCCATGGACATCCCTCAACTGGTAATCGGCCTGATTATCGGCATCGCGATCGGGCTGATCCTCCTGAGGATCCTCGACCGGCGGCATCAGAAGGTGGTCAAGAAGCTCGTCGAGAGCCGCAGGAAGATCGAGCGGCAGCGAACGCAGGCCGTCAACGACCTGTTCGCCCTCCGGGCCGAGATCGAGGAAGGCACGTACCAGCCGCCGGCCGACCCGGTCCCGGCGGTCACCGGTGCCGAGCCCGATCCTCGCCTGGTGGCCGAGCTGGCCAACCTGCGGAGCCTGATCGCCCGGGCCGACGGCGCCCTCACGGCCGCTCGTCGCCGTCGCGACGAGAACGAGGCCGAGATCGCCCGCCTGCGGGCCATCGTCGAGGAGCGGAACGGCGAGAACGTGATCAATCTGCGCCCCCAGGACCGCCCGGACGGTAGCCGCACCAACCTGGCTCTCTGAGCGGGTCGACGGGGTCGAGAGCCCCGCAGATCCTGGGTCGGCGGACCGGCGGCCGCAACCCATCGATGGCGACGACGATCGCCACCCCTACCATGTCCTGCAGCCCCAGCGGGGGCCTCATGCCGGTTGCAGAGCAAGGGGAGTAGATGACCACGTCAGTCGCGGTGCTGAACCAGAAGGGTGGGGTCGGCAAGACCACGGTGACCCTCGGCCTCGCCTCGGCCGCCTGGGCCGCCGGCCTGAAGACGCTGGTCGTCGACATCGACGCCCAGGCCAACGCCACCTGGGCGCTCGGCGTCGACCCGTCGCTGTCGAACCTCGGCACCGGCGACGCCATCAAGGCCAATCGGGACGGCGTGGCCGGCTCGATGATCGTCCGCTCCGGTTGGGGTGAGGACATCTGGCTCCTGCCGGCCTGCGGCGACCTGACCGAGCGGGAGGCCGACACCCGGCGCGAGAACAGCGTCGGACGCCTGGCCCGGGCCCTGAAGGGCGTCACCGGCGACTATGACCTCGTGCTGATCGACTGCGCCCCCTCGCTCGGCCTCAACACCTCCAACGGCCTGGCCGCCGCCTCGGCCGCCCTCCTGGTCGTCGAGCCGACCGCCTTCGGCCTCCGCGGCGTCGAGCCGGTCCTCGACCTCATCGAGGACGTGTGGAGCAACCACAACCGCGACCTCGACCTGGCCGGCGTGATCCTGAACCGGGTCCCGGCCGTGTCGGCCGATGCCCAGGATCGGATCGCCGAGCTCGGCAAGATCGTCTCGACCAAGTCGGTGTGGAAGCCGGCGATCCCCCAGCGGGTGATCGTCAACACCGCCCACCACGAGCGGGCCCCGCTGCATGCGTTCGGGAGCCAGTCCCGCGAGCTGACCGAGATCTTCGACGCCCTGCTGCGACGTCTGCGGCGCTCCGTCGGCTAGTTCGGGCGCCCGATCGGGATCGTCGGGCCGCTCCACCGGGTGAGGCGACGGTCGGCACCAGTTCGACGACAATCCGGCCCGTGCGCCGCTTCGGTCCGTTTTCCGGCCATCCTTGGTGGCCGTGCATGTCGTCATCATCGGAGCCGGTGAGGTCGGTGGCTACCTGGCCGAGCGGCTGAGCGCCGAGGGCCTCGACGTCGTCGTCATCGAGACCGACCCGGTCAGGGCCGCAGCGGTCGGCAACGACCTCGACGTGCAGGTCATCAACGGCAGCGGATCGAGCCCCGACATCCTCATCGAGGCCGGGATCACCCGGGCCGGTCTGCTGGCCGCCGTCACCCAGAACGACGAGGTGAACATGATCGCCTCGCTGCTGGCCAAGCAGCACGGCGTCGAGACCACCGTCGTCCGGGTCGAGACCGAGGGCATGCGAGGCCGCAACGCAGCCGAGCTGCTTCGGGCGGTCGGGGCCGACGTCGTCGTCGACCCCGACGCCGAGACCGCAGACGAGATCCTCGAGCTGGTCCACGCGACCGGGGCCGACGAGGTCTACCCGATGGCCGACGGCGAGCTGGTCGTCATCGGGGCCGTCGTCTCGGACGACGCCCCGCTGGCCCGCCGCACCCTCGGCGAGATCGGCGAGTCGCTCGGCGACGACTGGAACTTCCTGTTCGGCGCCATCAGCCGCGACGGGGAGACGGTCATCCCCCGCGGCGACCAGATGCTGCTGCCCGGCGACCACGTCCGGGTGGTGTGCCGGGCCTCGGCCAAGCAGGAGCTGCTGGCCATGCTCGGCGTCTCGGGCCACCGGGCCCGTCGAGTCATGGTGCTCGGCGGCGGCGCCGTCGGGTCCCGGGTGGCCGGGAGGCTGCAGGACGAGGGGGTCGAGGTCGTCCTGGTCGAGCGGGACGGGGCCACCGCCGCCGCCCTGGCCGACGAGTACCAGCGGGTGCTGGTGGTCCAGGGCGACGTGACCGACACCGAGCTGTTGCTGGAGGAGTCGGTGGGCCAGATGGACGCCGTCGTCGCCGCCACCGGCGAGGACTCGGCCAACGTGCTGGCCTGTGCGTTCGCCATCGCCGAGGGCGCGGGGTTCACGGTCGCCGTGTTGCACCGCCTGGCGCTGTTGCCACTGGTCCGGCGGTTCGGGATCGACGCCGCCCTGAGCCCGAGGACGGCATCGACCAACGCCGTGCTCCGTGCCGTCCGGCGCGACACGACGGCCGTGGCCACGTTCCTCGAGGAGGACTCCGAGGTCGACGAGTGGGAGATCGCCCCCGGCAGCCGGGCCGACGGTTCGCTGGTCGCCGACCTGCCGCTGCCGAAGGACATCCTCATCGGGGCCATGGTCCGCTCCGGCGAGGAGGCCCAGATCGTCCGGGGCTGGACCGAGCTGCGGGCCGGCGACCACGTCGTGGTCTTCGGCCGGCCCAACACGCTCAACGTCGTCAAGTCGGTCTTCGTCTGATGCTGACCGGCGTGCGGGTCGGCTGATGGGCGAGCGCCAATGACCGACAGCCGATGACCGAGCGCAACGCCCGGGCCAGCCTGCTCCTGCACACCGTCGGGCTGACCCTCGCGTTCTGCGGGGTGGCCATGGTGGCGTCGGCTGTCGTCGAGCTGCTGAGCGGCGACACCGACGACTGGCTCCCGCTGACGGTGACCGGGCTCATCGTGGTCAGCGTCGGCTACACGCTGCGGACCTCGACGTCGGTCCCGAAGGCGATCCCGCTGCTCGACGTGTTCGCCACCGTCGCCGCGTCCTGGGTCGTGATCTCGCTCGTCGGCACCCTGCCCTACCTGCTGACCGGCACCCTCACCGGCCTCGACCTGGCCCTGTTCGAGTCGGTCTCCGGCTTCACCACCACCGGGGCCACCGTCATCGGCGCCGGCCCCGACCCGGCCCGCTACGACGCCTCCGACGGGATCCTGTTCTGGCGGGCGATCACCCAGTGGATGGGCGGGATGGGCGTGATCGCCCTCGTCGTCGCGGTGTTGCCGTCGATCGGCGGGCGGGGGATGGGCATGATGGCGGCCGAGGCCCCCGGCCCGACCGGCGAGCGCCTCACCCCCCGGGTCCGGTCGACGGCGAGGCGGCTGTGGGGCGTCTACCTCGGCTTCACCGTCGTGGTCATGGTCACCTACCTGCTGCTCGGCATGAACCTGTTCGAGGCCGTGACCCACGCCTTCACCACCGTGTCGACCGGTGGGTTCTCGCCGAACACGGCGTCGATCGCCCACTACGACAGCGCGATGCTCGAGTGGCTGCTGGTGCTGTTCATGTTCCTGGCCGGCACGAGCTTCCCGATGCTGTACCGGGTGCTTCGGGGACGGCCCGGCCCGCTGCTGCGCTCGGTCGAGTTCCGGACCTACGCCGCCGTCGTCGGCCTCGCCGTGCTCCTCATCTTCTTCACCGCCGACGCCGGGCCGCGCAACCTGGAGGCCCTCCGCCAGGCCGCGTTCATGGTGGTGTCGATCATGTCGACCACCGGCTACGCCAACACGGACTTCACCCTCTGGGCCGACGCGGCCAAGGGCATCCTGCTGATCCTGATGCCGCTCGGGGCCATGTCGGGCTCGACGGCCGGCGGGATCAAGATGATCCGCCTCGTCGCGGTGGCCAGCTTCGCCCACCGGGCGTCGCTCGGGCAGCTCCACAGCCGCCTCGTCCGCCCGATCCGGATCGGGCCGACGATCCTCGACGATCGGGTGGCCAACCAGATCGTCGGCCTGGTCATCCTCGCCCTCGCCGCCTTCGGGGCCGGCAGCCTGCTGATCGTGTTGACCGGGGCCGACCTGGTCACCGCGTTCTCGGCGTCGGCCACCAGTTTCGGCAACGTCGGCCCCGGCCTCGGTGAGGTCAGCGCCGACTTCCTGGCCATCCCCGCCTTCGGACGGATGGTGTCGGTCGTTCTCATGGTGCTCGGACGGCTCGAGATCTACCCGATCCTGTTGGCCCTGGTGAAGCTGCCGATCCCCCGGGCCCGGCCGATGCTGGCCCGGATGACCCGGACCGACTCCTAGCCGGCCGACGTCGAAGCCGACCGTCGTGAAGCGAGCGGGCGCACCCGTCGGTGCGGCCTCTAAGGTGACGCGATGCGTGAGAACACCCTGAAGACCGCCTGGGCCGCCGGCGATCCGACGATCGGGCTCTGGCTGTCGGCCGCCGATCCGGTCACGGTCGAGATGCTGGCCGGTGTCGGCTTCGACTACATCTGCCTCGACACCCAGCACGGCCTCGTCGACTACACCGACGCGGTGCCGTCGCTACAGGCCCAGACCGGCTCGTCGGCCATCCCGATCGCCAGGGCCCCCTGGAACGAGCCGGGCAGCATCGGCAAGCTGCTCGACGCCGGGATGATGGGGATCATTATCCCGATGGTCAACACGGTGGCCCAGGCCGAGGCCGCCGTCGCCGCCTGTCGCTACGCCCCCGCTGGCTCCCGCAGCTTCGGGCCGACCCGGGCCGCCTCGGCCCTCGGCCCCGGCTACTACGGCGACGCCAACGCCCAGATCGCCTGCATCCCGATGATCGAGACGGCGGAGGCGCTCGAGAACCTCGACGACATCGTCAAGGTCGACGGCATCGACGCCATCTACGTCGGGCCGGCCGACCTCAGCATCAGCCTCGGTCTGCCCCCGGGTTCGGACAACGAGGCCGACTCGTTCCAGGACGCGATCTCCCACATCCTCGCCGCCTGCACGGCCAACGGCATCGCGCCGGGCATCCACAGCGTGCCCGAGCTGGTCCAGATGCGGCTCGGGCAGGGCTTCCGGATGGTCACCGCGACCAACGACACCGGCGCCGCCGTCGCCGGGGCCAGGGCCCACCTGGCAATCGCCAGGGGCGAGGGCGCCACCGGCGACAACTCGATGTACTGAGCCCGGCCGGCGCCGGCCCGGCTGGCGGTCAGCCGGCGGCGGCGTCGATCGGCGGGAGGGCCCAGTCGATCGGTTCACGGCCGGCCTCGGCCAGCAGTTCGTTGATCCGGGAGAACGGTCGCGAGCCGAAGAATCCCCGGTTGGCCGACAGCGGGGACGGGTGCGGCGACTGGACGATGGCGTGGCGGGACGTGTCGATCAGCTCACGCTTCCGTCCGGCCGCCGCCCCCCACAGCACGAACACCACCCGCTCGGGCTTGGCCGACACCGCCTTGATCACCTCGTCGGTGAAGGTCTCCCAACCGCGCTTCTGGTGCGAGCCGGCCTTTCGGGCCCGCACGGTGAGGGTGGTGTTGAGCAGCAGCACCCCCTGCGTGGCCCAGTGGGTCAGGTGGCCGTGGTCGGCCGGGGGGATGCCGAGGTCGGTCTCCAGCTCGGCGTAGATGTTGACCAGCGACGGCGGGGCCGGCACCCCGGGTCTGACGGAGAAGCAGAGCCCGTGGGCCTGGCCAGGGCCGTGGTACGGGTCCTGGCCGAGGATCAGCACCTTGACCGCGGCGTAGGGGGTGAGGTGCAGCGCGGCGAACACCTCGTCGTGGGGCGGGTAGACCTCGCTGGTCGACCGCTCGCCGTGCACGAACTCCTGGAGCTCTCGCCAGTAGGGCTTGGCGAACTCGCCCCGCAGGATCGGATTCCAGTCGGTGGTGGTCACGAGAGGACGAGGCTAGCCCGCAGCGGCCGCCCGCCAGGCCGAAACCGGGGGGAAACGGCCCGGGGTGGGGCCAAAGTGTCGCTCCGGGATCCTACGATCGGGTGGTGGATCGACGGAGGACCTCCCTCGGAGGGCCCGCCACGGCTCGATCATCGGTGGGCCGGCGAGGCGGCACGGCCGTGCGCCCGCGTTCGGCGGCCGCCCTCGGGCCGGTCCCGGCGCTCCTGATTGCGCTCGGCCTGGCCATCGGCGCCGCCGCCTGCAGCGGGGGAGGCGATCAAACGGCCCCGGCCGGGGTCGGCGGCGCCGGCGAGGAGGCGGCCGCCGACGCCACCCTGGTCGTCAGCACCACGACGACCGCCCCGCCCGAGCCCGGCCCCGATCCCGTGCCGGCCCTGCTGGCCTCGCTGACGGTCGAGGAGAAGATCGGGCAGCTGCTGATGCCGCAGGTCTTCGGTCGCTCCGGCTCCGCCACCGGCGACGATGCCACGCTCAACCTCAGCGCCCACGGCTCGGCCAGCCCAACCGAGATCGTGGCCGAGCACCACCTCGGCGGGGTCATCTACCTGGCCGACAACATCGCCAACGCCCAGCAGGTCCGTGCCTTCTCCCGGGACCTCCAGGAGACCGCCACCGGAGCCAACGGCATCGGCCTGCTGGTCGCCGTCGATCAGGAGGGGGGCCGCATCAGCCGCCTGAGCGACGAGATGAGCGCCTTCCCCTCGGCCGCCGACCTCGCCGGAGACGCCGACCAGGTCAGGGTGGCCAGCTACGTGACCGGCCAGCAGGTCCAGCAGCAGGGCATCAACGTCGTCCTGGCCCCGGTCGCCGACGTGCTCGATCCGGCAACGCCGAGCTTCATCGACGACCGGTCCTTCGGTGACGATCCGGCGGAGGTGGCCCGCATGGTCGGGGCCGCCGTCGACGGATTGCAGGACGCCGGAGTCGCCGCTGCGGTCAAGCACTGGCCTGGCCACGGCGCCACCCCGGTCGACAGCCACCGCCTGCTCCCGTCGCTCGACATCGCCCCGGACCTGTGGGAAGCGCGCGAGCGGGTCCCGTTCGAAGCCGCCATCGATCGCGATGTCGCCATCGTGCTGGTCGGCCACCTGGCCCTGCCCCAGCTCGACGCCAGCGGCGACCCGGCCACGGTCTCGCCCTACCTGATCAACGAGCTGCTCCGCCGTCAGCTCGGCTTCGACGGCGTGGTGATGACCGACGCCCTGAACATGGGCGCAGTGGCCTCGATCCCCGAGCGGGAGCTCGTCGTCGACGCCGTGTTGGCCGGCGTCGACATCGTGCTGATCCCACCGAGCCTGAGCGAGGCGACCTCTGCGCTGCGCGATGCGGTCGCCGACGGGACGATCAGCGAGGCCCGGCTCGACGCCTCGGTCGCCCGGGTGCTCCGGCTGAAGGAGCGACTCGGGCTCCTGCCGGACGCCGGCTGACCGCTCCGCCACCGCAGCTCGAACGCGGCTCGATCGCGTGCGCCTCCGACGGCGGCACGCCGACCGACGGCGGCTCGACCCGGTGCGTCCGTGCGGCCCGCCGGGGCGGACCGGGCCCGGCCGCCGCGCTCAGGTCGCTGGCGGCGTGGTGGCGACGGTCGTCGTGGACGACTCGACCGTGGTGACCGAGCCGATCGTCGTGTCGGTGGTCGAGCTCGACGAGCTGCTGCTGGTCGACGACGATCCGGTCGTCGTCGTGGTCACGTCGTCCGAGGTGGTGGTGCTCGGCTCGGTCGTCGTGGTCGTGGTCGGCGCCTCGGTCGTGGTCGTCGTGGACGTCTCGGTCGTGGTGCTGGCGACCGTGCTCGACGTGGTCGCCGGTGGCTGGGTCGTGCTCGGGGCGCTCGGCTCCTCGTCCGGCTCCTCGGCCGTGATGTCGTCGGCGGCCGGACCGATGCTGCCACGCCCGTCGCGCTCGTTCTCGACGATCCCCGGCAGCTCGATCGAGGTCGACGACTCGGGGGTGGTGTCGGGCACGGTGTTGCCGCCGATCTGGGCCGCCGGATTCCGCTGCTGCTCGAAGCTGACCGCCTCCAGCGCCAGGGGCGCGGCAACCGCGGCGGCTGTCACTGTCGACAGCGACAGCGCGAGCCAAAACCGGCCTCGGCCGGTCGTTTCTCCGGGGCGTTGCAGGTACATCTACGAATCCGAACTGAAGGGCTAACGGTGGCGGATTACGATTTGCACTCCGTTCTAGCCGACATCGCCCCCGTTTGACGGACTCGCGGGATAGATGACTCAGCTCTTGATGGCGATCTCCCGCAACATGTTTGTTGGCGATGCCACGGATCGTGGCAGGGCGCCAATATCCAGTCACCGTGCGGGTTTTTGGCCGTCGTTGTTAACGATGTCCGCCGGATGGCTCGTTGGCTCGCACGCCGGCTCAGGCCGCTCCGGTGAGCCACGCACGGTACACCCGATCGGCGCGGTCCAACTCGTCGATGGCGATCCACTCGACCGCCTGGTGGGCCTGATCGATCGACCCCGGCCCGAACACCACGAGGTCGTCCGCCAGGTCGCCGTAGACGAGCGCATTCGACCCGTACGTGGCCAGTTCGGGGTCGGACTCGGCGATGGCGGCCAGCCGCTGGATCAGCGGCGAGTCGGGATCGCGGTAGAACGCGGCGCTCGACCTGCCGTTGGCCAGCTCGATCGTGACGTCGAGGGGCTCGGCCGCCCGCCTGACCACGGCCGACAGGGCCTCGAAGATCACGTCCGGATCCTCGCCCGGGGCGGTGCGGCGCCCGGCGTAGACGTGGCACTCGTCCGGGATGATGTTGCGGGCCCGCCCGCCGGCGATCTCGGTGACGCTGAGGGTGCCGTTGCCCATCGCCGTCGCCGGCTCGGCCTCGGTCAGCGCACGGTGCTCGTCGTCGAGGGCGGCGATGATCCTGGCCGCCCCGGTGATGGCGTTGGCCCCGAGGTGGGGCTTCGAGGAGTGGGCGGCGTGGCCGTGCACGCAGATCTCCATGCCGAGCCCGCCCTTGTGGCCGTGCACCGGGGCGCACAGCGTCGGCTCGGCCACCACGATGGCGTCGAGCCGATCGGTCGAGGCGGACATGAACTCGTTGAAGCCGTGGGCCCCGAGCAGCCCGCCCATCTCCTCACCGATCGTGCCGACGAGCAGCACGGTCGGGTCGAGCGTGAGGTCGCCGGCGGCCACGTCCTCCAGCAGGGTCAGCAGGATCGCCAGCGTGGCCTTGGTGTCGACGCTGCCACGGCCGTAGACCCGACCGTCGGCCACCCGACCGTCGAACGGGTCGCCCTCCATGTGCTCGACCCCGACGGTGTCGAGGTGCACGTCGATCGCCACCACCCGGTCGCTGCGGCCGGGGAACCGGGCGTAGACGTTCGGTCGATCGGGCTCGACCTCGTCGAGCTCGGCCACGCCGCCGATCGCCTCGGCCCGCTCGGCCACCCGCTCGGCCAACGCTCGCTCACCGCCCGGTCCGGACCGCTCGCCGGCCTGGCCGGGGTTGACGCTGTTGATGCCGACCAGCTCGCCGAGGAGCTCGATCCGGCGGGTGGCGGGGTCCCGTACCTGCTTCGACATGGGCCAACTGTAGAGGATCGCCTCGGCCGCGGTCAGGTGCGGATCGGCGCCGATCGCCTCGCGACCCGGGGCCGGGTGGCTCGCCGGCGCCGGCCGGGTAGACCGGGCGGGTGGACACGGCCGACGAGAAGCGGACGGCCCGAGCGCGGGCCCGGGCCGCGGCCGAGGGCGTCGTGATCGACCACCGGGCCCACGTCGTCGCCATCGCCGCCTTCCTCGAGCGGGAGGTGCCGGCCACGGGCCGCATCGTCGTCTACGACGCCATCCCCGGTGAGGTCGATCTGGCCGGCCTCGTCGCCGGAGATGCGGCCCCGTCGCAGCGATTCGCCCTGACCAGGACGCCGGATGTCGGCCACGAGCTCACCGTGCACCCGCTCGGCGGCCCGACCGAGCGCCACCGCTACGGCTACCGCCAGCCCGTGGCCGACGGGCCCCGGGTCGCGGACGACGCCATCGGCGCCGTGCTCGTCCCCGCGCTGGCCTTTGACCGTCGGGGCAACCGCCTCGGTCGGGGCGCCGGCTACTACGACCGGTTCCTGGCCCGTCTCGGTCCCGGCGTGCTCCGGATCGGGCTCTGCGCCGTCCCGCCGGTCGAGGCGCTGCCCGTCGACGGGCACGACGTGGCCATGACCCACCTCTCGCTCGGCGGGCGGGTCGAGCCAGTGCCGCTGACCGCAGGCGATCCGGCCGACGCCGACCGCTCGGTCAGCGACGGTTGAAGTCGGGGTTGCGGCGCTCGGCCATCGCCCGAACGCCCTCCCGGAAGTCCTCGGTCCGGCGCAGGCGATCCTGCTCGGCCTTCTCGTGGTCGGTGGCGGCCCGCACCGCCGCGGCCAGGTCGCCCCGAAGCGTCCGTCGGATCGATTCGACGGCCAGCGGGGCCGAGATCGCGATCTCCGCCGCCCAGGTCCTGGCCTCGTCGCGGATCTGGTCGTCGTCGACGTGGCGGTCGAGCAGGCCGAGGCGATGGGCCTCGTCACCCTTGATCCGCTTGCCGGTGTAGAGCAGGTCCATGGCCGTCTGGCGGCCGACGATGCGGGGCAGGGTCACCGACAGCCCGAAGCCGTGGTGGAAACCGAGCCGAGCGAAGTTGGCGGTCATCCGGGTGCCGGGGCCGCCGACCCGGAAGTCGGCCATGCAGGCCAGCCCGAGCCCGCCGCCGACCGCCGCGCCCTTGACCGCCGCCACCACCGGCGTCGCGCAGGAGAACATCCGGAAGCACTCGTCGTAGATGTGGCGGGCCCCGCCGCCGGCCTGCTCGGTGGTGGTGCGAGGCTCGTCGGCGCTGAGGTCGGCCCCGGCGCAGAAGTTCTTGCCCTCGCTGGCCAGCACGATGCAGCGGGCGTCGTCGTCCTGGTCGACCCACTCGAGGGCGTCGGCGATCGAGCCGAGCATGGCCAGGCTGAAGAAGTTGTTCGGCGGGCGGTTGACCTCGACCAGGGCGACGTTGTCGTCGCCGACCTCGACCGTGATGTCTCCGAAGCTGGGCATGGCCGGAGCGTACGTCCGGCCGTGCCCACCCTCAAGTCGTCGACCGGAGGTCGGGGGACGTCGACGGCCGCAGCTCCGACGGCTAGCGCTTGGCAGCGGCCAGGGTGGCCAGGGCCTCGGCCCCGTAGCCGCCGGGATCGGTGACCTCGTCCGCGGCGGCGACCCTGCCGTCCGGGTCGATCAGGTACGCGATCCGCTTCGGGTAGTCGGCGTACGGGTCGTCGGCGTCGCGGAGGACGTCGTAGGCGGTGCCGACCGAGCGGTCGGTGTCGGACAGCAACGGGAACGGGAAGTCGTGCTCGGTCCGGAAGGCCCGGTTGTCGGCCGGGGTGTCGAACGAGATGCCGACGACGTCGCAGCCGGCGTCGGTGAACTGCTGAGCCTGGTCACGCAGGCTCTGGCCCTGGAGCGTTCAACCGGGGGTCGAGGCCTTGGGGTACCACCACAGCAGGGTCCACCGGCCGCGCTGGTCCGCCAGCGCGAACTCGTCGCCGTCCTGGTCCGGCACCGTGAAGTCCGGGGCCTGGCTGCCAACCTCGAGCATGCTCGTTCTCCTCGTCGGGTCCTCGTTCGGGTGTTGCGTCGGACTGCTAGGTTAGGGGTGATGTCCGACCTGGAGACGCTGCCGGTCGTCGACCCGACGCTCGACGATCCGATCCTCGACGACGGCGACCACGAGCGGTTCGCCCACTACGTTCGCAAGGACAAGATCCTGCCGAGCGCGATCGACGGCACGGCGGTCCGGGCCCTGTGCGGCAAGAAGTGGGTCCCCAACCGGGACCCGAAGAAGTTCCCGGTCTGCCCGGAGTGCAAGGACCTCTACGACAAGCTGCGCAAGCCCGAGTAGGGCGAGGCGAGCGAGGTCCCGGAGCGTCTGGTGGCGGCCCGACTCCTGGTCGACTGTGACCCCGGCCACGACGACGCGGTTGCGCTCGTCGTCGCCGCCCACTTCGGTGAGCTGGTCGGCATCACGACCGTCGGCGGCAACGCCCCGCTGGCCGACGTCACCGCCAACGCGCTGCTGACCTGCCAGCTCTTCGGGCTCGACGTCGAGGTCCACGCCGGCGCCGTCCGACCGCTCGTCGCCGCCCCTCGTCACGCCCCGGAGATCCACGGCGTGAGCGGCTTCGACGGCCCGACCCTCCCGGACCTCGAACGGCGGCCGGCGTCCACCGAGGCCGTCGACTACCTGATCGAGACCATCCGCGGCGAGGAGGGCCTGTGGCTGGTCCCGACCGGCCCGCTGACCAACGTCGCCATCGCCATCCGCCAGGCCCCGGACCTGGTCGACCGGCTCGCCGGGATCAGCTTCATGGGCGGGTCGGCCGGACCGGGCAACCGGACCCCGGCCGCCGAGTTCAACCTGCTGGTCGACCCCGAGGCCGCGGCGGCGGTGCTGTCGTCGGGCGCCCGGATCCACATGGCCGGCCTCGACCTGACCCACCAGTTCACCGTCGACGATGCCCTGTCCGCCGACCTGCGGGCGCTCGGCGGGCCGGGGGCGATCCTGTTGGCCGACCTGGTCGACGGCTACCTCGACAACGCCGAGCGGGTGACCGGCCGGCGCTGGGGTGGGTTGCACGATCCGTGCGCCGTGCTGGCCGTCACCCATCCCGAGGTGATCGAGTCCGAGCTCAGGCGGGTCGAGGTCGAGCTGGCCGGCACGTTCACCCGGGGGATGACCGTGGTCGACCTCCGGGCCGGTGACCGCCGCTCGTCCGAGGCCCCCAACGTGCACCACGGCCACACGCTCGACCATCCGACGGCCAGGCGCCTGGTGCTCGAGGCGGTGGCGGCGCTCGACGGCGAGCCGGCCCCGTGACCGTTCCCGGACCCGGATCCGGCGGCGGTGGCGGTGACGCAGGGTCCGGGCCGCCCGACATCGCCGTCGTCGGCTCGATCAACCTCGACCTGTCGCTCGACGTCGAGCGCTTCCCCGACCCGGGCGAGACCGTGCTCGGCCTCGGCGTCGCCAGAGGCGGGGGTGGAAAGGGGGCCAACCAGGCGGTGGCCGCGGCCCGGCTCGGCCGCTCGGTCGCCCTGGTCGGGCGCGTCGGGGACGACGGCGACGGCCACCTGCTGCGCCACGCCCTGGAGGCTGAGGGACTGGACCTGACCGGCGTCGGGACGGCCGATGACCCGACCGGGCTGGCGGTCATTGAGGTCGACCCCTCCGGCGAGAACAGGATCGTCGTGGTGCCAGGGGCCAACGCCGCCGTGACCGTCGAGCAGCTCGACCGGGCCGGGCCGGCGATCGACGGCGCCGCCGTCGTGCTCGCCCAGCTCGAGATCCCGGTCGAGGTCGTCGAGGCGCTGGCGATCAGGCCGAACCGGCGGGGCCGGCTCGTCCTCAACCCGGCGCCGGCCCGGCCGGTGAGCCTGGCCGGGGTCGACGTGATCGTCCCGAACCGGACCGAGCTGGCCCTCCTGGCCGGGGGTGAACCGGCCGTCACCGTCGACGAGGTGGTCGACCAGCTCCGCTCGTTGCCCGAGCCGCCGGCCGAGGCCGTCGTGACCCTCGGCGGCGACGGCGCAGTCGTGGTGACGGGCCTCGCCGGGGCCGAGCGCCGCGTCGAGGAGGTACCGGCCCAACCGGTCGAGGTGGTCGACACCACCGGCGCCGGTGACGCGTTCTGCGGCGGCCTGGCCGACGCGCTCTGCCTCGGCGCCGACCTGGTGGCGGCCGCCAACTGGGCCGGCCGGGTCGCCGCGCTCGCCGTCACCCGTCACGGGGCGTGGTCGGCGCTGCCCCACCGGTCCGATCTGTTGCACTGACGGCCTCGGTGCCGCCCGGCCGTCTCAGCTCGGCTCGAAGCCCTCGGGGTTCTTCGACTGCCAGTTCCAGGCGTCGGCCAGCATCACCTCGAGGCCGCGGTCGGCCCGCCACTCGAGCCGCTCGTTCGCCTTCGTCGGATCGGCGAGCGAGGTGGCGATGTCGCCCTCGCGACGGCCGACGACCTCGTGGGGGATCGGTCGGCCGGCCACCTGCTCGACGGTCGTGATCACGTCGAGGACCGAGGCCCCGGTCCCGGTTCCCAGGTTGAACGCCTCACAGCCGGCTTCGATGCGGTCGAGGGCGGCGAGGTGGCCCATGGCCAGGTCGATCACGTGGATGTAGTCCCGCACGCCGGTGCCGTCCTCGGTGTCCCAGTCGTCGCCGAACACCCGAACCTTGTCCCGCCGCCCGACCGCGACCTGCATGACGTAGGGCACGAGGTTGTTCGGGATGCCGCGGGGGTCCTCGCCGAGGAGGCCGCTCGGGTGGGCCCCGACCGGATTGAAGTAGCGGAGCAGGCTGATGCGCCAGCGGGGATCGGCGGCGGCGACGTCGCGGCAGATGTCCTCGATCATCGCCTTGGTCCGGCCGTAGGGGTTGGTCGGGCCGAGGCGGGCCGACTCGGGGAGCGGCAGGACCTCGGGCTCGCCGTAGACGGTGGCCGACGAGGAGAACACCAGGTCCCACACGTCGGCCTCGGCCATCGCCTCCAGCAGGTTCATCGTCGAGACGAGGTTGGTGCGGTAGTACGAGAGTGGCTTCTCGACCGATTCGCCGACCGCCTTGAGCCCGGCGAAGTGGATGGTGGCGGCGATGGGGTGGGCCTCGAAGACCTTGCGCAGGGCGTCGGCATCGGTCAGGTCGGTCTCGTGGAAGGCGACGTCGGCACCGGTCAGCTCCCGGATCCGGTCGACCGCGACGGGCGACGAGTTCGACAGGTCGTCGGCGATGACCACCCGGTGCCCCTGGTCGAGCAGGGCGATGGCCGTGTGGCTGCCGATGTAGCCGGCTCCGCCGGTCACCAGGATCGTTTCGTGCATGACGTCCGGAGCCTCCGCAGGCTGCTGGTGGAACGCCGGTCGGGGGTACCGGCGAGTGGCTGATCGGGGGACGGGCCTCCCCCGGGGGCCGACCGGGCCGGCCGGTGAGCCGCCTATGCTAGCTTCCGCGGACGACGGCAGAGGGACGCCCGACTCCGCCCCGGACGTGGGTGCCGGAGGGCTCGCAGCGACCGGCGGCGGTCGTGTCACGAGGATCGAGTGGGGCAGCGATGAGTCAACCAGCCGGCTGGTACACCAACCCGGACGGCACGTCGAGTCAGCGGTACTGGGACGGCGACCGGTGGACCCACGACGTGCGGCCCGTCCCGCCGCCGCCGGGGGCCGTCGATCGGCCGTCGCCGCCGCCCGACGAAGGCCCGGCGCCGGCCGCCGGAGGACCCGGACCCGAGTCGACGCCATCGGTCTTCGCCGACATCGCCGGCCCGGCTGGTTCCGGGCCCGCCAGCGGACCGGGCCCCGCGCCCGATCCGGGCTCGACCGACCCGACCGCGGTCGCCGGCGCCCCCGGCCTCGACCGGACCCTCACCGTCGGGGGCATCCCCGCCGGCCAACCCGGCCCGGCCTCCCAGGCGCCGCCGCCGGACCCGCCATCGGGCGGCGGTTCGGTGTCCGACCTGCTCGGGCTGCTGTTCGACCTCGGGCTGGAGCGGCGCTTCACCCGGTCGGCCGCAGCGCTCGGCTACCGGATCGGCGCCATCGCCGTCATCGTCGTGTCGGTGCTGTTCCTCCTGGCCGGCGTCCAGGGTGGGGGAGGGGCGGCGCTCGTCACGGTCCTGATGGCCCCGCTGCTCGCTCTGCTGTGGCTGATCGGACTCCGGGCGCTCCTCCAGCTGGTGGCCGACCGGGCCGAGGCGCCAGACGGGGCCGACGGAACGGACAGGAGGGGCGAGGTCGCCGGGGTCGACGGTGAGTGACCGATGGGAACCGCCGGCCGGGCCACCACCCGAGGGACCGCCGGACCGGCCGGCCCAACCACCGCCGCAGCCCGGGTCGGCCGAGCCCGCGTCCGGCTTCGCCGCCCCACCGCCTGGCCCGGCCTGGGGCGCACCCCCACCGCCGCCGGGTGAGCCGGGGGGCCGCCCGCCCGGCTGGGACCAGCCGGGCCACGAGCCGCCGGTCACCGCACCGATCCCGACGCCGCCGTTCGGGCCGCCCGGCTATGGCCGGCCGGCGATCCCACCACCGGGCGCCGATCCGCCCGTCGCCGGCTGGGAGCCGCCGCCGGCGGTGTACCAGCGGCCCGCCGCCCCGGCCGCCCAGCCCCGCACCCCGGACGGGTTGAAGGTCCTGGCCATCCTCGTCTCGGTGGTCAAGGCGATCCCCCTCGTCCTGTTCCTCATCGTCCTCATCGTCGCCGCCAGCCTGTCGAGCGAGTTCGACGACCTCGGCGAGTTCGGCGACGCGCTCGACCAGGCGCTCGTCGCCGTGTTCCTCGTCGGCCTGCTGTTCCTCGCCGCCGGCGCCGCCCTGCTGTTCGTCCAGGTCCGCGGCGTCGTCCGGGGGCGGTTGCTCAGCGTCGTCGTCGTCGCCTCGATCATGACCGCCCTCGACGCCGTCATCTTCCTCGCCGTCATCTTCGACGGCGACTCCGACGCCAGCTCCGTGGTGGTCATGGCGCTGACCCTCGCCGCCCAGGCGGCCGTGCTCGGATGGTCCCTCCAGGTCCGGGCCGCCAACCGGTCCCGATGACGGCGTCCGGCACCGCGACGGCGGCCGGGGATCGGCCGGATACCACCCCGGGGCGCTGGCAGGCCAGCAGCGACTCGGCAGTAGGCTGAGGCCATGTCTGATCGACCGATCGCACCGCCGCCGGGCTGGTACCCGGCCAAGGGCGACCCGCCGGGCACCCATCGCTACTGGGACGGTGAGGGGTGGCAGGGCGAGCCCCGCCCGGTGCCGGGTCTGGCGGCCGACGACACCTTCCCCCTCGCCGGTCTGCCGAGGCGGGCCGGCGCCCGGCTGATCGACGTCGTCATCTGGACCGTCGTCGGCCTGGTCGTCGGCGCCGGATCGTTGCCGAGCGGCGGGCTGGCGGTCATCGTGCTCGGCCTGCTGATCGTCGCCTACGAGGCGTCGATGGTCGGCCTGCGCGGTGGAACGGCGGGCAAGCTCGTCCTCGGGCTGGCCGTGGCCAACGACGACGGGTCGGAGGCGACGCCGGTCACCGGCCTGCGGCGGGCGCTGCCGCTCGTCGCCCTCACGGTGCTGTCGTTCGTGCCGTTCCTCTGGATCCTGACCGTGGTCATCGTCCCGCTGCTGGCTCTGGCCGGTGTGCTGATGATCTATGCCGACGATCGACGCCAGACCCCATGGGACAAGGTCGGGCGGACACTGGTGGTGGTGCGCTGATGGCTCGACGCAAGGGAACCAGCCGGGTCACCCAGCCGGGCACGGGGTCGCCGAACCGGCCCGATCCGGCCGCCCCTCCGCCCGGCCTGCCGAGCATCCGGCAGCGGCGCCCCGCGCTGTTCTGGGGCCTGATCGTCGGCATGCTGGCGATGCTGTTGCCCCTGGTCGCCGGCATCATCCAGGTGCTGCTCTAGCCCGGTCGAGCCGCCGCCCCCGACCCACATCCGATGGGTCCCCGAGGTGCGATTGCGGTCGAATTGCGCCATCATGGAGGGAGCGAGCGCGGCCCGATCGGGCCAGCGACAACCTGCCGCAGCTAGTCGGGGCCGAGGAGTTTGATGACGACGTTCAAGTCTGGTGATCGAGTCGTGTACCCCCATCACGGGGCGGCGGTGATCCAGCGCACCGAGACCCGTGAGCACAACGGTGAGAAGACGAAGTACTTCGTCCTCCAGGCGGTGCACGACAACCTCACCGTCCGGGTACCGGTCGACATGGCCGACGAGGTCGGCATGCGGCTCCCGATCAGCCAAGAGGACGTCGAGGATCTCTTCGTCCTGCTGTCGAAGCGGGACGTGCGCGAGCCGGCCAACTGGAGCCGGCGGTTCAAGAACCACCAGGAGAAGCTCCGCTCCGGCGACGTCTACCAGGTGGCCGAGGTGGTCAGGAACCTCCGCCTCCGCGAGAAGAGCAAGGGGCTCTCGGCCGGCGAGAAGACGATGTACAACAAGGCCCGCAAGGTCCTGGTCTCCGAGCTGTCGTTTGCGCTGAACGTCAGCGAGGAGGACGCGATGGACCAGGTCGAGGAGCAGCTCGTCTAGAGGTGACGGTCCGGCGGGCCGTCACCACGAGCCCCGCTCGCAGCGGCAGGTCGTCGCACGCCGGGGCGGCCGCTACAGGCCGAGCAGCTCGAACATCGCCTGGGGGATCTCGTCGATCCCGCGGGCCAGCCCCGCCGCTCGCTCGACGTTGACGGCGTCGAAGCGACGGTCGGACCAGCGGTCCCATGGACCGGGCGGGATCCGGGACGGATCGCCGTCGGCCTCGACGCATGCGGTCAGGTAGTCGATCAGGTCCCGGACGTCGGCGTCGCCGCCGGGCGGTCCGTGACCCGGGATGATCGTCGGCTCCAGCTGGCGGAGCCCGTCGAGCGTCTCGATCCAGGCTGCGACGTTGGCCTCGTAGGCCAGCGGGGTGACACCGAAGCTGGCCAGGGCCCCGGCGAAGACCACCGCCGCCCCCTCGACCCGGACGGCCAGGTTGGCCGCCGACTCGCCCGAGGCGGGGAGGGCGAAGGCCGCCCCCGAGAGCCAGGCCGCCTCCGAGACGGTGTGGGTGATCGGCCTGGTGCTGAAGTCGTCGTCGTACGACAGGGCGAAGTCGGGCAGGAGCCGGCGGAAGGCAAGCGGGTTGGGCGGGGCGTCGAGCTGATCGCTGGTCACCTCGGTGCCGTAGAAGGCCGAGGCCCAGAAGGCGTTGCCGCCCCCGCTGAACGGGATCCGGCTCGACGTCAGCACCACCCGCTTGATCGGCAGCTCGAGGTGGGCGGTCAGCTCCAGGATCTGCTGGCGGGCCGTCTCGCCCCGCTCTGGTGTCGCCGTGGTGTCGACGACGGTCAGCCCGTCGCCGTCGATGATCAGCCCGACGTTGGTGTGGCCGAAGCGGCGGGCCGGATCGGCGAGGGCGAACACACCCTGCCCCAGTTCCACGAGGTGGGCGGACATCGACCGCCGATCCTATCGTCGGACCGCCGGCCCCGCCGGCCCCGCCGGTCCGGGGCCCTGCGGCCGGGAGGCCGGTCCGGGGCCCTGCGGCCGGGAGGCCGGTCCGGGGCACCGCCCGGCGCCGCCCTACACTCGGAGAGCGATGACGGTCCGCCAGGCCGGGACCACGAGCAGGAGTAGTCAGCCGTGACCAGTTACACGCCCCCGATCGACGACATCCGATTCGTGCTCGAGCACGTCGTCGGGCTCGAAGACCTGCTCGCCGCCGACCGCTTCGACGGGGTCGACGGCGACATGGTCGCCACCGTGGTCGAGGAAGTCGGTCGCTTCCTGGCCGAGGCCGTCGCCCCGACCAACCGCGACGGCGACCAGATCGGCTCGGTCCGCACCGACGACGGACGGGTGGTCACGCCGGACAGCTTCAAGACCGCCTACGACCAATGGGTGGCGTCCGGCTTCGGGGCCATGCCGTTCAACCCGGAGTACGGCGGCGGCGGCTTCCCGTGGGTGTCGGCCATCGCCGTCCAGGAGATGCTGACCAGCGCCAACATGGCCTTCTCCCTGTGCTCGCTCCTCACCCAGGGGGCCATCGACGCCCTCGAGCACCACGGCTCGCCCGAGCAGCAGGCGATGTACCTGCCCAAGATGCTGACCGGCGAGTGGACGGGCACGATGAACCTGACCGAGCCCCAGGCCGGCTCCGACGTCGGTGCGTTGACCACCAGGGCCGAGCCGGTCGGCGACGGCAGCTGGAAGATCACCGGCCAGAAGATCTACATCACCTACGGCGACCACGACCTGGCCGAGAACATCATCCACCTCGTCCTGGCCCGCACTCCCGGTGCGCCCCCTGGGACCAAGGGCATCTCGATGTTCCTCGTGCCCAAGTTCCTGGTCGACGACGACGGCTCGCTCGGCGAGCGCAACGACGTCAGCTGCGTCTCGATCGAGCACAAGCTCGGCATCCACGGCAGCCCCACGTGTGTGATGAGCTACGGCGACGATGGCGGGGCCATCGGCTGGCTCGTCGGCGGCGAGGGCGCCGGCATGCGCAACATGTTCACGATGATGAACAACGCCAGGCTGTCCGTCGGCCTCGAGGGCCTGGCCCTGGCCGAGCGGGCCTACCAGCAGGCCCTCGACTACGCACAGGAGCGGGTCCAGGGCACGGCCATCGGGGCCGAGCCGGGCACGTCGAGCCCGATCATCGAGCACCCCGACGTCCGCCGGATGCTGATGACCCAGCGGGCCTGGATCGACGCCATGCGCTACCTGATCTACGAGAACGCGGCGGCGATCGACCGGGCCGGTTCCGGCGGCAGCGACGCCGAGGCGGCCAAGGAGCTGACCGACCTGCTGATCCCGCTGTCGAAGGGGCTCTGCACCGACATCGGCTGCGAGATGACGTCGCTGGCGGTCCAGGTCCACGGCGGCATGGGGTACGTCGAGGAGACCGGGGTGGCCCAGCACTTCCGGGACATCCGCATCGCCCCGATCTACGAGGGCACCAACGGCATCCAGGCCGCCGACCTCGTCGGCCGCAAGCTGCCGATGCGGGGCGGCGCCGTCGTGGCCGAGCACCTCGACAGCCTCGACGAGCGGGCCAAGCAGCTCGGCGCCAACGCCGAGCTGGAGGTGTTCGGTCGGGTCCTGACCGACGCCGTTGCCGCCACCCGGCGGTCGAGCGAGTGGCTGCTGCAGCGGGCGAGGGAGCACCCGGCCGACCTGCTGGCCGGCTCCGCTCCCTACCTGCGGATGCTCGGCACGGTCGTGTGCGGCGGCCTGGCGGCCAAGGCGGCGATGGTGGCCCAGGAGCAGCGGGCCGCCAACGGGGAACAAAACGCCGAGCTCGACGGCTTCCTGCACGCCAAGCTCGTCGCGGCCAAGTTCTTCGGCGAGCAGATCCTGCCGGCGGCCATCGCCCTCGAGGGCGCGGTGACCGCCGGCGTCGGCGACCTGTATGCGCTGGAACCACAGCAGCTCTAGCTCTTCGAAGGAGTCCGTTCCGTGATGGCCCAACTCGTCGCCGTCGTCGGCTCGATCCCGAGCCCCCCGTCAAGCCAGCTGGAGATCGGGCCGCTCTCGTTCAACTACTACGGCCTCTGCATCGGGATCGGTGTGCTCCTGGCGGTGGTGATCGGCCAGCGCCGGTGGGCGGCGAGGGGCGGCAACCCCGAGGACGTTGCCGCCGTGGCCACGTTGGCCGTCCCGGCCGGCCTGATCGGCGCCCGGCTCTACCACGTGATCACCGACTGGCGCCCCATCGAGGACTGGCTCAAGATCTGGGAGGGCGGCCTCGGCATCCCCGGTGGACTGATCGCCGGCATCGGCGTCGGCGTGGTCGTGGCGAGACGGCGTGGCATGGACCTCGGCGAGGCGATCGACGCCCTGATCCCCGGCATCCCCGTTGCCCAGGCGGTCGGACGGTTCGGCAACTGGTTCAACCAGGAGATCTTCGGCGGTCCGAGCGACCTGCCGTGGGCGGTCGAGATCGACCCGGAGCACCGGCCGGCCGAGTACGCCGACCAGGCGACGTTCCACCCTGCGTTCCTCTACGAGGGCCTGTGGAACCTGGCCCTGGCCGCCTTCCTGGTGTGGATCGACCGTCGGGGGCTGCTCCGCCGGGGCATGATCCTGCCGCTCTACGTGCTCGGGTACGGCATCGGCCGGTTCCTGGTCGAGACCATCCGCACCGATCCGGCGACCTTGATCCTCGGCGTCCGGGTGAACCACTGGGTGAGCGCCGGCGCCGTGCTGCTGGCCATCGCCGCGCTGGTGTGGCTGGCCCGGCGGGCCGCACCGTCGTACTACGCCGACGGCGGCCCGGCCGACGGAGACGGAGACGACTCGGACGGCTCGGAGGCCTCGGGGGCCGACGACGCCGATGTCGACGATGCTGGCGTCGACGACTCCGACGACGGCGACTCGGACGACGACTCCGAGGCGCCCGTCACCGCAGGCTGAGCACCAGATCGAAGGCGCCCGGGGGCATGACGAGCCCGAAGTAGCGCTCCTCGGCCTCGGTCCAGCGGGCGAACCAGGCGTCGGCGTACGCCTCACCCTCCCGAGCCTCGAGCCGGCGGCGGCGCTCGTGGTCGTCGACGTCGAGCAGCACCCGGAGATCGAGCGCACCGGCCAGCTCCGGACGGGCGCTGTAGACCCCCTCCAGGATCACGACCGCCGACGGCGGGCAGGTCCGCGTGACGTCGGCCAGGCGAGCCTCGGGGGCGTCCCAGTCGGTGGCCCCCCAGTCGAAGGGCCGCCACGAGCCGGTTCGGCCGGCCCGGACATCCTCGATCACCGGGCGCTGGCGCCGCCAGTCGATGCAGTGCCCGACCTTCTCGGCCGCCGTCATGGCATCCCAGTCCGGCCCGGACCCGCCGGCGTAGAAGTCGTCACCCTCGATGACCGACACGACGGGGAGGCCGCTGGTGAGGGCGCGGGCGGCCGTCGTCGGCACGGTCGGCGGCGCCGCACGCAGCGCCGACGCCAACGTGGACTTGCCGGTGCCGCTGCGGCCGTCGAGGGCGACGATCAGTGGCCGTCGACGCCCGTCCAGCCGGCGCTGGATCTCGGACCGCAGCGTGTCGAGCGCGACGTCGGACATCGACGGCGAGCCGGCTGGGTCGCCGGTCGGTTCGCCCTCGATCGGACTACCCGGCCGGGGTCGAGACGGTGGCCCTGGTGACGTCGAGCCCGAGGTCCTGGAAGTTCTCGATCGGCTGGTTGTAGCCGCGATCGAGGTGGTGGGTGCCCGTGATGGTGGTGGTGCCGTCGGCCGCCGCCGCCGCCAGGACGTAGGCGAAGCCACCTCGGATGTCGGGCACGACCACGTCGGTGCCCTGTAGCGGCGTGCGGCCCCGAACGACGACCGAGCAGGGGGTCGACGAGCCGACGAACCGGCTGTGGATGCTGCCCAACGGGGTGTTGTAGGCCTGGATCTGCGCACCCATCTTGTTGAGCGCCGGGACGTAGGTGAACCGGTTCTCGTAGACGGTCTCGTACATCACCGAGAGACCGTCGCACTGGGTGAACAGCGCCACCATGGGCGACTGCCAGTCGGTCATGAACCCGGGGTGGGTGTCGGTCTCGACCGCCGCCGCCTGCAGGTGCTCGGCCTTGGCCGACACGGTGGTGTCGGTGATGTCGAACTGGGCCCCCATGCGGGACAGGGTGGAGATGGCGGTGACGAGGCGGTCCTGGCTGCAGCCGTGCACGGTCACCTGGCCGCCGGTGATCAGGCCGGCCACCAGGTACGAGAAGGCTTCGATCCGGTCGCCCTTCAGATGGTGGGCGGCGCCGGACAGGCGGGGCACGCCGTCGACGATGAACCGCCGGTTGGGGTGCATCTCGATATGGGCGCCCATCCGCTGGAGGAAGAGGGCCAGCTCGACCACCTCGGGCTCGAGCGCAGCGCCGTCGAGGACCGTGCGGCCCTCGGCCATCGTGGCGGTCAGCAGCACGGTCTCGGTTGCGCCGACCGACGGGTACGGGAGCTCGATGTGGGCGCCCTGCAGGCGTCCGGCCTTGGCCTCGAGGCCCTCGGGGGTGATCTGGATCTCGGCTCCCATCTTCTCGAGCGCGGTGACGTGGAAGTCGACCGGGCGGGAGCCGATGTCGTCGCCGCCGACGAGGGGGACGAACGCCTCACCGACCCGGTGAAGCAGCGGGCCGACCATCAGGATCGGGATCCGGTTCATGCCGCTGAACGTGAGCGGAACCCGGCTCGACGACAGCGGGCGGGGGTCGATGATCGTGTCGCCGTTGGTCCGCTCGACCTCGCAACCGAGGGCCTCCAACATCCTGCTGGTGATCTCGACGTCGCCGATGTCGGGGCAGTTCGACACGGTCGACGGCGAGTCGCCGAGGAGTGCGGCGACGAGGTGCTTGGTCACGGCGTTCTTCGACCCGCGGACGGCGACATCGCCGACGAGGGGGCCGGAGGGGTTGACGATCCAGGCTGCGGTCTCGGTCATGACGGGGACTCCGGCGTCGGGGGGATGGGGCTCGACGGCCGCTGCCGCGGCGTGGCTGGCGCCGTGCGAGCTCGGGGTCTGGCCTCAATGTAGTTGTCCGCCAACCGGTTGGGGGGTCAACCGGACGTGAACCGGTCTGGCCGGTTCAGCCCCCCACGCTATCCGGGCCGGTCGGCGTCCCGGGCGTCGCTGCCGCCATCTCGGCTGCGACCCGGTCGGCGAACGGGGGCCAGGCCTCGATCGCCCACGGCCCGAAGTCACGGTCGGTCAGGGCGACGCAGAAGCCGTCGATCGTCGGGTCGACCCAGAAGAAGGTCCCGGCTCGACCGAAGTGGCCGTAGGTCCTCGGCGAGTTGCGGCCACCGGTCCAGTGCGGCGACTTGCTCGCCCGGATCTCGAAGCCGAGCCCCCAGGGGTTGGGGACCTGGCGGCCGTAGCCCGGCAGCACCCCGTCGAGGCCGGGCAGATGCGGCGACGTGGCCAGGGCCACCGTCTCGGGGGCGAGGAGGGTCGGCCGGAGGAGCTCGCCGCCGAACCGCAGCAGGTCGTCGACCGTGCTCACGGCGCCGTGGGCCGGCGAGCCCTCGAGGGCCGTCGCCGTCATGCCGAGCGGTTCGAGGACGCCCTCGGCCAGGTAGGTGGCGATGTCGATGCCGGTCGACTCGGCCACCAGCTGCCCGAGCAGCTCGAAGCCCTGGTTCGAGTAGATCCGCCTGGTCCCCGGCCGGCTCATCGTGGACCGTTGGTCGGCCTCGGGGGCGAGTCCGGAGCTGTGGGAGAGCAGGTGGGCGACGGTGGCGCCCGGCCCGGTGGCCGGCTGATCGAGGGAGAGCGAGCCCTCTTCGACGGCCAGCAGGACGGCATAGGCGACCAGCGGTTTCGTGACCGAGGCCAGCGCGAATCGGCGATCGGTCGGTCCCGTGCTTGTCGGTGCATCGTCGGCGCGCCGCCATCCGGCGGCTACCGTGGGTACCGGCCACGACTCGATGGCCGCCAATGCGGTCATACCTCAACCCAGACCTCGGCCATCCGTCGAGGATGCCTCGAACGTCGTCCGGCCACACCTCAACGATGCTGGAAGAACTACCCGAGCGCTCGGTAACCTCAAGTCGAGCGCTCGGTTCGTGACATGCCCGACACCATCGCTCCACGAGGCGCCTCCAGCGCCCGAGATCGCCCGGCCGGGTTTCAACCGGTCGCTGAACCGAAGAAGACAGCAGGCTCGCCCTTGACCACGACATTCGCCGAACTCGGTATCGACCTCGACCTGGTCGACATCCTCTCGGCCAACGGAATCACCAACGCCTTCCCCATCCAGGAACTGACCATCGCCGATGCGCTCGCCGGACGTGACGTGTGCGGCAAGGCCAAGACCGGCTCCGGCAAGACCCTGGCCTTCGGCCTGCCGACCGTGATGCGGCTGGCCAAGTCGACCCGAGGCCGGGTCGACGGCCTCATCCTCGTGCCGACCCGTGAGTTGGCCACGCAGGTCTATGAGGAGCTGGCCCCGCTCGCCGACGCCAAGGGGCTACGGGCCCTCGCCGTCTACGGCGGCGCCGACATCGAGAAACAGATCAAGAAGCTGTCCAAGGGCGTCGAGCTCGTCGTCGCCACCCCGGGCCGCATGATCGACCTCCTTGACCGCGGCGTCGTGTCGGTGGCCGAGGTCGGCCACGTCGTGATCGACGAGGCCGACCGGATGGCCGACATGGGCTTCCTCCCCCAGGTCGAGTGGATCCTGCGCCGGATCGAGGGCGAGCACCAGACGCTGCTGTTCTCGGCCACGCTCGACGGGGCGGTCGACTCGCTCGTCAGCCGCTACCAGCACGATCCGGTCCGCCACGAGGTCGAGGCGACCGAGGTGACCGTCGAGGAGATGGCCCACCGGTTCCTGGCGGTCCACGAGATGGACCGTCGCAAGGTCGTCGCCTCGATCGTCGAATCGGCCAGCCGGACGATGGTGTTCTGCAACACCAAGCGGGCCTGCGACCGCCTCGCGGCCGAGCTCGACAAGCTCGGTGTCTCGGCCCAGCCGATCCACGGCGACCTCCGCCAGCGCCAACGGGAGAAGGCGCTGAAGCAGTTCACCGACGGGCAGGTCAAGGCGCTGGTCGCCACCGACGTGGCCGCCCGAGGCATCCACGTCGACAACGTCGACATCGTGATCCACTTCGACCCGCCGGACGACCACAAGACCTACCTCCACCGCTCGGGCCGGACCGCCAGGGCCGGCGGATCGGGCGTTGCCGTGACCCTGGTGCTGTGGAACCAGGAGCTGGAGGTCAAGCGGCTGCAGAAGCGGCTGGCCCTCGACATCCCGATCGTCGAGGTGTTCTCCAACGACAAGCGCCTGGAGGACCTGGCCGGTTGGGATCCCGCCGACGAGTGACCCTCGGGCCGGCGGTCAATCGGCGCCGCCGGCGCGGCGCCGATTGACCGACCGGTGACCTCCGCCAACCCCGCCTCGCTCCGCTCGTGGGCCCGTGGGGCCGTGGCCGCCGCCGGGGAGGCCGGCGAGAGTGAGCCGGCGACGATCGTCGCCGCGGTGACGGCCGCGGCCGAACACGCCATCGTGCGCAGCCGATCCCGCGTCGACGGCCGGCCGCTCGGCGGCGCCGGTCTCGCCGACGGGTGGTCGGCGGCCACGCCGACGGCGGCCGGGGCCGGCGATGCGGCACCGGACCTGGTGGCCGAGTTGCCGGAGCCGCCCCGCGGCTGGGCCGACCCCTGGTTGCCCGGCCTGGTCCACGAGCAGGCCGTCGCCGCCAGCCAACGCTCGGCCCGCGGCGCCTGGTACACGCCCGAGCCGGTCGTGCGGGGCCTGGTGGCGCTGGCCACGAGCGACGCCAGCGCCCCGTCGTCCATCCACGATCCGACCTGCGGCGGCGGCGCCTTCCTGCTGGCCGCCCTCGACCGCCTCGTCGAGCTCGGCCTGAGCCCGGACGAGGCCATGTCCCGGGTGTCGGGCGGCGACACCGATCCGCTCGCCGTCACGGTGAGCCGATGGACGCTGGCGCTGTGGGCGGCCGGTCACGGACTGGCCGTCGAGCCGGCGGCCATGCCCGTCGTCGAGGTCGATGCGCTGGCGGGACCACCCCGGATGCCGGTCGACGAATCGGCGTCACCCGGGACCGGTGCCGGTCCGCTGATCATCGGGAATCCGCCGTTCGCCACGCCGCTCCGGACCGGTCGTCTCACCCCGGCGGCCGAGGCCGTCAGGGCCGCCAACCGGGAGCTGCTCGGGCCCTACGGCGATCTCGCCGCCATCCACCTCCTGGCCGCGCTTCACGCCGTTGGCACGGGCGCCACCATCGCCCTGGTCCTACCCCAGTCGGTGCTCGGCGGTCGCGACACCAGGGGCCTGCGGCTCCACACCGATCGGGTGGCCCCCCTGCAGGCCCTGTGGGCGTCGCGGGAGGCCGTGTTCGACGCCGGCGTCCGGGCCTGCGCCGTCGTGCTGACCGTCGGCGCCGAGCGCCCGGCGGCCGTCCGGCTGGCCGCCGGGCCCGACGTGACCACCGTCCGCCGCTGCGATCCGGACCCCGTCGGCCCGGACCGCTGGGCCGACCAGGCCGCCAGGGCCCTCGGCGCCCCGACCCTGCCAGCCGACCTCGTCGAGGTCGATGCCGGCGCCGCCGAGCCGGCGGCCACCGGCGAGGCGATGGCCCGGCGGCGCCGTCGACCGGCCGGTCGGCTCGGTGAGCTCGTCGCGGCGACGGCGGGATTCCGCGACGAGTACTACGGCCTGGTGGCGGCCTGCCGCGAGTGGGACGGCGAGCCCGGCCACGAGCCGAACCGTCTGGTCACCGTCGGGACCGTCGATCCGCTCGACGCCGGTTGGGGTCGGGTGTCGTGTCGGCTCGGTGGGCGGCAGTGGCAGAGGCCGACCGTCGACGTCGCGGCGCTCGAGGCGAAGGTGGCCCGCTGGGTCGCGGAGCGGCTCGTGCCCAAGGTCGTGCTGGCCACCCAGTCGCGCATCCTCGAACCGGCGGTCGACCGGCGGGGTGTGCTGATACCGGCAACGCCGCTGATCGCCGTCGACGCCGACCAGGACGACCTCGACCGGGTGGCGGCGGTGCTGCTCGCCCCGCCGGTGGTGGCCTGGGCCTGGCAGCGCTGGTTCGGCACGGCGCTGTCGGTCGATGCGCTCAAGCTGGCGGCGCGACAGGTGCCGGAGCTGCCACTGCCCGCCGATGCGGGGGCGTGGGACGAGGCGGCGGCGGTGGTCGCGGCCGCCGAGACGTCGCCGCCGGACGATCGGCGGGTCGAGGTCGATCGGGCCGCCTCGCTCATGAACGGCGCCTACGGGGCCGGGGGTGAGGTGCTCGAGTGGTGGCGGAGCCGCCACGGGCGCGTCGGTAATGGGCATCGATCGGGGTGACCGGTGACCACGCCGACACGTGAGTGATGCGGTGGCCGGGGGAACCTAGGCTCTGAAGGGTGTATCCCCTGCGTCGCGACCCGCCGCCCGTCGAACGTGACCTGCCGGCCACCGGTGGGTGGCGCCGCGGCGACCCGCCGGCCTGGCGTCGCTTCGCCAACGTCTGCCGGGGTCGCACCTTCGTGCTGGAAGGTGGCGGCAAGCTCGAGGAGGTCGAGGTCGCCTACGAGACCTGGGGCACGCTCGACGCCGACGCGGCCAACGCCGTGCTCGTCTGTCACGCCCTGACCGGCGACGCCCACGCCGCCGGCCCGTCCGCCCCGGGGCAGCGGTCGGAGGGCTGGTGGGACACGCTGATCGGTCCGGGTCGGCCGCTCGACACCGACCGCTACTTCGTCGTCTGCGTCAACGCCATCGGCGGCTGCCAGGGCAGCACCGGCCCGCTCTCCCCGCATCCCGGTGACGGTCGGCCGTACGGCGGACGCTTCCCCGTCGTGTCGACCCGCGACATCGTCCGCACCCAGGCCCTGTTGGCCGAGGACCTCGGCGTCGAGCGCTGGCTCTCGGTGGTCGGCGGTTCGATGGGCGGCATGCAGGTGCTGGAGTGGGGCGTCATGTATCCCGACCGGGTGGCGTCGCTCGCCTCGATCGCCTCGACGGCGGCGGCGAGCCCGATGCAGATCGGCTGGAGCCAGGTCGGCCGGCTGGCGATCGTGCAGGATCCGGCCTGGAATGGCGGCGACTACTACGACGCCGCTCCGGGCGAGGGGCCCCACCGCGGCCTGATGCTGGCCAGGCGCATCGCCCAGATCCACTACCGGAGCGACCGCTCCCTGGCCGATCGCTTCGGCCGGGCCACCGTCGATCGGCTCGAGAACATCGACCTGTGGGACCGGTTCCAGGTCGAGAGCTACCTCGACCACCACGGCCAGAAGCTGGTTCGGCGCTTCGACGCCAACAGCTACCTCGTGCTCAACAAGGTGATGGACCTGCACGACGTCGGTCGTGGCCGTGGTGGTGTTCGCACCGCTCTGGCCCGCATCACCGTGCCGTGCCTGGTCGTGTCGATCGACTCCGACATCCTCTACCCGCCCCGCCAGCAGGAGGAGCTGGTCGCCGACCTGCGGGCCAACGGCACCGACGTCCGCCACGAGATGCTGCACTCCGACCACGGACACGACGGCTTCCTCATCGAGTACGACCAGCTCGGCCCCCTGCTCGACCGCTTCCTGTGCGAGCAGGCCAAGGACTAGGGCCAGGGCGTCGCGATGCCGGAGGGGGTCGAGATCGAGTACTACCGGCGCCACGCCGACGAGGTCGTGGGGGAGCGGATCGCCCGGGTCGAGGCGCCGGACGAGTGGTTCCTGAAGCGGGGGACGACGGCGCCCGAGCTGTCGGCTGCGCTGGTCGGGGCGACGATCGAGGGGGCGAGGCGGCGGGGGAAGCTGCTCGTGCTCGACCTCTCGTCCGGGCACCGGCTCGGCCTCCGGTTCGGGATGACCGGGCGGTTGATCGTCGGCGACGAGGCCGCCATCGAGTACCTCGAGTACTCGTCACAGCGCGACGACCCGGCCTGGGACCGGTTCACCCTCGTCTTCGAATCGGGCCACGACCTCCGCATCCGCGATCCTCGCCGGCTCGGCGGGGTCGAGCTCGATCCCGACGAGGACGAGCTCGGGCCGGACGTGTTCTCGATCACGCCGAGCCAGCTTCGGGCCCGGGTGCTGGTCGGGTCGGTGCCGCTGAAGGCCCGCCTGCTCGACCAGGGCCGGGTCGCCGGGATCGGCAACCTCATCGCCGACGAGGTCTTGTGGCGGGCCGGTCTCGACCCGGCCCGCCGGGCCGACTCGCTCGACACCAACGACGTGCGACGGCTCACCCGTCACCTGCGCCGGGTCCTCGACGACTTCCTGGCCGACGGCGGCTCCCACACGGGCAAGCTGCAGCCGAGCCGGGTGCGGGGCGGCCACTGTCCCCGCGACGGCGAGGAGCTGCTGCGGCGAGAGATCGGCGGTCGCACGACGTTCTCCTGCCCCCGCCATCAGGTCTGAGCCGATCGCCGGCCGGGGAAACGCCACGGATCGCCCCGTTCCGGGCCAGGAGCGGCGCTGCTAGGGTGCGACGATTGTGTTCGTCACGGTTCTTGCCGCCGAGGCCGACGGAACACGCCAGACCGTCACGTTCCTGATCGGTTGTCTGGTGGGCATCGCCGGGCTGCTGACCCTCCTCACGGTGTGGTACTGGTTCCACACCGATCCGAAGCGTCGACCGGTCGACGAGGTGGAGCCGCTCGCCCAACCGTTGCTCGACGAGCTCCGCCAACCGGCTGTGCCGTCCGGGGATCGGGCCGAGCCGCCGGCGGGCCCGTCGGAGCCCATCGAGCCGTCGGTCGGAGCCGAACCCGGATCCGAACCCGAACCCGCGGCGGCGCCCGAGCCGGGAACCCAGCCCAGGCCGGGGTCCGGCCCCGAGCCGGACACGCTCGTGCCGGCCGAGCCGATCGTGGCGGCGAGGGCCGTCGAGTCGGCCGAGGTGCCGCTGCTCGCCCGCCAGACGTGGGACTTCGTGGCCGCGGCCAGGAGGGCCGAGGAGGTGGTCGACGCCGGCCGGTCGGCGCCGGCGGCCGCCCCTCGCATCGACGTGCCGGACCGGGCCCCGTCGGTCGACGACGAGGAGACCGGCGACGAGCTGGCCGTCGTCCGCCGTCGCCGCGAGCGGGCGACCGAGGGGGGACTCACCGACGAGGCCTGGCGGTCCGTGCAACGCGCCGCGTTCAAGGAGCTCGACGGCTGACCGGGCCCGTGTCGTCGTCGACGGCGGCGCCCGACCCCGCCGTGTCGATCGTCGGTGGGCCCGTCTATCGTCGACGTCATGGCAGATTCGTTCGACCCGGTCCCGATGATCGAGCGCTACCGCGAGCGGGCGGCGGCCGTGAAGCGTCGCAACCTCCCGCCGGTCGGGGGTGAGGAACGGCAGCAGTTCATCCGCCAGGCCGAGCAGGACTTCATGGACTTCGCGATGATCGGTGACGCCGAGGCCACGCTGGAGGACGGCGTGCTCACGCTCCGCATCGATCTGAGGGGCGGGAGCTGAAACCGGCAACAGGTCGGGGGAGCCACCGGCGGGCCGGCTATACTCGGTTCTCCCACATGCGGACGTAGCTCAGTTGGTAGAGCATCACCTTGCCAAGGTGAGGGTCGCGGGTTCAAGTCTCGTCGTCCGCTCCAGGAACACCAGGAAAGGCCCCATCCCACGATGGGGTCTTTCTGCGTCCCGGGTCGCGCCAGGACTCGGGTGGTTTGTGCTAGGCCTACTTTGCATTCGGTGACACGGCTGCTTAACTACGCAGTCATGCGTTTCCCTCTGGCGCGACGCGATCGCGCGTTCCTCGCTGTCCTGGCCGTCCTCGCGCTCGTCGTCGCCGCCTGTGGTGGCGACGACGACGAGACCGCATCGAGCTCCGCCAGCGCATCGGCGTCGGCAACGGCCTCGGCATCGGGGTCTGCGTCCGCATCCGCCTCGGCGTCCGAGCCAGCCGACGAGGAGGCCGGCGACGCCGCCGGTGTCACGTACCCGCGCACGGTCGAGCACCCGCTCGGCACGACCGAGCTCGCCGAGGAGCCGGTTGCGATCCTGCCGCTGTTCGGTGAGTTGCTCGGCGAGCAGTTGATCGCGCTTGGTATCGAGCCGATCGGCGCGCTCCCGTACATGAGCGCGCTGCCGGCGAGCAGCGAGACCTACGGGCTCGAGGCGCTGTACGACGTCGAGCCGATCGGCTCCGGGTTCGAGCCGAACCTCGAGCTGATCGCGGCCCTGCAGCCCGACCTGATCATCTCGGACGACCAGTTCTTCGCCTCGGTGTACGAGCCGCTGACCCAGATCGCGCCGACCTACACACTCGATCTGTTCACCGATGACTGGAAGACCAACTTCCGCCTCGTCGCCGACGTCGTCGGCCGGAGCCAGCGGGCCGAGGAGGTCATCGCCGAGTACGACGCCAGGGTCGCCGACCTCGCCCCCGACGTCGAGGCCCTCTTCGGCGGCCAGCGCGTCGCGCTCGTGCAGCAGTCGCTCCCGGACGGGGGAACGGGTGACGGCGGTGTCGACGGCGCCAGGATCTACGGCCGTGACACGAACCCGGGACGGTTCCTCGCCGATCTCGGCATCGACGTGTGGGAGCCGGCCGATCCCGGTGGCAGCGAGATCGCGCCGTCGACCTACGCGGTGAGCTTCGAGGTGATCCCGACGATCGATGCCGATGCGATCATCTACCTGATCGAGGACTCGTTCATGGCCACCCGCGAGACGATCGAAGCCGAACCGCTCTGGGCGTCGACCGCGGCGGCGGAGGCGGACGACTTCTACTTCCTCGACTTCGGTGCGCAGGTGCGTCTCGGCGGTCCGCTGCACAAGTTCGTCGCCATGGACGCCGTCGCCGCGCTCCTCGCCGGCGAGGACCTCGGTGGCGTCGTCGCCGCTCCGGCACCCGAGGTGCCCGAGACCGACGACGGGCCGACGACCGTCCTCGACGTCGGGGCCGACAGCGGCGTCACCCTGCTCAGCCAGTTCACCTCCTTCTCGCCCGGCCTCGCCGAGGCGGTCAACGGACCCGGTCCGGTCACGGTCTTCCTCGTGAGCGACGAGGCGCTCGGCGCGATGCAGGCCGAGCAGCCCGATCTCGCCGCTGCGCTGCAGTCCGACTTCGGCCTCCTCGACGAGGTGCTGCAGTATCACGCGGTCGTCGACGCGGCCCTGTCGGCCGAGGACCTGGCGGCCGTCACCGAGGTGATGACGGCGCTCGGTGAGCCGATCACCGTCGAGGTCGTCGACGGGGCCGTGGTGCTCAACGGTGGGCAGGCCACCGTCGTGGCCGCCGATCTCCAGGCCGACAACGGCATCGGCCACGTCATCGACGGGATCCTGATCCCACCGTCGAGGGCGGCCGAGCTCGGCGGGTGACGTTCAGACGAGTCGGGTGGCGTAGGCGATCGTGCCGCCGGTGAGCGCCCGCCGCCGGCGGAAGCTGTCGGCGGCCTCGGGCGCCGGCCGCCGCGAGGTCTGCCACGAGTCCAGGCCGTCGTACCAGGTCGCCAACACCATCACGCCCCGCCGACCGGAGCGGTCGGTCTCGGCGAACAGCGCCTGCGGCTCGGCTGCGTAGTCGGTGGCGTGCTCGAACGTCCGCCACGCCTCCTCGGACAGGCCGGCGATCTCGTCGACGTCGTCGTTGGCGACGTCGAAGAAGCGGAAGACGTAGAGACCCGGACGGGTCAGCGGCTCGAACCGGGTCGGCCGGACCGTCGGCACGAGGGCATGGGACTCGACGATCTCGAACCCGGCCGCCGTGACCGAGGCGACCGGCGCCGTCTCCTCGCCGTGGAGGACCAGCACCAGCTCGTTCGACCCGATGCCGAACAGACCGGAGAACGCGCCCCAGACCTGGGCTCCGGATGGCGGGTCGGCACCGAACCGATCGTAGGCGTCGGTCCAGCTCCGGTCGGCGGCGCGGATCCGGAGCCAGTGGTAGGTGTCCATGTTCCCGCTCAGCCGAGCCTGGCGACGAAGTCGAGGATCGCAGCGGCGACCGCCTCGGGCTGCTCGTTGAGGATGGCGTGACCGGCGTCGGCGATGTCGACCACCTCAACCCGGTCGGGCCAGCGCTCCCGCAGCCGGTGCCCGTTCTCGGGCGGGGCGATGCGGTCGTCGATGCCCTGCACCACCAGCATCGGCGCCGATCCGCCGGCGAGCCAGCCGTCGGTCGACTCGGCCCGGACGGCCGCCATCTGGGCCCGGGCCGCGGTGGCCGACCGCCCGGGGTCGATGAACCCGGGGTCGACCTCGTTTCCGGGGGCGAAGAGCGCCCGTCTGGCCGCATCGAGCCGCTCGGCGACGTCGAGCGACTCGTCGAGGAACTCGCCCAGGGCGCGAGCGGCCTCGGGGTCGGGCGGGACCTCACCACCGGCGCAGACGAGCACGGTGGCCCTCACCAGCGTCGGCCTGGTGGTGGCGAGGTGGCGGGCGACGCGGTTCCCGTAGGCGTTGCCGATCACGATCGCCGGTCCGCCGAGGTGCTCGATGACCCCGGCCACGTCGCCAGCGAGATCGCCAAACCGGAGCTCATCGAGGGAGCCGGTGCTGGCACCGGCGCCCCGAGGGTTGATGGCGACCGGTTGTTGGCCGGCGTCGGCCAGGCGGGTGGCGAGGTCGGCGAAGCGCCGGATCCCACCGCCGAGCCCGGGCAGCAGGCACACCAACGGCCCGGCCGAGGCGTACCGCTCGACCTCGAGCGAGGCGCCGTCGACGTCGATCCGGAGAGCCTCCACCGGTCGCGACGCTACCAGGTGGCGGCTTCGCCGTGCCGCCCCGATCGATATCGCCGACATCACACCCGCCCGAGCTGGGAAGATGCACATCGTGGACCGGGTCGAGGTCGTGCTCGCCAACAACGATCGGGTGACGGTGCGCGCCGGCGACGTCTACCTGAAGATCGACGCCGATCAGGGGCGAACCGATGCCGAGGTCGAGGCCATGGCGCTGGCGCCGGTCCCGACGCCGACCGTCCTCTGGCGGAACCCGCCCGCTCTCGCCCTCGCCGCGCTGCCCGGTGTCGCCATCGGTCGTCTCGGAGAGCCGTCGACGGCGTCGCCGGCGGCCTGGGTCGCGGTCGGCGCGGCGCTCCGCAGCCTGCACGATGCACCGTTGCCGCCGTGGCCGGCGACGGGCCTCGACGAGCTCGCCGCCCGTCTCGACCGGGAGTGCCGCTGGCTGCTGGCCAACGACGTCGTGCCCGTCGGCGTGGTCGAGGCCAACCATCGTCTGGCCGAGTCGGCCCTGCGGTCGCGACCGCCGGCGTTCGTCCACGGCGATCTCCACGTCGAGCACGTCTTCGTCGACGGCGACGAGGTCAGCGGCATCATCGACTGGTCGGAGGCATCGCAGGGGGATCCGCTGGCCGACCTCGCGGCGCTGACGCTGACCCACGACCGGCACCTCGACGACCTGCTCGACGGCTACGGCCACGATGCCGACCGGGACGTGATCCGGGCCTGGCGCTCGTACCGCTGCCTGACCGTCATCCGCTGGCTGTCGGAGAACGGCTACGGCGACCCGGCGAGCTACCCCGAGGTTGCCGTGCTCCGGGCCAACGCAGCCTGATGGAGGACGAGCCGCTCGACGGTGGTCTGGCCAACGCCGGCGCCGTGGTCAGGCGCGGCGAGCACGTGGTGCGGCCGGCCGGCCCGCACTCGGCGTCGGTCCACGCCTTCCTCCGGGCGATCGGCGACGCCGGGTTCACCGGCGCGCCCCGTCCCGTCGGGATCGCCGAGGGCCGCGAGCGGCTCACGTTCATCGCGGGCGACGTGCCAGCCGTCCCCTATCCGGCGTGGAGCCAGTCGGATGCGGCCCTCGCCTCGACCGCCCGCCTGCTGCGGGCCATGCACGACGCCTCCGCCGGCTTCGATCACCGGCCCCACGCGTGGAGCGAGGTGCTGGCCGACCCGACCGGGGGCACGGTCGTGTGCCACAACGACGTCGAGCTCGGCAACGTCGTGTTCCGCCACGGCGTCGCCGTTGCGCTGATCGACTTCGAGTTCGCTGCGCCCGGTCGTCCGGTGTACGACCTGGCCAACCTGATCCGGCTGTGTGTCCCGATCGAGCACGAGGTCGACCGGGCCCGCATGGGCTGGCGGTCGGCCGACCGACCGAGCCGGGCCCGCCTGGCCGCCGACGCCTACGGCCTCGATCGGATGGGGCGGGCCGAGCTGCTCACCGCCATCGACGGCGCCCTGCTGAGGATCGAGGCCGCCGCCCGGCGGCGCTTCGGGCTCGCCGACCCGGCCGGAGCGGACCTGCTCGCCCGGACCGGTGGCATCGAGAAGTACGACCGCAGGCGTCGTTGGTGGGCGCAGCATCGCCGGTCGTTCGCCGCTGCGCTGGCGTGACGGCGAGCGATCCGGCCGCGCTGTCCGCTACCCGCCAGCACCCGACCCGGCTGGGTGTCACGCTGTGACCATGCACCTCATCGAGCCAACCGAGCGGGAGGCGGACGCCGCCGAGGCGACCGCCATCGAGATCATCGGCATCGAGCCCCGGGCCTTGGCCGATGCGCTGGCCACTGGCGTCGACCACGGCGGCAACCCGATCGAGCCGTTCGCCGATCCGGCCGGCGGCTGGCCGCTGCGTTGCTGTCTCGGCGATTCACGGCCGGGCGACGAGATCGCCATCATCGCCTGGTCGCCGTTCCCCTGGCGCGGCCCCTACGCCGAGACGGGTCCGGTCGTGGTCCACGCCCGGGGTTGTCCCGGTGCCGAGACCACCGACCGGCTCCCCGACCGACTCGACCTGGCGCCGATGACGCTCCGGCCGTACGGCATCGATCGTCGCATCGCCTATGACCGGGTCCGGCACGTCCCCGCCGGCGGCTCGCTGATGCGGCACGTGCGCGAGCTGCTCGACGATCCCGATGTCGAACTGGTCCACGGGCGCAACGTGACCGGCGGCTGCTACAGCTTCCAGGCGAGGCTTGCCCGCCGACCGCACTCGGGCTGATCGGATCGGTTGGCGACGACGAGCGGCCGCCCGCGCCCGGCCGCTATCGGGCTCCGACCGTCCCGTCTCGCCGCTGGTCGGCCCCACCGATGAGCAGGTCCCCGTCGACCTGGATGATGGAGAGACCGCTGGTCAACGAGCGGACGCTCACCGGGTGGCCTCGGTTCTCCAGCGCCGTGCGGAGAGCGTCCACGTCGTAGTCGAGCGTCACGCCGGGAATGGGGATCTCCAGCTCCGTCGAGCCGTTCCGGTTGCCGTAGTGCGGGACCTCGATCGCCGCCTGCGGGTCGAGCCCGAAGTCGATGACGTTGATGATGCTCTGGGCCGTGTAGCCGATGATGCGTGAACCGCCGGGGGAGCCGGTCACCAGCTCCACCTGGCCGTCGGCGTCGAACACGATCGTCGGTGACATCGAGCTGCGGGGACGCTTGTTCGGCTGGACCCGGTTGGCGATCGGCGTCCCGTCGTCGTCGGTCGGCCGGAACGAGAAGTCGGTCAGCTGATTGTTGAGCAGGAATCCCTCGACCAGCACACCGTTGCCGAACGAGCTCTCCACCGTGGTCGTCATCGACAGGGCGTTGCCCTTCCGGTCGATGATCGAGATGTGGGAGGTTCCCGACTCGGTGTCGGCGGTGTCGGGCGCCTGCGGATCGAAGACCCCTGGTGGCGTGCCAGGGGAGGCGGTGCCGAGGTCGGCGTCGGTGATCAGCGCCGAGCGGGTGGCCAGGTAGTCCTTGTCGAGCAGGCCATCGACCGGCACGGTCACGAAGTCGGTGTCGCCCACGTACAGGTTGCGGTCGGCGAAGGCCAGGCGACCGGCCTGGGCGAACAGGTGCACCGCTCGCTCGTCGAGGGGGTCGTTCCCGAGGTCGAACGGTTCCAGGATGCCGAGGATCTGCCCGACGGCGATACCGCCGGAGGAGGGCGGGCCCATGCCGCACACCTCGTGGCTCCGGTAGTCGATGCAGACCGGCGGGCGCTCGATGACCTCGTAGTTGGCGAGGTCGTCGAGGGTCATGTCGCCACCGATGGCGGGGTCGAGCTGGACCGCCCGCACGATGCTGCGCGCGGTCCGCTTCTTGTAGAACTCGCGGGCCCCGGCCCGGCCGTAGCGGATCAGGGTCTGGGCGTACGGCCGGTTGGTCACGATCGTGCCGGCCGGCTTGGCCGTGCAGTCGGGGTTGGCGAAGTACTCGAGCGCGGCCGGGTCACGGAAGAAGATGCGCTCCTCACACGACGGATTGAAGCTCAGGAGTGTGGCGACCTGGTCCGACGTCCGTTGGCTGATGGCGAAGCCTTCGCGAGCGGTCCGCTGGGCGTCCCAGAACAACGACGGGAACGGCTGCGACCCGTAGCGGTCGTGCATCTCCTCGAGGAGCGCGGGGACGCCGGGAACGCCGACGCTGAGGCCGCTCTGCCAGGCCTGGAAGAAGCCGAGGCCCTCGAACCGGTCCTCGGTCGCGGCGGCCGGGGCCTTCTCCCTGGCGTCGAAGGTGGTCGTGGTACCGGTACCTGCGTCGTAGTAGACGACGAACGCGCCACCGCCCATGCCGCTCGACTGGGGCTCGACGAGGCCGAGCATCGCCTGGGCTGCGATCATGGCGTCGACGGCGTTGCCGCCCCGGCGCAGGACCTTGATCGCGGCCAGCGTGGCATCGGGATTGGCGGTGACCACCATCTCCCGCTTGCCGACGTTGGTGTCTCGCAGCGGTTCGCCGGGGACGTTCCCGGTGCCCGTTGCGGCCGCCGGCGCCGCAGTCACGGCGATCAGCAGTCCGACGATGACGAGGGCGATTCGTCGCATGGCACTCCTTCGCTTGTGTTGGCGGGAGCCTAGTTCCCGGTGCGAGAGCGCGGCGACCTGGCTGTGGACAGCACTCGGGCCGGGTCGTCAGACCCGGCCCGGTTTCGTCGGTTCGATCGTTGGCCGGGGGCTGCCCTCCGGTCGATCAGGCGTTGGCGTTGGCCTCGGCCAGCGTCGTGTCCTCGGCGGCGTGGCTGCCGTCGATGGCGGTGATGTAGCCCTCGTCCCGTGACTTCGACAGGGCGATGACGACCACCAGCAGACCGAACAGCGGCTTGGCCAGCACGTCGGCGACGGAGTAGCCGACCTGGCGCAGGACCTCGGCGGTTGCGGCATCGTCGATGAACTGCGGGGCCAGGTAGGCCAGCGGGTACACGCTCCAGGTCACGACCAACACGTAGCGCAGGTAGTCGACGAGGCGCTTGACGGTCTGGCCCTGGCGGTCGAGCGAGCGACCGAGCTCACCGAACAGCACGTAGAGGATGTAGAGGAACGGGATCATGCCGGCGATCCACCACACCCAGCGGCTGGCGCTGTCCGGGTCGGCGATCTCGCCCGGGTAGCCGAGCACGATCATGGCGATCGACGCGACCGACAGGCGGATCAGCAGGCTGCGGGTCGTGCCGGCGGCGAGCTTCAGCACGATCACGAGCTCGGCCAGGAGCAGGGGAACGGTGAGCAGCCAGTCGACGTAGCGGTAGCCCTCGTTGAACGGCTGGCCGTCCTGGGTGTAGACCCCGTCACCGAAGCTGAACGCCGACTCCCACGATCCGAAGATGCGGACGTAGTGGTAGAGGGCGATGCCGGTGACGAGCGTTGTCAGCGTGACCGCCAGCCGGTGCCGGGGCGCAACCCGGTTCCGGATCAGGAGGAAGAACACCGTTGCCGCGCCCATGGCGGCGATCACGAAGCTGAACGAGTTGTAGACCAGGTTGTACTGGCCCTCGGTGAGCTCGAGCATCTCTCTGTCATCCTTTCGTCGTGGTCATCGCCGTTGATGGCCACGGCCGTGTGTTGTCATCGATCGTTTTATCATGACTAGGCAGTATTTAACAACTTTAGGCGTGATTATTTCTCGTGGTCTGGTACCGTTGCCGTCGTGACGCAGCAATCGACCATCGGCCTCGACGAGGCGGCCGAGGAGCTCGGGGTCCACTACCAGACCGCCTACCGATGGGTGCGGGCCGGCAAGCTGGCGGCGACCAAGGTCGACGGTCGCTACTGCGTCGAGCGGTCGGAGCTCGACGCCTTCCGGGAGCGGCGGGCCACCCCGGCCCCGCCACCCGAGCCGTCGGCCGTCCGGCTCGATCGTCAGCGTCTGGCCATGGGGCGGGCGCTGTTCGACGGCGACGAGACCAAGGCGAGGGAGATCGTGGCCAGGCTGACGTCGAACGGCACGTCGGTTGCCCGCCTGATCGAGGAGGTGCTGGCACCGCCGCTGGTCGACATCGGGTCGGCGTGGCATCGGGGGGAGGCGACGATCTTCGTCGAGCACCGGGCCACCGCCATCGTCGAGCGGATCCTCGGTGGTCTCTCGCCCAACCCCCGCGGTCGGCGCCGTGGTGTCGTCCTCGTCGCCGGGGTGGCCGGCGATCGTCACTCCCTTCCGACACTCATGGCCACCGCCGCGCTCCGCGAGGACAACTGGACCGTCCAGCATCTCGGCGCCGACGTCCCGGTCGACGAGCTCGTCACCTTCATCGAGGGCCACCGGGTCGACCTCGTCGTGCTGTCGGCCGTCGGACCGGGCGCCGTCGACCGGGCCAGGCAGGCGGAGGAGCGGGTCGTCGAGGTCAACGGTGTTCCGGTGCTGGTCGGTGAGCCGGGGGTCAGCGTCGGCCGCCTGTTGGAGCTGGCTCGCGCCGCGGTCTGAGCCGGTCGTCGGCCGGCCATGGGGTGCGGGATCGGCCGGCCCGAGTCCATCCCCGCGGTCGTGGCGGACGTTGGCGACGGGTGGTCGTGACGGACGTCATGTCGCAATCGACCAAATATTGCCTAAGAATGCTAAGTGACGGGTCCTGGCGTGCAACCCCGCTCCGGGCCCGATCGGGAAACGAGGCAGCATGAGCACCGTCCTGGACCAGACGCTCGACGACACGAGCATCCCGCCGTTCGACGCCGAGCCGTTCTTCGCCGAGACGTACCAGCTCCTTCGGTCGCTCCGCGACCACGACCTGGACACGCTCGCCCGCCTCGCCGACGATGACGTCGGCCTCGTCGGCCTCGAAGCCGGTGGCCAGCGCGTTTCCTGCCCGCTCAGGCGAGGAGTGGGAGGCCTGGTTCCGGCGCCTGTCCGCCGAGCTCGACACGATGGAGGCCGACACCGACTCGATCGTGACCGACGACCGTGCCGTCATCGGCAACGACGTCGGCTACAGCGTGCTCGAGTTGACCCAGACGCTGGCCATCGGCGATCGAGCGGCCACCTTCGACTGCATCGCCACCATCGTGTGGAAGCTCACGCCGCTCGGCTGGCGTCGGGCCAGATGGCACGGATCGCCGATCCGGGCCGACGTCCCGGACGGGTTCGGCCCGGCCGCCCGGTGATCGGGCGCTGAGATGCCGACCGACTGGACTCGCCGTACCTCGCTCTCACCCGCTGAGGTCGAGCTCCTCCGCAGCCTCGACTTCGAGACCGACGAGCTCGACCGATCGGACCGATCGGCCGACCCCGCCGGCGGAGCAGACCGCCGGGGGCCGCATCGTGTCGCCGACGATCCGCCCGGCTCCCGCCGGATCGTCCGCATCGCAGCCGCGGCCGCGGCCGTGGTCGTGGCGATGATGGCGATCATCCTGCTCAGCCTGCCCCCCGTCGTGCTGCTCGCCGTCCTGGCCGCCGCCGTGATCGTCGGCGCCCGCGAGCCGGCCCGCCCACCATCGGAGGCCTGACCCGGCCGGGAGCTCCCCGGCGCCGGCTGGGGCGGTCGGTCGGTCCTACTGTCCCTGTCCGAGCGAATAGCCCGCTTCGCCGTCGAAGGTGTAGAGGTGCTCGGTCTTGATGACCTCGAAGCCGGCGCGGTCGACGGCGGCCAGGAGGTCGAGGACGGAGGTGAACGCGACCTCGTTGGCGCCATCCGGTGCGAAACGGCAGCGCCAGTGGTCGGTGCAGAACGTCTCCGGCCGCCCGTCCGGGTACACCTTCACCCCGCGGTTGGTGATCATCTCCAGTCGCCAGCCATCGGGCAGGGCGCCGGTCAGGCCCGCGCCGAGGACGTCGGGATCGCGCTCGGCCTCCCGCCAGTGCAGGAACACGTCGACCCCGACCAGCCGCTTGTCGGCCTCCGTGCCGACCGACGGCTCGATGTGGATGCCACCGGTGCGATAGGCGACGGGGGTCAGCTGCGCCGGCGTCTCGCCGAGCCGCTCGATGACCGCATCGGCGAACTCGGTTGTCGAGGCCCGCCTGGCGCTCAGGGTCTCGCGGAAGATGTCGTTGGTGTGGACGCCGTGCTCGATCGTGGTCAGCCAGGCGTTCTTGATCGTCTCGGCCACGTCGGCTGCGCCGACGTGAACGAGGAGCTGGGTGGCGGCGACGAGGAGGCCGGACGGGTTGGCGATGCCCTTGCCGGCGATGTCGGGAGCCGAGCCGTGGACCGCCTCGAACATGGCCACCTCGTCGCCGATGTTGGCCGATCCGGCGAGACCGACCGATCCGGCGACCTGGGCCGCGATGTCGGACAGGATGTCCCCGTAGAGGTTCAGGGTCACGATCACGTCGAAGCTCTCGGGCTGGGCGGCCAGCCTGGCGGCCCCGATGTCGATGATCTGGTGCTCGGCCTCGATGTCGGGGTAGTCGGCCGCCACCTCGTCGAACACCCGATGGAAGAGCCCGTCGGTGTGCTTCATGATGTTGTCCTTGGTCATGCACGTGACCTTCCGCCGCCCGTAGGCCATCGCGTACTCGAAGGCGTAGCGGATGAGGCGCTCCGAGCCGGGGCGGGTGATCAGCTTCAGCACCTGCGTGACCTCGTCGGTCTGCTGGTGCTCGATCCCGGCGTACAGGTCCTCCTCGTTCTCGCGGATGACCACGAGGTTGATGCCCGGGTGGTTCGAGGCGATGAACGGGGCGTAGGACTTGGACGGGCGGACGTTGGCGAAGAGGTTGAGCGTCTTGCGGATCGTCACGTTCAGGCTCTTGTAGCCGCCGCCCTGTGGCGTCGTGATCGGCCCCTTGAGGAGGACGCCGTTTCGCAGGATCGTGTCCCAGGACTCGGGTCCGATGCCCGAGCCGTGCCCGGCGTGGTAGAGCCGCTCGCCGATGTCGATCTCCTCGTAGCGCAGCGGCGCGCCGGCGGCGTCGAGGATCCGGAGGGTGGCGTCCATGATCTCGGGACCGACCCCGTCGCCTCGGGCGATCGTGATCGGGGTGGTGGCACGTGCTCCTCGGGTGGTCATCGTTTCGGTCGCTCCTGGTCGGTGGGCTTCGGTCCCCCGGGACGTTTCGGGAGAGCCCTCCGTCCAATATACAACTTGAGAAATGGGAATAACGCTTCAGGTTTCTCGCCGATCGAGCCTGGCTCGCCCCCCGGCTGCGACGACCCGGATGCCGGCCGTCGGAGGACGCCCGGCGTCGCCCAACTCCACCGGACCCCGTTTGTCGGTTATGGTCGGGGCTGTGACGTCGGTCAACCGTCGCGCGGCGGGTCGATGTGTTGTCGTACGTGGCATCGGTCATCCTCTCGCGCCCACGGTGACGGCATCCTCGGTGACCGCCACGCACGGTCGCCGGACTATGACCACCGTCACCGGTTGTCACGAATGGATGACGACTGGCGGCCCCAGCGGTCATTTCGTTGACGGCTTTGGATCGCGGTCGGAAACGTGTTCTACCTTGAGTGACCGAGCCTGCTGAGGAGGCACGTGGTGGCGGATGCCCATACGCCAGTTCTGGTTGTCGACGACCTGCGCACCCACTTCGAGTTGCCCATCGGGATGGTCAAGGCCGTCGATGGGGTGTCGTTCGAGCTGGAGCGGGGCAAGACGCTCGGGGTGGTCGGCGAATCGGGTTCGGGCAAGACCGTCCTGTCCCGGACGATCATGGGCCTCAACATCGCCTCGAATGCCCGCACCAGCGGTTCGGTCGTCTACGACGGTCGCGAGCTCGTCGGCCTGACGCCAGGGGAGATGCGCCAGCTCTGGGGTACCGAGATGGCGATGGTCTTCCAGGACCCCATGACCTCGCTGAACCCGGTGGTGAAGGTCGGCCGCCAGCTGACCGAGCACATGAGGGCCCATCTCGGCACCTCGAAGCAGGAGGCCAAGGCGAGCGCCATCGAGCTGCTCCGGTCGGTCCGGATCCCCGAGCCGGAGGAGCGGTTCAACAACTTCCCCCACGAGATGTCCGGCGGCATGCGTCAGCGGGTCTGCATCGCGGTCGCCCTGGCCTGCGGCCCCAAGGTGCTCTTCGCCGATGAGCCGACCACCGCCCTCGACGTCACCGTCCAGCACCAGATCCTGAACCTCCTCGCCCAGCAGCAGCGCGAGCGGTACATGACGATGATCCTCGTCACCCACGATCTCGGTGTCGTCGCCGGTCGGGCCGACGAGATCATGGTGATGTACGCAGGCAAGGCGGTGGAGAAGGCGTCGACCTCGACGCTCTTCTCGGCCATGCGCCACCCCTACACCGAGGCGCTGTTCCGCTCGATCCCGAAGACGGGCAACCCGAAGCACACCCGGCTCACCGCCATCGCCGGCCGGCCGCCCGACCTCATCCACCCACCGCCCGGCTGCAAGTTCGCGCCCCGCTGCCCGTACGCCCAGGAGCGGTGCCGCGAGGAGGAGCCCGAGCTGCAGGCCGCGCCCGAACCGGGCCACAGCTTCGCCTGCCACTACCCGGTCGGCTCGGAGGCCGGCAAGGCCGCCTACGAGGCCAACCTGGCCGCCGGGGTCCCCCAGACGCTGGCCGCGGCCGGGCAGGTCCAGGCAACCGAGGACCTGAGCGTCGTGGCCGCTGCGGCCGAGGAGGTCGTCTGATGGCCGGCACCGGTACCGAGCACCTGCGCCAGGGCGGCGACGTGCTGCTCCAGGTCGAGGATCTCACGGTGGAGTTCCCGGTCGGCCGTGGACGGGTCGTCCACGCCGTCAGCGGCATCAGCTTCGACATCGCCGAGGGCGAGACCCTCGGCCTCGTCGGTGAGTCCGGCTGCGGCAAGTCGACCACCGGTCGGGCCATCCTGCAGCTCCCGAGGCCGACCGGTGGGAGCGTCCGGCTGGCCGAGACCGACCTCACCACGTTGCCGGACGCCGAGATGCGGGCCAAGCGAACCGACGTGCAGATGATCTTCCAGGATCCGATCTCGTCGCTCAACCCGAGGCGCACGATCGGGGAGATCGTGGCCGAGCCACTGAAGGTGTGGGGCCCGCACGACGCCGACGAGCAGTGGAAGATCGTCGCCGACATGCTCGAGCACGTCGGCATCGATCCGGACGTGGCCCGCTACAAGCGCCCGCACGAGTTCTCGGGCGGCCAGTGCCAGCGGATCTCGATCGCCCGGGCCCTCGTGGTCCAGCCCCAGGTCATCATCTGCGACGAGCCGGTCTCGGCCCTCGACGTGTCGGTGCAGGCCCAGATCCTCAACCTGCTCGAGGACCTGAAGAAGGAGTACGGGCTGACGCTCGTCTTCATCGCCCACGACCTGGCCGTGGTCAAGAACATCAGCGACCGGGTGGCCGTGATGTACCTGGGCAAGATGTGCGAGATCTCCGAGTCGGACGAGCTGCACGCCAACCCGGCCCACCCCTACACCGCACTGCTGCTTGGGTCGATCCCCGTGCCGGACCCGACCGTTGCGGTCGAGGATGAGGTCGCGCTCGAGGGCGACCTGCCCTCGCCGATCTCACCGCCGTCCGGGTGCCGGTTCAGGACCCGCTGCCCCCGAGCCGAGGAGCGCTGCGCGGCCGAGGAGCCGACGCTGCGACGGATCAACGACGACCACTACGTCGCCTGCCACTTTCCGCTGATTGACGTAGCCGACAACTAAGCGATCGCTGGGGCTGCAGCCCCTGTCGAAAAGGGAGAGAATCCAACCATGACCAACAGCAAGCTCTACCGATGGCTGGCCGCCTTGCTGGCGCTGGCCCTCCTGGCCGCAGCATGCGGTTCGGATGACGACGACGGCGATGCCGCCGAAGAGACGTCGACGGAGACCGAAGCCGAGGGCGACGGCGACGACGGCGAGAGCACGGTCGCCGCCGGCGAAGAGGCCGAAGGCGATGTCGACACCGAGGTGGAGGCCACCGACGTCGAGCGCGTCGTCGGCGGCGAGATCGCCATCGGCATGGAGGCCGAGATCGTCGGCATGCGGCCGTGGGAGGACACCTGCGGCAGCAATTGCTACAACATCTTCGTCACCATCTACGACAAGCTGATGGAGTCGGCCGAGGACGGCTCGTATCAGGGCTGGCTGCTGGACGACATCACCCCGAACGAGGACTTCACGGCCTGGGTCGGGAACCTCAAGCAGGGGATCATGTTCCACAACGGCGTCGAGCTGACCGCTCAGACCATCGCCGACATGTTCCCGATCCAGCAGGAGGGCTCGCAGTCCGCCGGCCAGATCACCGCATCCGGCCTGGCCGACGTGCAGGCGACCGGCGACTACGAGGTCACCTGGACCCTCAGCCGGCCCAACTCTGCCTTCCCGGCCTACCTGGCCCGGGCCCAGCTCGGCTTCGTGTTCGAGCCGGGTGCGGCCGCCGACGCCGACGCCTTCAACGAGAACCCGATCGGCACCGGCCCGTACCTGTTCGAGGCCCGTGACCTCGACAACGAGACCTCCGTGGTCCGCAACCCCGACTACTGGATGTCCGACCAGAACGGTACCCAGCTGCCATACCTCGACCGGATCGCCTTCCGGCCCATCCCCGACGAGGGCACCCGGCTCGACGCCACCCTGTCCGGCACCACCAACGTGGCCCACACCCTCCGCCAGGGCACGATCCGTGACGCCAGGGCCGCCCGCGACAGCGGCGATCCGATCATCCTCTACGAGTTCCAGGGCAACAACGTCGGTGGCGGCATGTTCAACGTGCTGGTCCCGCCGTTCGACGACGTCAGGGTCCGCCGTGGCCTGACCCACATGAACTCCCAGGAGAACGTGATCGAGGCCCTCGGCGGCACCGGCATCTCGCTCCCGGGCACCCAGTGGTTCAGCCCCGACTCGCCGTGGTACTCCGAGACGGTCGCCGCCGAGTGGCTGCAGTTCGACTTCGACACGGGCGTCGAGCTGCTGACCGAGTACGTCAACGATCCGGAGCGCTCCGACGGCAAGGCGGTCGGTGACCCGATCGACGCCGAGCTGTCGTGCCCGCCCGACCCGACCCTGATCGCGGCCATGCAGGTCATCGAGCAGGTCTGGACCCAGAGCGGGCTCGTCAACGTCGAGCTGACCAACTACGACCAGCAGACGCACATCGACTACGCCCTCGGCTCCGACAACGGCTTCATCGGCAACCACACCACCCACTGCTGGCGTGTGGCCACCGACGAGGACCCGTCGACGTTCCTCAACGCGGCCCTCGGCCCGCCGACGGCCGACGTCGCCGAGGCCAACGGCCTCGATCCGGCCCTCGTGTCGCCGCTGAACTGGTCGAACTACTTCGACGCCGAAGTGTTCGGGTCCCTCGTGGCCGCCACCCAGACGAGTGACTTCGACGAGCGGTATGCGCTGTACGAGTCGGTCATGCTGAAGCTGGCCGAGGACGTCCCGATCTGGTTCTCCGGCCACACGGCCACGGCCCTGATCACCGACGCCAACATCATGGGCCTCAACAGCTGGGAGCTGCCGGACGGCACGCTCGGCACCGGCCACCCCAACGCCGAAGGTCGCTGGGGTCAGGTCTGGATCGACCCGGCCGCCGGCTGAGCCGATAATGGGTACCGGGAGGAGTGACGTCTGATGGCAAGGATTCTGGGAATACGCCTGCTGAGGCTCATAGCGACCCTGTTCGCCGTGACCTTCCTGTCCTTCATCATGACGTCGCTCCTCCCGGGCGACCCGGCGGTGGCCATCCTCGGCCAGGACGCCATCCAGAACGAAGCACTGCTCGAAGAGGTCCGCGAGGACCTCGGACTGAACGACCCGATACCGGTCCGGTACTGGAACTGGCTCACCGACGCCGCACAGGGCGACCTCGGTGAGTCGTACATCAACGCCGGCCAGGACGTCAGCCAGGTGATCCGTGACCGTGTTCCGGTCACGGCTCAGCTGGCGATCATGGCCATCATCCTCGCCGTGCTCATGGCCATCCCCCTCGGCGTCATCGGCGCCTATCGCGAGGGTCGATGGCAGGACACGACGACCTCGGCCGCCGTCCAGGTGGCCCTCTCCGTCCCCAACTTCATCATCGGGATCTTCCTGATCTGGCTGTTCGCGGTCCAGCTCGGCTGGCTCCCGGCCTCGAACTGGAACCGGTTGAGCGACGGCGTCTGGGACAACCTCCGCACGTCGATCATGCCGGCGACCGCGCTGGCCATGACCCAGATGGCCATCTTCTCCCGCCTGGTGCGGTCGGACATGATCGCCACCCTCCGGGAGAACTTCATCCTGGCCGCCCGGGCCAAGGGCCTGAAGGACCGCTACATCCTGATGCGCCACGCCCTGCGACCCAGCTCGCTCAGCCTGATGACGATCATCGGCATCAACTTCGGTGCCCTGCTCGGCGGTACGGTGGTCATCGAGACGCTGTTCGCCATCCCCGGCCTCGGCTTTCGGCTGATCAACGCCATCAGCCAGCGCGACATCCTGGTGATCCAGGGCATCACCGTCTTCGTCGCCGTCGTCTACGTGTTGGTCAACACCGCCGTCGACCTCCTCTACACCGTGATCGATCCCCGCATCCGGAGGAGCTGATGAGCGAGACCTTCGACACCCCCGACGTCCAGCGAGCCGAGTCGACGGCAACCCAGGCGGTCATCGAGCCACCGGCCGCCGAGCCCGCTTCGACGACCAAGCCGGGCGAGAAGCCCAGGCGGGCCCGGCCGCACGAGATCTTCCGTGACATGCCGCTCCTGGTCAAGATCTCGGCCGTCTGGCTGATCCTGGTCGTCTTCGGCGCCATCTACGCCAAGCTCGACCAGTCGGTCTTCGGCGGCGCCCTTCCGCTGCAGGACCCCAACCTGCAGACCAACAACTTCAACTCCGAGACCGGCGACTTCGGTACCGGCGAGCCCCTCGAGAGCCCATCGACCAGCCACTGGCTCGGCACCGACGCCCTCGCCCGCGACACGTTCTCCCGCATCCTGCACGGTGGCTGGGTCAGCCTGATCGTTGCCGGAACGGCCGCCGGGTTCGGCGTGATCGTCGGTGGTCTGCTCGGCTCGCTCGTCGGCTTCGTCCGTGGCCGGACCGAGAACGTCATCATGTCGCTGATCGACGTGATCCTCGCCTTCCCGGCCCTGATCCTGCTCCTGGCCCTGGTCTCGATCTTCGAGGTCAGGAGCCTCGCCCTGATCAGCATCGTCATCGGCGTGCTGTCGATCCCGGCCTACACCCGGGTGTCGCGGGCGATCAGCCTCGCCATCTCCCAACGCGAGTTCGTGCTGGCGGCCCGGGCGATCGGCACCAAGCCCCGCACGATCCTGTTCCGCGAGATCATCCCCAACGTCCTGCCGACCGTGCTGGCCTATGCGCTCGTCGCCGCGGCGTTCGTGGTCGTGGTCGAGGGATCGCTGTCGTTCCTCGGCCTGAGCGTGCAGCTGCCGCAGTCGACCTGGGGCAACATGATCAACCAGGCCAGGCGCGACATCCGGCTCAACATCGCCCAGGTCTTCTGGCCGTCGCTCGCCCTGTCGCTGACGGTCCTCGCCCTGAACCAGGTCGGCGACTTCTTCCAGCGTCGCTTCGCCGTTCGCGACTCGGCGCTGTAGCCCCGGCTCGCCGCCGCTCCTGGCCCGGCCCCGCCTGGCACGGGGCGGCCGCCGGGATGCCGGACGCGCAACGGCCCGCCACCCAGGCGGCGAACCGGGTGGCGGGCCGATCGATCGACGTCAGTCGAACAGGATGACGCCGCGGATGTTCTCGCCGTCGCGCATCGCCTGGTAGCCCTCGTTGATCTGATCGAGGGTGTAGGTCTTGGTCACCAGCTCGTCGAGCTTGAGCTGACCCTGGAGGTACAGCTCGAAGAGCCGGGGGATGTCCTTGCGGATGTTGGCCGAGCCGAACAGCGAGCCGACCAGCTGCTTCTCGAACATCGTCATCATGATGCCGGGAACCGCGAGGTTGGCCTCGGCCGTCGAGTGCAGGTTGGTGATCACGATCTTCGCCCGCTTGCCGCCGAGGTTGAAGGCCTGGCCGAGGGTCTCGCCGTCGCCGGTGCCCATGGTCATGATGACCTTGTCGTACCCCCGCTCCCACGTGATCTCGGGCAGGCGCTCCATCGCCTCCTCGATCGACGAGGCGGTGTGGGTGGCACCGAACTCCATCGCCTTCTCACGCTTGAACTCGACCGGGTCGATGGCGGTCACCACCCGGGCGCCGGCCATCGCCGCACCCTGGACCGCATTGGAGCCGATGCCGCCGACGCCGACGACGGCCACGTAGTCACCCGGCTGGACGCCGGCCGAGTACACGGCCGAGCCCCACCCGGTGACGACACCGCAGCCCATCAGGCAGGCCTTGTCGAGCGGCCAGTCCTTGTCGATCTTGATGACGCTGGCCTCGTTGACCACGGTGTGCTCGGCGAAGGTGCCGAGCAGACACATGAGCCCGAGGTCGTGGCCGTCGAGGGTGTGGTGGCGGTAGCCGCCGTCGAGGATCTGCGTGCCCTCGGTGAAGGTGGCGGCGGCGTCGCACAGGTTCGAGTGGCCGTCGGCGCACGACGGGCAACGGCCGCAGGCCGGGATGAACCCGAAGATGACGTGGTCGCCTGGCTCGAGCCAGTCGACGCCCTCGCCCACCTCCTGGACGACGCCGGAGCCCTCGTGGCCGCCGATCATCGGCGCACCGGGGACCAGTCCGGCGATGTGGCCGTCCATGGCGTGCTCGTCCGAGTGGCACATGCCCGAGGCCGCCATCTTCACCAGCACCTCACCCCGCTTCGGGGGATCGAGCTCGATTTCTTCGACGCTCCAGGGCTGGTTGACTTCCCGGAGGACAGCAGCGCGAGTTCTCATGGATTCCCCTTCGTCGTTGGTGAGGGCACCCCGCGAGCCGTCCTCGACGGGGTCGTCGTGGTGCTCGACAGTAGAAGCCAGCCCGGAGACTCGGCAAGGCGCGCGGGTCGGGAAGCCGACTCCATCGTCTCCCGTGGTCCGATCCGGCGGAATGGCGGCACCGCCCGGGTCGTTTCGGAGGGTGGACGGCCCGATCGGGGGCCGGGACCGACCGTCGACACGAGGGGCGAGCATGCAACGGCAGATCATCCGGACCGATCGGGTCGGCGCGGCCCTGCTCAACGACCCGACGGTCAACAAGGGAACGGCCTTCACCGCAGCCGAGCGGCGGTCGCTCGGGCTCGAGGGGCTGCTGCCGGCCCGCGTCGAGACGATCGACGACCAGCTGGCCCGCATCCGGGTCAAGTACGACGCGCTGCACGACGACCTCGAGCGACACATCTTTCTCCGCGCCTTACAGGACACCAACGAGGTGCTGTTCTACGCGTTCCTCGTCGGGCAGCTGACCGAGCTGCTGCCGGTGGTCTACACCCCGACCGTCGGCGTGGCCTGCCAGGAGTTCTCGCAGATCTACCGCCGGCCCCACGGCCTGTTCCTCGCCTACCCCGACCGTGACCGCCTCGACGAGCTGCTGGCCACCGTGGGCGACGACGTCCGGGTGGTCGTGATGACCGACGGCCAGCGGATCCTCGGCCTCGGCGACCAGGGGGTCGGAGGCATGGGGATCCCGATCGGGAAGCTCTCGCTGTACACGGCGGCAGGCGGCATCGATCCGTCGACCACCCTGCCGATCCTGCTCGACGTCGGGACCGACAACCCGGACCTGCTCGACGATCCGCTGTACCTGGGGTGGCGGAACGAGCGGATCACCGGGGATGAGTACGACGCCTTCGTCGACGACGTCGTCGGGGCCCTGCAGCGGCGATTCCCCGGCGTGCTCCTGCAGTGGGAGGACTTCGCCTCCGTCAACGCCGCGCCGCTGCTCGAGCGCTATCGCCACCGGGTCCTCAGCTTCAACGACGACATCCAGGGGACGGCCGCGGTCGCCCTGGCCGCCGTCCTGGCCGGCCTGGCCGCCGGCGACACCTCGGTCGACGAGCACCCGATCCTGATCGTCGGGGCCGGTTCGGCCGGCACCGGGATCGCCGGGATGCTGGTGTCGGCGCTCGCCGACTGCGGTGGGCCCGGTTCGGGCGTCCTGCTCCTCGACCGCGACGGACCCCTGCACGCTGGGCGGACCGACCTCGAGGACTTCCAGGCGCCGTTCGCCGGTCCGCTGCCCGCTGGCCTCGCCGACGGGGCCGATCTGCTCACCGTGGTCGAGACCATCGAGCCGTCGGTCCTGATCGGCGTCTCGGGTCAGCCGGGGTTGTTCACCCGCGAGGCGGTCACCGCCATGGCCGCCGGCGTCGAGCGCCCGGTCATCATGCCGCTGTCGAACCCGACGAACCGGGCCGAGGCGACGCCAGCCGACCTGCTCGAGTGGACCGGCGGACGGGCGCTGGTCGCCACCGGCAGCCCGTTCGACGACGTCGACGTCGACGGCCGGCCGTTCCGGATCGCCCAGGCCAACAACGTGTACGTGTTCCCCGGCCTCGGGCTCGGCGTGTTGGCCTCCGGTGCCACCAGGGTGACGGACGGGATGCTGTCGGCGGCGGCAGCCGCCGTGGCCGAGTGCAGCACGTGTTCGGTCGACCCGGCCGACGGGCTCCTGCCCGACCTGGCCGACATCGGCGAGACCAGCCGCCGGATCGCCGCCGCCGTCGCGGTGGCGGCGGTGACCGACGGGGTGGCCGAACCCCTGTCGGCCGCCGAGGCCGAGCGACGGGTGGCGGCCCACTGGTGGGAGCCCCGCTACCCCGAGGTCGTACCCGACACCTGACCGGGTCGGCGCAGGCGACGACACCGTCGGCGGCGCCCAGCAGCGTGCTTCGGCACCCTGCTAGAGATCGGTCAGGCTGCGGTCGTCGTTCATCGCCTCGATCTGGCGGTCGAGCGACTTCGCCCACCGAGGGTGGGTCAGGATCCAGAAGTCGCCGTCGGTGATCGCCTGCAGCACCAGCCGGCCGACCTCGTCCGGGTCCATGCCCCGCTCGAGGCTGGCCTGGATGGTGGCCGCCGCCTTGCCCGAGGTGGCGCCGTCGGCCGACGGCTTGGCCCGTGTCGGGCGGTAGGTCACCGAGTTGCGGCTGATGTTGGTGTTGATCGGTCCCGGGCACAGCACCGAGGCCGTGACCGGGCTCCTGCGGCCCCGGAGATCACGCTCGAGCGTGGCCATCAGGGCGACCACCCCGTGCTTGGCCACGTTGTAGGCCCCCATCATCCCGCTGGCCACCAAGCCGGCCATCGACGACGTGGTGTTGATGTGACCTTCGCCGGCCTCCTCGATCAGCGGGAGGAACACCTTGACCCCGTGGATCGGACCCCAGAGGTCGACGTCGATGATCCAGCGCCAGTCCTCGAGCTTGAGGTCGTTGGTGCGGGTCGGGATGCCGACACCGGCGTTGTTGCACAACACGTTGACCGAGCCGAAGCGATCGATCGTGGCCGATGCCAGGGCCTCGACCTGCTCCAGCTCGGCCACGTCGCACACCGCCGTCGCCACGTCGGCCCCGGCGGCGGTCAGCTCATCGGCGACGGCGGCGAGCGCCTCGGTGTCGAGGTCGGCCACCATCACCTGCATCCCGGCCCCGGCAAAGGCCCTGACCATGCCGAGCCCGATGCCGCTCGCGCCGCCGGTGACCACCGCCACCCGGCCGTCGACGTCGCTCATGCCGCGATCCGTGCTGTGCTCCGTGCCCTCGTCCATGGCCCGTTGGTACTCGACGGCGGCGGGGCGGGCCAGTCGGGCCCTGGCCTACCCGTGGAGCCCGCCGTCGACGGTGAAGGCCTGGCCGGTGCAGTAGCTGGAACGGTCGCTGGCCAGGAACAGGGCCATCTCGGCGATGTCCTCGGAGGTGCCGACGCGCCGGATCGGCTGGCGGTCGATCATCTTCCGACCCCGCTCGTCGTCGAGCATGCCTTCGGTCATGTCTGTGGCGATGACGCCAGGGTGGATCGAGTTGACCCGGATCCCGTGCTTGCCGAGCTCCTTGGCCACCGTCCTGGTCATGCCGGTGACGGCCCACTTGGTCGCCCCGTAGGCCGTCGAGCCGAACACCCCCTCGAGCCCGGCGACCGATGAGGTGTTGATGATCGATCCGCCGTTGCCGGCCTCGATCATCGCCTTGGCCCCGGTCCGCATCCCGAGGAACACACCGGTCTGGTTGATGGCCACCGTCTGGTCCCACACCTCGGTCGGGGTGTTGAGCAGCTGGGCCGGCTTGAAGATGCCGGCATTGTTCATCAGGACGTCGAGTCGACCGTGCCGGTCGACGACGTCGTCGACGGCCGCCTGCCACTGTTCCTCGGACGTCACGTCGAGGTGGAGGTACTCGCATCCGAGCGAACCGGCGGTCCGCTCGCCCTGCTCGTCGAGCACGTCGGTGACCACCACCGTGGCCCCCTCCCGGCGGAACAGTGCGGCCTCGGCGGCCCCCTGCCCTCGTGCCCCGCCGGTGATCAGCGCCACCCTGCCGTCGAGCTCACCCACGTCCGTCCCCCTTTGTGGTCGAAGTCGTCCCGCCCTGTTCTACCGTCGCCCGCCGACCCGGTCGAATGCTCCACCCGCCGGCGAGTGGAGCGCCGGACGGCGGTGGAGTAGAACAGCGTTGAAGGAGAAGCGTCCGCGCAGCACACCAGGACAACGAGACCGCAGGGGGACCCATGGCCGTTGAGAAGTTCGCCGTCGAGGCCAGCCACATCATGATGTTCGCCCGGTCGATCGGCGACCCGAACCCGATCTACCACGACGCCGACCAGGCGGCCGGCACCGAGCCGGGGAGCATCATCGCTCCGCCGACCTTCGTGCAGGCCGGGGCCCAGTTCGATCCCGACTACCGGCTCCGCCCGAAGATCGGCGAGCCGTGGATGGGGTCGGGCAGGGAGGCCACCAGCATCAAGCCGAAGGAACCGGGCTCGGCCGACGACCAGCCGACCGGCATGGGGGCTCGGGGCCTGCACGCCGAGCAGCACTTCGAGTACCACCGTCATCTCCGCCCGGGCGACGTGCTGAGCGCCACCACGAAGCCGGGCGAGTCGTGGGAGAAGCAGTCGAAGCGGGCCGGCACGCTGAGCTTCCGCGAGACGGTCACCGAGTACCGGGACCAGAACGGCGAGCTGGTGATCACCGCCCGCAGCGTCGGGGTCACCACCGAGAAGGCCGTCGAGGGTTGAGGAGGAACCGATCATGGCACTGAGCGCATCGCAACTGAACGTCGGCGACACGACCACCAAGGTCCTGGTCGACGACCTGAGCAGGACGCAGATCGTCCAGTACGCCGGGGCCTCCGGCGACTACAACCCCGTCCACACCGACGAGAAGTTCGTGACCGAGATCGCCGGCTACCCCACCGTGTTCGCCCACGGGATGCTGACGATGGGCATGACCGGCACGCTGCTGACCGACTGGGTCGGCGACGGTCGGCTGACGAAGTACGGGGTCCGCTTCGTCAACCAGGTCTGGCCCGGTGACACGCTGACCGCCACCGCCGAGGTGACCGAGATCCGCGAGGAGGACGGGCAGCACCTGGCCGATCTGACGATCACCACGGTGAACCAGGACGACACCCCGGTCCTGACCGGGACGGCGACGGCCCGGCTGGACCCCTGAGCGGTGCCGCCGGGGACCAAGCCGTGCTGACGCGTCGGGGCGGGTACCTCCGCTGGCGGAGCGACGGGTCGGTCCCGGCCGCCAGCGAGCAGCTCCAGCGCGATGGCTGGGCGCTGCTGCCCGGCGTCCTGTCGCCCGAGCGGGTCGAGGAGCTGGCGGTGGAGATCGCCGCTGTGTACGACTCGGTGCCGGCCGATCGTCGCCGGCCCGAGCGGACCGCCGGCGAGCTCGAGCAGTTCCGCTACGAGATGCTCAACCGCTCGGCCGCCTGCCGGGCGGTGGTTGGGGAGCGGGCCATCCTCGACGTCGTCGAGCCCCTGCTCGGAGAGGATTGCCACGTCATCGCCAACACTGCGTGGCGCAACCCGGCCGACGTCGAGCACACCCACGGCGGCGGCCGATGGCACATCGACGCCGGCCCCCACGTCCCGCTGCCGGACGGGGTTCGATGGGATCCGGCCATCCCGCACCCGACGTTCGCCGTGGCGGCCCACGTCCTGCTCCAGGACTGCCCGGCGCCGTGTGGCCCGACCGGCGTGATCCCGGGCAGCCACCTGTCGGGGCGCCCGCCGCCCCGCGACCGCCTCGACGATCCCCAGCTCGACTGGGAGGGCCGGGGCCCGACCGTCCTCGAGGCCCGGGCCGGCGACGTGCAGCTCTTCGTGTCCGACGTCTGGCACCGGCGGATGCCGACCGGGCCTGGCGACACCGGCCGGTTCTTCCTCCAGGTCCACTACGGCCGACGCGACCTGGCCCAGCGGGTCCGCACGACCGCCGAGGTCAACCATCTCGAGCCGACGGTGGCGGCCGAGATCGACGACCCGCGTCAGCGGACCCTGCTCGGTCTGCATCCGCCGTTCTTCTACGACGGGTAGGCGGCAGGCCAGCCGGCTACCAGAGCCGGCGTCGGAACATCGAGTGGACCCGCTCCCAGTGCAGCTCCGACGCCTCCCGGTCGTAGCGATCGCTGTGGGGCGGGGCGTAGCCGTGCACCGCATCGGTCAGGAAGTCGAGCGTGTAGGTCACCCCGGCGTCGGTCAGCGCCTTCTCCATGATCGGCACCTCCTCTGGTGGGGCGGTCGCATCGTTGTCGGCCCAGCCGAGGTAGACCTCGGCCGAGACCGTGTCGAGCCCGAGGTGGGGCGAGTCGTCGGTGTCACGGACCAGCCAGGCGCCGTGGATCGAGGCGACCGCCGCCACCCGCTCGGGGTTGGCCCTGGCCAACGAGATCACCAGCCCGCCGCTCATGCAGAACCCGACGGCGCCGATCTGCTCGTCGCCGTCTGCGCTGTAGCGGGCGGCGCCGTCACCGGCCGCGTGGGTGAGCATGGCCTGGCAGTCGCCGAGGATGTTGGTCGGCGTGAGCTGGTCCATCAGCTCCCGGCGGGCGTGCATGTCCTCGTCGCTCTGGCCGAACTGGCGGAACGGCCCGCCCCGATAGAAGAGGTACGGCAGCATCACGTAGTAGCCGGCGGTGGCCAGCCGGGAGGCCATCTCGTGCAGCGCCGGGCGGATGCTCGGTGCGTCCATGAGGTAGAGCACGACCGGAGACGGACCGTCGTGTGACGGGTGGTAGATCCAGGTCGGCATCTCCCCCTCGGGCGTGGTGATGGTGGTCTCGCTCACGTTCACGACGGTCCTCCGGTCGACGGGTGCGGTCACGTCGACGTGACCATAGGAGAGGCCGCCGGTCGATGACCAGCGGCCTGCTCGCATTGGACTACCTCTCGGTTGCGACGTTCGCCGGTGGCGAACTCGAGGTGAGGCTGCGGAGCGGCCTCACACGCCCAGGGCGGCGATGGCGGCGTCGTAGTCGGGCTCGTCGGCGATCTCGCCGACCAGCTCGGTGTGGGTGACCTGGCCGGACTCGTCCATCACGACGACCGCCCGGGCGCACAGGCCCTGGAGGGGACCGTCGACCATGCCGACGCCGTAGTCGGTCATGAACTCCGGGTTGCGGAAGGTCGAGGCGGTCTTCACGTTCTCGATGCCCTCGGCGCCGCAGAAGCGGCCCTGGGCGAACGGCAGGTCGGCCGAGACGCAGAGCACGGTGGTGTTGTCGAGCGAGGCGGCCCGCTCGTTGAAGGTCCGCACGCTCTGGGCGCAGGTCGGGGTGTCGACCGAGGGGAAGATGTTGAGCACCACCCGCTGTCCGGCCAGATCGCCCGAGGAGACCGGGCTGAGGTCACCGCCGGTCAGCGCGAAGGCGGGCGCAGCCGAACCGACGCCGGGCAGGTCGCCACTGGTGTTGACGGGATTTCCTCGAAGCGCGGTCTGTGCCATGGGTGCAGTCCTCCCTGCGTACGGGCCCGCTCGAACGAGCACGGCCGGCCCTCTGCCGGCTGGCCCGGGCGACAGCGTACTCAGATCCGATGGTGGAACACGCAACGGGCCGACTGCGGTCCGCCGGGGACCGTCGGTCGGTGGCTGGCCCCGGCCGAGGGCTCGCCGGTAGCCTCCATCGCAGCACCGGACACCGGGTGACCACGGGACGCAAGGAGCGACGCCATGCTCGAGCTCACCTCGAAACGCCACGAGCTGGACGACTTCGCCGCCGTCCAGGAGCAGTTCCACGAGCGCGGCTGGACCGACGGGCTGCCGGTCGTCCCGCCGACCCCCGATGCGGTCGTGGCCATGCTCGAGGCCGCACTGCTGCCGGCCGATCACCTGGTCGGCGTCGAGCCGGTGCGTGGTCGGGCGATCACCGCCGAGAAGGTGGCGATCAACTCGGTGATGGCCGGCTGCCGGCCCGAGCAGTTCCCCGTCGTGGTCACGGCCCTCACCGCCATGCTGGCCGACGAGTTCCAGCTGCACGGCCCGACCGCCAGCACCGGCGGGGCGGCGGTGCTGGTCATCGTGAACGGCCCGGCCAGGCGCGAGGCCGGCATGTCGGGCGGCTTCAGCGCCCTGGGCGGTGGCGATCGGGCGGCGACCTGCATCGGACGGGCCGTGCGGCTCTGTCTCATCAACCTGTTCGACGTCCGCCCGGGTGGCATCGATCGCTCCACCCTCGGGCATCCCGGCAAGCTCGGCTACTGCCTGGCCGAGGACGAGGAGGGCGAGTTCGGTCCGACACCGGCCGAGCTGTGGCCGTCGCTCGGCGACGAGCGGCTCGACCTGGCCGGCGGCCCCGAGGCCGGGCTGGTGTCGTCGGTGACCGTCGTGGCCTCGCTGGCGCCCCGCCAGTTCATGAACGAGTGGACCAAGGCTCCCGAGGAGATCCTCGACACCTACGCCGCCGAGATCCGGGCCAACATGCGCCACTACTCGATCTGGCCCGGCAACTACGTCATGGTCGTCCCGCCCCAGCTCCGCGCCCACCTGGTCGCCGCCGGCTGGTCGAAGGCCGACGTGCGGGCCAGGGTGTACGAGCGCGCACGCATGCTGCGTCGGGAGTGGGGTGAGGTCGGCAAGGGCGCCGTCGTCGGCGACAAGGGCGAGCGCGAGTACCCGGCCCTCGAGGACCCGGATCAGCTCCTGGTGGTTGCGGCGGGCGGCCCCGCCGGCGGATTCGGGGCCGTGATCCCACCGTGGCTCGGCACCCGGAGCCACGCCGTGACCGTGCCCGTCGGGGCCTGCGTGAACTGCTGATGGCCGCCAACGCCTTGGCGACGGCGCACCCCGACCGCCCCGAACGAAGGAGCGTCCCTCGATGATCACCGTGCTCGATCCGACCCATGGCGAGCAGCCGGCCGAGGTCCGCCCGGCGGCCCGCCTCGCCGATCTCGACGGCGCCGTCATCGGGGTCATCTCGAACGGCAAGCAGGGAACGCAGCCGTTCTTCGACGGCATGGCCGAGCGGTTCGCCGAGCTCGGCGCAGCCGAGGTCGAGCGGGTGACCAAGCCGAACTACAGCGCACCGGCACCCCGCGAGGTGATGGACCGGGCGGCGAGGTGGACCGCCCTGGTCGCCGGCGTCGGCGATTGAGGCAGCTGCTCGTCGTGCAGTCTGCACGACGCCGTGATGGGGGAGCAGGCCGGCCTGCCGTCGGCCGGGATCATGACCTCGGCCTTCGTCGACGCGGCCGAGCTGATGGCCCGGGTGCTCGGGGCCGAGGGCTATCCGTTCGTGACGATCGAGCACCCGATGGCGAGCGCCGGTCCGGGTGAGCTCCACGAGCGCGGGCGTCGGGCCGCCGAGGCCTGCCTGCCGCTGCTGGTCACCGGCTGAGCGCCCGGTCGTCGCCTGGCCCCCGACCGCCGGCCATCGCCCGGCCTCGGACCGCCCGCGGCCTCAGCCGCGGGCCTCGGCGGCGATCCGCTTCTTGGTCGCCGCCCAGCCACAGATCGGGCACGCCGCCAGGTCGTGGCGCCTGGCCGGGCAGTATTCGCGACCGAAGTAGATGATCTGGAGGTGGCGGCGGTTCCAGGTGTCGGTCGGGAACACCGCCTTCAGGTCCCTCTCGGTCTTGTCGACCGTCGTGCCGTTCGACAGGCCCCACCGATCGGCCAGTCGGTGGATGTGGGTGTCGACCGGGAACGCCGGCACGCCGAACGCCTGGGCCATCACCACGCTGGCCGTCTTGTGGCCGACGCCGGCCAGGCTCTCGAGGAACTCCCAGTCGGGCCGCACCTCGCCGCCGTCGTCGATGATCTGGTGGGCCATGGCCGACAGGTTCCTCGCCTTGGTCGGCGCCAGCCCGATCTCGCGGATCAGCTCGAGGATCTCGTCCGGGGGCAACGCCGCCATCTCCTCCGGCGTGTCGGCGACGGCGAAGAGACTCGGTGTCACTTCGTTGACTTTCTTGTCGGTCGTCTGGGCCGACAGGGCGACGGCGACCAGCAGGGTGTACGGATCGGTGTGGTCGAGCGGGATCGGCGGCTCGGGATAGAGGTCGTCGAGGATCTCGCCGATCTTCTGCGCCTTGTCGAGTCGTTTCATGGGCCGCCAACCCTATCGCTCGTTCGGTATCGGGTCCGGCGGTCGTTTCGGCCCGGTCTGTAACCGCGGTGAAACAACCGCTCCAACCCCACTTTTGACGGACCGGCCGCAACTGTCTACCTTCTGACGGCACGTAGTGGAGGGCCGGCCGGGACCGGCCTGGTTTGGTGTGAACAAGGGGGAAGAACCTCGTGTCCTTGCTTGATGTCTCCGACATCACGGTGCGGTTCGGGGGCATCACTGCTCTCGACCAATTGTCCTTCACCATCGAAGAGGGTCAGATCTGCGCGCTGATCGGTCCGAACGGCGCGGGCAAGACGACGCTGTTCAACGTCGTGAGCCGCATCTACGACCCGACCGAGGGATCGCTCACCTTCGACGGCACCGACCTGCTGCAGCTCGCCCCACACCAGATCTCGCAGAAGGGCGTCTATCGCACGTTCCAGAACCTGGCCCTCTGGCCCGGCATGACCGTGCTGCAGAACGTGATGGTCGGCGACCACACCAACACGTCGGCCAACTTCTTCACCTCCATGCTCCGCCTCGGCACCCGGGGCGAAGAGAAGGACCTGAAGCTCCGGGCCTGGCAAGCGCTCGAGGAGCTCGGCCTCGAGCAGCACGCCTTCCATCCGGCCGCCGGGCTGCCGTTCGGCACGCTCAAGCGGATCGAGCTGGCCAGGGCGCTGGTCGGCAACCCCCGGTTGCTGATGCTCGACGAGCCGGCCAGCGGCCTCACCCATTCCGAGGTCGACGAGCTGGCGGAGGCGATCCGCCAGCTGCGCGACAACCACGACCTGACGATCCTCCTCGTCGAGCACCACATGCGCATGGTGATGGGGATCTCGGAGAAGGTCGTCGTGCTCAACTTCGGCAAGAAGATCTCCGAGGGGGTTCCCGCCGAGGTGCGGGAGGACCCCCAGGTGATCGAGGCGTATCTCGGGAGCTCCGCGAACACATGACCGACACCAGCAACCCATCGTCCTCGAACGGGGCCTCGTCCGGTCCGCCCATGCTCGAGGTCGCCGGCCTCGACGCCCGCTACGGCGAGATCCAGGTCCTCCGTGACATCACGTTCAACGTGCCGACCGGTGACGTGGTCGTCATCCTCGGTGCCAACGGCGCCGGCAAGACGACCACGCTCCGCTCGATCTGCAACATGGTGACCTGCTCGGGCGCGATCAACCTCGATGGCCAGGACATCTCCCGCAAGAACACGGCCGACATCGTCAACCTCGGCGTCGCCCACGTGCCGCAGGGTCGCGGCACGTTCCCCGAGCTGTCGGTGCTCGACAACCTCGAGGTCGGCGGCTACGTCCGCAAGGATTCGCTCGACGACGACATCGATCGCTGGTTCCAGATGTTCCCCCGGCTCAAGGAGCGCAAGGACCAGCTCGCCGGCTCGCTGTCCGGCGGCGAGCAGCAGATGCTGGCGGTGGCCAGGGCCCTGATGTCGCGGCCGAAGCTCGTGCTCCTCGACGAGCCATCGCTCGGGCTGGCCCCGCTGATCATCGAGGACCTGTTCAACACCTTCCGGGAGCTCAATCAAGAGTCCGGGGTGACCATGCTCCTGGTCGAGCAGAACGCCAACCTGGCGCTCGACATCGCCCAGCACGGCTACGTGCTCGAGGCTGGCGAGATCGTCCTCGACGGTCCCGCCGACGTGTTGAAGAACGACCCGGCCGTCCAGGACGCCTACCTCGGCGCCTGAGGCCGGACCAACCCGACTCACCAACCCGACTCACCAAACGGAGCCGAGCGAAGGTCCCTCATGGCAACAGCGCAACTCGAATCACGACCGAACATCCTGGTCGACAACTGGCAGCGGATCCTGGGCTTCGGCGTACCGATCGCCTTCCTGATCTGGTACATCGCCGACGACGTCGTCGACGGCGGCGCCCGCCTCTTCTTCCAGCGCCTCTTCGACGGCCTCGACAACGGGGCGGTCTACTCGATCGTGGCCGTCGCCCTGGTGCTCATCTTCAAGGCGACGACGCTGATCAACTTCGCCCAGGGTGAGCTGGCCATGTTCGGCACCTTCCTGGCCTACGTCGGTGCGGTGACGCTTGGCTGGCAGAGCTTCACGATCGGGCCGATCCAGGCCGGCCTGATCCTGGCCATCATCGTGGCCATGATCATCTCGGCCGCAGCCGGATCGGCGATCGAACGGGTCCTGATCCGGCCGTTCGACCCGTCCGACCACCTGCCGGTCGTGCTGATCACCCTCGGGCTGTTCCTGATCCTCAACGCCTTCGCAGCCTTCATCTGGAACGTCAACCCCCGCCCGTTCCCCAGCATGTTCCCCGACCGGACGAACTTCATCGATGTGTTCGGCGCCCGCCTGTTCTACGACGTGATCGGTACCTGGGCCGTGCTCGGGGCCATGGGTGTCGCCCTGTACTTCATCCTGCAGCGGACCAAGATCGGTCTGGCCTTCCGGGCGGTGTCGTCCAACACCGAGTCGTCCCGCCTGGTCGGGGTCCGGGTCGGCCGGGTGCTCATGTTCGGCTGGGCGCTCGCCTCGGCCTTCGGCACCCTCGGCGGCTCGATGGTCGCCCCGAAGCTCTTCCTCAAGCCGGACATGATGGCGCTGCTCCTGATCTTCTCCTTCGCCGCCGCCACGATCGGTGGGCTCGACTCGCTCGTCGGCGCCGTCGTCGGTGGTGTCACCATCGGGCTCATCCAGAGCCTCCTGGTCGGCTACCTCGGCGACAACAACAGTGCGTTCATCATCCTCAGCCTGGCGGTCGCCTTCGCCGTGATCCTGCTGGTGCTGTGGTTCAAGCCTGCTGGCCTGTTCGGGACCTCACGGGTCGAACGGGTGTAGGTGGACGGGAGAGACGCCGTGCGAGACGCCGCAAGTTGTGACCTGGTGAAAGGACCGATTCGATGACCCTCCTGGTGCTCCTGGTGATCGCCGTTGCCGTGATCGCCTTCGCCGCCACCCGCAAGGAGCCCGTGCTCCGCATGGCGGAGGGCAGCTCCCAGCATCGGACGTACCTGATCGTGACCTGGGGCCTGTTCCTGCTGCTCGCGATCGCACTGCCGTACATCCTCACGGCGGTGTCGGGCGAGTTCATGGTCGGTCGGATGAACCGTGCCCTCTACCTGGCGGTCGCCATCCTCGGCGTCAACCTGGTGGTCGGCTACTCGGGCCTGATCGCCCTCGGTCACTCGGCGTTCGTCGGCCTCGGGGCCTTCACTGCGGCGTCGCTGATCATGGACCACGGGTGGGACTACTGGATGACGATCCCCATGGCGATGCTCTTCACCTTCGTCATCGGCGTCCTGCTCGGCATCCCGGCGCTGCGGATCCGCGGCCTCTACCTGGCGTTGCTGACGATCGCCCTGGCGGCGATGTTCCCGACACTGGCCAAACTCGACATCTGGGGCATCGCCGATCGAACCGGCGGCGTGAACGGTCGCAACATCGAGGAGGAGATCGTCGCCCCCGGGTGGGTGCAGACGATCCTCCAGATCGACGACACCTCGGACCAGCAGGCGATCTACCGCTACTTCATCATCGCCTTCTTCACGGCCATGGCCTTCCTGATCACCCGCAACCTGATCAAGAGCCGCCCCGGTCGGGCCATCATCGCCATCCGTGACAACGAGACGGGGGCCGCGGTCAGCGGCGTCAACCTGCCGATGTACAAGACGATCACCTTCGGGGTGAGCGCGGCGCTCGGCGGCCTCGCCGGTGTGCTGTGGGCCATGAACTCGGCCTTCGTGGCCGAGCAGGACTTCCAGTTCGCCCCGCTGGCCATCCCGCTGCTCATCGGGCTGGTGATCGGCGGCGTCGGCACCCTCGAGGGCTCGCTGATCGGGGCGATGGTCTACGTCTTCGTCAACGAGTGGTCCAAGGGCGTCGACGACTCCATCGGTGATGCCGGCCTCGACATCCCGAACCTCGAGAAGCTCACGCCGGCCGTGTTCGGCATCATCCTGATCCTGGTCACCTTCTTCGCCCCCGGCGGCATCGCCGGGTTCGGCAAGCTCCTGAAGCGCAAGGTCGTCCAGATCATCCCCCAGCCACCGGCCGGTGCGGCGGTCTCCGCCCCCGACCCGGGAGTCGAGGACGTCGTACCCGAACCCGTTGGCTGACCCCCCCCAATAAAGACGGGAGTGCCAACCCGGCACGCCTCGCATCGACTACACAGAACCAAGATCTCGTTCTGGTGTGTGCCGCGACCTGCGGTCCACGCCGGTAGCAAACAGAGGAGAGACATTCACCATGACACGACTAGCCAAGCTGCTGTCGTTGCTGTTCGCTTTCACCCTCGTGGTGGCGGCGTGCGGTAGCGACGACGACACGACCGAAGCCGGCGAATCCGCAGAGGAGTCAGGCGAGGAGGCCGCCGAGGAGTCAGAGGACGATCTCGCCGGTGGCGGTGTCGACGATGACGAGGCCGCCGATGCGGTCGAGGAGGCGGCCGAGGAGGAGGCTCCCGACGACACGGCTGATGCTGCCGGTTCGATCGAGGAGCTCGAGGTCCAGTGGGCTGCGAACCGCCAGGCCGTGGTCGACAACATCAATGCCAACGGCTGGGGCGTCAACGAGGACAACGTGCTCATCGGCCCGGGTGGGTTCGAGATCGATCTCAACAACTGCCCGTCGGATTGGACCGATGATGCCGGTCTTGGTGACGCGATCACGATCGGTCATACGACCGCCCAGTCGGGCAACCTCGCTGCCTACGGCAACATCGCGGCGGGCATGGAGGTCTACTTCGACTACGTGAACGAGACCGGTGGCGTCGGCGGCCTGCCGATCGAGCTGGTGGTCAAGGATGACGAGTACGTCGCCACGAAGACGATCGAGCTGGTCGACGAGCTGTTGCAGGCCGAGGATCCGTTCTACGTCACGACGCTCGGTTCGCCCAAC
>JANQPB010000038.1 GCA_028285495.1 Acidimicrobiales bacterium
CGCCACCGCCGCCCGTCTCGCTTGCGCTCGCCGAGGCATCGTCGTCGTCATCGTCGCCGCCGCAGGCCCCAGCGACCACCGTGAAGGCGGCCAGTAGCGCCAACAACTTGAGCCAGAGGCCGCTGTCCGGGCCGGTTCGCTTGCTCATTCGTACGCTCTCCTCATACGTCGACGGACGTTGCTCCCGGAGGGGCCTCCCGGCACCTCCCGGCGTTGGAATGCTTGTTTACATCTGTTTTGGGTGATGATCAACCGAAAGTCTTGGAAAAGCAAATGTAAACCAACACTTGACCAGACAGACCCAAACACGCCTAGGGTGCACAGCGTGGCTGCACAACACGGTCTCCCCCTGGCGCTCGCCGCTGCCAACCTCGGCGCGCTCGGGGCCGCAAGCGGCCCCGAGGTGACCGCGTCGGTGCCCGGCTACGACCGCACCGAGCTGCGCCCCAGCATCGTCCACATCGGGGTCGGCGGCTTCCACCGCGCCCACCTGGCCCACTACGTGCACCAGCTCTGCCAGGCCGGCGAGACCGACTGGGCGATCGTCGGAGCCGGGATCCTGCCGGGCGACGCGGCCATGGGTGACGCCCTCGGGAGCCAGGACCACCTCTACACGCTCGTCGTCCGAGACGTCGACGCCGTGTCGGCCGAGGTCGTCGGCAGCCTCGTCGACTACCTACACGCCCACCCCGACCCGACCGCCCTCGTCGCCCGGATCGCCGACCCAGACACGCAGATCGTCAGCCTGACCGTCACCGAGGGCGGCTACCCGGTCGACGACCGGACCGGCGCCTACGATCCCGGATCGCCCGTCGCCGGCGACGGCTCGGCGTTCGCCATCCTCGCCCGGGGCCTGGCGTCCAGGCGGGACGCCGGCGCCCCACCGCTGACCGTGCTCAGCTGCGACAACGTCGTCGGGAACGGTGCGGTGACCCGCACGGCCACCATCGGCGAGGCGGCCCGCATCGACCCCGACCTCGCAGCGTGGATCGACGAGACGATCGCCTTCCCCAACAGCATGGTCGACCGCATCACCCCGGCGACGACCGGCGACGACCGCCGCTGGCTGGCCGACGCAGCCGGGATCGACGACCGCTGGCCGGTGATCACCGAACCGTTCACCCTCTGGGTGCTCGAGGACCGCTTCGCCGGCGAGCGGCCACCGGTCGAGCGGCTCGATGTCGTCGTCACCGACGACGTCGAACCGTTCGAGCGGATGAAGCTCCGGCTCCTGAATGCCGGGCACTCGACGCTGGCCTACGTGTCGGCCCTGATCGGCCATGTGCACGTCCACGACGCCATGGGTGACCCCGCCGTTCGCGACTTCCTCGATGGCTTCCTCGAGCGGGAGGCCAGGCCCGTGCTGCCCCCCGTCCCCGGGTACGACGTCGACGCCTTCCAGGACGGCCTGATCGCCCGGTTCGCCAACCCGGCGATCCGCGATCAGATCGGGCGGCTCTGCCTCGACGGCTCGGTCAAGTTCCCCAAGTTCCTCGTGCCGACCATCCAGGCCCAGCTCGACGTCGACGGCCCGATCGAACTGAGCGCCCTCGCCATCGCCGCCTGGTGCCGCTACCTCGTCGGCGGCACGGCCGAGAGCGGCTCGCCGATCGTGGTCGCCGCCGACCCGTCACGCGACGAGGCGATGGCCCGGGCCGCGGCGGCCGAGGCCGAGCCGGCGACGTTCCTCGACTGGCCGGCGGTGTTCGGCGAGTCGCTCCCGTCGGACGAGCGGTTCGTCGACGCCTTCGTCGACGCCCTCGTTCGGCTGCGGACCGACGGAGTTGTACCATCGATCGAAGCGTCGCTGGCGTGGTGACCGGCCGGTGCGCCGGACGCGTCCGCACGAGGACGCAGAGAGGACTCGATGGCAGACTCAGCCACGGCGAACCGGCGACGCACGATGTTCCAGTCGGAGCGTCACCGGGAGATCGTCGCCCGGACCCTGCAGGTCGGGCGGGTGGACGTGGCCGAGCTGGCCGTCGACTTCGACGTCACCGCCGAGACGATCCGGCGTGACCTCTCCGAGCTCCAGGACCGCCAGCTGGTCCGTCGGGTCCACGGCGGAGCGGTCCCGTGGCAGACCCAGGGGTTCGAGCCCCTGCTGGCCGTCCGCAACGATCAGCAGGTCTCGGAGAAGCGACGGATGGCGGCCAGGGCGGTCCAGGAGCTGCCCGACTCGGGGACCATCATCATCGACTCGGGCAGCACGCTCACCGTCTTCGCCGAGCACCTGCCCCGCGATCGGGCCATCCGCGTCGTCACCAACTCGCTGCTGATCGCCCAGGTCCTGGCCGAGAACGAGGCCATCGAGGTGGTGGTGCTCCCCGGCAAGGTCCGCAAGAACACCCTGGCCATGGTCGACTCGGAGACGGTCGGCGCCGTCCGCCCCCTCAACGTCGACACGCTCTTCATCTCCGCGGACGGCATGTCGACGACGCACGGCCTGACCACCCCCTACCGCGAGGAGGCTGCGCTCAAGCAGGCGATGGTCGAGAGCGCCGGTCGGGTCGTCGCCCTCGTCGACTTCTCCAAGAACGGCAAGGACCACCTCGTCCGCTTCGCCAACTGGAACGACGTCGACGTGCTGGTGACCGACACCAGGGCCGACGACGACACCGCAGCCTCGATCGAGGCCAAGGGCCCGACGGTCCTGCGGGCATGACCGCCGCGTCGAACGACGCCCGGATGGCCGGGTCGAACGACGCCGAGGTCGCCGACCCCTCGCCGGTCGACCTGGAGACGATCGCCCGTGAGGTGGCGGCCCTGGCCGCCGGTCTCGTCCGCGAGTCGGTCGGGCGGGCGACGGTCGCCGGCACCAAGTCGACGGTCACCGACCTGGTGACCGAGACCGACGTGGCCGCCGAGAAGCTGATTCGCCAGGAGCTGGAGCAGCGCTGCCCCGGCTCGTCGGTGATCGGCGAGGAGTTGGCCGACACCGACGGGACCAGCGGCGTCGGCTGGATCGTCGACCCGGTCGACGGCACCGTGAACTTCGCCTACGACCTCCCGGTCGTGTCGGTCAGCATCGCGGCGACGCTCGACGGTGTCGTCGTCGCCGGGGCGGTGGCCGACGTCCTCCGGGGTGAGGTGTTCAGTGCGGCCGGAGGGCGGGGTGCCCGCCGCAACGGCGAGACCATCGGCGCCCGGGCCATCGACGAGATCACCCTGGCGCTGATCCTCACCGGCTTCTCCTACGACTCGGCCAAGCGGGCGGCCGAGGCCGAGGTGCTGACCCGGGTCCTGCCGGCCTGCCGCGACATCCGCTGCATGGGCTCGGCCGCCCTCAACCTGTGCTGGGTGGCGTGTGGCCGGGGCGACGCCTTCTTCGAGCGGGGACTCAACGTCTACGACTATGCGGCCGGGGCACTGATCGCGGCCGAGGCCGGCGCCAGGACCGCCCTGCCCGGGCCCGGTGACGATCTCGTGCTGGTGTCAGCGCCCGGGATCCACGACGAGCTCGAGGCGCTCGTCGCTCACGCCGAGCTCGACCAGCGCCCTGGCCAAGCCTGAGCGACCGACGTCCCACCCGGGCCCCCGCCACAGCGCCAGCAGGTCGGCCTCGTCGACGGTGATGTGCTCGGCCAGCCGGCCGGCGGCCAGCGCCCGCTCCCACCGCAGCAGGCTCGCCGCCCCATCGGGTGACAGCCAGTCGCAGCCCGATCGGGCCACGGCCCTGGCCAGGTACCGCAGGTGGAACGCGTCGAGCAGCTCGGGCCTGGCCCCGGGGAGGTGCACCGGCACGGCGCCGGGGCGTGACGGCGCCCGGACCAGCAGCGAGGTGCGGACCACGTCGGCCTCGGGCGGGCCGATCACCGCGTCGAACCAGTCGATCACCAGCGGCCCGCCGTCGCTCATCAGCACGTTGCCGGGGTGGAGGTCGCCGTGGCAGAGCGACGCCCCGGGCGGCAGCGACTCCACCAGCCGCCTGGCCGCCACTCGCTCGGCGTCGGTCAGGCCGTCCGCGGTCTGGATCTTGGTCACCATCCGCTCGTCGATGACGGGGACGGCGGTCAGGTCGGTCCGACTCGACAGCACCGTGACGCCGTGGATCTCGTGCTGGATGTCGGCCAGCAGCGCGGCGTAGTCGTCGAGCCGGTCCGGGCGATCGCGCAGCAGGTCCCAGACCGACGGCCCGTCGATCCGCTCGAAGACGATCGACTCCCGGCCGTCGACCTCGACGAGGCCACGCACGGCGGGGCAGGGCAGGCCGGCGGCGTGCACGATCTCGGCGATCGCCGCCTCGGTGCGTGACCAGTGGGGCGGGACGGCGGGGCGGGGAACCTTCACCACGGAGTCCGGCCCGTAGGCGTAGACCTCCGAGGTCCGGCCCTCGGCCACGCGCTCCCCGAGACCAGCCGCTGGCATTCTCCGAGCCTGGCACGTCGGCAACGGGGGCTCAAGCCAACCCCTGGGGGTGGGCGGCGGTCCGACTCGACGGGCCTCCGCCGGGGGCCGGCGTCTACGATGAGGCCCATCGATTCAGACGAAGCCCGCCCGCTCGCGAACCGCCCCGAGGACCGGAGGCGACCGACCAACCCGGTGCTGGAGCTGCGGGCGCCGTTCGAGCTCGCCGCCTTCGTCGCCGCCAACCCGGCGCTGCAGCGAGCGCCTCGGGGCGACGGTCGACCGGTGCTCGTGCTGCCCGGTTTCGTCGCCTCCGACGCCAGCACCGTGCCGCTGCGGATCCTGCTGCACCAGCTCGGTCACCGACCCTACGGCTGGGGACTCGGCCGGAACCTCGGCCCGACGCCGGAGGTGGTGGTCGGCCTCCAGCGGCTGCTCGTCGAGGCGAGCGACGCCGCCGGCGGGCCGGTGCCGATCGTGGGCTGGTCGCTCGGCGGGATCTACGGGCGCTACCTGTCGATGATCGACACCGACCGGGTGTCGCAGGTGATCAGCCTCGGCAGCCCGTTCAACATCGGCATCGACGAGCTGGCCCTCCCGACCCCGCTGTGGGACGCGCTGGCCGAGCAGGGCGACTTCGTGCACGACCGGGGCACCATCGATCTCGATCGCATCCCCGTTCCCTCGACCGCCGTCTACAGCCGCACCGACGGGGTGGTCGCCTGGCGCAGTTGCGTCCAGACGCCACGCCGGATCGCGGAGAACGTCGAGGTGTGCGGCAGCCACGTCGGCCTCGGGGCGAACGTGTCGGTCGCGCTGGTCATCGCCGATCGCCTGGCCCAGCCGGACGGCCGCTGGCGGCGGTTCGACAAGCGTCGGAGCCGTGCCCCGTGGCTGTTCCCCCGCCGCCGGCCGGTCGACGCCGCGGCTTAGCCGTCGCCGCCGCGGCCTCGGTCATCGCGCTGCTCTTGGTCCGCTCAGAACAGCCTGGGTAGCGTTGGCCCATGACCACGACCGAGCCTCGGCCAGACCAGCGGGCCAACGTCGGGCCCTACACCGGGGCCGAGTACCTGGAGAGCCTGCGGGACGGACGCACGGTCTATTTCCACGGGGAGCGGGTGGCCGACGTGACCACCCACCCGGCCTTCCGCAACAGCGCCCGATCGGTGGCCCGGCTCTACGATGCGCTGCACGACGCCGAGCTCGGCCCGGCCCTCACCACCGAGACCGACACCGGGTCGGGCGGCCGCACCCACCGGTTCTTCCGGGCCCCGACCTCGTCTGAGGACCTCATCGGCGGCCGCGACGCCATCGCCGCCTGGCAGCGCCTGGTCTACGGCTGGATGGGCCGCAGCCCCGACTACAAGGCCTCGTTCCTGGCCACCCTGGGCGTGAACGACGACTTCTACGGCGAGTACGCGGCCAACGCCCGCCACTGGTACCGCCACGCCCAGGAGCGGGTCGACTTCTGGAACCATGCCATCGTCCACCCGCCGGTCGACCGCCACCTCCCGATCGACGAGGCCGGGGAGGTCTGCATGCACGTCGAGCGCGAGACCGACAACGGCGTGGTGGTGTCGGGAGCCAAGGTGGTGGCCACCGGCTCCGCGCTGACCCACTACAACTTCATCGGCCACTTCGGCCTCGTGCCGCTGCGCAAGCCCGAGTACGCCATCGTGTGCGTGGTCCCGATGGACCGGCCCGGGGTGAAGTTGATCGCCCGCAACTCCTACGAGCTGCAGGCCGCAGCGGTCGGCAGCCCGTTCGACTACCCCCTGTCGAGTCGGCTCGACGAGAACGACTCGATCCTCGTGTTCGACCAGGTCGAGGTGCCGTGGGAGAACGTCTTCCTCTACGGCGACATGGAGAAGGCCGACTCGTTCTTCCCCCGCACCGGGTTCATGCCCCGCTTCACCCTGCACGGCCTCACCCGGCTGTGCGTGAAGATGGATTTCATCACCGGGGTGCTGGTCAAGGCGCTCCGGGCGACCGGGGTCGACGAGTTCCGCGGGGTCAAGGCCAACCTCGGCGAGGTGATCGGCTGGCGCAACCTGCTCTGGGGGCTGAGCGACGCCGCCTGCAAGTCGCCCGAGCCCTGGACGCCCGGCTACGTGCAGCCCAACCTGGCCTACGGGATGGCCTACCGCTCGTTCGCCCCCCAGATCTACCCCCGGATCAAGGACATCATCGAGCAGGTGGTGGCCAGCGGGCTGATCTACGTGAACTCCAACGCCGTCGACCTGAAGTCGAGCGAGATCCGGCCCTACCTCGACCGCTACGTGCGGGGCTCGAACGGGATGGGGGCCGAGGAGCGGATCAAGATCATGAAGCTGTTGTGGGACGCGATCGGCAGCGAGTTCGGCGGCCGCCACGAGCTCTACGAGCGCAACTACGCCGGCAACCACGAGCAGATCAAGATCGAGAACGTGAACGCAGCCGAGGCGTCCGGCTTGATGGAGGAGTTCGAGGCGTTCGCGGACCGGTGCCTGGACGAGTACGACCTCGACGGCTGGACCAGCCCCGACTTCGTCAACCCCGGTCCCGACGTCTCCCTCATCGGGCGCGACTGGAGCTGATCGGGCGCCGGCGGCTCGGGACTCGCAGCCGACTCAGGATCGAACCGAGTCCCGGTCGACCAGCGGGCAGGCGATCGTGTGCTCGATCGCTTCGCGCTCGTCGTCGAGCAGCCAGTTGACCGCCCACTGCCCCATCTCGTGATGGGGAAGGCGCATCGTCGTCAGGGCCGGCTGCAACTGGCCGGCGATCAGGGCCTGGTCGTCGATGCCGACGACGGCGAGGTCGTCGGGGATGCGAACCCCGGCCTCGCCCGCCACCTGGTAGACGCCCATGGCGACCTGGTCGTTGTAGCAGAACACGGCGGTCGGCGGCGCTGGCCGGGCCAGCAGCTCCGCCGCGGCCAGGCGACCCCCGCCGGTTGTGCCGAGGTTGGTGACGAGCAGATCGTCGTCGACCGGGAGGCCATGGTCGGCCAGCGCGGCCAGGTAGCCGGCCCGGCGTGGCGGTGGGGCGGGGGCCGGGTAGTCGGTGGTGATGTGGGCGATGCGGGTGTGGCCGGCGGCGATGAGGTGGCTGGTGGCGTCGTAGGCGGCCTGGTGCTCGTCCGGCACGACCGAGGCCATCGAGCCGTCGCTCGAGCGGGCGTCGAGCAGCACGGAGCGGACCTCGCTCATCGCCGGCGGCGGCTCGATGATCCGGTGGTACATGGCGGCCAGCACGATGCCGTCGACCTGACGCTCGAGCAGCTGGTCGACCGCAGCCCGCTCGAGGTCGCGGTGGTCGGCGTCGTCGACCGAGCCGGTGTTGACGATCAGCAGGAGCTTGCCGGCGGCCCACGCCGCCTCCTGCGCGCCCTGGATCATCTGGTTGGCGTAGGGGGTGGTGGCCAGGTCGTCGGCGATGAAGCCGAGGGTGTCGGTCCGAGACAGGCGCATGGCCCGGGCCAGGCGGTTGCGGCGGTACCCGACGTCGCGGATGGCCTGGTGCACCCGCTGCTGGGTGGCCGGGGGGATGCCGCAGTTGTCGGGATCGTTGAGCACGAGCGAGACGGTGGTCTGCGACACGCCGGCGCGCTGCGCGACATCGTGCATCGATGGTCGTCGCTTCCGTGTCATCCCCGAACCTCTGCTGCGTTCGTCCACTGCAGCGTAGCGCCGGGTGACAGCCGGTTGACCGACTTACTGTTACGTATTAGTTTAACGTACCAGCTCCCAGGGAGGGGGCGCCGCCTCGGGCCCGGCTGTCGATCGACCGACGATCTCGTCGAGCGAGCACGCCAGGGGGAGGTCGAGGGGGAGAGCGCAAGGGAGGAAGCTCCATGAATCGTTTGCTGTTGCGGCTGCTGGCGATGCTGGCCGCCATCGGGCTGATCGCCGCGGCCTGCGGAAGTGACGACGACACCGACTCGGCGGGTGACGGCGGCGACGACGAGTCGGCCGACGCCAGCGGCGACGACGCCGACGGCGATGCGGCCTCGGGTGAGACGGTCACCGTCTCGATGTGGTGGCACACCGGCACGCCGGAGGAGATGGAGGCAACCGACGCTGCGGTCGAGGCGTTCAATGGCTCACGGACCGACATCCAGATCGACAAGACCGACATCCCCGGCGGCGCCTACACCGACCAGGTCAACGCCGCCGCGCTGTCCGGCGATCTGCCCTGCGTGCTCGACTTCGACGGACCGTTCGTCTACAACTTCGCCTGGTCCGACTTCCTGATCCCGATCGATCAGTATGTGAGCGACGAGCTGCGCAACGACTTCCTGCCGTCGATCCTCGACCAGGGCACCTACAACGGCGAGCTGTACAGCCTCGGCCAGTTCGACTCCGGCCTCGGCCTCTACGCCAACGGGGCCTACCTCGACGCCGCCGGCGTGCGCATCCCGACCTTCGACGACCCATGGGACCTCGGTGAGTTCGAGGGCGCCCTCGAGGCGCTGGCCGAGCTGCCCGAGGTCGAGTTCCCACTCGATCTCAAGATCAACTACGGGCAGGGCGAGTGGTACACCTACGGCTTCTCCCCCATCCTGCAGTCGTTCGGCGGCGACCTGATCGACCGCTCCGACTACCAGAGCGCCACCGGTACCCTCGACGGCCCCTCGTCGGTCGAGGCGATGGAGACCTTCCAGGGCTGGTTCGAGAACGGCTGGGCCGACCCGGCCCCTCCGGGCGACGACTCGTTCTACGGCTCGAAGACCTCGGCCATCTCCTTCGTCGGCCACTGGATGTGGGGTCAGCACTCCGAAGCCCTCGGCGACGACCTGCTCGTGCTGCCGATGCCCAACTTCGGCGGCGACGCCGTGACCGGCATGGGCTCGTGGAACTACGGCATCTCCTCGTCGTGTGAGAACCCCGACGCCGCCTGGGAGGTGCTCGAGCACCTCGTCTCGACCGACGAGATCCTGGCCATGACCGCCGGCAACGGCGCCGTGCCCGCCCGCTTCTCGGCCCTGGAGCAGTCGGAGCTGTACCAGGAGGGCGGCCCGCTCGAGGTCTTCGCCCTCCAGCTGTCGGAGGGTCGCGGCGTGCCCCGCCCGATCTTCCCCGGCTACGCCACGATCACCGAGGAGTTCGCCCAGGTGGTGGCCGACGTGATCGCCGGCGCCGACGTGCAGGCCGAGCTGAGCGACGCCGCGGCGGCCATCGACCAGAACATCGCCGACAACGGCGGCTACCCGATCGGCTGATCCGAGCCGGGTCACCGTCCGAGCCGGATCCCGGCGGCGTCGACACCTCTCCGGTCGACGCCGCCGGGGTCCAGCACGACGAACCGTCGACACCGAACCAGTCGAGCCGAGCCAGCAGGGGGACAACCACGATGACCGCGACCGCAACGGCGGTCGGCCAGCACCCGGCCGACGACGGAGCCGAACACCGGGCCGAGCGCCGAGCCGACCGACGGGCCAGGAAGCGACGAGCGCTGCTGGAGGGTTGGGGCTTCGCCGCCCCGGCGATCCTGCTGCTGTCGGTGTTCCTCGTCGCCCCCTTCGTGTTGGCGGTGTACGCCTCGTTCACCGACCAGCGCCTGGTCCCCAACCCGAACCTCCCAACGCAGTGGGTCGGCTTCCGCAACTACAGCCGGATGTTCGCCGACGAGTCGTTCCGGGCCGGGCTGATCTTCAACGCCATCTTCGTGATCGTCGTCGTCCCGCTGCAGACGGCGTTCGCCCTCGGGCTCGCCATCCTCGTCAACCAGAAGATCCGCTTCCGCAACGGCTTCCGCACCATCTACTTCGCCCCGGTGGCGGTCACGATGGTGGTCGTGGCGGTGATGTGGAGCTTCTTCTTCAACCCCGGCTCCGGCCTGGTCAACGCCGTGCTCGACGCCGTCAGCTTCGGCTACCTCACCCCCGAGCGGTTCGGGTTCCTCAACTGGGTGCTCGACCGCAACGGGGCAAGGGCGGCGATCATCATCATGTCGATCTGGCAGGGGGTCGGCTTCCAGATGGTGATCTACCTCGCCGGGCTCCAGGCGATCCCGGACAGCCTCTACGAGGCGGCCGAGATCGACGGCGCCACCAACACCCAGAAGTTCCGCTACGTGACCATCCCCCAGCTGCGGAACACCACGATCTTCGTCGTCCTGTCGACCACGATCCTGGCCTTCGCCCTGTTCGACCAGGTCGAGATCATGACCCAGGGTGGGCCGCAGGACGCGACCCAGACGATGATCCTGCGGCTGATCTCGTTCGGCTTCCGCCAGGGCCAAGTCGGGCTCGGCTCGGCCCTCGGCGTCTTCTACTTCCTCCTGGTCGTGGTCATCGCCTTCGCCCAGCGACGGTTGCTCCGTGAGGAACGGGCGGTGGCGTGATGAGCACTCGACGACTCCTGACCTATGCCGGCATGATCGCCCTGTCGGTGTTCTTCGTGTTCCCGGTGGTGGCGATGGTGGTGCTGTCGCTGCAGCCGAACGAGACCCAGATCCTGGCCGACCAGCGCACGATCTGGGCCTTCATCCCCCGAGCGCTGTCGCTCGAGAACTACCAGGACATCTTCGGCCGTGAGGGCGTCAGCCGGGCGCTGTTCAACAGCGTCCTCATCACCGTGCTCACCGTCGGCCTCGGGCTGATCGTCAACAGCATGTGCGCCTACAGCCTGGCCCGGCTCAACTGGCGGGGCCGGTCGGTGATCCTCGGCGCCGTCGTCGCCCTGATGATCGTGCCGTTCCAGAGCGTGTCGGTCCCGCTGCTGCTGATCGTGAACCGGCTCGGCTGGCTCGACACCTACCACGTGCAGATCATCCCGTTCGTGGCCAACCCGTTCTTCATCTTCCTCTTCTACCAGTCGTTCATCGGGCTGCCGGGCGAGATCGAGGAGGCCGCGCTCATCGACGGCGCCAACCGCTGGACGATCTACCGTCGCATCGTGGTCCCGCTGTCCCGCCCGGCGTTCGCCACCGTCGGCATCCTCCAGGCCCTGTTCGTGTGGGGGTCGTTCTTCTGGCCGCTCATGGTCACCCGCGGCCCGGAGGTCCGACCGCTTCCGGTGGCCATGCAGGTGCTGTTCGTCGATCCCCAGGTGCCGTTCGGCGACGTGTTCGCCTTCGCCGCGGTGATGACCATCCCGGTGCTCGCCCTGTACCTCATCTTCCAGAAGTGGTTCGTGCAGTCGGTGGCGTCGTCTGGGCTCAAGGGTTGACCGGCCGCCCGGCCCCCGGGGCCCGACCCGAGGTGCACTTCACGCCGCCGGCCAACTGGCTCAACGATCCGAACGGGCTGGTGGTGCTCGACGGCACCCACCACCTCTTCTACCAGCACAACCCGGTGGCACCGGTGTGGGGCAACCTGCACTGGGGTCACGCCACGTCCACCGACCTGCTGCACTGGGACCACCAGCCGGTTGCCCTGGCCCCTGACGAGGTCGGCGAGATCTACTCGGGCAGCGCCGTGGTCGACCACGGCGACACCGCCGGCTTCGGCGCCGGGGCGGTGGTGGCCGTGTTCACCCACGCCGCCAACGACGGACAACACCAGAGCCTGGCCTTCAGCACCGACGGCGGGACGACGTGGGCCAAGCACGCCGGTAACCCGGTGCTGCGGGCGCCCGAGGGTCATCGGGACTTCCGCGACCCGAAGGTGCTGCGTTGGGTCGGTGCCGATGACCCGGATGGCGACGGCACCGACGGCTGGTGGCTGATGGTGCTGGCCGTCGGGCCCGACCTCTGGCTGTACCGGAGCGACGACCTTCGGGACTGGACCCGGACGTCGACGCTGGCGCTGCTCGACCCGGCCGGCTCGACCGTGCTCGAGGTGCCGGACCTCGTGCCGGTGCCGGTCGAGCCCGGCGCCGATGGTCATCGCGCCCGGCGGTGGGTGCTGATCGCGTCGGTCCTCCCCCGCGACCCCGAGGGTGGTCGACGCTGGGTCGGCTGGCTGCCGGTCGAGTTCGACGGGTTGTCGCTGACCCCCAGCGACACCGCAGGGCTGCGCCGGCTCGACGAGGGCCCCGACCTCTACGCGCCGATGGTGTGGGACGCCGCCGACGGCTTGGCACCGATCCTGATCGGCTGGATGAACGAGGCCGAGATCGCCGGCCACCGCTCGGCCGGCGGCGAGCCAGCGTGGTGCGGGCGGATGTCGATCCCCAGACGGTTGACGCTCGACGCCGACCGCATCGGCGGCGCGCTGATCCAGCGCCCGACCTTCGACACGACGGCGGAGGGCCGACCGACGCTGGCGATCGATCCGGGCGAGCGGGCGGCGGTGCCGCTGGCCGACGGCGCCACCGTGCTGCAGCTGCGAACCGCGACCGGACCGATCGGGGTCCGCTGCCTGATCCCGACCGCAGCCGGGGCGCCGCGCCTGATCGATGTCGTCGGGCCCGCCATCGCGCTCGACGGACTCGGGACCGGCGTCGATGGCGCCATCGGTGTCACCCCGATCGGCGGCGGTACCGCCGGCGACGCCGGCGACGCCGGCGCAGCCGAGCTGCTGATCGATGCCGGGTCGGTCGAGGTGTTCGCCGACGGCGGGCGATGCGTCGCGTCGCTGCTGACCGGCACGACCGCCCGCTCGATCGAGCTGCGCAACGCGTCGACCGGCGAGCTGCACGTGACCGTGGCCCGGCCGGTGGCCGAGCGGCCGGAGGGCTGACCGTGCCGCTGAGGGTGATCGTCGACCCGTCGTTCCGGTCGATGGACGAGATCTTCGACCCGACGACCCTGGCCCGCCTGCATGCGGTCGGCGAGGTGGTGTGGGGGCGGGACGAGCCGATGCCGACGGAGCGCTTCGCCGACCAGATCGCCGACGCCGACGCCGTCGTCTTCGGCGGCTGGCGCCACGAGCCGGTCGGCGCTCTCCCCGCCGACCGGCTCCGGGCGGTACTGGAGGTGGCCGGCGGCCACGAGCACCCCGAGCTCGGCTACGCCGACTGCCTGGAGCGGGGCATCCTCGTCGGCAGCTGCGCCCCCGCCTTCGGGCCGGTCGTGGCCGAGATGACGCTGGCCCTCACCCTGGCCGCCGTTCGGGGCGTCACCGCCGCCGATCGGGCCATGGGCGACGGCACCGAGCGGTGGCTGCACGACGGCAACGTGGCCAACACGACGCTCATCGGGTCGACCGTCGGCTTCGTCGGCTACGGCAACATCGCCCGCAGCCTGCATGCGCTGCTCGCCCCCTTCGGCGTGCGGGCGCTGGCCAACGACCCGCCGCTCGACCCGGCCGAGTTGCGGGCCGCCGACGTCGAGCCGGTCGACCTCGACACCCTCGTCGACACCGCCGACGTCATCCAGGTGCTGGCCGCCCCGACACCGGACAACCGGCACCTGCTGTCCGGTGACCTGCTGGCCCGGCTCCGGCCCCATCAGACGGTCGTGGTCACCAGCCGGGCCCATCTGGTCGACTTCGAGGCGCTCACCGCGCTGGCGGCCGATGGTCGATTCAAGGTCGGGATCGACGTCTTCCCGGAGGAGCCGCTGGCCCCCGACCATCCGATCCGCCGGCTCGACAACGTGACCTGCACCCCGCACCTGGCCGGCGCCCTCCCGGCCGCGCTGCACGAGATCGGCCGACTGGTGGTTGCCGACCTCGAGCTCATGGCCGCCGGCGAGCGGCCACGCTCCATGCAGTACCTCACCCCGGCCAACGCCGACGCGTTGACCCAGCGGTGAGTCGCCGCTGACCGGGCGCCGGCACCAGCCGAGCCCGTTCCGACGGCGATGGTGCCCGGGAACGGGCATCCTGGCCGTCAGAACGACGCTGGCCCCCGGGCGTCGTCAGGTCGAGCGTGCCCCATTGGTCGTTGCCGATGAGGCCTTGGCGGTGGTCGTCGCAGCCGACTTCTTCGAGCCCGAGCGCTTCTTGGCGGTCGACTTCCTGCTCGCCGATCTCTTCGGCCTCGACGTCGTCGGCGGCGCCGGCTTGCCGGCGCCGTTCGACTCGGGAGTCGGCTCGGCCAGGGCCAGCAGGTCGGCGAAGGCGTCCTCGATGCAGCGCCTGTAGTCGGCCGGGTCCTCGACGGCGACGGGGTCGATGAAGAGCCCGATGTCGAACTGCCCGTCGTAGGAGAGGGCGGTGGCGTTGACCGCCGTGCCGGCGAGCGGGCCCATGCAGACCGTGGCCTCGACCTCGGCCCCGGCGCAGTAGAGCCGGAAGGGCGCACCCCGGAGATTGGAGGTGGCGAAGTCCATCGAGGCGGCCTGGCGCCTGGCGGTCTGGGTGACCAGCGACGTCGGCAACAGGTTGATGATCCCGGACAGGCCGCTCAGTCCGCCGCTGCGTCCGGCCTCGTCCCGGGCCGACTCGGTGATGCGGTGCAGCTCGCCCATCCGGGCCGGGAAGTCGGCCGCCGCCCCGCTGACCCGGATCGGGACCGGCGTGAACGAGTTGCCACCCATCTTCGAATCGGTCCGGGTGCTGAGCACGAAGCTGGTGTTGAACGAGTCGACGGCGGTGCCCCGCGCCTCGTGGTAGCGGACCGCGCCCTCGGTCAGGCCGACCATGAAGCCGTCGTTGATGCTGCCCCCGAGGGCCTTCGATGCGGCCTTCAACCCGTCGAGCGGGATCTGGACGTGCTCGAGGTGACGATGGCGGGAGCGGTTGCGCCACAGCGGCGAGCCGGGCCGGGGTCGCTCGCCCTCGGCCTCGGCGCCGCCAGCACCGTCGTCGCTGTCGCGACCGCCGGTGAGGCCGCTGCCGGCAACGAGGCCGGCCGTTGTCTTCACCGTGTCGACGATCTCGCCGACCTTGTCGGTGACACGGCTCGGGTCGGCGCCCCACATCGCCGCCTCGCCGACGAGGCGCCTGGCCATCCCGGCCTGGCGACGGAGGATGTGGCTGGCGGTCGAGCGGGTGGTGTCGACCAGCTCGCCGATGGCGTCGGCGGTCGGATCACCGTCGGACTCCCCGACCCCCTCCCTGGCCAGCACGTCGGCCAGGAAGGCGTCGAGGTCGACCTGCTCGGGGGGTAGCTGGTCGCGGTCGATCTGCTGGTAGAGCTCGGCCATGCGGAGCTGGCCGATGCCGTCGGCGATGACGTGGTGGGTCAGCGCGTACACCGCGCCCTTGCCGCCCTCGAGGCCGCTGATGGCCACGAATCGCCACAGCGGGCGGGTCCGGTCGAGCGGCTCCTGGTAGAGCTGGGCCGCCAGGTCGAGGAGCTGCCGCATCGTGCCCGGCTTGGCCACCCGGACCTCGCGCACGTGATAGTCGAAGTCGAATTCGGGGTCGGGCGCCCACGTCGGCGGGGCCAGGCGACCCAGCTCGGGCACCACCCGCTGGTAGAGGCGGGGCATCCTGGTCACCCCGTAGGCGATGCCGGCCCGGAAGCGCTCCATGTCGACCGGCTGGTCGAGGAGGGTCAGGCTGGCCCCGTTCGGGTTGAGCCACGGGTCCTTCTCGACGTTCCACATGAGGGCTTCGTGGTCGGTCATGCGGGTGGAGACGTCGACGTCTCGAGTGCGGCGCTCGGCCATGGTGTCAGGTCCTCGTCTGCGGGGCGGTCGGGTTGGCGTGCGGGACGGAAGCGGGTGTCAGGTGTCGGTGCCGGGACGGCGGTCGGCCTCGGCGTTGGGATCGCCCGAGTAGCCGGGCGGGAACGTGGCCAGCAGCTCCTCCTCGGTCGGGACCCGGTGCTCCCTGGCCTCGTCGGGGAGCAGGGCGACCAGTGCCTCCATGATGGTCTCGGTATCGGCATCGGGGTCGTCGCCCTGGACGTGGAAGGGCCGGCCGACGGTGGCGCTGACCTCGGGCCGGCCCAGTGAGAACTTGGGCAGGCGGGCGCTGCGAGGCCACACCTTCTCGGTGCCCCACAGGCCGACGGGCACGACCGGGACGCCGGTCATGGCGGCCAGGCGGGCGGCGCCCCAGCGACCCTTGAGCACCGGGTCGAAGAAGGCGGGGCCGCGGGGAATGGTGCCCTGGGGGGCCATCATCACGATCTCGCCGCCGGACAGGGCCTTGGCCGCGTGCTTGAGCGGCTCGTCCGAGCCGGTGGCCCGCTCGACCCGGATCCCGCCGAGGGCCTTGAGGAAGCGCCCGGCGATCGGCACGTCGAACACCTCTTTCTTGCCGAGGCCACGGACGCTGCGTCCGGCCTTGGCCACGACCAGGCCCATCACCGTCGGATCGAAGTACGAGCGGTGGTTGAAGACGACGAGGGCCGGGCCGTCGGTCGGGATGTACTCGATCCCGGTGAAGGTGAACGACACGTTCGGGGCCACCAGCTCGGGCCGCATGAGGGGCCGGGTCCAGTCCTGGATCTCGCGGCCGGCGACCTTGGCCACGCCCTCCGACTTGTCGAGGTGACGGATCGGCCAGCCCTTGATCGTCGCCGTGGCGGCGAGCTGGGCGTCGGGGTTGACGGCGACGGGGTTGCCGACGAGGTCGAGCATCGGGGCGTCGTAGTACGAGTCGCTGTAGGCGTGGCTCTTGGCCAGCGACACGCCGGTGGCCGCGGCCCACGCCTCGACGGCGTCGGCCTTCTCCCGGCCCCACACGAACGGGCCGTCGGTCTCGCCGGTGTAGGTCCCGCCCGACTGCTTCCAGCGGGTGCAGATCACGTCGTCGAAGTCGAGCTCCTCGGCCAGGGGGCGCACGAAGGGCTCGGGCGAGGTGGTGGCCAGGACCAGCTTGGCCCCGGCGGCCCGGTGCTCGGCGAAGACGCCGGGGGCGAAGGGCTGGATCATGCCGACCAGCTCCTTGGCCGCCGCCTTGCAGGCGGTTTCGACGGCGGCGACGTCCCACCCGGCGGCGGCCCGGGAGGCCAGCTTGGCCGGCTGCATCATCAGCCAGTTCTCGCCGAACTGCTCGTAGAACCTGGCCAGCGTCTCGGCGACGGGGACCAGGAGCGGGCTGCGCTCGCCGCCGATGCCGGCGGCGGCCAGGTGGCGCTGGAACACCGGCGACGATGAGCCGGCGAGGAGGGTTCGGTCGAGGTCGAAGATGGCTGCGGACGAGCTCATGCCCATCATGATAATGTCAGCGTCTGACAAACGTCAATGGCTGACATTTTGCCCGATCTGCCCTACGATGGGACGCCATGGTCGAGTCCGCCAACCCCGATCCGACGCCTCGGCTCCCCCAGCTCGACGTGAGCCGCCGGTCGCGCAAGAAGTCGAAGACCCGCAACGACCTCATGGAGGCCGGCGCCCGGCTCTTCGAGACCGACGGGTTCGACGAGACCACGACCGCCGACATCGCCGAGGCCGCGGACGTGTCGCAGCGCACGCTGTTCCGGCACTTCGAGACCAAGGAGGCGCTCCTCTACGGCGACATGGAGGAGCTGCAGCTGGAGCTGCGGGAGACGCTGGCCGCCCGACCAGCCGACGAGCCGATCCTCGACCTGCTGCAGGAGGTCATGCGATCGCTGGCCGACAACTTCGAGCGCAACCGGAAGCGACGCCTGCTCCAGGCCCGCCTCGCCGCCACCTACCAGTCGGTGTCGGCCTACAGCCGGGCCGTCGTGCAGGCCAACTGGGAGCGGGAGATCATCGTCGCCGTCGCCGAGCGGCTCGGCGTCGACCCCCTCGACGATCCCCGCCCCGAGATCATCGCCGGGGCCACCATGTCGGCCATCCGCTTCGCCACCCGCCGCTGGACCGCCGGCCGGGGGCGGGGCGACTACGTCGACCTGATCGTCGAGGCCCTCGGCGCCGTCGGCGACCTGGCCGGCCTCGAACGCCCGGCCGCGTAGCCGCCGACGCTCGATCCAACCGTTCGACGGCCGGGCGGTCGACGTGACAAGCTTCACCTTGATGGAGAACTTGGCGGCGATCATCCAGCCTCACGATGCGGACCGACTCGCCCTGATCGACGGTGACGCCACCATCACCTACGGCGATCTGCGGAACCGCGTCGACCGCCTGCGGGCCCGGTTGGCGGACGCCGGCTACGGCCCACACTCGCGCCTGGCCATCCTGGCCGGCAACGAGACCGCGTTCGTGGTCGGCACCTTGGCCGCACTCGGGCTCGGCGCCCAGGTGACCCCCGTCCGGCCGACCAGCCCGCCGCCCGAGCTCATCCGCAAGCTCGCCGCCGTCGAGCCGGACGTGCTCCTGATCGGTGACGCCGGCCGCTGGGCCATCGACCACGCCGACGACATCGGCCCGCCCCTCTTCGACCTCCAGGACCTCGACACGGGCCCGGCCGACGGGACGACGAACGGTGCCGGAGCCGACGGCCCACCGATCGTCGAGCGAGACGCCGACGACATCGCCTTCCTCCTGCTCACCAGCGGCGTGTCGAGCGATTCGAAGGTGGCCATGATGAGCCACGGCAACCTCGCCTGGGTCCAGCAGGCCATCACCGAGGCCGACGAGGGTCTCCACGCCGACGACATCGCGCTCGGCGTCCTGCCGTTCTCGCACATCTTCGGGCTCAACGTCGTGCTGCTGGCCACCCTCCGGGTCGGCGGGACCGTGGTGCTCCAACGCCGCTTCGACGCAGAGCTCAGCCTCGAGCTGATCCGGGCCCACGGCATCACCACGATCTCGGGCGCGCCGCCGATGTGGCAGCGGTGGGCGAGGGCCGATGCGCCGGACGACACGCTGGCCTCGGTCCGCAACGCCGCCTCGGGCGCCGCCGCCCTGCCGGCCGAGGTGTTCGAGCGGATCCGCGACCGCTACGGCGTCGAGATCGCCGAGGGCTACGGCCTGACCGAGACCTCGCCGGTGGTCACCTGGAGCCGGGGCATCCAGCCACGGGCCACCTCGGTCGGCCAACCGCTGGCCGGCGTCGAGGTGGTGCTCGTCGAGTCGGACGGCACGCCGGTCGAGCCGGGTGACACCGGGGAGATCGTCGTCCGCAGCCCCGGCGTGTTCAAGGGCTACCTCGACGCCCCCGAGCTGACGGCCGCCGTGCTGACCGACGACGGCTGGTTCTGGACCGGCGACATGGGCGTGTTCGACGACGACGGCTACCTCTACCTGGTCGACCGGATGAAGGACATCATCATCGTCTCCGGCTTCAACGTGTACCCGGCCGAGGTCGAGTCGGTGCTGATGGAGCACCCGGACGTGACGGGGGCGATCGCCGTCGCCACCCCACACGGCGAGACCGGGGAGACGGTGGCCGCCCACGTGGCCGGCCGGGTCACCGCCGACGAGCTCGACGCCTTCGTCCGGGCCAGGCTGAGCACCTACAAGTGCCCGACCGAGTACCACTTCGTCGACGAGCTGCCGGTCGCCCCGACCGGGAAACTGATCCGCCGGGAGCTACGACCCTGATGGGACGCCGCCGATAGGACCACCGCTGGAGGGAGACCGCCGATGACACCACTGCTGAGGAGAGGCCGGGGATGAGCGGCTCACCGCGCTTCCGGTTCGAGTCGGCCCCCGACCTGCCGGGCGCGGACGCCGCCAGCAAGTACGGCTTCGGTGCCATCCGCCGAGTCGTCAACCGGCTGTGGGACGTCTCCGTCGAGGGCGTCGAGCACGTGCCCCTCGATGGCCCGGCGCTGATCACCCCGAACCACCTGTCGTTCTGCGACTCGGTGTTCGTGCCCGCCTCGCTCCCCCGCCGGGTGTGGGCGATCGGCAAGGGCGAGTACATGGACGACTGGAAGACCAAGCACCTCTTCCCCGCGCTCGGCATGATCCCGGTCGACCGCTCGGGCGGCGACGCGGCCCAGGTTGCGCTCGACACCGCTGCCCGGGTGCTCGACGGTGGACACCTCTTCATGATCTACCCCGAGGGCACCCGGTCCCGCAGCGGCAACCTGCACAAGGGCCGCACCGGGGCGGCCCGGTTGTCGATCCGCTGCGATGCGCCGATCGTTCCGGTCGGCCACATCGGCACCGTCGACGTGCAGCCACCCGACCAGTTCGTGATGAAGCCCCGGCTCCCGGTGACCGTCCGCTTCGGCGCCCCGATGCGGGCCGAGGACCACGGCGACCCGTCCGACCCCCGGGTGCTGCGCATCTTCACCGACGCCGTCATGTTCGAGATCGCCAGGCTCTCCGAGCAACGCTACGTCGACACCTACGCCGGCAAGGAGACGGAGGCGGCCCAGGCTGCCACCACCCCGACCGCGCCGGACCGGGCGACCGGCCCGGCGACGGCGCCGACCAGACCGGCCGAGGCCGACCGCAGCCCGCTGACGCCACCGGCCCGCCCGGCCATCAGCGTCCCCGCCGGCCGCTAGGAACCGGTCGCGCCCCCACCGCACCGAACCTGCGGCGACATCGGTTCGCCGGCACTAGGCTCGCAGCCACCATCACCTGGGAGAGGCGCGATGACTGCGGACGCAGCAACGACGGAAGCGACCTGGACGGCCTGGCGAGTGGCCCCACGATCGGGCTTCGTGGTCGACGACGCCGACGGCGAGGTCGGGCTGGTCCAGGTCGACGCCGCCCAGTTCACGGTCGGCCAGCGGTTCAAGTTCGACGACGCTGCGGTCAAGAGCGACATCGTCGCCAAGCTGACCAAGACCGGCGTGCCCGCAGCCGACGCCGAGCAGCGCTTCGACCGGGCCGCCGCCTGCAGCCAGATCGGCGGCACCACCGACCTGGCCTCGATCCCGCCGTTCATGCGCTGGTTCGAGAACACCTACGGCGTGCACACGCTGGCCGCCATCCTGCACGACGAGCTGATCGTCGACGAGGTCAACGGCGGGCACCTCGGCAGCGACACGCTGGCCGACCGGTTCTTCCGGCTGATGCTCGACGCCTCGGGCGTCCCCCGGTTGAAGGCCTGGCTCATGTGGGCCGCCGTGGCACTGCGGACCCGATGGGCCGCCGGCGGGGTTCGGCGGCTGTCGGTCGTGGTGTGGGTGCTCGCAGCGCTGGCCGGCATCGTCGCCCTGGTGGTCGGCGTCTGCCTGGCGATCTGGGGCGGCGGCACCGCCTGGGCGGCGGCGCTGATCACGGTCGCCGTCGTCGGGCCGTTCGTGTCGGCGCTGCTGTGGGGTCAGCAGTGGGGCGCCAGCCTCATCGCCGCCGTTGCCGCCGTGTTCGTCGTCCCGGCTGCCGTGTTCGCCATCCTCGGTCGGATCACTTACGGGGCCATGGAGCGGGCGTTCCGACTCGCGTGAGGCCGGGCGACCCCCGGTCAGCCCCGATCGAGGCGGCCCCGCAGGGCGGCCAGCGCCAGGCCGTGGCTGACCGAGGCGACGACCAGGATGGCGACGAGGCCCTGCCCGAGGTCGACCCACTCCCACGTGTCGCCGGTGAGCGACCGCATGCTCTCCAGGATGTAGGTGATCGGGTTGTAGCGGGCGACGGTCCGGAGCCAACCCGAGAGCTGCTCGAGGGGCACGGTCGACGAGGTCAGGAACGCAAACGGGAAGAACAGGATGAAGCTGGCCCCGACCGCGCCGGGATTGGCCGTCTTGAGGGCGATGGTGTAGGGGAAGCCGGTGAAGGCCACCCCCCAGAGCGCCCCGATCAGGATGAACACGATCACGCCGAGCAGCCCGGTGCCGAACGAGACGCCGAACACGAACCCGAGGGCGAGGACCGGGATGCACAGCCCGACGACCAGCACGAAGTCGGCCACCATCAAACCGAGCAGCAGCGGGAGTCGGCGGGCCGGGCTGAGCAGCAGGCGATCGAAGTAGCCCGACTGGATATCGGTCACCAGGCCGGGGGCCCGGGAGATGCCGGTGACGGCGAAGATGATCGCGGTCGGGAGCTGGAAGGCCCGGTAGTTGAAGTCCTCGTTGCCGGGGAAGCCCTCCGTGAGGTTCTGCAGGGCGCCGACGTTGACGATGAAGAAGAACGTGGGGATGAACAGCGCGGGAACGAACGTCTCCGGCTCGCGGGGGATCGAGCGGAGCGCACGCTTGGCGATCGTGACGAGATCGCGGAGGAAGCCGGACGGGCGGGCCCGGACCAGGTTGCGGTCGCCGGCGGTGGTGGCCGCGGTCGAGGCCGTCATGCCGCCACCTCGATCCGGTCGCCCGTGAGCTCGAGGAAGACGTCGTCGAGCGTCGGTGTCCGCAGGGTCAGGTCGGTGACCGAGACGCCGGCGCCGTCGAGGGCGATCGCAACCGGCGACACCGCCGACGCACCGTTCTTGACCGAGATCAGGAGGCCACGGGGCCCCTGGTCGACGTGGTCGACGGTGTCGAGCCCGACCACCGCGTCGTAGGCCCCCTGCCGGTCGCTGCCCTCGGCCAGACGGACCTGGATGACGTCGGAGCCGACCGTCCGCTTGAGGTCGCCGGGCGGGCCCTCGCCGACGATCGTGCCGGCGTTGATGATCCCGACCCGGTCGGCCAACTCGTCGGCCTCCTCCAGGTACTGGGTGGTGAGGAAGATCGTGGTGCCGAAGTCGGCGTTGAGCCGCCTGACCTCCTCCCACACCTCGGCCCGGCTGGTCGGGTCGAGGCCGGTCGTCGGCTCGTCGAGGAACAGCAGATCGGGGTTGTGGATCAGCGAGGCGGCCAGGTCGAGGCGGCGCTCCATGCCGCCGGAGTAGGTGCCGACCCAGCGGTCGATGGCGTCGAACTCGATGACCGACCTGAGCTCGTCGATCCGCTGGTCGATCTCCGTGGCCGTCAGCCCGTAGAGCTGACCCTGGACCCGCAGGATCTCGCGTCCGCTCTGCTTCTGGTCGAGCGAGGCGTCCTGGAGGGCGGCACCGATGCGGAGCCGGATCTGGTTTGCCTGGGTGGCCACGTCGAGGCCGAGCACCCGGGCCGACCCGCCGCTCGGCTTGAGCAGCGTGGTCAGCATCTTCACCACCGTCGACTTGCCGGCACCGTTCGGCCCGAGGAACCCGTAGATCTCGCCCGGCTCGACGACGAGATCCACCCCCCGTACCGCCTCGACGTCACCGAAGTTCCGGCGCAGGTCGGTCGTCTCGATCACTGCCTCACTCATGGCGGCCACCCTACGCCCGCAGCGGGCCCGATGGGTGAGCCGGGCCGTCTGGCACCGCGGGCGGTGGATGGACACCGTTTCCCGCTCACCCGTAGTTTCTGTGCATGACCGAGACGTTGACGGGGACCGACCGCTCGGCCGGGATCAGCTACGACGAGCTGTTCGACGCCGACACCCATCCCGTGTCGGAGGTGCTGCGCCGGGTCGGCGAGGACCTGCCGTCCGGCAACACCCGGGTGCCGGCCGGGGTGTACCACGAACGCCGGTGGCACGACCTCGAGGTGGAGCGGCTCTGGTCGAGGGTCTGGCAGCTGGCGTGCCTGGAGGAGGACATCCCCGAGGTCGGCGACTACCACGTCTACGACATCGCCAACCTGTCGTTCCTCGTCGTCCGCACGGCCCCCGACGAGATCAAGGCCTACCGCAACGCCTGCCTGCACCGGGGCCGCAAGCTGCGGGAGCACGCCGGGCGGGGGGCCAGGAACCTGCGCTGCGCCTTCCACGGCTGGTGCTGGAACCTCGACGGGTCGATGAAGGAGATCCCGTGCCAGTGGGACTTCCCCGACGTCGAGTTCGACGACTACGGGCTGCCCGAGGCCAGCGTCGGCACGTGGCAGGGCTTCGTGTTCCTCAACCCCGACCGCGACGCCGAGCCCCTGGGTGACTTCCTCGGCGACCTGGGTGACCACTTCACCGCCGCCCCGTTCACCGAGCGGTTCAAGGCCGCCCACGTGCGCAAGCTGATGCCGATGAACTGGAAGGTCTGCCAGGAGGCCTTCATGGAGAGCTACCACGTCGTGGCCACCCACCCGACCCTGATGCAGACCCTCGGCGACGCCAACTCCCGCTACGACGCCTGGGGCAACTACAGCCGGGCGATGTCGGCCAGCGGGGTCGAGAGCCCCCACCTCACGGGGATGCCACACTGGGAGCCGCTCGACGACGGGCGGCAGTTCGCCCGGTGGCGGCACCCGCTGAGCGGCCACGTGTACGAGCGGGCCGACGCCGGGCCGGAGGCCAGCCGGGTCCGGGTGATCGACCTCGACGGCAACGAGAGCCTGTTCGACGACGACGGCAACCACCTGGAGGGCCCGCAGACCCAGGCCGACCCCCACCTGTGCAAGTGGGTCGGCGGGCCGAATCTGCCGGGGATGGACGACGTGCCGATGATGGCGGCCGCACCCCCGGACGAGCTGTTCGACGGCCTCGACGGGTCCGGCGACGGATCGAGCGACAACGGTGAGATGACCGCCGAGCGCCTCGGTCGGCTGCGGGGGTGGATGGCCGATCAGCGCCGGTCCCAGGTCAAGCGGAGCCACGGCGACGCCATCGACGTCGACGGGATCGCGGACGCCGAGCTGATCGACGCCATCTTCTACTCGGTGTTCCCCAACTGGTCGCCCTGGGGGTGCTTCAACCCGATCATGTACCGGTTCCGGCCGAGCGGCGACGACCCCGAGCAGTGCATCTTCGAGGTGATGCTGTTCCCGCTGGCGCCGGCCGATCCGGCGGCGAGGCCGGCCCCGGCTGGGGTCACCGAGCTGGGGCTCGACGACGACTGGACCGAGGCCCCGGAGCTCGGGCCGTTGGCCAAGATCTTCCAGCAGGACTCGTTGAACCTCCCGCTCGTCCAGCAGGGGGTGAAGGCCCAGGAGCGGCAGGAGGTGATCTTCGCCGCCTACAACGAGACGAAGATCCGCCACTTCTACCACCACTACTTCCGGCTGCTCGGCATCGACACCGACGGCAGCGGCACCCCGGTCGAGCTCGGTCGCTGACCGGGCACGGGCACGGACGCCGGGGTCGGCGGCCCGGGCGGCAGATCGCTCAGGCGACGGCCGGGGTGAAGGTCAGGTCGAGGGTGCGGAGACCTCGGAGCAGGAAGCTGTCCTCCCAGGTCGGTTCGTGGTCGGGGGCGATGGCCAGATCGTCCAGCTGGTCGAGCAGGGCCTCGGTGGCGATCCTGGCCTCCAACCGGGCCAGGCCGGCGCCGATGCAATAGTGCTCGCCGTGGCCGAACGACAGGTGGTCGGCCGGCCGGGCGCTGGGGTCGAGGTGTCGGTCGAGGTCGAGGTCGTCCGGCTCCGGGTAGGCGGCCGGATCCCGGTTGGCGGCGGCGTAGACCAGCCACACGTGGTCGCCGGCGGCGACGTCGACGCCGCCGATCGAGACGTCCCGGGTCGCGACCCGGTACAGCCCCTGGACCGGGGCCTGGTGACGCAGGACCTCCTCGACCAGGGCCGGAACGAGCGATCGGTCGGCGTCGACCCGCCGGCGGAGCTCGGGGTCCCGGGCCAGCTCGTTGGCCAGGTTGGTGATGAGCTTCGTGGTGGTCTCGTTTCCGGCCACGAGGAACTGCTGGCACATCGACAGCTGCTCGGCCGGTGTCAGCCGATCGCCGTCGACCTCGGCGGTGGCCACGTCGGTCAGCAGGTCGTCGCGAGGATCGGCGGCCCGCTCGGCCAGACGGGCCGAGAAGTAGTCGCCGAACGCGGCGGAGCTGACGAGGAAGCTGCGCACCTGGTCGACCGTTGGCGAGGCGTTGCCGATCGGGATGGCCAGGTCGTCGGACCAGCGCTTGAAGGTCAGCAGGTCGTCGTCGGCGACGCCGAGGGCCCGGGCGATGATCTCCATCGGCAGGAGGACGGCGTACGCCGACACGAGCTCGACGCGACCCCGGCTGGCGAACCCGGCGATCAGCTCGTCGGCCAGCCGACGGACGTCGTGCTCCATCGCCCGGATGCGGGCGGGCCGGAAGGCCCGGTTGACGGCGCGCCGCTGGCGGACGTGGGCCGGTGGGTCGGCGTTGAGCAGCACGACCGCGGCCCGCTGGTCGTTGGCCACGGCCGCGAACACCTCACCCATGTCGGGCTCGGCGGCGAGTGTGGCCATCGCCGCCTGCATCCGGTTGGTCCGGTTGCCGACAGACGACGGCGAGCGACTCGACCACGTGTCGGTGTCGCGAGCGATGGCGAGGACGAGGTCTCGACCGGTCGCCAACCAGGCACCCATGCTCTCGCTCCAGACCAGGCCATCGGGTCGATCCCGGAGCCGGTGGAAGAGCGGGTAGGGGCAGGACAGGAGCTCCGGGTCACGATCGACCAGGCGGCTCAGGTCCGGGTCTTCGCCGCTCATGACCCGGTGTCGACGGGGTCGGGGTCGACCCGATCGCCGCCGACGGCCCAGCGGAGGGCCCGCCGCAGCAGCTCGCGATACTGGGGCACGTCCCACGAGCAGCGCTCGATACGGGGGTAGTACGCCATCAGCGGGGCCATGTCCCAGTGGCCCCGGCAGTGGCCGAGGGTGTTGTAGAGCACGGCGCCGTCGCCTAGGGGGCGGAGGTACTGGACGAGTCGGCGGTCGGGGCCGTCGGACCAGTCGGCCTCGGCGAAGCCGGTCGCCTCGCCCCGCCAGGTGGTGTGGAGGAGGGGGTGGAGGGACGCCTCGTCGGCGTGCTCCATCAGGTAGAGCTCGTCGTCGGTGTCGAAGGGCTCGATGCCGGCGACCAGCCAGTGGTCGGGGTCGGACGCCTCGACCGGATAGGGCGCGATCGGGGGATGGGCGACGAACTGCGAGCCGAGCGTCTCGGCCCAGAGCGGGAAGCAGCGGGGGGCCTCGACGCCGTTCGGGCGGGGCAGGTCGAGGGCGGCGTTCGTGCCGTGGAGGGCGAGCCACCGTCCGCCTCCCTCGACCCAGTGGCGGATGGCGCGCTGGGCCGGCTCGGACGGACGGACGTCGCAGGTGTAGGACACGAGGAAGGTCGCGGCGTCGAGGGCCGACGTGTCCTCGTAGTCGGCGTCGACGCGCACCCGCACGTTGTCGTGGTCACCGAGGAGGTGGAGCAGCTGCCGGCGAGCGAAGTCGATGTCGTGGTACCGACCCCCGGCGACCAACCACCCGTCGACCCGCAACGGCGGCTCGGTCGTGCTCGGCGTCGCCCCCGGCGCCGCTGTCGACCCCTGCTCACTCATCCCGCCTCCGACTCTTGTCCACGACCGGCGCCCGCTCAAGTCGAGCCGGTGGACCGATGGCCGCATCCGGGGCGAGTGCCTCGCCGGTCAATACACTCGACCGCGTGAGCCCCGCCGCCGCGAAGTGGCTTGCGTCATGATCACGGTCGACGGAGCCTCACCGGACGCGGTGGGACACACCCGGGCGACCGTCCCCCGCGACGCTCCCCCGACTCGACGCCACCGCGTGGCCGTCGGTCTGTGGCTGTGGTCGCTGACGCTGGCCGTCGCCACCGCGTCGCGGCACCTGGCTGGCTCGTTCCTGGACCGGGAGATCGTGAACGCCGACACCCTCGGTCCGCCTGCGGTCTTCGATGCGGTCCGCATGGACGGCATCGACGCGCTGACCGAGTGGTACTGGCCCGCCGCCCCGTACTTCCTGCTCGACTTCGTGCTGTACCTCCCGATCTGGTTGGCCGTCCCCGACCCGTGGTTCGCGCCGGCGGTGTTCCTGGTGCTGCAGCTCCTCCTGCTGCAGTACGCCATCGTCGGTGTCTGCCGGCTCGTCGAGCCTCGGCGGGTGGCGCTCTCGTCGTTCGTCGGCTTCACGCTGCTGGTCGTCCTCGCCCACCTGGCGATCCGTCCCGCCTCGTACCTGCTCGCGAGCTCGTTCCACACCAGCGCCTTCATCGCCACGCTGCTGCTGGTGCGGTGGTTCGTCGTGAGCGGGGGGCGGATCGGGGGGCGGCCCGATCCCCGGAGCCGTCGGCACCTCGCTGGCATCGCCACGGTGGTGGCCCTGCTGGTCCTGTCGGATCCGCTGTTCCTGGTCTCGACGGTTGCACCCCTCGTCGTGGTCGGTGTGGCCGCACGGCTGGCACCGCCAGGCCGCCCCGACGGCCAGCCCAACTGGCGAGGCAGTCCGCCCGTCATTGGCGCCATGCTCGTCGGCGCTGCGATCGGCATGATGCTGAACGCAGCGCTGCGCAGCACGGACACCCCGTACGGCCCGCAGCTCGCGGGTTCGGACCCGTTCGGGCGGCTCCGTCAGCTGGCTTCCGTCGTCCTCGCCATCGACCCGCCGCTCGCCGCCCTCATCGTGGCCTCGATCGGTCTCGGCCTGGCCGTGCTCGTCCCGTCCGGGTCCGGTGACCGGCAGCGGTTCGCACTCGTCGCCGCATTCTGGGTCGTCGGCCTCGGCAGTCACGGGGCGGCGCTCGTGTTCACCGATGGATCGCTGGCCCTGCGCTACCTGCTGGTCGCCCTGCTCCTGCCGATCGTGCTGATCGGACCGGCCGTGGTCCGGGCCGAGGGGCTGGTGGCCGGCGTCGCGCCGGTCGTCTCGTGGTTGGTGCCTGCGGTCACCGGCCTCGGCGTCGGGGTGCTCGCCGTCACCGTGATCGTGGTGCCGGCGTCGTCGGACCTGGCGTCGGTTCGATCGACGAGCCGGCCCGAGCTGGTCCGGTGCGTCGACGACTTCGTCGGCCCGGACCGCGATGGCACGATCGGGCTGGCCGACTACTGGTCCGCTCGCCGGCTGCAGCTGTTCGGGAGCAGTGACACCAGGGTGGTCGGGATGGACTGGCACGGACGGCCACTGCGGATCAACACGTCGAGCCGGTGGCTCGGGCAGCCGTACGACTACCTGGTGATCGAGGACAATCCGTCTGGCTGGTCGCCGCCGACCGACCAGTTCCACGCGAGCGGCCTCGTGGAGGCGGCGACCACGTGTGGCGCCTTCGAGATGATCCGCTTCGCCGAGCCGGGCCTCACCCTGCCACTGCTCGACGGCCCTCGCGACGCCGTGACCTTCGACGGCTGCCTGCTCGGGTCGCAGAGCGGTCGGGTCGATCCCGAGCGCTGCGAGGTCCGGGTCGAGGGTGCCGACACTGCGACCTTCGGATCCTTCGGTGGCTACCTCCTGGTCGGTGCCGGGCGCTACGAGGCCACGATCGAGTACTCGTCGTCACAGAGGACGAGCGAGGAGGCGGCGCTGGTCGAGATCACCCGCCAGGCCCGGGGCCCCGGAGACGTGCACGTCGTCGCCACCGGGACACTCCCGGGAACCGGCGGGCTGACGACGTCCGTGACCGTCGACTTCGAGGTGAGCGCCGACCGGGCGGCGGACGGTGCGCTCGTCGAGGCCCGCACCGTCGTGCGGGGCGACTACACCATCGGATCCGTGACGTTCCGCCGCCTCGCCGGCGATCGGGTCGACCCCGACGACCGGGGCGACGGGTAGGTCGATCGTCGGGACGACGCCGGCTCCATCGGTCGGTCGACACCGCAGGGCCGCTCCCGGCGCCGTGCACGGATCAAGCGCTCGCCTGACCTGCAGTAGCCTGAACGACCACATGGCTCCGTTGGCTGATCCTTGGCGGCGCAAGTCGGTACTCACGATCGGCGCACTCATCGTCACCGCTGGGACGACGCTGCTCCTCTACCTCGTGTCGTCCGACAAGGTCGACGACCTGGTCCTCACCGTTGGGGCATCGGGTGTCGGTTACCTCATCGGTGCCAGCCGCCAGGTCGTTCGAGAGGAGCGCGAGGCACGGAGGCTGAGACGAGCACAGCTCTCGATCGAGGAGCTCGTCAGGGCGACGGGGCAGAGCTCGGGCATCACGATCGGCCGCCTCCACATACCCGACGTCCTGCTGGTCGTTGCCAGTCCACCGGGGGAGCCGTACACCAAGAAGGTCCGCTTCTCCATGGGAACGGACCTGGCGGCACCGCGCCCGAAGCCGCCCGAGTGGGACGAGCTGGAGCGACGCCGGCTTCCACAGTTGGTCGCAGCCGCACGCCACGAGAACCGGCTCTTCCAGAACGGGCCCCGTGTCGACCTGGTGGACGTGCGACTGCGCCGCGAGTTGCAGAGCCGGACGGAACAGCCGACCGTCTACGATCTCACGCTGGCGCCGACCGACTACTTCTCCTTCGCCTGCCTGTCGAACTCGCTCGACCAACCGCTGAGCGAGACGGACGGTCGGACCCTGCGCGAGGTCTGGGCGGTCGATTTCAACGAGTTGGGTGACGTGTCCCGCCTGCCGGCTCCGGCGTGCATCGGTACCGCGACCGTGGTGGTGACGGCCGAGGATCAGATGATCGTGTGCCACGAGCGGTCTCGGCTCTTCCAGGTCGGCGAGCAGGGACCCGATCGGAGGCGGTCGGTGCACTTCGTCGGGGAGGGGATGCTGCCGTCCGATCGCCAGATGGATGCGGAGCTCTCACCGCTCCAGACGGTCAGACGCGGGCTCAGCGAGGAGCTGTCGTTGGTGGAGCACGATGACGCCGACATCGACATCTTCCCGACCGGCTTCTTCGTCGACCTCGAGCGGTGGCAACCGATGTTCTCGTTCGTCGCCTACGTGCCCGGGGACTTCGCCCACCTGGCCGCCCAGGCGAACTTCGCCAAGGACGCGTTCGAGAACCGCAAGCTCACTCCCAGACCCTTCTCGGTTCTCGATCCAGGAACCCGGGACCTGCTGCTCGACCTCGACGGTCACCTGGCGTTGGCGTCGAACCACGCGGCGACGGCCTTGCTGCTCGCCCTGCTCCAGCGGCACGATCTCCAGACGATCGAGCACTACCTGGCGGGGCGCCACCGCTAGGCGGGACGCCGATCCGACGCCCGGGTCGTCCTGGTGAAGGCGAGCAGTCCACCGCCGATGAAGGCCCGGACCGTGGCCAGTCCGAGGTTCGTGTTGGCCTGCAGGTCGACGTCTTCGAGGCGCCCCTCGGGTGACAACATGTAGAGCAGCCCGAATCCGATGACGAGCAGGGCGACGGTGCCGGCCAGCACCCGGGCCACGGCGCTCACGGTCGCTCCCCCGCCCCTTCGGCGACGTCGAGTCGGGTCCGGCCGACGGCGACCTCGTCGAGCCGGGGGACGTTGGCGACGGCGTGGAGGATCGCTCCGTCGACGGGGGTCACCTCGTTGGTGTCGCTCATCTCGCTCCTCGGTTGCTCGGCCGGGTTCGGCGTCCGGATCAGGTGGTGACGTAGACGTTGAGTGAGGCGAGGCCGCGGTCGCGGGCGGCGATCAGGGGCCGGTAGTCGGGATCGTCGAACACCGCCTCGGCGGCCTTGGCCGAGCCGAACTCGACGATCGACACGAACGCTGCGGGCGTCTCGCCGATCGGGCTCGAGGAGACCGGGAGCTGCACGATTGGCTCGCCACCGTGCTTGGCGAAGATCGGTCCGGCTCCTGCCTGGTAGGTCTGGAGGTCGTCGATCGCCTCGGGGTCGGGCGCGGCCAGGATGACGAGGTAGGCCCCGTCCGGGTCGGGGAGACCGGTGATGGGTGTGTCCTCGACGACGTAGGTGTTGACGCAGTCGATGCTCTCCTTGCGGGCGGGCACGAGCTCCTGGTACTCGGGCGAGTCGAACATGGTGGTGATCGCCTCGGCGCTCGGGAACGTGGCGAGCCCGAAGATCGCGGCCGGCGCATCGCCGACGAGTTGGCGCACGCCGAAGCGAGAGGAGATCTCGCCGCCGGCGGCGAGGGCGAGCTCGGTCGACGATCCGACGTAGCCGTGGAACGTCTCGGTCTGGTCTGGCTTCGGCTGGGCCAGCGTGATCAGGAGGGTGTCGTTTGCCATGGCGGGCGCTGCTTTCCGTGGTTGGGAGGATCCGGTTGCCGTCGGGGTCGGTTCGGTCGGGTCGGCTCGCAGCCGCTCGGCCTGCACCTCGCCGGTCCGGCTTATCTGCACTCGTTGGTGCAATAACTGACGATGAATATACACCACGGGATGCAAAAAGCAAGCCCGGTGAGCTCCTGGAGATGGTCGTCCCACCCGGGCCCGTCGTTCCCCCGTCGACGATCGACCGACGACGAGATAGATTACTGGTCAGTCAAGAAACCGCTCCGGAGCAGGTCAGATGGGACGACCACGCGAGTTCGACACCGACATCGCGATCGCGCAGATCGCCGAGGTGTTCTGGAGCTCGGGGTTCGAAGCAACGAGCATCACCGACCTCGAGGACGCCACCGGACTCGCTCGCGCCCGCCTCTACGCCGCGTTCGGAACCAAGCGGGAGATGCTGCACCGGTCGATCGACCACTACCTCGACGGGCCGCTCGAGATGGTCTTCCAACGCGTCGACAACGGTGGGCTCGACGCCATCGCCGGCTGGTTCCAGGCCATCGCCCAGCTCCGAGCGCGCGATCCCCGGAAGGCGATGATGGGCTGCCTCGTCGTCAACTCGCTCGTCGAGCTCAGCGACACCGATCCCGAGGTCAACGAACGAGGGGACCGCTACCGGACACGCATTCGGCGGGCCTTCACCAGTGCGCTCGACGTGGCGGTCGAGCGGGGCGAGATCGAGGGCGACGTGGCCAGGCGAGCCGACATCGCCTTCATGCTGCTCCTCGGCATCTTCGTGTCCATCAAGAGCGGATCCGACGCCACGACCATCGCGACCCTCGCCGATGCCGCCACGAGCGCAATCGAGTCGTGGCGCAGCCCGACCACCCCGGCCGTTCTCACGTGAGAGCCGTGGTGGCAGACCCAGAGCCCCTCTCGGAGGCCTCACCTCACCGGCGGATCACCCAACCCACCCGGTCGGGACGTTCGTCCCTGCCGGTCACGACGAGTGGTCGCCGGGCTGGCGGATGTCGGTGTCTCCGAGGAGTCCCAGTCCGCCGTACCAGACCGGCCCCGGATTCAGCCGGTCGGGGAATCGGTTGATGACCGCCTCGTAGAACGCCATCGGTGTGACCTGTCGCTCGATCAGCGCTCGGGTGACGTGCAGGTAGTCCCTGGTCTCGTCCAGGATGCGCGGGTCGTCGGGCAGGTCCCGGTTCTTGTGGCCGGCCACGACGGCTCGCGGCTCAAGGGCCTCGACGGCGTCGATCGCAGCAAGCCACGTGTCGAAGCCCCCGTCGCCGGTCTCGAGCAGCATCTGATGGACGCCGTTGTAGACCACGTCTCCGGCAACGACGAGGCCGATGGAGGGGACGTGGAGCACGGTGGTGTCGACGGTGTCGCTGTGGCCGACCTCGATCGGGATGAGCGGGTGCCCCTCGAGATCGATGCCGGCCTCGGGGACGACCTCGAACACGATCGGCGTCTCCGGGATCTGGCCGGGGAACTGGCTGTCCCAGAACTGATCACGGGCGGCGAGATGGACCGCCATCAGGTCCATCGTCCCCTCGGTGGCGTAGGCGACGGCTCCGGGGAAGCGGTCGATCAGCGCCGCAGCTCCGAACCAGTGATCGCCATGCCCGTGGGTGGCGTAGATCGCCGACAGACGCCGGCCCGAGTCGGCGATCCAGTCGCCGACCTCGGCGATCTGGCTGTTGGTGAACGGCGGATCGCAGAGGACCGCCTCGCTCGCCCCCAGGATCAGCGTGCAGGCGCACGGCGACGAGACGATCGGACTGCCGTCCGGCATCGTCAGGTCCCCGTGCCGTTCGGCGCCATCGACGACGAGGACGTCGTAGCTCAGCTCGCTCATGCCGCGACCTTCCGCCCGGGCGTCAGGCCGTGGCCCACGGGCCGACACCGGAGACGCGATCCACCGAGATCCGCGTGATCAACCCGGGCGCATCGGGCATCGCCGGAAACTCACGACCCGGTGCATAGATGTCGTTCAGGCGCCGCAACAGGTCGGCGGCGCCGCCCTCGGTGACTCGAGCGGTGCCCGAGACCACGAGGTAGTTGGCGAACCCCCGGCGGTCGAAGCCGCCGGTCTCCATCGACAGTGACACCCGGCTGTCGCGTCGGATGTTCCTGACCTTCTTGTGCTCGGCCAGGTGGCCGGCGACGATCTCGTCGCCCTCGAGGCCGACCCAGACCACGGTCACCTGCGGGCTCCCGTCGGGGTTGAGCGTGACCAGGTGAGCGAGGTTGCCGGCCTCGATCGCCTCTCGGACGTCCGGACTCAGTGCGGTCATGTCGAGATCTCCCCTCGGTCGCGAGGTAGTAGTGATTCCATATCAACTACGATATTCCTAGCTCATCTGATCGTGAAAAGCTAGTGAGTAGGCTTTGACGATCTTCAGCTGGTAGCGTCGCACTGTGCGACGAGACCTGATCGCAGCGAAGGAGTGCTCGATCGCCCGGGCGATTGCGGCCATCGGCGACCCGTGGTCGCTGCTCCTGATCCGCGAGGCACACGGCGGGGAGACCCGGTTCGCCGGCTTCAAGAAGACCATGGGTGCACAGCCGAGCGTCGTCTCGGACCGGCTGAAGCGGCTCGTCGACATCGGGGTCCTCGAGCGGCACGAGTACAGCTCCCACCCACCTCGTTTCGAGTACCGCCTGACGACGATGGGCGACGACCTGTTCCCGGTCCTGATCGCACTCAACACGTGGGGCGACGCCTACCTGTCCGGCGACGCCGGCCCGCCACTCGTCTATCGTCACGACCGGTGCGGGCACGCCGCCGACGCCACCGTCGTGTGCGGCCACTGCCGGGCCGAGCTGGCACCGGGAGACGTCACGGCCGAGCCTGGCCCGGGCTCAGCCAAGGGCGTCGACGAGTAGGTCGTTCCACAGGCGACGAGGACCGTCTCGACCACCTCACCGACCGGGGCCTTCCCGCCGAGCAGCTCGGAGACGGACACCTCGCGCTCCTCGCTCGTCGTGTCCGGTCCCGACCGCCCCCGGTCCGGGCCCACCGGTCGAGTGGGCGAACCCTTCGGCAGTTCCCGGCCCGCCGAGGTGGCCGGTGGCCGACCGGCTCCCTTCGCCGAACCGGCGGAGCACCCGGCGACCGAGGCTGGTCTTGTTGACCTCGTCGGCGTCGCCGTTGGACCCAGACGACCAGCGAACGCGGGGGATAGGGACTTTCAGCCCTAGTTGTCCGGGCGGAAATGGGGAAGGGTCGAGTCAATGAGTCTCTGACTCATTGACTCGACGTTTGAACCAGCAGGAGGCCGAGGGGATGAGCCGGTTGCGTCTCGTGTCGAATCCGTCGGCCGGCCCGCTGGCGCTCGGGCTGCTGCTCGGCGGAGCGTCACTGCTCCTGGTGTCGCCGACCGCCGGACCGGCCGTCGACGCACAGAGCCCCTCCGGGTCGGACCTGTACTCGGCCAACTGCGCCAGCTGTCACCAGGCCGGCGGCGAGGGAATCGTCGGCACGTTCCCGCCGCTGCTCGGCAACCCGGCGGCGGCCGATGCGGCCTACGTCGAGTCCGTCGTCCGCGACGGCCTGAGCGGCCCGACCGAGGTACTCGGCGAGACCTACGACGGGGTGATGCCACCGGTCGCCGGCCTGACCGATCCCGAGATCGCAGCCGTCGTCGACTACGTGGTCGACCTGGCGGGCCCGCCCGCAGCCAGTGACGAGGATCCAACCTCGACCGAGCCCGAGCCGGCGGGCGACGCGACGAGTGACGAGGAGGCCGGCGCCGTGGTCGGCGACGCCGACCGGGGTCGGCAGTTGTTCCTCGGCTCTCGCGGCCTCGACGCCGGCACGCCGGCCTGCGGGTCGTGTCACACGGCCGGCTCGGTCGGCGACTACGGCGGGGCGGTGTTGGGCCCCGACCTGACGGCGTCCTACGAGACCCTCGGTGGGGAGGCCGGTCTGACCGGCTGGCTGGCCAATCCCCCGACCGAGACGATGGCGGCCGTCTTCGCCGAGCGCCCGATGACCGAAGCCGAGGTGGCCGACGTCGTCGCCTTCCTGGCCGAAGCGCCGAGCGAGGAACGTCCGGACGGAGGGTTCGGCCGGGTCGTCGCCGCCGTGGTCGTCGGGCTCGTCGTCGCCTTCGGTCTGATGGCGGTGAGTGGGGCCCGCGCCCGTCGACCCTACGTTGCCAAATTGAGGAGTGCGCGATGAGCGCCATGCGATCGTGGTCCCGCGAGACCGTCGACCCGGCGGCCCGCCGCTGGGAGGAGTTCTACCGGAACCGGTTCCAGCACGACAAGCGGGTCCGCACGACCCACGGGGTCAACTGCACGGGCAGCTGTTCCTGGGAGGTGTTCGTCAAGAACGGCATCGTCACCTGGGAGCTGCAGGCCACCGACTACCCCGAGCTCGAGGAGGGCCTCCCACCGTACGAGCCCCGAGGCTGCCAGCGCGGCATCTCCTACTCCTGGTACCTCTACTCGCCGCTGCGGGTGAAGTACCCGTACGCCCGGGGTGAGCTCATCGACCTCTACCGCCAGCTGAAGTTCGAGGCCATGGGCGATCCGATCGCCGCCTGGCGCAACCTGCAGCGGTCACCGGGGTTGCGTCGCCGCTACCAGCGGGCCCGGGGCAAGGGCGGGTTCCGTCGGATCGGATGGGACGAGGCCCTGGAGATCGCCGCCGCGTCGGTGATCCACACCATGGACCGACACGGCCCCGACCGCGTGGCCGGCTTCTCCCCCATCCCAGCCATGTCGCAGGTCAGCTACGCCGCCGGTAGCCGCTTCCTGTCGCTGATCGGCGGCACCGTCATGAGCTTCTACGACTGGTACTGCGACCTGCCCCCGGCATCGCCCGAGATCTGGGGTGAGCAGACCGACGTGCACGAGTCGGCCGATTGGTTCAACGCCAGGTTCATCGCCGTCATGGGCTCCAACCTCAACATGACGAGGACTCCGGACACCCACTTCATCTCCGAGGTCCGCCACGCCGGCGCCAAGCTGACGGTGTTCAGCCCCGACTTCTCCCAGGTCTCCAAGTACGCCGACTGGTGGATCCCCTCGAGCCCCGGTCAGGACACCGCCTTCTGGTTGGCCGTCAACCACGTCCTGCTCACCGAGTTCTACCGGGACCGCCAGGTCGACTACTTCGAGCGCTACACCCGCCAGTACACCGACCTCCCGTTCCTGGTCCAGGTCGAGGACGGCAAGCCGACCCGCTATCTGCGGGCCGACCGGCTCGCCGCCTATGCGGGCACCGAGAACAGCGACTGGAAGCTGCTCGTGTGGGACGGCGAGGCCCACGAGCCGAGGATGCCGAACGGCTCGATCGGCGATCGCTGGGCCGACGAGGCCAAGGGTCGGTGGAACCTCGAGATGCACGACAGCGTGCTCGACCAGAAGATCCAGCCGGTCCTGACCCTCGACGGGGAGGGCGGGCCGACGACGCCCGTCGAGCTCGACTACTTCGGGGGTGAGGGCACCATCGCCCGCTCGGTCCCGGTCCGGACCGTCCAGACGCTCGACGGACCGGTTCAGGTGACCACCGTGTTCGATCTGATCATGGCCCGGTTCGGGGTCGACCGTGGCCTCGGCGGCTACCACGGGACGGGCTACGACGATCCCGACTCGCCCTACACCCCGGCCTGGCAGGAGCAGCACACCGGGATCCACCGTGACACGGTGGTCGAGTTCGCCCGCCAGTGGGGGGCGAACGCCGAGACAACCAACGGCCGCAACCTGATCATCATCGGCGCCGGGGCCAACCACTGGTACCACAACAACCTGCTGTACCGGGCGGGGATCACGGCCCTCATGCTGACCGGTTCGGTCGGGGTCAACGGCGGTGGACTCGCCCACTACGTCGGTCAGGAGAAGGTGGTCAACCAGGCGTCGTGGGGCTCGGTCGCCTTCGGGCTCGACTGGGGCATGGTGCCGCGGCACCAGAACACGCCGTCGTTCCACTACGTGCACTCCGACCAGTGGCGCTACGAGCGGGGCTATCGGGAGTACGACAGCCTGCCGGCCGATCACCCCGAGCGGTTCGACCACACCATCGACCACCAGGCCAGGGCCGTCCGTCGTGGCTGGCTGCCGTTCTTCCCCCAGTTCACCGAGAATCCCGTCTCGGTGGTCAGGCGGGCCAGGCGCGAGGGGGCCGAGACGAACGAGCAGGTCGTCGACCACGTCGTCGATCGTCTCCGGACCGGCGATCTGCAGTTCGCGGTCGACGATCCCGACGCCCCGGAGAGCTGGCCCCGGACGTGGTTCATCTGGCGGGGCAACGCCATCGGGACCTCGGCCAAGGGCCACGAGTTCTTCATGCGCCACTACCTGGGCACCGACTCGACCGCCATCGCCGCCGAGCCGGACGACCACGGGGTGACCGAGGTCGAGGTCCGCCCGGACGCCCCGATCGGCAAGATGGACCTGGTCGTCGACCTCAACTTCCGCATGGACACCTCGGCCATGTACTCCGACATCGTCCTGCCGGCCGCCACCTGGTACGAGAAGGACGACCTCAACACCACCGACATGCACTCCTTCATCAACCCGATGCAGGCCGCGGTGGCGCCGGCCTGGGAGTCGAAGTCGGACTGGGACATCTTCACCGCCCTGGCGGCCAAGGTGCAGGAGCTGGCGGCCGGACGGCTGCCGGCGGTGCTCGAGGACGTCGTGATGTCGCCGCTGGCCCACGACACCCCGGACGAGCTGGCCCAGCCGACGGTGGTCGACTGGCGCGACGGCGACGCCCCGGCCATTCCCGGCAAGACCATGCCGAAGTTCGCGGTGGTCGAACGGCGCCTCGACCAACTGCACGAGCGGATGACCTCGCTCGGCCCCGGCGTCCGGGCCAACGGCGTCGCCGCCCACGGCCTGCGGATCCCGGTCGGGGACTTCTACGACGAGCTCGCCCGCCGCCAACCGGCCGCGTCGCCGAACGGCTCGGCCCCAGGGCACGGCGCCAACGGGGACGGCACGGCTCGACCATCGCTGCTGCGAGCCCGGGAGGTCTGCGACGCCATCCTGGCCCTCGACCCGGCCAGCAACGGCGAGCTGGCCATGCGGGCGTTCGAGGCCGAGGAGGCCAAGACCGGGCGCCCGCTCCGCCACCTCGGAGCCGGCCAACGCGACACCCGCACCAGCTTCGCCGACATCGTGGCCCAACCGCGACGGGTCCTGACCACCCCGACCTGGAGCGGGCTCGTCGGCAAGGGCCGCCCGTACAGCCCCTTCACGGTCAACGTCGAGCACCTGGTCCCGTGGCGGACCCTGACCGGTCGCCAGCACTTCTACCTCGACCACGAGCAGTACCTGGCCTGGGGTGAGCACCTGCCGGTCTACAAGCCCCGGCCCGATCACACGATGCTGTCGGAGACCGAGCAGACGCTGGTCGAGGGTCAGGGCGGTCGGCTCTTCAACTACCTGACTCCCCACGGCAAGTGGTCGATCCACTCGACCTACGGCGACAACGAGCGGATGATGACCCTGTCCAGGGGCGGGTACCCCATCTGGCTCAACGCCAAGGACGCCAAGGACCTCGGGATCGCCGACAACGACTGGGTCGAGCTCTACAACGACAACGGCGTGTTCGTCCAGCGCTGCACGACGTCGTCCCGCATCCCCCGGGGGACCGTGTTCGTCTACCACGCCACCGAGCGCACCGTGGGCGTGCCGATCTCGCCCCGCCGCCAGAAGCGGGCCGGGATGAACAACTCGCTGACCAGGGCCCGGCTCAAGCCGGTCCTGATGAGCGGCGGCTACGCCCAGTTCACCTACTTCTTCAACTACTGGGGCCCGACCGGGGTCAACCGCGACACCTTCGTCTACCTGCGCCGTATCGAGCGGCCCGATTACTGAGGAGCCCGCGATGCGAGTCCGAGCCCAGATGAGCATGCTGTTCCACCTCGACAAGTGCATCGGCTGCCATACGTGCTCGGTCGCCTGCAAGAACCTGTGGACCGACCGCAAGGGCGCCGAGTACATGTGGTGGAACAACGTCGAGACCCGCCCGGGCACCGGCTACCCGACGGGCTGGGAGGACCAGACCCACTACAAGGGGGGCTGGCGGCGCGACCGCAACGGACGGCTCCGACTCACCCTGCACTCCCGGGGCGGCGGTCTGGCCAAGGCGTTCTACAACCCGGTCCTGCCCGAGCTCGACGACTACTACGACCCGTTCACCTTCGCCTACGGCGACCTCTTCTCGAGCCCGCTCTCCGACCAGCAGCCGACCGCCCGGCCGGTCTCGCAGATCACCGGCCAGCCGATGGAACCGGCCAGCGGCCCGAACTGGGACGACGACCTGTCCGGCTCCGACGTCTACGCGGCCAACGACCCGTCCCTCGACGGGGTCGACGACGCAGTCCGAGCCCAGATGGAGGAGATCGAGCGGGTGGTCTTCAACTACCTCCCCCGGATCTGCAACCACTGCCTCAACCCGTCATGCGTCGCCGCCTGCCCGAGCGGCGCGATCTACAAGCGCAGCGAGGACGGGGTGGTCCTGGTCAACGAGGACGCCTGCCGGGGCTGGCGGATGTGCGTCTCGGGCTGCCCGTACAAGAAGGTCTACTACAACTGGACCACCGGCAAGTCGGAGAAGTGCATCCTCTGCTTCCCCCGCCTGGAGACCGGACAGGCGCCGGCCTGCGCCCACTCCTGCGTCGGGCGCATCCGCTACATGGGCGTCCTGCTCTACGACGCCGACGCCATCGAGGCCGCGGCCTCCCGCCCGGACGACGAGCTGCTCGACGCCCAACTCGACACGATCCTCGATCCGACCGATCCGCGGGTGGAACAGGCCGCCCGCCTCGCCGGGATCGACGACGGCTGGCTCGACGCGGCGCGCCGCTCCCCCATCTACCGCTTCGTCAAGGACTGGGGCCTGGCCCTCCCCCTCCACCCCGAGTACCGGACGATGGCGATGATGTTCTACGTCCCGCCACTGTCGCCGCTGATGAGCGCCGTCGAGGCCAACCTGACCCGCCTCGAGGTCCCCGACGGGGCCGGTCCGTTCGAGATCCTCGACGACCTCGACCTCGCCCGCCTCCCGGTCGACTACCTGGCCAACCTGTTCTCGGTCGGCGACCGGGCCCCGATCGAGCACGCCCTCCGCACGATGCTGGCGGTTCGGACCTACAAGCGGGAGCAGGTGCCGGGCGGGGCCGGCGGGAACGGGGCCGGCGGCAACGGGGCCGAACCGGGCGCCGACGGCGTCGGCCCGGCCACCCTGGCAATGCTCGAATCGGTCGGTCTCACCCCCGAACGGGCCGAGGAGATCTATCGCCTGACCACGACCCCGACGATGGACGACCGATTCGTCCTCCCGCCCTATCACCGGGAGCTGGCGATCGAGGAGGTCAACGACCCCTTGAGCGCCAAGGGGTCGACGGGCTTCGGAGCGATCACCGGCCCGAGGAGGGGATCGTGATCCCGGCCGCAGCCGACCTCGCCGTCGCCTTCCGCTACCCCGAGCCCGGGGCGGCCGAACGGCTCACCGCAGCCGTCGAGCGGATCCCCGCCGGATCGGTCCGGCGCCACCTGCAGCGCTTCGCCGATGCGGTCACCGGGCTGCCGCTGAGCCGGTGGGAGGAGCTGCACACCGACACCCTCGACCTCGGTCCGCTCGTCACGCCCTATGTCGGCCACGTCATCTGGGCCGACAACTACCAGCGGGGTGCGTTCATGGCCGAGCTGGCCGCCGCCCAGGCCGCGGCCGGTGTCGATCCCGCCGGCGAGCTGCCCGACCACCTCGAACCCGTGCTGCGGTACCTGGCCGTGACCGAGACCGCACTCGAGGAGCTGATCGAGGTCCTGCCAAGGGCGCTGCAGCTGATGGAGCAGTCGCTGCGCCGGGCGGACGCCGACAACCCCTACCGCTTCGTCCTGGCCGCCTGCATCGATCTCGTCGGCGACCTCCCGAGCGCCGCCCCACCGCCCCGGCGACGTCGACCCGATGGCGGGAACCCACCCATCGAGACACCGGTCCGGGTCGGCAACGGAGGAGGCCAGCCATGACCACCAACGATCTCCTGTTCGGGGCGATCCCCTACGCCGCGGTGGTGCTCGCCGTCGTCGTCACCGTGGTCCGGTGGCGTCGCGCCGCCTTCACGGTGTCCTCGTTGTCGTCGCAGCTACTCGAGAGCCGACTGCTGTACTGGGGATCGGTTCCCTTCCACTGGGGCCTGTCGCTGATCCTGGTCGGGCACCTCGTCGGGTTGCTGATCCCCCAGGGTCTCGAGGCCTGGAACGGCGCCCCCGTCCGGCTCTACGTGGCCGAGGCCACCGGGCTGGCGCTCGCACTATGGGCCGGTTTCGGGCTCGTCGTCCTGGTGTACCGACGCCTGTCCAACGCCCGGATCCGCGCCGTGACCACACCGATGGACCTCGTCGTGCTCGCCATCATCGGCGTCCAGATCCTCAGCGGCGTCTGGATCGCGGTGGCCCACCGCTGGGGCTCGGCCTGGGGCCCCGGCGTGCTCGGCGCCTACGTCCGATCGCTGTTCGCGCTGCAGCCGGAGCCGGGCTACGTCGCACCCCTCCCGTTCATGGTGAAGGTCCACGTCCTGGCGTTCTTCGTCTTCCTCGCCGTGTTCCCGTTCAGTCGGCTGGTCCACATCGTGACCCTGCCGTTGCAGTACCTGGCTCGACCGTGGCAGAAGGTCGTCGCCGACCGCTACCCGCCGCATCCCTCCTACGTCACCCCCCGCCGGGGAAGGTAGGGCCATGAAACTCGAAGTCACCCGCATGAGCGACCTTGCCATCCGTGCCCTCCTCGCCCTCGACCGACAGGACGAGCGGCTCAAGAGCGGCGAACTCGCCGAGCGCCTCGACGCGACCCCGGCGTTCATGGCGCAGGTCATGGTCCCGCTCGTCCACCGGGGCTGGGTCGAGTCGGCCCCGGGGCCGACCGGAGGGTACGAGCTCATCGCCGATCTGCGCCGGATCTCGGTGCTCCAGGTCATCGAGACGGTGGAGGGCCCGACCGACACCGGCCGATGTGTCGTCGTCGACGGACCATGCGGGAACGACGGTTTCTGTGCGCTGCACGAGGCCTGGAGCGCGGCCAGGGATCTGCTGGCCCGGCACCTGGCCAGCACGCCGCTGAGCGAGGTGGCGGCCGACCTTTCGATCGAGTCAGGCGAACGAGGAGCGGACGATGGCTGACCAGGCACAACCGGAGACCAACGAGACGAGCGAGCCACCGCCCCAGCTCCTCGACTTCAGCCAGGAACGGATTCGGGTCCTGCACTTCACGTGGATCGCCTTCTTCATGACGTTCTACGTGTGGTTCAACCTGGCCCCGCTGGCGACGACCATGCGGGAGAGCTCCGACTGGCTCACGAAGGAGCACGTCAAGGTCCTGCTGATCGCCAACGTGGCCCTCACCATCCCGGCCCGGATCGTCATCGGCGCCCTGATCGATCGGTTCGGGGCCCGGATCGTGTTCACCTGGCTGATGATCACGATGTCGATCCCGACCATCTGGTTCGCCTTCGCCGACGACTTCACCCAGATGCTGATCTCCCGCCTGGCCCTGAGCTCGGTCGGCGCCGGGTTCGTCATCGGGATCAAGATGGTGGCCCAGTGGTTCCCACCCCGCTACATCGGCCGGGCCGAGGGCTTCTACGCCGGGTGGGGCAACTTCGGCTCGGCGTTCGCAGCGATGACCCTGCCGTGGTTCGCCCTCACCGTGTTGAACCGCTGGTTCGACGTCGGCGTCGACTCCTGGCGGTGGGCCATGGCGATCAACGGCGTCGTGCTGGCGGCCTACGGCGTCCTCTACTACTTCCTCGTCCGTGACGTGCCGGACGGGCGGACCCTCCAGCGGACCAAGAAGACCGAGCCGATGCTGACCTCGTCTTACCGGGACCTGGTCCAGTACCTGGTCTGGTCGATCCCACTGGTCGGCGCCCTCGGGGTGCTGGCGTGGCGGATCTCCAACGTCGACGTCGACGGCGAGCCGGTGCTCTCCGACCGCGGGCTCTCTCTGATCTGGCTCGTGCTGGCCGTCGTCTACGTCGTCCACGCCATCCGCACCCTGCAGACCAACCTCCCCCATCTCCGGGCCGGCGTGCCCGAGGAGGAGCGCTACTCCTTCGGCAGCGTGGCCGCACTCAACTCCACCTACTTCGCGAACTTCGGGGCCGAGCTGGCGGTCGTGTCCATGCTGCCCGAGTTCTTCGAGACGGTCTTCGCCACCCTGCAGAACTCGGCCGGCCAGCCGATCGTGACCGCCACCGTCGCCGGCCTCGTCGCCTCGTCGTTCGCCTTCGTCAACCTCGGCGCCCGTCCCCTCGGCGGCTACCTCTCCGACCGCCTCCCGAGCAGGAAGCGGACCATGCTGGTCTACATCCTCGGCATCGTCGTCGGGTTCCTGCTCATGGCCATGATCAGCAGCTGGGCTCCCGGCGTCGACGAGGACGGGCTCCGCAACCTCGAGCCCGCCTTCGGCGGCCTCGCCTGGTTGTTCGTCGCCATGGCCATCACGATCTTCGCCTCGGTGTTCGTGCAGGGGGCCGAAGGGGCGACCTTTGCCATCATCCCGATGGTCAATCGACGCATGACGGGACAGATCGCGGGCATGGCCGGCGCCTACGGCAACGTCGGCGCCGTCATCTACCTCGTCATCTTCTCCCTGGTCGACGCCAGGACGTTCTTCTTCATCCTGGCCGGCGGCGCGGCGGTCAGCTTCGCCATGACCCTGTTCCTCCTCGAGGAACCCGAGGACTCGTTCTCCGAGTCGATGGGCGACGAACCGCACCCCGTGCGAACGGAGGTGACCAGCGATGTCTGATCCGAGTGGCGACGTGGCGGCGGAGGCCGCGCCCCGATCGAGGCGCACGGTCGACATCGACGACTGGGACGTCGAGGACGAGGCCTTCTGGGAGGGAACCGGGAAGCGGATCGCCACCCGGAACCTGTGGATCTCGATCCCGAGCCTGCTGTGCGGGTTCGCGGTCTGGCTCTACTGGAGCGTCATCACGGTCCAGATGCTCAACCTCGGCTTCCCGTTCGAGCAGAGCGAGCTGTTCACCATCACCGCCATCGCCGGGTTCACCGGCGCGACGTTCCGGATCCCGAACAGCTTCTTCATTCGCCTGGCCGGCGGCCGCAACACGATCTTCCTGACGACGGCGCTCCTCATGATCCCCGCCGCCGGCACCGGCATCGCCCTGCTGAGCCAGGACACACCGCTGTGGGTCTTCCAGCTGCTCGCGTTCCTGTCCGGTCTCGGCGGCGGCAACTTCGCCTCGTCGATGTCGAACATCAGCTTCTTCTACCCGAAGCGGATGCAGGGGCTGGCGTTGGGGCTGAACGCCGGGCTCGGCAACGCCGGCGTCACGACCATGCAGGTCCTCATCCCTCTCGTCATGACCAGCGCCATCTTCGGGGGTGGCGGCATGATCCTGGAGCAGACGTCCGGCACGCTGATCGGCAAGATCGATGCCGGGACCGAGACCTGGATCCACAACGCCGGCTTCGTCTGGTTGGTGTTCCTCGTCCCGCTGGCCTTCCTCGGCTGGTTCTGGATGAACAACCTCAGGACCGAGCAGGTCTCCCCGAAGATCGGCTCACCGGTCTCCGCCTTCGCCAAGATCCTCGGCATGCTCGCCATGACGGCGCTGCCGGCGGCGGCCGGCCTGGCCGTGATCCTGCCGAGCCCTACCGGGCTCGGTGCACCATCGGTGGCCAAGTGGCCGGTGATCGCCGCCGTGCTCTGGGCCACGGTGTGGCTGCTGAAGCGACTCCCGGGCGAGATCCGAACCAGCCTGGATCGCCAGTACCAGATCTTCGGTCACAAGCACACGTGGATCATGAGCGTGATCTACACGATGACGTTCGGCAGCTTCATCGGCTACTCGGCCGGCTTCGCCCTGGCCATCCGGGTGATCTTCGGCTTCAAGCACATCGAGGTCGACGGCGTCCTGACCCACGACACACCCAACCCCGACGGTCCGTCCGCCCTGACGTTCGCCTGGATGGGCCCCTTCATCGGGGCGTTCATCCGCCCGCTCGGCGGCTGGATCGCCGATCGGGTCGGAGGCGCGCTCGTCACCCAGTGGGTGTCGATCGCCATGACCGGCAGCGCCCTCGGGGTGGCGTGGTTCATGCGGGAGGCCTATCGCTCGGAGACGCCCGAGGACTTCTTCCTGCCCTTCTTCCTCCTGTTCCTGCTGTTGTTCGCCGCCAGCGGCATCGGCAACGGCTCGACCTTCCGGACCATCGCCATCGTCTTCGACCGGGAGCAGGCCGGGCCGGTGCTCGGATGGACCTCCGCCGTGGCCGCCTACGGCGCCTTCATCGTTCCCCAGGAGTTCGGGGCGCAGATCCGCAACGCCAGACCGGAGTACGCCCTGATCGCCTTCGCCGCCTTCTATCTGGTGTGCGTGGTCCTCAACTGGTGGTACTACCTCGGCCCGCGAGCGGAGTACCAGAATCCGTGAGCCGAACCGAACCGACCACAGGTGCAACCATGGACACCATCGACCCCGACACGTTGCTGGCCGACCTGGTCGACGCCAACCCGAACCTCGCTCCCGTCCTCGACGACCTCGGCCTCGACTACTGCTGCGGCGGCCTCAACAAGCTCGCTGACGCCGTTGCCCAGGCCGGTCTCGACCTCCGCATCGTGATCGGCGAGCTCTCGGCCGTCGAGCAGAGCCTCGGCGAGCCAGATTGGGCCGGCCTCGACCTGGCCGAGCTCGTCGACCACATCGAGACCACCCACCACCGCTGGTTGCGAGCCACCCTGCCTGGTCTCACGACGCTGGCCGACAAGGTCGAGGCGACCCACGGGGACCGCCACCCCGAACTCCACGAGGTCAGCCGACTCGTCCACGAGATCAGGGTCGACCTCGAACCCCATCTCGCCAAGGAGGAGCAGATCCTCTTCCCCATGATCCGCCAGCTTGCCGCCGCGGCGACGATCCCGGCCCTCTCCTGCCGCACCCTCCGAGATCCGATATCGGTCATGCTGACCGAACACGACCACGTCGGTGATCTCCTCGGCCGACTGCGGGCGGGTACCGCCGGCTTCACCGTCCCGGCCGATGGGTGCGCGAGCTACCGGGCACTCTTCGATCTACTCCGGGAGCTGGAAGCCGACACCCACCTCCACGTGCACAAGGAGAACAACGTGCTGTTCCCGGCGGTTCAGGCCGCCGAGCAGTCGTTCGGCGACACCTGACCGCACCATCGGGATCACGGCCACGCCAGTGGTCGTCAGCGCCGGCACGACACCCGGGCCAGCACAGAACCGTGACCCCACCTTCCGGGGTCGACCCGTCAACCATGAACCCCGGGCTTCGCCTCTTGGGTTGACTTGGTTCGGTTTCGTAGCAGCGAGAGCGGGCCGAGGGTGGTGGCGATCCATGCGGCGAGGGGCCAGGCTGCGGTCTCCGTGGCGATGATGATTGCGGCCCAGCTGGCCGAGATGAAGAGCCAGAGCCATGGCAGGCTGGCCTGCAGGCGGCGTTGTCGGCCGTTGGTGGGCTCAGGTCGCATCGTTGGCACCGGCGTCGATGAGGAGGACCAACAGGGTGGTCATGACGATTCGTCGGTCGTGGCTGGCTGGAACGTTGCGTGACGGAGGAACGTGCGGATGGTGGTGAGCGTCCGGTCCCGGTTGTCCCAGAACATGTCGTGGCCTGCGTCGGGGATGATGGCGAGCTCCGCGTTCGGGTAGGCGTCGGCGTGGCGGGCTTGGAGGTCGGGTCCGATCCAGGTGTTGCAGGCGCCGGCCAGGAACAGCACTGGCCCGTCGAATGCTGCGGTGTCGGCGCCTTGTGCGGTGAAGGTCTCTCCGGCCAGGGCGTCACCGGCGGTCTTCCCCCATCGCCATGACGGCGCGCCCCAGGCTCGGTCTGGGCAGTGGTAGGGGTTGTCGGGGTGGTTGGTGAAGGCAGGCAGGATGCGTTGCCCGACGAGGTAGTCGGCGGTGGCGTGGTCGTCGGGACCATCGACGTGTTGGGCTTCGAATCCGGCTTCGATGGCGAGGCGGGTGTAGGCCCATCCGGACATCAGCTCGTCGTAGCGTTCCTGCCACGCCTCGTACTCGGTGTCGTCGAGGTAGCCGGGTTCGGCGAGGACGGCGGCGGCGACCCGGTCGGGGTGATGGCGGAGGTACCCGGCGGCCAGGGTCGCTCCCCAGGAGTGCCCGATCAGGACGACGGGGGTGTCGGGGCTGTCGTGGCCGATGAATGCGTCGAGGTCCTCGAGGGCGGTGGTCGGGGTGAGGTGGTCGGCGGTGGTTCGGGCGGAGAGGCCGGCACCTCGTTGGTCGTAGAAGACCAGGTGGTAGCGGTCGGCGAGGTCGGTGAGCGCGAGGAGGGATCGATAGTCCCCGCCGGGGCCGCCGTGGAGCACGATCACGGTCGGGTGGTCGGGGTTGCCGTGGGTTTCGGCGTGGAAGAGGTGTCCGTTGAGCTCGACTCGGGGCAGGTCGGGGTCGTCGGCAACGGTTGGGAGGACCTGGTAGTCGCCGGCGGCTCGGACGTAGAGTCCGATCACGCCAGCGAGTCCGGCGACGGCGACGATCCCGAAGCCGATCAGGATTCGGATGATCATGGCCGCACTCCGATCAACGACCGAGTGGCTTCGGCGTGTGGTGCTGGCTGGCTCGAGTGCATTGGCGGATCGCCTTTCGGGTTAGGGGGTGACCCAGAGCTCGGGGTTGGGGCCGGTGGTGATGACGGCGCCGGTTACGTTCACTGGGTTGGGGGTCCACGAGACGCCGTTGCCCGTGGTGAGCTGGTTGCCGAACAGGGCGTCGAGGTTGGAGGTTGGTTCGCCGGCCAGTGCGATGCTGGGTTCGCCACATTGAGGCGGGTCGGACTCGGCCAGAGCGGCGCACAGGCGGGGGATCTGGTCGACGGTGACGACGAACCCGGCGACCTGGTGGAGGTTGTCGTCGCCGATCTCGAGGACCTCGGCGACCGAGAGTGGTGTGTCGGATGGTGCGGTGGTCGCCGGGGGCTCGGTGCCCGTCGAACCCGTCGATGTGGGAACTGTGGTTGGCGTCGTGGTGGCTAGCTGGTCGCTGGTGGTCGTCGTCGGGTCGGTACCGGCGGTGGTGTTGTCGTCGCTGCCGCAGCTGGCGAGGGCCAGGACGGCGACGAGGACGACGGGGCCGAGCCATCGCCCCAGGATTGATCGATCCGATGTCGTGACGAGCTTGAGGTCGGTGGTCATGGGGAGCTTCCTGGTGATTGGTTGCGGCTGTCGTTTGTCTGAGGACTTGATGCTCGGGGGCGGTGGTATGGGTGGTCTTCACACTCGTGGTCTTCTCACCCGGGTGAGTCCCGGCGCCCAGGGGCGTTCGGCTGGGCTGGGGATGTGCCGGGGGCCGCCCCTGGGCACTGATGTGTCGGCGGATCAGGGGTCGCTGCGGTGGGTGACGACGATGCCGATGAGCAGGGCGGCTGCGGCGTAGCCGGCGAAGATGAGGGCGCTGGTGGCCGGCGGGAAGGCGGTCGCTTCGTCTTCGTTGATGATGCCGAGCATGCCGTTGCCGGCGACGAAGGGCAGGAAGCGGGCGTAGCGCTCGTCGATGAAGACGGTGCCGAGACTCTCGACGACCAGCCACCACACCAGCAGCCCGGAGATGGCGGCTGCGCTGTGGCGGGCGATGAGACCGATCCCGAGACCGAGGAGCCCGGACAGGGTGGCGAACCCGACGGACCAGCCGACCGTGGACGGGATGGTGGAGGTGTCCCCCATCTCGACTCCACCGATCGTGGCCCCACCGAAGCCGGCGGCCAGGCCAGCCGCTGCGAGGGCCGCAGCGAAGACCGCGACGGTTGCGGTCTTGGCTGCGATCACGACGTGTCGCCGGGGTTGGGCGGCATAGGTCTGGGGCAGGGTCCGGTGTTCGGCCTCGGTGGTGATCGTCAAGATCCCGGCCACCGCGGCGAACACGGCGGTGAAGACGGTCGAGAACGAGAACACGCCGGCCACGGTGACGACCTCGTCGGTGACGAGGGTGGCGACGAGAAAGGCGGCGAGGCCGCCAACGAGGACGGTGAGAGCGGCGACGGCCCGGTAGGAGCGGACGGTTGTCAGCTTCACCGTCTCGCTGCGCAGGGCCGCCATGATGCCGGGTCCACGCCCGGTCGGTGCCCGCTCGGCGGCGGGTTCGGCTGCGTGGTTGAGGGGTGGGGTGGCGAGGGTGGTCATGGGATGTCTCTCCGTTCGTGTGCTGAGGACTGTGGGTGGTCAGGTCGAGGCGAACTCGGCTGAGCTGTGGGTCAGGTCGACCAGGACGTCCTCGAGGGAGGCGTGGTGGTCGGTGAGTTCGTCGAGGCGGATCTGGTGGTCGAGAGCCAGCTGGGCGACGGTCGATCGGTCGGCGCCGGTGACGCTGAGCCGGTCCCGGTCGGTCCGTTCGGAGGCCAGGCCATGTTCGTGGAGGAGCTGTTCGAACCGGTCGGCGTGCTCGGTTTGGGCCACCACTGCGGTCTCGGCAGCGCCGGCGATGGACTCGATCGGTGCGGCGGCCAGGAGCCGGCCGGCGCCGATGACGACGATGTCGTCCGCGAACATGGCCAGCTCGCCGATGAGGTGGCTGGACACGAACACGGCCCCGCCCTGGTCGGCGTAGTCGCGTAGGAAGGTGCGGAGCCAGCGGATGCCGTCGGGGTCGAGCCCGTTTGCCGGCTCGTCCAACATCAGCGTCTCGGGCTCACCGAGCAGGGCGGCGGCCAGGGCCAGGCGCTGACCCATGCCGAGCGAGAACCCGCCCACCCGCTCATCGGCGGCCGTGGTCAGCCCGACCTGGTCGAGGACGGCGTCGACCCGGCTGGTGGGGATGGCGCTCGCTGTGGCGAGGGTGCGGAGGTGGTTGCGGGCGCTGCGCCCGGGGTGAGCGGCGGCCTCCAAGGCGACCCCGATGGTGCGGGCCGGATGCGCCAGCGCCCGGTAGGAGGTGCCGTTGAAGGTGACGGTGCCGGTGTCGGGTCGGGTGAGGCCGACCATCATCCGCATGGTGGTCGACTTGCCCGATCCGTTTGGGCCGACGAACCCGGTGACCCGCCCGCTGGTGATGCTGAACGAGAGGTTGTCGACGGCTCGGCGGGAGCCGTAGGTCTTGGTGAGTCCTTCGACGGTGATCATCGGACCACCTCGGCGTTGGCGGTGGTCGGGGTGGGGTTGCGGAACAGGACGACACCGACCCAGGCGAACCAGGCGATGAGGCCGAGGCCGAAGACGATGCCGACGTCTTCGAGGCCGGGGATGACGGTGATCAGTCCTGAGATGGCGCTGATGATGCCGAGGGCGTTCAGCGAGCGAGGCAGGGCTTTGGTGGTCCAGGCGGCCACGCTGACCAGGAGGACCCACATGCCGCCGACGAGCTCGTTACCGCCGCCGAGGCCGTTGGTGACGGCGTCGATGCTGGACCACAACGCCTCGGCCTGGGCCGGGTCGGTCTCGGCCAGGTCACCGACGGCGGTGATGCCGATGTTGTGGATCATGCCGGTGGCGAACATCAAGCCGGCCCAGATGTAGGCGAACACCGCCCCGATGTCGGCCAGCTGGGGGCTTGCGTCCCGGAGCCGGTGGTGGAGGGTCCGGGCCAGGGGGATGATGGCCGCCCCGAAGACCAGGAAGATCACGAGGTACCAGACGAAGAACGTGGCCTCGTTCTCGCCGAGGAAGGCCACCGACTCGGCCGGCGTCGGGTCACCGGAGGTGTAGTCGATCAAGCTGGTGGCGAACAGCGCGATCCCGAAGATGAACGTGGCGGCAGCCACCAGCGCGCCGATGGCCCCGGCTTTCGCCCCGCTGGGTTCGTGCCCGGCCGGGCTCTGGGTGGTGATGAGTGTGTTGGTCATGGGTCTTGCCTTTCACTGGTTGAGTTGGTGGGTTGATGTGCATCGTGGGGGGTGAGGCTGATGATCTCGGCGGTGACCGAGGTGAGGTGGGCCAGAACGCCGTGGAGGTGGGCGGGGTCTCGGATGACGCCAGTCAGCCGGGTCCTGCCGGGTTCGGGGTGGTCGACGGCGAAGTCGTCGAGTAGGGGGCGCAGGATGCGCTCGGTGGCACGGCCTCGGACCACGATCTCGTAGGTGGTTGGCTCGTTCATGGCCTCACCATCCCCGACGACGATGTGAGCCCACATCACCACGCCGGCCATCTCACCCGGGTGAGATCGCCGCCCGACGGCACCCGACCCGCCGGGATCGAGACACGCTTTCTAGGCTTCAGGTCGTGGATGGTGAAACGGGGGTCACCTCGGTCGACACGATGACCCTGGTTGGCACGAAACTGACGGCGCCGACGCCACCGGCCCGCCTCGTTCGACGTTCCCGCCTCGATGACGCACTGAGCACGGCGGTGCAGGATCCGGCGGTCAGGGTGGTCCTGGTCAGCGCCCCGGCCGGATCGGGCAAGTCGACCCTGGTGGCCGGGTGGTTGGAGACCACCGGCACCGCAGCGGCGTGGTTGCAGGCCGATGGCGCCGACCACGACCCCGCCCGATTCTGGTCCCATGCCATCGCCGCCGTCGCCCGCCGGCTACCCGACCTGGAGCCGGCCGTGGCCCCGGCGATCCCCGGGTCTGCCGCCGATGCCCGACCCCTCATCGAGCGGTTGACCAACCACCTCACCACCCAAGCCGAGCCCGTGGTGTTGGTCATCGACGACTACCACCTGATCGCCAACCCCGACATCGACCACGGCATCGAACAACTCGTCGACCTCGCCCCGCCTTCGTTCACGCTCATCGTGTCTTCTCGGCTCGACCCGACCCTGCGGCTCTCCAGACTGCGGGTCCGGGGACACCTCGCCGAGATCCGAGCTGACGACCTCCGGTTCGAACCCCAGGAAGCAGCAGGCCTGCTCGACCACCGAGGCGCCGCCCCGCTCCCCCATCAGATCGCCGCGCTCTGCGAACGAACAGAAGGATGGGCCGCCGGCCTCGTCCTGGCCGGGATCTCCCTCGCCGACAGCACCGATGCCGACGCGTTCGTCGCCGCGTTCCAGGGCGACGACCGGCTCGTCGTCGACTACCTGACCGAGGAGTTCCTGGCCGGTCTCGTGCCCGATGACCGACACCGGCTCCTGCAGACCTCGATCCTCGAGCGGCTCTCCGGGCCTCTCATCGACGCCGTCTGTGGCACGAACGATGGCGCCGGATGGCTACGTCGGATGGCGGCCGCCAACCAGCTCCTGATCGGCCTCGACCGGACGGGGACCTGGTTCCGCTACCACCACCTGCTTGCCGACCTCCTGAGGGTCGAGGCCGAGAACTCGATCCAGGCCGAGCTGGCGCAACTTCACCGGCGTGCCGGGGCCTGGCACCGCCACAACGGGACCGCCCTCGCCGCCGTCGAGCACTACCTTCACAGCGGCGACCACGCCGACGCCGCCGACCTCATCTGGGACGACGCAACCGAGCTGCTCAACAGCGGTCAACTCGCCACCCTGCAACGCCAGATAGCCCGCCTCGGACCCCTGGCCGACCAGCATGTCGGCACCGCAACGGTCAACGGCTACCTCGCCCTCTTCACCAGACGCCTGGGCGACGCCCGCCACTACCTCGACCTGGCCCGCACCCTCGAGCCCAACAAGAACCAGACCCGACTCACCATCGCGCTGGCCGTCTACATCGCCATCGCCTCCGGCGACGTCGCCCGCGCACTCGAAGAAGCCCAGGCGTCCGAACATCCGACCGAGTCGGCCCAAACGCTGAGCCTGATCTGGGCTCACACCTGGGGCGGAGACCTCGATGCCGCCGAAGCCCTGCTCCCCGTGGCCGAGCGGCTCGCCGACCAAGAACACAACACGCTCGTCGCCGGCAGCGTCCCGATCTACGAGGGCATCATCGCCATCGAGAGCGGCCGCACCGCGGACGCCCGCCGGGCCGCCGAGCGGGCCCTCGAGATCGCCGAGGCGAACGGATTGGCCGATAGCACCAACGTCGCGCTGGCCCACAGCATCATCGGCCTCACCAGCGACGACCCCGCCCAAGCGATTGCAGCCGCGATGAGGGGGGTCGAGCTGGCAGACGAGACAGCCCTGATCCTCAGTCGCGGCTATGCGCTGGTCTCGGCCGCCGACGTGTTGTCTCGGCTCCAACATCCCGACAGCGACGCGATCCTGGGGCAAGCCCGAACGGTCATCGACCGGTGCCCCGACCCCGGCATCATCGGCCAGTACGTCAACCAAGTCGAGGCCCGCCGCGGCACCCTACCCGCTCTGCCCGAGACCCCTGGGCTGGTGGAACGACTGACCGATCGCGAGCAGGCGGTTCTTCGCTACTTGCCATCGCAACTGACCCAGCGGGACATCGCCAACGAGCTCTACGTGTCGCTCAACACCATCCGGACCCACTGCAAGTCGATCTACCGCAAACTCGGCGTCGGCGACCGCAAGACGGCGGTCCAGGCCGCCCGGGACAACGGCCTGCTCTGACGGACCTCCCGTGCCGGCAGCTGGCCGGGCTTGCCCAGCGGTCCGGTCCGCACCATCGGTCGACTCATCACTCCGTTCAACCCGAACGCTGGCGCCAACCTCCAGATGTTCACCCTCATGGGACAACATGACCCCGATCGACCGGGCCGGCGCCAGGTCGACCTTCTGTCCACCCGGTAGGTGGCGGGAACCGTCGAGCGGCTCGATGAGGCGACCGAGTTGGCAATCCAGCGCCTCACCCCGGTCGGCGACCATACCGTCAGGATCAACCCGGCCGAGCGGCGTGCTCGGGCCGGTTCCAGGTCAGAGGAGGCCGAGGTCTCGGGCGGTTTGGACCGCGGTCTTGCGGTCGGTGACTCCGAGCTTCCGGTAGATCGCTCGGCAGTGGCTCTTGACCGTGTTGAGCGACACGTAGAGCTCCGAGGCGATGTCACGCTGGGAGAGCTCGCTCGGCAGGAGCCGGAGCACCGCATACTCACGATCGGTGAGCTCCTCGATCAATTCGACGATCTTGGGCGCTGCGACGTCGGTCCCGTGGCGGCTCTCGGCTCGGGCCAGGAAGACACCGGTGAACCCAGGATCGGGACAGCGATCGATGACCGTTCGGGCTTCGGCAAGAAGGCCAGGACCCTCGGGATCGCCCTGGACGCTCAAGACGTCGCCTGCGCTCACCAAGGCGTAGGCCAACATGAGGAACTCTGGAGCTCGTCGAGCCAGCTCGACTCCTCGGCGGGCCGATCTGGCCGCCTCTGCGGGGTCGGTAGAGGTGCGGGCCACGATGCTGTGGGCCAGTGCAGTTTGCGGGGCTTCGGTCAGCGAGTAGCGGTCAGCGAGTTCGAGTGCGGTGCGGGCGTGACGCTCGGCCGAGGCGGGGGATCCGTCCTCGAGGTCGGCCGTGGCGACCGAGATCGGAGCGATGGTAGCGACGAAGTGGTCAGGCTCAGCGGCCGCCATCTCAAGAGCGAGATCGAGGACGGGCCGAGCGTCGTCGAATCGACCGGCACAGACCAGGGCCAGGCCCAGCGCCATGGCTTGGGTCGCCTCGGTCGGCTCCGTCGAGCCTGCCGCGGCGCCGAGCGCGCCAGCGACGTCACCAGCGGCGATGTAGGTCATGATCCCGAGTGCGGCGATCAGGCCCTCGTCGGCGCCGTCGATATCGATCTGGTAGGCGGCGCGGTGGCATCGTTTGGCCTCGGCGAAGCGGCCGGCAATAAGTGCCACCCAGCCACGGACCACCAGGGCACCGACGTGGGTATCGGCCACGTCTCCGAGCCGATCGAGGTGCCCGATCACGGTTCGGAGCTGACCGCCATTGAGCAGCGCCGTTGCGTGTTCGACGATGAGGTCTGCGGCTGTCGCCCGTTCTCCCGCTGACAGGTAGTGCTCGATGGCATCGTGCATGCTGCCGTTGAGTCGGTGCCAGTCAGCGGCCGCCCGATGGAGGTCCGCCATTTGGTCGGCGAGTGCCGTCTCAGCCTCGAGCAGAAGAAGATCTCGGAGCAGATGGTGGTAGCGGTACCACGTCCCCGACCGATCCAGCCCGATGAGAAGCTGGTTGGTGGCAGCGGTCCGGCGGAGCCACGCTCCCCCACCGCCAAGCCCAGTCACCGCATCGATCAGTGGGCCGGTCAATCGCTCCAGCACCGACGTCGCCAACAGCCGCTGCCGATCCTCATCGGTGACGGTTGCGAGCAGCTCGTCGCTCAGGTAGTCGACGATCAACTGGTCGTCGCCCCGGAACCCATCAACGAACCCATCGATGCTGCTGGCCGACCGCATCGAGAGCTCGGCGAGAACGAGGCCGGCCGCCCACCCCTCGGTCCGTTGTACCAGCGCACCGACGATCTCGGCATCGATCGAGGCCGAACTGAGGAGCGGGCCGGCCTCGGCCCGGTCGAACCGCAGGTCGGCAGCTCTGATCTCGGTCAGCTGACCTCTCACCCGGAGCCGCCCCAACCGGAACGGTGGATCCATCCTGGTCGACAGGACCAGGGTGACCTGTGGTGGACACAACTCGATCAGCCGTTCCACCTCAGATTGGACCTGGTCGCTGTCGATCACGTGATAGTCATCGATCACGACCACGAGAGGAGTCGTCAGCGCAGACAGCGCGTTCGCCAGGGCCGCCACCAAACCAGTGCCGTCGGCCGCAGCGCTCGGCACCCGAGGGCCGACGCTTGCCTCGACCTTGGGATCGATACGCCCGATTGCGGCCACGACGTAGGACCAGAAACGAGCCGAATCGGAGTCGCTGCTCTCGGCCTGGAACCACGCCACGGGCGATGGGCGCTCGGAAAGCCACCCAGCGAGCAACGTCGACTTGCCCGCACCAGCCGGGGCGCTGAGCAGCACCATCCGATGACGCTCATCCAGGGCGAGGTCGAGCAACTCGTGCAGTCGTGGCCGCACCACGAATGGGCCTGGGAGCGTCGGTGGGACCAGTTTGGTCAGCACCAGCTCGCCGGCGTCGGTGTCGGTCATCGCTTCACGTGCCGATAGATCGATGCCCGGCTCACCCCGACCACCTCAGCGATCGCGGCCACCGTGTCGTCACCGGTATCGAGCATCCTGCGAGCGGTGGCGATCTTGTCCGGCGTCATGACGCTCGGCCGACTCGGGCGGCTCATCCAACGCACCAGACGCGTGGTCGGTGAACAACCGGGAACAGCCAGCTACCTCCAGGGCGTCGACTTGCAGCGACGGATCCTGATCTGCTGCCGAGACCCGCGCATAGCCCAGGAGTTCCCCCATCTCCCGCGACACTATCTCAGAGAGGCTCATGGAGAAGGCTCGTGAGACGTTGACTTCGGACACGAGTTCCGAACACCGACCGGAGGTTCTCCATCACCCCGGGCCCGCTTGTCCCAGAATCGTTCGTTGCGGAGATGCCAGACCGAGGTCCCCGCCCGTCTCGTTCACGTGAGGTGGTCGAGCGTGGTGGCGATGACGGGTTCCAAGATGGAGTGGTCGACGCCGGTGGTGGCCATGACCATGAGTCCTTGCATGAGGACCAGGATGGTCTCAGCGGCGGTGTCGGGGTCGACGCCTGAGGCTCGCTGGTCGGCCGGGGCTGTGCGGAACGCTCGTTGGAGTTGTTGGCGGGTGATCTCGAACGCCGCGGCGGTTGCGGTTACGGCGGCGGGGTGTTGGTCGTTGCGTTCACAGGCGGTGTTGACGACGAGGCAGCCGCGTCCCTGGGCGCTGTCGACGAGGGCGGTGAGGATCAGGTGGAGTCGGTCTCGGAGGGGGAGGTCGAGGTCGAGGGTGTTGTCGACGAAGCGTTGGCCTTGGTCGATGTAGCGCTGGAGGGCGAGGTCGTAGAGGTTGTCCTTGTTGCCGAACGTGTCGTAGATGGAGCCTCGGTTGATACCGAGGTGGTCGACGAGGTCTTGGACCGAGGTGGCGGCGTGGCCTTTCGAGCGGAACAGGTCGACGGCTCGGTCGATGGTGGCGTCGACGTCGAACTCTTTGGTGCGGGCCATGGTGGGGGTCTCGGTTGGTTCAGTCGGCGTTCGGTCGGCCGGCGAAGTGGGTGATGACGTCGGGCCGGAACAGGAGTCCGATGACGGCGAGCTGGAGGGCGAGGAAGAGGCTGATGGAGCCGTAGGTGAGGGCTGCGTTGTCGAGGGGGTGGATCCACTGGGTGGCGAGCCCGTGCACGTAGTCGAAGGCGCCGATGGCGTTGTAGCCGATGAGGGCTCCCCAGACCACGACACCGCGGCGGCTCCAGGCCAGGTAGGCCATGACGGGTACGAGGAGTCCGAGGATGGTGTCGCTGACCCAGGGCGCGAACCAGGCGTCGGGGCTGGTGCCGTCGAACATCTCCAACGAGGGCAGTCGGAACACGACGGAGAACCGTGTGATCGTGAGCAGCATCAGAACGGTGATCCAGACCAAGGCCCGGGGTCGTGTCGAGTCTGCCGTCGCCGCAGCGATGGTCGGTCCGGGGGTTGGGGTGAGCGTGGTGTTCGATGTCATGCCCATCACGCTGGCTTATTTGGAACGTACGTTCAAGAAAGGTTGGCCCTGCCTCGTTCCCAGAATCGAGTCGCAACACGAAGCCGGTCTGGCTCGACGGCGCCAACGCCCCGGGAAGGCCGGCCTTCCCAGGCCGCTTGGCAACGGGACCACTCGGGGTCCCGGCGGGCATCCTTGCCTCGACTTCTGCTTGGTTCTCACCTTCGAGGGAAGCCAGACTCCGCCATCCGGTGATCCCTGCGCAGCGCCGGTGCCGCTACCCAGACGGGAGGTGACTCCCGGCGCCTCGCGTTGATCAGCTCGTCGCTCGTGGCCAGCCGCACTCGAGGAGCGCAGCGGGCCAAGCCCATCGGCGGCAGGCGGATTGGTCGCAGTGGGCGGCATCGTCGCCATCGTTTGCAGCGGCTCGATACCAGCTCTTGCGAAACCAACGCGGGCCGCCGGGGTCGGGCACGTACCCGCCTCGTCGCTGGCGACGCCGAGCAACCCGTCGTCATGCGAGCAGTTCCGGCGATATCGCTCTACCTGACCACACCTTCATCTCAGCGACCGACAGTGGAACCCGTCTCCCCGCAGTCACTCAACGTGCTCACCAGCCTCTGACCCGCAAGCTCGTTGCAGCAGTGACTCCCACCTCCTACGAGTCGTCGGCGGGTTTGGCGAGGAAGAGGACGAGCCCGTGGACGGCGATACCGAGGCTCCAGCCGATGAGGGCCCAGACGGACCACCAGGCCGACCATTGACCGGCGATGCCGGCGGAGAGGTTGACGAAGAGGTTCACGGCGAAGATGACCGTCATCGTCACTGCGAAGACGCCGGCATGGGCCTGGAAGGCACGAACCTGGCGCGGGTACTCGTTGGTGGTTGGCGTCGAGTTGATCTGATCGTGGGTTGACATGAAGCCAGCCTGCCGACGGTCGATGTGAGGCGTCATCGCTCGCCCGCTCATCTCACCATGGTGAGATCGCGCCGAACCTGGAGGGCTCAGGGGCTCTGACCGGCGATGATCGTCTAGAGCAGGTCGTGATCTCGGGCGGCCTGAACCGCAGACTTGCGGTCGCTCACACCGAGCTTGCGGTAGATGGCCTTGCAGTGGGTCCGCACGGTGTTGAGCGACACGTACAACTCGCCGGCGATATCTCGATGGGAGAGTTGCGACGGCAGGTACCGCAACACGGCGTGTTCGCGGTCCGTCAGCTTCTCCACCAAGCCCGGCGAGTCGGGCGGTGCGGGGAGCGTGCCCTGGCGGGCCTCGACGCGGTGGAGGTACTGGCCGACGATGCCCGGGTCGGGGCACCGATCGAGAATCGTTCGGGCTTGGCGCAGCAGATCATGGCCGTCGGGGTGGTCATGCCGAGACACGACCTCAGCCGCCGAGGTCAGGGCGTAGGCGCGGGTGAGGGCCATGGCGGTCTCGTCTGCGAGTGCAGCTCCCCGTCGAGCAGCTGCGACGGACTCGTCGGGTTGGTCGCTGGTCCGGCCGATGATGCTGTGAGCCAGCGCAACGCGGGTGGTGTCGTTCAACCCCTCGGCGGCTGCGATGTCGAGCGCCCGTTCTGCGGCTCGTCTGGCATCAGCGGCGCCGCCGGTCTCGAGGGCGATGATGGCCTCGCAGACCGGGACGCTGGCAGCGACGAGGGTGTTGCCTTGTTGGTCCGCAAGCCGTTCGGCCACCCCCAGCAGGGAAGCCGCCTCGTCGAAGTCGCCGGCCCAGGTCCGAACCCAGATCAGGCTCAGGGCCTGGGCCGCCTCGGTCGGATGATCCGACGCCCGGGCTTCCTGCAGAGCGGAGCCGACGTCACCGGAAGCCATCGCGATGTAGACGGCGAGCGCGATGGTCAGGCGGATCTCGTCGTCGTCAGGTCCGAGCGTGCGGGCCAGGTCGAGAGAGTACTGGGCGTCGGGGAGCCGCCCGGCGAACAAGGCGAGAAAGCCGCTGACGACCGTGGTGCCGACGTGTTCGTCGGCTAGCGGGCCGAGGCCAGTGATCTGGCGTCGGAGGGTGGCGAGTTGACCGCTGTTGAGCAGTTCGTTCGCCTCGTCATGGATGAGGTCGGCGGCCTCGTCGTGGTCACCACTGTTCAGGTAGTGCTCGATAGCGTCCATGGCTGAGCCGTGGTCGCGGTGCCATCCGCCAGCCCGTCGGTGGAGCTCGGCGAGCTCACCCCTGATCGAGTTCTCGGCCTCGACCCGGAGAAGGTCGGCGAGCAGGTGGTGGTAGCGGAACCAGGTGCCATTCCGGTCGAGGCCGATCAGCAGCTGGTTGGTGGCCGCCAAACGGCGGAGCCATCCGCCGCCATCGGTGATCTCGCACACGGCTTCGACGAGGGGCCCGGAGAGGCGCTCCAGGATCGAGGTTCGCAGCAGCCGTTCCCGGTCCTCGGGTGGGAGACCGGCGAGGAACTCCTCGGTGAGGTAGTCGACGACGAGGCGGTCATCGCCTTGGAACGCAGCGACGAAGGCGTCAGCATCTTCACTGTCGGCCAAGGACATGCCGGCCAGGACCAGACCGGCCGCCCAGCCCTCGGTTCGCTCACAGAGCGCGGCGACCTGGTGGGGAAGCGGGGCGGAGCCTTGCCGGCCGAGCAACACCGCAGCTTCGGGAGGTGCGAAGCGGAGATCATCGGCCCGGATCTCGAGCAGACGACCACGAACCCGGAGCCTTGAGAGCCGAAGTGACGGGTCGACCCGGGAGCACACGACGAGGGTGAAGGTGGGCGGGGCCAGGTCGACGAGTCGCTCGATGCCATGGTCGACGTCCTGGTTGGCGATCAGGTGATAGTCGTCGACGACCAACGTGACCGGCTCAGCCCACTGTTCGAGGTGATTGGCCAGACGCTCGATCAGTGGCCTGGCGTCCGCACCCGACCCTGGGACGGTCGACGCCACGGCACGGTCGAGCCCGGGCAGCTGCCGGCCGAGCGCGGCGACCGCATGGGTCCAGAAGCGGGCCGGGTCGTGATCGGCGCTGTCAGCTTGCAGCCAGCCGGCAGCGATCTCGGCGGCGTGCAACCAGGCCGCCACGAGGGTCGATTTGCCCGAGCCGGCCGGGGCACTCACGACGACCACCCGAACCCCCGGATCGCCGATCCCGGCGCTGAGGGCGTCTTCGAGCCGAGAACGCCGAACCAGCTGCACTGGCGGTGTCGGGGCGGTCACCTTCGTGCCGACGAGAGTCACCGTGTCAGCCGTGGCCACCCTCACCTCACCATCCACCCGTCTGATCCTAGGAGCGGCAGCCGTGGCCGGGCCGAACCAGACCCGTGTCTCACCATGGTGAGATCGGCCGGTTGTGAGGCCGACTCACATCACCAGCGGGGATGGTGAGGCCATGGACAAGCCCACTACCTACGAGATCGCGATTTCGGGTCGGGCCACCGAACGCCTGCTCGGCCGGCTGACGGACGACTTCGTGGTCGATCGGCCGGCCCTGCCCCCAGGCCGTGACCGCCGGAGGTGTCCATGACCAACGTCGACGCAACCACCAACCACACTCCACCTTCAGCCGCCACCAGGGAGATTCCAATGTCATCACCAACCAACGCCGCTGGCTACAGGGCAACTCGCATCACGGACACCGTTCGGCAGCGACCAATCCACCTCGACTACTGGTACCCGGCTGCACCGGGCAACCGGGAGACGACCATCGACTATCACTTCGGTGTCGGCGCCGTCGCCCACGAGGCGCCGCTCGCCGCCGGACCTCACCCTCTGGTCATGCTCTCCCACGGATCGATGGGCTCCGCCTCCAACTACTCGTGGATCGCCGAACACCTGGCCCGGTCGGGCTTCGTCGTCGCCGGCGTCTCCCACTACGGCGAGTCGCCCGTCTACGGGGCCGAGACGCTCGACTTCGCGGCCGCAACGCGTCTCTGGGAGCGCCCACTCGACGTGACCCGAGCGCTCGACCACACCATCGCCGAACCCTTCTTCGCCAGCTCGCTCTCGGGTCGCGTCGGCATCATCGGACACTCAGCCGGCGGTGCCACCGCAATCGCCATCGCGGGGGCCCCATTCACCCAGGCGGCTGTCGAAGCCTACTGTGCCAGCCCAGCGGCGGAGGGCGACCTCGGCTGCGCCTATGAAGGCGACGACGCCGACAACACCCAACCGACCCAGGCCGACCCCCGCATCGATGCCGCCGTCGCCCTCGATCCTGCGCTCGGGCCTGGTTTCTCACCCAGCGCACTCGCCTCCATCGACGTGCCCGCCCTCGTCATCGGAGCCACCCGGAACGACTTCCTGCCCCACCACGCCCACGCAGGCCATTACACCGCCCACATCCCAGGCGCACAGTCTGTCGAGCTCTCCGATGGGGAAGGTCACTTCGTCTTTCTCGACACCACCGACCTCGCTTTCGACGTCATGGGCATCGGTCTCGGTGAGGACCGCCCCGGTATCGACCGGCGCGCCGTCCACGACCGACTCAAGCCGGTCATCGCCGACTTCTTCAACGGTGCGCTCGGCTAGATCGCTCGCTCTCCACGAGGGCGCAGCACCTGGTACGCATCCCGGGCGACCCCATCCCGGCCAATGACGTAGCCCCTGACCGGCCCGCGAGAAGGCGGTCGGTTCCGCTGACCAAGGCCGTGTCGGGCCGCTCCTGAAGACGATCCAGGTCTGGAGAGCACAGGGCGTGTCGGTCCTTCGAGTACATGACGTCGGTCCCATCTCACCCGGGTGAGATCAGCCGTCGTGCGAGGCCGTCTCATACCGGCCGGCAAGACCGTATGGGTTCACCGCTTCACCGATTCCTACCGGAGGAACAATGACCACCACATCGCTCACCGCAAACCCACGAACCCCCGCCACTCCCCCACCCAACCGCCAGAGGTCCGACCGCGCCACGGCCGGGCCCTCGGCCCTGGTCGCTGGGCTGGCCCTGTTGGCCATGACCGTGATCGGCGTGTTCGCGAACTTCGTCGCCATCGGTGGCCTGGTCACCGATGGCGACGCCGCCGCCACGGCGGCCGACATCGCCGGGTCGCAGACGCTGTTCCGGGTCGGGATTCTGGGCCAGGCCGCCGTGGCCGTGCTCGATCTCGTCGTCGCTTGGGCCCTGTTCAGTGCCTTCCGCTCGACCCATGACGGCCTGGCTCGGTTCTCGGCCTGGGTACGAGCCATCTACGCTGGGATCCTCGTCGTCGCCGTCACCCATCTCCAGGCGGCCGTCCGCCATCTCGACGACGGCGACGTCCTGGCTCGCATCGACGCCTACAACGACACCTGGGCCCTCGGCCTCGGTGTCTTCGGCATCCACCTCATCGTCCTGGGCTGGCTGGTGTGGCGAACCCCCTGGCTCCCACGGGCCTTGGGTGCCCTCGTGGCCCTGGCCGGGTTCGGCTACGTTGCCGACACCGTCGGCACCGTGCTGTCGGCCGACGACGACACCAACATCGCCGCCTTCACCTTCTTCGGCGAGCCCCTGCTGATGATCTGGCTCATCGTCCTGGGCTGGAAGGCCACCCGCGCCCCAGTCGCCAACCAGTAGCACCCAGCCGCCCTTCAACCCGACGTGTGCACTCGACAACTATGGGACCATCTGAATGTCGAGTGTCCAGGACCGGTTCCGCTCGACGAGACGAGGTCGAATGGCTCGTGGTTGATGCCGAGACCGAGCTGCCCTGGGCTCGTGACTGAGCCGATTCCGACCCCGAGACAGGACCGCTACACCTCCGGGGGTGTGACTCCGTTGATGGTTGTGCCGCCCTGCTGGTACACGACGGCGCCGGTGTTGAGGAATTCGGCGGGGTAGTTGAGGATCGGCGTGGTCTGCTCGGTGAGACGGGCCATCGCCGCGTCGTCGAGCGTGACGTCGACAGAGGTGAGGTTGGCGTTGAGCTGGTCGAGGGTGCGAGCGCCGATCAGGGTGGAGGTGACGCCGGGACGCTGGCGGACCCAGGCCAGGGCCACGTTGGCGACGGTGGTGTCGTGGTCGGCGGCGATCTCGGCCATCAGGTCGAGGGTGTCGAAGGCGTTCTCGTCGACGTAACGGGAGGCGAAGGCGGCCCGCCCGGACTCGGGGTTGAGGTCATCGCGGGTGTACTTGCCGGTGAGCACCCCCATGGCCAGAGGGCTCCACGGCATGACGCCGATGTCGAAGTGTCGAGCCGCCGGGACCAGCTCGCCCTCGATGGTCCGGCGGAGCAGCGAGTACTCGACCTGAAGCGCCGCCACCGGCGCCCACCCACGGAACTCGGCCATCGTGGCTGCGGTGGCGACGGCCCAACCGGGGTTGCTCGACAACCCGATGTAGCGGACCTTCCCGAGCCGGACCTGGTCGTCGAGGGTGGCCATGACCTCCTCGATCGGGGTGTGCCGGTCGAAGTTGTGCTGCCAGTAGAGGTCGATGTAGTCGGTACCGAGTCGCCGGAGCGAGCCTTCGAGCTGCTGGATGATGGCCTTGCGGCCGCCCCCTCCGGCGTTGGGGTCGCCTGGGTGGAGGTTGCCGGAGAACTTGGTGGCGATGACGAGACGATCCCGTCGGCCGGGGTTGGCGGCCAGATAGCTGCCGATGATCTCCTCCGAGGCGCCGCCGCCATAGCCGTTGGCGGTGTCGATGAAGTTGCCGCCGGCGTCGAAGAACGTGTCCATGATCTGGTGGGAGGTGGCCTCCTCGGCCCCGCCCCAGGTCGGTGAGGGACCGAAGGTCATGGTGCCGAGGCAGAGGGGGCTGACCCGGAGGCCGGTTCGGCCGACGGTGACATACGAGCTGAGTGTCATGGATCTCCAGTGGTTATGCGGTGAGCGGAAGCGCTGCGTCGGTTCAGGGCGACTCGGGTCCTTCGTCAATCGTGATCTCGAAGGTGCTGGCCAGTGCACGGGGCTCGACTGCGCCGGGCAACAGGTAGCTGGCGTTGCGCTGCTCGAGTGCGGCGAGCTCGGCTTGGTTGGTCGGTGTCACGAGCCGCTCTCTTGAGGGTCGAGGTAGTCGCTGGCATCGACGCCGATGAGTGCCTGGGTCACAGCCCAGAGCTTGTCGATGTCGTCGGGGTCGAAGTGGGAGTCGTCGATCTCGGTCGGAACCGGTGCTCCCGTCGCCTCGAATCTCGACCCCGGGGCGTACACCTTGTCGGGCTTGACGTTGTCGGCGATGAGCGCCTCCACTGCCGGGAGCGCTCCGTGGTAGAGGTCGTGGCTCAGACGCAGCCAGCCCGACACGCGCATCAGGGCACGGGAACCGAATCGAGCGATGGCCGAGTCGGCTGAGTGTCCGAGATTGGTTCGAGCCCATCCGGGGTGACACGCCAACGACATCGATGTCGAACCGATCCGCTCGAACTCTCGCTGGAGCTTGACGGCGAACAGGATGCTGCAGAGCTTCGCCTTGCAGTACTCCTGCATCTGGTTGAAGTCATCCGCACGCGTGACCTGCAGGTTGTCGACGTCGAGGTCGTTCCGGAGGAACCGCTTGTAGCCCATGCTCGAGAACGTCACGACGCGGCTCCCATCTCTCAGGACCGGCAGCAGCTGGATCGTGAGTGCGACGTGACCGAAGTAGTTGACGGCCATCTGACCCTCGAGACCGTCATCGGTCGTCATGAAGTGGGACGGGCCGCCGCCAGCGTTGTTCGCCAGGAAGTCGACCTTGTCGTACTCGCCGGTGATGCGATCGCAGAAGCGCCTGATGCTGTCGAGGTCGGCGAGATCGACGATCTCGAGACGGAGATCGGCGCCGGGCACCTCGCCGAGAAGTCGAGATCGTGCCTCCTGCAGCTTCGCTTCGTTGCGTGACGCCATGATCACCGTGCAGCCGTGCTTGGCGAGGTGAGACGCAATCCCGTAGCCGGTGCCACTGTTGGAGCCGGTGACGATCGCCACCTTGCCGGCGAGGTCAGGGATGTTCTCGTGGTTGTTCATGGTCTCCTCGTCGGCGCGGTGCTGGGGTTTGCGGTGGTAGGGCGGCGGCGCCGTTTCGACGCCGCCGCCGTTCGGGACTCGTGGATGAGCGGGCGGCCCGGCCGCTACTTGTTGAAGAACTCGGCGACGGCGTCGGTCGAGGCCTTCACCGCGTCGGGCTTGTAGTAGAAGTCGACGTGGCCGAACTGCTCGAAGGTGATGACCTCCGGATCGTTGGTCAGCTTGTCCACGAAGTTGACCGAGCACACGCTCGTGTGGGCCCCGGTGCTGTAGATCACGAGCGTCGGCTGCGTGATCTTGTCGGCGTAGTGCTCACCGATCGAGATGAGCGACTGCATCGCCTGGTCGCCGATGTGCTGGGTCGTGAAGTTCGGGATCGTCCCCGGCCCGGCGAAACCGTCCTTGCCGTAGTAGCCGTAGGTCTCGTCGGCCATCGGGACTCCGGTGGCGACGAACTCCTCGAGGGTCATCGAGTCGTTGAGCACGATGGGCCAGGCGAGGTCGGCTTCGCCGGTCTCGTACATCTTCTGCCTCGAGGCGTTCGCCGCGGCGATCATCTGATCGACCATGGCCCGGTCGGTCCACTGGAACTGGTCGGCGGCCATCATGCCCGAGACGGTGGCGATCTTCTTGATGCGGTGATCGGTCACCGCGGCCGAGGCGATGATCGAGCCCCCCTGACAGACCCCGAGTCCGTAGATCTCGTCGACGAAGGGAAGCGTCCCGAGATACGAGACCGCGTCCCAGGTGTTCTCGATCAGGCGGAACATGTAGCGCGACTTCATGTGCTCGCCGGGCAGGGCCGGCGAGTCACCCATGCCGAGGTAGTCGAAGCCGAGGGCGACGAACCCACGTGCCGCCATCTCGGGCCCGTAGGTGGCCATGACCTGGCCCCGCACCTGCGGGAACGGGCTGGCCAGCACGATGGCCTTGTAGGCCTTGGTCTCGTCGAAGTCGTCGGGGAGGTAGAGATCGCCGACGAGGTCGACGCCGAACGACGTGAAGGTCACTCGCTCCGTGGTCATCAGAACTCCATTCTTGGGGAGGTTGGTTGCGTGGCTGTAGGGCTCATGCCGTCTTGCCATGTGCTTGAACGTTCTTTACGCTAGACCTCGTCAGGGCAGCCGAATACCCTGCTTGGCCTCGTTTAGTTGCACAATCCCCTCAGACGCATCGGAGCAGTCGTGACGACACCCAGCGACATCGCCGCCAAGATCGCCAGCCACGTGCCCCACGACGGCCCAGTGTCGACGCCCCTCGATGGCGTGCAGCTCTTCCGCATGTCCGAACCCGTGGCCCGGGTCGCCGGGGTCTACGACCCGAGCCTGTGCGTCATCGCACGGGGCGCGAAGCACGCGTATCTCGGGACCCACACCCACACCTACGCAGCAGGCCACTACCTGACTGCCACCATGCCAACACCGGTCGAGGCCGAGATCCGCCATGCGTCCCCCGACGAACCCGTGTTGGGCGCGCTCATCAACCTGCAGTCACGAACCATGACCGAGCTCGTCGTGCAGCTTCGGTCCATCACCCCCGAGCCCCCGCCGCCGACCGACGACGTCGCCGGCCTCACCGTCACACGGTGGGACAACCGATTCACCACCGCACTCGACCGCGCGCTCGACCTGCTCGACTCCCCGATCGACATCGATCTCCTGGGGCCCGGCCGACTCCGCGAACTGCTCTACGCCGTCCTGCGAGGACCCGCCGGACCCTCGATCCGCCACCACCTCGGCGGCCCCGCGTCAGACCTGAGCAACGTCTTGACGTTCATGCGCAACAACCTCGACCAACCCCTCGCGATCGACGACCTCGCCGACCAAGCCGGCATGAGCCGAGCCGCATTCGACCGCCACTTCAAAACGACAACCACGCTGTCCCCACTGAAGTACCTCAAGACCCTCCGACTCAACGACGCCGCCATGCTCATCGCCAACGGCACCGACATCGGCACCGCAGCAAGACGAGTCGGCTACACCAACGCCTCACAATTCAGCCGAGAGTTCAAACGCCAGTTCGGCCACTCCCCCCGAAGCTGGGCCACCACCAACGCCGGCGCCACAGACCCACAAGCCATGGCCAACACTGCATAGCGCCGCGCAACTCCGGAGCTCTCGCGTCACCCTGCCGAGCTCGATCGCACTGATCGTTCTCATCGCCGGCCACGGGCAGGAACCGCACAACCGTCAGCGCCGGCACGACACCCGCTCCGGCACAGAACCGTCACCCCACCGTCCGCGGCCGACCGGTCGACGATGAACCGGAACAGCACACAGTCATGGGCCAGCAATCGGGCCAGCAGCACCGACCGGCGGAAGGGTCGGTGAGCGTTCGGACACAAAAAACCCGCTGCTGGAGCGGGTTTCTCACGTGGGGCTAACAAGAGTTGAACTTGTGACCTCACCCTTATCAGGGGTGCGCTCTAACCAACTGAGCTATAGCCCCGGAGGACACAACGCTATCGGGCGGCCGGCCCGACGGCTACCGACTATCCCACCGACGCGTCGACCTCGGGCTGGGCCTTGCGGCGCCGCACCCTGACCGTCTCCTCCTCGATCACGGTCATGCGGATCCCGCCGACCAGATCCGAGATCAGGTTGAAGACCACGGTCAACAGCACGAGCAGCACCGACGACGCCAGGGTCAGGATCCCGGCGATCGCCACGGCGGCCCGGAACACCACGTCGCCCTTGATCTCGAACGTCTCGTAGTCGCCCAACTCCAGGATGAAGCCCTCGAGGTCCTCGATCGTGCCCGCCGCCTCGGCTGCGTTCCACACCAGCACGCTGGCCAGCAGCAGCGCGGCGAACACACACAGGTGGAACAGCACCGAGAACGTCAGCACCGACCACGGATCGATGTGGCGGACCACCCGCCGCACCTTGCGGGACTGCAGTCGCCGTGACCGGCGGAACAGGTTGATCCACGACCCTCGCTTGAAGACCTCACGTCCGGCCTCTCGCGCCCGGGACTCGGCCTCGAGCCGGGCCGCCTGGATCTCGTCGTCGCGGGTCTCGACGCGGCTGATCTCACCGGTGTGTGCGGGATGGGCGTCGGGTCGGTCGAGCTCGGGGGCCCGGTTGGACGGTGCCTCGCCGACGATCGGCGGGGCCGACGGCACCGCCATGCCCGGCGTGACCTCGGCTGGCACCGCCGGAACCGACGGCCCGGGCGGGGCCGCCGTCGATGTGGTCGCCGACGGCGCCAGGCCGGCCTCGGCCAGGGCCTCGTCGACCGTCAGACGATCGAGCTCGCCGGTCACCGCGACCGTGTCGGCCATGGCCACCGACGCAGCGATCGACGCCTCGGGCTCGGGCTCGGCCATCCCGGCCGGCACGGCAGCACCGACGGGCGGACCGTCGAGGGTCGTCTCGTCGGCGGACGAGCCGCCACCGTCGGGCCCATCGGAACCCTCGGAACCGTCCGACCCGACGGGTGCATCGGTGCCGTCGACCGTCGTCGACGTGGCGCCATCAGCGTGGTCGGCGGCGGCACCGTCTGGCGCGATCTCGACGGTTGCATCCTCCGCCGACCCACCAGCGTCGGCTCGTGGCTCCGACCGGTCACCCGGCTCGTCGGACCCATCGCCGTCGGACCCATCGCCGTCGGACGAGGACGACGACTCGGTCAGATCGACGCCGGCGCCGGAGATCTCGGCGGTCTCGGTTGCGTCGGTCAGGATCCCGTCGGCTGAGGTGGCGGGATCGGCTGTGGTGACGTCGCCGGCCGCGTCCCCGTCGGCCGACTCGCCGGTGGCCTCCCCATTGGTCGAGCGATCGTCGGCCCTGGCCTCGACCGAGACCCAGCCGTCCTCCAGGTCGTCCTCGCTACCCCCGACGATGATCTTCGAGCGGTCGGACACGGCGGGCTTGGCCGCCGACTTGATGTCGTCGAGGGCCGACTTGACCCCCTGCACGACGGCCTCGTCGACCGCGGCCTGTGCAGCGTCGGCGTCGACGGCGGCGGCCTCGACATCGACGGCGGCCAGCTCGGTCGGGGGCGCTGGGCCGCTGCCGACGATGTCGAACTCGGCGGTGTCACCGTTGCCGGACGTCGAGCGGGCTCGATCGGACGCAGCGCCACCGGAGCGGTTCTTGCGGCGGGACTTCTTCGAGCGTCGCTGGCCCGCATTGGACCGGCCGCCCTGGCCACCGGGTCCGCCGTCACCGGACGTGGCCGTCGATCCCTTGCGACCCTGCTTGATGCCCTCGGTCGGCTCGAACCCGAGGGCAGCGACGAGCGCCTCACCGATGTCGGCCTGACCGGCCGGCGGGTTGTCCTCAGCGCTCATACAGTCCCCGAGTCTATGGCAGGATCGTGACGGAAGATGGTCAGGCCGGGAGGCAATCCACACCCCTCGTCTGGCGGATTCACGGGGTGACGACGGCGTATCGGGCGGCCCCGGCGCTGGCTCGCAGCCGGCCCGACGCCACCTCGACCACCACGGTAGGCGAGATCGCCGCCGACGCGCCGACTCCCGTTGTACTTCCCATCCCGGGAACGTCGGCGCCGGCCGGGTCCGACCCGACAACGGTGATCGAGAGCAGCCTGGCTCCGTTCGCCTCGGCCAGCTCGGTCGCAGCTGCGACCGCTCGCGAACCCCCGTCGGCCGGTCCCGCCACCACTTCCGCCGCGGCCGCCAGCGCCGCGGCATCGGCCGCCCACTGCACCCGAGCCTGACGGACCCGTACCTCGGCCGACACCATCAACAACCCGAGTGCGAGCGCCGTCACCCCGAGGGCGACGGCCGCCACGGGAACCGCCGACCCCCGCTCCGACCGCCACGGCGACGCCCGCCACCGATCCGGATCCCGCGCCGGCGCTCGCTGCCGCGCCCTCCGGGCGCGATCGGCCACGAGCCGTCGTCGATCCTCGTCCACGTGTGTGCTCCTGCTCGCCGGTCGTCGGCAGCAGTGCGCTGCGAGGTGTGATGCTCGGCTCCGGACGACGATGCCGGTCGTCGCCCCGATCGGGACGACGGCCGTCGTCAGCCGGAGCCGTTTGCGTCGTCGCCGGTTCCACCGTCGCCCGGGGTGTCACCGTTGTCGGATTGCACGTCGCCGTTGGCGGCCGCAGCGTCGGCGATATCACCGGTGACGTGGCTCGCCGAGCCTCCACCGGAATCGCCGGGCGCCACATCGGAGGGATCGGTGGCGTCGGAACGGTCGTCGTCCTCGTCGACCACGAACAGGCGGGCCAGCGCCGCCACCCGCTCGCCGTCGCCGAGGCTCATCACCGTGACCCCGGTGGCGTCACGGCCCTGGATCGAGATGTCGTCGACCATCGTGCGGATGATCACCCCGCCGGACGACACGAGCATGATCTCGTCGTCGGGGGCGACGAACATCGCGCCGATGACCTCGCCCTTGCGCTCGTTGACGCCGATGGCCCGAACGCCGAGCCCCGACCGCTTCTTGCGCGAGAACTGATCCGGCCCGACCCGCTTGCCGAAGCCCTCGCTGGTCACGACGAGGAACTCGGTGCCCTCGGCCTCGGAGAACACGTCGCAGCTGACGAGGGCATCGCCCTCGCGGAACTTCATGCCGACCACACCGGCCGCCGTCCGCCCCATCGGTCGCACGTCCTGCTCGGAGAACCGCAGCGCCTGACCACGGCGGGAGGTGAGGAAGATGTCGTCCTCGCCGTTGGTCGGCACCACCGAGACCAGCTCGTCACCGTCGTTGAGCTTGATGGCGATCAGGCCGGCCTTGAGCGACGAGTCGTAGGCGGTGAACAGCGTCTTCTTCACCCGGCCCTGGCGGGTGGCGAAGAAGAGGAACCGGTTGGTCTCGTAGTCGCGGGTGTCGATGATCGTCTGGATCGCCTCGTCACCCTCGAGCGGCAGCAGGTTGACCAGCGCCGTACCCCGCGAGGTCCGCCCGGTGACCGGGATCTCGTGGGCCTTGATCCGGTACACCCGACCGCGGTTGGAGAAGAACAGCAGGTAGGCGTGGGCCGACGTGTGCAGCAGCTGGGTGACGAGATCGTCGTCGTCGTCCTTCAGCTTGGCTGCGCTGACCCCCCGTCCGCCGCGACCCTGGGTGCGGAACTCCTCGGCCGACACCGACTTGATGTACCCGCTCGACGACAGCGTGACCACGAGGTCCTCGTCGTCGATCAGGTCCTCGATGTCGAGCTCGCCGGGGTCGGGCACCAGCTCGGTCTGCCGGGGGGTGGCGTGCTCGGCGGCGATGGCCGCCATCTCCTCCTTGATGACCGCGTCGAGCTTGGCCGGATCGGCCAGCAGGCCCTCCAGGTACTCGATCGTCTGGCGCAGCTCGGCCAGCTCCTCCTCGAGCTCGATGCGGGCCAGCCGGGTGAGGCGGCCGAGCGGCAGGTCGAGGATGAAGTTGGCCTGCACCTGCGAGAACTCGAACGGCTCCGCCATCAGGGCCTCGCGGGCCGCCGGACGATCCTCGGACGCCCGGATGGTGGCGATGATCTCGTCGATGACGTCGAGCGCCTTGATGAGTCCCTCGAGGATGTGGGCCCGGTCGTTGGCCTTGCGCAGCCGCTCCTCGCTCCGACGGCGGAGCACGTCACGCTGGTGCTCGACGTAGGCGACGAGCAGCTCCCGCAGGTTCAGGGTGCGGGGCACGCCGTCGACGAGGGCCACCATGTTGACCGAGAACGTCGACTGCATCGGCGTGTGCTTGTAGAGGTTGTTGAGCACGACCAGGGCGTTGGCGTCACGCTTCAGCTCGAACACCAGCCGCAGCTTGCCCTTGGCCGACTCGTTGCGGATCTCCCGGATGCCGGTGACGTCGCCCCGCTCGACCAGCTCGGCGGTCTTGCGGGCGATCTGGTCGACCGACGTCTGGTACGGGACCTCGGTGACCACGATCTGGTGGCCGCCGGTGCGGGTCTCGACGATCTCGGCCACCGCCCGCATCCGCACCGAGCCACGCCCGGTCCGGTAGGCGTCACGGATGCCGACCCGCCCGAGGATCTGAGCCCGGGTGGGGAAGTCGGGACCCTTGACGAACTCCATCAGCTCGTCCGGCGTCGAGTCGGGGTTGTCGATCAGGTGGATGGCGGCGTCGACCGTCTCCTGCAGGTTGTGGGGCGGGATGTTGGTGGCCATCCCGACCGCGATGCCCTGCGAGCCGTTGACCAGCAGGTTGGGGAACCGGGCCGGCAGGACCTCGGGCTCGGAGTGCTTGCCGTCGAAGTTGGGGGCGAAGTCGACGGTGTCCTCGTCGATGTCGGCCAGCAGCTCCATGGCCAGGCTGGTCAACCGGCACTCGGTGTAGCGGTAGGCGGCCGGCGGATCGTCTGGCGAGCCGAAGTTGCCGTGGGGGTCGATCAGCGTGTGCCGGAGCGAGAAGTCCTGACCCATGCGGACCAGCGAGTCGTAGATCGCGGTGTCGCCGTGGGGGTGGTACTTGCCGATGACGTCGCCGACGACGGTGGCGCACTTGACGTGGCCACGGTCGGGACGGTGCCCGGCGTCGAACATCGACCAGAGGATCCGGCGGTGGACCGGCTTGAGCCCGTCGCGGGCGTCTGGCAGGGCCCGGGCGATGATGACCGACATCGCATACTCGAGAAAGGACTGCTCCATCTCGTTCTGGATCTCGATCGGCTCGACACTGTCGTCGGGGCCACGGTCGGGCTGGTCACCCTCCTCCTCGGTTGGAGGCGCCTGATCGCTCATGTGCAGCTGCCAAGTGGTCGGTTCGGCACCTTCCTAGTGTACCGGCGAGACGCTCCGGTCAGCCGCAACGGCCCACCCTGCATCAGCGGAGACGGGCGGCGGCCCGGCGCGCAGACTGTTCGGTATCTGGGCTCGCGGGGCGCCGTCTGGTTCGAGACACGCCGCCGAGACCCGTCGATCGCAGCCAGGAAGCCACCGACCCATGCCGCACCAGGGCGACCACCCGACCACGCTCCACCGTCTCGACGCCGGAGCCCCGCACGAGCCGGTACAGCGTCGGCCCCGCCCAAGCCGACAACCGGCGGACCGATCGAACCGACCGCAGTTCGGTGTGGTTGCGCCGGCGCCGCCGACCAGGTCGCTGGTCCTGACCGCCCTGGCGGCGTGCTGCTTCCTGGCCGGCGGTCTCGCCAGCTATGCCGTTCCCGATGTCAGCAGCCCGCTCCAGATCGCGGGGAGCGCGACCATGTTGCTGAACGTGGCCGCCTCCTCCGGGCTGCGGCTGCAGCTGGTGCGCCGACCGGTCGGCGGCCGGCACGGCTGGCGGCGGACGCTCGTCCGGCCGGCGCCCGCCGGCGTTCTGGACCGTGATCCTGCCCGTTTCCGAGCAGACCTGCAGCCACAACGAGGAGGGTGACCGTCCCCTCGGCGTCAGATGTCGAGGAAGCGCACGTCATCCGCATTCGTCTGGATGAAGTGCTTGCGTGACTCGACGTCGTCGCCCATGAGCACGGCGAACACCTCGTCGGCGATGGCGGCCTGCTGGGCCGTGACCTGCAGCAGCGTGCGGCGCTCGGGGTCCATCGTGGTCTCCCACAGCTCCTCGGCGTCCATCTCGCCGAGGCCCTTCAAGCGCTGGAACTCGGCGTTGGGGTGGTCGGCCAGGTAGGCGTCGCGGGCGGCGTCGTCCTTCAGGTAGACCTTCGACCGCCCCGACTCGGTCGAGTACAGCGGCGGCTGGGCGATGTAGATGTAGCCGGCCTCGACCAGCGGGCGCATCTGGCGGAAGAAGAAGGTGAGCAGCAGCGTGCGGATGTGGCTGCCGTCGACGTCGGCGTCGGCAAGCAGGATGATCTTGTGGTAGCGGGCCTTCTCGAGGTCGAACTCCTCGCCCAACCCGGCGCCGATGGCCTGGATCAGGGAGATGATCTCGGTGTTCTTGAACATCCGGTCGATGCGGGCCCGCTCGACGTTGAGGATCTTGCCCCGGATCGGCAGGATCGCCATCGTGCGTGGGTCGCGGGCCTCCTTGGCCGAGCCACCGGCCGAGTTGCCCTCGACGATGTACAGCTCGGACTCGCCTGGGTCCTTCGACTGGCAGTCGGCCAGCTTGCCCGGCAGGCCGGCGCCGTCGAGCGCCGACTTGCGACGGATCGTCTGCCTGGCCTGCGAGGCGGCGATGCGGGCCTTGGCCGCGTTGGTTGCCTTGGTGACCACCGCCTTGGCCTCCCGGGGGTTCTCCTCGAACCACTCCTTGAGCTTGTCGTTGGTCGCCTTCTCGACGAGCGAGCGGACGGACACGTTGCCGAGCTTCGACTTGGTCTGGCCCTCGAACTGGGGCTCGACCACCCGGACCGAGATGATCGCGGTCAGGCCCTCGCGGATGTCCTCGCCCTGGAGGTTGTCGTCGTTCTCCCGGAGGAGGCCCTTCTCCTTGGCGTACAGATTGACCGTGCGGGTCAGCGCCGAGCGGAAGCCCTGCTCGTGCATCCCGCCCTCGATCGTGTTGATGCCGTTGGCGAAGCTGTGGATGCCGTCGGTCTGGTAGCCGGTGTTCCACGAGAAGGCGACCTCGACGGCCTCGCCGTCACCCTCCTCGTCGTAGTGGCCGACCTGCTCGAACAGCGCCTCCTTCGAGGCGTTGAGGTGGGTGACGAAGTCCTTGATGCCGCCGTCGTAGCGAAGCACGACCTCCTCGAAGTCGGGGTCGCGCTCGTCGAGGATGTGGAACTCGAGCCCGGCGTTGAGGAACGCCATCATCTGGAACCGGTCGACCAGGGTCTGGGTGCGGAACTCGGTGCCCTCCTTGAAGATGGAGGGATCGGGCCAGAACCGGACCGTGGTGCCGGTCCGCGGAGCCGAGCCGGCACCGTTCTCGGTCGGGGCGTCACCGACGACGGTCAGCTTCTGGTCGATGGTGCCGCCGTCGACGAACGACATCGAGTGGCGCTTGCCGTCACGGTCGATGTCGACCTCGACCCGGGTCGACAGCGCATTGACGACCGAAACGCCGACGCCGTGCAGGCCGCCGGACACCTTGTAGCCGCCGTCGCCGAACTTGCCGCCGGCGTGCAGCACGGTGAGCACCACCTCGGCGGCCGACATGTCCTCGTACTTGGGGTGCATGCCGACCGGGATGCCACGCCCGTTGTCGACGACCTGGACGCTCCCGTCGGTCCTGACGGCGACGTCGATCCGGTCGCAATACCCCGCCATGGCTTCATCCACAGCGTTATCCACAATTTCCCACACGAGGTGGTGGAGGCCGGTCGGGCCGGTGGAGCCGATGTACATGCCAGGCCGCTTGCGCACGGCCTCGAGACCCTCCAGGACCTGGATCGAGGCAGCCCCGTAGTCGCTGGGGGCATCCTGTGGATCATTGGTGGAATTCGTTGCCATCGACAGACAGTTCCGTTCGGCCGGCTGGACAGGTCGGGCGTCGGCCCGAGACCCGGGCCTGAGCGGGCTCGGATCTGGGCCCACAATCCGACCGGGATCCGCCGCACTCACGGCCTATCCAGTCTAGCAGTTCCGACCACGCCAACCGACGGAGGCCCCGGTCCTGGGCGACGGCCGAAGCCCGCTCGGCAAGCGGAGTTTTGGTGGCGACGACCGCTCGACACGGGCGTGGGCTCAGCGGTCGACCCTGGTCCGGACCCGCTCGAGCTGACCCGCCCCGAACACCTCGTCGAACCGATCGCGGACCTGGGCCTCCATCCACGACACCTGGGCGGCGACGGCCCCGTCCGAACAGGCGACGGTGAGCGTGCCGTCGACCAGCTCGACCGGGCGGGTCACCTCGGCCAGCGCCGGACCGACCAGATCGGGCCACCGCTCCCCCAGCCGGGTCAGGATCGAAACCGGCGGCGCGCCGAGGTTGCGAACGAGCTGCTCCAGCGGCTCCTTCAGCCGGCTCGGCTCCGGCGAAGCGGCGAGGCGGGCGCGCAGGTCGTCGTCGTCCTCGTCGTCGCGTCCGTCGAACCGCCGGGGCATCGTCGTCACTCCTCGACCGTCGACGACGACCCTCCGCCGTCAGGCGGGGCCGAGCGAGACGCGCCGTCGTCGGCGCCGAAGCGGAGGAGGCGGTCGGGCACGGCGTCCGACGGCAGGTCCGACGCCGACGTGATCACCGTCTGGCCGGGCGGCAGGTTGCTCAGCAGGGCGGTCGAGCGGTCGGGATCGAGCTCGGACAGCACGTCGTCGAGCAGGAGCAGCGGCGGCTCGCCGACGACGTCGGTCACCAGCAGGTGCCCGGCCAGCCGGAGGGCCAGGGCCAACGTGCGCTGCTCCCCCTGGGAGGCCTCGGTCCTGGCCGAGAGCCCGTCGAGAGTCAGCACCAGCTCGTCGCGGTGCGGGCCGACCGACGTCACCCCACGACGCACGTCGGTGTCGCGCTCGGCCAGCAGTGCCTGGGCCAGCGTCGGCTGCGACCACGACCGCTCGTAGTGGGCGTCGACCGGGACCGGCTTGCCGGCCAGCAGCTCGTAGGCCCGCTCGATGTGGGGCAGGATCTGGGTCGCCAACTCCTGGCGGCGCTCGGTCACCACACCGCCGATCTCGGCCAGCTTGGCGTCCCACACCTCCAGGGTGGCCTCGCTGCCCTCGTCGAGCCGCCCGTGCGACTGACGGAGCAGTGCGTTGCGCTGTCGGACGACCCGGTCGAGGTCTCGCAGCTCGGCATCGAAGCGAGGATCGACCGCAACGGCCACGTCGTCGAGGTAGCCGCGGCGCAGCGCGGGACCCTCCTTCACGAGGGCCAGGTCGTCGGGGGCGAACACCGTGATCCGCAGCGCCCCGAGCAGATCACGGGCCCGCTGCAGGCGCTGCCGATTGACCTGGGCCCTGGTCCGCTTGGCCCCCAGCTCCAGCTCGATCAGGACTTCACGATCGTCGCGGACCCCCTCGGCCCGGACCACCGCCCGCTCGGCCCCCCGCCGGATCAGGCTGTCGGTCGGCGCCCCGCGGAACGACTTCAGCGTGGCCAGCAGACCGATCGCCTCGAGCAGGTTGGTCTTGCCGACCCCGTTCGGGCCGACGATGGCCGTCAGGCCATCGTGGAGGGTGAGCTCCAGCTCGGTGTAGCTGCGGAAGTCGCTGAGCCAGAGCCGGGAGATGCGCACGGACGGGGCCGGTTGGGCGACGCGGCGAGCGAGCCAGACCCGGGCGGGTCAGGACACCCGGACCGGCATGATCAGGTACAGGAAGTCCTCGGCGTCGACGCCGCGAACCACCGCCGGCTTCAGCTCGTCGATCGTGGCCAGGGTGATCCGGTCGCCCGAGGCGACCTCGATGCCCTCCATCAGGAACTGGGGATTGAAGGCGACGGTGAGATCCGACCCCTCGTAGGCACCCTCGACGCTCTCCCTCGCGGTGCCGACGTCCTGGGTGATGGCCACCAGCTCGACGCCGCCGTCGGCGATCTCCAGCCGGATCGGCGTCGACTCGCGGGCGAGCAGCCGAACCCGGCGAAGCGCGTCGAGCAGCTCACCCCGGTCGACGGAGAGGGTGTTGGGATGCGAGTCGGGGATCAGGCCGCGATAGTTCGGGAAGTCGCCCTCGATCAGGCGGGTGACCAGCCGGACGTCGCCGACGGTGAAGCTGGCCTCGCGCTCGCCCAGCCGCAGCTCGACGGTCTCGCCCTGGCCGAGGATCCGGTTGAGCTCGCCGAGGGCCCGCGACGGGATCAGCACGCTCTGGCCCTCGTCGAGCACCGAGACCCCGGCGACGTCACGCATGGCCAGCCGGAACGAGTCGGTGGCGACCAGGCGGAGCCCGCCGGACTCGGCCGCCAGCAGCACGCCGGTCAGGATCGGTCGGGAGTCGTCGCCGCTGGCCGCGGGCACGACCTGCTTGAGCGCCTCGGCCAACTGGGCCGAGGCCAACGACACCGACTCGGGACTGGGCTCGGCCTGCTGGGGGAACTCGTCGCCGGCGATGAGGCGGATGCTGAACTCGGAGCGACCGGAGGCGATGCTGAGCGATTCGTCTGCCGCGGCGAACGACACGGCACCGGGCTGCAGGGCCCGCACGATGTCGGTGGCCAGCCGGGCCGGGATGACGGCGACCCCGTCCGATTCACCCGAGACGGTGACCGTGATCGAGATCGTGAGGTCGAGATCGCTCCCGGTCAGGGTGAGGGCATCGCCGGCCAGCTCGGCCCGAACGCCGGACAGACCGGGCATGCCGCCCCGCCCGCTCACGGCCCGCCCGGCGATGCCGAGCGCCTCGACGATGACGTCTCTTTCGCAACGGAACTTCATGGCGACACTCTCACATTGGGGGTGGCAAGTTGGGGGGTGGCGGCTGGTCAGCCGGGCCGGTGGATCGGGGAGGCTCCAAGCACGCTAACCATGCCCGGAAACGGACGGGGTGACAAGTGGTCTCGGGAAGGTCCCGAAGCGGGTTGTCCGCAACCAAGACTCGTGGGTGTATTCAGATCGGAGGTAGGGGTAGTAGGGCTGTGGATTGTGGATGGACCGGCGTTTCGCCTGGTCAGGGCCGGTTTCGTCATCCAGAGGGGGTGGTGGTTCGTCCCCAGCGCAATCGATGGCCCGATCGGCGACTGTGGACGATGCCGGCGCCGTCCACCGGTGCCCGGTGGTGGTGCACAGGGGAATGCACAGTCACCTGCACCGGAGCTCCACACGACCGGCCGAGGTTTTCCACTAGATATCCCCAGCATGTGCTTGGCTGCGAACGGCCTTGTCGAGCGCCATCACGTGGTTGTAGATCTGCGACCGCTCCTTCATGAGGGCCGAGATCTTGTCGCAGGCGTGCATGACGGTGGTGTGATCTCGGCCGCCGAACTCGCGGGCGATCAGCGGGAAGGAGAGGTCGGTCAGCTCTCGGGTGACGTACATCGCCATCTGGCGGGCGATCACCAGTGGCCGGCGCCGTGACTTGCCGATCAGCTCCTCCTTGGAGAACCCGAACTGGTCGACGGTGGCGTCGAGGATCATGTCGACCGTGATCGGTCGGGGCTGGCGATCGGCGATGAAGTCGCCGAGCACCTGCTGGGCCAGTGCGGTGGTCATCGGCTCGCCGTTGAGCTTGGCGAAGGCCGTCACCTTGTTCAACGCGCCCTCGAGCTCACGGATGTTGTTGGTGATGTTGGCGGCGATGAACTCGGAGACGTCGTTCGGCAGGTTGATCTGCTCTCGATCGGCCTTCTTGCGCAGGATCGCCATCCTGGTCTCGATGTCGGGCGGCTGGATGTCGGTCAGCAGCCCCATCATGAATCGGCTCTTGAGCCGCTCCTCGAGCGTCGGGATGGCGTCTGGCGGGCGATCGGACGACAGCACGATCTGCCGGTTGGCCCCGTACAGGTCGTTGAAGGTGTGGAACAGCTCCTCCTGGAGCCGGTCCTTGCCCTCGATGAACTGGATGTCGTCGACCAGGAGCACGTCGATCTGGCGGTAGCGACGCTTGAAGTCGTTGCCGGACGAGTTCCTGATCGAGTCGACGAACTCGTTGAGGAAGGTCTCGGTGGAGACGTACAGCACCTTGCGCTGGGGCTCGACCTCGTTGATGAAGTGCTCGATGGCCCGCAGGATGTGCGTCTTGCCGAGCCCGGCCGACCCGTAGATGAACAGCGGGTTGTAGGACCCGCCTGGTCGCTCGGCCACCGACAGGGCGGCGGCGATGGCGAACCGGTTGGACGGGCCGGTGACGAAGCTCTTGAACGTGTAGCGGTTGGTCTGGTCGCCGTCGAGCGGCGCATCGATGCCGGCCCCGCGACGGCCCTGATCGTGGTGGGTGGGCCCGTCACCGCCGTTGCCGCCGTCGAGGCCGAGATCGTCGAGCAGCGCCCCGGTGGTGGTGGTCGTCGAGCCGGTGGCGACGCCGGCCAGCGTGCCGTTCGGCTCGCCGGTCAGGTCGATCGTGTCGGCGTCGAACAGGGTCGGCTCGACCAGGTGGAAGTCGAGGCGGAGCTCGCGGCCGGCGGCCTCGTTGACCGCATCCTCGACGAGGGGTCGATAGCGTCCGTCGAGCCGATCACGGATGATGCCGTTCGGCAGGGCCAGGGTGAAGGTGTCGTCGCTCAGGTCGAGCGGGGAAACCTGGGCGAAGGTGCTCTGCCAGACGCCGTCCGACACCTGGCTGCGCAGCAGCTCGGCGGCGGTGATCCAGAGCTCGTCGGCCGCTAGTGCCACGGCGCCACCCCGGTGCTCCGCCGGTTGACCGGCTCGATCCGGGGCCGGTGGTGGACGCCGGTGGCACCGGGTGCGGCGAAGCGGATTGTGGTTGGTTGACTGGACGCTGACATCGACCGGGTGTTGAGAACGGGGTTGCAGAGACGGTGTGGAGAGGCCGGAGGCCGCCGTCATCCGGAACCGGGGATTCGTGCCACGGACCGGGGCCTTTCTCCCCAGTTCCCACAGATTTATCCACAGATGCCAAAAAGGCGAAGCTACGTGACCCCGGTTGCCGTGTGACAACCTGGCCCCGATCGCCCGCAGTCCCTTCCTAGCATGCACCCAACCCATCGAAGTCGTCGTGGGTCGTTCGCTGAGTCGGTCACGCTAGCAGCGACCGCGGCCGGCCTCCACCCGCGTCTGTGGAAAAGATCGCGTGGAGCCAGCCGAACCATGGAGAGCGCGAGGTTCGGCCACCGCGGGTGGCACCGCAGCGACCGAACGTTAGCCTTGACCCGTAGCGGCGTGGTGCATGGTGCCGTGATTCGGTCACCACCCCACGTCCGACACCCACGAGCCCTCTCCCCCGCTTGCCATCGGCCGCCGGCCGAGCCGGGTCGAGCCCGGAGAGGCTGGGCCTGCGGTGCCGCGATCCGGCCGAGGCCCGACACGACACCCGAGCGACCGGAGATGGTCCCGTGAAACGAACCTTTCAGCCCAACAACCTGAAGCGAGCCCGCAAGCACGGGTTCCGGGCCCGGGCCTCGACCCGCGCCGGTCGGGCCGTGCTCAAGGCCCGCAGGGCCAAGGGCCGCCATCGCCTGAGTGCGTGATCTCGTCGGTCGAACGCCGTCGTACGTTCGCCGACTTCCGACGTGAGGGCCTCCGGGTCCGTCACGGTGTGGTCCGGCTGAACCACCTGCCGCCCGAGCGGCTCGGCGCCGACGCGCCGGGCCCACAGGTCGCGTTTGCCATCAGCCGGGCGTTCGGCAACGCCGTCGCCCGCAACCGGGGCCGACGCCGCCTCCGGGCCGCGTTCGTCGACGCCTGGCAGCGACTCACCCCCGAGCGCTCCGGGCGGCTGGCCGGCGCCTTCCTCGTCGGTGCCTCACCCGTCGCCCTGGTCGCTCCCTACCGTCAGCTCGTCGCCGACATCGAGTCGTGCTTCGACGAGCTGGTCGACCGGCTCGACCCCGTCGACCCGGCCGGCGTCGGACGATGACGGCCAGCCTGCCCGCCGTCGACGCCGATCCGGGAGAGCCGGGCGTCGGGTCGGGCGGTCAGGCTGGCGACGCGCCCCGCCGTGGTCCGATCACCCGGGCTGCCCTCAAGGCCATCGAGCTGTACCGGCTGACCTCGGTCGCTCGCATGCCGCGCTGCCGGTACATCCCCACCTGCTCGGCCTATACCGCCGAAGCGATCGAGGTCCATGGCCTCGGCCGGGGGATCTGGCTCGGTCTGCGCCGCCTGAGCCGCTGCCACCCGTTCGGCTCGTTCGGCTTCGACCCGGTTCCCCAGCCGGGCGAGCGCCGTCGCCGCAACCACGATCACACCTGCCACGTTCACCAGCACCCGCCCGAGCAGGTCGCGCCCGCCCCCGGCGACGAGCCCGAGAGGACCTGAGCCATGTTCACCCAGATCACCGACGTCAGCCTCGAAGCCGTCTCGGCCCTCCTCGCCTTCTTCTACTCGCTTCCGGTCGTCGGTGGCTCCTATGGCGTCGCCATCATCCTGCTCACCTTCGCGGTGATGGTCCTGCTGATGCCGTTGACCCTGAAGGCGACCCGTTCGACCATCAAGATGACCCAGCTCCAGCCCGAGCTGAAGGCGCTGCAGAAGAAGTACAAGGGCAGCGACGACCGTCAGGCCATGAACCAGGAGATGATGGCCCTCTACCAGGCCAACGGCGTCAACCCGGTCGGCGGCTGCCTGCCGATGCTGGCCCAGCTCCCGGTCTTCCTGCTGCTGTTCAACGTGCTGCGGGGACTGTCGCGGCGGGTGTCCGATCTGCCCTACTACACGCTGTCGCAGCGGGCCCAGGAGCTCAGTACCGGCATCACCGCCGATCCGGCCGACGCCGAGAAGTTCGACCCGCAATACCTCGACAAGGACTCCGAGCTCTACGTGAGCCTGTCGGAGCAGACCGAGATCGGGTTCGGTCCCTTCGACCTGTCGGCCAGGGCGTGGGACGTCCTGCTCGACAACGTCTTCACCTCGATCCCCTACCTGCTGCTCATCCTCTTCGTGGTGCTCTCCTCCTATTACCAGCAGCGGCAGATCTCGTCTCGGCGTGGGGCCGTGCCGGACGACCCGACGCCCCAGCAGCGCACCCAGCAGCAGCTCCTGCGGATCCTGCCGCTGATGTCCGGCATCTGGAGCTTCCTGTTCCCGGCCGGCCTCGTCCTCTACTGGGCCACCTCCAACCTGTTCCGGATCGGTCAGCAGTCGTACATCACCCGCTCGCTGTACGCCGAGGACGGCGAGGGCACGAAGGCGATGCAGGCCATGGAGGACGCCAAGAAGCGGGAAGCGGAAGAGGACGACGACGCCGACGCAGCCAAGCCGGGAAGCAGCGGTGCGGGCAGCTCGGGCAAGGGCGGTGGCTCGGGGTCGAAGAACGGGCAGAAGGGTGGCTCGAAGTCGGGTGGGGGGTCCGGCGGCCGAGCCGGAGGGGGCAAGCGGGCGACGTCCGGCGCCAATGGTGCCGGCAAGGTCAACGGTTCGGGCTCGGGTCGCGATGGCGAGCCGGTCACGGCCGGCGACCGCAACGAGGCCTGGGCTCGACGCCGAGCCGAGCGGGCCAAGACCAAGCCGAGCCGGAAGGCGTCGTCCGGTGGGAGCGGCGCCGCCAGCAGTCGGGTGACCCCGAAGGGGACCAAGCCGACCGCGGCCAAGAAGAAGCGAAAGAGGTAGCGCGAGCGTGGAGTGGGTAAAGACGACGGCGAAGACCCTGCCGGAGGCCATCGACCTGGCCCTCGACAACCTGGGGGTCGACGAGTCGGAGGCCGAGATCGTGGTGCTCGAGGAGCCCCGTCCCGGGCTGTTCGGCCGCATGCGGGGCACGGCCCGGGTCGAGGCCAGGGTGAAGCCGAAGCCGATCCGGCCGAAGAACGAGCGGAACCGGAACCGGCGCAACCGTTCCGATGACGGCGGTGGCGGCGGCGGTCGCAACCGCAACCGGAACCGGAATCGCAACCGGGGCAAGGGCCGCGGTGACGGCGGTGACCGCTCCGGTGGCGGTGGTCGCGACGGCGGCCGGGCCGGCGAGGCCGATCGGAACGACCAGGCCCGCGACGGTGGCGACCAGCGAGGCGGCGACGGCGGCCAGCGCGGCGGTCGCAACCGGAACCGGAATCGCAGCCGCAACCGCGGTCGTGGCCAGGGTGACCAGGACCGACAGCAGGGCGGCCGCTCGGACGAGCGTCGCCAGTCGGCCCCGGTCGGCGGTCGGGGCGGACACGGCGCGAACGGTGGCGGTGCCGAGGGAAGTGCCCAGGAGAGTGCCCAAGCGATGCAAGGAGCAGCAGTGGAAGACGTGGCAACCCATCTCGAGACGTTCCTCACCGATCTGAACGACGCCTTCGGGTTCGACAGCGGTGTGACGATCGACGATTCCGAGGAAGGCACGCTTGTCGGCCGGATCGAGGGGCGGCACGGCCTGCTCGTCGGGCCGAAGGGCCGGACCCTCGACGCGGTGCAGGAGCTGGCCAGGATCTCGTGCCAGCGCACGGCGCCGAGCAACATCCGCATCAAGGTCGACGTCGGCGGCTACCGCGAGCAGCGGGCGGCCGCCCTGGCCGACTTCGCCAGGAAGGCAGCCGACCGGGCGATCGACGAGGGCGCCGAGGTGGCGCTCGAGCCGATGTCGCCGGCCGATCGCAAGTCGGTGCACGACGCCCTCAACGGCGACGATCGGGTGGAGACCCGCTCGGTCGGCTCCGAGCCTCGTCGGCGGGTGGTCGTGGTGCCCCTCGACGTCGACGATGACGACGATGATCTCGACGACACGGCGGATGCCAACGGTGCCGCCCCGGCCGCCGACGACGGCCTGACCGAGGTCGAGGACGTCGCCGACGCCAACACGGTCGACGACGACGAGTAGTCCCGTGACGGGGCCCGACGGGCCCGACCGGTCGGACGGGCCGGATCGACTCGCCGCCCTGCGCCAGGTGCTGGAGCGGGCGCGGTCGGTCGGGTTCCTCGGCCCGGGGCCCGTCGACGACCACGTCGCCAACGCCAACCGCTTCGTCGATGCCCTGTCGGCGTCGGGGGTCGGGCGCGGTCCGGTCGCCGACCTCGGCGCCGGCGGTGGCGTCCCCGGTCTGGTGGTGTCGCTCGCCGACCCGTCGCGGGAGCTGGTGCTGATCGATGCGGCCCAGAAGCGCTGCTCGTTCCTGGTGTGGGCGCTGGCCGAGCTCGGTCTCGACGGGCGGTCGGAGGTGTGGTGCGCTCGGGCCGAGGAGCTCGGCCGCGAGCCTCGGGTCCGTGAGCGGTTCGAGGCCGTCGTCGCCCGGGGGTTCGGCCCGCCGGCCACGACGCTCGAGTGCGCCGCGCCGCTGGTCCGGCCGGGTGGTTGGGTGATCGTCAGCGAGCCCCCGACGCGGCGTCGGTGGCCGGCCGACGGCGTTGGGCAGCTGGCGCTGGTCGAGGCCCCTCCCCTGCCCGGCGTCGCCCGCTTCGAACGGGGCCCCGGTCTCGACGACCGCTACCCGCGCTCGGCCAAGCAGCAGCAACGCGCCCCACTGTTCGACGTCGAGTGAACGGCCACCCCGCCGTGGTGGTCTACGCTCGGTGGGGGCCAGATAGCGTGGGGATGCCCCGGGAGATGGGGCGAGCTGCGCCGACCGAGGAGTACCCGTTGACCACCACCGAAGCCAGTGAGTCGTCGACCCAGTGGGACGAGCCGGGCGCACGCCTGATCGCGGTGGCCAACCAGAAGGGTGGCGTCGGCAAGACCACGACGGCGGTGAACCTCGGCGCGGCGGCGGCCGAGCTCGGCCACCGGGTCCTGATCGTCGACCTCGATCCCCAGGGCAACGCCAGCACCGGTCTCGGCATCAACCCACGATCGCTCGAGTCGTCGATGTACGACGTGCTGCTGCACGACGTGCCGATGGATGACGCCATCGAGGCCGCAGCCGTGCGCAATCTGTTCCTCGCCCCGGCGAACCTCGATCTGGCCGGCGCCGAGATCGAGCTGGTGCCGGCGTTCTCGCGTGAGATGCGGCTGAAGAACGCGATCATGAAGATCCGCGACGACTACGACCTCATCCTGATCGACTGCCCGCCGTCGCTCGGCCTGTTGACGGTGAACGCGCTGGCGGCGGCGTCCGAGGTCCTCGTGCCGATCCAGTGCGAGTACTACGCACTGGAGGGCCTCGGTCAGCTGCTGCGCAACGTCGACCTCGTCAAGCGCAACCTCAACGCCGACCTGCATCTCTCGCACATCGTGCTGGTGATGTTCGACGCTCGCACGAACCTGGCCTCGCAGGTGGCCACCGAGGTGCGGGAGCACTTCGGTGACCTGGTGTGCAAGACGGTCATCCCCCGGACCGTCCGGCTCTCGGAGGCCCCCAGCTTCGGGCAGCCGATCACCGTGTTCGACACCGCCTCGCGGGGTGCGCTTGCGTACCGGGACCTGGCTCGCGAGGTCGCCGGCGAGCCGAGCTGACCGTGGGCCGCCCCGACGAGGGTCGACGGAGCGAGCTCGATGCGCTGCTGGCCTCCCGCACGCCGAGCCCGGAATCGGCGGTGTCGGGCGAGTCCCGGTCGTCGCACGACGAGGTCGGCGGCGCCGATGGTGTTGGCGTCGGCGCCGACGGTGGCGGTGGCGTCGACGGGCCGGGTGACCGGCCTCGCACGTCGTCACCGGTGCGGGGACGGCTGGAGGCGTGGTTGCGTGGCGGTCGCCACGACGAGGCCGTCGAGGCCGGCGAGGCCGTCGAGGCGGATGTCGAGTCCGATGGCGGGCGGCAGGTGCCGAGCGAGCCCGACGAGGTCGACGGCCGGATCGGTGTCCCGGAGTCGGAGGGCGGTGATGGAGTCGACCGTCGTGGCGCGGGGCCGAACGATCGTTCTGGCGGTGTGTCTGCCGTCGACGACCTCGGCGAGCTGCGGCTGCTACCCGTCGGGCTCATCGTTCCGAACCGGTATCAGCCTCGCCGGCGGTTCGACGATGCTGCGCTGACGTCGTTGACCGAGTCGATCCGCGAGCTCGGCGTGTTGCAGCCGGTGCTGGTCCGGCCGCTCGACGACGAGCGGTTCGAGCTCGTCGCCGGTGAGCGCCGGTGGCGGGCGAGCCAGCGGGCCGGCCTGCACGAGATCCCGGCGTTGGTTCGGGGGTCGAGCGATCAGAGCGCTCTGGAGCGGGCGATCGTGGAGAACCTGCATCGCCAGGATCTGTCGCCGCTCGAAGAGGCGGCGGCGTACCAGGAGCTGGTGGTCGACTTCGGCCTGACCCAGGAGGCCGTGGCCAAGCGCGTTGGGAAGAGCCGTTCGGCGGTGACGAACACGCTGCGGCTGTTGCAGCTGCCGGTGTCGGTCCAGCGTCTGGTGGCCGATGGGGAGGTGTCGGCGGGGCACGCTCGAGCGCTGCTGTCGGTGAGCGATCCGGAGGCCCAGGCGGCGCTGGCGGCTCGGGTGGTCGACGAGGAGTGGAGCGTCCGGCGGACCGAGGAGGCGGCGCGGTCGTGGGCGACGCGCCAGTCGAGCGGCTCGCCCGCCTCGGCTCGGGACGAGCGCTCGACGTCGCAGACCTCGGCGGCGGAGTTGGAGGTTCGGGCGCTGCTCGAGGATCGTCTGGCCACCCAGGTCGAGGTGACAGGCGGAGCCGGCAGCGGCGGTCGTCTGGTGATCCGGTTCGCCGACGGCGAGGACCTGGACCGCCTGGTTCAGGCGATTCTCCAGGGTCGTCCGGGGGCCGATTGATCACTCACGCACAGGTTGTGGACGACCCTGTGGGTAGAGCGAAGTGGTCTGGGGACGCAGTCGGCGGGCGTTTCACGTGAAACGTGTGCTGGCTTGGGGGCGGCGTGTGGCGCCGGACCGGGCTCGACCCGATCGTGACCCGTCGGTCGTCGATCAGGCCCGGGTCTGGGTGTGATCCGGCGCGAGTCGGGCGAGAGCGGGGTTCATATGCGGCGTGATCGGGGTAGAGATGGGTATGAACGGGCTCTCGGCGGGTACGTCCGGGGACCCGTGGCGTCACGCGGTCGGGTCGAGGTCGGTGGTCGAGCGCCCCGACGCTGGATCACGTCGTGGCCTATGGCGTCGGTGGATTGGCGAGTGTGTTCAGGTGGCGCGGAACCCGAGCGCCGGTCACGGTGGGCGATCCTCGCCGTCGGGCTTGGCGGGCCGGTTCGTCTCGGTCCCCGTTCGCCCTCGACGGACGTCGCCGTCCGGACCCACGTGCGGGCCGGTGGTACCCACGTGAGGAACCGTCCTGGTGTGGTGATGGGCCTCGACGGTCCGGAGGGCGCCGGCCGCCGCATCCGCTGACTGGCCGCCGTGACGAACGCTCTCGCTCGGGACAGGGTTCGGTGGGTCGGATCGGTGAGGCGAGGCGGGCCGGGAGGGCGAGCTCGGGGTGGTCGGGATCGGGCCGGGTAGGACGATCGGGGTTGATCGCCGAGAAACGTCGGAAGATCAGGGGATGAATGGGTATGTCGGGGGATGAAGCGGTGGGGATGGGCGGCTCGACGTCCTGGTGCGATCGGGCCCTGACGGCCCGGGGGCCAGCCGGCCATCGCCTTGCTGCGGCGTTGCCGACGTGGGAATGGGTGCCCTCGGTCGACGTGACCACGGACGCGTCAGGACGGCACTGTGCGGCACTGTGCGGCGCTGGGAGACGGCGGCCGGCTCGTCGGCGGCCGAGGGGCGATCGTCGCCATGGCCGACGGTCTCGATCGGTGCCGGGTGGACGGTCGCCCGTGATCCCGGCCGGCGGCCCAGATGTGACCGGTCGTCCCCGTGTCGTACCCGCGATGTACCCCGTCGGCACCCGTTGTCCCCATTGCTGGGGACAAACGGTGGATAGCCGGGTGGACCGATCGTCGGTGGTCGGCCGCCAGGCGACGCGCCGAGCATGCGTCCGGGTGCGGGCGCCGTGGCCGAGGTCGGCGCCCGCCGGTGACCCCGAGCGGTGTCGAAGGCGATCGGCTGCGATCGTGGTCCGCCGCACTGCGCCAACGGCCGAGGACCACGGGGGCCGACGACGGCGGCCCGCATCTGGCCACCGCAGCCGGCGCCGCCACGTCGACGGCAGCGACGACTGGCGGCGAGCGGGGATCCCGGGCCGCGGCGTTGCCAGCCCCCGGGCGCCTGCGATGGCGACGACGAGCGGAGACGGCGACGACGAGCGGAGACGGCGACCACGAGCGGAGACGGCGACCACGAGCGGAGACGGCGACGACGAGCGGAGACGGGAGGCCCCCGTTGCGTCCCGGCCCGGCCTCGGGAGGGCGATGGTCCCCGCCAAGCGTCACCAACCCGTCCCATCCATCGAACCGGTTCATACCCACTAGTGGGTATGAACCGGGTAGTCTCAAGGGGTAAGGGGCGGACGCCTGGGTAGAACAGGGTGGGACCGGGGGGCTCGAACCACCCGCCGGGTGAGCGGGCGGTCGTCAGTCGCCGCCCGGCGCGCCCAGGAGCTCGACGGTCAGCAGTACGGCCACCGTCTCCGACCGATTCCACCCCCGCGACTCGCCGAGCCGGCTGATCTTGTCGAACTCGGCGTCGGAGATCGACAGGCGCAACCGCTGGCGACCGCGAGACACCATGCGTCCGCCCGATCCCGCATAGATCGCGTCGCCGTGCCTGCGGTAGGCGCCCATCACGAGATCGGCCGGGTTGATCCCGGTCGCCGCCACCGCCTCGGCCACCGGGATCGGGACCGACAGCTCGCGTCGCTTGCGCCGCAGGCCGGGGACCACGGCCCGATGGGGGGTCGGCGGTTGGCTGGCGTCCGCCTCGGGCGCCGCCGGGGCCACCGTCTCGGTCGGCGACGCGTCGTCGACCACAGCCGGCTCCGGCGGGGAAGGATCCCCGCCTGCTCGCCCCCGTCGACCCCGACTGCCCTTGAACGCCGATGGGTCGGCGATCGAATTCAGTCCCCTGGCTCGGCCGAGCGTGCGGTCGCTCATCGCCGACCCTCCTCTCGTGTCGTCACCCGTCGAACCGACCGACCGCCGTTCACGAGGCCCTCGGCTGCAGGAGGTCCTCGGCCAGGGCGATCCGGTCATCGACCTCGTCGGCCAGCTCGTAGAACTCGCGGGCCAGGTCGGCGAGGTTGGTCGGGATCTTGATGCCGGTGCGGATCTGGTTCGTCACCGACACCGTCGTCGCCCACTCGGCGTACTCATGCAGGAAGAGGCCGGCCTTGCGGCTGTCGTCGTAGGCCGCCCCCGCCTCCCGGATGATCGTCTGGAACGGGTCGGCGACGCCGGCCAGGATCTCCGAGACCTCCTGCCTGGCCTCGGCCCGCTTCCTGGGCGCCGCCGCACTGATCTTCATCAGCACCACGCCGAGCAGGAGGATGTCGGAGTCGAGCTCGTCCAGCTCGCCGGCCAGCACCCGCAGGCCCTCGATGTTGTCGACCCCGCTCGAGGTGGGGACCAGCAGGTACTTGCCGGTCTGCATGGCCATGTCGGCGAGCCGGGACGAGCCCGACGGCGGCAGGTCGAACACCAGGCGGTCGTAGCGGCCGCTGGCCATGATCTTCTCGAACGGCAGGGCGAAGGCGTCCTGGGGTGCCGTTGCCGTCACGAGGTGGTTCGACAGCGTCTTGGTGTGCCGCCCGGCGACGACCAGGTCGAGGTTGTCCCGGGCGTTGACGGTGGTCAGCTGGTCGCCGTACATGACGGCGTCCATCAGGTGGCGACCGGCGCCGTGCTGCACGGGGTCGAGCCCGACCACCTTGGTGGCCGAGGCCTGCATGTCGAGGTCGGCGAGCAGGATCCGCTTGCCCTCGCTGGCCCAGATGCCGGCCAGCTGGGTGGCCAGGGTCGTCTTGCAGCTCCCGCCCTTGCCGATTCCCACGACGACCGAGTTCGGTATCGTCCGCATCCGCTTCACCCCTTCCGCGCCCGCCGACCGAGGCTGGAGATCGGCGGTCGGCCAGAGCCTAGCGACGGTCCGGGTCGAAACGGGTGACGGGAGGGTGAAACCGAGGGCTCATCGGGTCCGAACGGGTGTAGATGGGTATGAATCGGTGGGGGAGGGGTAGACAATCGTCGCCCGCCCGCCAGCTCAACCCCCCCAACCCGGCCGAGCCGTCCACACCCCGACCGCAGCCGGACGCGCCGACGCCGCCACACCAACGGGAGGGGTGGCGGCGTCGAGCGACCGTTCTCGTGCTGGCGGGTGGCCCGGATGCGCCGGCCGGGACGGCCGACCCTCGCCCGGGCCGATGGCTAGAGGCCCAGCTCCTCCATGAGCATGGCCTTCGGCTTGGCCCCGACGATCGTCTTCGTCACCTCGCCGTTCTCGAACACCAGCATCGTCGGGATGCTCATCACCTGGTACTTGAGCGAGGTGTTGGGGTTCTCGTCGACGTTGAGCTTGGTGACCTTCACCTTGCCCTCCTGCTCCTCGGCGATCTCGTCGAGGATGGGGGCGATCATCTTGCAGGGGCCACACCACTCGGCCCAGAAGTCGACCACGACCGGCTCGGCCGAGGCGTTGACCACCTCGTCGAAGGTGGCGTCGGTGAGGTGGGTGATCTTGTCTGACATTCCTACGACCTCCGTCGTTCGTGGCGGACGTGCCGGCCGGGTGCCCACCCGGGAGGTCGTTCCGCTGCCCTTGCGGTCTTTCCAAACCTGAAAGAAGAAACCCTCGACGGCCCCAGAAATTCCCTCGGCCGTCACGTGCCAAGTGTCTCAGCACGTGCGCCGCGGCCCAACCCGGGCCACGACGATCAGCCGTGCTCGTTGGCCTCCAGCCAGCGCTCGGCATCGATCGCCGCCGCGCAGCCGGAGCCGGCGGCGGTGATGGCCTGGCGGTAGACATCATCCTGGACGTCGCCGCAGGCGAACACGCCTTCGACGCTGGTCCGGGCGCTCGGAGCCTGGGTGATCAGGTACCCGTTGTCCTTCATGGCCAGCTGGTCGACGAAGAGGTCGGTGTTGGGCCGGTGACCGATGGCGACGAACAGCCCCGTTGCGGCCAGCTCCGAGCGCTCGCCGGTCCGGGTGTCCTCGAGCACGACGCCGGCCACCTTCTCGTCGCCGAGGATCTCGACCACCTGGCTGTTCCACCGGAACTCGATCTTGGGGTTGGCGAACGCCCGCTCCTGCATGATCTTGGACGCCCGCAGCTCGTCGCGGCGGTGCACGATCGTGACCTTCGAGGCGAACTTGGTCAGGAAGCTGGCCTCCTCCATCGCCGAGTCGCCGCCGCCGACGACCACGATCTCCTGATCGCGGAAGAAGAAGCCGTCGCATGTGGCGCAGGTCGACACGCCGTGACCGATCAGGCGATTCTCGTTCGGCAGCCCCAGCATCAGGGCCTTGGCCCCGGTCGACACGATCACCGTCTTGGCCAGATGGGTCGGCTCGGGCGCCTCCGGGTCGCCGACCCAGATCTTGAACGGGCGCTCCGAGAAGTCGACCTTGCTCGCCTTGACCGTCTCCATCTTGGCGCCGAACCGCTCGGCCTGGGCCCGGAAGTTGATCATCAGCTCGGGGCCCATGATCCCCTCGGGGAAGCCGGGGTAGTTCTCGACCTCGGTGGTCAGCATCAGCTGGCCGCCTGGCTGATCGCCGGTCGACGACGGCTCACCCTCCAGCACCAGCGGATCGAGGCTGGCCCTGGCGGTGTAGATGGCGGCGGTCAGACCAGCCGGCCCGCTGCCGATGATCACCACGTCGTGTAGGTCACTCACTGCTCACTCCTCGTTGCGATCGGGGCGCACCTCGGGCCCCGCTGCCACCCAGCCGGGGCGGCCTCTCTCTCTACGAACCGCTGATGGAAGGCCTCGATTCCAGCGGACCGATCGGACCGACGGTCGCCGGACCGTCACCGGGGCCGTCGTTCGAACCTAGGCCTCTTTCTTGCGCCAGAGGAAGCTGCCGCCGAGCACGAAGATCGCGCCGAGGATGTAGTACGCCAGCCAGGTCTCGCCCTGGTCGACGAACGGCAGCTCGCCGGTGGCGGAGACCAGCAGCCGGACCAGCAACAGCAGCAGGAGCACGGCCAGGACCAGACCGATCAGCGCCATCGCCAGCACGTAGACGGCGTAGCGGGAGGCCACCAGAGCCGGGCCGGTCGTGCGGTCGCGCACCGTGCCCACGTAGTGGACGACCGTGGCCGAGGCCTTGGCCGGCCAGTCGTCCCCCTCGGTCGCCGCCGCCACCGGGCCATCGATCGGTTCGCCAGACATCCAAGCGAGCTTATCGTGAGCCTCCGCCATCGCCCGGTGATCGGGGCCAGCAGGGACGATCGCCGACGCGCCCGCCGGCGGCGACGATGCGCCTGCGTCGACCCCACCCCGGCGGACCGATCGGGCCGGATCCGACCGTCTCCGGTCCGCGTTTCGACTGCGGGCCCGAGCTCGAGCGCCTCATCCGGCCGATCCCCGACCAGACGGCACCGGAGCAGGACCACTACCGTTTCTCTCCATGCCCGTCGATCTGTGCCTCGAGGCCTCCGGCTCGGTTGCCCACTTCTTCGCCGCCGATGCCGCCCAGGCCAGACTGGCCATGCGGTGGCGGTTGCGCCGACCGTCGGGGCGCCAGCCGGTTGCTGGCCGACCGGCACCGCTGACGGCCGATGCGCTCAACGCCTTCGATCGACGGGTGGCTGCGGCCATCGACCGACTGCCGTTCCTGCTGGCCCACGTGCTCTGGTTGGTCGACGTGTGCCGGTGCAGCTACGAGACGGCGGCGGTCGAGCTCGGCGTCACGCCCGAGCGGGTCGAGCGACTGGTGGTCGAGGCTCGGGAGCGGGTCCGCCACGACGCCGCCGTCGTCGACGTCGTACCGCCCGGCTCGCCGACCGTTCGTCGCCGACGTCTCTGACCACCGGGCCGGCATCGCCGCAGCCCGATGCGCGGGTCACCGTTGCTCGTCGAAGTTCCGCAGGATCCACCATCCCGCACCGGCGAGGGTGGCGGCCGCCAACCCGTTGATCATCGACAGCCAGATGCGTCCGAGGAGCGGGGTGAACGGCAGCGTCAGCGTGTGCAGCGCGCCGAGCAGGCCGAGCACGGTCACGGTGGCGGCGACGCGGCGGACCAGATCCGCGGTTGCGGTCGACACGCTGCCTCGGGGCGACAACACCACGATCAGCACCGAGCTCAACGTGAGGATGCCGACGGTCGAGCCGATCTGGGCGAAGAGCCGGACGAGGAGCTCGCGGGTCTCGGTCGGACCGATCAGCTCGTCGACCGCCTGCAACACGCCGGCACCGATGCGGAGTGCCAGCGTGATCAGCAGGGCCATGATCGTGACCTCGCGCGCCTCGTCGCGGGAGACCCCCCTCGTCGGCCGACCCTCCATCGCCGGCCGACCCTCAGCTGACCTCGAGCTGGCCGGCGTCGTCGATCCGCCGGTAGTAGCAGCTCATTCGGGCCTTCCCGTCGGCCCCCTTGGTGTGACATGCGCCGACGCCGTTCGGCCGAACCCGGTACAGCAGCGAGTTCTGCTCGCAGTTGACGCGGACCTCGACGATGGCCAGCGTGTCGCCGCTGGTGGCCCCCTTGTGCCACAGCTCCTGGCGCGAGGTGCTGTAGAACACCGCTTCGCCCCGTTCGAGCGTTGCCGCGAGCGCCTCGGCCGTGGCGTAGGCCACGATCATGACCTCGCCGGTGTCGGCGTGCTGGACGGCGACCGGAACCACCTCGTGGCCCCCGTGGCCGATCTTCTGCAGCTTGGTGAAGTCGAGGTCGAGGGCGGAGCCCTCTTCGAGTTGGGTGTGATCGCTCATCGCTCGCTCCTGCGTCGGGCCGTCAGCCGACGGGCCGGACCATCGACCCTATCGACGGAGCGGGGAACCAGGACCGCACCCCCCGTCGTCACAGGGGTACGGTCATCGACTCCCGGAGGAACCGCCATGCGATGGAGAACCGTGTTGATCCTGGGCCTGGCCCTCGGCGCGGCCACCGCGCTGGCCGCCTGCGGCGACGATCGGGCCGGCCCGAGCGTGGACGCGGACGCCTCGGCCGACGACACCGCCGACGCCGACGCCGCCAACGACGATGGCCAGCCGCGACCCCCGGTCACGGCGGCCATGCTCGACGGCTCCTCGTGGACGCTGCGGGCCGGTGGGGGGCCGGAGGGCCCGATCGCATTGGTCGACGGCTGGCCGATCACGCTCACCTTCGACGGTGACACGCTCGGCGGGACCGCCGCCTGCAACGACTACGGCGGCCGCTACTCGATCGACGAGCGCACGCTTCGCATCGACGAGATCGGCTCGAACGACATGGGCTGCGAGCCCGCCGTTCAGGCGGCCGAGTCGCAGTACATCGCCGCGCTGCTCGACGTCGACGGCATCGACATCGCCGGTGTCGGCGAGGACGGTGACCTCGGCGGCGCCGAGCTCGCCCTGTCAGGCCCGGCCACCGAGCTGGTCTTCGCTCCGGTCCCGGCGGTGGCCGCCGGCGACGTGTTCGACCGGCTCTGGCTCCTGGAGGCCATCGTGGCCGACGGCCAGGAAACGGCGCCCCTCGGCGAGCCGGCGACCCTGCTGCTGCGGGCCGACGGGACGGCGACGGGCTCGACCGGCTGCCGCGATCTCAGCGGTCGCTTCACGGTCTTCGGGGGAGAGGTGCTGCTCAACGAGTTCGGGGCCGACGGCGAGTGCCCGGCCTCGCTGGCCGAGCAGGACGGCCACGTCATCGGCGTGCTCGGCGACGGGTTCGTCCCCACCGTCGAGGGCGACATGCTCATGGTGACGTCGGCCGGCAGCCAGGGGCTCCGCTACCGGGCGACGACCGACGACGAGGTCGGCGCACTGGCCGCCACCGGGGGTTCGGGGGCCGTCGGCGACGCCGGTGCCGCTCCGACCGATGCCGAGGCGCTCGACGGGGTCGAGTGGGTCTTCGTCGGTGGCGACTCGCCGGACGGCCCGATCCCGGATCCCCGCACCATCGATCCAGACGCCCGCATCACGCTGACCGTCACCGAGGTCGGGACGGCCTACGGCGGCGAGGCGGTCTGCAACACCTATCGCGGCGAGGCCGACATCGGCGCGAGCCTGTGGCAGTTCTCCCTCGGGCAGGCTGCGAGCACCCGGGTCGCCTGCGGCCCCGACCTCGACCCGATCGCCGCCGCCTATCTGCGTGCCCTGCCCCGGATGACCGAGGGTGGGATCCAGGCCGACGGGCGCCAGCTCGTCATGAACGGCGACGAGATCGAGCTGTTGTTCGAACGGGCCGACGCCGCCGGGTAGCGCTCCCGGCTAGCCTCGTGCGATGCCAGCCCCGACCGACGATCCGGCGGTCGCCGCCGCTCTCGCCAACGACCTGACGATCGACATCACCACCACCGGCCGCCGCTCGGGCGAGCCGCGGCGGATCGAGATCTGGTTCCTGAACGTCGACGGCCGCATCTTCATCACCGGCACGCCCGGTCGGCGCGACTGGCTGGCCAACCTGCTCGCCGAGCCACGGTTCACGTTCCATCTGAAGGAGTCGGTGACCGCCGATCTGGAGGCGCAGGCCCGCCCGGTCGACGACGAGCCGACCCGCCGACGCGTCCTCGAACACGCCGTGGCCACCTGGTACCGGTCCCAGACGTCGGTCGACCAACTGGTCGACTCGGCTCCCATGGTCGAGGTCGCCTTCGTCTGAGGGGTGCTGACCCATCCGAGCGCCGTCGGATGGTTCCCGGGGAGGGGGGAATCCTTTTGCCTCCGCTTTCGGTTCCGGAACGTAGAAGTAGTCGTAGAAGCGCACACGACCCTTTCCGGTGACGAAAGCCAGCACGAGACCCGAGACGATGACCTCCCCGACCGTTCCCTCCGATTCGCCCATCGACGCCGACCGCACCCGCCGGTTCGCCGCCCCGACCGGCGCCCCGTCCGGCTCGGCCCCGGCGACCGCCGCCGGTCCGGGTGCGGACGTCGGCCCGGAGAGCGTCGTCTCCCGCCATCTCGCCGCCCCCCGCACCGCTTCACCAGCTGGGCCCCCGGTCGATGACCGGCCCGCCCAGCCGTCGCGGCTCGAGCCACGCCCCGTGAGCCCAGCACCTCGGGCTCACACGTTCGAGCCGCCAAGCGCCCCGCCGGCGGGACTCTCGCCCACCCCGCCGGCGGGGCCACGTCCGTCCATGCCGACCGCCGACGCCGCCTCGCCGACGTCGTCTCCGGCCACCGCATCCCCGTCGGCCCCGTCGGCCCCGCCCCGTTCGCCGGTGACCATCCCGCCGTCATCGACAACCGCCGGCGCCCGACCGGGCGACACGTCGCGTGCCCCACTGGCCTCCCCGCCCGTCGGTCGGCCGTCGACCTCGGTCCCGTCGTCGCCCCTCGGCACCACGCCGCCGGCCGGTCCGTCGGCGGGCCAGGGGGCTGCGGTCGGACCGAGCACCCTGACTCGGGGCCAGCCTCCGACGATCCCGCCCGCCGGTACCGCCGCCTCGCCCGCTCCCCGCCGCCGTCGGGGGGCCACGGCGGCCGCCGTCGTCGGCGCCTTCGTGCTCGGTGGGGCGGTCGGGATCGGCGGCTACGCCGTCGGTCAGCAGGCCGGGAGCGACGACACCACCCCGGCCCCGGCCGTCGTCACCACTGCGGCCCCGGTCACCGAGGCCCCGGTCGAGCGCTCGTCCGGCACCACCGCCGAGGCGCCGCCGATCGTCGCCGGCGAGGAGCCGGCCGCTGCCGTCGCCAGGGCCGTCGGCCCCTCGGTCGTGCAGGTCGAGACCAATCGCGGTCAGGGCTCCGGCGTGGTCTACGCCGACGGCCTCATCCTGACCAACCATCACGTGATCGAGGACGCTGCGCAGATCCAGATCCGCTCGGACGACGGCCGGGTGTTCAGCGTCGAGCTGCTCGGCTCCGACCCCCGCAACGACATCGCCGTCCTGTCGGCCCCCGGCGCCGACCTCCCGGTCGCCGCCATCGGCTCGAGTGCCGATCTCGAGGTCGGCCAGCTGACCGTCGCCATCGGCAGCCCCTTCCAGCTCCAGCAGACGGTGACCTCCGGCATCGTGTCGTCGCTCAACCGGCCGGTCCCGAACGCCACCGGCAGCGTGACCGCCATGGTCCAGACCGACGCCCCGATCAACCCGGGCAACTCGGGTGGGGCGCTGGCCAACCGGGCCGGTGAGGTGGTCGGCATCAACGCCTCGATCCGGACCGACGGCACCAGCAACACCAACGTCGGCATCGGCTTCGCCATCCCGATCGACACCGCCATCGGCGTCGCCAACCGGATCGAGTCGGGCGACTCGCTCGAGCCCGGTGTGCTCGGCGTCAGCGGCGAGGGCCAGGACGACGGGATCGGCGTGCCGATCACCGAGGTGGTCGACGGCTCGGCCGCCGACGCCGCCGGGCTCGAGGTCGGTGATCGGGTCATCACCATCGACGGTGCCCCCGTCACCAACATCGGCGAGGTCGTCGGCCTGGTCCAGTCCAACTTCGCCGGCGACGCCGTCGAGCTGCAGATTCTCCGGGACGGCCAGAACCTGACCCTCGAGGCCACGCTCGACTAACCGTCGCCGGCGGTCGCCTGGCCGGCCGCCGCCACCCCATCGCTCCTCCGCCGAGCCATACCGAGCCGGCCGCACCGTGCGGCCGGCTCGGTTGGGGTGTTTCACCCAAGCGACGAGGAACGGCCCGGATCGCTCGGCTACGGTCTGGACCCTCGGGTCGGTGGCCCGGCAGACTCTCGCGCAAGGCGGTGCGATGATGAGCGATACCCAAGAACTCGATCTCGACGTGCTCCTGGCCGCCCGGTCGGGTGAGCTCGAGGCGATCTCCTCCCTCTACACCCACTACCGGGAGCGGCTGATGACGCTGGCCGGCAACGCCGGCGCCGAGCAGCCCGTCCCGTTGGTCCAGAACGCCATCACGCAGGCACTCCTGGCGATCGAGCCGGACGGGTTCGGCATCGAGGAGTTCGAGCGCGATCTGTTCGCCCGGGTGATGGCGGATCTGCTCGACACCGACGAGCTGGCCGGCGAGGCCGATCCGATCGACCTGGCCGACCCGGGCCTCGAGGCGGAGCCGGTCCCAGCCCCGCCCGCGATCCCGGCGCCGCCGGTCGATCCCGGATCCGGTCCCGAGGCGTCCCATCGAGCCGTCGTCGACGACGTCATCGATGATGAGCCGACGATCGTGTCCGCCTCGCTGGCCGCCGTCCCGGTCGCCGAGACGTCACCCACCCCGTCGAACGATCCGGACGGGCACCCTGAGGCCGCCCTTGCCCTGGCCGCGGCGCCGGTGGCGGGTGGAACCCCGCTCGACACCGCCCAGGTGGTGACCTCCGAGCTCGACGACGGTGGCGCTGGCCTGGTCGTCCTCGACGACGGCCCCGGCGCCGGTCCTGGGCCCGTCGACTGGAACGAGCTGCCGACCCCTCCGGTCCTCGACGAACCCCGCCGGGCGATGCTCCGCCGCTTCGGCGCCGGGCTCCTGGCCGGTGGGTGTGCCGCAGCCCTCGGTGTTGCCGGCTGGTTCCTGCTGACCGGCGACGACACCACGCCATCGACCGGTGACGCGGCTCCCCTCCCGGCCCAGCTCAGCGACGATGCCGGCGACGCGCTCGACGCCGAGGACGGACCGGCGGCGCCACCGACCTCGGATGCCGAAGGCGAGCGCTCGGTGGTGACCGTCACCGCCGACCCCGGCTCGACGTCGGTCTCGGTGTCGACCACCGCCGGCTCCATCACCACCCCGACCAGCTCGTCGACCACGTCGAGCACCGCACCGACCACCGTCGAGACGTCGGTGACCACGAGCCAACCGTCGACCACCGCGACGGCCCCGGCGACGACCTCGACGACGGTCGAGCAGACCACCACCGAGCGCCAGACCACCACGACACGCCAGACGACCACGACCCGGGCCGAGGGTGACTACAGCGGGCAGACGTTGCGCGGTGAGGTGTTCAGCAACGGCGACTTCCGCGGCTACAGCTTCCGCAACGCCGTGCTGCGGAACGTGGTCTTCACCAGCGCGGACATCCGCGGTGTCGACTTCCGCGGCGCCCGGCTCGTCAATGTCCGGTTCACCGGCCTCGACATGTCCGGCGCCAACTTCCGCAACGCCGAGCTCGACAACGTCACCTTCGATCGAACCGACATCTCGGGCGTCGACTTCACCGGGGTCGACGCCGACGACACCGAGGTCGAGTGCTGCTGGTCGTCCGACAATCCCCCGATCAATCCCCCGGACGACGACTGATCGGGTTGCGTCGGTCCGCCGGGCGCGACGCCACACGCAGCACGCCGTCGAAGGTGCGGGTGCCGGCGGAGCCGTGTCAACATGCGGGCATGAGCGACGATCAGGCTGCGGTGCAGGCCGAGGCGAGCGAGTGGTTCGAGCAGCACTGGGATCCCAGGATGCCGCTGGGGGAGTGGTGGGAGCTGCTGGCCGGGGCCGGCCTGGCCTTCCCGTCGTGGCCGGAGGGCTTCGGCGGTCTGGGCCTGCCGCCGGCGTTGGCCAAGGCCGCCATCCGGGCCCGGCGCGAGGCCGGCGCCTTCGGCCCGCCGAACGGGATCGCCACGTTCCTCACCGCGCCGACGCTGCTGACCTACGGCACCGCCGAGCAGCAGCGACGGTACATGCCCGGCATCGTGAGCGGCCGTGACATCTGGTGTCAGTTGTTCTCCGAGCCCGGCTCGGGGTCCGACATGGCCAGCCTCGCCACCCGAGCCGAGCTCGACGGCGACGAGTGGGTCATCAACGGCCAGAAGGTCTGGAACTCCGGGGCCCAGCATGCGCGCTACGGGATCCTGATCGCCCGCACCGACCCCGAGCAGCCGAAGCACGGCGGGATCACGTACTTCCTGATCGACATGACCCAGCCGGGCGTCGAGGTGCGACCGCTCCGCGAGATGACCGGCGATGCGGCGTTCAACGAGGTGTTCTTCTCCGACGCCAGGGTGTCCGACGCCGATCGGCTGGGGGAGCGGGGCGCCGGCTGGCGGGTGGCGATGACGACGCTGTCCCACGAGCGCGATCCGGAGAACGAGGGCTCGGGCTCCGGGGGAGGTGCGGCGTTCGGCTCGGTCGACCTGTCGCTGCCGGTCGAGGAGTACGCCCGCCAGGTCGAGGAGCAGATCGACGGCTTCTCGCTGGCGATGTCGGGCGAGGCGGGATCGGTGCTCGAGCGCATCGTCGACGACCGCCGGTCGGCCGACGATCCGGTGATGCGGCAGCGGTTGGCGGAGCTGACGTCGCTGCGACGCAACGCCAGGCTGTCTGGCCAGCGGGCGGCGGCGGCGGTCAAGGCCGGCGGTCAGCCCGGCCCCGAGGTCTCGACCCTGAAGCTGCTCGGCTCGGAGATGGCCCGCCGAACCCGCGACCTCGGCCTCGAGGCCATGGGGCCGGACGGCATGCTGTGGGGTGACGACGCCCCCGAGCGCGGCCTGTTCCACGCCTACGGCATGTTCACTCCGGCACTGTCGATCGCCGGCGGAACCGACGAGGTGCAGCGCAACATCATCGGTGAGCGGGTGCTCGGCCTGCCCCGTGAGCCGGGTGAGCAGGAGCTGCGCAGCAAGCCCTGGTCGGAGCTCGATCGGGGCTGAGCACCACCTCGTTGGGACCAACGACCCTGCTCGCTCAACCACCCTCCGGTCTGCGCCGAAGCTGAGGTTCGAGACCGGGCGAGCGCCGGTCATCGAGCGGACTCTTGGGGCTGCCAACATGTCGGTGTTCAGACGTATCCCGCTGCGGATCAAGCTGCTGGTGGTCATGGTGGTGCCGATGGTCGGGGCGTCGGTGTTCGCCACCGGCACGGTGTCGAGCCGGTTGGCCGAGGCCGGGCAGGCCGAGACGGTCGAGCTGTTGGCCGAGCTGAGCGTGCACGCCGGCGACCTGCTGCACGAGACCCAGAAGGAGCGGGGGTCCACGGCGCTGTACCTCTCGTCCGGTGGGACCCAGTTCGTCGATGAGCTCCCGGCCCAGCAGGCGACGACCGACGGGCCTCGCTTCGAGCTGATCGACTTCGTCGACGCCAACGCGGCCGACCTGCCTGACGAGGTGCTGGGCGGGTTGCAGCCGGCGCTCGACGCCCTCGGCGAGATCGAGGGCCGCCGGGAGCGGGCCATCGCCCTCGACGGCGAGCTGCCCGAGTTCATCGGTTGGTACACGGCGATGAACGCCGATCTGTTGACGTCGATCGCGTTGATGGCGACCGAGAGCCCGGACGAGCGGGTGGCGATCGACTCCGCCGCCTACGTGTCGTTCCTGAACGCCAAGGAGCGGGCCGGGCTCGAGCGGGCGCAGCTGTCCGCGGCGTTCGCCACCGACCGGTTCGCCCCCGGGCAGCTGGCCACCGTGGTGTCGCTCGTGTCGGCCCAGACGTCGTTCCTCGACCTGTTCGAGGCGCTTGCTGCGCCCGAGGTGCTGGCCTTCCACGTCGAGCGTCAGTCGGCCCCAGCGGTCGAGGAGACGGTCAGGCTGGAGCGGCTGGCGATCGACAACGGCGTCGGCGGCTTCGGGGTCGACCCGACGGTGTGGTTCGACACGATCACCCAGCGGATCAACCTGCTGAAGGAGGTGGAGGACTTCCAGGCCGCCCGCATCACCGCCACCAGCGCGACCATCGCCGCCGACGCTCGACGCGCGGCCACCGGGTCGATCGTGGTCGGGGTCCTGGTGCTGCTGGTGACGGTGGCCGTCGGCGGTGCCACCGTCTGGGCGCTGGCCACCGACATCGGCTCGATCTCCCGGTCCGCCACGCGCATCGCCGACGGCGAGCTGAGCCTCGAGCCGCTCGAGGTCGGAACCCGAGACGAGCTCGGCCGGCTCCGGGAGTCGTTCAACCAGATGACCGCCTCGCTGAACCTCATGGTCGATGGGCTGCGCCAGTCCTCGGACTCGCTGAACAACTCGTCGAACGAACTGATCGGGCTGTTCGAGCAGGTGAGCGAGACCGCGACCGAGTCGGCGGAGATCGTCGGTTCGGCCGCCGACGCCAGTGGCCGGTTGGCCCAGACGATGTCGTCGGTGTCGTCGTCGGTCGAGGAGATGAACGCAACGATCAGCGAGATCGCCGGCAGCGCGCAGCGGGCGTCTGCCGGGACCGGTCGGGCGGTCGACCGGGTCGAGCAGACCATGAAGACGATCGGCGATCTGGGCGAGTCGAGCGAGCAGATCGGCGCGGTGATCGACATGATCAACGACATCGCCGAGCAGACCAACCTGCTCGCGCTCAACGCCACCATCGAGGCGGCTCGGGCCGGCGACGAGGGCAAGGGCTTCGCGGTCGTCGCCAACGAGGTGAAGATGCTGGCGGCCAAGACCAGCGACGCCACCACCGAGATCACCGAGCGAATTCAGGTGATCCAGGAGGAGGTCGGGCGGGCCGTGACCGGCAACGACGAGGTGGCCGAGATCATCTCCGAGATCAATGACGTCTCGGGGACGATCGCCGCGGCGGTCGAGGAGCAGTCGGTGTCGATGGCGGAGATCTCCAAGTCGATCGACAACACCGCCATCGCCACCACCCAGATCAGCGAATCGATCGAGCAGGTCGCCGCCGGCGCTCAGCAGTCACGCCAGGCGAGCGAGACGTCGCGGGAGACCGCCGACCGCATGGGCACCCTCGCCGCCGACCTCGACGAGCTCGTCAGCACCTACCGCTAGGTTGCGATCGACGGTCGAGCGGGCGGGCCGCCCGGCCCGCTCGGCCCCGCCATTCTGACGGTCGATCTGGCCGTTTCGGGCAGTCCGCCGTCAGAACCGGCGTCGACCGGTGACATCAGGTCGGATCCGGATCGAACTCACCGTTGCGTACCCCACCGATGAACGCGCGGTACTCGCCATCGTCGAAGCGCAGCTCGGTACCGTTTCGCTTCGAGCGGAAGATGATGTCGCCGGTCTCGGGATCGCGGAAGACGACGATGGCACCGTTCGATCCGCGTACGCGCTCGCTGCGGAGCTCTTCCAGGAAGACGCGCCACTCCGCCGTGGTCACGTCGATCGTGGCGAAGTCAGTCCCGATCGGGGAAGGCTACCTGCTTGCTGTCGCGGACCGACACGCCGTCGGGCCCGAGCCGCACCTCGACACAGTTGCCGTTCATGCAGCGCTTCGCGCGGATCCATGTACCTGCACCCGGCGGCGCGATTTGGCGCAAACCGGACTTGCCCACAGTCGTCATTGACCGACCAGCTCCGTCGTCGGATGGAGGCAGCCACAACCCTCGAGCTGTGAACACGGACAACCTGGATGAAGGAGCCTGCGGCTACCCGATGTGTTCTGTCAGGAGAACGCACTCGCAAGCTCGGACGAAATTGGTATATCAGGCTGGCCGGGAATTCGCACTGGTTTGAGCGTTTCGTAAACCTGCCGACCTACACCTTTCGTTGGAGATCTTCCATGAGGCCTTCGATGAGCTCGCCCGATGACCCGGCGTCGAGTGCGCGACCCATTGCCTGCGCCCATGCGAAGTCGAGCCGTTGGAAGCTCTCCTCGTCGGCCTCGACGTAGCCAAGCAGTTGAACCCCTTCCTGCCACGCGGTCGCCGGCAGGTGCTGGCTGGCATACTCGAGGAAGAGGACGTTCGCCGAACTCAAGATGGCTCCCGGGTTCACCTCGAACGGCAGAACCCGAATAGATATTCGGTTCTCGCCGACGAGCGCCGTGTGCACCGAGCGGAGCTGCTCGAGCTGTGTCGCCTCGCCGTCCACCTGTTGACGCAGGACGGCCTCGGAGACGAGCAAGTCGAATTCCCGCTGGTCCGAACTGAAGAGTTCCTGCTGTCGGCGATTGCGCACGGCGGACATCTGGTCGACCTCGACCGGGCTGAATCCGGGGTCGGTGGCCAGGACCGCCCGCGAGTACGGCTCGATCTGCAGGGCCCCCGGCATGATCTGGGAGGTGTAGGCCCGGATGCGGACAGCACCGGCTTCCATGCCGTAGAAGCGCTTGTGGTCGGCCGTGAGCGACGGGTACTCGTCCCACCAGCCGCGTTTGCGGGAGTCTTCGCGCAACTGGAGCAGTTCGGACTGGTCCCGGTCGGCGAAGTCGAACAGGTCGAACAGCAGGCGGAGCTTGTCCTCGGCGATCAGCGTGCGGTCGTTCTCGACCGCGCTCCAGTAGTTCCGGGTGAAGCCGAGCGCATCGGTGACGCTCTTGACGTCGATGCCCAGCTCCTTGCGGCGGGTGGCCAGGCGGCGCGACAGCTCCCATCGGGCGACGACGGGTGACGGGGCCAACGACCACCTCCTTTCCCCCGGCGTGGGGCCGCAGTGGGTTTCGTCATGAACGAGGTTGGCGCAGTGTAGCGACGGTCACTTACGGTAACCAGTCGCCCCTCACCAGACCCGGATTGGCCACCGAACGTGGGCTCCGGCGCCGGGCGTTGCCGGTCGGTGTTACAACCTCGACGAGCGGTATCTGAGGCCCCTCCTCGCAACGTCCTTGAGATGCCTCGGTCGTTCCGGCCGGGGAAGGAGGGACCAGCATGCCTCGGCCACCACAGCGCCGGCTGAACGAACGCGCCCACGTCGACGTCGCCATCAGTGGTTGGGCCGGCGCCGAACCCGGCGCCGGCCTCGAGACCGGCTTCGACGACGACCTCAACGCCCAGCTCAACGCCAGCAACCGGATCCGACGGGACCGTCGCCGACCGGCCGACCACGATCGGATGAGCGATTGGCAGCCACCGGCGCCACGGCCGCGCCTCCGCGGTTGGTCGCTCCTCTTCGTCACCGCGGCCAATCTCACCCTGGTGCTCAGCGTCACCGTCGTCGGCCTGTCGCTGGTCGGTGTCGTCGCCTGTGCCTCGCTGGCCGTCGTCAGTTGGATCCTCGTGCTGGCCGAAGCCCTGTCGCTCCGCCGGCTCTACGGCCCAGCCGACCCCGGCCTCGACGTCGACCTCCGCCTGGACCTCGACTGATCGGGGCCGGTCTGGCCGACGCCGACACCCGATCGACCACGCAGCCGACCAGCCGGTCGACCAGGCGACCGGTCGGACACCGCAGCCGACTACCCGGGCGACACCGAGTGGTCGCTCACCCAGTTGCCGTGGAACCCGTAGGGCACCCGCTGGGGCAGCGGCACCCGGGCGACGTAGTCGCCGCGGCTGAAGTCCTGGGCATCCATGACCACGAACTCGGCCGAGTCGTTGCCGAGGTCGTGCACGAAGCTGACCAGCCAGCCGTCGTCCTCGACCGTCGAGGCCGCCCCCGACTCGCCGCGTCGAGCCACGAACACCGGCTCGCCGGCCGCCCGACCCGGACCGTGGTCGAACACCTGGCGCTCGCCGGTCTCGAGGTCGTGCTTGATCGTCGGCCAGCCGGCCGCCGGATCGGTCGACGGTGAGGCGCAGTAGCCGTAGCGGTACGGCTTGGCGGTCAGCGACCCGCGGTGGCGGGGGAACTCGTTGGCGGTCTCGTCGATCACCGTGGTCGACACCGAGCGGGCCGACGGGTTCAGCTCCCAGCGCTCGAGCCGGGCCATGTTCTCGAACGGGCCGAGGATGTCCTGGTCGAACATCCTGTCGTAGACGCAGAGGTCGATGACGACGCCACCGTCGCTGGTGTCATAGGAGTTGAGCGGGTGGAAGCAGTAGCCGACGGGCACGTCGATCCACGTGATGTCGTCCGGGCCGGCCGAGTCGCGGGGCAGCAGCCCGACCCGGTTGCCGTAGTCGGCGTTCCACCGGAACGGGAAGCGCCCGGCGAAGGCGAGGTCGAAGTCGACGGTGACCGGCTGGTCGTAGACGACGGCGAAGTTCCGGGTCAGCGACATGTCGTGCAGCATCGTCATCCCCGGCAACGGGATGTCGACCGTCTTCGACACCCGACCGTCCGGCCCGACCACCACGTACTGCACGTGGTCCATCCACTCGGCCCAGGCGTAGACCATGGCGTGCATCTCACCCGAGTCGGGATCGATCTTCGGGTGGGCGGTGAAGGCGCCGGGGAGGGTGCCCTCGAAGTCGTTGCGGCCGACGGTCTCCAGCTCATAGGTGAGCTCGACCGGACAACCGCCGGCCTCGACCATCGCCCACGTCTTGCCCGCGAACCCGCCGACGTTGGTGTTGGGGCCGTGACCCGAGTCGTTCCAGTTCGGGCCGGGGATGTCGTCGTCGCCCCGGAGCTGGGCGATGGCGGTGGAGCCGACGTAGCGGTTGCGGTACCACTCGGCCCGACCCTCCCGGAGTCGGATGCCGTGGACCATGCCGTCGCCCATGAACCAGTGGTGGGTCGACGGGTCGACGGGGGTGGCCGGGTTCGGGCCGTTGCGGAGGTAGCGGCCGTTGAGCTCGACGGGGAGCTCACCTTCGACCGGGAGGTCGAGCGCGGTGACCTCCTCGGCCACCGGCGCGTAGTTGCCGGACAGGTAGAGGCTGACGTCGCCGGTGGCGGGTTCGTCCGAGAGCGGTGTGGTCGACATGGGAACTCCTGGCTGGGTGCGCGGTGCGAGTGCGGTGCGGTCTCGTGCACAGCGGACGGGCGGTGCTGGTGCTGTAACTTAGTTATAGCTATAACTTAGTTACATCGACCCGTCAACCTCCACGCTGTCCCACGGCTCCGAGCCGCCGTCCCGGTCGACCCGCCAGGACCTGCTCGACGCCGCCCTCACCGTGCTCAAGCGCGACGGCGCCGCCGCCCTGACCGTCCGTGCCATCACCGACGAGGCCGGCTGCTCGACCACCGGCATCTACACCCACTTCGGCGGCAAGCACGGCGTGATCGAGGCCATCCTCCTCGACGGCTTCGAGTCGTTCGATCGGGCGCTGCTGCCCTGCTATCGGGCCGACGACCTCCTCGGGGCCGGGCGGGCCTACCGCCGCTGGGCGCTCGACAACCCCACCCACTACCTCGTCATGTTCGGCCGGGCCGTCCCCGATTTCGTGCCGAGCGCCGAGGCGGTGGCCCGGGGCCATCGATCGTTCGACGCGCTGATCGACGCCGTCGCCCGCCACGGCGCGGTCGACCCGTTGGCCGCGGCCTACAACCTCTACGCCACCGTGCACGGGCACGTGATGCTGGAGCTGGTCGGGATGGGACCGGTCGACGCCGGCGAGCTCGAACGGCTCTACGAGGCCGGGCTCGCCGCCGCCACCATCGGGCTCGACGGCAGCTCCGGCAAAGCCCGCTGACGCTCGTCCACCTTCCCGATCAGCACGATCACGCAGGCGATCGACGCCATCAGCACCACGTCGGACAGCAGCGCCGAGGTCTGCCAGCGGGTCCAACCCCAGTTGGTGGTCGGCGACACCAGCCGGAGGATGAACTGGATGGCGAGCCCCTCCAGCAGCAGGATCCACCAGCCGAGGACCAGGACCGGCGCCGGATCGGTGGCGGCCACCGACCCCGGCGACGACACCAGCTCCCGCATGATCGCCGGTGGCCGGATCAGGTTGATCCCGGGCACCAGCCACCCGGTCACCGCCCAATGGGAGGACCGGCCGGTCGGGAGCACCCGCCCGAGGCGCCGGTAGGCCGCGGCGAACCACCAGACGAAGACCACCCCGGCGGCCAGCATCAACAGCGGCACCAGGAGGTTGGCCGCCGCCGACAGCGTCGAGCTGATGTCGAGCCCGACGTTCTCGAGCGTGGCCCCGTCGCGGAGCCGGCGAAGCCGGATCAGGTCGAGCGTGAGCGCCACCTCGTCGACCAGCAGGGCAAGCGCAACGCCGCCGAGGGCGGCCCGGACCAGCGCCGGGGGACACGAACCGAGGTGATCGATCGCGCCATCGACGACACCACTCCACCCGTCACCAGAATCCGCCATGGAGCGAGAGCCTACTCACGACCGTCGGCCGAACTGACTCGGCCACGTCGGCGGCGAGCGGCCACCACCCCCCGAGGGTGGCAATCGTTTGCTCCCGAACGATGAGCCATCTACCGTTCCGAATCGAACGAGCGTGGAGAGGACGGACGTGATGAGACTCCGGTATCTGGTCGCACTGCTGGCGGCCTTCGCCCTGCTGGCCGCAGCCTGCGGCGACGACGACAGCACCGACGGCGGGTCCGACTCGGGCGACTCCGGCGAGAGCGCCGGCGGCACCCTCGACATCGACGCCATCCTGGCCGCCGACCTCGACAACTGCACCGATGCGCCGAGCGGTGATCCGATCCGGGTCGGCATGGCCATGGACTTCAGCGACGTCGTCGGCTTCGTCGACATCCCCGGCTCCAACCTCGTGCCGTTCGTGGCCGAGAAGGCCAATTGCGCCGGCGGCGTCAACGGCCGGCCTGTCGAGGTCCGCGTCGCCGAGGTCGGTGACGACGCTGCGCTGGCCACCCAGGAGCTGCTCGACTGGGGGGCCCACTTCCTGATCGGTCCGCCGTTCGCCGACTTCGCCCTCCCCATCCTCCAGACCACCGACGGCCAGGTCCCGCTGTTCGTGGCCGCCTCGACCGAGCCGACGCTCGCCGACTCGTCGATCAACTCCTACCTGGTCAGCTTCGACGACAACCAGATGTCGTCCGCCGCCGCCCAGTGGGCGCTCGACGAGGGCATCACCCGGGCCATCGTGTTCACCGAGGGCGAGGGCGTGCCCTACTCGGGTGTGAACCCCGACGCCTTCATGGCCGCCTTCGAGGCCGGTGGTGGCGAGGTCGTCAGCGTCCAGAACTACGTCTGGGCCGGCGACACCGACTTCTCCGCCCAGGTCAACGAGATCGCCGGCATCTCCGAGAACAACGAGGTCGTCTTCTCGGCCGCCCTCGCCTTCCAGGTCACCGCACTGCGAGGCCAGCTCGAGGGCCAGGGGCTCGACGGGCTGACCTACGTCGGCACCGACGCCCTCGACGCCACCGGCATCCAGGTCGAGGAGAACAACGAGGGCGTCGCCCACACGCCGCACACCTCGATCTCCGAGGGCGACCCGATCGACACCCTGCTGGCCGACTACGAGGCCGCCGAGGGCGAGGCGCTCGAGAGCCGGGGCTTCATGGCCCTCTACGTCGACTCGATGTTCCTCGGCATCCAGGGCATGCTCGACTGCGGTTGCGACGAGCCGGCCGACATCGGCGCCGCCGTCCAGGAGATCTCCGGCTTCGATGGCCTCTCCGGCGAGATCACCTACGCCGGCACCGAGGGCATTCCGCCGAAGGCGGTGCCCATCAACCAGATCATCGACGGCGCCGACACCCTCGTCGCCACGATCGAGCCCTAGGGCGCGAGCGGTCGAGCGCACGAGATCGGCCGAGTCGGGTCGGGCCCGGGAACGCGGGGACCGGACATGACGACCATGCTCGAGGTCACCGGGTTGACCACCCGGTACGGCTCGATCTCGGCGCTGCGCGACGCCACGCTGACGGTCGGCTCCGGTGAGGTCGTCGGCCTCATCGGCCCGAACGGGGCCGGCAAGACGACGCTGCTGAACACGGTGGCCGGGCTCCTGGCCCCGGCGACCGGCCGTGTCACCTTCGACGGGTCCGACGTGACCACCCTCAGCCCCGAGAAGCGGGTGACGGCCGGGATGGCCCTGGTCCCCGAGCATCGGCGGATCTTCGTCGACATGACCGTCGAGGAGAACCTCAAGGTCGGCTCGGTCACCCGGTCGGCGAGCGAGCGGGCCGCCGACCTCGACGAGATGGCGGAGCTGTTCCCGGTCCTGCGGGAGAAGTGGTCCACCGCCGCCGGCTACCTGTCCGGCGGCGAGGCCCAGCAGCTGGCGATCGCCCGCGGCCTGATGTCGCGCCCGAAGCTGTTGATGCTCGACGAGCCATCGCTCGGTCTGGCCCCGGTGCTCGTCGACGTCGTGTTCGAGCTGCTCGACTCGTTGCGGGCCGCGGGGCGGACCCTGCTGGTGGTTGAGCAGAACGCCACCAGGATGCTCGAGGTCGCCGACCGGGCCTACGTGCTGCGCTCCGGCGAGGTCGTCGGCGAGGGCACTGGCGACGAGCTGGCCGCCCGTGACGACCTGTTCGCCACCTTCGTCGGCGACGGCGCCGGTGGGGGAGCGGAGCCGTCGTGATCGAGCTGCTGCAGAACCTGATCGACGGTCTCGGCCGAGGCAGTATCTATGCGCTGCTCGCACTCGGGGTCGCCGTGGTGTTCGGGGTCATGCACCTCCTGAACTTCGCCCACGGCGAGCTGATCACCGTCGGTGGCTATGCCACCTTCGCCTTCTTCTCCCAGTTCACCGGCGGCTCGTGGTGGCTGGCGGCGCCGATCATCGTGGTGGCGGCCATCGTGGCCTCGCTCATCATCGAGCGGGTGGCCTTCAGCCGGGTCCGTGGCGCGTCCGACTTCACGCTGCTGCTCACGTCGTTCGGGGTGCACTTCGTCGTGTCGGCCATCTTCCTGCTCTACGTGTCTGCCTCGGTGAAGACGTTCCCCCGGCCGGGCTGGGTGACCAACACGTGGTCGATCGGCTCGCTCACGATCGAGGTGTTCGACACGGTCGTCATCGTCACCACCCTCGTCGTGCTGGCCGGCACGGCCTGGCTGTTGCAGCGCACGATGTTCGGGCTGTCGCTGCGGGCGGCCGCCGCCGACTTCTCGACCGCCCAGCTGATGGGCGTGCGCTCCGACGCCGTCATCCGGGGCGCCTTCGCCCTGTCCGGGCTCCTGGCCGGGATCGCCGGCATCTTCTGGCTGATGCGGGCCGGCAGCATCACCCCGTCCGGCGGGATCGACCCGATGCTCAAGGGCGTGCTCGCAGCGCTGATCGGTGGGCTCGGCAGCCTCCGCGGTGCGGTGCTCGGCGGGTTCGTGCTCGGGCTGGCCGAGGTGCTGCTCCGCTCCCGGCTGCCGGACGGGATCGCCAACCTCACCGAGGGCGTCGTCTTTCTCCTCATCGCCCTCCTCTTCATCTTCCGACCCCAGGGCCTGATCACCGTGGCCCACGCGGAGCGGGTCTGATGCTGAGCGGGTTCTTCCCCCGGACCGACCGGGACGTCGGCTTCCCGATCGTCGGCGCCGTCATCCTCTTCGCCGTCCTCGTGACCGGCGGGCTGGCCTACCAGAGCGTGGCCGGCGGGGCCGGTGAGCGGCTGGTCACCACGATGCTGATCGACGCCATCATCGTCGTCGGCATCCAGATCTACGTCGGCAACACCGGCGTGTTGTCGTTCGGCCACATCGGCTTCGGCGCCATCGCCGGCTACACGTTCGCCGTGCTGGCCATCACCCCGGAGGGCAAGGCCGACCGCATCCCCGACGCCCCCTTCGGGCTGGCCGAGTTCAGCCTCTCGGCCCCGGCCTCGGTCGCCGTCGCCGTGGTCGTCACCCTGGTGGCGGCGTTCATCGTCGGCATCGGCCTGGCCCGGTCGGGGGCCCAGTCCGGCTCGGTGTCGGCCACCGTCATCACCCTGGCTCTGCTGTTCGTCACCCACGAGGTCGCCGTCAACTGGCCCGAGCTGACCGGCGGCGAGCGGGCCGGTCTGTTCTTCCCGATCGGCGGCGCCCTGCGAACCAGGACCCCGATCTACGTCGCTCTGCTCCTGGCGCTGATCATCGCCCGGGTGTTCGCCCAGAGCCGGAGCGGTCGCCTGGCCACCGCCGCCCGCGAGGACGATCTGGCGGCCAGGGCCATGGGTGTCGACCCGCTCGTCCAGCAGATGGTGGCGCTGCTGCTGTCGGTTGCCGTGGTGTCGGTCGGTGCGTCGCTCCGGGTGTTCGAGGACGGCTCGCTGCTGCCCGAGAACTTCTTCTTCAACTACACGCTCGTGACGCTGGTGATGCTGATCGTCGGCGGGCGCAACTCGGTGACCGGGGCCGTGCTCGGCGTCGCCGTGATCACCGCCGCCCGCGAGCTGGCCCGCAAGCTCGGGCAGGACGGGTTCGAGATCTTCGGCCTCGGGCTCGACGGCTTCCCCCTCGACCTGGTGTTCCGGGAGAACCTGCAGACCGTCGTGCTGGGCCTGGCCATGCTCGGCTTCATGCTGCTGCGCCCGACCGGGCTGCTGGACGACTGGGAGCTCGACGAGTGGCTCCACCGTTGCGTCGGTCGCGGTCGGCGGGGCGATGACGAGGAGCCGCCACCGGCCCCCGAGCCGACCGATCCGGACCGCGACTCGGTGCTGTCGGCGGCCGACGTCCAGGTCACGTTCGGTGGGTTCACCGCACTCCGCAACGCCGGCATCGAGGCCAGGGGCGGCGAGGTGGTCGGCATCATCGGCCCGAACGGAGCCGGCAAGACGACGCTGGTCAACGCCATCACCGGCCTGGTCGACGCCAGCGGCGGCACGGTCACCCTGGACGGGGCCGACGTCGGCGACGCCCCGAGCCACGAGCTGGCCCGCCGCGGCGTGGTCCGCACCTTCCAGAACCTGCGGCTGTTCGACGCCTTGAGCGTGCGGGAGAACGTCGAGGTGTCGGCGCTGGTCGCCGCAGCCCACCGCAAGGGTCGGACGCTGCCGGACGTCGACGCGGTCATCGCCGCGGCCGACCTCTGGGACCACCGTGACCGCCGGGCCAGGGAGCTCGACTACGGCAACTCCCGCCGCCTCGAGCTGGCCAGGGCGGTGGCGCTGGCCCCGTCGTTCCTGCTGCTCGACGAGCCGACCAGCGGCATGAGCGACACCGAGTCGCTGGCGATGGTCGCCCGGGTCCGCGACCTGGCCGGCACCGTCGGCGCCGGCGTCATCGTGATCGACCACGATCTCGGGTTCATCACCGGCGTGGCCGATCGCATCACCTGCCTCGACCAGGGCATCGTCATCGCCACCGGGACCCCGGACGAGATCCAGGCCGATCCCCGGGTCCAGGAGGCCTACCTCGGCGTCGGCTCCTCGGCCGGGGCCGACGGCTGACGGCGTACTCGTCGAGCCGGGCCCTGGCCGACCTCCGAATGCGGCCATACGATTCGGTCATGGACGACATGGACGGGTTGACCACCGCAGCGCATCTCGCGTCCGGCGACATGACCGTCCGTGAGGTCGTCGAGGCTGCGATCGAGCGGTGCGAGGCTCGCAACCCGGCGCTCAACGCGGTGATCCACGACGCCTTCGACCGCTCCCTCGACCGGGCCGACGCGATCCGGCCCGGTTCGACGCCCCTCGCCGGGGTCCCGATCCTGACCAAGGACCTGCTCTGTCGAGAAGCGGGGCTGCCCTTCCACGAGGGCTCGGCGTTCCTCAAGTCCATCGGGTGGACGGGTCCGGACGACCAGGTCAACGCCGTCCGGCTGCGCGAGGCCGGCATGGTGTCGATCGGGCGGACCAACTGCTCGGAGTTCGGGATGCAGACCTCGACCGAGCCGCTCGCCTACGGCCCGACCCACAACCCCTGGAAGCCCGGCCACTCACCCGGGGGCTCGAGCGGGGGGTCGGCCGCGGCGGTGGCCGCCGGGATCGTGCCCATCGCCACCGGCAACGACGTCGGTGGCTCGATTCGCAACCCCGCCAGCATGTGCGGCCTCGTCGGTCTCAAGCCGAGCCGGGGGCGGAGCAACCTCGGCCCCGACTTCGGTGACGTCATGCTCGGGATGGCCGAGGAGCACGTCATCACCCGCACCGTCCGCGACTCGGCCGCCGCCCTCGACGTGCTGGCCAGGAGCGGACCGACCGATCCGTACCATCAGCCGATGCCGGGCGCCGGCTGGCTGGCCGCCATCGATGCGCCGGTCGAACCGATGAAGATCGGCTTCCTGGTTCCCCCGGAGGCCGACGAGCCGGTGGCCGCGGCCACACGGGCGGTCGCCGAGGCGCTCGACGCCCGCGGCCACGACGTGTCCGAGGACGGGCCGCCCGCCCTCGGCGAGGACATCCGCTCGTTCCTGCTCCCGAACTACAGCGCGGGCACCGCCTGGGTCGTCGACCGCCACTGGCCGACCCTGACCGGCGTCGATGCCATCCCCGAGGACCTGCTCGAACCGACCACCGCCTTCCTCGCCGCCCGCGGTCGGGCGTTGTCGGCTGCCGACCTCCTCGAGGCCAGGGAGCACGGGCAGCACTGGTCACGACGGCTGCTGGCCTGGTGGGCCGATGGTGGCTACGACCTGCTGGTGCTGCCGACGCTTCCGGTGCCGCCACCGGCCCACGGCGAGACCGACGACCTGCAGATGCTGTCGTACGTGGCGCCGTTCAACTACTCCGGGCAGCCGGCGGCGTCGGTGCCGGCGGCGATGCACGACGGCCTCCCGATCGGCGTCCAGCTGGTCGCCCCTCTCTACCGCGAGGACCTGATCTTCGCCGCCGCCCTCCAACTCGAGTCCGACCTGCCCCGTCCCGAGGCCCCGCCGGCACCGGCGTGACATCATGGTTCCATGCGGACGGCGATCGTCAACGGGACCCTGCTCGACACCGAGACCCTGACCCTGGTCGGGGAGCGGCACGTCGTCATCGAGGGTGACACGATCGTCGATGTCGACGACGCCAGACCGGACACCGCCAACGTCGACCGGGTGATCGATGCCAGGGGCCGGTTCGTGTTGCCCGGCTTCGTCGACGCCCACGTCCACCACGTCATCACCACGATGGACTTCCTCCGGCTCCGCCGGCTGTCATCGACCGAGAAGGCCATCGGGGCGGCGAAGCTGGCCGAGGCCACGGTGCTGCGGGGCTTCACGACGGTGCGCGACACCGGCGGCGACGTCACCGGTCTGGTCCGGGCCATCGGCTCCGGGCTCTGCGACGGTCCTCGGATCGTCCGGGCCGGGCGGGCCATCTCCCAGACCGGGGGCCACGGCGACTTCGACGTGGCCGAGGAGGGGATCTGCGCCTGTCAGGTCTACTCGAACGACCTCAGCCACGTGGCCGACGGTCCCGATGCGGTCCGCGCCGCGGTGCGGCACGAGCTGCGGGACGGCAGCGACTTCATCAAGATCATGAGCTCGGGCGGCGTCGCCTCACCGAGCGACCCGTTCGACGCCATCCAGTACACGCCCGAGGAGATCCGGGCGGCCACGATCGAGACCGACCACCGCCACACCTACACCACGTCACACGCCTACCAGCCCGAGGCGATCTCGCTCGCCATCGAGAACGGGGTCCGCTGCATCGAGCACGGCAATCTGGTCGACCCGCCGACGGCCGAGCGGATGGCGGCGCTCGGGGTCACGATGGTGCCGACGCTCGTGACCTACTGGGCGATGCGGGAGATGGGAGCCAAGGCCGGCCTGCCCGAGCGCAACCTGGCCAAGAACCAGGGCGTGTTCGAGCTGGGTCAGCACTCGATCGGGGTGGCCAAGGCCGCCGGCGTGCCGCTCGGCTTCGGCACCGACCTGCTGGGCGAGGCCCAGCCCCACCAGAATCGCGAGTTCGCCATCCGGGCCGAGTTGGAGCCGGCGGTCGATGTGTTGCGGGCGATGTATCACGTCAACGTCCGGCTCTGCGGGTTGGAGGATCACATCGGCCGGGTCGAGCCGGGTCGCTCGGCCGACGTGGTCGTCACCGGCGTCGATCCACTGGCCAACCTGGCGGGGTTGGCCGACCCGGAGGTCGCGCTGGCCGCCGTCGTGGCCCGCGGCCGGACCATGGTCGACCGGACCGGCTGACGCCCCGATCCGTCGATCGTCCGGATCGTGCGGTGGCTCGCTGGGATGCGACGGCGACCGGGAGCTAGGGTCCCGACATGCCCCGCATGAGCGCAGAGGACACCGAGGCGTTCCTGGCCGAGCCCCACGTCGGCGTCGTCGCCTCGCTCCGCCGGGACGGGCGGCCCTACACCGTACCGGTGTGGCATCTCTGGGACGGCACCAACCTGTGGATCTCCGGCACCGAGTCCCGTGTCTGGTGCCGCCAGCTGATGCGCGATCCTCGGATCTCGCTGTGCGTCGAGGCCCTCGAACCGGTCCCCGGCCACGTCGGCATCGACGGGTCGGCTGAGGTGCTCCGACCGCCCGAGTTCGACATCTGGCCGGTGAGCCGCCAGCTGGTCGAGAAGTACGTCGGCGGTGCCCCCGGTCCGGGTGAGCCGGTCGAGACCGGGAAGGCCGCCGCCGTCGACGCCTTCTTCGCCAACATGCAGACCGAGCCCCGCCTCCTGATCCGGGTCATCCCCGAGGTGTGGCGGGCGATCGACATGCGGGTCTACCAGGGCAAGCGGGCCGACCGGGACTTCCAGGAGCGCCAACGCTCCTGAGGTCGGGTCAGTCGGGCACCGACCCATCGCTGACGAAGACCACCTCGTCGGCCAGGAGCTGCTCGATCTCCTCCGAGCCGAGGCCGTGGTCGGCCAGCACCTCCCGGGAGTCGGCGCCCGTGTAGCCGAGACTGGTCGTGGTCGGCAGCGGCGCGTCGCTGAAGGTCCACATCGGTGCCGGTTGCCGTACCCGACCGACCCCCGGTGCGTCCTGCTCGCTGATCAGCCCGAGGTGCACGACCGTCTGGTCCTCGTGCACCTGGTCGCGGGTCAGCACGGCCCCGGCGGCGAAGTCGTGCTCGGCGAAGCGGGCCAGCACCTCGGCCGTCGAGTGCTTGGCCACCTCGCCCGCCACCTCCTCGATCAGCTGCGGCAGGTGGAGGACACGGCTGAACGCGTCGGCGAAGCGCTCGTCGACCACCCAGTCGGCCCGGTCGAGCGCCAGGCACAGCCCGTCCCAGGGCGGCAGCAGGATTCCGGTGGCGATCTCGCCGTCGGTCGTCGGCAACACCACGAGGAACGACCCCGGGGCCGACTTGAGCCACGGCGGCATCTGGTCGAGCGGGATCGCCGGCTCCAGCTCGGCGTAGGCCGCGGCCATCCCGTCCGGCCACAGGAACGACAGCCCGGCCGCCACCATCGGCACGTCGACCCGCTGACCCGTCCCGGTCTTCTCCCGAACGAACAGCGCGGCCAGGATGCCCTGGACCAGGCCCATGGCCGACGTCTTGTCGATCACCACCTGGTGGACCAGGTCGCTGCGACCGCTCGACAGGTCGCGCTGGTAGTCGACCATCCCCGTCTTGGCCTGCATCACGTAGTCGTACACCGGGAGGTGGGCCTCGGGCCCGTCGTTGCCGACCCCGGAGATGGCGGCATAGATCAGCGCCGGATTGCGGCTCGACAGCGCCTCGTAGCTGACGCCGAGGGCGTCGGGCTTGCCCGGGCGCATGTTGTGGAGGAACACGTCGGCCTTCGAGGCCAGATCGACCAGCAGCTCCCGCCCCCGCTCGGTCTTGCCGTTGATCGACACGAACCGCTTTCCCCGATTGAGGGAGTAGAAGATCGAGTTGACCGAGTCCGGTCCTGCCGCCAACCCGCCGGCGCGGATCGGGTCGGGCCCGTCCGGGCTCTCGACCTTGATCACCTCGGCCCCCATCTCCGCCAGGAGCATCCCGGCCATCGGCCCGGAGTAGATCGAGGTCATCTCGACGACCGTGATCCCGGCGAGCGGACTGTCGTTGGTTGGCGTCATGGCCGGGATGCTAGTTGGCTGTCGCCGGACGGCGCCGGCTCAGTCGACGAAGCCGCCGTCGACGACCGCGACCTGCCCGGCGCCGACCTCGAAGCTGGGGCTTCGACCGTCGGCCCTGATGTCGGAGTCGACCGTCTCGTCCGATCCGGCGCCCTCGGTCGTCGGTGTGGCACCGCCGACCTCGATCAGGATCTGGTAGCGATCGGGCGGCAGGTCGGTGAAGGCGTAGCTGCCGTCGGTCCGGGTCGGCGTCGAGTCGATCTCGATCACCGACGTGCCGATGTCGAAGAACAGCCGCACCGTCGCCCCCTCGATCGGCTGCTCGCCGGCGTCGCGGATCCCGTCGCCGTCGGCGTCCGACCAGACCCGGCCTTCGATCGTGGCGCCATCGGCGGCGTCGACGTAGCCGGCGTCGACCGTGTCGTCGACCTCGCCGTCGGCCAGCGTGATCGGCCCGGTCCGGCCGGTCTCCTCGTTGGCGTCGCTGTCGACGTCGTCCGGCCCGCGCTCGGCCCCCGTGCGCTCCCGCCCCGTCAGCTCGGGGAACTCGAGCTCGTAGGTGCCGGCCTCCAGGTCGGTGAACGTGAACCGACCGTTGGGGTCCGTCGTCGCGGTGGCCAGCTCGCCGCCCCGCTCGTCGAGCAGCCGGACGACGACGCCATCGATGCCGGGCTCGCCGGGATCCTGGATGCCGTCGCTGTTCTCGTCGAGCCAGACGCGATCGCCGATCGATGCGCGCTCCGGTTGGCGATCCACCAGGAGGCCGGCATCGACGTCGGCCGCCAGCGGGTCGGCGTCGTCGAGTGCGATCGGATCGGTCGTGCCGGTGACGGGATCGAAGTCGGAATCGACCCCGTCGTCGCCGCCGACGTCCGATGCGGTCAGGCTCCGGTCGGTCGGCGGGGTCAGGCGGACCCGGTAGGTCCCGGGGCTCGGTGCTTCGAGGGTGTACCGGCCGTTGTCACCGCGGGTCGTCTGGGTGTCGACCACGTTGTCGTCGCCGTCGAGCAGGTCGACCCGGGCCCCACCGACCGGGGCCTCGGCGGCCTCCCGGATCCCGTCACCGTCGTCATCCCAGGCCTGACCGGTCACCAGGAGTCGCCGGACGAGGCCGGCGTCGACGTCGAGGGTGGACTGGCCCGGATCGAGGGTGAGCTCGGGGGCCAGTCCTTGGGCGTCGGCGTCGCTGTCGAGACGGCCGTCGCCCGCCGCCCTGGTGGTGAAGGCGAACCTCCGGTCGTCGGGATTCTCGAACGCAACCGAGTAGGAGGTCCGGGTCGGGACGTCGTCGAAGCGGTAGGACCCGTCCGGGTCGGTGGTGGCCACGGCGGCGACGGAGCCGCCGCCGGTCACGTCGAGCAGCTCGACCCTGACCCCGCCGACGCCCTCCTCATCGGCGTCCTGCAGCCCGTTGCGGTTGGCGTCGAGCCAGACCCGGTCGCCGATCGTCCCCGGCTGGGGCACCAGCCCGGCTCGCACGCCGAGGATGCCGGCACCGTCGACGACGTTGACGCTGCTGAGACCGCTCGCGTCGACGCTCGACCCGAGCGCTGGATGGGGGTTCGGTGTGGTGAAGTCGAAGCCCTCTGGCGGCGTGAACCGGACCTGGTAGCGGCCCCAGGTGGTGGTGAAGAGGTTGTATCGGCCCTCGCCCGCACCCGACTGGCCGGTGCGGGTGCTGGCCACGACCTGCCCGTCGTCCCGCACCAGCTCGACCAGGACCCCGTCGACCCGGGGCTCGTCCCCGCTCTGCGACAGGCCGTCGCCGTTCAGGTCGTCCCACACGATGCCGTTGAAGATGAAGACCTCGACCAGCCCGGCGTCGATGTCGGTCCGGTCCTGGCCCGGGCCGACGGTGACGTCGACGGTCCCGTCGCCGGCGACGTCGCTGTCGATCGTGTCGTCCGAGCCGGCCCCGGCCCCGATCCAGTCGTGGGCGTTCGGCCGGAGGAACTGCAGGCGGTAGTCGCCGATGGCCACGTCGTCGAAGGTGTAGAGACCGGCAGCGTCGGTGGCGGTGGTGGCCAGCACCGTGAGGTTGGTCGGGTCGAGCAACTGGACGGTGAGGCCCTCGTAGCCCGGCTCACCCGGGTCCTGCAGGCCGTCGAGGTCCCGGTCGACCCACACCCGGTCGCCGATCGAGCCAGGCTCGGGGACGTACCCGGCTTCGAGGTCGGCGGACCCGTCGCCGTCGGACAGCTCGAAGAGGGTCGTTCGGCCGGTGACGGGGTCGGCGGCCGAGTCGACGCCGGGGGTCCCTCCGGTCGGGCTGAAGCCGTAGCCGTCGACCGGCTGGAACTCGAGCCGGTAGGTTCCGGGATCGAGCCCGTCGAACTCGAAGCGGCCGTTCGAGCCAGACAGGGTCGTGGCCAGCACCTGCCCGTCCTCGTCGAGCAGGTGCACGTTGGCCCGGAGGTCCGGCTCCTTGATCGAGTTGCGGTCGCCGTCGCCGTCCAGGTCGGCCCACGTGCGGCCGCGGACCCGGAGGTCGTAGACCAGCCCGGCGTCGACGGTGAGGATGCGATCGCCGTCGTTGACGGTGATGATGTCGGTCACGCCGGTGACGGCGACGTCGCTGTCGTCGTCCTCGTCGACGCCCGGCGCGTTCTGCTCGGTCCAGACCCGCCGGAACGGGCGGGTGAACACGAGCTGGTAGTCGCCTGGCGCCAGGTCGGTGAAGGCGTACCGACCCCATTCGTCGGTCGTGGTGGTGTCGAGCACGGTCGACGTGTCGGGATCCCGGAGCCCGACCTCGACCCCCGGTACCACCACGTCGGGGAAGCGGTACTCGCCGTCGCGGTCTCGATCCAACCAGACCTGGTCACCGATGACGTTGCTGAGGGCGACCAGGCCGATGCCGACTCCGGCGACGGCTGGCGCGTCGTCGGTGACGGTGACCGCGACCTCGCCGGTCACCGGGTCGACGTCGGAGTCGGGTTCGGTGTCGGAGGCGTCCTGGATCGTGAAGCCGTAGCCGGGGGGCGGGATGGCCCGAAGCGTGTACGTGTCCGGCTCCAGGCCGAGGTTGTTCAGCACGAACGTGCCGGACACGGAGTCGTCGGCCACGAGGGTGCCGCCGCTGTCGTACAGCTCGACTCGGGTCCTCGGCGTGCCGTGGTCCTCGCGGGAGTCGACGACGCCGTTGCCGTTCTCGTCGACGAAGACCGTTCCCCGGATCGCCGGCTCGGGCTTCAGGCCGAGGTCGATGGTCGGGTCGTCGACGCCGGTCACGGTGAAGAGGCCGGTCGAGATGAGCCCGAGGTCGCTGTCGATCGTGTCGTCCCCGCCGACGTTGCTGATCGTCGCCCGGTAGCCCGCCGGCAGGGGGAAGGCGTGGATGTCGTACTGGCCGGAGGCGACGTCGGTGAACTGGTAGGCGCCGTCGTCGTCGGTCGTGGTCGTGGCCACGACGGTCACCGGCGACGTCGACCGATCCCGGAGCGACAGCTCGACGCCGGGCAGGCCCGGTTCGTCCGGGTCCTGGATGCCGTCCTCGTCGAGGTCGACCCACACGAGGTCGCCGATCGTCGCCAGCAGCGAGACGAACCCGGCATCGATCGTTGCCGTCGGGGCGCCATCGCCGATGGTGACCTCGACCTCGCCGGTCGTCGGGTCCGGGTCGGAGTCGGTGGCGTCGTCGCCGACGTCGGCCGCCGTGAGCGCCAGGCCCTCCGGCACCTCGAACTCGACGACGTACGTGCCCGGATCCAAGCCGTCGAACGCATAGAGCCCGGTCGACGGATCGCTGGTCGTCTCGGCCAGCTCCTGGCCGGCCGGGTCGAGCAGGCGGATCGTCGACGGGCCGTACCGGGGCTCGCCGGTACCCCGTTGCCCGTCACCGTCGAGGTCGCGGAACAGCCGACCGCCGATCTCCAGGTCGTAGACCAGGCCCCCGTCGACCGACGACCGGTGCTCACCGGCGGCCAGCTCGATCAGGACGTGGCCGTCCTGATCGACGTCGCTGTCGAGGTCGTCGGGGACCCCGGGGGCGTCCGGGGTCGTGGTCGCTCGGCCGGCGGGGAGATCGACCGTGACGCGATGGCTTCCGGCCGCCAGCTCGGTGAACTCGTAGCGGCCCTCGTCGTCGGTCACGGTGGTGCGCACGAGGCTCCCGTCGACATCGACCACCCGGACGGCCACCCCGACGACCGGGTCCTCCTCCTGGTCCCGTTCGCCGTCGCGATCGGCGTCCGCCCAGACCAGGCCGGCGATCGAGCCGGGCTGGACCTCGCAGCGGTTCTCGCTTCCCCCGCCGCCGATGTCACAGGCGTCGTCGCCGCTGCCGCCATCGAGCCGGTTGTTGGCCCCGCCGTCGCCCTCGAGGACGTCGTCACCGTTGTTGCCCCAGAGGCGGTCGTTGGCGTCACCGCCCGACAGCTCGTCGTCGCCGGCGCCGCCGGAGAGGCGGTCGACACCGCCGCCACCCTCGAGGACGTCGTCGCCGTTGTCGCCCCTGAGGTTGTCGTTGCCGATGCCGCCGTCGACGGTGTCGTCGCCGTTGCTCCCCCGGATGACGTCGCGACCCTGCTCGCCGAAGATGATGTCGTCGCCCGGACCACCGTCGACGTTGTCGTTGCCCGGTCCGGCACAGATCACGTCGTTGCCGCCCCGGCCGCGGATCCGGTCGTTGCCGCCGAGCCCGACGATGACGTCGTCACCGTTGGTGCCGACCAGGTTGTTCCGCCCCGGCCCCCCGACATGGGTGGCCTTCAGGCCGTTGCAGAACTGCGGTTCCTGGGCCGACGCCGTACCCTCTGCGGCGCCGACCCAGGCGAGGGTCAGAGCGAGAACCACCAACCACCGGTTGCGACGCAACCACCCCATGTCACCCTCCCTCGTGAGGTCACCTAGCGTGGGCGACGGTAGGCCCGTACCATTAACCGACCATTAGTGGGGCGGGGGTCGACGACGGGGTGAACGTGAGCAGAACTGCCCGCCAGGCGGGCGCGGGCGGCGCAGCGCTCGGCGAGAGCTCGCTCGCCCTGCCGGACGAGGTGGTCAGGGAGTCGTTGCTCGATCGCCTCGACCGTCGGTGGCAGGTGGCGGTGACGACGGTCGTCGCCCCGGGCGGCTTCGGCAAGTCGACCCTGCTCGGGCAGATGCTGCGCCGCCGGCCGAGTGAGCGGCTCGGGGTCGACGTCGTGCTGCGGCTCGGGTCGAACGACCGCGACGCCAGCGTGTTGGCCGGCCGCATCCTCGAACGGCTGCACGCCGACGCCGATCCTGGCCGACCGGAGCACGCCGCCGGGGTGGTGGCCGGCGCCATCGCCGGCCTGGCCCCGGTGCGGATCTGCATCGGGTTGGACGACTGCCACCTCCTGACGGAGTCGTCGTCGGCCACCGACCTCGTCAGACGGCTCCTCGACGAGCTCCCGGCCAACGCCAACCTGCTCCTCGTCGGACGGTCGCTCCCACCGCTGTCGGTCGCCCGACACCGGGCCGCCGACCGGGTGATCGAGATCGACGCCGACGACCTCGCCTTCACCGATGGCGAGCTGCGGCGGCTGGCCGCCTCACACGGCATGCAGGGTGCCGACCTCGCCGACATCGGCGGCTGGCCGGCACTGACCCGGCTGGCCATCGTGGCCGGGCACCGGGCCGCGGCCGACTACCTCTGGGAGGAGCTGGTGGCATCGCTCGACCCCGAACAGCGCGAGGCGTTGGCGGTGTTGACGATGGTCGGGGGTGCCGTCCCGGCGGATCTGACCGAGCTCGGCCTCGATCGACCGATCGCGGCCGAGTCGCTGACGACGCTCCCGCTGGTGTCGGAACAGCTCGACGGAGCGATCCGTCCCCACGACCTCTGGTGGGACGTGCTCGACCGGCTGGCCGATCCCGACCGGCTCCGGGTCCTCGCCGGTGGTGTGATCCGGTTGCTGGCCGAGCGGGAGCGGATCGACGACGCCATCGACCTGGCGGCGCGGGTCGGCGACGCCGACGCGGCCTGCCGGACCGTGCTGGAGGCGCTCAAGGACGGGACGATGACCATCGGCGCGTCGACCGCTCGCCGGTGGTACCAGCTGCTGCCGAGCGGGCTCCGCCACCGGCCCGAGGTGCGCCTCCTCGAGGCGGTCATGCTCCGCCTCGAGGAGGGGCGCGAGCGAGGCGAGTCGCTCGTCGAGGAGGCCATCGCCGGATTCGCCGAGCGGGGCGACTCGCGGGCCGAGACGATCGCCATGACGGAGCTGATCGCCCGCCGCTGGGAGCGGGCCGACATCGCCGGCCTCCTCGCCCTCTACGAGCGGGCCAAGGCGATGAACGCGACTCGGGGGACCGGTCTCCTCGACGAGTTCGTCGCCACCGTCGAGGTCACGGTCGCCGATCTCTCCGGCGACCCGGCCGGCGCGCTCGCCCGCCTCGACGCGCTCCGACCGGTGAGGAACGACCGCACGTTCTCCGTCCTCGTGAACCGGTGGCGGTCGAGCCTCCTGCTGCTGCTCGGTCGCTCGGATCCGGCCGTCGCCGCCGTCGAGTCGCTGCTCGACGGTCAGCGTCGACCATCCGAGGGACTGGGCGTCGTGCTCGCACTCACTCGCTGGCAGCACGGCGACCCGGGGCCGATGCTGCTCCGCCGCCCTGGCCAGTCACCCGAGGCCCGGGCCCCGAACGCCCGCGATCGATTCGTCGCCCTCGTCTACGCTCGGGTCGTCGACGCGTCGCTCGGGCGTCCCCAGGTGCCGGTCGACCGACGGGAGCTCGCCCGCGCCGGCTCCGGTCACGGGCGGGACGAGGCCTAGGCGGCCGTCGCGGCGTCCGCCACCCTCGTCGCCACCGGCGACGAGGCCGGGGCCCGCCGGGCGATCGCAGCGTTGCTCGACGAGCGGGGTCCGGAGGACCGGTTGGCGCTCGGCGAGCTCCGACGGTTCCTCGGACTCACGGCCGTGCTGTCGCCGGCGCTGCTCGAGCGCTTCGCCGGCGAGGACCTCGGGCCTCAGCAACGGTGGCGTCTTGCCCTCGTCCAGCTCCTGCTCGACGCCAGGGCCGGGCACCGGGCGACCTGGTCGGCGGCGCTGACCCCACCCCGCATTCTCACCGCGCTGCCGCTGCGATGGACCGTCGAGCTCGCGTTGCGCCGGGCCGACGCCGGTGATCGGCGGGGCGTCGAGCTGATCGACTACCTGGCCGAGGTCGTCCCGGAGCCGGCGACCGCCCTGGTGCCCGAGGTGGCCCGGCAGGTCGGCCTCGTCGACACCGGCGGTCGGCTGGCCGCCCGCATCGGTCGCCCGCCCGAGCGGCCGCTGCGGGTGGCCGCGCTCGGACCGCTCCGGGTCGAGGTCGACGGCGAGCCGGTCGGCGATACCGCCCTCGGTCGGGTCCGGGTCCGCCAGTTGCTCGCCCTCCTCGTGCTCCGGGAACGGGTCGACCGCGACCAGGTGCTGTCGTTGCTGTGGCCCGACCTCGACCGACCTCGGGCCCAGAACAACCTGCGCGTCACGCTGACCCACCTCCGCCAGCTCCTCGAGCCGGACCGGGCCGGCGATGCTGCGTCCTACCTGCTGCTGGCCGGTCGGCGCCAGCTCCAGCTCCGACGCTGCGACCAGCTCGTCGTCGACCTCTGGGAGACCGGTGAGCAGATCGGCCGGGCCGGTCACCACGAGCGGGCCGGTCGCCTGACCGATGCGATCGACTGCTACCAGCGGGCGACCCGGCGCTGGACCGGTCGAGCGATCCTGGCCGACCTGGCGGAGCTCGACGACCTGCGGCCCGAGCTGGTCGAGCTCGAGTTGCGACTCGTCGACGCCGCCTGCCGGCAGGGTGAGCTGTTGATCGCCGCCCGCCGACCGGAGGAGGCGATCGCACCGGCGATGGCGGCGTTGCGGGCCGATCCGCTCCAGGAGCGGGCCCACCGGGTCTCGGTCAGCGCCCGTCTGGCCGTCGGCGACCGGCGTGGCGCCCTCGAGGCCATGGAGCACTGCCGGGCGACGCTCATCGGCGCCGGCCTGCAGCCGGCGGAGGAGACGCTGATGGTGGCCAGGAGCCTGGAGATCGCGGGGTCGAGCTGATCGGCCGGGGCCTCGGCCCGACCGGGTCCCGTTGGCGCGACGACGCTAGCGGCCGATGCCGCCGTGCACGTCGTAGGAGATGGCCAGCGGGCCGTCGCCGACCGGGTGGGCCTGGCAGGTGAGGATCATGCCGGCGCTCAGCTCGTCGGCGGTGAGGGCGTAGTTCTTGGCCATCGTCACCTCGCCCTCGACGACCGTGGCCTTGCACGTGGCGCACATCCCACCCTTGCAGGCGAACGGCACCTCGGCCCTGGCCGTCCTGGCGTAGTCGAGCAGCGGGGGGCCGGCGGGGTCGACATGGACCACCGAGGTCCGTCCGTCGATCGTCACCCTGGTCTCGACGGCGCCGTCGGTGATCGCGTCGGTCGACGGTGGGGCCTCGATGCGCTGATCGAAGAACAGCTCGCTGTGGATCCGCCCGCCGTCGACGCCGAGCTCGCCGAGTGTGGCGGTCAGTTCCTCGACCATCGTCAGCGGCCCGCACAGGTACCAGCCGTCGACCGAGCCGACGTCGATGAGCGCGCCGGCCATCCGCCGCAGCTTCTCGCCGTCGATTCGACCTTCGAACAGCGGGATCTCGTGCGGCTCGCGGCTGAGCACGTGGATCATCCGGAACCGCTCGGGGTGCCGGTTCTTCAGCGCCTCCAGGTCCTCGTGGAACATGATCGAGCGTGACGTCCGGTTGCCGTACAGGAGGGTGACCCGGCTGGCCGGCTCGTCCCGCAGGATCGTGGTGGCCATGGCCAGGATCGGGGTGATGCCCGATCCGGCGGCCACCAGCACCACGTTCCTGGCGACCTCCGGTCGGCACGTGACGGTGAACTCGCCGATCGGTGCCATCACCTCGAGCACGTCGCCGACGGCCAGCTCGGTGGTGGCCCAGGTGGAGAAGGCGCCGTCGGGGATCCGTTTGATCCCGACCCGCAGGCCGTTGCCGGGGGCGGTGCAGATCGAGTACGACCGGCGGACGTCGTCGCCATCCAGCTCGCGGCGGATCACGAGGTGTTGCCCAGGGACGTGGGCGAACCGCTCGCTCAGCTCCTCCGGGATGGCGAGGGTGATGCTGACCGAGTCGTCGGTCTCCGGTCGGACGTCGGCCACCTTCAGCTGGTGGAACTCGATGTCGATCGACGTGTCGCTCACGGGCGTCCCCTCAGATGGCCTTGAAGTGGTCGAACGGCTCGGCGCACGAGGTGCACCGGTAGAGGGCCTTGCAGGCGGTCGAACCGAAGCGGGAGATCTCCTCGGTCGCCGTCGACCCGCACCGGGGGCACACCAACGGTGCCGCCGCGGCCGCCGGCCGGCGGCCGATGCTGATCGGCACCGGCCCCGCCCCCGGGGGTGCGATGCCGAGCTCGAGCAGCTTGCGCCGTCCGTCCTCGGTCATCCGGTCGGTCGACCAGGCCGGGGTGAACGAGCGCTCGACCCGGAACCGGGCGCAACCTTCCGCGTCGAGCACCCGGGCGATCTCGGCCTCGATGTACTCGACGGCCGGACAACCCGAGTAGGTCGGCGTGACGGTCACCACGACGGTGCCGTCGGCGTCGGCCTCGACCGAGCGCAGGATGCCGAGGTCGACGAGGGTCAGCGGCGGCAGCTCCGGGTCGCACACGTCGCCGACCGCGGCCCGCAGCCGATCGAGCTCTCCCGGCGAGACGGTCGGCGTCGAGCGGGTCATCGCCGTCACCACTCGACCCCGGGCTGCGACTGGTACAGCCATTGCATCTCGGGCAGCAGGTGGCCGAGGTGGGCGGTGTGGAAGCCGGTGCGGCCGCCGATCCGCTCGTAGGGGTCGTCCGGCGCCGTGAGGTTGGCCTCGGCGAGGACCGCGGTCACGGTCTCGTCGAAGGTCGGGCGCAGGGTCGCCGGGTCGGGAACCACCCCGGCTCCGGCCAGCTCGCCCTCCACCTCGTCGGCCGAGAAGAGGTCGGCCCGGAACGGCCACAGCTCGTCGACGGCGGCCTGGGCCCGGCGGTTGCTCTCGGACGTGCCGTCGCCGAGGGTCACCACCCAGCCGGACGAGTGCTCCAGGTGGTAGCGGGCCTCCTTGACCGCCTTGGCCGCGATGCCGGCGAGGCGCTCGTCGGTCGAGTCGGTGAGCGCCTCGTACAGCGGCACCTGGTACGCGTCGACGAGGAGCTGGCGGACGATGGTGACCGCGAAGTCGCCGTTCGGCTGCTCGACCAGTACGGCGTTGAGGAACTCGCGCTCGGTTCGGGTCATCGCCAAGTCGTCCTCGGAGCGACCACCGGGGTCGACCTCGGTGGCGTACTGGTAGAGGTTGCGGGCCTGGCCGAGGTGGTCGAGGGCGAGGTTGGCCACCGCGATGTCCTCTTCCAGCTCGGGCATCGAGGCGATGAGCTCACCGAGGCGTTGGGCGAGCACGAGGTTGTCGTCGGCCGCCCGCAGCAGCCAGGTGAGCAGCGCCGGACCGTCCGGCAGCGTGGCCCGGGTGACCGGACCGGCGGAGGCGGGACGTCGCTCCGGTGCGCTCACATGTGCCCCACTTCGTCGGGGATGTCATAGAAGGTGGGGTGGCGGTAGGGCTTGTCCGAGTCGAACCAGGCGTCGGCCTCGTCCGGGTCGGTGGCGTGGATGGCCGACGACGGCACCACCCAGATCGAGACGCCCTCGTTGCGCCGGGTGTAGACGTCACGGGCGTTGCGGGTGGCGGTCTCGGCGTCGGCGGCGTGGAGACTGCCGACGTGCACGTGGTTCAGGCCTCGCGAGGCCCGGACGAACACCTCCCACAGCGGTGCACCGCCGGCTGCGCCAGCGGGTCCCTCATCCACCTCGCCTTCGATTGGCGGAACGTCGTACGACATGGACAACATGATACACGAGAAGCTGGGATAGCGAAAGTCGTGTATCACAACCCGCCGTCACCCGCTGTCGTCGTCCGCGGCCGTCATCCTGCGCCGACGGTCATGAACGATCGGGCGAGCCATCGATCGGTGTCGCTCGGCACGTCCTCGATGCCGGCCCGCAACGCGGCCCGAACCGACCTGCCGCTGCTGCGATGCCGGTGGAAGGCGGCCATGAGGTCGCCGGTGCCCGGCCCGTCCGGCACCGGCGAGACCGAGGCGACGATCGAGCGGATCCCGGCGGTGAGGAAGGCACCACCCATGCCGGTGAAGGCGCGCTCCGGCCGGTTGGACGTGGCAGCACCGCTGCAGGCGCTGAGGATCACCTCGGTCGCCACAGCGTCGTCGAGTTGCAGGATGTCGTACATCGTGAGCGGTCCGTCGGCCATCTCGAGGTGGGAGAACAGCGGGCTGTCGATCCGGAAGTCGCCGTGGCAGGCGAAGTGCACCCGCGGCGACGAGCGCAGCGCCCGGAGGGCCGCCTCGGTCGTCGCCATCGACGGTTCCACCACCTCGACGTCGTCCAGGGTCGCCGCGATCCGGAACGCCTCGTCGACGGCACCGGGCAGCCGGGGCCCGACGACGATCGTGAGCGGGCCGTCCCGGGGCTCCGGCACGGCGATCGACCGGTGCCACGTGCCGAGCGAGAACGCCACCGTCACCTCGGCCTCGGCGGTCTGGGGCAGCGCCAGCCAGGGCACGAGCGCGACCTCGCCTCTCGGCACGATGACGACGTCCTCGGCCGCGAGATCGAGGCCGCCGAAGAGCGCCAGGCCGAGCTGCTCGGTCGTTCGGGCCAGCCGCTCGACCACGCGCTCGTCTGGACGGAGGGCGCTGCGCCGGAACAGTGCCAGGCAGGAGCGGATCTGCCTCGACACGGCACCCTGTTCGCCGACGACGGCGCGACCGAACTGGCCCGTCCTGGTCAGGTGGCAGCGATGGATGGTGCCGTCGATCTCGACGAACGAGACGACGAGGCGCCCGGCGGCCGCCCGGATGGCATCGTCGATGTCCCGGGTCGCCCGATCGGTCCCCGAGGTCGCGGTCCGCCGCGAGCGCCGCTTGATCGCCGACTCGAGCTGGGCTCGTTGCCGTCGCAGCGCCTGATCGGGGGTCGGGGCGTCGATGGCGTCGCGAACCACCTGCCGCAGCTCGCCGAGCAGCGGCGCGAGATCGGGGTTGGCCCGGCCGTCGCTGAGCTCGACGTAGGGCACCGCCGTCCGCTCGGTCCACTCGAAGAACGTGCGATGGGACCTCCCGGCCGCTGCAGCCAGGAGGCCGACATCGATGAGGCGCTGGGCGTGGACCGCGACCCCGACCCTGGCATCGGGCGCCGACACCCGGGACCGGAACTCCTCGAGCGCCCGCAGACCGGTCCTGGCGGCCGCCATCGCCGAGACCCGCCGCCCGTCGTGCAGGCGGATGGCGGCGGCGAGCGCCCAGTAGGCCAGGCGCTCCTCGATCAGGCCCGATCGCCGGGAGTAGCCGCCCCGCTCCAGGGCATCGACGGCGATCCCGTGGTGGCCGAGGGCCAGCGCGATGGAGCCCTCGATGATCGCAGCTCGGCCGGCCGGCCCCCGGAGGCCGGCCGAGCCGAGCTGGGCCGACAGGTGGGCGGCGAAGCGGCGGTCGGCCTCGGTGACCGTGCCGACGGCGGTCATCGCCTCGAGCCGGAGGATGTGGGCGCGATCGCGCCAACCGGGCCGATCCTGCTCGTCGAACAGCTTGGCGGCCTCGTCGGCCAGCGCAACCGAGTCCTCCCGGCCGAGGATCAGGCAGGCGTGGGCCATCACCAGCAGCGCCTCGGCCAGATCGGTCAGGAGCCGGCGCTGGCGGAGGTAGTCGACCGTCGTCTCGATCGTCGACAGGGCGTCGTCGACCAGCCCGGATGCGATCAGCGCCTCGGCCCGGTCGACCTGCAGGCCGGCCAGCGGCCGGTCGAGCGCCGTCAGCCGTCGCTCGCCGTCGTCGAACTGCGCCATCGCCCGGGGGATGTCGAGCATGCGGGCGTAGGACAGACCGAGGTTGTGCACGACGACGGCCGCAGGGGAGGGGAGGTCGTTGGCCTCGTACAGGTCGAGCGCAGCCGTGAGGTCGGCGACCGCCCGGGCCTGATCGCCGTGGTACATGTGGATGACGCCGCGATTGCTGAGCGCGTGAGCGAGGAAGATCTCGTCACCGTGGTCGCGCAGCTCGGGTATGACGTCGTCGTAGGCGCGCTTGGCCTCGATGCCCTCCGAGAACCGTTGGACGACGGCGGCTCGCTGGAACTTCACTCGGGCCCGGACCCCGCCGGTGGTGATCTCCTCGGCCCGTTCGAGGTCGGCGATCGCGGCGCGCTTCGATCCCGCGATCGAGTGCGCGCCCGCTCTCGACATCCGGATCAGGCCCTCGGCCTCGGCCAGGTCGGCGGTGATGGCGACCTCGATCCCGCGGCGATAGTGGCGGAAGGCGGCCGGCAGTTGGGACAGGGCCCGATTGGCGTTGCCGGCCGCTCGATGGACGCGGACCCGGAGCGCGGGTGCGAGCGAGTCGACGTCGAGCTCGTCGACCCTGGTCAGCGCTTGGCGGTGATCGGCCTCGGCAAGCCGCTCGATCTCCGAAACCCGATCCTCCACCGCTCGGAGATTAGACTGTATTTGGCGGGGGGCTGGACCGTTTTTCATGCAAGTGTCCCGCGGTGACGGAGATGAAAGGGTCCAAGAATGTCTATCTGGTTGCGCCGTTTGCTGGCGGCCCTCGTTGCGTTCGCGCTGATTGCCTCGTCGTGTGGTGACGATGACGACGATGCACCGTCGGACGAGTCGTCCGAGGAGGGCTCGGACGACGCCGTCGGCGGCGACGACGATCCCGCCGACGGCGACGGGTCCGACGGCGACGATGTCGACGAGGAGGTCGACGAGGAGGTCGACGAGGGCGACGACACGGGTGGCCCGCTGCCGGACGGTTGGGTCGTGCAACCGGCGGAGCTGGCGACGGCCCGGGTCAACCCGTCGGCCTGCGTGATCGGCGACGTCGCCGACCCGGCCGACGGCTTCGACGAGCTCGTCGACTTCGAGGGGTTGACCGACCTGACGAACGTGGGGCCGATCGACATCACCGCGCCGCCGATGCCGCCGGCGCCGGTGTACGTGGGCCCCATGTACCGTCCCGGCCTGCTGCTCGCCCCCGCTGGCTACGACCCGCCGCTCGGCCTGGAGCAGCAGGTTCGCCTGGCCGAGGTCGAGCTCGACGGCGTGAACGGTCCGACCATCGACGGCGAGGGATTCGGTGGACTGGAGGCGGAAGCCGAGCTCCTCGATGGCGTCGTGTCGGTCTGGTGGATCGCCGGGGCCGAGAGCGAGGCGCTGCTCGACCCGGCCAACGTCGCCCGCGCCTTCGCCGGCGAGGGCCTGGAGCCGGTGTACCTCCTCGTTCCGGCCGCCGGTCACATGTACGGGCCCGAGAACACGCCGGCCGTTGAGGGCGCGGAAGAGGACCGCGTCGGCGGTTCGAAGTGGGGCTACGCCGATGTCGTCGGCGATCCCGTCGTTCCCGGCCCGGTCGGCATCATCGACACGTCGTTCGACCAGCTGCCGGATCTCAACGCCCCCGCCGACAGTCACTCGGTCCAGGGTCACGGCTCCTTCATCGCCGGCATCGTGCGCGAGCTCGCACCTGGGGCGCCGATCAAGTCGGTCGACATGGGCCCGGCCGGCGAGGATCTCACCGTCGTGCTCGACAAGGCGATCGAGGACCTGCCCGATGCCGCGGTCTACGGCAGCGCCGCCACCGGCTTCCCCTTCGACGGCGACTGGCTGCAGCTGCTGATCACCCTCGCCGCCCTGACCGGGCTCGAGCCGGTCGGCTCCGATCCGCCACTCGCCGCCCTCAACATGTCGTTCGGGACCTACCTGTGCGCACCCGACCAGGAGCCGGGGGTCGGACCGCCCGGCCTGCAGGAGTTGATCGACCAGATCGGTGTGGAGGTGTTCGCCGCCGCCGGCAACGACGACTCGGACGATGCGTGGTACCCGGCGGCCTACAACCAACAGGCGTCGCCGTGGGCCGTCGGCGCACTCCAGGGCGACGGCACGTGGGCCACGTTCTCCAACCACGGCAGCTGGGTGGAGACGTGTGAGCTCGGCGAACCGGTGACCGCCGAGCCCTATCTGCCCGGCAGCGGTTCGCAGAACCACATCACCTGGAGCGGCACCTCGTTCGCAGCCCCGATCGCGCTGGCTCGGTACCTCACCACCGGTGATCCGACCCCGCAGGACTGCCCGGCGACGCCCTGACCCCGCCCGTTCCACACTCGAACCCCCGAGAGCCCATCGATAGGATGTCGATCGATGCACGAACCATCGGATCGAGAGATCTACCTCGCCGCTTGCAGAGGTGACCGCGAGGCGTTCGGCCTGCTGGCCGAGCGTCACCACGCCTTCACCATGCGGGTCGCGGCGTCGATCGTCTCCGATCCGGCGACGGCCGAGGACGTGGCCCACAAGGCCTGGCTGAACGTGTGTGTTCACCTGAAGAAGGTGACGGACGGTGAGCGGGCACCGCTCGAGCTCGGTCACGAGGCGTCGCTGCTGGCGTGGTTGCGCACGGTGACCCGGAACGTCGCCTACGACGAGCTCCGTCGCGAGTCTCGGGCGCCCCTCGAGACGGTCGAGGACGACGACGTCGTGCACCACGACGACGTCGACGAGCGGCTGATCTTCGGCGAGCAGCGATCGGCGATGTGGCGGGCGCTCCGGGCGATCAGCGAGAGCTGCCGGGAGCTGCTCCTCTACCTGATCCACGATCCACCCCTCAGCTACGAGGCGATCGCCAAGGCCATAGGCCGACCGGTCGGCTCCATCGGTCCGACCCGGGCGCGCTGTCTCGCACAGCTCCGGGCGCTGCTGTAGGTCGTGGCGATGTCCGACTGGCGCAACGACCTGAGCGATGACCAGCTCGTCGAGTTGTTGCGGGCGACCGTCGACGACCGGGCCGCGGCCCCGGCCTCGATGCTGGACATGATCATGGCCGGCTACGACATCACCAACGTCGACGCCTTCCTGGCCGAGGTCGTCGAGGACGTGCAGCTCACCGAGGCGGCTGGGCTCCGGGCCACCGACGGTGCCACCCGCCTGATCACGTGCGGCTCGGACGACCTGCGGTTCGAGTTCGAGTTGCGGCCGATCGCCCCGCAGGTCGTCGGGCACCTCGATCCGGTCGTCGCCGGCACGCTCCACCTCGAGCAGGCCGAGCACGCCCAGGCGGCCGAGCTGGGCGACGGGGCCGACTTCGAGTTCACGCTCCGGTCGTCCAAGCCGTTCAGGCTGCGCCATCGCGCCGCGGACGGCACGTCGGTGGCAACGGAGTGGATTCTGCCCTGATCGAACCGGCGCTTCTGCCCGGGCCACCCGCCGCTCCGGTCACATGTATCTCCCGACCTCCTCGTGACGTTGTCGAGATATGGAAGAAAAGCGACGTTCAGGAACGGCCATTCAAGCGGCGGTGATCGGTGCCATCGCCACCATTCTCGCCGGCATCATTCCCGCGGTGATCGCCATCAGCAACCGCGGGAGCCCGACATCGACATCGACGTCGACATCGGACACCGAGATCGCCTCCGAGCCGGCGCAAGCACCCGCCACCCCGATTGCGGTGGCGCCCGAAACGGTGGCTGGCAGCGGCGATCTCGATCTCGACCTGCTCGCCGACGCCTGCTACGAGGGCGACTGGTTCGCCTGCGACGATCTGTACGAGCTCGCTCCGGCCGGCTCCGACCTCCAGTGGTACGGCGGCACGTGCGGCGGCATTCTCGACACCGTCTCCGAGGAGACCTGCGAGTACCTGATCGACTACCTGCTCTATCTCGAGGCGCTGGCCGATGGCTGCGAGTGGGGTGACCTGCTCGACTGCGACGAGCTCTATCGAGAGAGCCCGATCGAGTCGGACTACGAGTACTTCGGTTCGACCTGCGGCGGTCGGGTCACCTGGTTCACCAACGGACGATGCTGGGAGCTGGCATGAGCGAGCAACGAAACGAAGCGGACCGGGCCTTTCTCGGCGCCTGGGACTTCCTGACCGCCCTGGCCGCCATCATCGCCATCACCTCGGCGTCGATCGTGATCACCGGGCAGGTGGCCGACGCTCGCGACGCCCTGGCGATGCTGTCGATCGTGGTGATGGGGATCGTGTCGATCCTGGTGTCGACCACCCTCGTCAAGCTGGTGCGCGTGACGTCGAACCCGGTCGGTGACGGGCTCGACGGAGCCGGTCGAGACTGAGTCAGGCGCCCGTCGTCGCCGACCTCCTGGCCCTGCGAGCGGCGTGGGCCGTTGCCGCCTCCCGAACCCAGGCGCCATCGTCCCAGGCCCTGACCTTGTGCTCGATCCGCTCCCGATTGCAGGGGCCGTGGCCCTTGATGACCTCCCAGAACTCGTCCCAGTCGATCTCGCCGAAGTCGTAGTGGCCCCGCTCCTCGTTCCAGGTGAGGTCGGGGTCGGGGAGGGTCAGGCCGAGGTAGGCGGCCTGGGGCACGGTCATGTCGACGAAGCGCTGGCGCAGCTCGTCGTTGGTCTCCCGCTTGATCTTCCAGGCCACCGACTGCTCGGTGTGGGTCGACTCGGCGTCCGGTGGGCCGAACATGGCCAGCGACGGCCACCACCACCGGTCGAGCGCGTCCTGGGCCATGGCCCGCTGCTCGTCGGTGCCGTTGGCCAGGATCATCATGATCTCGTAGCCCTGGCGCTGGTGGAACGACTCCTCCTTGCAGATCCGGATCATGGCCCTGGCGTAGGGTCCGTAGGAGGTCCGGGTCAGCATCACCTGATTGGTGATGGCGGCGCCGTCGACCAGCCACCCGATGGCCCCGATGTCGGCCCATGACAGCGTCGGGTAGTTGAAGATCGACGAGTACTTCTGGCGGCCCGAGTGCAGCAGCTCGTTGAGCTCCTGACGGGACACGCCGAGGGTCTCGGCCGCCGAGTAGAGGTACAGCCCGTGGCCGGCCTCGTCCTGGACCTTGGCCATCAGGATCGCCTTGCGCTTCAGCGTCGGCGCCCGGGTGATCCAGTTGCCCTCGGGCTGCTGGCCGATCACCTCCGAGTGCGCGTGCTGGGCGATCTGGCGGATCATCGTCTTGCGGTAGTCGTCCGGCATCCAGTCTCGGGGCTCGACCTTCTGGTCGGCCTCAAGCAGGGCCTCGAAACGGGCCCGGCCGGCGGCCTCCCGATCGGGGCTCCGGTCGGCGTGCGGTTCGGCGATGGTCATTGGCTGCCTCCTCGGACGGGGCGGTGCGGGTCGATGGTCATGACGTCGGTGGTGGTTCGGTGCCGTCGGGGGTGAAGCGACCGGCGACCCGGTCGGGGTCGACGGTCATGCCGGTGGTCTCGGTCACCCAGGTCCAGGCGGCGTCGGTGATCCGCCGGTAGAGGTCGGCCGCCAGCTCGGCCGCCCGGTGACCGATCCAGCCAGCCGGCAGCAGGTCGGTCGGCAGGTCGGGGTCGCGGAGCCGGGCCCGGCGCAGGTCGTGGACGAGCATCGTGCGGAGGGCGAAGGCCTCGATGGGCGTCGGGTCGTCGACCTCGCCGGCGAGCGGACGGTAGCGGTCGACGAACCGGTGGTAGGCGGCTTCGGCGTCGTCGAGACCGGAGTCGACCCGGAACGGCAGGCCGGTCAGCGGCGCCTCGCCGTCGCCGTCGAAACGGGCCACCGCGACGGCCGGTGCTGGCTGGATGCCGAGCCGGTCGAGCAGCTCGCGGGTGTCGGCTGCGTCGTCGTTCGGGTGGGCGTGCACGCCGGCGGCCATGCGGGCGAAGCCTCGCCACCGCAGGTGCCGGGCGATGTCGTCGCCGGCGTCGACGCCGGCGACGGGCCCGGCGGTGCCGCCGTTGGCCACCGCGGTGTCGGGGAGGAAGACCAGCGTCCACGACCCGTCCCATGGTCGATCGTGGCGGCGATAGATCCGCTGCTCGGCCGCCGCCGTCTCGGCTCGACCGTCCGGAGCGAGCGAGTAGCGGCTGCGACGACCGACCCGCTCGCTGTCGACCCAACCCTCGGCCGCGAGCCGAAACATCGAGGTGCGAACGAGGCGCTCGTTGAACCCGAACGGCGCCGCCAGGGCGAACACGTCGGCCAGCCAGACCGTGCCGCCGAGCGGGGCGACGGTGTCGCCGAGGATCGTCACCAGAGCCGACCGGGCCGAGATCTCGGCGTCGCCGGTCCAGGCGACGGCCCGGGGATCGGCGGTCGGGGCGGGGTACGCCACGGAGGTCATCAGACCATCGAGCCTACGTGATACAGCGAAACCCGGCAAGATCGGACTAGGTGTATCATGTCGATCTGGCTGCGGGCGACCAGTAGGCTCTCCGAGGTGCCCGGCCGGTCGAGCGAACCCCCCGTCGCCATCGTCATGGGAAGCCAGTCGGACTGGCCGACCATGGAGCATGCGGCGTCGACGCTCGATCAGCTCGGCGTTGCCCACGACGATCGGATCGTCTCCGCCCACCGCACCCCACAGCGCCTGGTCGACTTCGCCACCGGCGCGGCCGACGAGGGCCTTCGGGTCATCATCGCCGGTGCCGGCGGCGCGGCCCACCTGCCCGGCATGGTGGCGTCGATGACCACGCTGCCGGTGCTCGGCGTCCCCGTCGAATCGAAGGCCCTGTCGGGGTGGGACAGCCTGCTGTCGATCGTGCAGATGCCGGCCGGCGTCCCCGTCGGCACGCTGGCCATCGGTCGCTCCGGTGCGGTCAACGCCGCCCTCCTGGCCGCCTCGATCCTGGCCATCGACGATGCCGACCTGGCCGGTCGGTTGGCCGACCATCGGTCGGCCCAGTCGGCCGCCGTCGGTCAGCGGCCCGTTCCGAACGGCGGGGCCTGATGGCCCGCCCCGCCGGCTGCCGGAACCACCTCGCATGAGTCCGCTGCCGACCGGGGCCACGGTTGGGATCATCGGCGGCGGCCAGCTCGGCCGCATGCTGGCGCTGGCTGCGGCCCGTTTCGGGTATCGGGTCGTCGTGCTCGAGCCGGGCCCCGACTGCCCCGCCGCCCAGGTGGCCAACGAGCACCTCGTCGCCCCCTACGACGATCCCGATGCGCTGGCCACCCTGGCCGAGCGCTGCCACGTCGTGACCTACGAGTTCGAGAACGTGCCGCTGGCGGCGGCCAGGACCCTTGCCACCAAGGTGGTGCTGCGCCCGGGGCCCGAGGCGCTGCGGGTGGCCCAGGATCGGCTGGTCGAGAAGGAGTTCCTGCGATCGATCGGGCTCGGCACGGCGTCGTACGCACCGATCAGCCGGGCCGACGACGTCGGGCCGGTCCTCGGGGCCATCGGTCGACCGTGCATCGTCAAGACCAGACGTCTCGGCTACGACGGCAAGGGTCAGCTCCGGCTCGACGAGGCGAGTCGCGTCCCCGGCGATCTGTACCGCCACCTCGGTGGCGTGCCCCTGATCGCCGAGGGCTTCGTCGACTTCGTGTGTGAGATCAGCGTGATCACCGCCCGGTCGGTGGACGGCGACATCCGCAGCTTCACCCCGGCCGCCAACGAGCACCGGGACGGGATCCTCCGCCGCTCGGTGGTACCGGCCGACGTGTCGCCGGCGACCCTGGAGGCGGCCGCCGCCGCCGGGGCAGCGCTCGTCGAGGCCCTCGACTACGTCGGGGTGCTCGGACTCGAGCTGTTCGTGCTCGACGACGGCTCGATCCTGGCCAACGAGTTCGCCCCTCGGGTCCACAACTCCGGTCATTGGACGGAGCTGGTCTGCCCGAGCGATCAGTTCGAGCAGCACGTGCGGGCCGTCACCGGTCACCCCCTCGGCGACCCGACGTCGGCCCCCTGTGAGATGGTCAACCTGATCGGCGACGAACTCGGCGGCTGGACCGAGCTGGTGGCCAGCGGCGACTGGCGGGTCCACCTCTACGGCAAGGGCGAGGTCCGCCCCGACCGCAAGATGGGTCACGCCACCAGGCGGTTGCCCTGACCCTCCTCGGCCCGATCAGCCCCGTGGCCGCCCCGGCGCCCGCTACTGCTGCTGCTGGCTCTGCTGGCTCTCGAAGGTGCTGGAGAGGTAGCGGGCCGGTCGCTCGGGTCGCCGAGGTCGAGGCGTCATCGTCCGCTCGACCGGCTCCATGTGACGGATCTCGACGGTGGCTTCGACGCTCGGGCGGCCGGGGCCCGAGTAGATGCCCCGGACCGGGGCCACGTCGTCGTAGTCGCGCCCGGTGCCGATGATCACGTGGTTGTGGCCGACCGGCCGGTCGTTGGTCGGGTCGACGGCCAGCCAGCGGTGGCCGGGCAGCCAGGCCTCGACCCAGGCGTGGGTCTGGACGGCGACCTCGTCCTCGTCCTCGCCCCGGGGCCCGTCACCGTCGCTCCCGGCGCCGTTGGCCCCGTCCGACTCGACGGCGCCGACGGTCTCGTCGGACGCGAACAGGTAGCCGGACACGTACCGGGCCGGCACGCCCGAGAGGCGAAGCAGGCCGATCGTCAGGTGGGCGTAGTCCTGGCAGACGCCGGTCCCGCCCGCAACGAGGTCGTCGAGACCGATGCCGATGTGGGTCGAGTTCTTCTCGTAGCGGAGGAGCCGTCTGGTGGCGGCCACGGCGGCGGCGACCTTGGCTTCCGTGTCGTCCAGGCCGGCGGTGGCGTCGAGGGCGACGCTGCGCAGGTCGTCGTCCCAGCGGACGTGGGGCGACTCGCTGAGCAGCTCGATGTTGTCGAGCGGGTGGTCGCCGTCGTCCGGGTGGATCGGCACGATCGTCGGGTCGTCGCGGTCGCGGGTCTCGACGGCGGCCTCGGCCACGATCTCCAGTCGATCGTGTTCGCCGAGGACGCCGAGGTGCTCGACCGTCGTGCCCCAGTAGTCGGTGAACGACAGGATCCGGCACGGCGGGTCACAGGTGAGGCGGTGGGCGAGCAGCCGCTGGCCCTGGGTGTCCTTCGGGCGGACGCGGAGCTCGTTGTGGGCCTCGCGCACCGGCGAGTCGTAGCGGAACTGCATCCGGTAGCGAATGTCGAGCCTCACCGGCCCCCTCCGCTGCGGTTTGGCTGGGTGGCCTGGCCCGGGCGCACGAACTGGCTGTGCATGTCGGGGATCTGGGCCGGGTCGAAGGCGTAGTCGGCGATGGCGGCGGTCAGGGCCACGAGCTCGCCCTCGACCCGATCGAGCAGCGCCCAGGCGTTGTTGCGCAGCTCCTGCTCGGCGTTGCTGTATTCCAGGTGCGACCGGAGCCGGCCCGACACCATCGCCGCCGGGGCCAGCCCGTTCGACGTGGTCTGGATCAGCCGTTGGATGCGGCCGTCGGCCCGGCGGAGGCACGAGAGGACGGTCCGGGGCACGTCGTCGGCCTGCAGCAGGAAGGCGCCCAGGGTGTAGGCGTCGCCCCCCTGGCGGGCCCGCCGTCGGTAGGCCTGGAGGCTCGACACCGTCCGCAGGATCGAGCCCTCGTCGAGGGTGTGACCGGGGTGGAGGACGAGGAAGCGGATCGTGCGGGAGCAGATGATGGCCCGCTCGATCATCCGGCCGAGCACGAGGAACGTGAAGGCCTCGTCTCGGGGCATCGCCTCGGACACGATCCCGCTGAGGGCGTGGCAACGGCGACGGATCGTCGAATACAGCTCGAACGGCTCGGGCGGGAGCTTGCCCTCCACCTCCCGCAGCGTCATCAGCAGGCGGTTGGCCTCTTCCCACAGCTCGACCGGCACCCGGTCTCGGACCGTGCGGATGTTCTCCCGCAGTTGCGAGATCGAGCGGCCGACCGAGCCCTCGTTGGCCTCGTCGAGCATCAGGAACTGGGCAACGCTGGCCCCGTCCGGCACCAGGCCGAGGCCGTCGAAGGTCTGGCCGACACCCATCACGTCGAGCAGGCGCTGCCACTCGGGCTGCACGGGCGAGGCGGGGAAGTGCATCGAGTCCCGGGTGGCGATGTCGAGCATGCGGGTGGTGTGCTCGGCCCGTTCGAGGAGCCGGCCGGCCCAGAACGTGGCCTCGGCATGGCGAGCGAGGATCATCGTTCGCCGTTGCCGTTGCTGTCGGCCAGCACCCAGGTGTCCTTGGACCCACCGCCCTGCGAGGAGTTCACGATCATCGACCCGGCCCGCATCGCCACCCGGGTCAGGCCGCCGGGGAAGACCCGCGTCCGGTCGCCGGTGAGCACGAAGGGTCGGAGGTCGAGGTGCCGGGGCCCGAGCACCCCGCCCTGACGGTCGAGGGCGGGCAGGGTGGAGAGCTGCACCAGTTCCTGGACCACCCAGTTGCGGTGGTCGGCCTCGATGTTGGCCCTGGCCGCGGCCAGCTCGGCGTCGGTGGCGTGGGGGCCGATCACGATGCCGTAGCCGCCGGACTCGGCCACCGGCTTGATCACGAGCTGGTCGAGTCGGTCCAGGCAGGCCTCGCGCTGGTCGTCGTCCCACATGACGTAGGTGGTGACGTTGTCGAGCAGCGGTTCCTCGCTGAGGTAGTAGCGGATGAGGTCGGGGACGTAGGGATAGACGGCCTTGTCGTCGGCGACGCCGTTGCCGATGGCGTTGCAGACGGTCACGGTGCCGGCCCGAGCGGCGGAGAGGAGGCCGGGGATCCCGAGCGTCGAGTCGGGGCGGAACGAGACGGGGTCGAGGAAGTCATCGTCGATCCGGCGGTAGATCACGTCGACGGGGGAGAGACCGCCGACGGTTCGGGCGTACACCACCTGGTCGTCGACCACCAGGTCTCGGCCCTCGACCAGCTCGACCCCCATGGCCCGGGCCAGGAAGGCGTGCTCGAAGTAGGCGCTGTTGTAGATGCCGGGGGTGAGGATGACGATGTTGGGGTGGTCGCCGGCCGACGGTGGGGCCACCTCCTCCAGGGTGGTGCGGAGCAGTTGCCCGTACTGCTCGACGGGCTGGACGGTGTGGTCGGCGAACAGCGCCGGGAAGGCCTTGGCCATCGCCGCCCGGTTCTCCAGCACGTAGCTGATGCCGGACGGGTTGCGGAGGTTGTCCTCCAGCACGGCGAAGCGACCGTCGGCACCGCGGACCAGGTCGATGCCGGCGATCATGCAGCGGGCGGCCGACGGCACGGCGATGCCGAAGGCCTGGCGCTCGAAGCCCTGCGACGACGTCACCAGCCACTTGGGGATGATCCCGTCCTCGACGGCGGCCCGCTCGCCGACGTAGAGGTCGTCGAGGAACCGGTTGAGGGCGATGACCCGCTGGGCCAGGCCGCGTTCCAGCTCCCGCCACTCGTCGGCCTCGATGATCCTCGGGAAGAGGTCCATCGGCCAGGTCCGCTCGGTGCCCTCGTCGTCGTCGTAGACGGTGAAGGTGATGCCCTGGCGGCGGAACTCGTCGGCCACGGCGCCCTCGAGGCGGTCGAGCTCGGCGACGGTCAGGCCGGCGAACCGACGGGCCACCTGCTCGTAGCAGTGGCGGATCCGGCCCTCGCCCTCGAAGGCCTCGTCCCACCCGCCGGGCGGCTGGTACCGATCGAGCAGGCCAACCATCGCCAGCGACGGTAGCACGCGGGCCCGGTTGCCCTCCCCTTCGGCCGAGGCTGGTGCGGCCGAGAGGGAGTCGGTGGTTGGTGTTTTTCGACCGCCTAAGCGCGAAACCGGCGCCATCGTTTCGCGTCTATGCGGCGCCCGTGGCCGAGGGCGGTGTCGGCCGTTGCGCCAGGCTCGTCGCTGTTTCGCGTTTATGCGGCGCCCGTGGTCGATGGGGTGTCGGTCGTTGCGCCGGGCTCGTCGCTGTTTCGCGTTTATGCGGCGCCCGTGGTCGATGGGGTGTCGGTCGTTGCGCCAGGCTCGTTACGCCAGGCTCGTTGCGCCAGGCCTGTCGCTGTTTCGCGTCTATGCGGCGCCCGTCGGCCGAGGCGGCGTTGGCCGGTCGCCAGGCCCGTCGCTGTTTCGCGTCTATGCGGCGTCCGTCGGTCGGCGGTGTGCCGAGTCCGATGCGTGTCGCGTCTCGGCGGTGTGGGGGTTCGGGTGGTCGGTGGGGCTCCCGCCGGCTGCCGTTTCGCGTTTAGGCGGCCAAAAAAAGTACCTGGAACACCCCGGCCCCGGAGCTGCCCGGACCCCGCGATCGAGAGGCGATCCGGCGGGCCGGGCACACCGACCGGGCGTCGCCAGCCGGCTCAGAACAACCGTTGGGTGCCCTGCTCCAGATCGAGCAGGCGACGCTTCAGCTCCAGGCCGCCGCCGAACCCGATGAGCGACCCGTCGGCCCCGACCACCCGGTGGCAGGGCACCACGATCGGCAGCGGGTTGGCGCCGTTGGCCGCACCGACGGCCTGGGTGGCCCCCGGCTGGCCGATCGCCTCGGCCTGCTCCCGGTAGGTCATCGTCTCGCCGTACGGGATGTCGGCCAGCACCCGCCAGGCCCGCCGCTGGAACTCGGTGCCGACCGGATGCAGCGCCAGCTCGAACGTGGTCCGCCGCCGGGCGAAGTACTCGTCGAGCTGGACCCTGGCCGCCACCAGCGTCGGGTGATCGGCGTCGTCGATCGCCGGCTCGTCGACCGCCGCCACCCGGCCGTCGACCGGGAAGTGGATCGTCCGCAGGCCCCACGAGTCGGCGGTGACGACGAGCGGGCCGATCGGGCTGTCGACGATCGTGCGTCGAAGCTCGCCCGCGGGAAGCTCGCTTGCGCCCGACGTCTGCCTCACCCACCCGATCCTATCGGCCGGTCACCGGTCGGTAGGATGGCTCCATGCTGACGCTCGTACGACGTGTCGCCGCCGCCCTCGGCCTCGCCGGCCTGATCGCCACGCTGTTCCGTCTCCGGGGCCAGGGAGGCGTCCCCCCGACCACCGGCGGCTGGCGGGAGGTCCCCGAGTCCGAGCTGCATCGATGACGGGCGGCCGATGACGGGCAGTCGATGAGCCTGCGAGTGGTGGCGTGCGGGTAGCGGTCGTCGGGCTCGGCACCACCGGCTCCCACCTCGCTCGCCAGCTTCGCCGACCGGACGTCGAACACCTCCAGCTCCACGACCCCGACGACTCGCGGGTCCGCTCGGTCCGCGGCGCCCTCGACCGGGAGCTCACCGCCGAGACGGGCCCGCCGACGGCGACCGATCCCCCCGACGTCGTCGTGCTGGCCAGCCCGACCGGCACCCATCTCGACACGGCCAGGAAGATGCTCGACGCCGGAAGCCACATCGTGTCGATCTCCGATGACCCGATCGAGGTCGAGCAACTCCTCGCCCTCGACCCGCTCGCCATCGAGAGGGGCCGATCGGTGGTGGTCGGCGCCGGGTTCTGCCCCGGCCTGAGCGAGATCCTCGCCCGCTGGGCCGGCGATCAGCTCGACCGGGTGGCCGGCATCTCGGTGGCGACGGCCGGCACCGGCGGTCCGGCCTGCGCCCGCCAGCACCACCGCGCGCTCAAGCGGGAGTCCCGCGACTGGCGCCACGGTCGGTGGGAGGTGCGGCGCGGCGGCTCGGGGCGCGACCTCGCCTGGTTCCCCGACCCGATCGGCGCCCGCGACACCTACCTCGCCGCCCTGGCCAGCCCCCTGATCCTGCAACGCACCTACCCCGAGGCCGATCGGATCTCGGCCCGGGTAGCGGCCAACCGCCGTGACCGCCTGACCATCCGACTGCCGATGCTCCGCCGCCCCCACCTCGACGGCGGTCCCGGCGGCATCCGGGTCGAGGTCCGGGGCCGGGCCGGCGAGGCGGTCGAGACCCTGGTCTACGGGGTGATGGACCACCCGTCGGTCGCGGCGGGGACCGTCGCCGCCGTCGTCGCCATCGCCGCCGGTCGTCAGCTCGCACCGCTCGGAGCCAACGGCCTGGCCGCGTGGGACGAGCCGGTGGCGTTGCTCACCGAGCTGCACCGTCGCGGCGTCCGAGCCGCCACGTTCACCGGTCAGCTCGCCCTCCCATAGCCCGCCGGTCGGCCCGGTTCGACAACCGCGGACCAGAATCGACGTCGTCGCGCTCAAGTTCGGCCGCCAACGGGTCGAAACCAACATTGGAGACTTCCAGGAAGAAATCTCTCAAGTTCCGGGCACATCGTGTCGAGAACTCCTTGCGTCACGGAGGATTACTCGAAGGGTGTACGACGATGCCGCTGTCGCACGATGAGCTGAACGCTCGGATCGAAGCCAACCTGTCCCTGGTCAAGCACGTGGTGTTCCAGGTCGCGGTCCACTTCCCCCGCCACGTCGATCGCGAGGAGCTGGCCCGAGCCGGCGCCCTCGGGCTGGTCGAGGCGGCCCGCCGCTACGACGAGGACCGGGGCGTTCCCTTCGAGCGCTTCGCCGCCCAGCGGATCCGGGGTGCGATCCTCGACTCGGTTCGGGCCGCCGACTGGGCCCCCCGCTCGGTTCGCCTGCTGGCACGCCGCCTCGAGTCGACCGAGCAGCAGCTCGCCAGCGAGCTCGGCCGGGTCCCGAACCTGACCGAGATGGCCGAGGCCCTCGGCGTCAGCATGGACGAGCTGGCCCGGCTGCGGGATCGCCTGTTCCGGTCGGTCGTGCTCGCCCTCGACCACGAGACCAGCGACGACTCCGACGAGGACCTGACGCTCGTCGACGTGCTCCGCGACGCCTCGGCCATCGAGCCGTCCGAGGAGCTGGAGAGCCGCGAGCTCCACACCTACCTGCGGGACGCCGTCCAGCTGCTGCCCGAGCGGCAGCGGTTCGTGATCGTCGGCTACTTCCTCGAGGGCAAGACCTCGCAGGACCTGGCCCGCTTCCTCGGCGTCACCGAGTCACGGATCTCCCAGCTCCGCAGCGAGGCGCTCCGCAATCTGCGGCTCGGGATCGAGGCCCAGTACGAGGCGACGCCAGCCGACGACCCGGTCGGCCGGGTGGCCCGCCGTCAGGCCGCCTACGTCGAGGGCATCGGTGTCGCCTCCGAGTGGAAGTCACGGCTCGACCGGTGGGACGACGAGTACGACGTCCCCGAGGAGCCGTTGCTGCCCGTGACCCGGGTCAAGGTCTCCTAGGAGCGTCTCCTAGAACGTCGCCGCCTGCTGCCAGCGCTCGAGCAGCGTGGCATCGCCGAAGACCTCGAGCCGGGACGGCGGGATCCGCCCCCACACGAGGAGCAGGAGGTCGGCGACCGGGCCCCTGGCGGCGACATCACCCTTGGCATGGGCCCGCTCCCACGCCACCTCCTCGGGCCCGTAGGTGAGGAGCCACTCCCCACCCTCGATGTCGGTTGCGTGCAGGTGCACGGTCTCCCCGGCACCGGACAGCGCCGGGAACTGCATGCGGTGGGGCACGAAGACCTGCAGGACCTCGTCGATCCCGTCGAGCGCCTGGCGGCTGTCGATCGGCTCGGGGCTGAACGAGGCCGACTCGGCGTCCCACCGGTGCATCGCCACCTCGTGGCCGAGGCGGCGGAACCACCACGACGCCGGCTGGGGACCGGTGAAGGTCGGGTGCAGCTCGTCGAGGTCGGCGCCGTCGAGGGTGGCCAACAGCTCCTGGCAACCGACGCCGAGCCAGTCGATCACGTCGTCGCCCGGCGGCGGCTCGGCGACGGCGGAGCGAGGCGGTCGCTCGTCTGGCGCCGCCTCCAACGCCAGCCGGGCGTAGCGGACGACCCAGCCGGTGTGGCCGACCACCGACCGGACGGTCCACCCGTCGAGGTGGGGAACGTCGAGATCGAGCATCTTGGGGTCGAGCTGCGACAGCCGGGCCGCCTCGACCTGCAGCAGGTGCCGGTGATCGGCGGGGGTCAGTTCGCTCACCCGGGCGAATCTAGCAGCCCGCCCCGAGCGGCCTGGCCAAACGGGCCCGTTGGCCCGGCCGGTGTGACCGGGACCACACGGGACCCGGTCGGAGGTGGGGTGGGGCCCCTATCGGGAAGTCGGCCGGGAGCTGGCACCATGGAACGTGGAGGAATCGCCATCATGTCCCGACCGACCAATCCGACCCCGCTCGTCCGGCTCGCCGCCGCAGTCCTCGCCATCACCCTGATCGCCGTCGCCTGCAGCGACGGGGACGACGACGCCGGCATCGCCACCGGCACCACGGGCGGTGAGACCATCGACGCCACGACCGACGGGGCCACCGCCTCGACCGCGTCCTCCGCCTCGAGCACCGTCACGTCAGACCAGCCGACCACCTCGACGACCGCCGCCTCGTCGACGACCTCGACCACCGCCGAGCTCGCCGGCGAGCCCTGGGACGGGTTCGCCAGGGACGGCGACGTCCTCAGCGTCTTCGGCGTGGCCCACGACGACATGCTGAACGTCCGAGCCGGCCCCGGCACCGACACCGACATCGTGGCCACCGTCGCCCCGACCGCCGACGACCTCGTCGCCACCGGGCGGGCTCGCCAACTGCCACGCTCGTTCTGGTACGAGGTCGAGGTCGATGGCGCCACGGGCTGGGTCTCGGTCGCCTTCGTCGCCTTCGTCGGCCCGACCGATGACGCCACCGCCGAGTTCCTGGCCGCCAACGGCCCGGCCTCGGCCGAGACCCTCGTCGACCTGGCCGACTTCGTCGGCACGGCCCTCGGCTCCGACGATCCGCCGTCGACGATCGTCCAGACCGTCGCCCCGACCGTCGGCGACCTCGGCGAGATCACCGTCGACGTGGTCGGCATCGGCGACGACGCCGGCGCCGGCTACCGCCTGCACCTGTTCGCCGAGGAGAACGCCAACGGCGAGACCTGGGACCTGCGGACCATCGAGCGAACGAGCTTCTGCACCCGCGGCGTCTCCGGCGAGTTCTGCGTCTGAGTGCTCGCTGCGGCCCCGAGGCGCTCGCTCACGAGCTGCGTTCGAGCAGCCGAGCCAGGCTGGCCGGGGCGCGAACCGACACCGGCCCGGCGATCCCCGGCGCCTCGGCGAACGACCGCACCCGGTCGATCAGCGTCACCGTGAGCTCGACCCCGGCCGGCACCAGCTGGGGACCGCTCGACAGGAGGATGTCCGCCTGCAGCACCATCCCGGCCCGCAGGTCGTCGACCGGGATCTCCAGGTCGACGTCGTCCTCGTCCTCCCGCACCGCCCCGAGGGCGGCCAGCAGGAAGCCGGGCGGGTGCAGGGGACCGGCGCCGATGAGCCCGACGGCCTCGTCGAGGCTGTGCCCGGCCAGCACCAGGTCGTCGACCCGGACCGCCAGCCGGAGGACCTCGGCGTCGAGGTCACGGTCGTCCCACAGGTCACGATCACGCTGATCCCATCGGCCGTCCGGCGGTAGCTGACCCCGCACGAGCGCCGCCACCGACTCCAGCCCGGGCACGTGGATCAACAGCTCGGCGGCGATCTCGACCCGTCGGTCGAGCAACTCCGGCGGCTCGACGCCATCGCCGACCGGGACGACGACCCGGCCGAGCTGGGACAGGGCGGCGGCCAGGTCGAGCTCGCGACCGATCGGCCGGCCGAGCCCGGCGCTGATCTGCCCGGCGAGGTGCCGGATCCGGGTCCCCCGCTCGGCGGCGTCGTCGTCGATCCGTCCGATCAGATCACACAACAGCTCGACCGTCCCGTTGAGGGCCCGGTCGACGAGCGACGCGGCCAGGCGGCGTCCCTGGTTGCCGGCCAGCGCGACATCGACCGCGTCGAGCAGGTCGTCCGGGCGGCATGGCCACGGCAGCCGGAGCACATCGCCGTCGTCGGCGGTGGCCCGGGCCACCCCGAGGTCGGTCCGATCGGCCAACACGATCCTGGCGACGCCGGGATGCAGCCGACGGAGGTCGGCGAGCAGCGTCGTGTCGTGGCCGGTCGTCGTGAGATCGGCGATGACGGCGTCGACGTCGGCCCGGTCGCCGAGGCGAGCCAGGGCCCCGTCAACCGTACCGACGGCGTCCAGGTGGTAGCGCTCGCCGAGGATCGCATCGAGACCGGCGAGTCGATCGGTTCCGGCGGCGACGCAGAGCAACCGGGGCCTGGCCGTCTCCACGGGCATCAACAACGAATCTCCTTGCGAGGTGGACGCGTTGGTAGCAATCGGCAGAAGGACCGCCGACCTCAAGAGGCCGGTCGATCGTGAACCAGATCTGCCGTCGGCGGGGCCAGCCCCAGAGGCCTCGGGCCCTCCGGCGACGGCTCAGGACCGGGCCGCCCGGGTGGTCGCCACCCAGTGGTCCAGCTCCTGCCAGCGGTCGTGCAGCCACACGGTCAGCTCGGCGTCGCTGGCCGGGAGCTCGGACCGGGGATGGACCCACAGGCGCACCTCGACCGGTTCGGTCAGTGGCAGCCGCCGTCGCAGGCCCCGGACCTCGGCCACCCCCTCGAGCCCAACGTGGCCGAGCACGACGACGTCGGCCTCCGGTTGGCTCCGCAGCATGGCCAGGGTGCCGGCCGGTCGGGGTGGCAGGAGCTGCTCCAGCTTCTCGGCCCTTGCCGCGGCCTCGTCCGAGCCCTTGCGACGCAGCGACGCCACCACCCGCTGCCTGGCCTGGGGGGTCGAGTAGGTCCCCTCGGGGAAGATGACGAGCACCGAGTCGGGGAGGGCCTCGGCCGCCAGCCGCTCGATGGCGGCGGCCTCGGTGTCGGTGTCACCGTCCCGGGCGACGAAGTGGTTGCCGAGGCGGGTGCCGACGATGTCGAGCGACGGGTCCCAGCGGAGCTCCCGCTTCAGCACGTAGTGCACGAAGCGACCCATCGGTCCGGCGACGACGGCCGCCGGCAGGATGGCGTCGGCCATGCTGGCGTGCCGGCTGAGCAGCACGAAGGTCCGGTCGGGGAGCCGGTCGACGTCGAAGGGCTGGATGCGGACGCCGAGCAGGCGGCCGGCCCACTGCAGCAGCGAGTTGGCCCACCAGCCCTGGAGGGCCCGGTGGGCGTCGAGGTCGAGCCGGCGTCCGAAGCCGCCGGTCGACCACAGCCATGCCGACCCGAACACGCCGATCGTGTTGTGGGCCAGGTAGACGCCGGTGGCCAGGCCAAGTCGGACCGTCGGGAGGCGCCAGTAGCCGCTGACGACGTCGGCCAGCAGGGCCAGCGACAGCCAGATCGGTGCCGTGGCCAGCCACAGAGGCAAGCCGACGAGGACGACCGAGATCGAGATCACCCGCCGAGCCATGGCCGAACCGCGCCCAGGTCAGGGGCCCGGAGGGCCCGCAGGCGCTACCGCTCTTCCTTGAAGATGACGTGCTTGCGGACGACCGGGTCGTACTTCTTCAGCTCGATCCGCTCGCGGGTGTTGACCTTGTTCTTCTTGGTCACGTAGAGGTAGCCGGTGCCGGCGGTCGACCGCAGCTTGACCAGCGGGCGCTTGTCGCTCGACTTCGCCATCAGACCTTCTCCCCTCGGCGACGGATATCGGCCACGACCGACTCGATACCACGCTTGTTGATCGTCTTGATGCCCTTGGCGCTGACCGTCAGCGTCACCCACCGCTTCTCGCTCGGGAGCCAGAACCGCTGACGCTGGATGTTGGGGCTCCACCGGCGGTTGGTCACGCGGTGGGAGTGGGAGATGCTCTTCCCGAACGCCGGCTTGCGACCGGTGACCTGGCAGATCTTGGACATGACCTCAACCTCGGAACTGGCAACCCCGCCCGGGTGGCGGGTGTGTGGACGGGCGAGCTCGTAGCAGGCGAGCGCATGCGCCGTTGACCTGTCCAGGCTAACGGCGCCATGGCTCGGTTGCGACCGGCCCCCGGTCGGGCCACGGGCCGCCAGTCGTCGGTCCCGGCGGCGATCCTGGCGGCGGCGGGCCGTCCGGTGCCGAACCGGGCGGCGGGAGGCGCTCGCCCGGCAGCCAACGCTGGCGGCTGGCCTCGGAGGCGCGGCGAGTCGGCAGCGTGGACAGGCCGAGGGCGACGGCCAGCAACGCGCCGGTGGCGATCGGCATCCACAGCCAGGTCCGGTTGCCGGAGCCGACCAGCACGTCGACGATCCCCGCCCCGAACATGGCCAGGACGGCGGCGAGGACCAGGCTGACGGCGGACGACTCGAAGATCGTCGATTCGACCCTGGCGTAGCGGCGGCGGGTGTAGTTGAGCCGCACCAGCTCGTTGTGGGCCAGCACCGAGGCGCCGGCCGCGGCCAGGATCACCGGATGCGGTCCGCCGAGGGTGGTGGCCGAGGCGACCACGACCAGGATCAGCAGGGCTGCCGTCGACAGCCACAGCGACACGTGGTTGCCGGTCTCGACCGCCGCACCGTGCAGGAACCAGGCGATGATCACCGCCGACACCACGCCGATCGTGCCGAGGCTCATCCCGGCCAGCGCGGCCCAGATGGTGACGATGAGGGCGGCCAGCATCGATTCGGGATCGACCAGCATCCGCACGTGACGGACGACGCCGCCGACGAACCGCCGCCAGGCCCGCTCGAGCGCGCCGATCATCGGCGACCGTTCGCGGCCGGTGGCGCCGACGCCGGGCCAGGGGCCGTCATCTCGACGGTCATGACGCCGTCTGCCGCTGGCGGCCGAGGTTGCCGACCACCCGGCGCATCACGTGCTCGAGCGGGTCGCCGGTCGACCACGGGATCACGACAACCCCCCGGTCGCGCAGCCAGCGCTCGTTGAGCTCGTTACCGACCCGGAACACGCGGCGGGCCAGCAGCCCGATCTCGCCCTCGGGCTCGGGGAGCGACGGCTTGATGACCAGGATCTCGTGGTGGCGGCTGCGGAGGTCGACCAGGGCCGACAGGATCGTCTCGCTGAGGAGCGGCGAGATGGCCACGATCGTGGCCGAGGCCGGCAACCCGGACGGCGGGACCCGCACGGTGGCGCCCATGCGGCGGGCGATGACCTCGGTGGCCAGCAGCGTGTCGACCACGGTGTGGAGGTGGCGGCGGCCGAGCCGGGCCGGCAGCCACCGGACCCCGTGGCCGAGGTCGATCAGGCCGACCCGGTCCTGGGCCCGCAGGTGTCGCTCGCCGAGCGCCATCGCCGCCGTGACCGTCCACCGCAGCGTCGTGTCGAGGTTGATGCCGAGGTCCTGGGCCGAGTCGACCAGCAGGACGACGTCGGACGACCGGTCGGGGTGGCGCTCGACGACCATCGGCGTGCCCCGCCTGGCCGTGAGCCGAGGATGGATCATCCGGACCGGGTCGCCGAAGCGGTAGGGCCTGACCTCGGCCAGCTCGCTGCCCGGCCCCTTGGCCCTGGCCCGGTGCTCGCCGGTGACCGGCCGCTCCCGATAGAGGGGGATGAGGCTCTTCAGCCGCTCGGACGGCGGGTGGACCCGGACGGGCAGCTCGAGCGGGATGCGGGTCACCCGCTCCGACACGCCGAGCCGGTCTCGGGTCGTGATCACGGCCCACTCGGGGCCGGTGGCTCCCCACCGGATGGCCCGCAGGTCGACGGTCAGCGTCCGACGGCGGCCGGCCATCGACACGAAGCGGAGCGGGCCGAGCGCCAGCAGTGAGGCCGGGAGCTGGATCTCGACCTCGGTCCAGGTCGGTCGGTCCGACGACACGTCGAGAGTGAACTGGAGGTCGTCGCCCTCGACGACCCGGGGTGACGACACGGTCGGCCGGTCGATGGTGACCTCCGGCCACCAGCCGTCGACCAGCGACAGGGCCAGCGCGGCCAGGAACGGAGAGGTCAGCGCCAGGGGCTCGACCGAGCGGCTGATCAGGGTCATGGCCGCCCCGCCCCATCCGACGAAGAGGCAGATCCAGAACCGGTGGGTCAGGTGCCGGCTCACCGAATGGGTGGTGGTGCGGCCTGGGGTGGACCCTGCGGTTGGGTCATGGCCGGCGGCCCGGCCGGATTCGCCGGCGGGGGTGCGCCCGGCCCGGCCCCGCGACCGGCCACGGTCGCCGCAGCCGGCTGGGCTGCGCTCTGTACGCCGCCGCCGCCCCCGCCGCCGGGCTGACGGTCGCCCGGGTCGACGGCTCGGGGTGCCGGCACCTGGGCAACGATCTCGGCGATGACCTGGTCGGCCCGGACGCCGCGGACCCACTGGTCGGGCTGCAACAGCAGCCGGTGGGCCAGGCCGGGGACGGCGACGGCCTTCACGTCGTCCGGCAGCACGTGGGAGCGGCCGGCCATCGCCGCCCTGGCCCGGCTGATCTTCAGCAGGGCGAGCGAGCCGCGGGGGCTGGCCCCGGCCTCGGTCCGAGGGCTGGTGCGGGTGGCCTCGACCAGGTCGACCACGTACTGGGCCACCGGTGGGCTGATGTGGACCTCCTCGACCCGCCGCTGGAGGGCCAACACCTGATTGGCGTCGAGCACCGGCTGCAGGGCCACCCGCTCGGTCTGGCGCTGGGCTCGCCGCAGGATCAGCTCGACCTCGTGGTCGCGCCCGGGGTAGCCGATGCCGGTGCGGATCAGGAACCGGTCGAGCTGGGCCTCGGGCAGCGGGTAGGTGCCCTCCTGCTCGATCGGGTTCTGGGTGCCGATGACCAGGAACGGGCGGGGGAGGGGCCGGGTGAGCGCATCGGCGGTGACCTGCCGCTCCTCCATCGCCTCGAGCAGGGCCGACTGGGTCTTCGGTGGGGCCCGGTTGATCTCGTCGCCGAGCACGAGGTTGGCGAAGACCGGCCCGGGGCGGAACTCGGTGCCGGACCCGGCGCCGGTGAGCACGGTGGCGCCGGTGATGTCGGCCGGGATCAGATCGGGGGTGAACTGCACCCGCGAGAACCGCAGGCCTGCGGCCTCGGCCACGGACCGGGCGATCGCGGTCTTGGCCACCCCGGGCACGTCCTCGAGCAGGATGTGGCCGTCGGCCAGGAGCGCGGTCACGATCAGCTCGAGCACCTGGCGCTTCCCGACGATGGCCCGCTCGAGCTCGTCGATCAGCCGCCCGGAGGCATCCCGTACATCGGCGTGACTCATCGAGGGGACGATCCTAACCGGCTTCGGCCGCCGGCCGGCACCGTGAGCGGCGCGAGCTCGAGCCGTCGCTCCAACTCCGCCACCACGGTCTCGATCTCGTGGTCGCGGGCGTCGAACGGCAGTCGGGCCCCCGGCTCGGTGATGCCGCCGGCATCGATGAGACGGTTGATCGTCTTGACCAGGTCGGCGCGGTGGCGGTCGCCCGGCAGCCCCCGGAGCTGGTCGTCGATGGCCTGCAGCTCCCACGGCGTCTGCAGCAGGCCGGGAGGTTCGGCCCGGAGCGGCTCACGGGGCCCGGCGCTGAGCGAGCCCCGGCTGAGCCGGCGGTCGAGGCGCAACAGCAACGCGAGCAGGATCAGCACGGCGATCGCCACCACCGGTGCGAAGGCGAACACCAGGCCGTCCATCAGACCCCGACCGTCTGGGCGGCACCCCGCCACCGGTGCAGGTCCTGGAGGGCGGCGATCATGGCCTGGCGGTCGGCCTCGCTCGCGTGACCGGGGGCGAAGCGGACCCGGGCGAACAGGTCGCAGATCTGGCCGACCAGGGCGCCCGCGTCCGGTCGGTGCTCGGCCACCCGGGCCTGCCATTCGAAGGGCGTCTCGTCGGCCCGCCGTGGCGGGGTGCCGCCGAGCCCGCGCTCGGCCACCGAGAAGCCGATCCGGATCGCCCGGGAGGGGTTCGGGTCGCGGGCCAGGGTGGCCAGGAACTGCTCGAACCGGCCGTCGCTGACGCCCGACCCGGCCAGGCCGCTCAGGTCGAGCCCGTCGTCGGGACGATTGCGGTGCAGGTAGAGGGCGAGGGCGACGCTGCCGCCGATCAGGAGCAGCAGAGCGGCCACCAGCCAGGGCCAGGGCAGGTCCCGGGTCCGGTCGATGAGGCGCTCGAGGGCCCCGCCGTCCTCGGCGATGTCGATCGGTCCGACCGTGGTGCCGTCGGAGAGCGTGACCGAGCCGTCCGGGTTCGGGACCAGCTCGGTGGCCTCGCCGTCCGGGGAGATCTCGGTCGCCGTCACCCCGTCGTTCTCGCCGTCTGCCCGGAACTCGACCCGGGAGCCGTCCGGTCGGAGCAGGTCGAACCCGCCGTCGGCCGGTGCGACCACCGTGTCGTCCGGGCCGATCTCGTCGAGCGGGACGATCTCGAGCTGGCCGTCCTGGCCGAGGCGAATGCCGACCAGGTCGTCCGGGTCGACGTCGATCGGGGTCCCCTCGTCGCCGACCGGGGTCAGCCGGATCGGTCGGCCGTCCTCGCCGAGCTGGACGACGATCTCGCCGGTGTCGGTGACGATCGTGATCTCCGCCCCCTCGGCGTCACCCGGGACGTCGCCGACCTCGCCCGGCTCGACCTCGGGGGCCTCGCTCGGTGCCGGCGACGCCCGGCTGTCGCCGTCCGGGTCGGGACGGAACTCGGGCTGGGCGTCGGACTGGCCTCGATCGGTGCGCCGCTCGAACTCGTTTGCCGACTCGGTCGAGGCGCCGAGCCCGACGAGCACGAGCACCGCGAGGAAGGCGGGGACGGCGAGCCAGCCGAGCCGGACGGACGAGGGCATCCCCCGATTCTGGCCCAGTCCGGACCGGTTGCCCACCGCGGCCCCGCCGGCGGTGTGGCGGTCGGCTACGGGGCGAGGGTGCCGCCGCCGTCGTCGTCGTCGAGGGTGCCGATGTGGGCCTCGGGGTCGGCGATGGCCTCGCGGGCGGTGATGATCGGCGGGGCCTCGTCCTCGTCGGTCTCGGTGACCGAGCCGACGGCGGCGGTCGAGAGGTCGATGAGGGTGGCGTAGAACCGGGCGGGCTTCTCCAGGTACTGGAGGTCGCTCAGGGCCTGGTCCTGGCCGGCGGTCTCGAGTCGGAGGGAGGCGTAACCGAGCAGCTCACCGGGCACGGTCGTGGTGTAGTTGAGGTCGGTCAGGCGGGTGAGGGGCATCGTCGAGATGTCGGAGCCGAGGAAGCCCTGGGCCAGGATGACCCGCCGGTTCGTGATGTAGAGCCGCTCGAACAGCAACCAGATCATGGCCCGGTAGGCGAAGCGGATCGTGGCCAGGAAGATGGCCAGCAGGGCGAGCGTGGTGGCGTTGAACAGCAGGAACCCGAGGAGCAGGCCGCCGGCGACGGCGTAGACGACGGCTCGCCTGATCTCCCGCTTGAAGAACAGCTGGTAGACCATGAAGCCGCCCGAGAGCAGCACGACGAGGGCCCCGAAGCTGTTGCCCGTGCCGTTGCCGGCCAGCACGGTGATGACGACCAGCACGGCCAACGTCTCCAGGAACGGTTGGATCAGGATGGCCCAGTGGCGTCGCTCGTCGTATTTGACCCGCTCGCCCCGGATGAGGATGTCGCTCGCGTCGAGCGGCTTGAGGAGCGACGAGGTCGATGGGGTGCCGGATTCTCGCATTGGCCGGATCCGTTCGGTGGTGGCGTTCGGAAAGGCGGGCGATCCCGGTCTCAGCCGTTGTGGGTGTGCTCGCCGTAGCCGTCGTGATCGTGGCTGAAGCTGGGATCGGCGGTTGAACCAGTGTCGCCGCTCAGCGTGTTGCTGTCGAACCCGTTCCTCGACGAGCTCTCCCCGCTGCTGGCGCCCTCGAACAGGCCGGTGAGGAACTCACCGATGGCGTTCAGGAGGTCGACCGCGAACTCGGCGAAACCGCTGGCGAACGTCCCGGCCTGCGTCGGCTGCGTGTAGATCAGGAAGAGGACGAAGAACAGAGCGAGCCAGAAGAGCCACTTTGGCATGGTTGCCTCCCGTGCCATCGACCTGGTGGGGTCGACGCGACGTGAACGGTTGTGTCAGACGGCTCCACCCGTTTCCCGCATCCTAGTGGCCGCAGGTCCGGTTCGTCGACCGCGAGGTCGTCCCGGGCCGAGCGCTTGGCGGGATCTTGGCGAAAGCTGTCGTTTCTGCCACTGGTCCCGTCGGCAGGAACGGGCCAGAGTCGAACCATGGCAGGTTCCGATCTCGCAACGAACACGATCGCCGACGACGTCACCCCCGTATCGGCGGTGCCGGCGGCCGACCCCGCAGACGCCGTCGCCCACTTCCGGGCACTGGCCGGGGTCGAGACCGACTGCTGGGACGTGCATGCCTCGCTGGACCCGTCGACCGGCCGTCCGCGCGGCTTCGTGCTGCTCGACGTCCGCGGCGCCGAGGCCTACGCGAAGGGCCACGTGCCGGGGGCGATGAGCCTTCCCCACGCCGAGATCACCGACGACGCGCTGACTGCCCATCCCCCCGACACCCTCTTCGTCGTGTATTGCAACGGTCCCCACTGCAACGGTGCCGACAAGGGTGCGCTGCGGCTGGCCCTGCTCGGGCGACCGGTGAAGAAGATGATCGGCGGCGTCGAGGGCTGGAAGGACGAGGGCTTCGATCTGGTGACCTGAGCGCCGCCGGCCGGAGTGCGGCGGCCGAGTGCGGTGGCCGATGGTCCGGACCGGACCCACCCGGGCCGCCGGGGGTACGCTTCGTCGATGACGGCAGCACGGACCGACAACCCGGCCGACCGGACGGGCGTCGTCGACGTCGTGGTCGTCGGACGTGGCCTCATCGGCTCGGCCGCGGTCCGGCACCTGGCCGAGAGCGGCCGGCGGGTGGTGGCCGTCGGACCGGACGAGCCGACCGACTGGGCCAGCTGGACCGGTCCGTTCTCGAGTCACGGCGATCAGGGCCGGATCACCCGCATCGCCGACGCCGACCCGATCAAGGCCGACGCAGCCAGGCGCTCGATCGAGCGCTATGCCGAGCTCGAGCGGCGCTCCGGCATCAGCTTCCACCACCCGTGCGGCCTGGTCGTCGTGCCGCTCGACTTCGACCGGTGGCTGGCCACCAGCCTGGCGGCCGGTGCCGAGGCGGCCGAGGTCGACCCGGCCGAGCTGGCGGCCACGACCGGCATCACCGTGCCGGCCGGCGCCCGGGTCGGCCGCGACGGTCCACCGGCCGGCATGATCAACCCCCGGGATCTCGTTCGGGCCCAGAACGTCGTCGCCCGCCTGGCCGGGGCGTCGATCGTGGCCGAAGCGGCCACCACGCTGACCAGCCACGGGACCGGACGGGACGGCGTCGTCGAGGTCGGCGGGCCGTGGGGGTCGGTCCGGGCTCGCCGGGCGGTGGTGGCCACGGGCTCGTTCGGGCACCACCTGCTCGGCCGCCGCCTCGACGTCGTCCGCCGGCCCCGCACCGTGCTGCTGGCCGAGCTCGACGAGCCGGCCGGACCCGGGACCCTCCCGAGCCTGATCGTGGCGCCCGGCCCCGACGACCGGCTCGAGTCGATCTACTGGGTGCCGCCCGTGCCCTATCCCGACGGTCGCACGCTGCTCAAGATCGGCGGGTCGCTCACCTCCAACCCGGTCGTCGGGGCCGACGCCGCCGGGCTCGACCCGCACGACCCCGCCACCGATCGCGAGCTGGTCGAGTGGTTCCACGGCTCGGGTGACCCGACCGAGATCGAGGCGCTCCACCAGTCGTTGGCGGCGATGCTGCCCGGTGCGCCGCCGCGGTGGACGTCGACCGTGCCCTGCGTCTACACCGGCACCCCGAGCGGCTACCCGGCCATCGACTGGTTCGACGAGCGGGTGGCGGTGGCGATCGGCGGCAACGGCTGGTCGGCCAAGTCGTCGGACGAGCTGGGCCGCCTCGCCGCCGCACTGGTGACCGACGGCGATCTCGGGCAGGGCCCGGACCAGACGGTGTTCGCCGCCAGCTGGGCCACGGCCGACGTCAGTCGGCCGACAGGCGGCTGATGCCCTCGAGGATCAGATCGAGCACCAGGTCGAAGCTGGGGGCCGAGTCGCCGTCGAGGTGCTGGTCGATGTGGGCGATCGTGTGCGGGAACTCGTCCGGATCGAGCGAGTCGCGATAGTCGGTCGCGTCGAGCTCCAGGTCGGCCATGACGTCGGCCAGACCGAGCTCCTGGATGGTGTAGCCGAGCACGTGGTTGGTGACGGCGTGGAACCCGTGGTGGGCCATCGCCGGGGTCAGGTCGCTCTCGCTCAGGAGGCGGAGCAGATCCTCCATGATGCGTGACCGCTCGGGGCCGGGCAGGTGGCGCTGCCAGAGGTCGGGCGACCACGGGTGGGCGACCAGGGCGGCGCGAAGCGCCTTGGCGATCTGGCGAACGGCCGCCATCGGCTCGGCCCCTTCGGCCGGGCGCTCGACCTCGCCGGCGACCCCGTCGACCATCAGCGTCAGCAGCTCGCGCTTGTTGGCCACGTGGTTGTAGAGCGACATCACCTCGTAGCCGAGGTGGTGGGCCAGCTTGCGCATGGTGATGGCCCGGATGCCCTCGGCGTCGGCCAGGGCGACGGCGCCGGCGACGATGGTGTCGCGGCTGAGCGGGATCCGTTCGACCTGTTCCCCCTCGGCCGTCGCCGTCATGTGCGCTCCTTGGATCCGACCCGGTTTCGCGGGTCCCGGGGTTGACAGCGTACATCGTACGTCGTAGAACGTACAATGTACGTAGACAACGTACGTTGTACGTAGCACGGCAGCCGCCGTCCGGAGGAGCCATCCCATGACCGATCGACCAACCGCCTCCACCGACACGCCGACCCCGGCGTCACCCACCACGCCGACGGTGATGTCGGCCATCGTCGGCGATCGCTACGGCGGCCCGGAGGTGCTCGAGCGCCGCGACGTCCCGGTGCCGAACCCATCGGCCACCGGCGTGCTGGTCGAGGTCGCCGCCACGTCGCTCAACGCCCTCGACTGGCACCTCATGACCGGCACCCCCTACCTCGTCCGTCTGATGAACGGCCTGCGTCGACCGAAGCGCACGATCCACGGCGCCGACGTCGCCGGCACGGTCGTCGCCGTCGGTCGCGAGGTCACCCGCCACCGGGTCGGCGACCGGGTCTTCGGCGAGACCGGGGGCGGTGGGTGCTCGCCCTACCTCGCCACCTCGGAGGACGTCCTCGCCCGGATCCCCGACGGGGTCTCGTTCGACGACGCCGCGGCCACCGGCGTGGCCGGCCTCACCGCCATCCAGGGACTGGTCACCCACGGCGACGTCCAGCCGGGCGAGCACGTGCTCATCAACGGCGCCGCCGGCGGCGTCGGCACGTTCGCCGTCCAGATCGCCAAGGCGCTCGGCGCCACGGTGACCGCCGTGTGCAGCACCGGCAACGTGGCCATGGTGTCCGACCTCGGGGCCGACGAGGTCGTCGACTACCGCACCGCCGACTTCACCGACGGCGGTCGCCGCTTCGACGTGATGTTCGACGGCGTCGGGAGCCGCACACCGGCCGAGAACGTCTCGGTGCTCGCCCCCGGTTCCCGCTACGTCGCCGTCAGCGGCCCCAAGTCGAACCCGTGGCTCGATCCGATGCGCTATGTCGCCAGGATGGCCTGGGCGGCCAAGCGCAACGGCATCCGGTTCCACCAGTTCACCGCCTCGCCGAACCACGACGACCTGGTCCGCCTCGGCGAGCTCCTGGCCGACGGCTCCGTTGTCCCGGCCATCGATCGGGTCATCACCCTCGACGGCGTGCCCGAGGCGATGGCCCAGATCGGGGGCGGCCACACGCCGGCCAAGATCGTCGTCCACCCCCGCTGGGTCGGCCCCGCATCGGCCGACGACCCGGGGACCGCAGCCGGGGAGGCCGGGTCCCGATGAGACCGTGGGGCCCGACACCCCCGAGGAGGCGCCGGGCCCGGTCGGACGGTCGGCTGGCGGAGGCCGAGCCGGCGGGACCACCACCGGCTCGGCGATCGCCGGCTCGGCTAGAGCAGGTCGATGCCGATGTTGTCGATCATGGCGTAGCTCAGGAACTCGATCCTGACCTCGATGGCCGAGTCGACCAGGTTGCTCATGTTCCAGTAGCCCTCCCCGACGGTGACGCACTGCCAGGGCGAGCCGCCGCCGCCGTTCATCGCCACGATCGGGCCGGGCGGGAGGTGGCAGACCTCGACCTCGCCGTCGACGACCTGCAGGGTCTCCATCCGGAACGGGAGGTACTCGGTGTCGGTGTGGCCCTCGTAGGCGAAGACCTTGGTCCGGTGGCCGGGCCAGTGGGGCGAGATGCCGCTGCGGGGCTCGGTGACCGGATCGATGTCGGTGACGCACGGGAGGAACGTCCAGTCGGCGAGGTCGTCGTCGGCCGGCATCGGCTCGGACTTGCGGCCCCAGTCGGTCATGTCGCCGCTGCACGGCCCGACCTTGGGGTCCTCGTAGCCGAGGTGGAGGTGCCAGTAGTCCAGGTACTCGACGGCGATGGCGGGATACGACGACCCGCCGGCGCACGACTGGTACCAGTGGTTGGTCATGAAGGTGTCCTCGGCCGCATTGGGGATCGTGTACTGGAGGACGAGGTCGTCGTCGAAGTCGACGAAGCAGTCGGCGTCGACCGAGGCGGCGGGGCCGGGACCGACGGTCAGGCCCTTCCCTGGCCGGGCCAGCCGCTCGACGGTGCGGTCGACCGTCCCGAACAGCCGCGGCGTCGCCGCGTGGTAGTCGAGGATGAAGCCGGTGTCCGGCGGGTCGATGGCGGCCAGCTCGCCGAGCGCCCGGTCGCCCTGCGGCGAGCGGGTTGAGCCGAGCGCCTGCGGCGGCTCGCCCGGCCCCTGCTCGGTCGTCAGACGCTCGATCGTGTCGGCGTCGCCGTGTCCGGCGTTGGCGTCGGCCGGCGACGAGCCGATGGCCAGCGTCAGGCCGACTGCGGTGAGGGCCATGGCCAGGGCCACGGCGATGCGGGCACGGAGCTGGTAGCGGTCGATCCCGGTGGCGGCTGCCGCCTCGGCGACCGTCGGGTCGGCGAGGGTTCGGTCACGGGCGGTTGCGGTGGTCGCGATGGTTGCGGTCTCGGTCGTCATCTCGGGCTTCCTCGTGTGGCGGGCCGCCCCCTCCGGGCGGCTTCGAGTGTCCTGACCGGTGGGTCGGCCGTCCCTTACCGATTCGCCGGGGAATTTCTCCGCCGGTCGGCTTGCCGGCCGGACCGGGGGCGACCAGCCTTGGCCTCGATCGAGCAAAGGGGGACCGCCATGAGCACCGCAGGGGTCGAGCGACCGCAGTTCGGGTTGGCCGAGGGCCTGCTCGGCGACACGATCGAGCAGGCCAAGCAGGCCGAGGAGCTCGGGTTCGACTACCTGAGCACCGGTGAGCACCTGATGTTCCACGGCGCGGTGCCCAACGGGCTCATCTCGCTGGCCGCCGCCGCCGGCGCCACCTCGACCATCAAGCTGCTCAGCAGCATCACGCTCGTTCCGCTCTACCCGGCGGCGCTGCTGGCCAAGCTGGTCGCCACCCTCGACGTGGTCTCGGGCGGCCGGTTCAGCCTCGGGGTCGGGGTCGGCGGCGAGTTCCCCAAGGAGTTCGACGCCGTCGGCGTGCCGGTGACCGAGCGGGGGGCCAGGACGAACGAGGCCCTCGAGGTCATCGACCGGTTGCTGACCGAGCGGGACGTCACGTTCGACGGGCGGTTCACCAGCCTCGACGGGGTCACGATCGCCCCGCCCCCGGTCCAGCGGCCCCGGCCCCCGATCTGGGTGTCGGGCCGGCAGGACGCGGCGATTCGCCGGGCCGCCCGCCACGGCGACGGTTGGCTGCCCTACCTCTACACCCCCGAGCGGCTGGCCGAGAGCATGGACAAGGTGTCGGCCTTCGCGGCCGAGGCCGGGCGCCCCGATGGCAGCGTCGCCGGCGGCATCTACCTCTTCACCTGCGTCAACGACGATCGGGACCGGGCGCTGGAGCTGGCGAGCGAGCAGCTGTCGCGCCAGTACAACCAGGACTTCTCGGAGCTGGTCGGCAAGTACGCGCTGGCCGGTTCGCCCGAGGACTGCCTGGCCAGGATCGACGAGTACCGGCAGGCCGGCGCCGGCACGGTCATCCTGGCCCACGGCTGTCCCCACCACTACGTCGACGAGAACCGGGCGGCGATCGCCGACGGCATCATCGGCGCCTTCGGCTGACCGGGCACCCGCCGCCCCCGGTCACGGCCGCGCCGGTACCATCGCCGCGTGTCGCCGTTCCGCCCCGACCCCCGTCGCCGTTCGCGTCCGTGAACCGGTTGGCGCGCCGTCCGGCGGTTGTCGTCGTCGCCCTGATGGCCCTTGCCGCCGTCGGTGCCGCCGCCATCGGAGCGGGACGCGGCGACGGGGAGTCGATCGTCGCCCGCTCCGGCCCATCGCCCGGCCCCTCGGTCGTGGTCGAGTCCGACCCGGAGTCGGGCGAGACCGTGGCGCCAGGCGACGCCGACGCCGGGGCCGGGGCCGGGGCCGGGGCCGACGATCGTGCGGCCATCGACGCCGGGGAGGCGATGTCGAGCCCGTTCGCCGAGCTCCGCGACCGCCGGACGACCGTGTTCGCCACCGACTTCACCTCCCTCGGTGACGACTGGGAGATCTACGACTCACCCGGCCACGCCGGCCTCGGTTGGCGCCGCCCGTCCGCCATCACCCTCGAACCCGATCCGAGCGCCGAGGGCGGCTCGGTGCTGACGATCACGGCCAGCATGGGGACCGCCGACGACGAGGCCGGCCAGATCGTGTCCGGCGGGATGGCCCTGCTGCGCCCCCGGACCTACGGCACCTACACCTTCCGCATGCGGGTCGATCCCGATCCGGCCGAGGTCACGTCCGGGGTCGCCATCCTGTGGCCGTTGTCGAACCGGTGGCCCGAGGACGGCGAGCTCGACATGGTCGAGACGTGGGCCAACCGGTCGACCAGGACCCCGGTCGAGACCAACGTCCACTACCTCGACCCGGTCGCCGAGGCCCCGTACGACGCCGGTGACGACCGGCTCTACTCCATCGTGCACGCCGGGCTGGACGGCAGCGAGTGGCACACCTACCGGTTCGACTGGCGGGCCGATCGGCTGACGATGGCGATCGACGACGGCCCCGTGCGCCTGCTGTCCGACGATCCCCTGCACATCCCCGACTGGCAGATGGTGCCGACGTTCCAGCTCGACGCCTTCCCCGCCCCCGGCGGGACCAGGGAGGACGCGGCGCTCGACGGGCCCGTCGTCCTCCAGGTCGACTGGCTGGTGATCGAGGACTAGCCCCGGCCTCGACCTCCGCCGCCGGTGGCCGGCCGATGGCGCCGCTCAGGGCCCGAAGACGGCCCGGGCGTCCGAGGCGAGGAAGTGCATCGCCACCCGGGTGTCGGGGTGGCCCAGGTCCTCGACGGGCAGCGGAACGCAGACCGTGCCGGTGAGCGTGCCGCCGGTGAACACCTCGTCGAAGTCGTCGAAGGCATCGGGGACGACGCCGCACCCGAACGAGTCGGTCTCGATGGTCGAGAAGTCGTAGACCCGGGCCGTCGATCCGCCGAGCAGCTCCCAGCTGAAGCTGAAGCCGGTCGACAGCGGCTCGGCCTCCGCGTCGACGAGCGTCATCGAGACGTCGAAGCCGACGAACCGCACCCCGTCCGGTGGCGGGTCGTTGAACTGGTTGGTGGCCAGGACCGCCTCCGTGATGTCCCGGGGTGGGCCGATGACCGTGGTCCAGCGCGAGCCGTCGGCGTCGCCGAAGGTCCTCCAGGTCACGTCGACCGCTCGGTCATAGGCCAGCGGCTCGTCACGACTGCCCAGTTCCTGGCCGTCACCGCCCGAGCCGTCACCGCCCGAGCCGTCACCGCCCGAGCTGTCGTCGACGGCGCTGCTGTCGCCGATCGTCGTGTCGGCGTCCTGGCCGTCACCGCTCCCGCTTCCCACCGCCCCGACCGCGTCATCGTCGACGACCCCGTCCGTGGTGGCCCGACCGGTGTCGTCGCCGTCGCCGTCGCCGTCGCCCGAGGCCAGGCCGACGACGGCCGCACAGGCGCCGACGGTCAAGAGCCCGGCCACGGCGATCGCCAGCCGTCCGGCCGTACCGATCGAGCTGCGCTCGGATCCACCGACGTCCGGCCCCGCCGCGGTCGGCCCGGTCGGGTCGACCGGTACGTGCGTCGGATGGGTCTGGGGCTGGGGCGGATGGGCGGCCGGCGGCCCGGCGAACGGGCTCGGGTCGAAGGGGCGTTGATCGGCCGTCGGCGGCGGCAGTGCCGGGGGTGGAGCGTCGTGCAGCGGTCGGATCGACGACGTCCACCGGGTGCCGTCCCACCAGCGTTGCTGCTCGGGGGCGCTCGGGTCGTTGTACCAACCGGCCGGCGGGGTTCCGGTCGCGTCCGACATGGGGCGAATCTACCGCCGGTACCGACCGCGACGCCGTGATCGCCGCCACCGCCCCGCGGCGTCGCTCAGAGGCCGTATCGGCTCGGGTCGGTCCGCAACCACTCGCCGATCCGCTCACCGATCATGATCGACGTCAGGTTCGTGTTGGCCCGGGGGACGGTCGGCATGATCGAGGCGTCGGCCACCGCCAGACCGTCGACGGCGTGGCAGCGGCCGTGCTGGTCGACCACGGCGCCGGCGTCGCCGGCCGGACCCATGCGGGCCGTGCCGACCGGGTGGTAGCCCGATCCGCTGGCCCGACGGGCCAGTGCCGTCAGCTCCTCCGGCGAGGAGCGCCCGGGATCGGGGAACACCACCTCGTCGGCCAGGTCCCCGAGCACCGGTTGGTCGGCGACGGCGATGGCGTCGAGCAGTGCGGCGACGTTGCGCTGCACGTCGCGCTCGTCGACCCCGAAGCCCGACTCGATGATCGGGTGCACCGTCGGGTCGGCCGACCGCTGCCGGACCCGGCCACGACCCTCGACCCACTCGAGGCTCGCCGCGATCCCGAACGCCGGCGGTCCGCTCCGGCGGGGGACCCGGGTGATCAGCTCCAGATTGACGTCGAGCTCATGGTCGGAGCCCTCGGTGGTGTAGCGGCTGATCGTCTGGACCAGCGGCAGCCCGTCGGCCACCATCGACGGCTCCTTGGCCGTCAGGGCGACCAGCAGGGCCGGATGATCGGACAGGTTGGCCCCGACCCCGGGCACGTCGGCCACCGGGTCGACGCCGATGGCCGCCAGCTCGTCACCGGACCCGATGCCGGACCGGGCCAGGATCCCGGGCGTGTGGATGGCCCCGGCGCAGAGCACCACGAGGCGGGCGTCGAGCACGTCGACCGCGCCGTCCGGCCCTCGGACCTCGACCCCCGTCGCCCGTGGCCCGCCGGACCCCCGCTCGGTCAGGACCCGGACGGCGAGCGTGTCCGGTCGGATCGTCAGGTTCTCGCGGTAGCGGGCCGGGGCCAGGTAGCCGATGGCGGTCGAGATGCGCAGCCGGCCGAGCTTGTTCATGGCCATGACCCCGACCCCCTCGGCGTCCGGCCGATTGACGTCGTCGCACGGCGGGTGGCCGATGGCCCTGGCCGCCTCGATGAAGGCCGCCTGGGTCGGGACCAGCTCCTCGGGGCGCCACCGCCGGATCGTGATCGGTCCGGCGTCACCGTGGTGGGGGTAGGTGCCGTAGTCGAGGTCGCGCTCGAGGCGACGGAAGGCCGGCAGCACCTCGTTCCATGCCCAGCGCGGGTTGCCGAGGGCCGCCCAGTGGTCGTAGTCGTCTGGGATGCCCCGCAGCGCGATGGTGGTGTTGACCGCCGTCGAGCCGCCGGTGACCCGGCCACGGGGGAAGCCGATCTCGCGCTCGGCCCGATCGTCGCCGCCGGCCGGGCCGCCGGTCGGGCGGTAGCCGAGCCCCCAGTCGTGGTCGACGAGCGAGTTCTGGTGACCGTCGATCAGGTCGTCTGGCAGCGCCGAGGCGGCCTCGTAGTCGGGTCCCGCCTCGACGAGCAGCACGTCCAGGTCGGGGTGCTCGCTGGCCCGGGCGGCCACCACCGCCCCGGCTGCGCCCCCGCCGACGACGATCACGTCAACGGTCGGTCGACCCCGGCCTGGCATCGCCCCAACGCTGGCCCACGCCGGTCCGGGTGTCAACCGCTGGCCGAGGTCCTCAAGCGCGCCGCCTTCGGGCCGAAACCATGAGGGACCGCTGGCCATCCGTCGCCGGCGCGAGGAGATCCAGGTCCGTGAACTCGCTCAAGCTCAGGCTCATCGGTGGCTTCGGCCTCCTCATCGTTCTCGCCGCCGGCTCGGCCCTGATCATCCGGAGCGAGTTGCACAACGCCGGCACCTCCCACCGCGGCGAGGTGGAGGTGACCCGGGCGGTCGGGCGGTCGGTTCGGATCGAGGAGGACCTCGTCGCCCACCGCGGGGCCCAGTACCGGTACCTGGTCACCGGCGACACCTCGGAGCTCGACGCCGTCGTCGAGGCCGACGCGGACACCTTCGCCGCCCTCGATGCCCTCGCCGAGGAGTTCGCCGACATCGAGACGATCCCGACCCTCGCCGCCGAGATGACCAGGCTGCACGAGGACTACGACGCCATCCTGTTCGGCCAGGTGGTGCCCGCCGTCGCTGCCGGCGACGACGCGGCGGCCCTGGTCGCCGTCGACGTCGCCGATGCCAAGCTGGCCGAGCTCCTCGGTGTGACCGCCGGCCTCGAGGACGTCCTCAACCAGGAGCTCGACGTCCGCATCGAGGAGACCCACGACGGGCTCGTTGCCTCCGAGCGGACCGCACTGATCGCCAGCGCCCTGATCGTCGGCCTGACGATCGTCGTCGTCGGCTGGAGCCTGTGGAGCATCCTCCCGCCGCTGACCTCGTTGACCCGGACCGCCAACCGTCTGGCCGAGGGCGACGTCTCCAAGCCGATCACGGCCAGGGCGAGCGGCGAGTTCGGGGTGCTGATCGACTCGTTCCAGGAGGTCAAGGAGTACGTGACCCGGGCTGCGTCGGTCGCGTCGGCCATGGCGACCGGAGACCTCACCCAGCAGCTCCAGGCCAAGGGCGTCGACGATCGGCTCGGCCTGGCGGTCGAGGAGATGACCACCAACCTCCGGCAGATCGTCCGGGATCTCGACGGTGCGACGGCCAGCCTGACGTCGGCCTCGGCCGAGCTGCTCGACATGAGTCACAACCTCTCCACCGCCGCCGACGAGACCTCGCAGGAGGCCACGTCGGTGTCGACCGCATCGGAGGAGCTCCGGGTCTCGATGGAGTCGGTGGCCGACGAGGCCGAGCGGGCTGCGGTGGCCACCAAGGAGGTCGTCGAGGTCGTCGCCGCCACCAACGCCACCATCGGTGGCCTGGCCGAATCGAGCGCCCAGATCGGCGACGTCGTCGGGTCGATCCAGGCGATCGCCGAGCAGACGAACCTCCTGGCCCTGAACGCGACGATCGAATCGGCCAGGGCCGGTGAGGCCGGGAAGGGCTTCGCCGTCGTCGCCAACGAGGTCAAGGACCTGGCGACGCAGACCTCGGCCGCCACCGGGCAGATCGAGAGCCAGATCTCGGCGATCCAGGACAGCACCAGGGGTGCGGTGGCCGCCATCGAGGGGGCGACGGAGTCCATCGATCGGCTGTACGAGACCGCCACCGCCATCGCCGAGGCCACGAGGGACCAGACCAGGGTGACCGGTGAGCTGACCGAGAACGCCCAGATCATCGCCAACGCTTCCGGCTCGACGGCCGAGGTGGCGGAGGCGACGCTGGCCGCCTCGACCCAGCTGTCGGAGCTGGCCCAGGCGATGGGCGACATCCTGGCCGGGTTCCGGACGGACCGGTCGTCGTCGTCCGCTCCGGCCCCGATGCCGACCGCGGCCAGCGGATCCGACGCTCCCGAGCCAGCCGGCACGTTCTGACCCGGCCGGAGGGTCGCCGGTAAGCTCCGGCCCATGGCCGACCTGGTGATCCGCAACGCCCACGTCCTCGACGGGTCGGGCGGCCCCGGCGCCGATGGCGACGTGGCGATCGAGGGCGACCGCATCGTCGAGGTCGGCGACGTCGGTCCGGTCGGCGCCACGGCGACCGAGATCGACGCCGACGGCCTGGTGCTCAGCCCCGGCTTCGTCGACGTCCACACCCATGACGACGGGGCGATGATCCGCCACCCCGACCTGGCCTTCAAGGTGGCCCAGGGCTGCACGAGCCTGGTGCTCGGCAACTGCGGGTTCAGCGCGGCGCCGGCCGAGCCGGGCCAGCCCGACACCAGCGGGCTGCTCGGCGGCGCTCCGAGCTGGTCCGACCTCGAGGGGTACGCGGCGGCGGTGACCGCCGCCGGCCCGGCGATCAACGCCGTCGCCCTCGTCGGCCACAACACGATCCGTCAGCTGGTGATGGGCGACCCCGGCTCGGCCACGTACGGACCAGACAAGCGGCGCGAGCCGACCGTGGCCGAGCTCGGTCGGATGGCCGACCACGTGTCACGGGCCATGGAGCAGGGCGCCTGCGGGTTCTCGACCGGCCTGATCTACGAGCCGGGTCGTTACTCCCGCACCCCCGAGGTCATCGAGCTGGCCCGCCGGGCGGCCGACGCCGGTGGCCTCTACGCCTCCCACATCCGCAACGAGGGCGACCGGCTGCTCGAGGCGGTCGACGAGGCGATCACGATCGGCAGCGAGGCCGGGCTGCCGGTGCAGCTGTCGCACCACAAGGCGTCCGGTCGGCGCAACTGGGGCAAGGTCGTCGAGTCGCTGGCCAGGGTCGACGAGGCCAACGCCGCCGGGGCCGACATCACCCTCGACGTCTACCCCTACACCGCCGGAAGCGGGCCGATGGCCCAGTACTTCGACCTGGCCGACATCAACACCGAGCTGGCCGAGGTGATCCGGTTCGCCAGCTGCCCGGCGTTCCGGGCCTACGAGGGGCGGATGGCCGTCGACATCGCCGCCGAGGAGGGCTCGACGCCGGCCGAGGTGATCCACAAGGTGCTGACGGCGCCAGAGGGACGGCGAACGATCTGCATCCAGTTCATCATCGACGAGGGCGACATCGAGACGAACCTGCGTCACCCGCGGATGATGGTCGGGTCGGACGGGGTGGTCGATCTGGCCGGACGGCCGCACCCCCGCCTCTTCGGGACCTTCCCCCGGATCCTCGCCCACTACGTGCGCGACCGCGGGGTGCTGACGCTCGAGGAGGCCGTGCGGCGGATGACGTCGCTGCCGGCCAGGCGGTTCGGGCTGGCCGATCGTGGCGAGGTCCGGGCCGGGGCCTTCGCCGACCTGGTGCTCTTCGACGCCGCCGCCGTGGTCGACACGGCGACCTACGACGACCCCAAGCAGGAGCCGACCGGCATCGACGCCGTCATCGTCAACGGAGCCGTGGCCTACCGGTCGGGCACCCACACCGGCGCCGCCGCCGGCCGCATGCTCCGCTACGAGCCGTCGTAGCCCGGCCGCCCCGCCGTCGGGAACTCACCGCCGCCGAGCCGGCGGTTCGACCAGACTGGCCGCATGCACGACTTCGATCCGACGACGAGCTTCGGGCCGGCGGTTGCGGCCCGCTACGCCGACCACGTCCGCGGCGACGAGGCCGACGCCTCCGGCCTGCTGGCCGAGCTGGCCGGTGACGGCCCGGCCCTGGAGCTGGCCATCGGGACCGGTCGGCTGGCGTTGCCGCTGTCGGCCCGAGGGGTCGAGGTCGATGGCATCGAGCAGTCGGCGGCGATGGTCGATCAGCTCCAGGCCAGGCCCGGTGGCGACGCCATCCGGGTCGAGCTCGGCGACATGACGGAGGTCGACATGGGCCGGCGCTACCGGCTCGTCTACCTCGTCTACAACACGATCTTCAATGTGCTCACGGCGGAGGGACAGATCGCCTGCTTCGAGAACGCCGCCCGCCACCTCGATCGCACCCCCGGCGCCGAGGGGCGCTTCCTCGTCGAGGCCCTGCTGCCCGAGACCTGCGCACCGCTCGGTCAGGACGGCTACGTCAACGCCGAACGGGTCGAGCTCGACGCGATCACCCTCGACGTGGCCCGCTACGACCCGACCACCCAGCTCCTGACCGAGAACCACGTCCGCCTCGGCGACGGCGGAATCTCCTTCAGCCCGATCGTGACCCGCCTGATCGGCCCGGGCGAGATGGACCTGATGGCCCGCATCGCCGGCCTCCGTCTCGTCCATCGGTGGGGTACGTGGCGGCGGGAGCGATACGGCACCGACAGTCGTTACCACGTCTCGGTCTACGGCCCCGCCGTCGACGGCTGAGGCTGGACCCTGCGGTCAGCGCCAGACGGGATCCGCCGTGCCGAGCCGCTGCGGGGGTGTGGCCCAACCTCCCCCGATCGGCCGGGCCGCAGTGACCGCGCCCCAGTCGGTCTCGACCGTCTGCCGAGCCGACTCGTCGACCTCGACCGGCGCCGGCTCGAAGCCGACCGGGTCGCGCAGGCCGACCAGCCAGTTGCGGGTCCGCAGCAGCGACAGCCGGGCCAGCCACGTCCCCCCGACCTCGGCCTGATGGGCCACCAGCCGCTCGGCGGCGAAGGCCGCGAGCAACCCGGTGCAGAAGTCGTTGGCCTGGACCGGTAGCGGGGTCGGGCCGTCACGGCCCGAGCGGGCCATGCCCTCGGCGGCGATGCCGGTGGTGGTCTGGACGATCGAGTCGAAGCCCCGCCGCCCGGCCCACGGCGTCGACCGGCCGGCCGGGATGTCGTCCGGCGCGTCGAAGGCGTTGACCTGCACGATGACCGACCCCGGCGCAGCCCGCTCGACCGGGAAGCCGAGCCCGGCCAGCGCGCCGGGGCGGTAGCCGTCGATCCACACGTCGGCCCCGTCGAGCAGGCGGCCGAAGGCCGCAGCGTCGTTCGTCTCGGTCAGGTCGAGGTCGGTGTTCCGCTTCCCGAACCCGGTTGCCAGCACACACAGCTCGACGCTGGGCAAGCGGCCCGCACCGACCCGGAGCACGTCGGCGCCGTTGGCGGCCAGGGTCATGCCGGTCACCGGGCCGGCCAGCACCCGGGAGCAGTCGAGCACCCGGAGCCGGCGGCCTCCCGCCCGGGGGAGGGGGCGGGGGTCGGCGTCGCCGACCCGCTCGACGGTGATGAGGGGCAGGTCGGCGGTCGCCACCGCGTGGGGATGGTCGGCCCACTCGTCGAGCGTCCGCATCCGGGCGGCGATCATCCCGTCGGCGATCAGCTGTGCCTCGAGCTCGTCCGGGTCCCAGTCGAGCACCGCTCGCTGGACGTCGTCCCTCGTCGGTTCGCAGCCGAGGCGACGGACCACCCCGTCGGCGTGGTTGGGGAAGTTGCAGTGGAACTGGATGAAGCCGCCGGTGGCGGTCCGGTAGGTGCCGGACAGGTCCGCCCAGGTCGGCACCGGCTCGCCGTCGACCTCGATCCGACCGGAGAAGAGGGCGACCACCCGATCCCGATCGAGCGCGTCGACCCCGGCCGCCAGGTTGCTCAGGGCGGCGGCGGTGAAGGCGGCGGTGTCGACGTCGAAGCACGAGACGAACGTGCCCCGCCCGGCGAGCTCGAGATCGTCGAGCGCCAGGTCCGGTCCGGGAACGAGCTCGGCCACCGTGGTGGCGACGGCCCGCACCCGATCGAGCGCGGCATCGGGATCGGTGGCGGCCTCCGGCATCTCCCCATCATGGGCCGGGCCCGCCGCCGGCACACCACCGCTCCCGTCCGCCGACACGCCGTCCTGCTTGAGCCGCCTGGCCGAGCGCTGCGACACTGCGACCATGTCCGATGCGCCCGTCGTCGACGTCGACCCGGCTGAGTTCTGGGACGACCCCTACCCGACCCTGGCCCGGATGCGGGCCGAGACCCCGATCTGCCACGTCCCCCAGTTCGGGGCGACGCTGCTGACCCGCCGCGACGACATCCACACCTGCGAGAAGAACGTCGCCGTGTTCTCCTCCGACCAGCCCGGCGGCTTGATGAACGTGCTCATGGGCCGCAACATGATGCGGGCCGACGGCGACGAGCACCGCCGCGAGCGGTTCGTCTACTACCCGGCCATCTCGCCACGGCGGGTCCGTGCCCACTGGGCCGCCGAGTTCGAGCGGCTGACCGGCGAGGTGCTCGACGAGCTGGAGCCGGCCGGGGCCGGCGACCTCGTCGCCGGCTTCGCCACCGCCGTCAGCGGCGAGGCCATGAAGGTCATGACCGGCCTGGTGCAGGTCGACCACCGCGACATCGACCGCTGGAGCCAGGCCATGATCGACGGGGTGGCCAACTACGTGGGTGAACCGGACGTCGAGGCCCGCTGTGTCGCCGCCGTCGCCGAGATCGACGCCGCCATCGCCGAGCGCCTCGACCAGCTCACCACCTCCGGTGAGCTCGACGAGGATCCGAGCCTGTTGGCGGCGATGGTCAACGCCGGCATGCCCCTCGAGAACGTCGGCGCCAACATCCGACTGACGATCTCCGGCGGGCAGAATGAGCCCCGCGACGCCATCGCCGGCGCCGTCTGGGCGCTCCTCACCCACCCCGAGCAGCTCGCCATGGTGCAGGACGGCCGGGCCACCTGGTTGCAGGCCTTCGAGGAGTACTGCCGGTGGATCTCGCCGATCGGGATGTCGCCACGGCGGATCGCGACCGAGCACACCTTCGGTGGGGTCACGTTCGAGCCCGAGGAGCGGGTGTTCCTGATGTTCAGCGCGGCCAACCGCGACGAGGCCCACTTCGACGAGCCCGACCGGTTCGACGTGACCCGCGACACCACCCCGAGCCTGACCTTCGGGGCCGGTCCCCATGTGTGCGCCGGGGCGGCGGTGTCGCGCAACCTGGTCGGGCAGGTCGCGCTGCCCCGACTGTTCGAGCGCGTCGGCGACCGACTCCGCCTCGACACCGGTGACGCTGCCGAGCCGGTCCGATTCGGAGGTTGGGCGTTCCGGGGGCCGCTCGGCCTCCCGGTCCGCTGGGACGACGGCCCGGATCCGGCCGATGGGCCTCAGCCGAAGTAGCCGAGGATCACACCGCGGGCGTGGGTGGCGTCGCCGCCACCGGCCGGCGGTGCGTTGGTGAACAGGTCGAGCCGGCCCGCCGCCGACAGGGGCACGACGACGGCGTTCGAGTTGTTCATCGCCGGTGACGTCGGGGCGAAGTTGAGCACCCCACCGGTCGGGCTGGTGCCCGTTGCGTAGGCCCGGAAGTTGCCGACCACGTCCGGCTGGATCGACACCAGGTTGATCAGCACCGCGGCGGCCCCGGCCGGGACGCCGCAGCCGCCCGATACTCCACCCTGGCCGGTGGGGGAGCCGGTGATCTGGTAGGTCGTGGTCGAGCCGTCGTCGCGCTTGCCGAGGAAGTCGCCGCTGGCGCCCTCGCCCGGCCTGGTGTCGAAGATGGCGCAGGCATTGGTGACCGTGTAGTCGACGCCGGTGGTGTCGTAGTAGCCGAGTACCACGAGCCGGATGTGGGTCGTCTGGCTGCCGCCGTCGCCGATCACGTTGGTTGCGATCGTCTGCCCGCCGTCGAGCGGGACGATCATCGACACGGCGTTGTTCAGCCCGATGTCGGCGAAGCCGGTGGTGGCGATCGACGGCTCGCTTCCCCCGGTGCCGACGGCCAGGCCGCCGGAACCGCCGATGGCACCGACCGAGACGACGTTGACCATCACGGCCTCGGCGCCGGACGGGATCCCGCAGTTGGTGTTGCCCCCGCCCTGACCGGCCGGGAACGAACCGACGACGTCGGCGTCCGGGTAGGCCGCGCCGGGGCCGAACGGGCCGACGAACGAGCCGCTCGAACCCTCGTCCGACCGGGAGTCGGCGAAGGCGCAGGGGGTGACCGGGTTGTAGCGAAGGGAGCCTGCGGTGTGGATGAAGCCGAGCACCACCAGGCGATAGCCGCTGCCGCTGTTGTTGGCGGTGACGTCGACGCCGCCGGTGCTCTCCATCGACACGATCACGGTGTTGCCGTTGTCGAGGTCGTTGGCGTTGTAGTTGACGACGCCACCATCGGGGGTGATCCCGGCGGCCGAGAGTCGGAGGTTGCCGATGCCCTGCGGGTCGACCGACGACAGGGAGACGACGGCCGCATCGAGGCCCTGGGTCGGTACCCCGCAGCGCCCGGCGACCGTCACCGAGTCGGTCTCGCCGGCGGCCAAGGTGCCGGTGGTGACCACACACGGCTCGTCGAGCAGCGTGAGACCCGGGAGTCCGCCGACCCCGCTGATGGACCCGGTCAGCGTGTACTGGCCCATGCTGTTGTAGTCGGTGTAGCCGGTCGGGGAGCCGGCCGACGGGTTGCCGATGCCGGTGCCGTCGACCGTGACCGTGTAGGTGCCGGCCTGGAGGTTGGCGCTGAGGGCCGCACCGAGCGTGCCCGGCGGGTTGTTGCTCACGACGGTGCCGCCGAAGCTGTTGCGGAGCGTGAGGGTGATGTCGAGGTTGGGGCTGGTGTCGTCACCGCTCGCGCTGAAGCTCACCCCGCCGCCACTGGTGGAGAACGAGAAGCTGTCGATGTCGTTGCGGTCGCCGATGATGCCGTCGACGACGGGACCGGCGCCGACGAGCGGCGTCGGGCTCGACAGGTCGCCGTGGTCGTCGGCCCGGTAGCCGAAGCCGTTGCCGTTGGTCAGCGAGGCGATGATCGCCAGGTCGTCGCGACCGTTGCCGTAGTTGGCGCCGGAGCCGTTGTTGTTGGCGCCGGTGTACTCCTGGCGGCTCCACTGGGCCACCTGCACCGAGTAGGCGGCGCCCATGATCGGTCCCCAGCTCGGCGTGCCGCCACCCGAGTGGCCGCGGTAGTAGGCGGCGCTGGCGGTGCCGTCGTGGGCGAGGTTGAGCATGTGGCCGACCTCGTGGGTCGACGCCTCGGAGACGCCCCGGAACGACGTGTTGTAGACAAACGTCGGCTCGTCGACCGAGTCGTCGAAGGCGCCGATGTAGGCGTGGCCGCCGCAGCTGCAGTTGGCGAACGTGTCGTCGGTGATGACCACCCGGGCGCCCCAGCGGGTGTCGCCGCCCCCGGTGCGGCGCAGATCGTCGATCGGGGGCTCGATCGTCGTGACGTTGACGTTGAACGGGGCGAAGTCCTCGGCCACGACGGCCCAGGTGTCTCGGATGATCTGCAGCTCCTGGCCCGACCAGGCGTTCTCGTTGCCGTTGATGTCGTACGGCGGGGACACGATGGTCGACACGTCGTAGGCCGCGTTCCACGTCGTGCCGGTGGTGACGTGGCCGTCGAAGTCGAGGTAGATCGTCTTGTCGGCTCCCGGGAGGCTGGCGAGCTGGAACTCGGGACCGTTCGTCGGCGGGGCCGCCACCGGGCCATCGGACGACGCGTCGGCCGGGGGCTCCGGCTCGTTCGGCGGCGCGATGTCGAAGTAGGCGAGCTCGCCGTTCGGGTCGACGAACAGCGTCGGGTCGGTCAACAGGGCGTTGCGAAGGTCATCGGCGGTGAAGCCGGCATCGGATGCAGCCCTGGCCTGGTCGTCGCCGAGCCGATCGATCGCCTCCTGGCCCCGCACGAACACGTCGGCCGTCGGCGACTTGACGTCGGGCCCGTCGCTCGGGCCACCGCCGGGCAACTGCCCGGCCGCCGGGGTCAGGAGCGCAGCGAGCGCCGCCCCGGCCGCGACGATCGCCGCAACCACCACACGCCGGCCACTGGAAAAATGCATCATCCCTCCGCCTGGTCCCGCCAGATTTCGCCCGCCGCGGCGCCATGCGTCGCAAACCCACCATGAACAACGGATCCCTGGGCGAACTCACCCAGGGGTCCGGTTGGCGTCACCATAGCGCGGGCCCGTGTCGATGGGGCCACACCGCTCGCGTCGCACCCCCATCGTGTGGGCCGCGGGTCGGCGCCGGCCGAGGGGAGCGGCGACACTGGTTCCCATGGCCGACGATCCGTCATCCCCACCCGCCGCCGAGCACCGGCCCGATGGCCGACCCGTCCCGGGTGACCCGGCCTCGACCGTCCTGTCCGAGCGGCTGCTCGACGATCTCCGGACCCTTCGCAGCTTCGGCGCCACCGGGTCCGGCGTGGTCAGGCCGTCGCTGTCCGAGGTCGACCTCGCCGCCAGGCGCTGGCTCTGCGACCGGATGATCGACGCCGGCCTCGAGGCGACGATCGACGGCGTCGGCAACGTCATCGGCCGGTCGTCCCGACCCGGTCCGGCCCTGCTGCTCGGCTCCCACTCCGACACCCAGCCGACCGGCGGCTGGCTCGACGGGGCCTACGGGGTCATCTGTGGCCTCGAGGTGGCCCGGGCCCTGGCCGACCACCCCGACACCACCGGCCTGGCCGTCGACGTCGTCGCCTGGGTCGACGAGGAGGCCACCTATCTCGGATGCCTCGGCAGCCGGCGGTTCTGCGGGCTGCTCGACGACGCGGAGATCGAGGGGGCCCGCAACGCCGATGGCGTCCGCCTCGTCGACGCCCTGGCCGCCGCCGGCCTCGACGGCCTCGGTGCCCGCCACGAGCCCGATCGTCACGTCGGCTACCTCGAGGCCCACATCGAGCAGGGGGCCAACCTCGAGCGGGAGGGCGATCGACTCGGCGTCGTCACCACCATCGTCGGCACCCGGACCCTCGACGTCACCTTCGCCGGTCAGCAGAATCACGCCGGCACGACGCCGATGCCGCTCCGGCGCGACGCCGGCATGGCCCTGGTCCGGTTCGCCGCCGAGATCGACCGGGCGATCGGCGAGCTCTGCGGTCCCCGAACCGTGTGGACGGTCGGCCGCATCGACCTCCACCCGGGGGCGCCGAGCATCATCCCCGGTCGGGGGCTGATGTCGCTCCAGTACCGTGACCCCGACGCCGATCGGCTCCGGGCGATCGACGCCGCCGTCGAGCGGGTGGCCACCGAGGTCACCACGGCGACCGGGGTCGAGGTCGACGTCACCTCACCGGGCCGACCGATCGAGCCGGTGGCCATGGACGCCGGGCTGATCGCTCACCTCGAGGCGGCGGCCGAGGCCACCGCGCCGGGCCGGTCGGTCGCCATGCCGAGCGCTGCGGTGCACGACGCCATGTTCGTCGCCGAGGTCATGCCGGCCGGGATGCTGTTCGTGCCGAGCATCGGTGGGATCAGCCACGACTTCGCCGAGGACACGGCGGACGACGACCTGGTGCTCGGCGCCAGGGCCCTGGCCAGGGCCGCCGCCCGGGTCCTGGCCGAGCATCGCCGCTGACCGGGGCGACCGTCGGCCGCCGGTCGCCGGTCGAATGCCCCGTCGCCGGCCGCCCGCCGTGGTTACCCTCCGGGGGTGACCGAGGTGGAGCGATCGGCAGACGGGCCGGGTGGCGACGATCTCCCACCATCCGGCCTCGGGCCTCGCTTCTGGTCGCTGTGGACCGCGTTCACCGCAACCAACCTCGCCGACGGCCTGAGCCTCGTCGCCTTCCCCCTCCTCGCCATCAGCCTGACCGACGACGCCAGGCTGATCGCCCTCGTCTCGGTGTTCCGCTTCCTGCCGTTCCTCGTCGTCGGCCTGCCCGCCGGGGTGATGCTCGACCGGGTCGACCGCCGGCGGGCGGCGATGGTGGCCCAGATCGGGCGGGCCGGGGTGCTGGCGGTGGTGGCTGCGGTCGTCGCCGCCGACGGCGCCTCGATTGCGCTGCTGTCGGCGGCCGCCTTCGCCGTCGGCGTCGGCGAGGTCGTGACCGACGGTGGCCTGCCGGCCCTGGTTCGCGAGCTGGTGCGGGTCGACCAGTTGGAGGTGGCCAACTCCCGGATCTCGGCCACGATGACGGTCAGCAACGTCTTCGTCGGGCCACCACTCGGGGCGGTCCTCTTCGAGTGGACGCCCGCAGCGCCGTTTGCGGCCACGGTCGGCCTGTTCGCCGTCGCCGTGCTGCTGCTGGCCCGGTTGCCCGGTCGGTACCGGCCCGAGCGGGATGAGGCCGACGAGGCCGGGGAGCCCCTGACCCGTCAGATCATGGTCGGCGTCCGCTACGTCTGGGGACATCCGGTGCTCCGACCGCTGGCGCTGGCGGTGATGCTCTTCTCCTTCGTCGGCGAGGCCGGCAACGCCGTGTTCGTGATCCTGGCCACCGACCGCTTCGGGCTGTCGAACGTCGGCTTCGGCGTGCTGATCAGCGTCGACGGCGTCGTCTCGGTGCTGATGTCGTTCTTCGTCGCCCGTCTCGTCCGGCGGACGAGCCACTCGTTCAGCATGCGACTGAGCGTCGTCGCCTTCACCATCGCCGCCCTGTTCTACGGGTTGAGCACGTCGCCCGTCGGCGCCTTCGCCGGTGCGGTGCTCGGTGGGATCTCCGACCCGACCTGGAACGTCAACTCAGCGACGATCCGCCAGCGGCTGGTGCCCGACCGGGTCTTCGGTCGGATGATGACCGCCTACCTGTTCATCGCCTGGAGCATGCAGCCGCTCGGCGCCCTGCTCGGTGGCGTGATCGCCGAGCGGTGGGGCCCGCAGTGGGTGTTCGTGCTGGCCGCCGTCGCCGTCGGGTCGCTGCTGGTGCTGGCCCGACCCCTGTTCCGCGCCGTCGATCGAGCCATGGCCGAGGCCAGCTGAGCGCCGGCGGCCCGCCCGACCGTCGGGCCCGATCGGCCGCTCAAGACCGGGACGATCGGCGTCGATCCTCCAGTGATGAGTGACCAGTTCCCGAGCCGCAGTTGGATGGAGCATCGCCTCGGCGCGCGCTATCCCGCCCGTCTGGTCGGCAAGGTCTCGGTCACCGGGACCGGCCGGGTGCGGCGGCGCAAGGTCGAGTACATCGACGTCATCCTCGCCGACGTCTCCGTCGCCGGTGCCGCCGTCTTCGGACCGGCCGACTCGCCGCTCGGCTCGGTCGTCGGCGGCACGGTGATCGAGCTGCTCGTGCACGACCACCCGGGTTCGGCCCGGGTCCGGCACACCCGTCGGCAGGACCGTTGGGTCTTCCTCGGCGTCGAGTTCGTCGACCTCTCGCCGGAGCTCGAGGAGGTCGTCTACGCCGTGGTCGAGCGGATCCGGGACCAGGACGGGAGCCTGCCGGCCACCTGGACGACGGCGCGCTGACCGGCCGCCGCTCCGGACCGGCGGGTCACCAGAGCAGGTAGAGGGCGACGATCGGCTCGGCGTCGGCGGTGGACGTGTGCAGATCGTCCGGGTGGTTGTAGAGGGTCCGTCCCGGCCCGACCGGCCGGAGGTCCTCGTTGCCGCCCCACCGCCAGCGGCCCCGCCCGGCGATCGTCAGGTACAGCTCGTGAGGGCGATGACGATGCAGCGGGTAGGTCGAGCCGGGCCCGACGTACATGATGCCCGCGGCCAGGAGACCGCCGTCGACCGGCCCGAAGTCGAACATGCGGTCGAGCGGGGCGAGGGCCAGCTCGGTGCCACCGTCGCCCGCCCTCGGCGTCGGCTCCCACGGGAGATCGGCGGCGAGATCGACCAGCCCCTCGGCCAGGTCACGCTCGACGCTTCGGCCGACCACGAGGCCACCCTCGGCCCCCAGGACCGGGAGCCAACCGGGCTCGTACGATCGCGGCGTCAGCGTCGTCAGGGCCCTGGCGAGCCGCCCCGCCCCCCGCCGGGCCGCGCCGCCCTCGGCGTCGACACCCTCGACCCCGTCGGTCCGGGCGGCCTCGCCGGCCAGGTGGTCGAGCCGCTCCCGGCAGCGTTGGAGGAAGCGATGCGTGCGTCGGTGGCCGTCGGTCTCCGCCGCTGCGGTCGGGGTGGCCATTGGTCCAGCGTGGCCCCCGGTCGGCCGCCCGTCCAGGCGGCCGCCGGCCCGGCGGATCCCGACCGTGAACGCACCGATCGCCCACTTCGGCCAGAATGATCCATCGATGGCGGCCACGGCCTCACTCGTCGATCGGATCCGGCTCCCCCGGGGCGACCAGACGCCCGGGAGGGCGGTGGTCCGCCGCGTTGTGTTTGCCGTCGCCCTCGTCCTGTTCGTCGCGCTGGTCGTGCGGCTCGGGCGAGACGGCTACGTCGACGTGACCGGCAACGACATCAGCTTCCTCGACGCCGTGTACTACGCCTCGGTCACCGTCACCACCACCGGGTACGGCGACATCACGGCCATCAGCACCGGCGCACGGCTGGCCACCATCCTGCTGATCACGCCGGCCCGCATCCTGTTCCTGATCCTGGTCGTCGGCACGACGGTCGAGGTCCTCACCGACCAGTCGAGACGACTGCTCCTCACCAGACGCTGGAGGCGACGCGTGCGCGACCACATCATCATCTGCGGCTACGGCTCGACCGGGCAGAGCGCAGCCGAAGAGCTGGTGAGCCGGGGCACCCCGAGGGGCGACATCGTCGTGGTCGACCTCGACCCCGCGGAGATCGAGGTCGCCAGCGGCGAGGGCTTCGTCGGCATCCCCGGTGACGCCACCCACCGGGACGTGCTGGCCCTGGCCGGGATCGAGTCGGCGAGGTCGATCATCGTGACCCCGGCCCGCGACGACACCGCCGTGCTCATCACCCTCACCGCCCGCGAGCTCAACCCGACGGCCAGGATCGTGGCCGGGGGCCGGGAGCGGGAGAACCTGCACCTGCTGCGCCAGGGCGGGGCCGACGAGGTCATCGACGAGACGGCGGCCGTCGGTCGCATGGTCGGCCTGGCCACCGAGTCTCCCGAGGCCAGCCTGATCCTCGACGACCTGATCAACGGGGGCCACGGCCTCGAGCTGGTCGAGGTCGAGCCGGTGCAGACCGACAGCGGGCCGGTGCCGCCGGCCGGCTGCACCCTCGTCGGGGTGTTCCGCCAGGGCACCCGGTTGCGGCTCGACGACGAGTCGTGGCGTCCGCTCCGGGCCGACGACAACCTGATCGTGCTCCGCCGCTCGCCGGCCTCACCCGAATCCGAGCCGCCGGCCTGAGCGCCGGCGGACGGTACTCGGTCTTCCCGAGGTCGCCGTCCGGCGAACCCTCTGGCTCCGCCGGGATGCCCTGGAGGTCACGTCGGCCGGATGTGCCCAGCGGAACCGGGTGACCACTCGGGCGATCAGCAGGGCGAGCACGACGAGGCGCATCACGATCGAGTACGTCGACCAGCCGACCCGACCCCGCTCGGCGTCGAGGGCGAGCGGCGGAGCCGCCACGGCACGAGATGGACGAGGTTGGTGATCCAGCGGGTGGCCGTTCGGGTGAGACGAGTCATGAGGCCGTCGCTCATCGTCGGCCCTGCGCCCACCCGACCAGTTCGGCGATGTTCTGCAGCACGGCGTGGGGCACGATGCCGGACGTCTTGGGGTTGTCCGGACTCGGGTGGTTCTCGATCGAGAAGCGGTAGCGGCCGGCGGCGCCGGTCACCTCGATCTCGTGGCGGTTGACCTCGGCCGCCGGGTCGGCCACCACCCGCACCTCGACCAGCTCCCACGAGCCGACGGCCAACGCCAGCGTGGCCGCCACGTTGACCGACTGGGGGAACTTGAGCACCGCCAGCCTCGCCGGCCCCTCGAAGGCCGTCACCCGCTGCCGCCCGGCCAGCAGCTTGGCCCGCAGCTCGTCATCCATCCAGAACTGGACCAGGCTCGACGGCGCCTTGGTGGTGGTGAGCGTCACGGCATCGAGGGGCCCGGCCCGGGTGGCCGCCCGCAGCAGGTCGAGGCCGCCGATGGCGCCGGTGGTCAGGTGGAGCCGGTCGCCGCCGGCGGCCCGCAGGCGCTCGACCAGGTCCTGGTCGACCAGCGCACCGACCGACACCACCAGCAGGTGGCACCCGGCCAGCAGGTAGTCCTCGCCGTGCGCGGCCAGCGCCGACTGACCGGCGGCCTCGACCACGAGATCGACGTCGGCGGCGAGCTCGGCGGCCGGAACGATCGGCACCGGGCAATCCGGCGGCCGCCGGTTGTCGGCCACGGCCACCAGGCTGGCCCCCGGCACGTCGCCGGCGGCCAGGGTCAGCCCGACGGTCCGGCCGATCGCCCCCCAGCCGAGCACCGCCACCCGCAGCTCGCCGTCGAAGAGATCGTCCATCAGCCCGGCACGACGAAATCGGCGATCTGGATCTCGTGGCCGTAGTCGGCGTAGTCGCCGTCTGCCCTGGCCTGCCGGAAGTGGCCCCAGTTGATCGACGTGTAGTGGGGGTGGTCGCCGGCGGCCACCGAGCCGGCCAGCGGGGCGTAGTCGGTGTCGTAGGTCGGGTTGAAGAAGTAGGGGAGCGAGGTGCGGGGGCGGTCGGTGATCGGCCGGACCCGGTGCAGCGCCGCCCGGTACCGGTCGTTCGACCACACCTGCATCATGTCGCCGGTGTTGATCACGAGCGCCCCGGGGATGGGCTCGACGTCGATCCAGGTGCCGGCGTGCTCCACCTGGAGGCCGCCGACCTCGTCCTGCAGCAGCACGGTCAGGGCGCCGGCGTCGCTGTGGTGGTGGAGGGCCATGTCGCCGAGGGCCGTGACCTCGGCCGCCTCGGCGCCGGTCAGCGGATCGTCGAGCGGGTAGTGGTTGAGCCGGACGAAGCTGCTGTGGCCCGGTCCGAAGCGGGGGGCGAGCAGCTCGGCCGGCTCGTCGAGGCCGACGGTGAACGCGGCGAGCAGCCGCAGCGACAGGTCCTCGCAGGCGTCGAGCCAGTCGAGCATCGTCTGGCGGAACCCGTCGAGGTCGGGCCACTGGTTGGCGCCGTCGACGGCGTGCCGGTTGGCCGGGTCGTCGTCCGGCAGGTCGGGCCGCAGCTGGTGGGCGAGGTCGAGCACCTCCTTGCGGTCCCTGGCGTTCTTGGTGAGCTCCCGGTCGTAGTAGCCCCGGCTGTTCTCCTTGGTCCGCAGCAGCCGGCGCTTCTCGTCGACCGGCAGGGCGAAGAAGGCGGCGGTCCGGTCCCACACCCGGTCGACCAGCTCGTCGGCGATGCCGTGGTCGACCACCTGGAAGAAGCCGAAGCGGGCGGCGGCGTCGCCAACCGCGTCGACGATGGCGGTCGGCGGGGCGGCCGGGTCGGTGAAGGTCGACAGGTCGATCACCGGGACCCCGAGCCCGGCCGGCGTCGGTGCTGCGCTGCTCACGGGGTCAACGATAGGCCCGGGCCGGTTCTGGCGGCCCGGTCGAGCGCTGGTCCAAACTCTGGTCGGGACCGACCGGCCCGGACGGGCCCGATCCGACGGGTCCGACGAGTCCGACGAGGAGGTGCGCCCGTGACCGAGCCCCTGGTTGACAGGCCCTCCGATCCGGCCGCTCGCCCTCGCACCCCCGTCGACCTGGCCGACCCCGCCCGCTACCAGCACGGCATCCCCCACGAGGCCTTCGCCGAGCTGCGGGCCACCCCCGGCCTGGCCTGGAACGACAACGGCTCGTTCTGGGCCGTGACCCGCCACGCCGCCGTCGTCGAGGTCAGCCGCGACCCCGAGACGTGGTCCTCCGCGGTCGGCCACATCCAGATCTACGACATCGACGCCGACGCCCTCGACGCCAGAGCCTCGATGATCGACATGGACCCGCCGATCCACACCCGGCTCCGGCGGCTGGTCAGCTCGGCCTTCACCCCCCGCCACGTCCAGGACTACCGGGCCGCCATCCGCCGCCGGGTCGTCGACCGGCTCGACGCCCTGGAGGCGGCCGGCGGTGGCGACTGGGTCGACCTCGTGGCCAAGCCGATCCCGATCGGGGTGATCTGCGACCTGATGGGGGTCCCGGCCGACGACCACGACCTGATGATCGAGCTGTCGGACCACCTGGTGGCCGGCACGTCATCCGAGCCGCTCGACCCCGGGGCCTACGGCAACACCACCGAGCTGCGGCTGCTGCCGTTCAACTCGCCCGCCGCCCACGGGTTGAACCAGTACGCGCTCGACCTGGGGGAGCGGCGGCGCCGGGAGCCGGCCGACGACCTCGTGACCAAGCTGATCCAGGCCGAGGTGGAGAACGAGGCCGGCGTGCGGGAGCGGCTGACCGACGACGAGTTCGCCAACTTCTTCCGGCTCATGATCTTCGCCGGCAACGAGACCACCCGCTCGGCCATGGGCCACCTGGCCCGCCACCTCATCGAGTTCCCCGACCAGTTCGAGCGGGTCCGGGCCGACCGGTCGCTGCTGGCGTCTGCGGCCGAGGAGGTGGTGCGCTACTCCTCGCCCATCCTCTACTTCCGCCGCACCGCCACCCGCGACGCCGTGCTCGACGGCACCCCGGTGGCCGCCGGCGAGAAGGTGGTCATGTGGTACGCCGCCGCCAACTTCGACGAGGCGGTGTTCGACGACCCGCTCCGGTTCGACGTCGCCCGCCCGACCCTCCCGCCCAACGTGGCCTTCGGTGGCGGCGGCGCCCACTTCTGCCTCGGGGCGTCGCTGGCCCGACTCGAGCTGGTCGAACTGATCGACGAGTGGCTCGACCGTGGGCTGCGGCTGGAACCGACGGCCGAGCCGGTCGTCGTCGACTCGAACTTCGTCAACGGCCTCGAACACGTGGAGGTCCAGATCTCGTGAGGTATCGACCATGAGCACCGCCCCCTTCGATCTCACGCCCGAGCAGCGGGCATTCGATCTCACGCCCGCACAGCGGGCGATCCAGGACAAGGCCAGGGCCCTGGCCACCGAGGTGATCCGGCCACGGGCGGCCGAGGTCGACCGGACCGAGGAGTACCCGTGGGACAACGTCGAGGTCCTGCGCGACGCGGGCTTCACCGGCATGACCGTGCCGACGGACCTCGGTGGGCCCGGCCACTCGTTCCTCGACGCCGTGCTGGTGGTCGAGGAGATGGCCAAGGTCTGCGGCGTCACCGGGCGCATCGCCGTCGAGGCCAACATGGGCGCCATCTCGGCCGTCATGGCCTACGGCACCGACGCCCAGCGCAAGCTGGCCGCCGACCTCGTCCTGGGCGGCGACAAGCCGGCCATCTGCATCACCGAGCCCGACGCCGGCTCGGCCGCCTCCGAGATGACCACCCGGGCCGACCGCCGGGGCGACACCTACGTGCTCAACGGCACCAAGCACTGGATCACCGGCGGCGGGGTGTCGAAGCTGCACCTCGTCTTCGCCCGGGTGTTCGACGAGCAGGGCGAGGAGGAGGGCATCGGCGGCTTCCTGGCCATCCGCGACGAGACGCCCGGCCTGGTCATCGCCGACCGGGAGCCGACGATGGGCCTACGGGGCATCCCCGAGCGGGTGGTCCGGTTCGAGGACATGGCGGTGGGGGGCGACATGGTCGTGCTACCGCCGTCCGGGTTCCGCCGAGGCTTCGCCGACCTGATGAACGCCTACAACTCGCAGCGGGTCGGGGCCGGCACGGTGGCCCTCGGCCTGGCCGCCGGGGCCCACGAGCTGGCGGTCGAGTTCGTCAAGGAGCGGGAGCAGTTCGGGCGACCGATCGCCGAGTTCCAGGGGCTGCAGTGGATGGTGGCCGACCAGTCGGTGAAGCTGGAGGCGGCCCGGTCGCTGACCTGGCGGGCCGCGGCCAGCCGCGGCCCAAACGACAGCCCGTTCCCCGACCCGGCCCTGGCGGCCCAGGCCAAGATCTTCACCGCCGAGGCCGCCATCGAGGTGGTCAGCGACGCCCTCCAGCTGTTCGGCGCCGCCGGTTACTCCCGCAACAACCCGCTGGAGCGCATGTATCGAGATGTGCGCATGTTCACGATCGGCGGCGGCACGGCCCAGATCCTGCGCACGGTCGTGGCCAGCCGGGTCCTCGACCGCAAGCTCCCCCAGACCCGCGACGGCTACACCCGCCTGGCCGAGCGGGAGCGCTGATCGGCCACCGCTCGAGCCGCCTGCAGCGTCAGCTTCGCCGCCAGCGCGGCGGCGGCCGAGATCGAGTTGGTCAGGATGTCCTCGACGTCGAACACCCGACTCGGGATCAGGAGCTGGACGGCCTCGTCGAGCGCGCCGATGGCGACGGTGGCGACGAGCGCCACCAGCGCCGGCACCGGGACCGGCCGGCCGTTGCCCCGCCGCTCGACCAGCGCCTCGTGGATCAGCACGGCCACGACGCCGTACTCGATGACGTGGGTCCGGTCCTCGGGCAGCACCATCCGGGTCAGCACGAGGCCGTAGACGGCGAGCACCCCGAGCCAGACCCCGAGCTCGATCCCGCGGGGCCGGACCCGCAGGGCCAGGGCGACGATGGCGAGCACGATGGCGAGGAACAGCCAGGCGAAGGTGGCGTCGATCAGGTCGCGGCGCCGGAGCTCGTCGGCCAGGGTCCTGGCCAACCCCAGGGTCGAGAAGATGGCGACCAGCGTGGCCAGGGTCAACAGCCACAGCCGTCGCTCCCTCGGCGACGAGAAGGCGGGTCGGTCGGCCACCTCGCCAGTCTCCCTCAGCCGGGTCGGTCCGTCGTGCGGTCCGGCCGACCGTTCTGGCCACGGATCCTGCTCGTTGGTGAGCATCCCCGCCGGCGGAACGCCGCCGACTCGGTCTCAGGCTCGTCTCAGGACGGTCTGTCACCCTCGGGGCCATGGCGACGACCCTCGATCCTCCCCGCTCCCCGGCCGACCCGGTCGAGACAAGCCGCTCGGTGTCGACCCGGTCGACCCGCTCGCGCCCCGGTCGGTTGGTCGGCATCGACATCGCCCGGGCGCTCGCCCTGCTCGGCATGTTCACCCAGCACGTCGTGCTCGACGGCGATGGCGGGCAGTCGACCGGCTGGGTGGCGTTGGTCTTCACCGAGTCCGCCGGTCGGGCCTCGGTCCTGTTCTTCGTGCTGTCCGGGGTGTCGTTGTCGGTCATCGCCGCCCGGGGCTCAGCCTCGGCTGCGACAACCGTCCTCGTCCGGCGAGGATTCCTCCTCCTCACCGGCGGGCTCCTGCTGACCGCCTCGATCTGGCCGGCGTCGATCCTCCAGCACTACGGGGTCGCCTTCCTGGCCGCACCCCTCCTCCTCCGGCTCGGGTGGCGGGGCCTGACGGCGGTGACCGCGGCCGGGCTGGTCGGGGGACCGGTGCTGTTGCTGTTCGCCCGCAACTGGACGAGCGAGGTGGTCGGCGTGGTCGAGGGCCAGGCCGGGCAGTGGGTGCTCGGCACGGCGTGGGACCTGGCCGTGTCCGGCCTCTACCCGATGGTGCTGTGGATCGGCTTCTTCACCATCGGGATGCTGATCGGGCGCCTCGACCTCGGCGATCGCCGGATCCAGTGGCGGCTGGCCGGGCCGGCGCTCGTCGCCGCCCTCCTCGTCGGGTTCACGGCCGCCCGGCTGACCGACCGCTACGGCTCCCCCGACCCCGGGTTCGACCCCGGCAGCGGCTCGGGCTCGCTCGTCGACGGCGGCGAGCTCGGCGCCGCCCCGTTCGACGAGTCGTTCGACGCCGAGGGCTTCCTACTCGACGACGTGCACGTCGAGCCGGACGCCCGGGCGCTGTACGAGGTGGCCGGCCACTCGGGCGGGATGGGCTGGACGCTCCAGACCGGGGCCCTGGCCGTCGGGGTGATGGCCCTCGCCCTCCTGCTCCCACCGATCGTCCAGCGCGGCCTCGCGCCCCTGGCGTGGATGGGGTCGATGTCGCTCACCGCCTACGTCGTCCACATCGTGCTGGTGACCGACGTGGCCGGGCCCTACATCGAGAACGGCGACTGGTCGATCCTGACCCGGGAGCTGGCGTTCGCCGGACTGCTGGTGACGATGACCGCGGCCTGCGCCCTCTTCCACCTCACGCTCCGGACCGGTCCGCTCGAGTGGCTGCTCAAGCAGTTCACCCTCGGTCAGCGGAAGACGAAGCCCTCGTAGTCGTTGTCGACGCAGCGGGCGAGCCGCCCGAGGTAGCCGTCGCTGCTCGGGTAGTTGAGGAGCTGGCGGCGCTTGCCCGGCACGTTGGCCCCCATGTACCACGAGTCGGCCTTGCCGAAGAGCGTGCTGTCGGCCAGCTCGTTCAGGTGCTCGGTCCAGGCCTCGGCGGCCTCGGGGGTCGAATCGATCTCGGTCAGGCCCTCACGTCGCAGGTGGCTGAGCAGGTCGGCCAGCCAGTCGCCCTGGATCTCGGCGCAGACCGGCCCGTTGCAGAACGCAGTGGCGCTCTGCGGTCCGTACAGCATCAGCAGGTTGGGGAAGCCGGGCACCGCCATGCCGAGGTGGGTGTCGACGCCGTCGGCCCACGCGTCGGCCAGGCTCCGCCCCTCCCGACCCCGGAGGTCGATCGTGGTCAGGCCGCCGGTGTTGGCGTCGAACCCGGTGGCCAGCACCAGCACGTCGAGCTCGACGGTCGATGCGTCGCCACCGTCGCCGCCTCCGTTGCCGGCACTGTCGCCGGCCAGCCGGATCCCGTCGGCGGTGATCCGGTCGATCGGCGTGGCCCGGAGGTCGACCAGGTCGACGTTCGGCCGGTTGAAGCACTCGTAGTAGCCCTGCTCGAGCGACGGTCGCTTGGTCCCGAACGGGTAGGGCCGGTCGGTCGGCGCCAACACCTCGGCGGTGTGCGGGTCGTCGATCCTGGCCCGCACCCGATCCCGCCAGTACTCGTAGGCGGTGTGGTTGGCCTCGTCGTCGAGCAGGATGTCGCGGAACGTGCCGACCCAGAAGTGGAACCCGCCCTTGGCCCAGGCCTCGTCGAACACCCGCCGCCGCTCCTCGTCGTCGACCTCGAGGGCCCCGGCGTCGAGCCGACCGATGTCGTGGAAGCTACCTGGCGGGCTGTTGCGGAGGCGGAAGATCTCCGGGTAGTCACCCTTGGCTGCGGCCTGCTCGTCCGGGTCGAGCCGGCGCTGCTCCATCGGGATGGCGGTCACCGGGCTGCGCTGGAACACGGTCAGGTGCCCGGCCACGGGCGCCGCCTCCTGCACCACCTGGACGCCGCTGGCCCCGGTCCCGATCACCCCGACCCGCTTGCCGGTCAGGTCGATCCCGTCGACCGGCCAGCGGGCGGTGTGGCACCACTCGCCGGCGAACCCGTCGAGGCCGGGCAGATCGGGCACGTAGGGCTGCGACCCGAAGCCGGTGCAGGGGATGAGGAAGGTGCAGTCGTAGCGGACCGTTCCGTCGGGGGTGTCGGCGGTCAGGTCCCAGCGCCCGGCTTCGCCGTCCCAGTTGGCGGCCGTGATCCGGGTCCGGAGGTCGATGTCGGGGGAGAGGTCGAGGACCCGGTCGACGTGGTCGAAGTAGGCCACCAGCTCGTCGCGCCCGGGGAACCGCTCGGTCCACGTCCAGTCCCGCCAGACCTCGGGCAGCGAGTACTCGTAGTTGGGCACGTGGGAGTCGACCCGGGCCCCGGGGTAGCGGTTGTTCTGCCAGACCCCGCCGAGCCCGGCCGCGGCCTCGACCAGCCGGACCGAGAAGCCGTCGTTGCGGAGCCGCCACAGTTGGTAGAGCCCGTTGAACCCGGCCCCGATGACGATCGCGTCGTAGCTCGACATCACCGCCGACCGTAGACCCGGCGGACCGCACCGGGCGAGCGGACGCTCCCCGGCTACCTAGCGCCGGCGGAGCTTCTGGAGCTGCTCGACGTGGGCGGGGAGGTGGCGGGCGGCCTGGGTCTCGATGGCGACCTGACCCCACGGCACGAAGCCCTCGAAGACCACCTCGCCGTCGTGCTCGAACGTGCATGCGACCGGGTGGGCCCGCTGCTCGGGGTCGAGCCGCCTGGCCGCGGCCAGGGCCTGGGTGGCACAGCGACGCCCGTTGGCGATCAGGCCGGCGAGGTCGCCGTGCTCCGCCACCACCGCATCGAGCGTCTCGCGCACCTGGCACGCGTGGTTCCCGAACGTCGGCTCGCCCCGATGCACCAACCCGTGGGCGACGGCGGTCAGGGCGAGGTCGTTGAGGGCGACGTGGGCCAGCACCTGCTCGGCGGTCCAGCCGCCGTCGTCCGGAGGCCCGAAGTCGCCGGCCCCGTCGTTGGCCGGGGCGCCGGCTTTGTCAGGGTCGCCGGCTGCTGCGCCGGCTTTGTCAGGGTCGCCGGCTGCTGCGCCGGCTTTGTCAGGGTCGCCGGCTGCTGCGC
>JANQPB010000043.1 GCA_028285495.1 Acidimicrobiales bacterium
AAGCCCGCCTCGAGCACCGCACCCCCGCCGAGACCTACGCTGCCTCAGCAGCATGAACTGACAACCACCCCTGTCTCACGTAGCGGGGGAACTCCAGTCCGTAGGCTCGCGTGATGGCCGCCGAGGACGGTACGGGTGCAGCGCTCTTCGCCGTGCTGATTGAGCGAGTGCGAGACGCAGCGGCCTTCGACGACCTGATTGGCCCTGATCTGGAAGCGGACGAGGTGAGATCACGGCTGGCGCCCCTGGCCGGAACGGATGCTGTGGTGATTTGGACCGGTGTCAACGCTTCCCGGTTCGACGCGGTCGTGGCCGACGGTGTTGACGAGTGGCGGGTCGTGTTCGGCACCGACGATGACGCCCGAATCGACTGGTTGTTCGTCTACCGGCGACCACCACTGTTCGCTGGTGTCCCGAGCGGTTGCGCAGTGGTCGTCAACGGCCCATCGGGTGCCGGCAAGTCGACGGTTCTCGCGGGCCTGCGTCAAGTGGCCGCGGGTACACCTTGGGTCTTGTTCGATGAACCGGAGAATGTCGGCTCGGTCGATCCCGAGTTCCTCATCTGGCGAGATCGAGCGCCTGCACTTCACGAGGGCTACCTGGCTGCGGTGGGTGCCATGGCCCGGGCTGGGAACCTTGTTGCCGTGGCTGCCGGTGGTCGGCCACAAGCGGAGTTCAGGCGTCACCTCTTGGGGACTCCTACGGTGTGGGTCGGGCTGTACTGCGATCGTGAGGTATTGGTTGCTCGCGAGCGAGGCCGGACCGGCCGGTGGGGAGGACTGGTTGAGGCTTCGATCGCCGCCCATGATGGCTGGGACTACGACCTGGTCTTCGACACCACCGACTCTCCCGATCCTTCGACCCTGGCCAGAGCAGTCCTCGACGCCACCGGGCGCGCCCGAACCCGATCACCCTGAATCCCGAGCGGATTATCTGGCGAGCAGCAAGTGCCGAACTCGGGTGGTCTACCGGCAAGATTGGTTCATGGACGCAGCCGATGCTCCAGGTCCGTTGCGGGCCTGGCATGACGGTCGGAGAAACATCACCTTGGTCATGGGCGGCGTGCTACTTGCATTCGTGGGCCTTGCCTCAGCCTCAGCTGTCGCCGTAGGGAGCTGGATCGGCGCCGTGGTGTTGATTCCCGTGGGCGGGTTGTTGTTCGTTGGGATTCGACACGTTCTGCGTCACGACTGGGTTGAGCTGGATGCACAGGGCCTTCTGACGGTTGCTGGTGTTCTTGGAGAAGTGCGAGTGCAGGTCGGTCCTGAGTGGAACATGCACCCCAAGCCCTGGGTCCGGCGCTATACGTTCGTCTACTTGCAGAGGGGGCGCCGCCTCGTGCACCTGACGTCGCTTTCGCCGCTGTTCGACTACTGCGGGTCGCGTCGTGGGGACTACGACGAGTTGATGGCCAGGCTCGAAGCGATCACTGGCAACGGTGCTGCTCCGGGCGAGCTGGGCCGCTATCCGTAGCCGGTGACTGCATCGGACCGAAGCAAGAGTTACTTCACGCCCAGGGGTTGCGACCCAGCGGAGGAGCATCCTGGGGCCATGAGAGGCACCTTCGACCCTAGAGCCGATGCGGCGTACATCTACCTCGTGGATGAGATCGCTCCAGGGGAGTCAACGCGTCAGGTGCCCCTGGAGGGGGAAGGGCTGAAAGCCATGGTCATCTTGGACTTCGACTCCAATGACCGGCTGTTGGGCGTCGAGATCATCGGTGCGACAGGCACGTTGCGTCAGGACACGCTGGCGGCCTTCGAGGCATTGAGTTGAGCCGCTCGTCACCGCCGTGCCTGCGCGGTTACGCGCCCAAGAACGGGACCACCGATAGGGCGGCCAGGGTTGCCAGCTCGCCGCCGGCCTGGGTCGTCACCCTCGGTGGCGAAGGGCTGTTGGCCGCCGATGATCCTCAGCGGGCCAGGAGTGCCGTTATGCGTGGCTCCGGAGAAGCGGCCTCAAGCACTGTCGAGCGTCCTTGTTGTGCTACAACAATCGGCTGCAGCTGAGCCGCCGGTCGCTGGTCCCGAGATCGAGATCATGCCACCGACGTTGTTGTCGGTCGGGAGATGAGGTCGCGTGCGCGAAAGTACTCTCGCAATCTCTCCCGATCGCGGTATATCGATGATCTCGACCTCGTTCGGGCTACGCCCCGTGCTAGCTCGGCGGCGCCGCAGCCCTCGACAAGCCATGCCTTCGCAAAGCGCACGTAGTAACCATCCGGGATCATCTCGATCTCGGCGGCGAGCGCGTGTGGCAGGACGACCTCCTGCTCGACGGGGTTAGACACCTCTGGGGAGCGTGGTCTACGCACTTTCGGCCCGTCATGATCGCCGGCATCAGGCAACTCTTCGATTGAGCGAATCTCGTTTGCTCGACGCCGTACGTTCTTGCGGATCTGGTCGACCCAGATTCGCCGGGCAACTACTCGTACATACCGCTCCCAGTCCGACTCGGCCGTCGAGCCGATCGATTGTCGCGCCCGTCTGACTCCGCTGGTGTCCCAGAGCTGCAAGAGGCGCACCGTAGTCATTTGAGCAACATCGTCCGCGTCCTCGTGAGAGCCGCCTGCCGCACGGACAGCTCGGAACGCGATGTCTCGCGATCGGGCAAGATCCGCGGTGCTCGGACCCGGTCCCCGGGTCATCCCGCCGTCCCAAGGATCCACTCAACGAAGACTACTAGACCGCCGAGCCCGCTGAGAATGACAGCGATCTCAAGCACGCCTCGACGCCACGACTTCGTGAGAAACTGGCGCCTGGTCTCCTTGGCAGACGACTCGGACATATCTGATCCTCCTGGTGGTAGCGACTTTGGCCTGTCGCTCGGACACCAGCTTGGTCTGCCCTGAGGAGTCGTCTGACTGGTTAACGTCGCCGATCGTGCTCCTGTGTCACCTGCAAGTAAAACTGCCCATCGCGTCGTCGGCCCGTTTACGCTCGTGGTAGAGGTTTCGCTGGTCGCGGCGATCTGCGGCTTCGGCTCGCGAGCAACGAATGGACGACTTTCGTCGCTGGAGTCCGAGCTGGCGAGTTCTGACTTCCGAATGATGCCTAGCCGAAGCGAGGCCGCAGTTCGCGTACGCCTTGGCCCGGCTGTTCTCAACGGCCGACCAGTAGCTGGGGGTAAAGCCAAGATGCGGGCTCAGCTGGCGTCGATGACCACGCTAGTACCGGCGAACTGGAGTGCTCCGGGTGCGCGATAATCTCGCCTACTGAGAGTGATCGATGCCCGTCACCGTGCCATGGCACATCCATGGCACATCCGCTGCCGGTCGGCACCGTTCATGGGCGTTCACTCGATGTGATGGGCCTCTCCAGCAGCGGGTTCTGCCCCACGGTGAACGGTCAGGACCGAGATGGTAAGGAAAAGGTCGTGAGTTCGATTCTCACAGGAGGCTCCACGTAAGTCCTGGTCAGAGCCCCGCTCGACGAGGTGGTTCCTGACCTGCACCGTGCGCATCCCGCGAGGATCCCGCGGGAGTCGTTGGCCGACGACATCGCTGGCTAGCGATGCACTTCCACGTAGGGAAGAGATGTGACGACGCTCTGGCTGCGGTAGCGGGAAGGCTCGTGTGTCACGGCACCGTCGAAGTCCCATCGCGGTCGACCAGATCGCGTCGGTGTCATCGTCGAGAGCTTCGGCCGCAAAGGCCAACGCTGGGTGCCCGCGCCGTTCCCGGGGCAGAAAAACCTCTTCGGTCATGGGATCGCTGAGGAGGGAGACGGAGAAGTCGAGCTGCTAGATACTGAAACGAGAGAACATCACGAGCATCGAGGCGAGCAGATCTCTTCACCGCACTGGATGGCCCGTCTGACGGCCACCATCGGCCTGTCGGCACCGACAGAGGCCGATTGGCGCAGGTCGTAAGCCCCGGTCAGCGCCTCGACGGCACCGAAGTCACAACCTTCCAGGGGCATAGCATGGGAGGAATCAGCGTGTGTGTGGGACCCGGCCACTAACATGGGCGTTCGCCGCAGCTCTGAAGTTGGAGGAAGCCTTGGCAGCGCCTACAGGGCCCGAACGCACCCTCGGAGAGCTAGTGAAGGCAGTAGACGTTGGCCAAGCGCTGCTGGCCATCGCTCTCGGTGTAGCTGGCAACTTCTTCTGGGACTTGCTCAAAGGAGAGGATCGCGTTGTTGGCAACGTGGTCTCACTCGTCGCGGCCGTTGCCGCCGCTGGTCTGTTGATCGTCGTGCTCCACTCCGTAAGTGCACGAGTTGGCGAGTATGAACGACAAGTGTCGAGCAAGCTGCTGAAGTTCAGCACGACTCTTCTTGGCGCAATGCTGCTAGGTGCGTGGCTCGGAGCTGTCTCGATGGCTGCTGCCTTGCTCCCGATCTGGGAGAGCTCGAAGGTCTCCGTCGAGCCTGTCGGCCTTGACGGATTCTTCTGGAACTACGAATTCGCCTCCTTCTGTTTGTTCTTTGTTGGTGCGCTGGTCTTCGCTCGCTTCCAATCGGATTGGCTGGCCTTGACTGTCTTCTCCCTCGCTGCGCTGGCTGGGGCCCTAGTCGTGCTCGAACTCATGAGAGGTGAGGGAAATGAGTTCCTGCCTTCTTTCACTGGCTACCTCCTCGTCTCGATGGTCACGGCCAACGCCGTACTCCTGTTCTGGGGTACGTCTTGGTCCCGCCAGCTTGTGGATGCCTTGCTGACGGAGAGGTAGGACCCGGCCTCACGGAGGAAGTCGAGCTAGCTCAACCCGTGCACCCGCCCGATAGCGACATGGCACAACGCAAGCTTGACGTCGAGTCGCCGTGATTTCTGTGCTCGGTAACCTGAGCTACACCTACGGACGTGGTCTATACAATGAACACGCCGAGCGCGGCCACTCCGCCGAGGAGCGCGTGCAGACTAATCTGATAGGCGATGCTGCTATGGAATAGGTTGCGCGGGATGCCGGATACCATGTTTAGCTGCATGAGTTCCGGTGCTAATACACGCAGGGCTGTGCGCGCTCTGATAAGAGTCTGGTGGGCGTGCTGCCTCATGCGTAGGACGTAACCGCATGCAACGAGATTGACGCCAAGGACCGTCGCAAGTGCTCCTCGGAGGGCGAGTGACTTCGCAGCGTCGTCTCGATCAAAGAGTAGTGCGATGGCAACTACGCTGGCAGCGACGACGATGTTCGTGAATTGGATTCGCTGGTTTTCGATCTGATCTAACCGGTCGTACTGGTGGCGCCAGTAGGTCGCCAGCAGCTCCCGGTCGGTCGACATGGATTCGAACGGTGTCAGGTCGATCCCGGGGACCCGGGCGGACACGTAGTCATGCTCGTCATTGGGGATCATGTACTCTCAACGATCTCTTGCTTTGTCGAGTTCCGCGCACACCTTCACTGTGGCTCGGAAAGGCCCCAACGGCTGAGGCGTGGCCCGGACGGTAGCCAAGAGCGCCCGAGGGTTATCAACGACAACCGATGGGATGGTCCCGAAGCGGCTGGAGCTGGGCCCCGTGGCAGCGGGTGGGAGCGCCTGGTCAGGAAACGTTCGCCTCGGTAGAGCTTGGTCGGATCTACTCGAAGGCGTCGATCCAGCGCAGGAACTCCTCGCCGAGGTTAAGGGTGAACTGTGTGCTGGCGAGCTTCTCTGGTGACCAGTCGCCTTCCGATGTCCGGTGGGGTTTGGCAAGCCATGCCTGCTCGAGGTCTCTAAGCACGATCGTTGCCGAGGCGGTGTCGATCTCGATACCGGAACGAACGAGGACATCGGAGACGCCGAGGGGTGCCTCGACGATCAGCGGCAGTCCTGCGCGGCGACGCCACCCCGTGGGGTTGGAGGCGTACGCCAAGACGGTGAGGTGTACGGGCTCGAACTCCTCGACAAACCGAATGAACCGTCCGATCGCCAGCTCGTCGCGATCGACCTGTAGCGCGTAGTTGGTGAGGAGCCTCTTCAACGTCCGGATCTTGGCGTCGATGTGGGTGCCCAACGCAACGCGGGTGGCCTGCCCAACCGCCGTGATCCACTGTTCGTCAGCCGCCAGAGTCTCTGGGGTGACAGCGTTCGTGCTTAGGTCAGCCACCAGGGAGGCCAGGGCCTCCAACCAGAGGTGACGCCGCCGCTCGACTGACGGACTGATGACCTGCTCGACCAGCTCCGCCAAGGCCCCGCCGACCAATGGGACCATGTTGAGCGCGATCTCCACCGTCCCCTGGACGACGTCCGCCGCCTGTCGCTCTGGATACGTTGGCATCTCGGTACCCATTGCGCCAACGCTAACCACGTGCTCCCAATCTCAGACTGTCGCGCTTGGGGAGCGGGCGTGACGCGTCCATCCCGCGTTCACCCCGCGTGCGCAGCGGTTCGTTGCAGGCCGGGGCGGTTCGAACACGCTGGATCAGGCGGGTTTGAACAGGTATGAACACCGAAGCCGACAACTGAGCGAGATGGTAAGGACAAGGTCGTGAGTTCGATTCTCACAGGAGGCTCGCAGGTTTCGAGGCCCACCGGAGGGCGAGCGTAGCCCGAAACCGTAGCCACCGGCGGTCAACAGACTTTGCTCCCACCCAACGACGAGCAGCACGACGAGCGCAGTCCATGGTGGCGTCGCGTGTGGATCTTCCTACGCAAAGACGACGTGGACCGCGTCTTGATGGTGGCGTCTGCCGTCGTGGTCGCCTTGGTCGCCGTGTTGGCGTTCATCTTCGGGGGAGACGGCATTGTCGGTACCGGTGGTGAAGATCCTCCACCGGTCGCATCGGACACCACTGACGACGCCACCACGACGATCACCGGTCGGTCGACGGGAACCACGGACGAGACGGCCAGCGGCACTGGCGAGTCGACCGGAACGACGGACGACACCACCGCCACGTCTCGTGGGCCCACGGCAACGCCGGACGATACGACCGGTACCACCTTGCCGGAGGAAGAGCCGCCTCAGGATGTGATCTCAGGCGCCGACGGTTGCCTGGTTGGAGCGGGGTGACGATTGACCGCCGACGTGTTCGCCACTGTCGCGGAGGTCGCACGGGCGCACTGTCAGTATCCCTACGAGGATGGCGACACGGTCCGATTCCTTGGCCTCGAGTTCACAGTCGTGAATCTCCAAACCAATGCGGCGGACTATGCGACGAGTAGCCGAGTCGACGATGGTGCCGATCGCGAGGCAGATCAGGTCGAGTGGCTGTTTGCTGACATCGTGGATCCGGTCAACGCCTTCATCATCGGGACCGATGGTCGCGACGTGATCTCAGCGTACGCCGGGAACGACTTCATGTGTGGCAATGGTGGCCGTGACAAGCTGTTTGGGAACAGGCCGGGCGATGGCCTGCAGGATGACAGCGGAGATGTCCTCGTTGGTGGCGCAGGAGAGGACCGCCTTCAGAGTGGCTTCGGTGCGGATCTTCTCATCGGCGGAGACGGCGACGAGAGACACTTCGGTCACCAAGACGACGACGAGCTTCTCGACTATTGCGAGCTTCCCGACCCTACCTGCGACGATTTCGAGGAGGCATCGCGTTGACCCTCGATCTCGTGCCCGAAGTCCGAGGGCGGTAGGGCCCCCGTTTCCCGAAGTCTGCGGCGATAGTCTCGGCGGATCATCGTCTCGATGGTGCCGGCCCAACCGGCGATTGCTTCGCCGAGCCGACGAGGTACATCTCGTACATGGTCGCGGTGTGACGCAGCCGGTACGACGTGATGGGGCGGACATCGAACCGCTCGCACAACTGCCGTAGCGCAAGCCGGTAGCTGTCCTGGCGAATGGCCGGGCCGTGGTCACTGGCCGGCTGCGTTGCCACGTTGCCGGCCAGGGCATCGCCAGCTGCACTCGCCTCGAGGGCGCCGATGCCACTAACGTTTGCTTGCTCGGGCCAGACTGCGACTGGACGTTCCATCGTGGACGAGACGCCACTCAAAGTCAGCGTCGCTGTTGACGGCAGCGATCGAAACGATGGGCTGTCGGCGACAGCGCCCATCGCAACACTGGCACGGGCCCAAGAGGTCGTTGACGAGAACGTGGCCCAACGTGACCGTCGTGTGGAGGTCCTCATCGGGCCAGGGACCTATCGATCGCAGGAAGTCCAGTGGTCACTGGTGATGCCCGATCGCTCGATCACGTTCACCTCGCTCGACGAGACCGTGCAACGCCCGATCTTCGATGGTGGAAACGCCGACCGTGAGTGGTTCGCTCTGAAGGCGCGAGACGGCCGTAGAACGAACATCGTGATCTCGAACGTTCGAGTTCAGAACTATGCCCTCGCGATTGCCTTTGAGGGGAATCGGAGAAGGGTCGATGAGTTCAATTCATCGAACCGAGTCCTGAGGTGCCACTTCCTGAACATCGGTGAGAGGAGCACGAACGCGATCGCGCTGGTCAACTCGCGTGAGAACAGGATTCTCGACAACAGTTTCGTCAATATCGTTCGCGAGGACATCCCGGGAGTCTCGAACTGCTCGAACCTGCACGCGCTCTACATTCGGCACCACTCATCGGACAATTTCATTCTGCGGAACAGCTTCCGCAACTGCTGTGGAGACCCGGTCAGGGTGCGAAACGACTCGAACAACAATCGCATCAACGACAACGAGTTTCATCTCGCTGGGCACGAGGCCACATACTCCGAGTGGTACGATCCGTCCGCTGGCGAGTGTCCTTCGTGGAACAACCACTTCAGGAACAACATCTTGGATCGAAACTACGATGGTCGAGCTGCCAACGTCTTCGACCTACGACCTCGTGAAGCCGACAGTTGTCCCGAGCCTCCAAGAGGATCGAGGCGGCTGCGAACCGGTGGGAACATCAGGTTGTGAGGGGGCGTGCGCAGCTCGGGCATGTTGGCGCCCGTGAGGTCCCTGGCTTCGACTGCCGCGGCGGTCAGGCCAGTCTCAGGCCAAGACGCCCGTCGCCGTCGCCCATGCCGCAGCCACGACTGCCCGGTCGGAACCGACAGACATCGATCGCAACCACCGGCGCCCGGTGTTGGGCGTCATCGACGACCGTCTGACACCCCTCCCACCGTCTCGGACCGCTATCGACGGGGTGTTCGGCGCCCGAGCGTCGCCTGGTCCTGCCGGCCGCGGCAACGGCCGGCCGCCGCGTGTCCAACCACCCCAGACGGGAGCGACACGGACCTCCAGCTCCGGTGCCACCGCACCCTCCGTGCGCCGAGCCCCGGATCGGGGGCTCGTCGTTGGACCGGAGTTGCGCCGTTCGAGGCGACACGGCCACATCCATCGACTACGAAAGGGGGGCACGAAGTCGAAGGTTGAAGGGACGGGACGCGATGGGCGGGTGCAAGGTACGGCTGGCGAGGACGATCCTCGCCGCGTTGATGTTGGTGTCGGCAATCCTGGTCGCGAGCCCTCCCGGCTCGGCCGACGGTCACGATCACTCGATCCCGGAGATCCAGGGCCCGGCCCACCTGTCGCCCCTCGTCGGCGAGACGGTGGCCACCGAGGGCGTCGTCACCGCCGTCGGCTTCCGTCTGTTCTATCTGCAGGACCCGGTCGGTGACGGGGACCCCAACACGTCAGACGGCATCCTCGTTCGGTGGTCCGGCCCGGTTGCGGTCGGTGACCACGTCGTGGTCGGAGGCCTGGTCGAGGAGGACATCCCGGGCGGCCCCGACACCGGCAACCTCTCGATCACCCAGATCGACGCCGACACCGTGACGATCGACTCGTCCGGCAACGCCCTGCCGGCAACCGTCGAGATCGGCAAGCAGGGTGTGCTGGCGTCGGCGACGACGGTGATCAGTGACGACGAGCTGCCGACGAACCTGCAGACCGATCCGGCCACCTTCGACCCGGACGAGGACGCCATCGACTTCTGGGAGAGCCTCGAGGGCATGCTGGTCGAGGTCGCCAAGCCGGTGGCCGTCTCGCCGACTCGGACCTTCAACCCCTTCTCCAGTGAGTTCTTCACCCTGCCGGACCGCGGGGTGTCGCAGGTCATCGAACCGAACGACGCCCGCACCGGCCGGGGCGGCATCGAGCTCCAACCCGATCCGGACAACACGGGCGACCAGAATCCGGAGCGGGTCCAGATCCAGTTCGACGGCACCATCTACCAGGGCCCGAGCGTTCCCCTGGTGAAGGTCGGCGACAACCTGGCCGATGTCACCGGCGTCGTCGGCTACAGCTTCGGCAACTATGAGGTCAACGCCACCGATCCGGTCACGGTCCAGACCAACCGGCTCCAGCCCGAGGTGTCCAGCCGAAAGCCGACCACGAACAACCTCACCATCGCGTCCTACAACGTGCTGAACCTCAGCGGCGACGGGAGCGACACCGCGCAGTACGCCACCCTGGCAGCCCAGATCGTCGACAACCTGCGGGGCCCGGACATCATCGCCCTGCAGGAGATCCAGGACGACAGCGGGCAGACCGACGACGGCACGACCGGAGCCGAGGTCACCCTCCAGACCCTCATCGACGAGATCGTCGCCGCCGGCGGACCGACCTACGAGGCCTTCGACGTCGCCCCGGCCGACGGGACGGGCGGAGGCGTCCCCGGCGGCAACATCCGCAACGCCTTCCTCTACAACCCCGAACGGGTGACGACCAGGGACTACTTCTCGCTGACGCCACCGGCCCTGTCGGTCTTCGGAGCCGATCCGACGGCCTTCGACGGCACCCGCGACCCGCTGGTCGGCATCTTCGAGTTCAACGGCAAGGACGTGACGGTCATCAACAACCACTTCACGTCCCGCTTCGGCTCGACGCCGGTGTTCGGTGGGCCACAGCCCTTCGTCCAGGCCGGCGAGACCGAGCGGGCCAACGAGTCCCAGGCCATCAACGACGTCGTCGACACCATGCTGGCCGCCGACCCGGACGCGATGATCGCAGTGGTCGGCGACCTGAACACGATGCAGTGGACCGACGAGATGACCGAGACGCTGCCCGGGCCAGAGCGGGTGCTGACCAACCTGGTCGACACCCGGCTCAAGGACTCGGACCGGGACAACGTGTACTCCTTCATCTTCGACGGCAACAGCCAGATGCTCGACCACTTCTTCGTGAGCGACGCGCTGTTCGACCGCAAGCCGGTCCTCGACCTGGTGCACGTCAACGTCGACTTCCCCCGGGTCGACGACTCCACCGGCAGCGACCACGAGCCGCTGCTGGCCAAGTTCACCATCCCGGCCGGGATGCCGCCATCGCCGTACTCGTTGCAGATCCTCCACGCCTCCGATCTCGAGGGTGGCGTCGAGGCACTCGATCGGGCCCCGAACTTCGCCGCCATCATCGATGGCCTGGAGGAGCGGACCGACGTCGACGACACGATCGTGCTCTCGGCCGGCGACAACTACATCCCCGGCCCGTTCTTCAACGCCGCAGCCGACCGGGCGACGTTCCGCGACGGCGGCGTGTTCAACGACGTCTACAGCGACCACTTCGGTGTGACCTACTCCAGCCTGCGGGAGGGCAACGGCCGGGTCGACATCTCGATCATGAACGTCATCGGCTTCGACGCCTCGGCCGTGGGCAACCACGAGTTCGATCTCGGGAGCGACACGTTCGAGTCGATCATCGAAGAGGACTTCCGGAGCCCGAACGGGCCGGAGGGCGACCGCTGGGTCGGCGCCCAGTTCCCCTACCTCTCGGCCAACCTCGACGTCTCCGGCGACGGTGACCTGGCCAACCTCTTCACAGCCGACATCCTGTCGTCCGCCGCATTCCGTTCTGGCCCGATCGAGTCGGGCTCGGGTGTCACCAGCATCCCCAAGATCGCCCCGGCGACCTACATCGACGTGGCCGGCGGTGAGCGGATCGGCGTCGTCGGTGCAACGACCCCGCTGCTGAGCCTCATCTCCTCGCCGACCGGAACCGAGCTCATCGGTCCGACGTCGAACGACATGCCGGCGCTGGCGGCCGTCCTCCAGCCGTCGATCGATGCGCTCCAGGCGATGGGGATCAACAAGATCGTGCTCGTCTCCCACCTGCAGCAGATCGCGCTCGAGCAGGAGCTGGTCCCGCTGCTCTCCGGCATCGACGTGTCGATCGCCGGCGGCAGCGACACGCTCCTGGCCGACGATGACGACGTGTTGCAGCCGGGCGACGAGCCGGCCGGCCCGTTCCCGATCGTGACCGAGAACGCCGACGGCGACCCGGCGGTCATCGTCAGCACCGACGGCGAGTACAGCTACGTCGGGCAGCTGACCGTCGACTTCGACCGCCTCGGTCGAGTGGTCGACAGCTTCGACCCGGCGGAGAACGGGCCGATCGCCTCGACCACCGAGAACGCCAACGCCGCCTTCGGTGGGGGCGATCCGTTCGCCGACGGGACCAAGGCCGAGCTGGTTCAGCGGATGGTCGATGCCGTCGTCGGCGTGGTCGTGGCCAAGGACAGCAACGTCCTCGGTGAGACGTCGGTGTTCCTCGAAGGCCGGCGGGAGTTCGTCCGGACCGAGGAGACCAACTTCGGCAACCTGTCGGCTCGGGCCAACCTGGCCGAAGCCAAGGCCTTCGACCCCTCGACGGCCGTGTCGATCAAGAACGGCGGCGGCATCCGGGCCGAGATCGGGGAGGTCGTCAACAACGGCGGCTCCACCGACCTGCTCCCACCCCAGGCCAACCCCATCAGCGGGCGCCTCGATGGTCAGATCAGCCAGCTGGCCATCGAGAACTCGCTGCGGTTCAACAACGGCCTCACCCTGCTGACGCTCACGGCGGCCGAGCTGCAGTCCGTGATCGAGCACTCGGTGGCAGCCAGCGGGCCGGGGTCGACCCCCGGCCAGTTCGGCCAGTACGCCGGGCTCCGCTTCAGCTTCGATCCCGCCCAGTCACCCGGGAGCCGGGTCCAGAGCGCCGCCATCGTCGACGGCACCGGGATCGTCACCGATGTGCTCATCGAAGCCGGCGTGTTGCAGGGCGACCCGAACCGGGCCATCCGGATCGTCACCCTCAACTTCCTGGCCGGAGGGGGCGACGGCTATCCGTTCCCAACGGACCCGAGCGCCAATCGCATCGACCTTGGCGACGTGCTCGTGGCCCCGGGCGCAGCCGACTTCAGCCCGCCCGGTGGTGAGCAGGACGCCCTGGCCGAGTTCCTGGTCGCCAATCACGGCATCGGGGCGGGAACGCCCTTCGCCGAGGCGGAGACCCCGATCGACCAGGACGAGAACATCCAGAACCTGGCATACCGGAGCGACACGGTCCTGCCGTAGCGGCGCGGTTCGCCCGGCCGGCGTCGCCTGCCGGCCGGGCGTGCTCGACCGCGGCGCCGATCGGGACCACCGCTCCTGGAGCTCCAACGATCGGCCGAGCTCGAACGACGCGCTCGCGCGAACCGAGTCATCCGCTCCGGCCGGTTACCGCGATCGGGGGCGGTTCGTGCCCGCAACCGACGACCGGGTCGCGTCCGTGGTCACTCCAACGAGCCGTCTGCGTTCGGTCGCCTCACGATGCGCAGCATCCGCGGGTAGGCCGAGATCTGGGGCCCGTCCGTCGCGGACAGCTCGGAGATGCCGGTGAGCAGGTCGCCGGCCCGCTTCGACGCGGGCACGGCGGTGAGCCGCCTCCCCCTGTCCTCGGCCACGACCAGACCGACCTCCTCGAGCTGCGCCGTGATCGCCTCGACGGAGAGGTCGGGAGAGTCCGGGACGATCCTCGCCTCAGGTATCACGACGACCAGCGAGCCGTCGTCGTAGGACAGCACCGGCATCAGCGCCCCCTCACGATCGAGCACGTCACGCGTCTCGCGGTCGAGCCCGGACTCCTCCGCCAGCACGATTCGGTTCTTCACCGGCCTGGCGCGGCTGACGATCGTCTCCAGCTCCTGCGAGGAGGCGAGCTCGTCGGCGAGGTCGAGATCGATTGCGCAGTACGGGGTGTTGTAGAGCTCGATCGTGTCCTTCCCGTGGGTGTAGCTGAAGGCCGTCTCCGACGGCTCGTCAGACATCTACGCCCTCCGCGCCGCCCACACCGCCGCGTAGGCGTTCACCCGACCGTGACCCGTCCGCCTGGACCAGCCCCCGTTCGCGGTCAGCGAGTCCGCCGTTCGATTCAGCAGGCGACCGACCTCTTCCGATCCGAGATCCGGCCGGACACTGAGCATCAGAGCTGCGGTTGCGGCGACGAAGGGGGTCGCCGCCGACGTGCCGTTGAACCGGTCGGTCATGTTGCCGGGTGAATAGCCTCGCGGCCCCTTGATGTCGGTCGATCGAATCGCCACCCCAGGGGCCATCAGGTCCAGCCCGGCCCCCCAGTTCGAGCCCCACCGAGTCTCGCCGTCTTGCGAGCCAAGAGTCTTCTGCCGATCCCACTGGTTCGATGCACCTACCGTGACCATTTTCGCCAGGTTTCCAGGATACGACACCGACGGCCGTGCGTCGTTGCCGGCGGCGATGACGACGACGGCGCCCCTGCCCTGTCGTCCCAGCGTTCGGGCCCGCTCGAACGCGTTCGTGATCAGCGGTACCGGTGGACCACCACCCCACGAGTTGGAGAGGACGTCCGCCTCCGCATCGTCCCAGCACCAGTCGATGGCGTCGGCCGTGTCGAAGTCGTCGAAGATCCAGAAGCCGTTCGCATCCGACTTCGCGATCCTGGCCGCGACCAACGACACCCCGGGAGCGAGTGCGCTGTCCGCGTCGGTGCAGCTGACGATCCCGGCGCACGCCGTGCCGTGTGCGTCGTCACCGTCCGGCCGCGCATTGGGGTTCCCGTCGACCACGTCGAGCTCCGCCACGATCGTCTTCAGCTTCGGGTGCGTCGAATCGACCCCCTCGTCGAGGATGGCGACCTTGATCTCGGGTCGGCCCGTGGTGACGGTCCAGGCCGCGTCGGCGTGGACGTCCGACCCGACGACGCCGACCGTGCCGTCGTTGGCCAGCGCCCACGGGGGAGGCTGCGAATCGACGGGGGACAGGGGTCGACGCTGCACGACCCGCAGGAAGTTCGGCGATGGCACCCCCCTCGCCGACGACCGGGTGTGCAGACCCATCGCCGCGGCGATGGCGTTGGAGACCCCTTCCTCGCCGATACCCGGGGCGAGGAGCAGGACCTTGCCCTGGCGTCCGTGATCGACCTCCTCCAATCCGTGCTTGTCGCGAAGGAACTTCAGGTCCGCATTCGAGGGATTGTCGACCGCGACCGTGTTCGTCGGGATGACCGTTGTCTCACCTCGATCGGCCTGTGCGATCTCCGTCTGGCCCTCGCTCAAATCGTTGAATCGTCGGGCCACCCGGTCGTGTTGTTGCCCGAGGCTCGCGGCGACGCTGGTGCCCGCCTCGTGCGCCCGCATGGGGGCCATGCGGGTGGGGCCGACCGTTTCCAGCGTCCGTGGAGCGCGCTGTCGGCCGTCCATGATCCGCTGCAATTGCAGCCGTCGCACACGACGTCCGTCGAAGTACTCGATCGTCCGCATCTTGCCCCTCCAGGTTCGCAGCTGCGCCGGTGGGCGACGGCAGCCTTGTCGTTGACTTAGCTTGCCACCTGGTGTGTGTCAAGGGTCACTGGAGCGAACCGGATGGCGGGATATGGCGAGAACTTCGTGGACGCGACCGTTCCCTTGCCGGGCCTTTCGGGCGCACGATCGAGTCGACGGGATGCGCTCAGGGGGCCGTGCCGCTCGCCGGCCCGGTCGGCCGAACGGAGGTCGGTACCTCGACCGCGATCAGGTCCGGCCCGCGATCCGCTCCTGGAGTTGAGGGGAAGCGCCGCGAAGCGCCGCCGACCTCTGTGCACTGCTCCGTGATCTGCCAAGCAGGGCCCGCCGAGTCTCGGGGTCGGCCAGGTGGTAGGCGAGCTCCCCCTCGAAACGCCTGACCAGTCCGGGGTCGCTCGACGAGCCCGGGCCGAGCAGCCGATCCAGCGCCCGATCGAACTCGTCGCTCGGGACGCCCGCGCTGCCGGCGAGACGCTCGGCGGGGCGGGTGGCGACGGCCGCCGACGGACCTCGCGTCGCCACGACGTGATGGACCGGCGGCAGCTCGGCGGCAAGCAGCTCGGCTGCGTTGATGATGCCGTGCCCGTAGCTCGACCGATCCCAACGGGGCGGCCGGCGGGACACCTTCGGCTCGGCCAGCTGGTGCAACAGCACGGCCTGGACGTTCGCCTTGCCGTAGCGATCGACGAGGTGCTGGTGGCCGTGGTGGGCCAGCCACAGCGCAGCGATCCCTGCCAGGTGGGCGACGGCGTAGGACGTGCCGTTGCTCTGGCCGAGGATCATGTCCGGCGGCTCCTGATCCCACTCGAACAGCGCCGCCCACACGCAGGATCCGGGAGCCGCGACGTTCACCTCGGGCCCACGTGACGAACCGGCCCACGGCTTCGAGTCGACGGAGGTGGCGGCAACGGCGATGCAGTTGCCATAGGACGCCGGGGCCGTCACGAACCCGACCTGGTTGCCGGCCGCGGCCATGACGATCATGCCGTCGTCGACGGCGTCCTGGATCGCGTCCTCGAGGCCGAAGAGTCCCTTGCCGCCGAGGCTCATCGACACGATGTGGCATCCCTTGCGATGGGCCCATCTGACGGCGTTGCCGACGTCGTTGTCGAAGACCTGGACGACGCTCTCGGTCGCCCGGATGGGGACGAGCGTCGCCTCGGTCGCCACGCCGCGGAACTGGCCGGCGGCGCCGCCCTCGCCCTCGCCGACGAGCACGCTGGCGGTCGACGTGCCGTGGCCGGGATTCGGCAGTGGTCTGAAGATCGACTTCTCCGGTGGTCGAAGGGGATCGCGGGCGTCGTGGTCGTCGCTGATCACGTCGCGGTCGCGGGCCAGATCGAGTCGGTCGCGTCCGAGCAGGGGATGATCGGAGTAGCCGGAATCGGGATGCCCGACGAGGATCCCCTTGCCACCCCGGGTGGCGGGATCCATGAGCTCGAGTGCCTCCGGCACCCTCATGGCCTTGAGCGCCCAGTCGCGCCGGGCCGCTGCGCCGACGTCGGAACAGTCCGTCCTCACCCCGAGCGGGCCAGGCCCGGTCGGGGCCGCGGGTTGGGTGGTCGTCAGGCCCGCCGGATCGAACGCCGGTGTCGGGATGTCGGCCTCGACCCGGAGGAAGCGGTCGGTGTCGTAGAGCTGCTGGACGAGCTCGTGGGCGTGGGCCGCCATCGCGTCCTTGGTCGTCTCCGTCGCTTCGATCCTCACGATCACGTCGTTGCGGGCCGAACTGGTCTCGGGCGCGTCGACAGCCGAGGAGCGGACGGCTCGGTCGCCGCCCCATCGGGTCCGGTCGAGCTCGGACTTCACGATCCGAGTGACCGACCCCGCCGATATCGGTGCTGGCGGTCGAACCAGCACTCGGAACTCGTCGAGACCGCTCTTCTGCGTGCGGGCCATGAATACCTCCCCCGGGTAGCTACAGGGATTGTGCATCAACCACCTGCCCCTGTATACGCAGAATCGATCAATGGCCATCCTCTCGCCTGGCGAAGGTCACGCCGTAGACGAGTGCTCGGCTTGGCGAAGCGCACGTCGCTGGACGCCGATCGACCAGCAAGACCGATCGCTGCGAACTCGTCGTTGGGGTCGGACGTCCGACGTCGAATGGGCCCCGGCGGGGCCGCGTCCATCCACGTGACAGCGACGACGGCGGCAGCTAGCGTCTGCGCTGGACGGGCGGCAACGACATCGGTGGTGATTCGTGTACCTTCGGCGCCTTTTCGTGCTCATGGCCGCGGCTGCGCTTGTGGCGGCGGGCCTCGCATCCAGCAGCCCCGTCGGGGCCAACCCCGCATCGGTAGCCATCGCCGGCAGCCTCCAGTCCGAGCTCGGTTGTCCGGACGACTGGCTGCCCGACTGCGACGCCACCGACCTCACCCTCGACCCGGACGACGACGTCTGGCAGGCCACGTTCTCGGTCCCCGCCGGCGAGTGGGAGTACAAGGCGCCGCTCAACGACTCGTGGGACGAGAACTACGGTCTCGGAGCGCAGCGGGACGGCCCGAACATCCCCCTGTCGCTGACCGACCCGACCGACGTCACGTTCTACTACGACGACACGAGCAACTGGATCACCGACGACGTCAACTCGGTGATCGCCACGGCCCCGGGCGACTTCCAGGACGAGCTCGGCTGCGGCAGCGACTGGGACCCCGGTTGCCTCCGCAGCTGGCTCCAGGACCCGGACGGCGACGGGATCGGACGGTTCTCGTCGTCGGCCCTGCCACCTGGCGACTACCAGGCCAAGGTCGCCATCGACGAGGCATGGGACGAGAACTACGGGGCCGGCGGCGTCCCCAACGGCGACAACATCCCGTTCACCGTCGAGACCCTCGGTGACACGGTCGCCTTCTCCTACGACCAGGCCACCAACGTGCTCTCCATCGACGTCATCCCGGTGACCCCGGTCGACGATGCGGCGCTCGTCCGCGACCCGATCCGCCACCCCTTCGCCGACGAGATCCTCTACTTCGCCATCCCCGACCGCTTCAACGACAGCCGTCCGGGCAACAACTGCGGCGACCACGACGGTCCCTGCGTCGCCGACGACAGCCGGGAGAACGTCCTCACCCACGGCTACCTGCCGAGCGACAAGGGCTACTACCACGGCGGCGACCTCCGTGGTCTCCGCAACAAGCTGCCCTACCTGGAGGCCCTCGGGGTGACCACGATCTGGGTCGGCCCGATCTTCGAGAACAAGACGATCCAACCCGACTCGACCAACCTCTACGGCGCCTCCGCCGGGTACCACGGCTACTGGATCCTCGACTTCCTGCAGGTCGACCCGCACCTCGGCACCAACGAGGACTTCCGCCTCCTGGTCGACTCGGCCCACCGGCGCGGCATCAAGGTGTTCATGGACGTGGTCACCAACCACACCGCCGACGTCATCCAGCTCGATGGCAACGCCGGCTACCGCAACAAGACCGACTTCCCCTACCTCGACACCGACGACCAGCCGTTCGACGACTCCGAGTTCGCCTACGCGGGCCAGTCCGACTACTCGTTCCCGGCGGTCGACCTCACCTCGTTCCCCTACACGCCCGTGGTCCCGCCGGGGGAGGAGCAGGCCAAGACCCCGGCCTGGCTCAACGACCCGCTGCTCTACCACAACCGGGGCGACTCGAGCTTCGTCGGCGAGAACTCCCTCTACGGCGACTTCTTCGGCCTCGACGACCTGTGGACCGAACGCAAGGAGGTCGTCGACGGCATGATCGACATCTTCTCCTTCTGGATCGAGGAGTTCGGCGTCGACGGGTTCCGGATCGACACGACCAAACACGCCAACATCGAGTTCTGGCAGGAGTTCGGACCGGCGATGGTGGCGGCGGCCGAGGCCGAGGGGATCGAGGAGTTCTTCGCCTTCGGCGAGGTGTTCGACCAGCAGTACGGCGCGCCGTTCCTCTCCTACTTCTCCACCGCAGGCGAGCTGCAGTCCACGATCGACTTCGCCTTCCAGATCGCCGCCCGCGACTTCGCCTCCCGCGGCCTGCCGACCGACTCGCTGCGCGCCTTCTTCGAGCAGGACGACTACTACACCGACGCCGACTCCAACGCCTACGCCATGCCGACCTTCCTCGGCAACCACGACATGGGCAGGATCGGCCACTTCCTCCAGCGCCAGGACCAGGCCGGTGCCCCGGACGAGGAACTGGTGGCCCGCTCCCAGCTGGCCCACGCCCTCATGTACTTCTCCCGTGGTCAGCCGGTCATCTACTACGGCGACGAGCAGGGCTTCACCGGCGACGGCGGCGACAAGGACGCCAGGGAGGACATGTTCGCCAACGCCGTCCCGGTCTACGAGGACAACGACCTGCTCGGGACCGAAGAGACGACGAGCGACGACAACTTCGATCGGACCCACCCGATCTACCGGTATCTGCAGGAGCTCGGCGACCTGTACCACCGCAACGAGGCCCTGCGCACCGGGCCCCAGATCCACCGCTACAGCTCGGACGAGCCCGGGATCTACGCCTTCAGCCGCATCGACAACACACGGCGATACGAGTACGTGGTCGCCCTCAACAACAGCGAGTCGGCGGCCACCGCCCGGATCCCGACGTTCTCACCCGAGGGCGTCCGCTACCGGCTGATCTCGCGGGGCCTCGATCCCAACGGCGGCGCGGCGCTGCGGTTGGACACCGGGGCCGGCGGCCACCTCGAGGTGACGGTGCCACCGCTCGGCGTGGCGATCTACGAGGCCACCCGCCGGGTCCCGAGGAGCGCCGCCGCCCCCGGCGTCGAGATCACGAGCCTCGACAGCGGCCAGACCGTCGCCCTCGACCTCAACTCGTTGGACGGCCACCTGGTGCGAGATCGGATCGAGGTGGCGGTCGAGCTCGACGCCGACCAGATGGCCGAGGTCACCTTCGCGGTCCGGGTCGGCGACGGCGAGTACGAGCCGATCGGCACCGACGACAACCCGCCGTACCGGGTGTTCTACGACGCCAGCGACCTCGACGGGCCCGACCCCGGTCCGCTCTCGTTCCGGGCCATCGTCAACGACCTGAACGGCAACCTGGCGTCCGACGAGGTCGTGAACGTCGACGTCGAGTTCCCCGACCCACCGGGCCCCGACACCGCCTACGCCGTCGTCCACTATCAGCGGGCGAACGACGACTACGGCGACCACACCACCGGCGACTTCAACGACGTCTGGGGCCTCCACCTGTGGGGCGACGCCATCGCCCCCGGCGAGGTAACCGAGTGGCCCGACCCGAAGCCGTTCCTCGGCGAGGACGACTACGGCCGGTTCGCCTGGATCGAGCTCGCCGACGACGCGCTGCCGGTCAACTTCATCGTCCACCGGGGCGATGCCAAGGACCCGGACGACAGCCCGGACCGGAGCTTCGTGCCAGCCGACGCGGCGGAGATCTGGCTCAAGGAGGGCGACGTCGACGTCTACACCTCGCAGGCCGAGGCCCAGGGCTTCGCGTCGGTCCACTACGCCTGCAACGACTGCTCGGGCGTGACCCTCGACGCCGCCAACGACGCCGGCCCGCTGGCGACCGACGCACCCCCGGACGGCACCGGCGACGACGGGGCCGTGTGGAGCCTGACCCCTGCGGACCTGTCGTCCCCGATCACCGTCAGCGTCAGCGTCGACGGCGCACCGGACGTGTCCGGTCAGGTCTTCACCCCGACCGACGTCCCCGCCGCGTGGCTGCAGCCGGGCGAGCAGGCGCTGTACCCCTCGAAGGGCGCAGCCGATGGTGTGGCCACCATCCACTACCACCGACCCGCCGGGGACTACGGCGACACCACCAGCAGCGACTTCAACGACTTCTGGGGTCTCCACGTCTGGACCGGGGCCGCCGCGCCGACCGACTGGCCGCAACCCATCCGCCCGGCCGGCTTCGACGTGTTCGGCGCCGAGTTCCAGGTCGACCTCGTCGACGGCGCCGACCAACTCGCCTACATCCTGCACCGGGGAGACGCCAAGGACCCCGGCCCTGATCAGTTCCTGCTGTTCGACCGCTGGGGACACGAGGTGTGGCAGATCCAGGGTGCAGCTCCCGAGGCGCCGTACGTGGCACCGGCGAGACGATGAGCCCGATGGCCACCGCTCGGGCGCGACAGGTTGGCCCGGCGTTCCCATGGCCGTTCGCAACGGGCCCGCTGGGGTCCCGAGCCCCGCTTCAACCCGACCAGCGGGCCGACACGGCCTCGGGCTTGCGGAAGATCAGCCCGGACGGGGCGGAGCTGCGTTCCGGAACCAGGGCGAGGTCCGGGGCGACGTCCAGCATCCCGTTGATCGCCGCCGCGGTCTCCATCCTGGCCAGGTGCAGGCCGAGGCAGGCGTGGGGGCCCTGCACGAACGACACGTGTTGGCGGGCGTTGCCGCGGCCGAGGTCGAACGCGTTGGGGTCCTCGACGTGTGCAGGATCGTGGTTGGCGCCGAGCAGGCTGATCGTGACCGGGTCGCCGGCCGGGATCGTGACGCCACCGAGCTCGGCGTCACGGGTGGCGTAGCGGTCGATCACGGCCGCCGCCGGCTCGTGCCGGAGCGATTCCTCGATCGCGTTGGCCACCAGGCTCCGGTCGCGGACCAATGCGGCCCAGGCGCCGTCGGTGGTCAGCAGATGCCAGAACGCGTTGGCCGTCATCCCCTCCGCGGTCTCGATCGCCCCGAACATCAGGACGGTCGCCGACGACGCCATCTCGTCGTGGCGGAGCGCACCCGAGGCCTCGATGGCGCGCAGCAGCGAGTCGGCGTGCTCGGCCTCGACGGTGGCTCGCACCCGCTCGTTGATGGTCCGCACCGCGCTGACGGCGTCGTCGCCGATCGGTCGACCGAGCGTGAGGTCGGTGATCGCCGTCGAGATCGATCGGTGCCAGCGGAGCACCTCGTCGGCGGTCACGCCGTCGAGGCCGAGGAAGCGGGTGATCGTGTTGACCGCCAGCGGGCCGGCCAGGCCGGTGCGCAGCTCGACCTCCCGGCCCCCGCCCTCGGCGGCCCCGAAGGCACCGACCAGCTCGGCGACCTGATCGTCGAGGAACGCCTCGAAGCCATCCCGCAGCACGCCGGGCCGGAAGGCCGGTGCGAACGGGGCTCGATGGCGCTCGTGCTCGGGCCCATCGAGCGACAGCATGCTCGGCCCGACGACCGCGGCGGTCGTGAACCTGGGGTCGTCGACGGTGAACGCCTCGGCGTCCCGCATGGCCGCGATCGCCAGGTCCCGGCGGGTGACGAGCCAGGCGCCGATGGCCGGAACCCACGACACCGGCTCGGTTCGCCTCAGCTCGGCCAGCACCGGTTTCGGATCGCCCTCGAGCTGCTCGGCGGTGACCGCGGCGCCGAGGGGGAACGAGTCGAGGCGATCGAGCGGATCCGGATCGGTCATCGGGGCTCGCTTGGCGGCGTCGGGGACGGGACGGCTTGGCGGATGTGTGTGCCGATCCCGCCGAGTATCAGCGCTCGCGAGCCTCGGCCAGGACGACCGGCTCGGCCTGGCCGTCCCAGGAGGCCGTGAGGCCGATCGGCGGGCGAGGGCCGACCCGGGGCCGCCGGAGGAACGACAGCTCGAACCGATCGTTCCGCAGCGTCGCCCCGTCCGGTGTGTCGCCGACCAGCTCGAAGCCGTCGACCGGGACCCGATCGAGGCCCCAGCCCCCACCCTGGATCCGCACGTTGGTCGGTGCGATGTGCCACCGGCCCTCGTAGACCGCCATGCCGAGCGCCTCGCCCTGGCCGGTCATGGTCACGGCGGCCAGCATGAGGACGTAGCGCTCGTCGCGAAGCCCGTCGTACACCCAGCGCGTGCCGAGCTCCGAGTGCTCCATCTCGGTGACCAGCGCCTCGCCGGCACCGTCGACCGGCCCGTCGCGGTAGGTCAGCGGTACCTGGAACAGCACCCCGTCGGCCGTCACGAGATGGGTCTCCATCCCGACCCGGTTCTCGGGGTCGTCGAACCGGTAGGCGCCGATCACCTCGATCGCCGCATCGCCGGACGGTCCCCACGGCTGGGTCGGGATCCACGTGGCGATGACGTCGGCCTTGCTCGGTGTGATGGTCGCTCGATGGAAGACTCCCATGACGTCGGGAGCGTAGGGCACCGACCCGCTGGTCGCACGGTCGTTTCCGACCGGACGGCAGCCTCGCCGGCAGGCGAGGACGGCGGGCACTACGGTGAGGCGGTGGACGACTGGCCGATGCCGACCGAGGTCCCTCGAGCCGAGTGGGAGACCGAGCTGGCCGAGCTGCGCCGGCAGGAGAAGGCCGTCACCCGCCAGCTCGACGCCCTGAGCGCCAGGCGCCGCCGCCTGCCGATGACCCCGGTCGACCCGGGGTACGTCTTCGAGGGCGAGGCCGGTTCCCGGACCCTGCTCGACCTCTTCGACGGGCGACCGCAGCTGGTCGTCTACCACTTCATGTTCGGCCCCGACTGGGACGCCGGCTGCGACGGCTGCTCCTGGGTCGTCGACGCCATGTCCCATCCGGCCCACCTCAACGCCTGGGACGTCTCGCTCGTGCTCGCCAGTCGTGCCCCCCTCCAGAAGCTGCTGGCCTACCGGGAACGAATGGGCTGGGACCTCCCCTGGTACTCGACCGGCGGCAGTACCTTCAACGACGACATGGGGGCGACGATCGACGGCGAGGAGAACCACGGGCTGAGCGTCTTCCTCCGCCGTGGTCCGTCGGTCTGGCGTACCTACTTCACCGAGGACCGTGGTGTCGAGCACCTGGGGAGCCACTGGACCTATCTCGACCTCACCCCCTACGGCCGCCAGGAAGCGTGGGAGGACTCGCCGGCGGGCTGGCCGAAGTCCGCCACCTACGTTCGACAGCGCCGTCACGACGAGTACTGACCCGGGTCGGCTCGGCGGCGCTCTCGGCGGGCCTGGCGGGGCCCGGGCCGGGCGCCCGGCACCCGGACCCGGCCTACGGGTGCAGCTTCAGCTTGTCGAGAGCCTTGTCGACCTGCCTGGCGGCCCCGGCGACGGCGATGCCGGCGACCGACAGCTCGTCGGTCGATACGGCGGCGACCGCGGCCCGGTTGTCGACGTCGTTCCCGGTCGTGAACAGCTCGTCGGTGTAGACGCTCACCGCCAGACCACGGCCGCGGGCGCGGTCGAAGGCCCGCCGCACCGCCGGGCCATCGCCGGCGAAGACCAGGCACGGCAGGCCGAGCTTCGGCAGGTACTCGACCCCGGAGCCGTCGACGTACCGGTCGCCGATCAGGTCGGGAAACGTGGTTCCGACGCCGCTGATGACAAAGGCGGTCACGTTGAGCTTCTGCCAGGTCTCGAGATCCGAGCGGACGACGACGGCGATCTTCCAGTCACTGCGCACCGTCCAAGTGAAGCGTAGAACGGCGCCGACCGTCTTGTACGTTTCTCGCGTCATGGCCCCGAGCCAACCCGAGCAGTGCGTGTCCTTCGCGCCGGACGTCGCCGGCATCGACGAGGTGCTGCACGCGACCTTCACCGAGCACCGCTACCCGGTGCACTGCCACGACACGTGGACGGTGTTGATCCTCGACGACGGCGTGGTCACCTACGAGCTCGACGGCCGGCGCCGCGTCACCGAGCGGCGGGCCGTCACGGTGCTGCCGCCCCACGTGGCCCACGACGGCCGGTCGGCCCGCCACGGTCGGGCGTTCCGCAAGCGAGTGCTGTACCTCGATGCGGCGCTGATGGGGGATGGGCTGATCGGCCGGGCCGTCGACCGGTCGACGATCGCCGACCCGGTGCTGCACCGAGCGGTCGAGACGCTGCACGACACGTTCGCTCGCCCGGCCGACGACCTCGAGCAGGACGCCCTCGTCGACCACATCGTCAGCTCCATCACCGGGGTGCTCGGTGCCTCGGGCCCTGGCGCCGATCGTCGGCCGCCGCCGAGGCCGTCGAGCGTCGCAGCCGAGGCCCTCAAGGCCGGGCTCGATCGGCGACCGCTCGGCCCGCACCGCCTGGCCGACGTGGCCGCTCGGCTCGGTTGGAGCGAGTCGCATCTCGTCCGCAGCTTCAGCCACACGTTCGGCCTGGCCCCGCACCGCTACCTCGTCAGCCGCCGGATCGACGAGGCGAGGCGACGGCTGCTGGAGGGGGTCCCGCCATCGACGGTCGCCGTCGACGTCGGCTTCTGGGACCAGGCCCATCTGACCCGGCACTTCCGGGCCCACGTCGGCACCACCCCGGCCCGGTTCCAGCGAGCCGGAACCCGATCGCCGAGAAATTAACTGAACCTGTTCAATCCATCGGTCTAGGCTGACGGCATGGCCAGACCGGCGGCGACCGACGCCCAGCGCCGAGAGCAGCGTGACCGGATCAGACGGGCCGCCGCCGAGATCTACCAGGAGGGCGGCCTGCCGGCGCTGTCGGTCCGGGCCGTCGCCAAGCGGGCGGGGGTGTCGACCGGCCTGCTCTACAGCTACTTCGACGGGCTGTCCGAGCTGATGCGGACGCTCTGGATCCGCCCGGTCGGCGAGTTCGGCCGCCTGATCGAGGCCATCGCCGCCGACGAGCCCGACCCGCTCGCCCGGATCGAGGCGCTCCTGCTCGCCTATGTGCAGTGGGCCGAGGCCAACCCCGACGTGTACCGCGGCGTGCTGCTGTTCGTCCGTCCGCCCAACGCCGAGGCCCCGCCAACACGTCCGGTCGCCGATCTCGCCCTGCCCCGGGTCATCGCCGCCGCCATCGAGGAGGGCCAGCGGGCGGGCCTTGTCCGCCCCGGCCATCCGATGGAGCTGGCCCAGGCCCTCTGGGCCGGCGCACACGGCGCCCTCGCCCTACCCGTCAACATCCACCGCTACGACATCACGCCGGCGGCCGAGCTCGCCCCCGTGGTGATCGCCGCCCTGCTCCGATCACTCGAACCGACACCATCCGAGGCGCAACCATGACCATCGCCGACAACCGCCCCGCCGCCGACCCGACCCCGGTCGACACTCGCCCCATCTCCGCCGACTCCCACGTCGTCGAGGGCCCCGAGGTCTTCGATGGCCTGGCCGAGCGCTTCGGCGACGACGCCCCGCGGGTCGTCCGGGGCGACGAGGGCAGCGACCACATCGTCGTGCCGAACCGGGCCAACCGCAGCGTCAACGTCGGCATCATGGCCCTCGCCGCGACCCGGCTCGACCGGGCCTCCCCGGGCGAGCGCCGACCCGGCCACAAGCCCGACACCGGGACCATCGACGACCCCGAGATCAAGGCCTACCTCACCGGCGGCTACGCCGCCATGCGTCCCGGCCTCACCGACGGCGCCCGCCGAGGCGAGGACCAGGACGTCGACGGGGTGGCCGCGGAGGTCCTCTACCCGGGCTACTTCTCGATGTTCGGCATCCCCGACGTCGACCTCCTCGTCGCCCGCATGCGCAACTACAACGACTGGATGGCGGCCCAGTGCGAGTCGTCCGACGGTCGCCTGATCGGCCTGGCCGCCCTCCCCGTCCAGGACCCCGAGGCCGCCGTGGCCGAGCTCGACCGCATCATCGACCTCGGCTACCGGGGCGCGATCGTGGCCAGCAACGCCCCCAAGGGCCGGAACTACAGCGACGCCGAGTACCACCCGCTGTGGGCGAGGGCCTCCGAGGCCGGCATCCCGATCTCGTTCCACGTCGGCTGCATCTCCCACACCCCCGAGTGGCTCAAGCAGACCAGGGGGCGCGACCCGATCGCCGTGTACTCCGGCACGGCGGCCCTGATCCACGACACGCTCGTCGACCTCATGTGTCGAGGCGTCTGCCGGACGTTCCCCGAGCTGCAGTTCGTCGTGGCCGAGTTCAACGCCGGTTGGCTGGCCCACTGGCTCGACCGGGTCGACCAGGGCTGGCGGCGCGAGTTCTCGAAGAACCCGGGCGGCCAACCGGTCGAGCCGGTGGTCGACATCTGGAAGCGTCAGTTCCTGGCCACGATCGAGGACGACCAGCCGGCGCTCCGCACCCGCGACCTGATCGGCGAGGACCGGCTCATGTGGGGCTCCGACTACCCCCACACCGACTCGACGTGGCCCTGCTCGGTCGACGTGCTCGACGAGATGTTCGCCGGCTACCCGGACGAGACCAAGGCGGCCATCACCCGCGACAACGTGCGACGGCTCTATCGCCTCCCCTGAGCTCGACCTGCGGAGCATCTGACCGCCGGCGGGCCCGTGACTAGGTTGGGCCCATGAGCGACGGCACCGGCAGTGACCAGGCGAGCAGGTATCAGGCCATCACCTACGAGCTCCCGGCCCCCGGCGTGGCCCGGATCATGCTCGACCGCCCCGAGGTGGCCAACGCCCAGGACAAGCGGATGCTGTACGAGCTCAACGACGCCTTCGACGTCGCCGTCGCCGACGACGAGGTGAAGGTCATCATCCTCGGCGCCAACGGCAAGCACTTCTCCTCGGGCCACGACCTGCGGGATCGGACCGGGTTCGACGACTTCGACACCGTCGGCCCGGTCGGCGGGTTCTCCCAGCCCGGGGCCCACGGGATGATGGCCAGGGAGGAGGAGATCTACCTCGGGTTCTGCCAGCGGTGGCGGGTCCTGCCCAAGCCGACGATCGCCCAGGTCAACGGCAAGGTGATCGCCGGCGGCCTGATGCTGGTCTGGCCCTGTGACCTCGTCGTCGCCTCGGACGACGCCACGTTCTCCGACCCCGTCGTCGCCTTCGGGGTGAACGGCGTCGAGTACTTCGCCCACGCCTTCGAGCTCGGGGCCAGGCGGGCCAAGGAGCTGCTGTTCACCGGTGAGGCGATGGGGGCCGAGGAAGCGAGGGCGATCGGGATGGTCAACCGGGTCGTGCCAAGGGACCAGCTCGAGTCGGAGACCCTGGCCCTGGCCGAGCGGATCGCCAGCCGGCCGGCGATGGGCCTCAAGCTGGCGAAGATGTCGGTCAACTCCTCGGTCGACGCCATGGGGTTCCCGGTCGCGCTGCAGGCCGCCTTCGGTCACCAGCACGTCGGCCACGCCCACAACCAGTGGGTCCACGGGATGGTGGTCGATCCGTCCGGGGCCGAGACCATCCGCAACGACGCCCGGCAGGCCTGACGCCGACCCACCGCCATTCGTCACACGGCGGTCGGGAAGGTCGCGGTCGGCATCGGGGTTGTCTTCGTCGTTCCATTCACATCGTCCCCGGGAGGACCGATGAAGGCAGTGCTCGACGGCGTGGTCATCGCCGAGTCAGACAACACCGTGGTGGTCGAGGGCAACCACTACTTCCCGCCCGATGCGGTCAACCGCCAGGCCCTCCGCCCGGCCGACCTCACCACGGCCTGCCCGTGGAAGGGAACGGCCAGCTACTACGACGTGGTCGTCGGCGACAAGGTCGTCGCCAACGCCGCCTGGTACTACCCGGAGCCGAAGGACGCGGCGGCCGAGATCCGCGACCACGTGGCCTTCTACCCCTCGATCTCGGTCGAGCAGTCCTGACCCCCGGCCCCGGCCGCAGCCCGATCGCTGGCCGGCGGCGACCGCCGGCTGCCAGACTCGGGTCCCATGGATCTCCCCGAGCCCTCGCCCGAGAGCGTCGCCGCACTGGCCCCGACCGGCACGCTCCGGGCGGCCATCAACCTGAGCAACTTCCTCCTGGTCACCGGCCGCAGCGATGCCGGTGACCCGGAGGGGGTCTCACCCGACCTCGCCCGAGCCCTGGCCGACCGGCTGGGGGTTGGGCTGGAACTGCGCAGCTACAAGTCCCCGGGAGCCGTGGCCGACGACGCCACTAGCGGCAACTGGGACATCGGCAACATCGGGGCCGAGCCCCAGCGGGCCGAGCACATCGACTTCACCGCGGCCTACGCCGAGATCGAGGCCACCTACCTCATCCGCCCGGGCTGCGACATCGACTCGATCGACCGGGTCGACCGGCCGGGGGTGTCGATCGTGGCCCCGGCACGGGCCGCCTACGGCCTCTGGCTCGAGCGCAACATCACTCGGGCCGACCTGACCCTGCTCGACGAGCTCGGCGGCGCCTACGACGCCTGGGTCGAACGGGGGATCGACGCCCTCGGCGGTCTCCGACCGGGCCTGATCGGCGACCAGGAGCGGACCCCTGGCTCCCGCCTGCTCGATGGTCGGTTCGCCACGGTACAGCAGGCCATCGGCACGCCGAAGGGCCGCGACGGGGCCGGGTTCGAGTACCTCGTGCGCTTCGTCGAGGCGGCCAAGGCCAGCGGCCTGGTCGCCGACCTCATCGAGGCCAACGGGGTCGACGGTCGCCTCGAGGTGGCAGCCCCGGCCTGAGGTCGGGTGCCGGCGGGCCGGCGGCCGACGAGCGTCCAGGCGTGGCCGCTCAGCCCGGCGCCGGATACGGCTCGAAGTCCTCGTCGAGACGGAACATGGCCTCCTGGGTGATCGACGCAACCAGCTCGCCCTCGGCCGTCCACACCGAGGCGGTGGCCAGGCCCCGGCCGCTCTCGACCACCACCGGTCGCTGGTCGAGCAGGTGCCAATCGCCGAGGTCGATCGGCCGGTGGAACCACATGGCGTGGTCGAGACTCACGAACACCACGCCATCGCCGCCCCAGGTCGCTCCCCACGGGGCCGCCACGTTGTCGGCCAGCGACTCGTCGCTCTGGTAGGCGAGCAGGGCGGCGTGCAGGCCGGGATCGTCCGGCAGCGGGCCGTCGGCCCGGATCCAGAGCCGGATGCCGCCCGCCGGCGACAGGCCCTCGGGGACCCACGGGGCGTTGACCGTGCGAACGTCGATGCCGTAGTCCCGCAACGCCCACTCGGTCGGCAGGGGGAGCGGGTCGAGCGATCGCATCAGCTGGGCGTAGGTCGGCAGCGACTCGGGCCGAGGCAGGTCGCCGATGTCGTCCGGCGGGGCGAGCTGCTGGTGCCGGGGATCGCCGCCCGGGGCGTGACCCGGGCCCGTCCCGATGGCGTTCGGCGTGCGGGTGCACGACGCCGTCAGCTCGAACAGCAGGCGGCCGTCCGGCCGATCGGTCGCCGGGCCGTCGTCGGCGGGATGGTGCGTCCTGACCCGGCGGAGGGCGAACGTGCGACCATCGCGGATGCGCTCGACGTCGAGCAGGAACGGGGTCTCCGGTCGGCCGGCCCTGATGAAGTGGGCGTGGACCGAGTGCGGCGACCATCCCGGCTCGACCGTGGCCAGGACCGCCGAGATGGCCTGGGACAGGAAGTGCCCACCGAAGGTGGCGTCGACCCCGTCGACCGTCGATCCGGGGCCACGGAACCGGTCGTCGCCGATGGGCGCGACCGACACCGCGGCGATCAGCCGATCGAGGGCCGTCGTGCCGGCGGGGGGCGGGTCGAGGGGGGCTTCGGTCGGCTCCGAGCCGCGCCCGGCAGGGCCGATGGGGTCGCGGTCCGTCGAGGGTTCGGTCATGCCCCGACCGTAGTGGCCGGCGGCGTCCGCTGTGGTGGCCGACCGCAGAGCGTGCTTTCGGCCCCCTTTACGCCGCCGACGGCATCATGGAGATCGTTCACAACCCAAACAACCCGTCAACGGGGAGTATCTCGCGGGGGAGCGATCCCCCGAGCGGTGCGGTCGTCAACACGGCGTGCAAGCGCCCGGCTGCATCGGCCGAGGTCCCGCCGGGCCGATGCAGATCGGACCGCCGGACCGAGGCGAGAGAGACCGGGACCGGGGCCACAGAAAGGTGCCCCACACCCTCATGCGTCCCACCATCCGACTCGGCAATCTCTACGGCATCCCGGTCGGCCTCCACTGGTCGATCGCCGTCATCGTCGGCCTCGTCACCTTCGGCTTGGCCGGCACCCTGCTGCCCGCCGCCGCCGCCGGCTATGCCAGCTCGGCCTACCTGCTCGTCGGCCTCGTCGTGTCCGTCGGCCTGCTGGCCTCCATCGTCGCCCACGAGCTGGGCCACGCGCTGGTCGCCCGCAACAACGGCGTCGGCACACGGGCCATCAACCTCTTCGCCCTCGGCGGCGTGGCCGAGCTGGAGTCCGAGGCCGACAACCCCGGCGCCGCCGCCCGCATCGCCCTCGCCGGCCCGGCCGTCAGCGTCGCCGTCGGCGCCGGCTCGCTGGCTCTCGCCGGCGTCGCCGGAGCGCTCGGCCTGCCGGCGCTCCTGGTCGCCGCCTTCTCCATCCTCGGGATCATCAACCTGGTCATGGCCGTGTTCAACATGATCCCCGCCCTCCCCCTCGACGGCGGCCGGGTCCTGCAGGCTGCGCTCTGGAAGCGCCGCGGCGATCGTGAGCAGGCCACCATCTCGGCCGCCGAGGTCGGCCGGGTGCTCGGCTGGGCCATCGTCGCCTTCGGCTTCTGGAGCTTCCTCAACGGTGGCGCCGGCCTCTGGACCATGATCATCGGCTGGTTCGTCATCACCAGCGCCAGGGCCGAGGCCATGCGGGCCCGGTTCCTCATCAAGCGTCGGGAGTGGGCTCCGCCCCAGTGGTGGGACCTCCGCTCCACCGGCCCCGTCATCGACGTGACCGGCCGCCCGGTCGACCCAACCCAACCGGTCGACCACTCCGAGCCCCAACGGGTCGGATAACCCACCGCCGGTTCCGCCTGCACCGGGTTCCCTTCCCCTCACTCCCACACCCGGTGCATGCGCGGCCCGGGCGTCCTGGCCCACGGACGCCCGGGCCGCTTTGACTTTTTGGACCGCCGAGGCGCGATTCACGCCGCCGTCGGCGGGAACCGAACCGAGCTGTGCGACACTGCGGATGAACGCCCGCCCGCCACCCGCCGAGGAGGACGCCGTGGTCCCACCAGCACCCGCCAGCCCGCCGCCGGCCGTCGGCTCGCCCCTGCGCCGGGTCGAGGACCGCGAGCTGGTCACCGGCGGCGCCGGCTTCGTCGCCGACCTCCGGCCCGAGCGCACCGCCGTCCACGTCGCCTTCGTGCGATCGCCGCTGGCCGCAGCCACCATCATCGCCGTCGACCCGTCGTCGGCGCTCGGTGAGCCCGGGGTGGTGGCCGTGCTCACCGGCCGCGATCTCGACGGCGACCCGACCGTCGACAACGTCGGGCCCTACAGCACCGCCTTCGGTGCCGAGCTGGCGCAGGCGCTGCTACCGGTCGACCGGGTCGGCTTCGCCGGCGAGGCCATCGTGGCGGTGGTGGCCGAGACCGCGGCCGAGGCGGCCGACGCCGTCGAGCAGGTGATCGTCGACCTCGAGCCGACCGAACCGGTCCTCGACCTCGACCACGCCCTGGCCTCGACCGTGATCGAGGGGACCCGGGTCCGCGGCGGCCACCAGCCCGACCCGACCCGCTTCGAGCCCGCCGACGACCGGGTCGTGGTCGAGCTGACCCAGTGGAGCCCGCGCCAACTGCCGTCGCCGATCGAGGCCAGGGCCGTCACCGCTCAACCGGTCGGTGACGGTCGCCTGGAGGTCGTGGCCGCCACGCAGACCCCACACGCCTTCCGGGCCGGCCTGGCCCGGGTGCTCCGGGTCGAGCCGGACCGGATCCGCGTGATCGCGCCGGCCGTCGGCGGAGGATTCGGCGGCAAGACGACCCGAGCGCCCGAGGAGTACCTGGTGCCGATCCTGGCCCGCCGGCTCGGCCGTCCGGTCAGCTGGCACGAGACCCGCTCGGAGTACTTCGCCACCGCAACCCAGGGCCGCGGCGAGCGGATCACCCTGACCCTGGCCGGTGACCGGAGCGGCCGGCTGACCGGGCTGCGGGCCGACGTCGTCAAGGACGGCGGGGCGTACCCGCTCGTCGGCCTCCAGCTGCCCGGCGGGTACACGCTCAAGATGGCCAACGGCTGCTACGACATCGAGCACGTCGAGTTCACCTCGGTTGGCGTGCTGACCAGCCGACCGCCGACCTCGGCCTATCGGGGGGCCGGCCGCAGCCCCTACGTCGCCGCGCTCGAGCGGGCCGTCGATCGGTTCGCAGCCGAGCTCGGCGTCGATCCGGTCGAGGTCCGCCGTCGCAACCTGATCCGCGCCGACCAGCTCCCCTACAGCACCCCGACCGGTGCCGTCTACGACGAGGCCGACTACCCCGCCGATCTGGAGCGGGCCGTGGTCGCCGCCGGCTACGACGACCTCCGGCGCCGGCAGGCCGAGCGGCGGGCGGCGGGGGATCCCGTCGCCATCGGGATCGGCGTGGCCAGCTACAGCCACATGACGACCGGCGGTGGCGGCGAGGAGGCCTCGGTCACCATCGAGTCGGACGGGACCGCCACCGTGGTCACCGGCACCACCTCGCAGGGCCACGGCCACGCCACCACGTGGGCCCAGATCGCAGCCGACGCGTTGACCATGCCCGTCGACCGCATCCGGGTGGTCGAGGGCGACACCGACGCCATCGGCTCGGGCGTCGGCGCCGTCGGGTCCCGGTCGTTGCAGACCGCCGGCATCGCCATCCACCGCTCGGCCGCCGAGGTGCGGGAGCGGGCCAGACGCGTCGCCGCCGACGAGCTGGAGGCCGCCGTTGACGACGTCGTGACCGCCGCCGACGGGTCCGGCTTCCACGTGATCGGCACCCCGGCCCGGTCGGTGTCGTGGCACGGAGTGGCGACGGCGGCCCTCGCCAGCGCGGCGGCCGGTGACGGCGGCGACGGCGGAGATGGCGGCGAGGGGTCCGAGCGTGAGCTGACCTGCGGCGAGTTCTACGACACCGAGGGGCGCAACACGTTCCCATCCGGCGCCCACGTCGCAGTCGTCGAGGTCGACACCGAGACCGGACTGGTGTCGCTGCGGCGGCTGGTGGCGGTCGACGACGCCGGGACCGTCGTGAACCCGACGATCGTCGAGGGTCAGCTCCACGGCGGGATCGCCTCGGCCGTCGGTCAGGTGCTCGGCGAGGTCATCGTGCACGACGACAGCGGGAACCAGCTGACCTCGAGCCTGCTCGACTACCCGATCCCCACCACCGATCAGCTCCCGAGCTTCGAGGTGGTCCCCTCGGCCACCCCGACCAGCTTCAATCAGCTCGGGTTCAAGGGCGTCGGCGAGTCGGGCACGGTCGGGGCCACCGGCGCAGTCCACAACGCCGTGCTCGACGCCATCGCCCATCTCGGGGTCGAGCACCTCGACATCCCGTGCACCCCGGAGCGGGTATGGACCGCGATCCAGGCGGCGACGGCGCCCCCGAGCTGAACCCCGGCCGGCCGACGGGCCGACGGTGGCCGCTGGCGACCCGACCCCGGCTCCGGCTGGCGATGCCGGCGATCGTTGCGCTGGCGCTCCTGCCGTACGGCATCTCAGCAACGCGGCACGAGCCCGGGGCCCGGGCGCCGTTCTTCGAGCTCGACGACGGCGTCGCCCCGCTCGTGGTGGCCCACCAGGGCGGCGAGCTGCTGCGCCCGCCGAACACGATGGAGGCCTTCCGGCACGCGGTCGGGCTCGGGGCCGACGTGCTCGACACCGACCTGCACCGCACGGCCGACGGGGCCCTGGTCCTGATCCACGACGAGACGGTCGACCGCACCTCGGACGGCACCGGCGCCGTGCGGGACCTCACCCTCGACGAGCTCCGAGCGCTCGACTTCGGCCACCGCTACTCGCCGGTCGGGCAGGCCGGCGATGGCGGTGAGCGCCACCCCTGGCGGGGCCGGGGCCTCGGGATCGTGACCGTCGACGAGCTGTTCACCGAGTTCGGCCATCGGGTCCGATACGGGATCGAGATCAAGCAGACGGTCCCCGAGACGGCCGCCGAGCTGTGCGACGCCATCGGGCGGTTCGACCTCGAGGACCGGGTGCTCGTGTCGAGCTTCACCCAGCCGAACATGGATGCCTTCCGGTCGGCCTGCCCGGCGGTGGCGACGTCGGCCACCGTCGGCGAGGTCAGGACCTTCTACCTGCTGCACCGGCTGAACCTGAGCGGGCTCGCCCGCCCGGACTACGCCGCCCTCCAGATCCCGGAGCGGGCGGCCTGGTTCGAGCTGCTGACCGAGGGGGTCGTCGACGACGCCAGGGGCTGGGGTCTCGCCGTCGTGCCCTGGACGATCGACGACCCCGACACGATGGACCGGCTGCTCGACCTGGGGGTCGACGGGATCAACACCAACCGTCCCGATCTGCTCCTCGACCGCATCGCCGGCCGATCCTGAGCTCGGCCGAGACGGGGCGAGCGACCGGAGCTACTGCAGCACCTCGGCCGCCGCCACCTCGCCGAGCGCCTCGTCGTCGTAGCCGAGGATCCCGAGCAACACCTCGAACGTGTGCTGGCCGAGCGACGGTCCGGCGTCGGTCAACTCGACCGGGGTGCGGGACATCGTGAACCGCGGGCCCTCGATCCAGAACGTCCCGTGGTCGGCGTGGGCCACCTGCTGGAAGTGGTTGCGGTGCACCAGCTGAGGATCGACCATCAGCGCAGCCGAGCCCTGGACCATGTGGGCGGCGATGCCGGCGGCCTGCAGGCGCTCCTGCAACTCGTAGCCGTCCCGGCCGGCGGTCCAGGCGCCGAGCAACTCCTCCAGCTCGTCTTCCCTGGCCTGCCGCCCGGCCAGGTCCAGCGACGCCAGGTCCGTGCCGTCCGACGCCGAGTCGAAGCCGGCCAGCTCGCAGAGTGCCCGCCACTCGTCGTCGCCGGCAACGGCGATCGTGAGCCAGTACTCCTCACCGTCGCCGGAACCCGCAGCGGCGTCGGCGCCGTTGTCGGTCGCCTTGGTGTCCGGTTGCGCCGTCGGGAACGCACCGTGGGGCGCCATCTGCGGGTGCCGGTTTCCCGGCGTCGGGGCCTGGCGGCCGTTGACCTCGTAGTCGAGCACCGCCGGGGCCAGGAAGGCCATCGACGCCTCGGCCTGCGACATGTCGATGTACTGGCCCTCCCCGGTCCGGTCCCGGTGCTCGAGCGCCGCCAGCAGCACGGCGCTCAGGTACTTCGGGGCGATGTAGTCGGTGTAGGCCCCGGCCACGCCGGCCGGCGGCCGATCGGGCCAGCCGGTCATCGAGTAGAAGCCCGACATCGACGCCCCCATCGTGCCGAACCCGGCCAGGCTCGACATCGGGCCGGACTGCCCGAACAGGCACGTCGACGCCATGATGATGTTCGGGTTGATCGCCCGGAGGGTCTCGTAGTCGAGCCCCCACGCCCGCATGGCCTTCGGCGAGTAGGACTCGGTGACCACGTCGGCCCAACGGACCAGGTCCTCGATCACCCGGCGCGACGCCGGGTTGTTGACGTCGAGGGTCATGCCGAGCTTGCCGGCGTTCATGTTGTTGAACAGGCCCGAGTTCTCGGCCCCGCCCTCGTCGTCGATGAACGGGCCGATCGTGCGGGCCGTCTCGATGCGGATGCTCGACTCGATCCGGACCACGGTGGCCCCCTGGTCGGCGAGGACCCTGGTCGAGCCAGGGCCGGCCATCACCCACATGAAGTCGAGGATCTTGACCCCATCGAGCGGCCGAGCGGTCCGCTCGGGATCGACGCCGTCGGTGGCCACCTCGGGCCGGCGGCTGGTGTCGCCGAGCACCTCGTCGGTGTCGGCGCCGGCGGTCGGCGGTGGCGACTCGATGACCAGCGGGGTGGCCGAGCACTTGGCCATCGGCCCCGGGACCCGGATCGGCCGGTCGACCGACGGCATGTCGATGGTCCGCCAGAAGTCGCGAGCCGCGTACTGGGGCTCCTCGACGACGTCCTGCACCGTGGTGATGGGGACGAGCAGCAGCCGCCGCTCCAGGGCCTGCTCGAGGAGGTGGGCCTTGGTCCGGCTGGCGGTGAACGCCTCGGCCACGTCCTGGATGCGGTCGTACTCGGTCGGCGGGATGTTGCCGGCCATGACTTCCATCGGGAAGTCGACCCAGGGGAAGTTCAGGTCGTCGTCGGAGCACTCGCCCTCGGCGTGGATCCACTCGAACAGCCGCTGGCTGAACGGGGCGATGGCCTCGCCGAACAGGATCGTGTTGGACACGTAGCCGTCGGCCGCCTTGGAGCGAAGCCGCACGTTGAACGGACCGAGCGACACCGCCCCCGAGCCCCGCTGGACCGGGGCCCCACCGAGGGGGTTGGCCAGACAGTACGACTGGGTGGCCTGGAGGATGGCCTGCTGGGCGCTGACGTCGACGTGCTGGCCCCGCCCGGACAGCTTGCGCTCCCGCAACGCGACGAGCGATGCCGCCGCGGCCTCGGCCGACGCGTGCAGGAAGGCCTGGTCGAGCGGGACCCGGAGCGGGGGACGGTCGAGGTCACCCATCATCGCCATGTGCATGCCGGCGGCGGCGATCGTCAGGTCCGTGGCGTGCCAGTCGGCCTTCGGACCGTCCTGGCCGAAGGCGGTGATCGAGGTGTGGACCAGGGCGGGGTTGGCGTCGGCCAACGCCTCGTGGCCGAGGCCACGGGCCTCCATCACGCCGGGCTCGGCCGACTCGATCAGCAGGTCGGCGGTACGGACCAGGTCGAGGAAGCGGTCGCGGTCGCCGGCGTCGTCGAGGTCGAGGGTGACGCTTCGCTTGCCCCGGTTGTAGGACCAGAACCACAGCGAGTTCTCGGGATCGCCCTCGTGGCCGCCGACGAACGGACCGATCCGCCGCGATCGGGACCCGCCCGGCGGCTCGATGAGGATCACCTCGGCCCCGAGGTCGGCCAGGGTCTGGCCGGCCAGCTGACCACGTTCGTCGGACACATCGAGCACTCGGTAGCCGCTCAGCATGGACTCGTTCTAGCGCAGGACCGTGACGGGCGTCACCTCCATCCCGGGAGGAGGGTCCGCGGCCTCCCTCCCGGGAGGTGGGGCACGTCGTCAGGCGGGTCGGGAGAAGCCGACGCCGTAGCGGCGCCGAAGCTCCGCCTCCTCGCCGTCGACCCAGCTGAAGAACCGCCCGGCGGCCCGTCGCACCTCGGGGGTCAGCCGCTCCCCGCTGCGGTGACGGTGGGGGGTCGGCAGCGGCTCGGTCGGCAGCCCGAGGTGCTCGAGCACCCGCCGGTGGACCTCGGCCGGGCTGGCGTAGAGCTGGGCGCTGGCCACCACCAGCATCGACCCCCGGCCGACCGATGCCGCCCAGCGATCGAGCTGGCCGACGTACCGGCCCCTCGTGGCGTAGGAGTGGTCGCGGTGGGGGAGCAGGAACCGGTCGCGACGGGGGACGCCGGCCGCGGCCAGCCGCTCGGGCTCGGCGGCCAGGGCGTCGAGGAAGTCGAGCTCCTCCCGGCCGTTGCGACGGTTGTGCTGGTGGTGCGACCAGGCCCGGTCGATCGGATCGCGGACGAGGGCGACGATCGGGACCCCGGGCAGGTGGCGGGCCACCCGCTCCGGCACCCGGGGATGGAAGAGGTAGTAGGGCGAGCTCTCACCGGACCGGGTGCCGACCGGTCGGACGAACTGGCGGTGGTACCAGCGGCGCCCCCGCCAGTGCCGCAGGTCGAAGTAGTGGACCTCGCGCCGGGTCGGTGGGACGACCAGCGGGTGGGCCATCAGGGCGTCGAACAGCGAGGCCGTCCCGCACCGCTGACCGCCGACGATCAGGAAGTCGGGAGGGCGGTGCGATCCGGATCGCTCGACCACCGGAGCTCCTCGTCGACGATGGCCTGGATCCGCTCGACGAACCGCCGGCGGGAGAAGGCGGCGGCGTGGGCCCGCAGCAGGTCGGCGTCCCAGTCGGTGGCCAGGGCCATGGCCGCAGCCTCGGAAACGGCGTCCGGGGTCGGGCCGTCGAAGAACAGACCGGTCCTGCCCTCGTCGATCGTGTCGAGGTAGCCGCCGGCCCGCAGCGCCACCGTCGGCCGGCCACGGCCCGCCGCCTCGAGCGGGGTCAGCCCGAAGTCCTCGTTGGCCGCCGCGACCAGGACCGAGCACCGCTCGTAGAGCCAGCAGAGCTGCTCGTCGGAGACCGACCCGAGCAGGGTGACGTTGGCCGGGACCTGGCGCCGGATCTCGCCCTCGGCCGGACCGGTGCCGACCACGATCAGTCGCCGGTCGGGGAGGTCCCGCATGGCCTCGGTCACGACGTGCACGTGCTTGTAGCTGAGGAGTCGCGACACGACGAGCAGGAAGCCGGGTTCGATGCCCGGGACGGGCTCGGGGCGGCCATCGAGGGTGATCGGCGGGTGCACGACCTCGGCCTCGACCCCGTAGAACCGGCGAAGCCGATCGGCCACCTCGTTCGAGACGGCCAGGTGCCGGTCGACGGTGGCCACCGCTCGCCGGTCCCAGGCCCGCAGCAGCGGGGTGGCCAGGCGGACCGACCGGTTGATCAGACCCCGGGTGCCGAGGTAGGCGTCCTGCTGGTGGATCCACCGTGGCGGGGCGTACCAGTACACGACCTTGCGCCCGGCCGCCGGGGCGGCGTGGCTCCAGCCTGCCGAGGCGGCGAGGAGCACGTCGGCCGGCGCGTCGATCGAGCCGAAGGCCCTGGCCATCAGCGGGAACGCCCACCGGTGGTCGCGGCGGATCAGCGGCAGCCGGGAGAACCATCGGGGGCGGACGTCGACACCGGCGAACGCCGGATAGGTGCGTTCGGGGGCGAACACCGAGGTGTGGAGGGTGTTGGTCCCGAGGGCGTCGAGCAGGACGAGGGCCACCCGCTCGGCCCCGCCCCGCTGGGCGATGTGGTCCTGGACCAGGGCGGCGCGGGGCCGCTGGCCACCCGCCCGCTCCCGTTCCCGTCGCACCACCATGGTGACCCTCCGTCCGACCGATTGGCCGTCGCTCCCGCCGCCCGCCGGGGCGGTCGGCCGCCAACGGCGAGACCGCGTCCCTCCCGTCAGGGTACCGATTCCGACCCGATCGGAGCAGCTCGGCCCCCGGCCGATCTCACCGGGCGCCGGCGACCTCGGTCGGATGTCGCTTCCCCGTCAGGCGGAGGGCCCGAGCGGCTCGCCGCAGCACCAGGCCGGGGCCGGGGCGGCCCAGGATCGCGGCCGTCGACGGCGACTCCGGGGGGAGCCGGCCCGGGTCGATCCGGGTCGGCCCGTGGCGGTCGGCCAGGAGGCCGGCGAGGTCGACCTGGGTCGGGCTCGGCCCGTCCCCGGTGGCCGCCACCCGGTCGGCGTGGTCGCCGGCGTCCGGGTCGACGAGGTCGACGGCCCGGCCGCGGTCGCCCCGATCGTCGACGCCGAGCCAGGCAGCGAGGTCGTCGATCGTGACCGCCGGTTCGGCGAGCAGGCGCTCGTGGGCGACGGCGAAGACGGCCCGCCCGCCGAGGCGGACGACGGCGTTGCGGGTGGTCCGCTCCCACAGCGCCAGGCTGCGCTCGGTCGACCAGCCCTCCCGCCGCACCAGGGAGGCGGCGACGGCCGTCGGCTCGCGGTGGACGACCACCACCCGGGACTCGGGCTGCGGCCGGGCAAGCCACGCATCGATGCACAGGCTCAGCCGGGGGTCCTTCCACAGGAAGTCACCGCCCAGGTGGCGTTCCGCCACCCGGTCGGCGTAGGCCCGCCACCACCGCGGCGTCGCCACGACGGCCTCGGCCGGAAGGGGGTGGTCCCAGGTCGAACGGTTGGCCAGCAGCAGGAGGTCGAGGGCCGGGCGCAGCTCGGCCCGCTCCCACTGCCCACCCGGGTTGGCGCCGACCGCCAGCCGGTTGGCCGGCAGCCCGGCGAGGGCGGAGAGCACGGCGGCGACGGCGGACGTGCCGCTGCGGTGCATCCCGACGACGTAGATCCCCATCGGGTTCCGGTCTATCAGCTGCTGGCCCACCCGCCGGCGGCATCGGCCTGCTCCGGCCGCTCTGGGTGCCGCATCGCCACCGGCGGTATCCTCGGACGTCGTGGCGGCAGAGGACCGGCGGGTCGGCGCCATCATCGTGCACTACGAGGCCCCGGACGATCTCCGGCGCTGCGTCTCGGCCCTGCAGCGAGGCGATCGGGGCCCGGATCGGATCGTGATCGTCGACAACAGCGAGACGGCGACGGCCCGCGCCGCCGGGGCCTGCGTCGCGGCCGAGCTCGGTGTCGAGCGGATCGTGAACGACACGAACGTCGGGTTCGGCGCCGCCTGCAACCGGGGGGCCGAGGCGCTGCGGACGGCCGCCGAGGTCGACACCCTCTTCCTGGTCAACCAGGACGCCGAGGTCGGGCCCGGCGCCCTGACGCGGTTGGTCGACGCCATCGACGAGCGACCCGATCGGGGCGCCATCAGCCCGCTGATCGTCACGGCCGACGGGCGGGTCTGGTTCGCCGGCGGTGGCTTCGCGCCCGGCCTGGCCCGCTTGTCACGACCCGGTTTCGGCCGTCCGGTCGATCGTGCCGCCCTCCCTCCGCCCGGCGGGGGCCGGTCGCGCACCGATTGGCTCAACGGCTGTGCGCTCCTCGTGCGGAGTGACGCCTGGCGGTCGGTCGGCGGGTTCGACGAGCGCTTCTTCCTCTACTGGGAGGACGTCGACCTGTCGCTCCGCCTGGCCGAGGCCGGCTGGTCGGTCGACGTCGAGCTGACCGCCGAGGTGGTGCACCACCGCTCCGAGGCCACCGATGGCCTGCGGACCCTCACCCCCCGATCGGTCGAGCACGCCATCCGCAGCCGCCTGCTGTTCGTCCGTCACCGCCAGCGCCGGCGCCACCAGCTCACCGCCGGTCCCTACACGGTCGTCAACGTCGTTCGGCTGCTGTCGCTGGCGGTCCGTTACCAGCGGGCCTCGTCGTTGGCGTACCTGCGGGCGGTGGTCGCCGGCCTCGGGCGGGGGTTGACGGATTGATCGCCGACGACGCCGCAGGCGGAGCGGCCGGGGCCAGCGGGGCCCGCGTGCTGTTCCTCGACCAGACCGGCGCCCTCGGCGGGGGTGAGCTGGCGCTGCGCGACGTCGTCGCCCCCTATCGCCGCGGCCGGGTGCTGCTGTTCGCCGACGGGCCGTTCCGCCAGCTGCTCGAGCGGGACGGGACGGCGGTCGAGGTCATCGCCGGCAGCGTCGGCGACCTCCGGCGGGTGCGGCGGGAGAGCGGTCCGGTGGCCGGGCTGGCCGCCGGGCCGGAGCTGCTGCGCCTCGCCCGGCAGGTCAGCGTCCGGGCCGCGACCAACGACCTCCTGTACGCCAACTCCCAGAAGGCGCTCCTGGTCGGGGCGCTGGCCTCGGTCCGGAGCCGGACGCCGCTCGTCTGGCACCTGCACGACATCCTCGGCCCCGACCACTTCTCGGCCGCCAACGTGCGCCTGGCGGTCACCGTGGCCAACGCCGCCTGCCGGCGGGTCATCGCGGACTCCGCGGCCACCGCCCGGGCCTTCGTGGCCGCCGGCGGTCGGGCCGACCGGGTCCGGGTGGTCCACTACGGCTTCGCCCCGCCCGGCCCGGTCGGGGCCGATGCGGCCGCCGCCGATCGGCTTGCGGTTCGCGCCGAGCTCGGCGTCGATCGGGGCGCGTTCGTCGCCACCCACGTCGGCCGCCTGTCGCCGTGGAAGGGACAGGACGTCTTCCTCCGGGCGCTGGCCCGGGTGCCGGCGGCGACGGGCCTGATCGTCGGCGAGGCGCTGTTCGGCGAGCACGAGGTCGAGCCCGAGCTCCGGTCGCTGGCCCGTCGGCTCGGCGTGGAGGACCGGGTGGTCTTCACCGGGTTCCGCACCGACCCCGGGCGGATCATGGCCGCCAGCGATCTCGTGGTCCACAGCTCGACCGCACCCGAGCCCTTCGGCCGGGTCGTCGTCGAGGCCATGCTGGCCGGCACGCCGGTTGTGGCGGCCGCCGCCGGCGGGCCCCGTGAGATCGTCGACCACGGCCGGACCGGGTGGCTGGTCGAGCCCGGTGACCCGGCGGCGCTGGCCGACCGGATCGAGCACCGGCGCCGGCATCCGGCCGAGGCCCGTTCGCTGGCCGCGGCCGCAGCCGCAGACGCTTGCCGTCGGTTCACGCTGGACGCGATGCACGACGGCATCGGGCGGGTGATCGACGAGGCGCTGGGCGGCCGCCGGGCGGCCGGGGCGGCCGAGGTGGCTCCGGCCGCCGTCACCCGGGCGGCCGCGCTGCCCGTCGCCCCTCTCGCTGACGCCGACGCCGACGCCGACGACGACAGCGACGACGCGCCACGTCGGCCGGATCGAGCATGACCGCGGCCCTCGACGCTCGACGCATCGCCTCGGCGGGGAGCCTTCGGGGCGGGGCCATCGCCTCCCGGGCCGTCGTCGGCCTGATCCTGGCCCGGTTCCTCGGCGCCGCCGAGTTCGGGGTCTACGTCCTGGCGATCGCCGCCGCCGGGTTGGTCGCCCTGGTCGCCAGGGCCGGGCTCGACCGACTGGCCCTGGCCGAGATCGGCCCCCGGCCCGAATCGGCCCGCGCGGTTGCCGTCACCCTCGGCCGACCGCTCCTGCTCGGCACGGTCGCGGTGGTCGCCCCCCTGCTGCTGGCGGTTGCCGTCGTCCCGTTGCCGAGCGGTCTCGACCGGGCCGCCCTGGCCCTGGCCATCGCCGCTGCCGCTCCGCTCAACGTCGTCCTCTTCGCCGCCCAGGTGCTGCGGGGCGGGCGCCGTCCGGCGGCGGCGCTGATCGTCGGCGAGCTCGGACCGCCGGTCGCCCGCCTGCTCGCCTTCGCCGCACTGCCGCTGTCGATGACCGCCGCCAGGGCCGCCGCCGCCTTCCTCGTCGGTTGGTGTGCGCTGGCCGTCGTCGGCGTGGTGGTCGTGACCCGCCTCGGTGGCCAGGACGCACGACCGGGCGGCGCCGCTTGGTCGCCGATCGAGCCGTGGCGCCGCAGCGGATCGCTGTTCGTCTTCGCCGTCGGGGGTCAGGCTCGCGACCTGCTCGCCGGGGCGGTCGGCTGGGCGGCCGGCACACCGGCCGAGGTCGGCGGTCTGGGGACGGCCGCCCGGCTCGAGCAGATGAGCCTGCTGCCGACCACCGCCACCCGCTTCGTGACGGCCCCGGAGTTGGCGTCGCGGGGCCAGGCGCTGCCGGCGTCGACGGTCGCCCTCGCCGTCACCACCGCTCGCCGGGCCCTCGCCGTCCAGCTCCCCCTCTTCGCCACCGTCGGCCTGCTCGCCCCCCAACTCCTCGGCCTGCTCGGCGACGACTTCCGTCCGGCCGCCGGCTTCCTCCGGGTGCTCGTGGTCGGGGCGCTGGTCAACAGCGTCACCGGTTCGACCACCCAGACGCTGCTCATGTCCGACCGCCGCGACCGGCTGGCCGCCTCGTCGCTGATCGGGGTCGGCGTGCTGGCCGTGGTGGCCGGGGCGCTGGCCGTTCCGCTCGGCGTGCTCGGTGTGGCGATCGGCGTCGCCGCCGCCAACGCCGTGGTCGGACCGATGGAGTGGTGGTTCGTGCGGCGTGACCTCGGCGCCCGGATCGACGTGCTGGCGCCGGTGCCGGCGGAGTTCGGTGCCCGATGACCGCGCCGGCCGTCGTCACCCGGTCGGCGGAGCGCCCGACCGTCGGCGGTCCCACCGCCGGCGGCGCAACGGCGGGGCCGAGCCCCGTCGGTTCTGCGCTCGACGGTCGGCCCCGGTTGGCGGTTGCGTCGGTCGCCGCCATCGCCGTCGTCAGTCCCTACGACCTGGCGCTGCCTCCCGATGGCCTGACCGAGCTCCACCTGCGGCCGCTGCTGCTGCTCACCGCCGCCCTGGCCGCCGTCGCCGTCGTGGCCTCCGGATCGCGGGTGGATCGGGCGGCGGCGCTCGCCGTCGGTGCCGTGGTGGCCGGTCTCGTCGTCGCCACCCTGGCCTCGCCCGACCCCTCGGTCGGCTGGGCGATCGCCGTGCGGGCGCTGGTGCTCGGCCTCGCCTTCGTCGCCGCGGCGACCGTCATCGACCGGCCGGCGGCCCGTCACGCGCTGGTGACCGGGCTCGCCGTCGGCGCCGGGACGGCCGCGGTGATCGGGCTGGCGGTGCTGGCCGCGGGCGGCGACCGGTTGGGCTCCGGTCACCTGGTCGGCCAGGTCTCCGAGACCCGTGGCGTCGTCCGCCTGACCCGCCCCTTCTCCCACGCCAACGTGGCCGCCGCCTCCCTGGCCCCGGCGGCGGTGGTCCTCGCCGTCGAGGCGGTCGCCTCCCGCCGACCAGGGTCTCACCGGCCGACGGGGCGGGCGGCGACGTTGCTGGCGGTTGCCCTCCTCACCGCCGTTGCGCTCGGCCTGACCCTCAGCCGGTCCGGCGTCGGGTCGGTGCTGCTCGTCGCTGCCGGCTCCGTCGTCGCGGCCTCGACGGCCGCTCGCCGGGCGGACCGGATGGCTCCGGCCGGGGTGGCGGACGGCCGGCGCCGCGCCCCGCGGTGGTCGGCCGTCTGCGGTTGCCTGGCGGTCGCGGTGACGGCGGTCGGCGCCGGGTTGGCGTCGGGCCGGTGGGGTGACCGTCTCGATCCGGTCAACACGCCGGGGCCGGCGACGCTCTCGAGGCCCGAGATCTGGGGTCAGGCGATCCGGGCCGTGGTCGAGCGACCCGTGACCGGCGTCGGCCCCGGCCGGTTCGGCCTCCACTCGGCCGCCATCACCGCCCCCGACCGCACGCCGGTTGTCCACGCCCATCAACCGGTGTTGGACCTGTTGGCCACCGGCGGCACCGTCGCCGTCGCCGGTCTCGTCGTCGCCGCAGTCGTCCTCGGTCGCCGCCTCGGCCCGGCCCCCCACCGCCGGGCTCCGCTCGGCCTGACCGCAGGGCTGGGCGTGGCGCTGCTCGGGATGGCGGTCGACCACCCGCTGCTCTTCTCCAGCTCGGGCAACCTGATCGCCCTGCTGGCCGGGGCCTGGTTCGCCGCCGCCAGGAGCGACGAGCCATGACGGCGCTCGTCACGGTCGCCTACGTGGTCCTCGCCGCCGTCTGGGTGCTCGTCGAGGCCCGCCAGGTGCGGCCGCCCCGCCAACGGCTCCTGGTGCTGGCCTGGCAGCTGGCCGCCCTGTCCTTCGTGCCGGGGCCCGACTGGTTGGGAGGCGACCGGGGTCCGCAGGTCGTCGCTGCCGTGCTCGTCCTCGCCGCCGCCGGCGCCACCATCGTCGCCCTCGTCTCGCCGCCGACGCCGGATGGCGGCGACCGCCCCGGGCCCCGCACCGTCGCCATCGCTCCCTGGATCGTGGTCTTCGCCGTCGTCCTCGCCGTCGCCGCCGCCACCTCGGGGTCGCCGGCCGCGTCGTGGCCACGATCCATCCGCGTCGTGCTGCTGCTGGTGGTGTTCGCCCAGACGGCGGTCTGGCTCGACCGGGCGGTCGCCCGGCAACTGTTCACCCGCTTCGTCGGCGGCCTGGCCACGCTGGTCGTCGCCGGAGCTGCGCTCGCCCCGGACGACGCCTTCCAATCGCTGGCGGCCCCCATCGTCCGCGTCGCCCTGGCCGCCCCGGCGCTCGGCTCGGGACCCCACGTGGTCGGCTGGATCGGGCTGGCCCTCCTGGCCACCGTCGTCTGGCGCCAACTCGACGGCCTCGGGCCCGAGCCGGGCTCCGGCCGGTGGCTCGCCCTCGTCCCCGGTCCGACGCTGGTCGGCGTCGCGCTCCTGTTGCTGGCCCAGAAGCGTGCGTTCTGGCTGGCCGCGGCGGTGGCCACGCTGGTCGGCCTCGCCCTCTGCTGGCGCCGCCTGCTCCTGCCCGCCATCGTCGTCCTGGCCGCCGTCGTGGCCGTCGCCACCCTCGTCGGACCGGTCCGGGACCTGTGGGACCGGGAGCAGGCCAGACCGCAGGCCGACAACATCACCAGCATCCGGGGTGGCATCTTCGAGGCCAGCCTCGACCGTTGGCGCGAGCGGCCGATCGTCGGCAACGGGCTCGGCGTCGGCGACCGCGACCTGCTGATCGACGTCGGTCAACCCGGCCACCGGTGGAACAGCCACGACGAGATCGGGGCCTCGCTCGCCGCCACCGGGGTGCTCGGACTGGCCGCGCTCGCCTGGGGCCACCTGGTCGGGCTCGCCGGGGCTCGCCGCGTTCGGCGCCGCTCGGGCGACCCGTGGCCGCTCATCGTCGTCGCCGGGTCGTTCGCCCTGCTGCCGTTCTGGCGGCTCTACGTCGAGCCGGTTGTCGTCGCCCTCCCGCTGCTCACCGTCGTGTTCCCGACCCACCGCTGGTGGCACCTCGGGCTCGACCGCTGGTTGCCCGGTCGGCACCCGGCGCCGGCCACCACCGCCGAGACCGGGTCGTCGCGGTGAGCGTGGCGGGGGAGCGGGCGACCGTCAGGCGGGCCGTCGTCCACATCGGCTCGGACAAGACCGGATCGACGGCGCTCCAGGCGGCCCTCGCCGACCGGCGGCGAGAGCTCGTCGACGTCGGCATCTGGTACCCCGACCTCGACGGCCGGCCCGATCACCTCGGCCTGGCCGACCGTCGGCGACCGCAGCCCCCGCCCCTGCCGACGGTGGCGGCCGACACGATGGTCCTCAGCTCGGAGGCGCTCTGGCCGCTGCCGCCTCGGCGCATCGCCCGCCTCCTCGACCGGCTCGCCGACACCCCCGGCATCGACGAGGTCGTCGTCCTGGCCTACCTCCGCGCCCCGGTCGACTTCGCCGAGGCGGCGTTCCTCCAACGGTGCCGCATGGCCACCACCGAGCGGGCGCTCCGTCGGCTGGTGGCCCTGCGCTCGCTGCCCGCCCCGATCAACCCCATCGTCGGTCGGGCGGTCGACCGGTTGGCCCAGCTCGGCCGATGGGGCGACGAGGTCGACCGTCTGGTGGCCGGGGCGTCGGGCGTGCGGGCCCGACTGGAGGTGCGGCCCTACCGCCCGGCCGACTGGCCCGGCGGCGACGTGGTGGCCGACGTGGTCACCGTCCCCGGGCTGGAACCGGCGGCCGCGCTCCTGCTCGACCGACCCCGCCCGCGCCGACACCCGACACCCGATCTGGTCACGGTCCACGCCTCGGTGCTCGTCCGGGAGGCCGCCGGGCCCGAGGCACAGACGCGCCTCCTCGACTCGTCGGCCGCGGGCGCCCGCGCCACCGGGGGACCGGGTGGAGCCAGCGGCCGACCCGTCCTGCCGCCCGGGCTGCGGCGACGGATCGCCACCAGGACCGATCCACTGCTGGCCCGCCTCGACGGTCGCTTCGGCGGCCTGGCCGACCTGACGTCGACATCGGTCGATGTCGCAGGGGAGGAGGTCCAGCCGTTCGACCGCACCGCAGCCCGGGCGCTGTTGACCGAGCGGTGGCCCGAGTGGCCGACCGGTGTCCCGGGGTGAGCAGGATTCAACACTGTTGGGGTCGCCTGGCGCTGTGCTAGGTTCCGCGGGGATTCGCACCGCCGGGATCGGACCCGGCGGTGGCGAGGCGGAGGTGTGCAATGGGCGGTACCACTCGGGCAACGGCGGGCGACGGCGCGCCCGGACGGTGGCGGCAGCGGTGGCTCGTCGCCGCAGCGGTGCTCCTGCTGGTCGCCGCCGCCACCACCGCCCCGGCACTCGGCCAGGATCCTGACCCCGTCGCCCCCGCTCCCGTCGTCGACGGCCTCCGAGGCGTCGAGCTGGAGCCCGGTGCGGCCGAGCGACCCCGGCCGGCCGTCGCCGCAGCCGCCGCCGACGGCCAGCGGGCCAAGGTGGCCGCCGACGTGCTCGCCGCGGCCAACGGCGCGGCCGCCCCGAACGAGCTCGGCCTGAGCTCGTCCATCGTCGTCCGCGACGGGCAGCCAGACGTCGAGATCACGGTCGACGACCTGACCCCCGCCGTCGAGCGCCAGATCCGGGCCACCGGGTTCCAGCCGACCGGCGTGTTCCCCCAGTTCGACCTCGTCACCGGCCAGGCCGACGGCGCTCGGTTGGCCGCCCTGGCCGCCATCGATGCCGTGGTCCACATCCGGGGCAACCACGGGGCCGAGAAGGCGGTCGGCTCGGTCACCAGCCAGGCCGACCAGTCGATCGGTGCCGCGGCGGCCAGGGCCGCCGTCGGGGTCGACGGGTCCGGCGTCGAGATCGGCGTGATGTCCGACTCGTTCAACTCGCTCAGCGCCGGCTCGACCAGCGGCGGCGGCTGCAACCGGTCGACCACCGGCACCTCGTCGCAGGCGACGAGCGACCTGCCGGCCAGCGTCGGCAACCTCGCCCCCGACCCCGGCTCGTTCAGCGACGAGGGTCGGGCGATGATGGAGCTGATCCACGACCTGGCCCCCGGCGCCGACCTGACGTTCCGAACCGCCTTCGTGTCCGAGGCCGACTTCGCCGTCGGCATCGGCGATCTCGTCGACTGCGGGGCCGACGTCGTCGTCGACGACATCATCTACTTCGCCGAGCCGATGTTCCAGGATGGGCTGGTGGCCAAGGCGGCCCAGGACGCCTTCGACGCCGGTGTGCCCTACTTCTCCTCGGCCGGCAACTTCGCCCGGTTCGGCGTCGACCAGACGTTCCGCGACTCCGACCCGGCCGACGACGTCACCTTCGGCGACGACCTCCACGACTTCGACCCGGGCCCGGCGGTCAACAACCTGATGCCGCTCACGATCCCGGCCGGGGCCGGTGGCCGGCTCCTGCTGCAGTGGAACCAGCCCTTCGTCACCGGTGGGATCGGCCCTGGGGCCGCGGTCGACCTCGACCTCGTCCTGTGCCTCGACCCCACCTGCTCGCCCGGCAACATCGCGATCTTCGGCAACGCCCAGGGCTGCAGCACCGGCGCCAGGGCCGGCGACCCGCTCGAGGGCGTCCAGTTCCTGCCCCAGGCAACCAACCGGACGATCTGGATCGCGGTCGACCACGTCTGCGGCTCCCAGTCCGACACCCGGTTCCGGATCGTGATCCCCGGGGCCGACGCCTCGTTCGGCTACGGCACCACCACGTCGGGCGCACCGGTGTTCAATGCGGCCCAGACCTGGGGACACTCGGCCGCCGCCGGCGCCATGTCGGTGGCCGCCGTGCTCTACGACGAGATCGACCAGGGCGGCATCTACCCGCCCGGGCCCGAGATCAACGTCGAGCCGTTCTCCAGCCTCGGCGGCGACCTGCCGTTCTACTTCGACTCGAACGGCTCGCCCCTACCCGGGGCGCCGGTGACCCGGTTCAAGCCCGACATCTCGGCCCCGGACGGGACCAACACCACCTTCTTCGGCAGCGACTTCGAGGGCGACGGGTTCCCCAACTTCTTCGGCACCTCCGCCGCCGCCCCCCACGCCGCGGCGGTGGCGGCGCTGATGCTGGAGGGCCAGCCGACGCTGCGGCCGGACCAGGTCTACGACCGGCTGAAGGACACCGCGCTCGACATCGAGACCCCCGGCGTCGACCCGCTGGGCGGTCACGGGCTCGTCCAGGCCCTGCAGGCGGTGCCGCCGGCCTTCGACCTGACCGTCCTGCCCCAGCCGTGCCCGGTCTACGACTCCGACACCGCCGGCGGGTCGCTCGGCGGACCGATCCCGGCCAACACCACCAGGACGATCGGCGTGGCCGGCACCCTCCCCGGCAACCAGGGCGTACCGGTCACGACCTGCGTGCCGACCGGGGCAACCGGGGTGCTGTACACGATCTCGGCCACCGACGCCCAGGGCGTTGGCAACCTGCGGCTGTCCGAGTCGGGTGTCGTGGCCAACGGCGGCGTCGTCAACTACATCGACAATGGGTTGAACAACGCCAACACCGTCGCCGTTCCGCTCGGCTCGAGTGGCGACGTCGACATCTTCGCCAACAACTCCGCCACCGGGGTTCGCCTGGTCGTGGTCGGCTACTACTCGACCGACGGCACGCTGACCTACAACGGCGTCACGCCATGTGCGTTCGCCGACAGCCGTGAGAACCAGGGACCGTCCGGCCCCTTCCTCGGGCCGTTCGGGCCGGGGGCGGCGTACCCGGACGTCGACGTGATCGGCAACTTCAGCCCCGCTCAGGGAGGCGGCAACTCCAACTGCGGCATCCCGGCCGGGGCCGACGCCATCGTGGCCAACCTGGTCGCCGTCGGGGCCGACGGCGGGGCCGGCTTCCTGGCCGCCGGGACGGGCGGCAGCACGGCGACCGAGCCGGTGACGTACTTCGCCGACCTCCCGATCAACAACGCCACCACGGTGGTCGTGCCGCTGACCGCGGCCGGCACGATGGCGGTCGACATCGGCTCGCTCAGCGGGTCACCGACGGTCCACGTCCGGCTGGTCGCCCTCGGCTACCTGTCGGACGAGGTCGGCGACGACTACAACGAGCTCAACCCCTGCGCCTTCTTCGACACCAGGAACGGCCAGGGGGCCAGCGGCGGCTTCCTCGGCCTGCGGGAGTCGGGCAGCGGCGGGGTGACCACCTACCAGGTCACCGGATCGGGCCTGGCCACCCAGGGCGGCGGCAACGGCGGGACCTGCGGGGTTCCGGCCGGGGCGTCGGCGGTGCTGGTCAACCTCGTGGCCATCACCCCGAACATCGTCGGCAACTTCCGGGCCTACGCAACCGGCTCGACCCCGACCGGCGGCGTTCTCAACTTCGCCCCGCTGTCGCCGGCGATGAACAACTCGAACGCCGTCGTCGTCCCGCTCTCGGCGGCCGGTCAGATGGACCTGTTCGTCAACACCCGGAACAACGACGGGTCGCCATCGACCCACGCCCGCGGCGTGGTCCTCGGCTACTACCGATGACCAGCGGCTGATCGGCGGCGCCGCCGTCCCCTCTCTCCTGGGGCGGCGGCGCCGGTGCCGGTCACGGACTCGGGTCGGTTCACGGGCCGAAGAGGTCGAGGACGACCCCCGCGATCCGGCCGTCGTCGTCGAGGAACAGGTGCACGCCGTACCAGTCGATGCACGAGTCGATCCCGATCGGCTCGATGTTGACCTGGCGCAGCCCGTCGAGCTCGATCGGCCAGTCCCGCGGTGGGCCGGCGCAGTGGCCGACCGGTCCGGTGGTGATGCGCTTGCCCGACCGACGCAACTGGTCGAGCGGGTTGAAGGGCCCGGAGAAGCCGGCGAACCCGTCCGGCGCGCCGAAGGCCCAGGCTCCCGGCTCGGCCAGTTCGTCGGCGGGGACGGTTCGATCGACGACGGGGCCGAGGGCCAGCGCCACCTGGTCGGCCAGCGGGACCGGCGTGATCGGCGCGCCGTTGGCGACGTCGATCAGGGCGTTGGCGACGGCGAGCTCGTCCTCGTCGGCCAGCGAGGGTGCGTCCCCGGCGTCCTCGATCGCAAAGCGGACCACCCTCGGCTCCGGGGCCTCGGCCCCGCCGCTCGGGTCGAGTCGGAGGAGATACGTGCCGGGAGCGAGGTCCTCGACCCGGACGGCGAACCGGCCCCAGGCCTCGACCCAGTCCGTCGTCCTGACCCCGTATTCGGTTGCGCGGACCGTGCCGAGGAAGTCGCTGCCCGAGAACACGGCCTCGACGGGGTTGCCGTCGAGGTCGACGACCTCGACACCGAGCGTCGCCTCGAAGGGTCGGGCCAGGCCGGTCACGTCGATCGCCCCGGCGGCGACGATGGTCGGCGAGAGCAGGACCACGCCCTGATCGTCGGCTGGCGGAGCCGACTCGACGACGAGGTCGACCACGATCAGGCCCCGGTCTGGCAGGGCGGTGACCCCGGCCTCCCTGGCGGGGGTCGGGACGACGAGGTCGAGGGCGCCGTCGTCGGCCCTGGCGACGTAGACCCCGTCACCGGTCTCGGTGGCACCGGGCCAGGCCGAGCCGACCGGGCCGAGGTCGACCACGACACCCGAGCCCCCGCTCATGGCGGTGAAGACGGTCGGGAGCGCGGCCGCCGGGCCGGTCCCGGGCGGGAGGTCGCTCCAGACGAACGGGGCCTGACCCGCTCCGAAGGTCAGGACGATGCGGAGACAGTCGCGGGACACGTAGCCGGACCGAACGGCGTAGACGTGGGCGTCGTCGAGTCCCCCGGCGCCGGCCGCCGCCCCGTCACCGCCGGCGCAGGCCGGGACCTCGTCGGTCGTGACGTCCAGGCCATCGGGCAGCGCCTCGACGAAGCCGGCGTTGACCCATCCGGCCACCGGGACACCGGGGCCGTCGTCGGCCGAGGACGGGTCGGCCAGCACCACGGGATCGAGGAGCACCACCTCGAGCCAGGTTCCGCCGTCGGCGGCCAGCTCGGTCCGGCCGGTGGCCTCCAGCCCGGCATAGGTCGCCGGCAGCTTGGCCACCAGCGCCGAGCCGGCGTCGGCGCCGGCCCGGACGTTGAGGAACGGGTCGGCGGCATCGGCGGCCACCACCGCCGTGGTCACCCGGTACCGGCCGGCGACGAGGATCGGGTCGGCGGCCGGGCCGGTCGTCGACTCGGTGTCGTCACGGTCCTCCCCGTCGTCGCCGTCGTCGGGGGTGACGACCGGCTGGCCGTCGTCCGGCCCGGCGTCGGCGGCGTCGCCGTCGTCGAGCGACGTCGGGGTCTCGGTGGCCACCTGCTGGCCGTCGTCGCCCCCGCCGCCGATGGCGACGACGGCGGCACCGGCGGCCACCACGACCGCCAGCCCGGCGACGGCGAGCCCCGGCCGGAGCCAGGGGCTCGGCGAGCCGCCGCCTCGGCCCGAGCCATCGGCGCCGGGCACGGCTCGAGCGGCGCCGGCGGAGCTGTTGGCGGCCCGGTCGGACAGGTCGCCGAACGCGGCTCGGATGCGATCCTCGGCGGTCATCGGTCGGCTCCTTCGGTCGGGTCGGGATCGGTGTGATCGAGCCGGGTCGGGTCGAGTCGGGCGGCCAGGCTCGCCCGGGCCCGGTGCAGGTGGACCTTGGCCGTGGCCTCGGCACAGTCGAGGATCTCGGCGATCTCGCTCACCGGGCGGTCCTCCAGGTAGTGCAGGGCAACGGCCGCCCGCTGCTGGCCGGGGAGCCGGCGGACGGCCGACCACACGTCGTCGTGGATCGCCGGCGCCGGCGTCAGGGTCGGCGCCGGCCCGAGCCGGAGCCGGGCCTTCAGCTCGGAGGTGGCCCGCTTCCTGGCCGAGAGGGCGAGGTTGATCGTCACCCGACGCACCCACGCCCCGGGCTTGTCGTAGGTCGACACGACGTCCCAGCGCCGGTAGGCCCGGACCAGCGCCTCCTGGGCCAGGTCCTCGGCCACCAGGTCGTTGCCGGCCACGGCTGCGGCCAGGGCGGTCAGCGCCGGCAGCTCGCGCCGGTAGAACGGCCCGTAGCCGGGCGGCTCGGGACCGCTGGTCGGTGGAGGCGCCATGGTGTCGAGTCTTCCATGCACACCATCCACACCACCCGGAGGCCGGTGAGGTTTACCGGTGGGGCGGATTTCTCCGGCCGAGACCACGGCCGGCGCCCGGTCTGTGGGAGGGTTGGCCCATGACAGCCCCCGCGGCCGGCGAGGTCGCGCTCGACAGCCCCCAGGGACGCTCGGTGATCGCCACCACGGTGGCCGGCTCGGCCGTGGCCATGCTGACCGCCACGGTCGTCAACGTCGCCCTCCCCACCCTGGCCCGGGATCTCGACGCCAGCACCGGCGAGCAGCAGTGGGTGGCCAACGCCTACCTGCTGACGATCGCCTCCCTGATCCTCATCGGCGGCAACCTCGGCGACCGGTTCGGCCGGCTCCGCATCTACCGGTTCGGTGTCGCCTGGTTCGCTGTGGCCTCGGTGCTGTGCGCCCTGGCCCCCAACACCGAGGTCCTCATCGCCGCCCGGCTGCTGCAGGGCGTCGGCGGGGCCCTGCTGACCCCCGGCTCGCTTGCGATCATCGAGGCCACCCTCCGGCCGGACGACCGGGGTCGTGGTGTCGGGCAGTGGTCGGGGCTTGGCGGGGTGGCCGGCGCCATCGGTCCCCTCGTCGGCGGCCTCCTGGTCGACGTGTCGTGGCGGCTCGTGTTCCTGGTGAACCTGCCGGTTGCGGTGGCCGTGCTGATCCTGAGCCGGGGCGTGCCCGAGTCGTTCGACCGGTCCTCGGCCGGCAAGCCCCTCGACACCGTCGGCGCCGTGCTGACTACCGTCACCCTCGGCGCGGCCTCGTTCGCCCTGATCGAGGGGCCGAACGGCGGATTCGGTGCCGTCGACACGGTGGCGGTCGTCGTTGCCGTCGTGTCGCTGCTCGCCCTCGGCCTGAACGAGCGCCGCCATCCCCACCCGTTGGTCCCGCTCGACCTGCTGACCGTCCGCCCGTTCCTGGCCGCCAACATCGTCACGCTGCTGGTCTACGGCGGGATGGGGATGGTCTTCTTCCTGCTCACGATCCAGCTCCAGGTCACCCTCGGCTGGCAGCCGGTGGCCGCCGGCCTCGCCCTGTTGCCGATCACGATCCTGATGCTGGCCCTGTCGTCGACCGCCGGCTCGGTGTCGCGGCGGATCGGCCCTCGGCTCCCGCTCACGATCGGGCCGTTGCTGATCGCCGCCGGGATGGTGCTCTTCGCCAGGATCGGCCCCGGCGACGACTACCTCGCCGACGTGCTCCCGGCGGTGCTGGTCTTCGGCCTCGGCCTGGCCGCCAGCGTCGCCCCGGTGACCGCCACCGCCCTCGGGTCGATCCCCGACGATCGGGCCGGGGTGGCGTCCGGCGTCAACAACGCCATCAGCCGGACCGGGCAGTTGCTGACCGTCGCCGCCGTGCCACCGCTGGTCGGCCTCACCGGCGGCGCGCTGTCCGATCCCGAGCAGCTCACCGCGGGGTTCGACGACGCCATGTACGTCGGCGCGGCCCTCGTCGGCCTCGGCGCGCTGTCGTCGGCCCTGCTGTTCGACGGTCGACCCGTCGAGGAGGGCATCCCGATCGGGGCGCCCGAGGCCGTCGACGCCGACGACGGCGGCCGCTTCCACTGCGGCGTCGAGTCGCCACAGCTCAGCCGCACCCGCTGAGCGGGCGGTGGCCCGTGGCCGCTATCCCTCGACCTGCACCGGGGGTGTGGTCTCGCTGGCGTGCTCCCACATCACGTCGTCGGGGACCGACATCGTCTCCTTCCACCGCTCGGGCGGGTACATGTGGAACGGGGCGTCGGCGAACGGTGGCTGGGGCACCGGGGCCTCGGGCCGCTCGTAGGCGGCGGGGCTGACCAGCTCCGCCAACTCGGCCTCGGTGATCCCGCACAGGCCGGTCACCTCGGGGTCGATCCAGGCCCGCTCGTCGATGGCGGAGCCGGTGGCGATCTCCAGGGTCAGGCCCTCGGGGCCGGCGAAGTACATCGACTGGATGAAGCCGTGGTCGATCGGGCCCATCACCTGCACGCCGCGGCTGCGGATCCGATCCCGCAGCGCCAGCAGCTCGTCGATGGTGTCGACATGGAAAGCGACGTGCTGCATGGCCCCGGCGGTCACCGGTCCGCCCGGCGAGCCGGCGTGGCTGACGCCCCACTCGATCTCCTTGCCGTTCTCGGGGTGCTGGACGAAGGCGACGTAGCTGTCGGGGGCGAGCTCGACGAAGCCGTGGTAGCAGCCGTCGACGCCGTGCATCCAGTACAGGGCCTTGAGCGGGCAGCCCAGCACGTCACACCAGAACTGGAGCTGGGCCTTCATGTCGGTGGTCGACAGGGCGAGGTGGTTGACCCCTCGCGGGTGCAGGACGGTCATCGACGGCCTCCAGGATCGGCTGTCCCCAAACCCTAGGGGGCGACGACGGCGCCGGTCGATCCCGAGGCCGTCGCCGGCCGTTGATCGTTGGCCGTCGGCCGTGGCCGACCGGCGGCCGTGCCGGTCAGCCGCTGTCGCGGAGGTGACGGACCAGGTCGGTCGTCGTCACGATCCCGACGAGCTTGCCCTCGTCCATCACGAGCACCGAGTGGGCCAGCCCGTCGGCCAACGCCCCGGCGGCGTCGCGGATGGAGGCCGAGCTCGGGATCGTGCGCAGCTCCTCGGTCATGGCGTCGTCGATCACGAACTGGTGGTCGAGGAACGTCCGCAGCCGCTGCTCATCGGTCCCGTCGGCGTCGTACACGAGCCGCAGGATGTCGCTGCTGGCGACCATGCCGACCGGATCGTCGCCCTCGACCACGATCAGATGGTGGAACGGGGCCCGATTGAGGATGTCGTACGCCTCGGAGAGGGGGCTCGATCGCTCGATCGTGGTCGGCTCGGTTGTCATGATGTCGACGATGGCACTCACCCGGTCACCGTAGCCTCGGCCCGCGGTGGGGCCACCAGGGTCCAAGGGCCTGTCGTCGAGACCGGGAGCTCGAGCCGGCCGGATCAGCCCAGGGCGGGGACCGAGCGGGCGCCCACCTCGGCGCCGAGCTCGCCGGCCAGCTCGACGAACCGCTCGGCCACCGGGGCCAGGGAGCGACCGGCCCGCCAGCAGAGGCCGATGGCCCGATCGGGCATCGGTGGATCGATCGGATGGAGGGCCAGGCGGGGGTCGTCCGGCTCGACGCAGAGCAGCGGGAGGACTGCGACCCCGAGGCCCGAGCGGACCATGGCGGTGACCGTGCCGTTGTCGTTGGTCCGGAACACGTAGTCGGGATCGAGGCCCCGCTCGCGCAGGCCGGCCTCGTTGAGCCGCTGGCACGAGTTGAGGTGCTGCCCGATCAGCGGCTCGTCGGCCAGCCGGGCCACCGGGACCGGCCCGGCCGGGAACTGACCCGGTCTGGCCACCACGACGAACGGGTCGGCCAGGAGCTTGGTGGTGGTGAAGCCGTCACCCCAGTCACCGACCGTGAAGCTCAGGTCGAGCTCACCCCGGGTCAGCGCATCCTCCAGCACCTCGTCGACGTCGGACTCGAACACGTTGATCTCGACCTGGGGATGCTGCTGGCGCAGGCGGGCCACGAGAGCCGGGAGGAGCGTGGCCGACGCGCTCTGGAACGTGCCGATCGTGAGCCGACCGACCTCGCCGGTGCGGAACCGCTCGAGATCGGCGTCGAGCGCGTCGATCCGACCGAGCAGGTCGCGGGCGCCGTCGAGCAACCGGTCGCCCAATGGGGTGAGCTCGACCGGGCGGGGGCCGCCGGGACGGTCGAACACCCGGCCGTCGACGAGGCGTTCGAGCGACGCGATCTGCTGGCTGACGGCCGACTGGGTGTAGCCGAGGCTGGTCGCCGCCCGGCCGAACGTGCCCTCCCGGGCGACCGCCTCGAGGGCGAGGAGGTGCCGGACGTCGAGCTCGCGGAGGCTGGCCACGAACATAAGCATAGCTGATGGCCAGCACCAGAAGTAATCGCTGGAGCTTGCCTTCGGTCCGTCGTAGGTTGCCCCTATGACCACGGTTACGTTCCCCACCCGGGGTCGGTCCATCGACCTCGAACACCACGATCTGCTGACGCTGACCTCGATCGTCGATCGCCACGGCATCGACGTCCTCGACGCCAACACGCTGGCCGCCCTCGCCGCCACGGCCCGGTCGGCCGGGCTCCACCCCGACCTGGTCTCGGCCCTCACCGACCGGTCGACGCCGGCGGTGGTCCGCAACCGGATCCTCGGGCGGGTGACCGCGCCGACGACCCGTCCGGTCCCCGGCTCCCGCCCGCCGGCGCTGGCCGCCTGATCGGCGTCGTGCCCCGCGACGGCTGCCGGCACGACCCCGGCCGGCGGCCGTCGCCGATGGCCTCCCCGGCCCGCCTGTCCGGCGGGACCGTGGCGAGGTGCCCGGGCCGCCGGGCCCGCCACCACCGCCGACCTACGCCAGCAGGTGGCGCAGCGCCGGGTCGCGGCGCAGCTTCGACAGGCTGCGGCCGAGCGTCGGTCCGATGGCCCCGCTCGGCACGCCGGTGCGGGCCTGGATCGACTTCAGTGGTTCCGGCTCCTCGGTGAGGAGCCGGCTGGTCACCACGATCCGCTCGCGCCGGTTGAGCCGGCCGACGGCGTCGGCCAGCACCGCCCGCAGCTCCGACTCGACGAGGCGATCCCGGTCGAGCGTCTCCAGGGTCGTCGACGCCGCCTCGGCCATCGCCGCCTCCCGCTGGCGCTGATCGACCCGGATCAGGTCGATGGCCGCGTTGCTGGCCACTCGTGAGACCCAGCCGGGGAGCCTCTCCGGCTGCTCGATGGCGTCGAGGTGCTCGAACAGGGCCCGCAGCGCCTCCGACTCGGCGTCGTCGCGTAGCGTCGGGTCGATGTCGAACCGGTTGACCGCGGCCCGGATCGTCGGCAGGAGCCTGGCCACCAGGTCGTCCCACGCCCCCGGGGTGCCGGCCTCGACGGCGGCGACCAGCTCGACCAGACCGGTCGGCCGGCGTCGCGGTCGCCGGCGAGCGGGGTGGATCCGATCGTGCTGCGGCTCGGCCGGGTCGCCCGCGGTCGTCGTTCGTGCCGGTTCGGGCGCCGCCGGTTCGATGGCCGGGGGCGCCGAGCGTGTCGTCTGCATCGTCCCTCCTCCATGGACCGCTTCAGCGTGACGGCACGGGGTGAAAGCCCGGTGAGAGCCGGACGGGCCTCGTCGCCGGTGGCCTCAACCGGACGGCAGGCCGTCCGCGCTCCTACACTGGGGCCGGTGGAGGGCTCGGAGGGCGGAGCCGTCGGACCGGCACCGGCGGGTGCAGTTGATCTCGAGGTGCTCGGTCCCGTCCGCGCCCGCAGGGGCGACGACATCCTCGACCTCGGCTCGAACAAGCCCCATCAGCTGCTGATCGTGCTGGCCGTGAGCCCCGAGCTGTTGGCGTCGTCGAACCGCCTGGTCGAGGAGGTCTGGGGTCGCGAAGACGATCACCGCAAGGCGATGGACCGGCTCAAGAACGCGGTCTGGCAGCTCAACAAGGCGTTCGAGAAGACCTTCGACCGCCGTCCGGTGACCAGCCGTGGCACGGACGGCTACGAACTCGATCGGGAGGTCGTCACCGTCGACGCCCGCCGCTTCCTGGAGGCGAGCGAGGCGGCCAGGCGGGCGGCCGGCGCCGGCGACGTCGCCGAGGCCTACCGGCTGGCCACCGAGGCCCTGACCTGGTGGCGTGACGAGGAGGCCTACGCCGGCTACGACCACCTGCCGGTCGTGGTCGACCACGTCGCCGTCCTCACCAGCGAGCGGGTGGCGACGATCAAGGTCCGCATCGACGCCGCCATCGAGCTCGGCCGCCATCTCGAGATCCTGCCCGAGCTGGAGCGTCTGGTCGACGCCGACCCCGACGACGAGCAACTCGCATCGAGCTACGCGCTCGCCCTGGCCAGGAGCGGTCGTCGCCGGGAGGCCCTCCAGGCCGTCGAGCGCCTGCGGGAGCGTCTGAACGACAGCGGCGTCGGGCTCTCGCCCGACCTGCAACGCCTGCAGCTGCAGATCCTGTCGAGCGACCAGCGGGTCTTCCAGCCATCCAGACACGACGCCGACCGGAACCGGCCGGTCGCCACGCCGGTGCCCGGCGCCCTGGCCGCACTCGGGGCCGCTCCGTTCCATGGCCGCGACGCCGAGCTGGCGGCGGCGGTCGAGCTGATCGACCCGGCGTCGGTTGCCCGGGCCGACGGCGCCGGCGGTGCGGGCGGGCGGCCGCAGCCGGTCGTGGTCGTCGGCGAGCCGGGCATGGGCAAGACCCGGTTCCTCGCTGCCCTGGCCGCCCAGCTGGCCGGCGACGGCCGGCGGGTCCTCTATGGGCGCTGTCGCCGCGACGACACCACGGCGCTCGGCGATCTTCGCGACTTCGCCGATCTCGGGCCCGTGGACGGGCCCGAGCCGGTCGCAGCGGCGACCGGGGGCGAGACCCGCCCCGGCCTGTCGGTCGCGGTCGACGTCGATCCCGGCCCGTGGCTCGACCGTCGCATCGACCGGGCCGTCGACGCGCTCGCCGGCGTCGTCGGTGACGACGCTCCGGTGCTGTTGCTCGACGACGTCCAGTGGGCCGACCGGGCCAGCCTGAGCGCCCTCGACCGCCTGGGGGAGCGGGCTGCGGTCCCGCCGACCATGGTCTTCGCCGGGCGACCCGAGACCACCGACCTCGCCGACGGTGGGGCCGGCGAGGGGGCCGGCGACGACGGCATGCTCCCGTGGCGCTCGTCGATGGCCGCGGTGGCCCGATGGTTGGCCGAGCACGAGTGGCGCCCGGTCGAGCTCGGGCCGCTCGACGACGCGGCCGTCGCCGAGCTCGTCGCCGAGGTGATGCCATCGCGCGAGCAGCACCGCGCCCCGGCGGTGGCCCAGCTCATCCAGGCCAACGGGCACGGCGTTCCCCTGCTGGTCAACGAGATGGTGCAGGCGGTGCAGGCCGAGGTCGCGCTCGGGCGGCCCTTCACGCTCGGCCACATCCAGGCCGCGGCCCCGAAGAGCCTGCAGGCCGCCGTCCACGGGCGCATGCTGCGGCTCGGTCGGGACGCAGCCGACGTCGTCAAGGCGGCGGCCGTTGCCGGCCCGGTCATCGAGCTGGAGATCCTGGCCCGTGTGGCCGGGCGCGACGAGGACGACACCGCGGCGCTGCTCGACCACGGCGTGGCCGAGCGGCTGATCGTCGAGTCGAGCGACGGGGTGCTCGGTCGCTACCACTTTGCCCACGAGCTGCTGCGGGAGGCGGTGCTCGGTGAGATCGGCCGCAACCTCCGGGCCCGTCTGCACCGCCGGTTCGCCGAGGTGATCGCCGAGCGGGGCGTCGAGGGCCAGCCGGGCGAGCGGGCCAACCACCTCGTCGGTGCGCTGCCCCTCGTCGATCCGGACGACGCCGTGGCCACCACGCTCGACGCCGCCCAGGGATCGGTCGCCCGCTTCGACGTCGACGGCGCCATCGGGCTGCTGACCAGGGCCCTCGACGCCCTCGACGGGCTCGACGTGCCCGAGCACCGCATCTGCGACCTGTTGATCGCCCTCGGCGCGGTCCAGACCTGGGGCGGCGAGCTCTCGGCGGCCGCCCACAGCCTCGCCGCCGCCGTCGAGGCCTCGAGGCGCATGGACGATCCGGTCCGCCTGGCCGACGCCGTGCTGGCGACCGGGCCGGACCACCGGGTCGTGTTCGACACCGGCGGTCGGCTCGGCCTGTTGCGTGAGGCTCACGACCGCCTGTCGGCCGACGAGCCCACCCCGGTGGCGATCAAGGTCGAGGCGGCGCTGCTCGGCGAGTCGCTCCTGCCGGGCCGGCCGGCCCAACCGGTCGGCCCTCCCGCCGACCTGGTGGCCAGGGCCCGAGCGGTCGGCGACCGGTCCGCCGTGCTCGAGGCGTTGTTCGCCGCCCACTCCGCCGCCAAGGCCGATCCGGACGCCGACGCCAGGGCCCGCTGTGTCGACGAGATCGTGGCCCTGTCGACCGACGACCCTGCGTTCACCCGCCAGCTGTGCGGTGGACTGGGCTGCCGGGCCTACGACGAGATCAGCCTCGGCCGGTTCGAGGCCGCAGCCGCAACCGCCGAGCGCCTTGGCCACCTGGGCGAGCACCACTCGATGCCCCGATACCGCTGGCGGGCCGCCGTCGTCGACAGCGCCCTGCATCGGCTGGCCGGCCGCTTCGACGAGGCCGACGCCAGGGCCCTCGAGGCCCAGACCGTCGGCCAGAGCTTCGACCCCGCCGACGCCGGCGTCGTGTTCGGCATGCAGCTCCACGAGACGATGCGGCACCGTGGTCGGCTCGGGTCGCTCGTCGAGGTCCTCGAACGGACCGTCGACGATGACTCGCCGCCCGTCGCCCGCCTGCTCGTCATCCAGGCCCTGGCCGCCGACGACGACCTGTACAACGCCGAGCGCCGGTGGGCGGTCGAGCGTGATGCGGTCATCGACCCGGCGCTCCAGGAGCTGTGGTTGCCGGCGGTCGCGCTGGCGGCCGAGCTGGCCACCACCGCCATCCCCGATCCCGATGCCGCCGTCGCCATCGAGCGCACGCTGACGCCCTTCGCCGGCCAGTGGGTGCCGGTCGGCGTTCCGGTCGCCGTCTGGGGCCCGGTCGACCTCTACCTGGGGCTGCTGGCCGCACTCCTCGGCCGGAGCGGCGCCGCCGAGGCCCGCCTCCGGTCGGCCGAGGCCCAGTGCCGGGCCGCCGGGTCCGCCCCCTGGCGCCGGCGGGTGGTCGACGGGGCCGCAGGCTTCGGGTTCGACGTCGAGGGCGGGGCTCCGACCTGACCGGTCGGCGGCCCGCCACCACCGACCGCCTTCTCACCACCCTTTCACCGGCGGGTCGTACCGTGCCGCCATGGCTGCAGGTGCCCAACCGACCGCGGGTTCGATCACCGGCTCGATCGACCACCGGCACCTCCCGGCGCGGGCGTGCCGGGCCAGGGGCCTGAACCGCCCGACCGGCGTCGAGCTGGCCCCACCGGTCGGGCACGGCGGTTCCCGGTCGTCGTTCGGTGGGTCGAGCGTGGTCGACCCGGCGGCCGGCTCCCGGCCGTTGCCGGCGGTCGTCGACCGCATGCCCGTCCACGTCCAGCGGGTCGTCGACGACGCCATGCGGCTCGACGGGCCGCTTCCGGGGGCCGAGTCGGTCGGCAAGATCCTCGGTCCGATGTACGCAACCGGAACCGGGTTCCTCATCGGGCCCGACCTGCTGATGACCAGCCGCCACGTGGTGGTCGACATCGGCGACATCGTCGGGATCCGGGTGGCGTTCGGCTGGGAGTACGGGGTCGACTCGGCCGAGGTCGTCCGGATTGCCCCGCCTCGGGGTGAGCCGTCCGAGCACGGCCTGGCCGGTACCGAGTTCGACGATCGCCACCTCGACGTCGCCGTGCTCCGTCTCGACCGGGCGCCGGCCTCCGGTGAGGTGATCACCCCAGGGATGCCGCCGGCGGAGAGCTCGATCGTGGCCGCCATCGGCTACCCGAACGAGGCCGGCGACGAGAACGTCAGCGACGCCGCTGCGCTCCTCCTCCTCGGCGGACCAGACCTCCGGGGCCGTAAGCGGGCCTCACCCGGCCTGCTCCGCACCGTCACCAACTCCGAGCTCCTGCACGACTGCAGCACGATGCCAGGCAGCTCGGGCTCACCGCTGATCGACATGGCCACGGGTCACACCGTCGGCCTGCACCGGGGCCGGGTCCCCGCCTCCGACCTGCCCCGCAACCTGGCGATGCCCCTGTGGGCCATCGTCGACCTGTTGCCCACCGGTCTCCGCCGCGACCTCGAACCGATCCGAGCCGACCAACGGAGGAGAACCGACGGATGATCACCACCGACGACACCCAGGAGTTCATGGACCTGCTCGACCCCGGCGACGTGCTGGTCTTCAGCGGCACCGACCCCTTCGACCGGCTCCTGCAGTGGATCGACGGCACGAGCTACAACCACGTCGGGCTCTGGCTCGGCGATCTGGAGGAGCGCAGCGCCGGCGGCGAGCTCGAGGGGCTCGAGCCGAACCAGACGATCCATGCCGGCCTGAGCGCCCGGAGCCTCACGGCCACCGACAAGGAGCAGTTGCTCGACCGCAGCATCGCCCGTCGACGGGGCACGGTGTGGCTCATCCCGCTGTCGGTCCTGCTGAAGGTCCGATCCGGCGAGGTCGGCGGCGGGCTGCAGTTCGACGCCGTCACCGCGATGCGATGGTGGGAGCCGAGCGAGCTCGACGTCGACGGGATCGTGCGGTTCATGCTGGCCCCGCTCGACGAGGCCAACCCGATCGAGCTGTTCGACTACCACCAGCTCGTCGACCTGGCCGACTTCTGGATCAAGCGGGCGTACATGGCCCAGTCGGCCGAGGAGGAGCTGTCGGCGAGGCTGACGCTGGCCCTCTTCGACCGGATGAAGGACCTGATGCAGGCCCAGGCCGACCTCATCGGCGATGACCGCAAGAAGAAGGCGGGTGACGGCGAGTCCCGGGTCACGACCTGCGCCCGGTTCGTCTACGACGCCTTCGCCGGCGTCGGCTCACCGATCCAGGTCCCGTTGCGCCACGAGCTCGAGAGCGAGGTGCCGGCTGCGGCCAGCGAGACCAGGGACTGGATCACCCCGAACGACGTGCTGCGCTCGGCCAGCTTCCGGCCGGTCGCCCAGTGGACCCGCTCGCCGAGCGCCAGGACGCTCCAGCCGTGACGCTCAGGGATCGGACCAGGCCCAGCCGCTGAGCCGGTCGATGTCGATGGCCACCAGCGGCCCGTCCGGCCGGGTCTCCCGATACGGCGGGTACGACCCGGCCAGGGCATCGACGGCGGCCACATACTCGACCCGGTCGCCGATGGAAAGGCCGGCGACCGGGTCGATCACCCTGGCGGTGCCATCGGCCCGCACCCACCAGAGCTGCGTCCAGTCGTCGTCGTAGTGGTCGACGAGCAGGGCCGTCGCCGGGTTGGCCCTGATGTTGTCGAGCCGGCGGAGCTGGCTGGTCGACTTCGGCTTGCCGTCGACCACCGAGTAGACGCGGTCGTCGAGGAGCACGAAGCAGCACGGGACCAGGTGGGGTCGCCCGTCTGCGGTCACGGTGGCCAACCGCCCGACCGGTGCCGCATCGAGCAGCGCCCGGCATCGGTCGGCCGACAGGGTCGTCATGGCCGGGTCGTCATGGCCGGGTCGTCATGGCCGGGGGACCAGCGCCTCGACCTCGCCGAGCGTCATCGAGCCGGGGGCGACACCGTCGGCGGCCAGCCGGTTGGCCAGTCGCTGGAGCGCTTCGTTGACCGGGGTCGGCACGCCGTGAAGGCGCCCGAGCAGCACGATCTCGCCGTTGAGGTAGTCGGCCTCGATCGACCCACCGCCACGGGCCAGGCTCTGCCACGACGACGAGCCGGCCCGCTCGTGGCCGGGCACGTCGGCCGTCTCGAACCCGTCCCGGCGGGCCGCCACCTCGTCGCGGGTGGCCACGTCGATGCCGGCCGCGGCGAAGACCTCGAGGGCCTCGGCCGCAGCCAGCCGCCCGATCTCGGATCGGCGGGCCGCCATGCCCGCCGCGGCGTCGATGGCGTTGCCGGTGTTGAGCCGGAGCTTGGCGTACTTGTGGCGCATGATCGCCGGGTCGGCCGCAGAGCGGAAGTTGGCGTCGGTGAGGGCGGCGGCCACCAGCTCGGCGGTCGGGTCGACCCCGGTGGGGTATCGGCCCACGTCGAGCACGCCGAGCATCGGCCGTCCGAGTCCGACGACCACCCCCGGGTCGAGGTGGGTTCCGGGCAGGAGCACGGCGACGCCGTACACGTTGGCGAACCGGCGGAGGGCCAGCCGCTCGTTGGTCACCCCGTTCTGGGCGCAGACCACCGCCAGCTCCGGCGGAGCCGTGCGGGCGAGCACCTCGATCGCAGCCTCGGTGTGCTGGGTCTTCATGGCCAGGATGACCACGTCGTCGGCGGTCAGGTCCAGGTCGGCGGGATCCTCGACCGCGTGCAGGCGGTGGGTGTCGGTTCCGCCGTGGTGGTGGAGGGTCAGGCCGCCCGTCTGCAGGGCCAGGAGATGGTCACCCCTGGCGACGAGGGCGACGTCGTGGCCGGCCGCGGCGAGGCCGCCGGCGATCACCCCGCCGACCGCCCCTGGTCCGTAGACGACGAACCGGCCGGCCATCAGCGCGCCCCCATCGTGGCCCGTCCCGACCGCAACGCGACGGTCAACCGACGACGGTGACCGTGCCGGCGGTCCCGTCGACCTCGATCATCGCCCCGTCGGGGATCCGGTCGGTGGCACCGTCGACGGCGACGACGCAGGGGATGCCGAGCTCGCGGGACACGATGACGGCGTGGCTCATCAGCGCCCCGACGTTGACCACGACCGCTGCCGCCGGCAGGAACAGCGGCGTCCAGGCGGGGTCGGTCAAGGGGGCGACGAGGATGTCGCCAGGCTCCATGCCCGCCGGGTCGGCCGGGTCGAGCACCACCCGGGCCCGGCCGGTCGCCTTGCCGGCGCAGCCCGGGGCACCGCTCAGCACGTCGCCGGCGTCGGCGGCGGCGACGGCCGCCTCATCGGCCTTGGCCGCCTCCAGCTCCTCGATGCTCGGCACCTCGCTCTGCGACGTGATGAAGAACGGCGGCTCGATGGCGGCGAAGCGGTCCCGCAGCGCCACCCGCTCGGTCAGCTCGTCGAGGTAGGCGGCGGGGTCCTCGAGGTAGCCGGGCAACTCGTCGTAGGGATGCAGCAGGGCGACGTCCCGCAGGTTGGCCGTCCCACCACGCTCGGCCCCTCGCCTGGCCAGCTCGAAGAACACGCGCCGGGCCGGCAGGTAGAGCTGGATGCAGAGGTCCCGGGTCGCCTCCCGTCCCCGCACCCAATGGCGGATGGCGCCGACCGCCTTGTCGAAGTTCGGCTTGTCGAGGAACTTGAGATGGGGCCGGACGGCCTCGGCCGCCGCCGTTCGCTTCTCCTCGACGTCGCCGAGACGGGCCGACGGGTCGAGGTCGTGCTCGGACTGGCGCATCACGTCGATCGCGGCGTACGCCAGCTCCGGGGTGTTCTCCCATGTCCGGGCCGACATCTCCCAGTCGTTCGGACCGCGGTGGCCGTAGCGCTCGATGAAGTCGGCGAAGGCCTCGTTGAACGGTCCGGCCTCGTCGATGGCGGCGAGCCGGTCGCCGAGGCCGTCGACCCCCTGGTCGAACGCGGCGCCGACCGCCGGCTCGGCCGCAGCCAGCTTCGACACCTCGTACAAGGCCTGGGAGTAGGCGGCCGAGGCGACGTCGCCCATCGCCGCCGTCAGGTCCGTCAGCAGCTCGGGTCGCCCGGCGGCCACCGTGCCGTCGGCCAACACGCCGGTCACGATCGACGTGGTGAACGTCGTGATCATGTGGTTGCGGAACTGGAGCTGCATCTCGTCGGGGAACCGGTGGAGGAAGGCGAGCAGCGCCGCGTCGTCGACGTCGAGCGACGGCTGGGCGGCCCGGAACCGGGCCAGCCGCTGCCGGCTGTCCTCGACGCAGCCGGGCTCGTCCTTGGTCCCGAGGGCCTTGAGGACGTAGCGCAGCATCTTGAGGCTGTTGCCGATCGACTTGTCACCGGGCCTGGCCTCGTAGGGCGGCGGGTCGCCCTCGCCGAACAGGCTGAGGTCGATGGCCTCGGGGCTGGAGCCGGGGGCCCGGACGCCGACGATCCGGAGATAGGAGATGTTCAGGTAGCCGTAGCCTCCGTAGCAGCCGATGATGACCGGCTCGTCCGACGAGAAGTCGCCCGACTTGGTGATGCCCATCTCGTCGAAGCCCTGCCGCCAACCGGCCTCGGCCGGCTTCACCCCGAGGTGGTAGGTGACCTGGGTCAGGACCTCGGGGAAGACCTCGCCGATGTTGCCCCGGGTGTTGAGCGGCCAGCGAGGATCGACCTCACCCTCCACGATCCAGTGCGTCCCCATTGCCGGTCCTCTCGTCGTCGAAATCGTCGAACTGCTGTCGGCGGCTGCCGAGAAGATACCGGTTCGGGGCGCGGCGCGCTCGTCTGCGCCCGCTCAGCGGTTCAGCAGGACCGGGATGTTTCGGGGACCCCGGATCTGCCCGTTTGCCCAGGTCGTCTCGGCGTGGGGGTCGAGCTCGTAGTCGGGGAACGCCCGCAGCCACTCCTGCAGTGCGACGACCAGCTCGAGCCGGGCCAGATTCGAGCCGAGACAGCGGTGGATGCCGAGCCCGAAGGCGACGTGGCGGTTCTTGGCCCGGTCGATCCTGAACTCGTCGGCCGCCTCGAAGGCCTCCGGGTCGTGGTTGGCGGCCGGGAACGTGAGCAGCATCTGATCGCCGGCGTGGACCGGGCAGCCGGCGACCTCGGTGTCGGCGACGATCTTGCGGGCCATCGTGACCGGGGCGTAGTAGCGGAGCACCTCCTCGCTGGCGGTGTTCCACAGCAGGTCGTCGTCGTTGGCGGCCACGAGCGCCGCCCGCTGGTCGGCGTGCTGGCCGAAGTGCCACAGGCCCGACCCGATCGCGCTCCAGGTCGTGTCGATGCCGGCCAGGATGAGCAGGCGCAGGTAGCCGAGCTTCAGCTCCTGCGAGACCGGCTCGCCGTCGATCTCGGCGTTGGCGACGAGCGTGACCATGTCCTCGGCCGGCTCCTCCAGCCGCCTGGCCATCAATCGGCCGAAGTACTCGCCCATCTCCTCGAACAGCTTCACCCGGACGTCGTTGTCCTTCGGGGCCAACTGGAAGTTCCGGAAGATCCAATCGCGGAACATGTCCGCGTCGCTCTCGGGGACCCCGAGGAGCTGGGCGATCCCGTGGACCGGGATGTGCTGGGCGTACTGCCCCGCGGCGTCGGCCCGCTCGGCCGGCCCGTCGGGTCCGTCGAGATCGGCGATGAGGGACCGGCAGTACTCCCGCAGGTCCTTCTCCATCAGGTTGATGACCTTCGGGCTGAACGACGGCAGCAGCAAGCGGCGGTGGCCCTGGTGGTCTGGCGGGTCTGACGTGATCGGCGGGGCCGGGATCCGCACCGCGTCCGGGCGGGCAACGCCGACCCAGATCGACGAGAAGTGCTCGGTGTCGTGGGCGACGGACTGCACGGCGTCCATCGTGACCGGCATGAACGCTCGTCCGTAGCGCTCGGTGCTGGCCATGTCGGTCTCGGCCCTGACCTGGTTCCAGATGTCGATCGCGTTCGGGCCCCACTGGGGGTCGAGCCAGTCCCAGTCGTTCACCCAGTCGGTGACGGTGTCGAGATCGGTCTCGGCGTTCTCATAGGCCATGGCCGGTCCTCTCGTTTGGAGCCCCTTCGAGAGCCAAACTACTCCAGGGCGCCGATCGTCGTCAGACCGCGTCGGGCCCACGGACCCGCTCGGGTGGCCGAGACTAGGCCTTCGGGCCGGTGGCGACCCCGCCGAGCGACCAGGCGGTGATCTTCGACGGGGCGGCGTTGAGCCAGAAGTTGCTGCTCAGCCGCCTCGGGGTGCGGACGTGGGGCTTGCCGCTCTCGACGGCGGCGACGGTCTGCGTCGCCAGCCAGTCCGGGTCCTTGGTCGGGACGAGCTGCAGCAGCCGCAGCCGCCTCATCGTCGGCACGAGGTCGGGTGACTCCAGCTGGTCGCCCATGTCGGTGTCGACCGGCCCCGGGGCCACCACCGTCGTGCCGATCGACGTGCCCTTCAATTCGAGGCGCAAGGCGTTGACGAAGTTGTTGATCCCCGCCTTGGTGCCGCAGTACACGGTGAGGCCGGGGAAGCCGGCGGTGCCGGCCAGCGAGCTCAGGTAGACCAGGTGGCCCCGGTCCCGCTCCATCATCCGGGGCAGGAGCCGGTGGGTCAGCATGATCGGCGCCTCGTAGTTGAGGCGGGCCACGGATCGGACCTCCTCGGGGCTCTGGTTGGTCAGGAAGCTCGTGTAGACGAGGCCGGCGTTGTTGACCAGCACGTCGATCGGGCCGGCCTCGCCCTCGATGCGGTCGACGAGCCCGTCGACGATCTCGGCGTCGAGCAGGTCGGACGGGAAGGCGGTGCCGTCGAGCTCGGACGCCAGGGCGCCCAGCTGCTCGGCGTTGCGGGCGACCAGTGAGACCCGGGCCCCGGCGCCGGCGAACGCCCTCGCCATCGACGCCCCGATGCCCCTCGATGCACCGGTGACCACGACATGAGTTCCCCTGAGTTCCATCGCCGGATGCTAGTTGATCGTTGTGTCCGGCCGCCCGTGGGCGGGCGCCGAGACGGACGGTCGATCCGATCCTCGGGGCTCAGGCGTCGACGGCCTCGACCTGGGCGGCGATGGCCGGGACCAGGACCTCGGGGGTGACCCGATCGGGTGACCCGAGGAAGTAGAGGAGGTACCAGCGATCGCCCCGATGGAACGAGGCGCCGAGCGACACCAGGTCGGGGCTGGCCTCGCCGTCGCCGGCGATCTCCTGGGCGAAGCCACGGACCCCGGGCAGGTCCGGGATGTCGAAGAACGTGCCGCCGTAGCCGCCGATCGTGATCAGCCCGTCCTCGAGGTAGAACTCGGCCTCGGTCTCGTCCCGGAACTCGTAGACCGAGGCGACGGCGACGTCGTTGTGCTCGTTGCGGAACGCCCGCAGCCAGCCGCCACGGAAGCCGCGGGTCTCGAGCAGCGCCACCTCCTCGGTCGGGTCCGGCTGGATCTCGGCTGCGGCCTGCAGGTCGAGCGACCGGTCGGCGTCGGGCTCGTCGATGGGCTCGTAGCCGGCGATGGTCAGCAGCAGGTCCTGCCCGATCGGCCCGTCGGCGGCGACGGCCGCCGGTTCTGGAGGTGCGAGCCCGTCGGCGGCGGCCGCCGCCACCTCGGTGTCGATGTCGGTCTCGGTCGCGGGAACGCGCACGACGTCCTCCAGGTCGGCGGGCTCGATCAGCCCGGTCGGTCGCTCGGTCAGGTCGGTGTCGTCGGTGTCGTCGGTGTCGTCGGCGGCGGTGTGGTCGTCTGCCTCGATCGGCTCCCGCCCGAACAACCGCTCGGGAGTCGGCCGGCCGTCCGCCGGGTCGTCGGCCGGCGATGCCTGGCTCACCCCGGCCGAGCTGGCCTCCTCTGCTGGTGAACCGCAGGCCGAGGCGACCAGGGCGATGGCGGCGGTTGCCGCGGTCAGCGTCGCCCAGCTCCGGCGACGCTCGGCTCGCAGGCGACCGAAGGTCACGTCGTGGCCGATCGGCCCGGCGAGCTGGGACACGGCGGCGATCACCGACAGCTTGACCAGGCCGAAGACGGCACCGGCCGCGGCGCCGGCGATCGGGCCGAGCAGCGCAGCGGCGACGGTGAACGACCACCAGGTCCACGTCGACAGGATCGTGAGCGGGCCGACGCCCAACCGGGCCCCGTACAGGCCGGCGGCGACGGGCAAGGGCAACAGCCGGGCCCACTCGCGGGGGACCTGCCGACCGGCGGTCGGCGGGCCCGGTCGGCCGGCCAGGAGGCGGGCGGCGTCGAGGGCGACGCCGAGGCCGACGAGTGCGACCACGATGGCCGACGACTCGACACCGGGCTCGACGACGTCGGCCAGCCGGGTCAGCATCGGACCGAGGGCGAGGGCCGAGACCAGGCCGGCCAGCGCACCGGATGCGGCGCCGGAGGCGATGAGGATCGTCGCCACCACACGACGGTCGCGGCCCTCGACCGAGGGCACGGTGGTCTCGGCCACCGACAGGCCTCAGGGCGACCAGAGGGTGTGGACGGCGGCCAGGCTGGCGACGCCGAGCACGAGGACCAGTCCGTCGGTCATCGGCGGAAGGTCTGGCCCTGACTGGTCCAGTAGTTCGGCGGCGTGGTGCTGCCCCAGTTGTAGGCGCCGTCGGTCCTGGCCAGGCCGAGGGGCCGCTCGGCCACCGGCTGACGGATGACGGGAAGGCCCTGGCCGGCGACGCCCTGGAGCTGGTCGACCCGGTAGCCGTTGACCGAGGCCTGCAGCTTCCAGTACTCCTCGGTGGTCAGCTGGCCCGGGCCCGTCGTGTAGTGCACGGACTCCAGCTCACCCCAGCGGAGCGAGTGCTCCTGGAGCCACGACTCGAGGTCGCCGAGTCGGTCGAGCGGGTGGAGGACGACGGGAACGCCGAGGTTGGCCAGCCCGATCACGTCGGAGCTGCCGGCCGGGGCGATCGCCAGCCGGGCCGGCGACACGTGGGGCGCCCCGGCGGCCAGCTCGGCCAGCTCGATCGAGAGGTCGATCAGCGAGCCGGCGGTGGTCCTGGTGCCGCTGACCGCAACGTCCGCCGGTTCGGGCCCGACGTAGATCGTCGGCGAGCCGACGGCGGCGGTCGCCGTCGAGCCGATCATCAGCGGGAAGCCGCCGAGGGCGGCGAAGATGGCGGCCAGCGGAGCGCCCTCGGCCGACAGGCCCGTGGTGGCGACGGTGACCGTGCGGTCGATGTCGTTGATCTTGATGATCCGATCGGCGACCTGCTGGCTGAGGGTGCCGAGGTCGCTGCCGGTGGTGACCTGGTCGACGGCGATCGACGCCGAGGTGAAGGAGGCCGTGCCGACGACCGGACCGACGGCGAGCACCTCGCTGACGCCGAGGTCGGCGAGCAGCGTCAGGTCGTCTGCGGTCGGCCCGTCAGCACCGATCCCGAGCAGGGGAGCCCCGAGGGCGCCGGCCAGCGGGGCGGCGAGGTACTGGATCCAGCGGTCGCGATCGTCGGCCACGACCGCCCGGTTGGCCAGCGGGTGGGCGGAGCGGATGGCGGCGTGGTGGTAGCCGACGCCGGCGGCCCAGGTCAGCGCCTGCAGCGACACCGTCTGGACGCGGGGATCGTTGCCGCAGCTCTCGACGATGCAGCGCACGTTGGTCCCGGACGGGCAGTAGCCGTGCACGTTCGGGTAGTCGTAGGTGCAGCAGTCACAGATCTTCTTCAGCCCGTCGTTTCGGCAGCAGCCGTCGCTGGCGTACCAGCACCAGCCCCAGACGTCACCGGGTCCCACGCAGTCGAACGTGTCGCACTTCGGTGTCACGCCGCTCTGACCGCACACCCGGGCCTGGGCCTGGCGGATGAGGAGCCCGGCGATGCTCGGCCCGGCCGCCACCAGGACGGCCAGCTGGCCCATCCGGTGGAGGAAGGATCGTCTGGTGCTCCTGGCAGCGGTCCAGCGGCTGAGCCACTCGGTGAGATCGTCGACCTTCGACGGCGGGACGGGCGTGCTCACAGCTGCACCACCGGCTCGGCGAGCGCGCCGGTCCCGGCATCGGCGCCGGCGGCGGTGGCGAGGACCTCGGCCAGCATCTCCTCCGCCTGGTCGAGGGTGTTGGCCACGCCCCGGCTGCGGACCATGCCCTCGGCATCGATCGCCACCAGGTAGGGGGTCGAGCGGACCCGGAAGCGGGAGAACGTGTCGGCCTCGGCATCGTGGTCGACGAACCGGACCGAGAGGTCGTCGTAGCCTCGACCGAGGCGCTCGAGCGACGGCTTGAGCCGCTCGCAGATCTCACACGTCGGCGAGGTGAAGGCCAGCAGGGTGAAGGGGGAGTCGGCGTAGTCGACCGGGCCGACCGGGGCCGGGGCGTCCAGCTCGGGGCCCTCGCCGGCGAAGTGCACCCCCATCGGGGCGATCCGGGTGTGCAGCACCCCGATCTGGCGCAGCAGGGCCACCACGGTGAACCCGAGCACCAGCACGGTCGCCCACAGCAGCACGTAGGAGAGGATCCAGGCAGTTCCGTTCATGTCGTCGCTCCGGTGTCGGTCGAGGGATGGGTGGTCGTGAGGACGAGGTCGGGACCGTCGGCGCCGGCGCCGGGGCGGCCACGGCGCCCGCCCGGCTCGCCGGCCAGCTCGACCGACCAGATGCGACCGAGCTGGGCCCGCAGCGCCAGGATCTGAGCCCCGAGCGCGGCCAGCAGCACGAGGGGTCCGACGGCGAGCACCACGTCGGCGGCCGGGAGGGTCGGGAGCACGCCGGTCGGGGCCGGCGTGGCTGCGGCGAGGACCGCCAGCGCGATCAGCCCTGCGTTGCGTCCGAGCGTGGCGGTGGAGACCGGCTTGCGGCTGAGCGGCCCGAGACACCCGCACGACACCCGTCGGCCGGCCCGCAGTGCGGCGGCCAGGACGGCGGTGAAGGCCATCAGCGCCAGCGACGCCAGGGTGGCGCCGACGGCGGGGGCGATCAGCAGGAGGGCGGCGATCGCCAGCTCGGCCGGCGGGACGACGCGGGCCAGCGCAGCCGGCGCCGGCAGGCCGAGGGCGGCGAAGTCGGCGACCGACGACGGTTGGTCGCCGAGCTTGGTCACGGCGGCCACAGCGAAGACCAGGGCCACCAGCAGCGCCGCCAGCGGGGCGAGCGAGGTGAGCGCCGGCTCGACCCATCGCCCGGGGTCGAGCTCGGTCAGCAACGACCGGTCGACGAGGATGGCCAGCCGGCCGCCGGCGACGGCGGTCATGACAGCGCCGCCTGGAGCGAGGACTCGAAGGCCTCGTCCGAGGCCAGCAGCTCGGCCCGCAGACCGCGCTCGCCGATCCGGCGGATGGTGGTGACGGCACCGTTGCGCTCGGCGGTCGACGGCGACCGGCCGAGGATCTCGGAGTAGTAGGCGCTGGCTCGGCGGGCCAGGGCCTCGTCGCTCCGGTACACGGCGGCGGCGATCAGGGCCCTGGCCACACCGGCCGAGGCCTGACCGGTCCAGTAGGCCAGGCCGGCGGCGTCGGCGCCGCGGCCGAGCACGTCGGCGTAGAGCGCCTCGACCCACGCCCGGTCGGAGGCGCCGGACCGGGCGTGGTACTCATCGCTCGCCAGCAGCAGCACCCGGAGGTCGACGACGCCGTGGCCCTCCAGGTGCGAGGTCCAGTAGTCGCTCCCCGGCCCGTCCGGGGCCCGGTCGAGCAGGTCCTGGTAGGCCCGGTCGACCTCGCCCCTGGAGCCCTCGGCGCTGAACAGCAGCGCGTAGGTCACGGCCAGGCGGCTCCGGGCGCCGCCGGCGGCGAGCCGGGACAGGTGGAAGTCGAGGCCGGCGGTGTCGGGATCGCGACCGAGCAGCGTCTGGTAGGCGTCGACCACGAACCGGGCGTTGGCCGAACTGGCCGTGCCGGTGAACGCAGCCGACGTCGTCGACTCCTGCTCGGACGGGCTCTGGGCCGCAGCCGGGCCGGCGCCGGTCGCCGCCACCAGGGCGGCGGCGACGATGGCGGTGGCGGCCAGCGGGGCGGCCGGCCGTCGGCGTCGGGGGAGGCGGATGAGGTTGGGGCGGGCGATGCGGCGGAACATCACGTGACCATTCGGACGCCGGGCCCCGGCCATGAGCCGTTCGGCCCGATTCCGTCGATCGACCTCACCTCGACGCGACCCCGACGTCGGCTGCGGGATCCGGATTCGCCGCCGTGCCGGGTCATCCGCCCGGTTCGACATCGGGGCTCGACCGGTGGCACGGTCACGGCGTGACCGGTGACGCCGTGACCGAGCTGCCGGATGCCGACGGCCTCGTCGAGCCCGAGGCCATCGGTGGTCCCGACCATCCCATGCGCAGGGTGACCCGCGAGGTCGCCTTCGAGGCCGGGTGGTCGTCTGGCCGGGCGGCCAAGGTGGCCGAGCTCTTCGACTCGATGGCGCCCGAGTGGAAGGCCCCCAACGTCGACGGGGTCAAGGCCGCGCCGGTCGTCGACGCCATCGAACGGGGTGGGATCGACCCGGTCGGGCGTTGGATCGAGCTGGGCTCGGGCACCGGCGCCGGCTCCCAGGTGCTGGTCGAGCACCTCGACGGCGGCGACCTCGACCTCGTCACCCTCGACCTGTCGGCCCAGATGCTGGCCAACGCCCCGGCGCTCGCCCCGAAGGTCCGGGCCGACGCCAGTCGCCTCCCCTTCCCCGACGACGCGGCCGACGTGGTGCTGGCGATCAACATGCTGCTGTTCCCCGGCGAGGTCGACCGGATCCTCGCTCCCGGCGGCGCCCTGCTGTGGGTCAACACCCTCGGCGACCGGACGCCGATCCACCTCCCGCCGGCCGACGTGCTCGACGCGCTGCCGGGCTCGTGGCGGGCGCTCACCGCTCGAGCCGGCTCGGGCTTCTGGGCGGTGGTCCGCCGGGCGGACGACGCCTGAGCGACGACGACCCGACCGCCCCGATCGCTGCCCGGCCCGGGTCCGCCGCCACCGCCACCGGGGTGACCGGCGCGGTGCCCCGCGCCGGTACGATGCGCGGAGACCCCGTCAGCGACCCTGCCGGAACGATCGAGATCCCGACCAGCTGGATGACCGGAGGAGTGAGCCGATGACCACGACGACCTTTCTCGACCGCGTTGGCGCGGCCCCGATCTCGTGGGGGATCTGCGAGGCGCCGGGCTGGGGCATGCAGCTGCCGGTCGACCGGGTGCTGGCCGAGGCCAGGGATCTCGGGCTCACCGCCTTCGAGCAGGGAGCTCTCGGCTGGCTGCCGTCCGACCCGGACGAGCAGCGGGCCAAGCTCGGCGGCTACGGGATGGAGTTGCTCGGCGGCTTCGTCGCCCTCGTCCTGCACGATCCGGCCGAGCGCAACACCCAACTGGGCGAGGCCGAGCGGATCGCCGCCGGCATGGCCGAGGCCGGCGGCCGCTACTTCGTCAGCTGCCCGGTCGCCGCGCTCGACGACTGGCACCGGATCGAGATGACCGACGCGAACTGGTCCGAGCTGTTCGCCAACCTCGGGCGGGTCGACGAGATCTGCCGGGCCGCCGGTCTCACCCAGGCGATGCATCCCCACGTCGACACGCTGATCGAGACCGCCGGCGACTTCTCACGTTTCCTCGACTCGTGCGACGTCCGCTTCTGCTTCGACACCGGGCACCTGACGATCGGCGGCGCCGACGTGGTCGCCATCGCCAAGGAGCAACTCGACCGCATCGGGCTGGTCCATCTGAAGGACGTCGACGCCGACGCCATGGCCCGCGAGCGGTCGGGCGAGCTCGACCTGATGCAGGCGACCCAGGCCGGTCTCTTCCCCTCGCTCGGCGACGGGATCGTCCCGGTGGCCGAGGTCGTCGAGGTGCTCGAGCGGGCCGGCTACGACGGCTGGTACGTGATGGAGACCGACGTGGCCCTGACCGATGGTGAGCCACCGATCGGCGAGGGGCCGGTGCTGGGCGTCGCCCGGAGCCTCGACTTCCTCCGCGCCCTCGTGCCGGCGGCCGGAGCGCCGAGCGACCGTCCATGATCACGATCATCAACGGCGGGACCCAGGGCCTCGGCGAGGCCGTCGCCCGCAAGCTCGACGCCGACGGCACGGACGGACTGGTCCTCGCCGGCCGCTCCGCCGACCGCGGCAACGCCCTCGCCGACGAGCTGACCGCAGCCGGCACGCCGTCGATCTTCGTCGGCGCCGACATGACCGACCGAGCGGCGCCGGGGGCGGTCGTCGCGGCCTGTGTCGAGCGATTCGGTCGGGTCGACGGCGTGGTCAACGTGGCGGCGGCCACCAGCCGGGCCACCCTGTTCACCGACACCCCGGAGCACGTCGACCATCAGCTCGCCGTCAACGTCAAGGCGCCCTACTTCCTGATCCAGGCCGCAGCCCGGGTCATGGTCGAGCAGGGGACGGGCGGATCGATCGTCAACGTCGGCTCGGTGGCCGGCTACGGAGGCGCCTCGAAGCTGACCGCCTACTCGATGTCGAAAGCGGCCCTTGCGGTGATGACCAGGAACCTGGCCTTCGCCCTCATGGAGCATCGCATCCGGGTCAACCAGGTCAATCCGGGCTGGATGGACACTGAATCCGAGCACCGGACCCAGATCGAGCAGGACGGCGCCCCGGACGACTGGCTGGTGGCGGCGGAGGAGTCCCGGCCGCTCGGCCGGCTGGTCAAGCCGTGGGAGGTGGCCAACGCCATCGCCTTCTGCCTGTCGCCCGACTCGGGTCTGCTCACCGGCAACACGATCGACATCGACCAGTCGGTCCAGGGCGCCGGCGAGCCGGTCGTCCCCGGGCCGGGTGACACCGTCCACCCGTAGATCGGCCGGGGTCGGGCCGCCGCCCGCCGCCGGTGTCATGCCGGAGCCGGGGCGCCGAGGTCGAGGAGCGCGTCGACGAGGCGGGCGACGCCGCTCGGCTCGACGTCGGCCCGGCGGACGAGCAGCGAGCCCTCGAGGGCGGCGAGGAGCGCATCGGCCAGTCGGGCTGGCTCCACGGCGTCAGCCAGCTCCCCGTCGGCGATGGCCGCCAGGACCTGGGCCCGGAGCCACTCGGCCTGATCGGCGAAGAAGGTCGAGACGAGGACGCGGACCTCGTCGTCGACCGACGACCAGTCGGCGGCCACCGCACCGCACAGGCACAGCCGCCCATCGGTCGCCACCTCGTCGAACAGCTCGGCGTAGCGACGGATGCGGTCGGTCGGCGACGGCTCGTCGATCGCCACGACGCGGGCCTGGAACTCGGCACAGTAGGTGGCGGTGACCGCCAGCACCAGCTCGTCCTTTCGACGGAAGTGGTGGTGGATCGACGGTGCCCGGACGCCGAGCCGCTCGGCCAGCGACCCGTACGACAGTCCGCCGACGCCCCGCCGCTGGATGGCCAGGCTGGCCTCGGTCATGACCTCGCTCTTCAGCTCCCGCCCCGTCGGTCTGGCCATCCCCGGATCCCCGTTTCCGGCGCTCTGCGCCTCGCTGCCCCTGCAAGTCTAGTTGCTGCTAGACTCGCCGTCGTGGCCGACCGGGACGATGTCGACGTCGTGGTGGTCGGGGCCGGGGTCTCCGGTCTCGCCGCCGCCGACCGGCTCGTCCGGGCGGGGCGCTCGGTCGTGGTGCACGAGGCCGTCGATCGCATCGGTGGGCGCCTGCTGACCGGGCGGTCGGCCACCGGCCATCCGATCGACCTGGGCGCGACCTGGTTCTGGCCGGGGGAGGAGCGGGTGGCCGCCCTCGTCCGCGAGCTCGGCCTGCCGGTCCACCCCCAGCACCTGGCCGGCGATGCGGTCTACCACGAGCGGGGCGGCCCGGTCCGGCTCGACGGGAACCCGATCGACGTGCCCTCCGTCCGGTTCTCGACCGGGGCTGCGGCGCTGGCCGAAGGCCTGGCGGGCCGGCTCCCGGCGGGGACGATCCGCCTCGCCGACCCGGTGCTCGCCGTTGACACCGCGGTTGCCGGCAGCGCCGAGACCACGGTGGTGACCTCGGCATCGGGTGACGTCGAGGCCGGCCACGTCGTGTTGGCCCTGCCGCCAGCGGTGGCCGTCGACCGCATCGAGTTCCGCCCCGGGCTGCCCGAGCGACTGGCCGGTCTCGCCGCCACCACCCCGGTGTGGATGGGCTCGGTCGCGAAGGTCGTCGCCCTCTACGACCGACCCTTCTGGCGCGACCGGGGTCTGGCCGGCTCCGCCATCAGCCACCTCGGTCCGCTCGGTGAGATCCACGACATGAGCGGGCCGGCCGGCGAACCGGCGGCGCTGTTCGGCTTCGCCCGTCTGCGGGCGGCCACCGATCCGGTACCCGATCGCTCGGCCATCGAGGCCCAGCTCGGGCTGCTCTTCGGCCCGGGCGCGCCCCCGCCGAGCGAGGTCCTCGTCGTCGACTGGCGTCAGGAGCTCGGCTCGCTCACCACCGGGCAGGTCGCGTCGACCGCCTACCGGTTGTTCGGTCACGCCCGCTATCACGAGCCCGCCATCGACGGCCGGCTGCACTGGGCGTCGACGGAGACCGTGACCGTCAGCCCCGGCCACATCGAGGGCGCCCTGGCCGGCGGCGAGCGGGCGGCCGCGGCCATCCTCGACCGGCTGGCCGCCCGTGGCCGAGCGGCCCCTCGGCCTGCCCCGCCCGCGGGCGCCGGGACCGACACCGGCGACCGGCCGATCCCCGTCGCCCCACCGAGGAGGACGTGATGACCGCATCACCGCAACCGAGCCTGGCCGAGCTCCTGGTCGAGTACGACCGGGCGCTGGCCTACACCGCCGACCTCTGGAGCGACCTCACCCCCGATGAGGTCGCCTGGCGGCCGAACGAGGAGTCGAGCGCCATCGGGTGGCACCTCGGTCACCAGCCGGCGGTCGCCCACTTCATGGTCCGCAACCTGACCGCGGCCGAGGCCAGGCTCGATCCCGAGCTCGATGCCCTCATGGACTCGGCCACCGCCGAGGCCGACCGCGGCGAGCTGCCCGACCTGCCGAGGCTGACCGACTACCGGGACGCCGTGGCCGAGCGGGTCCGGTTCCGGATCGGGGCGATCGATCGCGGCGAGGTCGGGGCCCCGGCCCAGCTTCGGCTGATCGCCCACAACCTGCTGATCGCCGTCATCAACCACGAGTACCAGCACGACAAGTGGGTCGGCGAGGTCCGGTCCGAGGCCCACGGTCGCGACCTGCCCGAACCGCCGACCTCGCCGTTCCTCGACACCGTCGACGGCTACCTGGTCGTCGGCTGATCACCGCCGAGGCCGCCGGGTACCTGCCCCCGGCGACAGGCCCCTGCTAGCTTCGCCGCCATGGCGACCTTCGCGGTGAAGACACCCCCACAGCACGGCCCCTGGCAGGACTTCCTCGACGTCTGGCTGGCAACCGACGAGTGCGAGGCGTTCGGCCAGGCCTGGAACTTCGACCACTTCTACCCGCTGGTCGGCGACACCGCCGGGCCCTGCCTGGAGAGCTGGACCATGCTGTCGGCCCTGGCCCAGGCCACCAGCCGTATCCGCATCGGCAGCATGGTCAACGGCATGCACTACCGCCACCCGGCGGTGACCGCCAACATGGCCGCCACCGTCGACATCATCTCCGGCGGTCGCCTCACGCTCGGGTTGGGGGCCGGCTGGAACCTCGAGGAGTCCAACGCCTACGGGATCGAGCTCGGCCCGGTCGGCGAGCGGCTCGATCGATTCGAGGAGGGCGTCGAGGTGATCGTGCGCCTGCTGGCCCAGGAGGTGACCGACTTCGAGGGTCGCTACTACACGATCACCGACGCCCGCTGTGAGCCGAAACCGGTCCAGTCGCCGGTGCCGCTCCTGATCGGCGGCAGCGGGCCGAAGCGGACGCTGCCGATCGTGGCCCGCTGGGCCCAGGCGTGGGACGGCGGGTTCGGTACCGTCGAGCAGTGGCAGGCCAAGAACGAGATCCTGATCGGCCACTGTGAGGCGATCGGGCGGGATCACACCGAGATCGAGCGGACGGCCCACCTGGCCTGGGAGGCCGGGGCCGACCCGAGCCGGCTGGCCGACCAGGCGGCCGAGCGGGTGGCGGCCGGCATCGATCACGTCATCTTCTCGATGCGGGGTCCGTACCGGGCCAGGGAGGTCGCACCGCTCGGCGACGCCCTGCAGGCCCGCTGAGCTCCGCCGAGCCGGACCACGGGAGCGCCGCCATCTGACCGGGAGGCGGCCACGCTCTAGGGTGGCGGGCGCCTGCCCGACCGCCCCGCCGACAGAGAGGACCACGCCGATGACCCGCACCTCGATCGAGATCGAGAGCCTCACGCACCAGAACCCGATCCCGTCGGCCACCCGCTGCGGCCCGCTGATCGAGTCGAGCATCATCCCCGCCTTCGACCCCGGCACCCGCATCGTGCCCGACTCGCTCGATGCCCAGATCGAGAACCTGTTCACCCACATGGGCCAGATGCTCGAGGCCGGTGGCGCCACGTGGGACGACATGGTGAAGGTCACGTTCTTCGTCAACGACGCCACGGCCTCCCGGGAGGCCCTCAACGGACCGTGGGTCGAGAGGTTCCCCGACCCGGCGTCACGCCCCTCGCGCCACAACCTGGAGGTCCCCGGCGGCGACAAGCCCCGGATCTCCTGCGTGTTCACCGCCTACGTCGACCGGTAGCGGTCCGGGTCGGCAGTGGAGATGGGCAGCGGCGACACGGGGAGTCGACGATGAGCTGGGAACCGGAGATCGAGGAACTGGCCGAACGCGAGGCGTTGGCCGAGCGGATGGGTGGGCCGGAGAAGGTCGAGCGACAGCACCACTTCGGCAAGCTGACGATCCGCGAGCGGGTCGACCGCATCCTCGACGACGGGAGCTTCCGGGAGATCGGCAAGACCGCCGGCGCCGCCACGTACGACGACGACGGCAACCTCGTCGACTTCACCCCGTCGAACCTCGTGATCGGCCTCGGCGAGCTGAACGGCCGCCCGGTGGTGGTGTCCGGCGACGACTTCACCGTGCGGGGCGGGTCCAACGAGGCCACGATCCCCGAGAAGCGCAACCTGGCCGAGGGCCTGGCCATCGACCTCCGCCTGCCCCACGTCCGCCTGGTCGACGGGATGGGGGGTGGCGGGTCGGTGAAGACGATCGAGATGGCCGGCCGCACCTACATCCCCGAGGTCCGGGGCTGGGAGCTGGTGGTCGACCACCTCAGCGTCGCCCCCTCGGTGTCGCTCGCCCTCGGCTCGGTCGCCGGGATCGGCGCGGCCAGGGTCGCCACCGCCCACTACTCGGTGATCGTCCGCGACATCGCCCAGATGATGATCGCCGGTCCGGCGCTGGTCGAGTGGGCCAGCCTCGGCGACGTGTCCAAGGAGGAGCTCGGCCACGCCGACATCCACACGGCCAACGGCGCCATCGACGACGTGGTCGACTCCGAGGAGGAGGCCTTCGCCGCCGCCGCCCGCTTCCTGTCCTATCTGCCGGACAACGCCTGGGAGCTGCCGCCCCGGGTCGAGGCGACCGACGACCCCGACCGCACCGACGAGAAGCTGCTGTCGATCGTGCCCCGCGAGCCGAGGCGGGTCTACAAGATGCGGCAGATCCTGACCTCGGTCCTCGACGAGGACTCGTTCTTCGAGATCGGTCGGCGGTGGGGTCGGTCGATGATCTGCGGCCTGGCCCGGCTCGACGGGCACGCCGTCGCCGTCTTCGCCGAGGACCCCTACGTGTACGGCGGGGCCTGGACCGCCGATGGCTGCCGCAAGCTGATCCGACTCCTCGACCTTGCCTCGACGTTCCACCTACCGGTGGTGCACTTCGAGGACTGCCCGGGATTCCTGATCGGCAAGGAGTCGGAGGAGGCGGGCACGATCCGGCTCGGCTCGACGGCGCTGGCCGCCCTCGGTCAGCTGTCGTCGCCGTTCGCCTGCGTGGTGGTCCGCAAGGCGTTCGGGGTGGCCGGGGCCGCCAACAAACAACCAGGTACCCGGAGCTTCCGCTACGCCTGGCCGTCCGGCGACTGGGGGTCGCTGCCGATCGAGGGTGGCATCGAGGTGGCCTACAAGCAGGAGCTGGCCGACTCCGACGACCCCGACGCCCTGCTCGCCGAGATCACCGAGCGGCTCAACCGGGTCCGCTCGCCGCACCGGTCGGCCGAGTACTTCGAGGTCGAGCAGATCATCGACCCCCGCGAGACCCGGCAGCACCTGTGTCACTGGGCCGATCTGGTGACCCGGACCGTCCAGCCGGGGCCGCCGTCGTTCGGCTACCGCCCCTGAGCCGGCGCCGGGCCCCGCCCCGGATGGTGGAGGCGGTCAGCGCCAGCCGAGTCGCTTGGCCGCCTTGGCCGCCCGGCGATGGTGGGCCTCCCACCCGACGCCGTTCGCGGTCGCCTCGTCGTTGACGATCTGGCACAGTCGGCCGGCGGCGAACCCCGTCTCGCCCTTGCCTCGGGACGCCAGGCCGGCCAGGAAGGCCTCGGCCACGGCCGCATCGTTGAGCTCGCCGAGCTGGTCCTGCATGCGAGCCATCGACTTGGCGATCGTGCGGATGTCGGCCGCAGTCTTCGTGCCGGCGGCCGGCCTCGCCGCCTCCGCCGCATAGCGGGCCCGCTTGGCCAGGATCCTGGCCCGGTGCAGGTCGTCGATCAGCGGCGGGTCGTCGAGCGCCCGGACGGCCCGATCGACCCGCTTCCAGCGCTTGGCCACCAGCGGCTCGATCAGCCCGGGGGCCGCGCCGTCGGCCTCGGGGGTGGTGCGGGGGTCGGCGGCGGCCGCCACCAGGTGGTCGAGCAGGCGGTCGGCCCGCTCGCTGTCGAGGTGGTCGAGCAGGACCTTGGCGTCTCGCCGGCGCCGTCGCTCGAGCGATGCCAGGACCCGACGGCTGCCCTCGCCGCCCACCCCGGGGTTGGCCTCGACGATGCCGGCCAGCCTGGCCGACAGCACGTCGGCGTCGCGCACCTTGCCGAGGTCGTCGGCGAGCCACCGCAGCTCCTCGCTCAGCTCGGCCGCCCACGAGTGGTCGAGCAGCGGTCGGAAGGTCCGCAGGTCCGAGCGAAGGCGGCGGGTGGCGACCCTGGCCTGGTGCACGCCCTCCATGTCTCGACCGAGGCGGGCCGCTGGCAGGTGGAGCATCAGGTGGATCGTCGACCGGGCGATGGCGGCGGCGATGACCTCGCGGGCCGTCGGCCTGGATCCGGGCCTGACCTCGGCGACGTCCGGATCCGCCTCGGCCGCCGGCCCGATGGCCCGTACCAGCTTCGGCCTCGGGCCCCCGGCCCCGATGGCGGTCGCGTCGCCGGCGTCGCCGGTCCCACCGGTCTCGGCGATCGCCCGGTTCAGTCGCTTGGCGATGCGGCGGGCGACCTTCGGCCCGGTGTCGGGCGCCAGCTCGACCTCCAGCTCCCGCCAGGCGACCGACGCCGCCTCGCCCGCCACGTCGGCCGGGATCTCGGCGGTGACCCGATCGTCGACCAGCTCGGCCACCATCGATCCCTCTGCGTCGGTCCACCGTCGGACCGTCCTGGCGGTGTCGAAGCGGGCGACCAGTCCGAGGCTGGCGCCCCGGGTCAGCGAGCGGACCAGGGCGACGGCCTCGGCCGGCGGGCTCCCCGGCTCGCCGCCGAGCACGATCTCCTCCCGGGCCAGGATGCGTCCGGTGCTCGGCACGGGCAGCTTGACGGTCCACCCGTCGCCCCGTCGGAAGCGGACCGTGCAGCCCCACCGGGCCAGCCGGAGGTCGGCGGTGTCGACGTAGACGTCGTCGATCGGCCGCTCCTCCGGGGGCCCGAGCTCGGCCGCTTTGATCGCGTCGGCGAGGTCGGGCAGGACCAGGTCGGGGCCGGCCACGAGCTTCAGTTCACGTTCAAGCACGTCGGACTCCTAGCGACACAGGGGGCGAGCTCGGCGTGCGAACCGAGTGTACCGATGGGGGGCGCCGCGTGGAGAACGCGCTCGACGGCTGGGCGGCTCGACGGCTCGACTCCGCCGGGCGGGCCGGTCCGTGCCGGCCGGGTGGCGGCTCGACCGCTCGACGTTCGCTGGCCCCTGGTCGGGGGTCGTTGGTAGCCTCGCCGCCTGGTCGAGCGCGGGCCCGAGTCCGACCCCGAGGAGCATGCGATGGCGATGACCGACACCGAGCGGCGGCAGGCGGCCAAGGACCTCGTCGAGGCCGAGCTGAGCCGCCAGTGGATGGAGCCGATCACGCTGACCTACGAAGGGGCCGACGTCGAGGACGCCTACGCCATCGGTGGCTACGTGACCGAGCTGAAGGTCGAGGGCGGCCGGGAGGTCAAGGGCCACAAGGTCGGGCTGACCTCGAAGGCGATGCGCTCGACGTTCGGGGCGACCGAGCCGGACTACGGGACGATCTTCGACAACTGGTTCCTCGACGAGGGCAGCCGGGTGTCGATGTCGACGATGAACCGGCCGTCGGTCGAGATCGAGCTGGTGTTCGTGCTCGGCTCCGACCTCGGGGGCCCGTCGGTCAACGCCGTCGACGTGATCCGGGCGACCGACTTCGTGCTGCCGGCGATCGAGGTGGTCGACAGCCGCTTCTCCAAGCGGGGCAAGCCGGGTGTCGTCGACTCGATCGCCGACGCCGCCTCGTGCGGCTTCATCATGGTCGGCGGCAACCCGACGACCCTGACCGACCTCGACATCCGCCAGGTCGGCGGGGCCCTGTACAAGAACGGCGAGCTCGAGGAGTCCGGCACCGCGGCCGCCGTGATGGGCAATCCGATCAACGCCGTGGCCTGGTTGGCCCGCAAGTTGCACGAGTTCGGGGTGCACATGCAGGCCGGCCACACCATCCTGTCCGGGTCGTTCATCCGGGCCCACCCGATGGCGGTCGGCGACGCCTTCGTCGCCGATTTCGGGCCCCTCGGCCAGATCAGCTTCGGGATCGTCGACTAGGTCGGCCGACAACGGGCATCCACACAGCGAAGGAGTACGCACAGACCATGGACCTCTCCGAGAATCGGGTCGACCTCACCGACGACCTGAAGGCCAAGCTGAACGCGGTCTCGACCGCAACCATCGCCGGTCAGTTGCAGCGACGGGGCATGACCAACGCCTTCCTCAACGGCCTCCGTCCGCTCAACCCCGGTCAGCGGATGGTCGGCATCGCCCACACCCTCCGCTACGTGCCCAAGCGACCCGACTTCGAGAAGCGGAGCAGCGGGCCGAACGCCCAGCGCCGGGCGGTCGAGTCGATCCAGCCGGACGAGGTCCTCGTGATGGAGGCCAGGGGTGAGCCGGACGCCGGCACGATCGGCGACATCTTCGCCATGCGGGTGCTCAAGCAGGGCGGGGCCGGGGTGATCACCGACGGCGCCCTCCGGGACACGCCGGCCATCGCCGAGATCGGACTGCCGGTCTACCACCAGTCATCGCACGCAGCCACGCTCGGCCGGCTCCACACCCCGCTCGACCACCAGGTGCCGATCGCCTGCGCGGGGGTCACCGTGCTGCCGGGCGACGTGATCGTCGGCGACGCGGAGGGGGCGATCGTCATCCCGGCGCTGCTGGCCGAGGAGGTGGCGGCCGGCGCCACCGACCAGGAGATCGAGGAGGAGTGGGCCATCGAGCGGGTGGCGGCCGGCGAGTCGTCGATCGGGACCTTCCCCATCGCCGACGATCGTCGGGCCGAGTTCGAGGAGTGGCTGCGCAACCGGGAGGGCTGACCGCCCGGTGGAGCCGGTGCCCGGCCGTCGGTCCGCTACCCGACGGCGGCGGCGCCGGCCGCGGCCACCTCGGCGTCCTGGTCGGTCGAGCCGCCCGACACGCCGATGGCGCCGACGAGCTGCCCGTCGGCGAAGACCCCGACCCCGCCTCCGAAGATGGTGAGACGGGGTGTCCTGGCCAGGCCGTGCAGCAGCGGCCCGTCGTCCTTCACGATGTCCCACCACCGGTCGGTCGGCAGGCCGCCGAAGCCGGCGACGCTGTAGGCCTTGTCGCGGGCGATGTCGGCCGACATCCGCGGCGCACCGTCCATCCGGGCGGTCACGATCGGCTCGCCGGCGGGGTCGCTGACGGCGATGCACATCGCCGCCCCCGCCGCGTCGGCCGCAGCCAGCGCCGCGTCGAGGACCCGGCGGGCCCCGGCCAGGGTCAGCACGGGCGAGTTGGCGACATCCGACATGGGCCCGAACCTACTGCGGCCGCCACCGGCCGTCGACGACGCCACGGCCGGCGGGGGAGGATGGATCGATGGACGTCGGGCTGATCGTCGGGGAGGCGACCGACCTGACCTGGGACCGCTGGCGCCACATCAGCGGCCTCGCCGAGCGGCTCGGGTTCGACTCGCTGTTCCGGTCCGACCACTACGTCAACGGCCGGCACAAGCACGCCATCGACGTGTACCTGTCGTTCGTGCTCACCGCCGAAGTGACCGAGCGGATCCGGTTCGGCCCGCTCGTCACCCCGGTGACGTTCCGCGAGCCGGTGAACGTCGGCCGCATGGCCCAGCAGCTCGACGCCCTGAGCGTCGGCCGGTTCGTGCTCGGCCTCGGGGCCGGCTGGCACGCCGAGGAGCACGAGATCTACGGCATCGACTTCCCGCCGGCACCCGAGCGCTACGACCGGCTCGAGGAGGCGATCGCCCTGCTGGGGGAGCTGTGGCACCGCGACCGCGGGACCTTCGAGGGGCGCCACTACCGGCTGGCCGGCACCGACTCGAAGCCCCATCCGCCCCCTGGCCGGCCGCCGATCCTCATCGGTGGCACCGGGCCGACGCGCACGCTGCCGATCGCCGCGGCCCATGCCGCCGAGTGGAACGCCACGCCGCTCGGCCCGGCCGACTATGCCGCCGCCGCGGCCACACTCGACCGGCACGCCGAGGCCGTTGGCCGTGATCCTGGCGAGATCCGTCGCTCGATGCTGCTGTTCGCCGCCATCGGGCCGGACCGCCGCCACGCCGACCGGGCGGCCGAGCGGTACCTGGCCATGATCGCTCCGGTCGGCGCCACGATGACCGAGGCCGAGGCCGAGGCGGCCGGTCTGGCCCCGTGGCGGGGGAGCGTTGAGCAGCTCGTCGACCACTGCGGCCGCCTCGGTGAGCTCGGCCTCCAGGAGGTCGTGTTCGACCACCTGTGCGCCGACGACGACGCCATCCCCGTCTGGTTGGCCGACGAGGTGGCCCCCCGGCTGCGGCCCTCTGAGGTTGGAGCGGCCCCGAGCGGCAGGGGTAGCATCGCCTTCCGAGAGCGAGTCGGCCGACGCCCGGCAGGAGGTCCCATGAGCGACGTCATCAAGCAGCGGACGGAGCCGGTCACACCGCTCGGTGTCAACCACCTCGTGCTCAACGTCCGGGACATGGAGGAGTCGCACCACTTCTGGTCCGACCTGCTCGGCTTCGAGCAGGTGGGCCAGCTGCGCGGCTCGCACGGCCGGCCGCCGATCATGAACATGCGCTTCTACAGCGGGGTCGAGGAGGGCCCGAATGGGCAGGTCAACCATCACGACCTGGCCCTGGTCGAGCGGGCCGGTCTACCCGAGCCACCCGATCAGTGGAGCATGGTCGAGGGCAACAGCGCCATCAACCACATCGCCATCACCTACCCCGACCGGGCCAGCTGGCTCGAGCAGGTCCGGTTCCTCAAGGAGCGGGGTGTGCCGATGAACCTGCGCATGGACCACGGCATGACCCACAGCGTCTACATCAACGACCCGAACGGATACGGGGTCGAGGTGCTGTACGAGCTGCCCGAGGAGGTGTGGCGACACGACATCGACGGCGCCCTCAACCACGCCGTCGCCCTCCCGGACGATCAGCTCCTGACGGACGACACGAACTACACCACCGAGTTCGACTAGAACCGGCAGGATGAGCATTCTCGGCAACCGCGTCGTTCGGCGCGAGGATCCTGCCTTCCTCACCGGCCGGGCGACGTACGTCGACGACCTCAAACCGGTCGGCGCCGCCCACCTCGTCTACGCCCGCTCGATCCTGGCCCACGCCCGGATCACGGCGATCGACGTCGAGGAGGCCGCAGCCGCCCCCGGCGTCCTGGCGGTGTTCACCGCCGACGACCTGGGTGAGCTCGGCCCGGTGCCCCACGTGCTGCCGATGTTCCCCGACGCCATGGCCCGATCGTTCGTTGCCGACGGCGTGGTCCGCCACGTCGGCCAGCCGGTGGTCGCCGTCGTGGCCGAGACCCGGGAGCAGGCCGTCGACGCGGCCGAGCTGGTGGTCATCGACTACGAGCCGCTCGACGTGGTGGTCGACCCGGAGGCGGCGGCGACCGACGAGGTGCTGCTGTTCCCCGATCACGGCACCAACGTGGTGCTCCGCACCGAGTCCGATGGCCGGGCCGACTTCGACGGCTGCGACGTTGTGGTCGGCGAGCGGATCGTCAACCAGCGGCTCACCGGCGCACCGATCGAGGCCCGCACCGGCGCCGCCTGGTGGGAAGGCGACCGGCTGGTCCACTACTCGGCCTGCCAGGGGGCCCACCCGACCAGGGACCTGCTGGCCCGGATCTACGGCCTCGAGCCCGAGCAGGTCCGGGTGGTCGTGCCCGACGTCGGCGGCGGCTTCGGGGCCAAGTCCCGCACCTACCCCGAGGAGCTGGCCATCGGGTTCTACGCCCGAGCCGTCGGCCGGCCGGTGACCTGGGCCGAGACACGCTCGGAGAACGTGGCCGCCATGCCCCAGGGCCGGGGTCAGATCCAGTACGCCAGGCTCGGCGGCACCCGCGACGGCAGGATCACCGCCTACCAGCTCGACGTCGTCCAGGACGCCGGCGCCTTCCCGATCATCGGGGCGGTCCTGGCCAACATGACCCAGCGGATGCTGACCGGCACGTACGACATCACCAACGTGGGCTTCAGCGCCACGGCGGTGGTGACCAACACCGTGTGCACCACCGCCTACCGGGGAGCCGGGCGGCCGGAGGCCACCGTCGCCATCGAGCGGATGATCGACCGGTTCGCGGCCGAGATCGGGATGGACCCGGCCGAGGTCCGCTTCATCAACCTCGTCCCCCGCTTCACCGAGCCCTACACGACCGGCATCGGCACGATCTACGACGTCGGCGACTACCCGGAGGCGCTCAGGCGGGTCCTCGACGCCGCCGGCTACGACGAGCTGCGGACCGAGCAGCAACGGCGGCGGGACGCCGGCGACCGCCACCAGCTCGGCATCGGGATCGGGTGCTACGTCGAGGTGACCGCCGGCGGACCGCAGTCCGAATACGGCTCGGTCGAGCTGCAGCCCGACGGCCGGTTGCGGGTCACGTCCGGCTCGACCCCATACGGGCAGGGCCACGACACCACCTGGTCGATGCTGGTCGCCGACCGCACCGGCGTGCCGATGGACCACATCGACGTGGTCCACGGCGACACCGACGCCGTCCCCCGAGGCGGCCTGACCGTCGGCTCCCGCTCGGTCCAGGTCGGCGGGGCCGCCATCGCCGCCGCCACGACCGAGCTGATCACCCGGGCCAGGGAGGCCGCGGCCGAGCTGCTGGAGGCGGCCGTCGACGACCTCGTGCTCGACGCCGAGCGGGGCGCGTTCCACGTCGCCGGCTCGCCCGCAGTGTCGGTCGACTGGGCCGACATCGCCGGGGCCAGGGCCGACGGTCGCCTCGGTGGGACCACCGACCCCCTGATGGCGGCCACCGACTACCAGTCGACGTCGGCCACCTACCCGAGCGGGGCCCACCTCGCCGTCGTCGAGGTCGACACCGAGACCGGGCACACGCACCTCGCCCGCATGGTCGCGGCCGACGACGCCGGGCGCCTCCTCAACCCCCTGCTGGCCGAGGGGCAGGTCCACGGCGGCCTGGCCCAGGGCATCGCCCAGGCCCTGCTCGAGGAGATCCGCTACGACGACGACGGCAACCTGTTGACCTCCAACTTCATGGACTACGCGGTCATCTCGTCGGCCGAGCTACCGTCGTTCGAGCTGGTCCACGTCGAGACGCCGACCTGGGTCAACGAGCTCGGGGCGAAGGGGGTCGGCGAGTCCGGCACGATCGGTGCCATCCCGTCGGTCTACAACGCAGTGATCGACGCGCTGTCGCCCTACGGCGTCCGCCACCTGACCACCCCGCTGACACCGGAGAAGGTGTGGCGGGCCATCGAGGACGCCGCCGACCCCGCCTGACCGGGCCGGTCGGGCCATCGCCCGATCGGGACCTCGGTCTCTGGCGAGACCACCCGGCCACCACTTGGATGGGCCGGGTGGCCAGACGAGAGGAGTGAGGCCATGGACCCCGAAGCGACCGCACCACCCGTCCTGGCGGCCGACACGCCGGTCGACGAGATCGTCGTGCCCGTCGGTGACGGCCCGCTGCCGGTCCGATCGCTCGACCTGGCGGCCGCGCTCGCCCGGCGCTGGGGCCTGCCCGTCCGGCTGCTGCACGCCACCGGCCCCGACCCGGTCGTCGTCACCGATCCCGAGCTGTCCGCCGCCGGGGCCCGGTTGGCCCGGAACGCTCCCGACATCGAGGTCCGGGTCGAGGCGCTGGCCGGCGACGACCCGGCCGCGGCGCTGACCGACATCGTCGACGCCGCTGCACTCACCGTGGTCGCCACCGAGCACGCCGACGCCTGGAGCTTCAAGCACTCGGTGGCCGAGGCGCTGGTCGACCATCTCCCCGGTCCGCTCGTGCTGGTCGGCCCGTCGGCCCGCCCGCCCGAGCTCGCTGGGGCCAACGTCGTCGCCGCCCTCGACGGCTCGGGCGCCGGTCAGGCCGCGCTGTCCGCGTCGGCCGCCCTCGCCCGCTCGCTCGGCGGTACGCTCCGGCTGCTCCGGGTCGTGCCCAGCCCGCCGCCGGGGGCGCCGGCTGCGGTCGAGCCGGCACCCGGGGTCGGCGACGAGCTCCGGCAGCTCGCCGATCGGGTCGAGCCGCCACCGGTCACCTCGTGGGAGATCGTCCACAGCAACGAGCCGATCGCAGCGATCGAGACCGTGGCCGATCGAACCGGGGCCGAGTTCATCGTGGCCGCCTCCCGCGGTCGGACCGACGAGACCAGGATGACGATGAGCAGCACCACCATGGGGCTCGTCGCCAGGGCCGCCCGCCCCGTCCTGGTGGTGCACGCCGATCGCCATGCGGCCCGGTCCGGCCCATGATCCCCGTCGACGATCCGCCCGATGTCCGTGCAACCACCGGAAGGCCTCTACCGTGACGACCGTGCTCGACACGAAACCCGCCCGCAGCCCGTCCGACCTGATCGACGAGCTGGTCGACGGACTCGCCCCCGGAGCCGATCTGGTCGTGCCGATCGCCAACGGCGAGCCGGTCGGCCTGCTCGACGAGCTGGAGAAGGCGGCCGACCGCCTCGACTCGGTCCGGGTCCACCAGATGCACGCGCTGCGTGACCGGCCCTATCTCCACGGCGCCTACCGGGGGCACCTCGAACACGTCTCGTGGTTCCTGTCCCACATCACCCGCCCGGCGTTCCAGGCCGGCGGCTGCCACTTCGCCCCGGCCAACTTCAGCGAGGTGCCCCGCTTCCTCCTGGCCAAGAAGCCGGCGGCGGTCCTCGCCGCCGCCAGCCCGCCGGACGAGCTCGGCTACTTCAGCCTCGGGGTCAGCGCCGACTACGCGGCGGCGATGATCGGGCGGGTGCCGTTCCTGCTCGAGGTCAACCCGGCGATGCCTCGCACGTTCGGGGCGAACCGGCTCCACCTGAGCGAGGTGGCCGGCTGGTGTGAGACCGAGCACGACCTGGTCGAGGTGTCGGCGCCGAAGCCCCGTCCGGCCGACCTGGCCATCGCCGAACAGGTGGCCGACCGCATCCCGGACGGCGCCACCATCCAGCTCGGCATCGGCTCGATCCCGTCCGAGGTGGCCCGGCTGCTCCGGGGCCACGCCCACCTCGGCATGCACACCGAGCTGCTGTCCGACCCGGTGGTCGACCTCGTCGAGGCCGGAGCGGTCACCGGGGTCAACAAGCGGGGCTACCGGGGCCGGATCGTCACCACGTTCGCCCTCGGCAGCCGCCGCCTCTACGACTTCTGCGACCGCAACGATGCGATCGTGTTCCTCGCCGTCGACGAGGTCAACGATCCCCGCAACGTCGGTCGCGAGCCGAACCTGCGATCGATCAACGCCACCCTGGAGGTCGACCTGTTCGGCCAGTGCGCCTCCGAGACGCTCGGCTCGACCTACTGGTCCGGCAGCGGAGGCCAGGCCGACTTCGCCAGGGGCGCCCAGTACTCGAGGGGCGGTGATGGCTTCGTGGTCCTGCGGTCGACCACCTCGGGCGGCCGGGTCAGCCGGATCGTCCCGACGCTGCAGAACGGCGCCGTCGTGACCACGCAGAAGAACACGGTCGACAACGTCGTGACCGAGCACGGTGTTGCCGAGCTCCGGGGCCGGACGCTGGCGGAGCGGGCCAGGGCCCTGATCGCGGTCGCCGATCCGGCCCATCGAGACTGGTTGAGCCGCGAGGCAGCGGCGATGTCGTTGCTCGACCGCTGACCCGACCGGTCGGAACCGCTCGGTCGCATCGCCGGCGATCGACACCGGGGCCGTCGGCGCCGACGGGGCCGAGTGCCCGGTCGCCAGGCCTAGACTCGTGGCGTGAGCGATGCGATGAGCGGAACGGCTGGTTCTCCCGTTCGGGTCTTCCTGCTCGACGACCACGAGATCGTTCGCCGTGGGGTCGCCGACCTGCTCGAGGCCGAGGAGGACCTGACGGTCGTCGGTGAGGCCGGCTCGGCCGCCGAGGCCCTCGACGCGGTGGAGGCGTGCGAACCCGACGTCGCCGTGCTCGACGTCCGACTCGGCGACGGCAGCGGGATCGAGGTGTGCCGCGACATCCGCTCGAACCACCCGGATGTCGCGTGCCTGATGCTGACGTCGTTCTCCGACGACCAGGCCACCATCGATGCGGCGATGGCCGGTGCGGCCGGCTACGTGCTCAAGCAGATCGGCAGCGGCGAGCTGGTCGACGCGATCCGCAAGGTCGCCGGCGGTGCCCAGCTCCTCGACCGGGCCGAGGTCCGGGTTCGCATCCAGCGCCTGCAGGAGAGCGAGGAGGGGGTGCTCATGTCGCTGACCCCGCAGGAGCGCAGGATCTTCGAGCTGATCGGCGACGGCTGCTCCAACCGGCAGATCGCCGACGAGATGTACCTGGCCGAGAAGACGGTCAAGAACTACGTCTCCAACCTCTTCGCCAAGCTCGGGATCAGCAGGCGAACCCAGGCCGCCGCGCTGGCCGCTCGTCTGGATGAGCGGGAGAAGCGTCGTTTCAGCTGAGGGACGGGTTCGGGCGATGGCGGAGCGTTTCGGTCAGGACGGCGTCGTTGACCTAGCCTCGTGGCAGGCCGAGACAGGGGGACTGCACATGCGCATCGACGCGGTCGCGGTGGGCGACTACGAGCGGATCCGGGTCGAGCCGGTCACCGGCTCCATCGGGGCCGAGGTGTCGGGGGTCGACCTCCGGGAGGTCGACGACGAGACGCTCTCCGAGCTGCGCCAGGCGTGGCTCGACCACAAGGTCCTGTTCTTCCGCGAGCAGGACGTGACCAACGCCCAGCACGTCGCCTACGGCCGACGGTACGGGGAGCTGGAGATCCACCCGTTCGTCCAGGCGGTGCCGGACCATCCGGAGATCATCGTGCTGGAGTCGACCGTCGACCGGTTCCAGGCCGCCGAGGCCTGGCACACCGACGTGACCTTCCGCGAGTGCCCGCCCCTCGGCTCCATCCTCTACGGCCGGATCGTCCCGCCGTACGGCGGAGACACCTGCTGGGCCAACATGGAGCTGGCCTACGAGCTCCTGCCGGACGACGTGAAGGAGGAGATCGACGGTCTCTACGCCGTCCACTCCTACGTCAAGGCCTTCGGGCAGGGCATGACCGACGAGGAGCGGGAGGAGGCGGCCCAGCGGTTCCCCGACCAGAAGCACCCGCTGGTCCGGACCCATCCGGTCACCGGTCGCCGGTCGCTGTTCATGGCCCGGACGTTCATGTTGACGATCGACGGCATGACGCCGGAGGAGTCCAGGCCGCTCCGGCAGCGGCTCTACGAGCAGTCGAGCATCCCGGAGATCCAGGTCCGGTTCCGGTGGCGCCCCGGCAGCGTGGCCCAGTGGGACAACCGCTGCACCCAGCACTACGCAGTGCCGGACCACGGCGGTCTGCACCGCCGGGTCGAGCGCGTCACCCTCGTGGGCGATCGGCCCGTCTGACCGGTGCGGCCGATGGTCCTCGGCCGGCCCAAGGCGGTGGACCGACCGAGGAGATCATCGGGCGAGCCCGGTCCTCTGGCGGAAACGAGGACCGCTTCACCAAGACCGTCGCTCACCCGACAACCTAGTCCAAGTGGCCGTTGCTGAGTCGCCGGCCGCGGCTGCCGTGACTGGGTGAAACTACCCAGAGCGGTATCCTGGCCGCCCTTGTCGGCCGGTGGGCCCTGGGGGACGATGGGGCATGACAACCGACGACACCTCGCCAACGGATCTCATCGGGCACTACGGCCGAGGCGGGCTGCTGGCCGCCATCGACGCTGCGCTGCTCGAATCGGGGCTCGACCCGGCGGCGGTCACCGTCGAGGACCTCGGCCCGGTCGACGAATTCCACGTCGGGGGCCGTGTCGCCACCACCCGCCTGCTCGACCAACTGGCGCTCGGTCGGGAGCCTCACCTGCTCGACGTCGGCTGCGGGCTCGGGGGCACGGCCCGGTTGTTGGCCAGCGGCCCGGCGGCGAGGGTCACCGGGATCGACCTGACCCCCGAGTACGTCGCCGTCGGTCGATCGCTGACCGAACGGGTCGGTCTCGCCGACCAGGTCGACCTGCGGGTCGGCTCGGCCCTCGACCTCCCCTTCGACGACGGCAGCTTCGACGGGGCCGTCATGTTGCACGTCGGCATGAACATCGCCGACAAGGGTCGGCTGATGGCCGAGGTGGCCAGGGTCCTGCGCCCCGGCTCGGCGTTCGGTGTCTACGACCTGATGCGGGTCGGCGACGGTGACATCGAGTTCCCGGTGCCGTGGTCGTCGGTCGAGGCGACGAGCTGCGTCGATCGCCCGGAGGCGTACCGCCTGGCGGCCGAGGCGGCCGGATTGGCCGTCGAGGCCGAGCACGACCGGACGGCCGAGGCGACGGCCTTCTTCGACCGCCTCGCCGGTGGCGCGCCGGCACCGCTCGGCCTGCACCTCGTCATGGGGCCCGAGACGCCGACGAAGGTGGGCAACATGGTCGCCGCCGTCCGATCCGGAGCGCTCGCCCCGACCGAGCTGCTGCTCCGCCGACCCTGAGCGCCCCCGTCGGGCGCACGCAGCCCCGGCCGAGGCGGACGCGTGCCCCGGTCCCGGTCCCGGTCCCGGGCCCGGGCCCGGGGCGAGCGGGTCACCAGGAGCCGCCGCCCCCGCCACCTCCGCCGCCGCCGACGCTGCCGCCGCCCCCGCCACCGCTGCTCGACGGGGCCGTGGCGGCCGAGGTGGTGGCCGAGCCCAGATGGGGGGCCAGGCCGGCGAGGTACAACCCGGCTGGCTCGATGCCGGGATCGACGTCGGCCTGGCTGACGGCGTCGGCCCAGTGGTCGGCCTCGCCGAGGGCGGTGGCCCAGGCCGTGTACTCCCGGAGCCGGCCCCGGCTCGCCGCCTCCTCGACGTGGCTCGCCTCCGAGCCCTCGATGAACCGCCTGAACGACTCGGTCAGGATCCACAGGCCGCTGCCGGCGGGGGTCCGCACCCGGAGCTCCCAGCTGCGGACCAGCATGGCCAGACCGGCGCCGCCGGCGGCGGCACCGATGGCGACCCCGACCAACCAGGTCGGGCCACTCCGGTTGGCCAGAACGGCGCCGATCACCAACAGGACGAGCCCGAGCACGGCGGCGACGGCGCCGAGACCGAGGCTGCGCCGGCGCCGCTCGTCGCCGGCGGGATCCCACAGCGGCGAGCGCTCCTGCCACTCGTCGAGCCGGTTGCCCAGCGCAGTCCAGCCGGCTGCGAACTGCTTGTCGTAGCCGCCGAGGGAGACGGCCGAGCGCGGGCCGAAGAGCTGGTCGAGCACCTCCTCGTCCCGCCCGTCGGCCGCCGCGCGCTGGCGGACCAGCGTCATCTCATCAGCGTCGACGTCCCCGTCGTCGCCCCGGCCCGGACCGTCGATCCTGACCTCCCCGGCGATCGCCCGCTCCAGCAGCCACGCCACCTGGTGGTCGCCGTCGACGCCCTCGCGGTGCAGGACGCCGCCCTGCCACGCCGTGAGGCCCCGTGGCGGGGTGAACTCGGTGCTGGCCAGCTGGTCGAGCTGGCCGTGGTCGACCAGTCGGGTCGGCACGTCCTGGCCGAACTGGGGCCCGTAGGCCGCGTCGGCGGCCCCGCCGGCCCACACCAGCTCCCGGCCGCGACGGCGGAGGAGGCGAGACGCAGCGGCCCCGGCCCCGATGGCGGCGGCCAGAGCGGTCGCCGCCGGCACCAGCACGCCGGTGCCGGGATCCTCGGCTCGGCCGCCCGGTGGCGTCGGTAGGGCCGGAGCGGCGGCGAGCGCACCGGATGGCGTGGCCGAGATCGTCACCCCTTCGCCGCTGCCCAGCCCGTCGATGGTCGCGGTCAGGTGGCCCGGTCGGGGCTGCTCGAGCGTGCAGCCGCCCCACGTGCCGGCCTGGCCCTTCGAGCACAGCAACTCGGTGAACTCGGTCGCAGCCACGAGGTGGACCTCGACCGAACCCATCCCGACCTGCCACCGATCGCCGACGGCGTCCCAGGCCAGGCGGGTGCCCGGCGCGGCCACCACATCGACGTCGAGCGGGTACTCGATCCGGTACCGGTGGCGGCCCGAGATGGTGCGGTCGGGATCGCCGATGCGGATCCGCTCGGCCCCGAACGTCCGCTCGACGACGAACTGGTCCGGTGCGGTCGGCGAGAACACGTCGATCGGGGCGGCCGGGTCGAGCTCGTCGATGTCGCGGAAGATGCCGTGCCGCTGCTGCGTCCCGAAGTCGTAGTCGATGACCTCGACGATCTGGGCCCGGCGGTCGGTCAACTCCGCTCCGGTCCAGTAGGCGTCGATGCGTTCCGTGTCACCGGCGGCGGCGGCACCGGCGCCGACCCCGCCGATCACCAGGCCGGCGAGGGCCAACAGGCCGACGTCGAGGCGGCGTCGCGATCGGTAGTTCATGGCTGCCAGTATGCTGCGGCCCGGCCGGGGACCGCCGCAGGGTGACCGCCCGCTTCCGGTCGGCCGTCAGGTCCGTCGGTCGCGCGACCGACGGGGCAGCCCGGCCCGCCCGGCGCGGAGGAGGCGCTCGGCCGTCCCCTCGGGCCGCTGGTCCCGGCCGACGGCGACCACGGTCCGCTCCGCCTCCTCGCTGACCTGGGCCACGGTGCGGCGGTGCGAGCGGCGGGCGGCGCCGAGCCCGGCCAGGGCCCCGGCCGGCAGGGCGACGAACGCCACGGGTGTGGTCACGGCCGCCACCGTGGCCACCACGAGCATCGAGCCGCCGGCGACGGCCGAGCCTCCGGCAAGCGAACGGGAGCGGCGGTTCGAGACGTCGACGACCAGGCAGACCGCGCCCTCCTCGTCGACCGCTGCGGCTGCGGCCCTGACCGAGCGGGCCCGGTCGAGACCCCGCTGGCCGCTGAGCCGTCTGACGCCGGCGCCGACCGCGCCGGGAAGCCCTCGCCGCCTGGCCCCGACGACGACGCCGGCCCGATCGAGCCGGACGTCGAGCCCGTGGTGGTTCGACAGCCACTGCTCGAGTGCGGCCAGCGCCTCCGCCTCGTCTGGCGCCGCCGGCGCCCCGGCCTCGACGGTGCCGGGCCCGACCACCCGGTCGAGCAGCCGACCGGCCCTCGATCGACGCCCACGAAGGCCGGCCCTGGCCTCGGCGACCGCAGCGGCCACCGCCGCCGGGTCGATGCCGGCCTCGGCGGCGACCGCCGCCAGCTCGGCCGTCGACAGCATGGCCTCGACCGGTCGTCCGGCGTCTGGCTCGGTCGACAGCTCCGCCGCACGCCGGAGGATCGCCGACTGCTCGTCGGGGTCGTGTGCACCGGTCGCCGGGTCGGGTCGGCCCATGTCTCCACTACAGCACACGCAACCGGTCGCCCGCCCCCGGCGCCGACCCGCACCCCGGCGGGTCGACCGGCGGCTACTGCGAGCTGATCAGGGGGTACAGGCCCTCGGCGCCGGCCCGCTCGGCCAGCGAGCCGACCCGACCGCTCCAGCGTCCCGGGCTGGACCACTCCCGCCGCCACGACCAGAGCCGGCGCGACAGCTGGTGGAGGGCGTACTCCTGGGTCATGCCCATCGCCCCGTGGGCCTGGTGGGCCAACCGGGTGGCCGTGCCGGCGCAGTCGTCGGCCACCGTCCGGGCCGCTGCGATCTCGAACCGGGCCCCGAGCGGACCGGCCGCCGACGCCCGGCCGGCGGCGACCCGCGATGCCATGTCGACGAGGGCTGCGTCCTGGGCGCCCCAGACGAGGTGCTGCTGGACCGCCTGGAAGCGCCCGACCGGCCGCCCGAACTGCTGGCGCTCGCCGGTGTAGCCGACGGTCAGGCGGCTCATCGACACCAGCGCGCCGGCCATCAACAGGACGCGGCTGAGCGCGCCCCGCAGCTCGAGCTCCTCGGCGAGCGAGCCGCCGTCGGGGTCGCCGTCGCCGCCGGTGGCTCCGGCGGTCGGGTCGATGGCGGCCACCCGCTCGGATGGCACGGTCACGCCGTCGACGATCACGGTTGGCCGCGGCTCGCCGGCGAGGTTGGTGACGGCCTCGATGGCCACGTCGGCAGGATCGATGGCGACCACCACCTCCTGCCCGTCGATCGCCAGGAGCGCGGCGATGCGGTCCGAGTGGGCCGCCCACGGCACCCGGCTGGCCACGCCGTCGAGCGTGACCGAGCCGTCGTCGGCGCCATGGGCGACGAGCGCGTCGCCGGTCGCCGGCACGACCGTCACCGGCCCGTCCGGCAGCTCCAGCCCGCCACGGGCCAGCAGCCAGCCACCGAGCATCGCCGTCTCGGCAAGCGGGATCGGGGCCGCATGGGCGCCGGCGACACGGACCACGTCGGCCGCGTCGAGCAGGGTGCCGCCGGAGCCGCCGGCCTCCTCGGGCAGGCCGATCCAGGCGAAGCCGGCCTCGGCGACCGCTCGCCAGATCTCGGGAGCCCAGCCGTTGCGCTCGGCCGCCTGGACTGCGTCGAACGTGCAGGTGTCGGTGAACAGGCCCTCGGCGCTGTCGACGAGCAGCTCCTCGGCGGCGAACGCCGTCGGTCCCGTTGCGGCTGCGCCGCTCATGCCGAGAGCCCCTTCGACGCCACCGACCGCAGGATCTCGGTCGTCCCGCCCCGGATCGTGAACGATGGCCCGGTCAGCACCGCGGCGGCCAGCATCCGCTCGAACAGCGACGCCGACTCCGGCGACGGCTCGAGGTCGACCAGCTCGAGCACCCGCTCGGTGATGTCCTGCTCGAACCGCGTCCCCATCTCCTTGACCAGGGCCGACTCGACCGACGGGGCCGCCCCCTCGTCGATCATGCGGGCCACCGACAGCGACAGGTTCCGCAGCGTCCACCATCGGGCGGTAGCCCAGCCGAGCATCTCCCTGGCCCTCGACCCGAGCGGCGTGCCCTCGTTGGCCCGCAGGAACTCCTCGACCACGCCGTAGGTGCTGAGCCACCGGTCGGGGCCGCCCCGCTCGTAGGCCAGCTCGGAGGTGTTCTGGGCCCAACCCATGCCGAGCTCGCCGAGCACCAGCTCGTCCGGCACGAACACGTCGGTCATGACCACCTCGTTGAAGTGGTGGCTGCCGTCGAGGAACGGGATCGGGTTGATCTCCAACCCCGGCGCCGACAGGTCGACCAGCAACTGGCTCAGGCCCTGGTGCTTGTTGCCGTCCTCGAGCGGTGCGGTGCGGCACAGCACCACGAACCAGTCGTTCTCGTGGGCCCCGCTCGTCCAGACCTTCGTGCCGTTGAGCAGCCAGCCGCCGTCGGTTCTGGTTCCCCTTGTCGAGACCGAGGCCAGATCGCTGCCCGAGTCGGGCTCGCTCATCCCGATCGAGAAGCCGAGCTCGCCCCGGCAGATCGGGGGCAGGAACCGCTCGCGTTGGTCCTCGGTGCCGAACCGGTTGATGATCGAGCCGGTCTGGCGGTCGGCGACCCAGTGGTAGCCGACCGGCGCCCCGTGGCGGAGCAGCTCCTCGACGACGACGAAGCGGTCGACGGCCGTGCGGTCGTGGCCGCCGTACCGGGTCGGCAGGGCCATGCCGACCCAGCCGCGGGCCGCCAGCTTCTTCGAGAACTCCTTGTCCTTGCCGGCGCCCATGCCGAGTGCCCGGTCGTAGGAGCCGGGGGCGAGCTCGGCCGCCAGGAAGTCCCGGACCTCGGCCTGGAGCTCGAGCTCAGGCCCCGTCAGTTCGGTTGGCGCGAATCTCATCGACCACCAGTGTTCCACCCGGCGACGTGAGGGGCGAACGGCGCGGTTGGTAGGGTCGGATCCGTGGTGGAACCTTGACGTCGCCCGGGCCCGGCCAACCGCCGGGACCCGCCGAGATCGGCGGCCTCCGGCACGGGCTGCGGGCCTTCCAGCACCGCGACTTCCGCCTCTTCTTCGTCGGCGCCCTGGCCTCGAACACCGGTAACTGGATCCAGAACCTGGCCGTGCCGTTCGTGCTGTTCGAGCTGACCGGGCAGGCCCTGTGGGTCGGGCTGGCCAGCTTCGCCCAGTTCATCCCCGCCTTCCTCCTCGGGCCGCTCGGCGGCTGGCTGGCCGACCGCATGGACCGCCGGCGGATGCTGCTGATCAGCCAGGCCCTGATGGCGGTGGCGGCCTTCGCCCTGTGGGCGAGTTGGGCCGTCGGCTGGCGAAGCCCGACGCTGATCCTCGGCCTGACCGCCCTCACCGGGATCTTCAGCGGCCTGATGATCCCGAGCTGGCAGGCGTTCGTCCCGTCGCTGGTACCCCGGGTCGACCTGCCATCCGCGATCACGCTCAACTCGACGCAGTTCAACGCCTCCCGAGCCATCGGCCCGGCGCTCGCCGGCCTGCTGCTCGGCACCGCCGGGGCCGGGCTGGCGTTCCTCCTCAACGTCGTGTCGTTCCTCGGGGTCATCGGGATGCTGTGGGTGATCCGACCAGAGCACGGCCGGCCCGGCTCGTCCGGCGGCGCCCGGGCGGGTGGAGCTGCGTCCGACGGGGTCGACGGCGAGGGCGTGCTCGCCGCCTTCCGGTCGGCTCTCGGCTACATCTCGCAGCGGACCGGCATCATGGTCGGCATCGCGTCGGCGATGTTGGCGGCGTTCTTCGGCAATCCGGTGACCCAGTTCACGGTGGTGTTCGGCGAGGACGTCTACGACGCCGGCCCGACCGTCGTCGGCCTCCTGGCCTCGGCCATCGGGATCGGGGCGGTGCTGATCGCCCCGTTCCTGTCGACGTGGGACGGTCGGGTGCCTCGCTCGGTGATCGTCCGGTGGGGCCTCCCGCTCTACGGCCTGGCGGTGATCGCATTCGGGGCGTCGCCGAACTGGCCGACCGGGCTGCTCGCCCTGTTCGCGGTCGGGGCCGGGTTCCTGGCCGTCATCTCGACCACCAACACCTCGGTCCAGATGATCGTCGCCGACGAGATGCGGGGACGGGTCATGTCGACCCGGGTCATGGGCTTCACCCTCGCCTTCCCCGTCGGCTCGTTGATCCAGGGGGCCCTGGCCGACTGGATCGGTCCCCGGGCCACGGTGATCGGTGCCGGCGGCTGCCTCGTGCTGGCGGCGCTGGCCCTGTCGAGTCGACCGGCGACGCTGGCCACGCTCGACCACGAGGACGACACCCCGGACCGGGGTGGGCTGGTCGACCGCGGCGGCGATCGGCCATGATCGCCCGATGACGACCGAGCCGCAGGGCACCTGGGACCCCCGCTTCGCCGCGGTGGCCGACGAGTTCGCCCGCAACCTGTCCGAGCGAGGCGAGGTCGGGGCCTCGCTCCACGTCCTCGTCGACGGCGAGCCGGTCGTCGATCTGTGGGGCGGAACCCGGACCCTGCCGTCCCCGGCCGGCGCCGATGGCTCCGGCGACGACGGCGGTGGTGCCGCCGAGCCCGCACCCTGGGACGAGGACACGGCCGTCGTGGTCTACTCCTGCACCAAGGGGGCGACTGCGCTGGCGGCCCACCTGCTCGTCGACCGGGGAGCCTTGGACCTCGACGCACCCGTCGGCGACTACTGGCCCGAGTTCGCGACCAACGGCAAGGAGACGGCCACGGTCCGGATGATGCTCAACCACTCGGTTGGGGTGCCCGCCCTGCGCGAGCGGCTCCCGGACGGCGCCTGCACCGACTGGGAGCTGATGTGCGAGCGGTTGGCGGCCGAGGAGCCCTGGTGGGAGCCGGGCACCCGCAACGGGTACCACATGCTGACGTTCGGGTGGACGGTCGGGGAGCTGGTCCGGCGGGTGTCCGGCCGCTCGCTCGGCCGGTACTTCGCCGAGGAGGTGGCCGGGCCGCTCGGGGCCGACGTGTGGATCGGACTCCCGGACGCCGAGGCCGATCGGGTGGCGCCGGTGCTGCAGCCGATCCCCGATCGCGACAACCTGAGCCGCTTCACCCGGGTGCTGCTCGACGACAAGGGCTCGCTCCAGCGGTTGGCCTGGCTCAACACCGGCGGGTTCGACCCGAACGACCCGGAGGTCCGCCGGGCCGAGATCGGGGGCGGCGGTGGGATTGCCACCGCCCGTGGCCTGGCCCGGATGTATGGGCCGCTCGCCGCCGGCGGCGGTGATCTCGTGTCGGCGGTCGCGGTCGCCCGGATGGGCGAGGTGTCGGTGGCGACGGGCTGCGACGCCACGCTGCTGCTGCCGACGCGGTTCGGGCTCGGGTTCATGAAGTCGATGGACAACCGCCGCCGTCCGGCGGGTGAGCGCGATTCGGCGGTGCTGTCGTCGACCGCCTTCGGGCACGTCGGCGCCGGTGGCTCGATCGGCTTCGCCGACCCGGCGGCGGGGTTGTCGTTCGGGTACGCCATGAACCAGATGGGCAACGGGATCCTGCTCAACGAGCGGGGCCAGTCACTGGTCGACGCCACCTACCGGGCGCTCGGTCACACCGACGACTCGACCGGCACCTGGATCCGTTGAGCGCGCGCCGGCCCGGGCGGCTCGATCCGTTGCTGGCACCGGCCGCACGCCTACGATCGGTGTCGAAGGACAGTCGTCCGTTGCGGGAGGTTCGATGGCCAACAAGTCGATGATGACCGGGGCAGCCCTGATCGTGCTCGGGGTCGTTGTCACGGTGTTGTCCGACTCGAGCAGCGTGACGTCGTTGATCCCGGCCTTCATCGGGGTCGTCTTCGTCGCTCTCGGGGCCGCCGCCCGGGCCAGGGCCGACCTGAGCCACCACCTCATGCACGGCGCCGCCGGGTTGGCGCTGCTGGCCGTCGTGGCCAGCCTCGGGTCGCTCATCAGCCGGGGGAGCACGGGGTGGGCCCTGTTCTCGCAGCTGGCCACGGTGGCCATCGCCGCCGTGTTCCTCGCGCTGGCGGTCGGGTCGTTCCGGGCCGCCCGCCAGGCCCGGGTCGCCGCCGGGAGCTGAGACCTCGGTCGCGGCCGGGCCGGACGCCTGCGTCGGGCCCGCCGAGCCGGGCGGCGCCCCGGTCAGGGCCGGCGGAAGCGGGAGCGGGGCGCACGTCGCCCCCGGCCAGGGGCACCGGAGACCCGGGTGCCCCTGGCCACGACCTCGCCCCGGCTGATCGTCGCCTCCGGCCAGCCGGTGACCTCCCACCCGTCGTAGGGCGAGTAGCCGGCCCGGGAGTGCATCGTCGAGCCGTCGACGACCCTCGTCTCGTCCGGGTTCCAGATCACCAGGTCGGCATCGGAGCCGGGGGCGATGGTGCCCTTGGCCGGGTAGAGGCCGAAGATGCGGGCCGCGGTGGTGCTGGTGACCTCGACGAACCTGGCCACCGAGATCCGCCCGGTGGCCACCCCCTCGCTCCACAGAACCGGCAGCATCGTCTCCAGCTCGGCCATGCCGTGGCGCAGCTCCGCCGCCGTGAGCGACGGGTCGAGCTTGTCGTCGAGGGTCCAGGGGGCGTGGTCGGTGCAGACCGTGCTCACGGTGCCGTCGGCCACGCCGGCCCACAGCGCATCCCGGTCGGCGTCGGTCCGCAGCGGCGGGGCGCCGGCGTACTTGGCCCCGTCCGGCTCGGCGAAGCGACTGCGCTCCAGGTGCAGGTAGATCGGCCGGGTCTCGACGTAGAGCGGGAGGCCACGGGAGCGGCCGGCCCGGCAGGCGGCCAGGGCGGCGGCGCTGGACAGGTGGACCACGTAGGTGGCCGCCCCGGTCGTGGCGCAGTAGCCGACGGCCCGCTCCGTCGCGATCCGCTCGGCCTCGACGGGGCGGCTCTCGGGGAAGTGCTCGGCCCCGGTGTGGCCGGCCTCGGTCAGCGCCGTGCCGCAGCAGTGGAGGATGGCCGGGTCCTCGCAGTGCACGGCGACGACGGAGCCGGCCTCGGCGGCGGCGCCCATCGCCGCCAGGTAGCCGTCGACGTGGCGGTCGAAGCGGCGGAACGACAGGAAGACCTTGATCGACGGGTGCCCCGATGCGGCCAGGTCGTCGATGGCGGCGACCTCGTCACCGCTCGGGTCCATGAGGACCGGGTGCTGGAAGTGGTCGACGATGGCGTTGGCCTCGGCGTCGGCCACGTCGCGGGCCAGCCCGTCTGCCATCGACTCACCGCCCTGGGGGAACGACATGTTCCCGATGCAGGTGATGCCGCCGGCCGCCGCCGCACGGGTGCCCGACTCGAAGTCGTCGACCCACCGCCACGATCCGGGCCCCGAGCCGGGGGCGGTCAGGTGCACGTGGGCGTCGATGCCCCCGGGCAGCACGTAGCGTCCGGTGGCGTCGAGCTCGTCGTCGCCGCCCATCGCCCCGCCGAGCTGCACGATCCGCCCGTCGGCCACCCCGACATCGAGGACCGCCTCAAGCCCGCCGGTCACCACGGTGCCGTTGCGGATCACGAGGTCCATGCCGGCTGATCCTCACATGGGGCCCGGGCGGACGCAACCCGCCGGGGTCGGCTAGGGGGTGCCGGTGGTCGACTCGCAGGTGGGATGGACCGCATCGGTCGGGGCGACCGGTTGCGGGGCCGTCGTCGTCGTGACCTGGGGCTCCTCGGCGCCGTCGACCTTCTCCTCGGCCGTCTCGTCGCTCGCCGGCTCGTCGCCGACTCGCTCGGACGAGGCCACCGGCTCGGGCTGGGGGACCCGGCAGACGTCGTCACCGGGGCCGCCGATCAACACGTCGGGCTCGCTCTCACCGTCGAGCCGGTCGTCGCCCTTGTCGCCGTCGAGGTAGTCGGTCCCGCTGCCGCCCATCAGCTGGTCGTCGCCCGACCCGCCGTCGACGGTGTCGGTGCCGGACGACGCCCACACCCGGTCGTCGCCGCTGTTGGTGTCGACGGTGTCGTTGCCACCGCCGGACCACACGCGGTCGTCGCCGTCGCCGGTGGTGATCGTGTCGTTCCCCGCGCCGCCACAGACCCGGTCGTCGCCCGGGCCGGTGATGATCGTGTCGTTGCCGCCGAGCCCGATCACGAGGTCGGGACGGTCACCTCCGGACACGTCGATCACGTCGTCACCCTCGGTCCCGACCATGACGTCGAATCCCTGGTCGACCAGCTCGGCCCACGTGCCCTTGCTGCCGCAGTTGAGGACCTCGTTCGAGGCCATCATGGCTGCGATGTCGACGCCGGGCGGGACCCCGACCGGTCGCTCGACCACCCAGTAGTGGCGGGCCGGGCTGGCGTCGACGTTGCCGATCCGATCGACGGCCCTGACCTCGAACAGGTGCCCGCCCTCGGCCAGGCCGGTTGCGGTGAAGGGGCTGGAGCACGGCTCGAACGGGGCTCCGTCGAGGCTGCACTCGAACCGCTCGATGCCCGAGGTGGCGTCGATGCCCTCGAAGTGGAAGGTGGCGGCGAACGGGTCGGCGGCCGCTCCCTCGTCGGCGCCGTCGCCGTCGGCCCCGGGGTGGATGGCGATCGAGGTGTCGGGGGCGACGCCGTCGCCCGGCTCGACCACCCCGCCGGCGTCGAACCCGTCGGTCTGGTCGCTGGTCTCGGCCCGGTCGGAGCTGTAGCCGGCGCTCGGCGACGGGCCCTCCGAGACGGTCGGGATGCCGTCGTCGCGGCCGATGTCGGTCAGGGCCAGCACCAGCCCGCCGATCACGAGAACCGACAGCAGGGCCGCTGCGGTCAGGGCCCGGATGGCCCGACGCTGGAGGCCCTTGACCGCGGTGAGGGTCCGGCCGGTCCGGTTGGCGGTCTCCTCGATCGACAGGTCGTCGAGGAACCGCATCTGCAGCACCTCGCGCTGGTCCGAGGTCAGCGAGGCCAGGAGGTCGTCGACGTAGTGGCGCTCGGTCACGGCGTCCTCGACGCCGGACGTCGGGGGCAGCAGCGCCTCCATCGAGTCCTGCTCGCGGTACTCGACCGGCTTGAGCGAGCGCCGCTCGTCGATCACCCGACTCCTGGCGATGCGGTAGAGGTAGGCCCACATCTGGCCGGGGGTGTCGAAGCTGAGGCGGTCGAGTCGGGCCAGGAACTCGACCATGACCGTGCCGGCGATGCCCTCGGGATCGTTGGCGCCGCGGCCGGCGGCGAAGGCGGTGAGCTGCGGCAGGCAGTGCGACGAGAGCGACTCGCGGGCCCAGATCTCGCCGGAGGCGGCTGCGTCGAGGGTGTCACGCAACCAGGCCGACTCCGACCCGTTGCCGTTGCTCGAGCCGTGACCGTTGCCGGACCCGTTGGTCTCGCCGCTCGCGTGGCGCACGCCGTTTGCTCCACCGGCGCCGTTGCCGTTGGTCGACTGGCCGTTGGAGGAAAGCACTGTGCTCGAGGGCACTGTCGGGGGGCCTGCCATCGGTGCTCCGTTGTCCGGTGCGTTGTCTCGTCGAAATCACCCGGACGACCGCGGACCCGTTGCCGAGCCTGATCGTCCAGGAACGCAACCGGTTCGAAGAACCCGCCGGGATACCGGCTGCGCCGCCTTTTCTCTTCCGTGGTTTGCTACGTGTCCACGACACGCCCGCGTGGTGCGAGCGTACCGAGCCTCGTCGGGGATCCGCAATCTCTCCGACACACAACCGACATCCGCCGGAGGTGGCGGCCCGGTGTCGGGGCGGCCTCAGCCCCGGGTGAGGCCAAGGTCGCCCTGCTGCTGATACGTGGGGAAGACGACGCCCAGGTCGGTCACGCCGACCCGCTGGCGCACGATCTCCGACGCCACCTTGCGGAAGTCGGTGAACACCGTCAGGTCGCCGTGCTGGCGATCGTCGGCGATCACGTCCGGGTAGTCGTCGCCGAACACGCCGCCCCGGATCCCGGCGCCCATCGCCAGGTGGGTGGCGGCACGACCGTGGTCGGTGCCCCGGTTGCCGTTCTCGTTGATCGTGCGGCCGAACTCGGTCAGGACGAGCACGGTGATGCCATCGAGGCCGTTGGTGTCGTTGGCGAAGCCGGCCAGGGCACCGGCCAGCTCGCTCGCCTTGTCCTGAAACCGCCCGTTGCCGACGACGCCGTGGTTGCGGTGATGGTCCCAGCCGCCGAAGTCGACCGCTGCGGCCCGAACGCCGAGACCGGCCTCGAGCAGCGAGGCCAGCTCGCTGAACCGCCGGCCGAGGCCGGTGTCGGGGTAGCCCGGCCTGGTGCCCGACTCGATGGCCTCGACCCGTTCGACGACGTCGAGCACGGTGCGCCCCTCGGCCGACACGCTGTCGCCCCCGCTGTAGAGGGCTCGCAGGGCCTGGCTGGCCCGGTCGCGGTTGCGGAACGGGCCGATGCCGAACGATCCGAGGTTGGGGATGGACACAGCGCCCTGGCCGCCGCTGAGCAGCTTGGACCGGGTGGACGTGTTGACCGCAGGGATGGCCCCGCCCGAGCCGAGCAGGTTGATCATCCGGCCGAGCCAGCCTCCGCCGACGTTGCTCGAGGCCGAGCCGGCGGTGACGTACTTCGTGGCCGAGAAGTGGCTCCGTGACGCGCTCTCCGACGGCGGCAGGCCGGTGGCCGGGATCACGGCGAGACGGCCCCGGGCCCAGAGGGCGTCGTACAGGGGCTTCATCGCCGGATGGAGACCAACGACCCCGTCGAGGCCGGATGGGAACACGGCGTTGCCGTTGGCGCTGCCGCTGGTCAGCGGCAGGGCGCCGCCGTTCTGCCCCGGCGGGGCGACGGCGATGTTCGGCCGGAGCCGGCGGTACGAGTCGTAGCCGTACGGCGGGGCCATCGTGAGGCCATCGGCGCCACCGCGGAGGAAGACGACGACAAACGTGTCGCCGCCACCGCCGTCGGTCGGAGCGGCCAGGGCCAGCGTGGTGCCGAGGCCGGTGACGGCCATGGTGGCGGCGCCGGCCACGCCGACCCCGGAAGCGGCGAGGAACGCCCGCCGGCTCGTGATCGGGCCGCCGGTCGACGTCTGGTCGAGTTCGCAGGTCATCGGACGGTCCTTCATCGGGTCTGGAAGATCGGGTGGGCGAGCAGGAGCGACACCATGTCGGCGACCTCCCGCTCGTCTGCGGTGCCGGCCGGCTCGGCCGGGTCGAGGCCGGCACCCGTCGCCACCGCCGCCAGCTCGGCCGCCGGCCTGGTGCCGAGACCGAGCTGCACGGCCAGGCCGCCGGCCAGCTCCTGGGCGGTCGATCCGCCGGCCGCCGACCGCAGGCTGTCGACGTTGGTCCGGATGCCGTTGACCCGGTTGCGGGCCACCCTCGCCCCCATCTGCCAGCGCTGGGTCAGGCCGTGGGTGGTGAGCCAGTGGTTGGCGCGCTCCGGGAAGCCGTCCGGTTGGCTCCAGGTCCACGGCTGGTTGTCCATCGTCTGCAGGGCGCTCCGGATCGCCCTGGCCGCACCGCTGTCGGGCCCGGAGGCCATCTCGGCACCGGTCGCCCGTAGGGCGGCGGCCACGTACTCGATCGGCCGCCGCAGCTTCTGGCCGGCCGAGCTGGCGAAGGCGTCGCTGGTCAGCACGTGGCGGAGCGTCGGCACGATCCGGGTGTCGTTGGCCAGGTAGACCCGGGCGGTCGAGTCGATCAGCGAGGCCGGCGGGTCGTCGGAGACGAACCGGAGGCACAGCTTGCGGGCGATGTGGCGAGCGGTCGACGGGTGGGTGACCAGGAACTGCAGCAGCGAGTCGCCGGTCGCCTTGCCGGTGGTGCTCCCCCTGGTCCAGGCCCCGTTCAGCAGCGAGATGTCGCCCCGGTGGTGGTGGTCGCCGCGGAAGGTGAAGGACGAGTAGTCGCCCGCCTTGCGGTCGGTGACGATCGACCAGCCCGACATCGCCATCGCCGCGGCCCGGACGTCGGCCTCGGTGTAGACGTGGTTGCCGTTCTCGTCGATGCCGAGGGTGTGGAGCTCGAGCAGCTCGCGGCCGTAGTTCTCGTTGAGGCCCTGGTTTGCGTTGGCGTTGCTGCCGTCGTTGTCGAGATAGGTCAGCATCGCCGGCGAGTGGGCGGTGGCGACCAGCAGGTCGCGGAACGAGCCCATGGCGTTCGGCCTGATCACGTTCTCCTGGTGATCGGCCACGAGGTGGCGGGTCCGACCGTCGCCGAACAACTCGACGTTGAAGTGGTCGGCCCACAGCTGGCACATCATCTCGTAGAGCTGGTGCCGGCTGTAGACCGCACGCAACACGGTGGCGTGGGTCAACTGGAGCTGGAGCTTGTTGCCCTGCCTGCTCGCTGCGTCGTACGCAGCCTTGGAGGCGCCGCGGTTCATCAGGCCGTAGCCGTCGAGGAGGGACTCGGCCTGCGGGTCCGGGCCGGTGCGGGCCAGTTGGTCGGCGATGTAGCCGCCCGCGCTCCGACGCCGGATCTCGGCCATCAGCGATGGGCTGGCCCCGAACGTGACCCGGCTGGCCACGAGGGCGACGCTGGCGCCGGTGGTGACCGGCGGCTGGTCGGTCGGGTTCGTCGGATCGTCGGTCGGCCGGGCCACGCCGCCGTCCCCGCCGGTGTCGGAGCCGCCGCCGGTCTGGTCGGAGCCGCCGCCGGTGTCGGAGCCCGGCTGCTCGTCCTCCATCACCTCCCCGCCGTCCATGGGGTCGTTCGAGGGTGGACCGGTGGTCGGGGGGTCGGCCGGCGGGTCGGGATCGACGACCACCACCATCGGATCGTCGGGCGAGCCGCCGCCGGCGCCCCCCTGGGTCGGGATGGTGGCGTCGGCCTGATCGGCGACCGGGAGCAGCACCTGGTCGAGCTCGGGGCCGGTGGCGGTCGGGGTCGGGACCGGCAGCGCCGCCGGCTCACCCGAGCCGTCGAGGGTGACCCGGAGTGGGGCGGCGCCGGAGGCATCGGTCGCCGCTCCCACTCCCGGGTCGCCGCCGCCGGACGGTGACGAGGCCGGCGTCGGTCGTAGTCCCGTGGCTTCCTGCTCGCCGCTCTGGCGGCAGGCGGCGGCGAGGAGGCCGAGGGCCGCGACCCCGAGCGCCCGCCGTCGAGGTATCGACGCCGTCCTGGTCTCGGGCTCCGTGGCCGGGTCGTCCGGCGCCGGGTCATCGGTCGTGACGTGGTCGGTCATACGCCTACCTGCAGAGGGTCGGATCGGGGGGATGGTGCTCAGCGGGGGTCGGTGGTGGGGACGCCCGCCGGGCTCGGTCCGCTTGCCTCCGGACCAGCTCGACACCGCCGGTACAACCGATGGGCCCCGGCGACGGCGATACGGGCGGCGGGTAGAAATTCCCAGGCCGCCGGTCGGTCGTCGCGCCGTGCTCGCAGCCGTTCGTCCGGCGCTGGGTCGGCCAGCTCACCCGGTGCTCGGCGGGTCGGGACTACAATCGGGGGTGCTGGGCTAGGTGGAGGGTGACGTCGCCGTGAAACCTCTCAAGACGCTGCTCGGGGGAGCACTGCTCGTCGAGCACCCCCGATTCGAGGACACCAGGGGTAGCTTCCGGGTGCTGTACGAGGCCGGCGGGGCCGAGTCGGCCGGGCTGCCGTCGGCGTTCGTGCAGGACAACGCCTCCTATTCGCTGACCGCTGGCACGATTCGCGGGCTCCACCTGCAGCTGCCGCCATGGGAGCAGGGCAAGCTGATCCGGGTCATGCGCGGCCGGGTGCTCGACGTGCTCGTCGACCTCCGGCCGGACTCGGAGACCCACGGCCGGTACGAGACCGTCGAGCTGGCCGCCGCAGACGAGCGGCAGCTGTGGCTGCCGCCCGGGTTCGCCCACGGGTTCTGCACGCTCGAGCCGGAGACCGAGGTCTTCTACAAGGTCGACTCGCCGTACCGGCCGGAAGCGGAGCTCACCCTGGCGTGGAACGACCCGACGCTCGGCATCGAGTGGCCGGTGGCCCCCGATCAGGCGGTCCTCTCCGACAAGGACCGCGAGGGTCGGTCGCTGGCCGAGGTCACCGACGCCATCGCCGCCGCCACCCGGGCCATCGCAGACGAGACCGGCCCCGAGGACCCCGGTGACCGCTGAGCCACGGCGGGTGCTCGTGACCGGCGGGCTCGGCTTCATCGGCTCGGCCGTCGTCCGTCACCTGCTGACCCGCACCGACGACACGGTGGTCAACGTCGACGTCGGCACCTACGCCTCCACCGAGGGCTCGGTGGCCGAGGTGGTCGAGCGGGTCGGCGCCGGGCGCTATGCCAGGTCGGCCACCGACATCACCGACGGCCCCGAGCTGCGGGCGGTCGTGTCCGACGTCGCGCCGGACGCCGTGATCCACCTGGCGGCCGAGACGCACGTCGACCGCTCGATCGACGGGCCGAGGACCTTCGTCGACACCAACGTGATCGGCACCCTCGAGCTCCTGCAGGCGGCTCGGGCCAGCGCCGAGCGCCGAGGTGCGCTCGATCGGTTCCGGTTCCTGCACGTCTCGACCGACGAGGTCTTCGGCTCCCTCGGCTTCGACGACCCGCCGTTCGACGAAGACAGCCGCTACGACCCGCGTTCGCCCTACGCCGCCTCGAAGGCGGCGTCCGACCACCTGGTGCGGGCCTGGCACCACACCTACGGCCTGCCGGTGATCGTCACCAACTGCTCGAACAACTACGGACCGTTCCAGTTCCCGGAGAAGATGATCCCGCTAATGATCATCAAGGCCATCGCCGGCGAGCCGCTCCCGGTCTACGGGCGAGGCGACAACGTGCGCGACTGGCTCCACGTCGACGACCACGCAGCGGCGATCATCGCCGCCCTCGGGTCGGGGAAGCCGGGTGAGACCTACGGCATCGGGGGGCAGGCCGAGCGGACCAACCTGTCGGTCGTCGAGACGATCTGCGATCTGGTCGACGCCGAGGTGGGGCCGTTGCCCGGCGCCGGTGCGGGTGGGCGGCGGTCGTTGATCGAGTTCGTGGCCGACCGGCCCGGTCACGACCTGCGCTACGCCGTCGACGCGGCCAAGGCGAGGCGCGAGCTGGACTGGGGTCGGGCCAACGACTTCGACGACGGCCTGGCCGCAACCGTGCGCTGGTATCTCGACAACCGGTGGTGGTGGCAGCCCCTGGTCGACCGCTACGACGGCGCCCGCCTCGGCCAGGTCGACGAGTCGTGAGCGCCGCAGGCGCTCACGGCCGAGGCCCGGCCGACCCGCTGAATCCGCGTGGTCGCCGAGGCATCGTCCTCGCCGGCGGCACCGGCTCCCGGCTCCACCCGGTGACCCTGCCGGTCTCGAAGCAGCTGCTGCCGGTCTACGACAAGCCGATGATCTACTACCCGATCTCCACGCTGATGCTGGCCGGGCTGACCGAGATCCTGATCATCACCACTCCGACCGACCAGGCGGCGTTCCAGCGGCTGCTCGGCGACGGCTCACAATGGGGGCTGCGGTTCACGTTCGCCACCCAGGCCGAGCCGAACGGCCTGGCCGAGGCCTTCCTGATCGGGCGGGAGTTCCTCGACGGCGGACCCTCGTGCCTGATCCTGGGCGACAACATCTTCTACGGCAGCGGGTTCAGCACCCAGCTGCAGGAGGTGTCCGACCAGGACGACGGGGCCACGGTGTTCGCCCATCGGGTCACCGACCCCGAGCGCTACGGCGTGCTCGAGTTCGACGATGGCGGACGGCCGGTCGGGATCGAGGAGAAGCCGGAGAAGCCCCGTTCCCCGTGGGCGGTGACCGGGCTCTACTTCTACGACGCCGACGTGGTCGACGTGGCCGCCCGGATCACGCCGTCGGCCAGGGGCGAGCTGGAGATCACGGCGGTCAACCAGCACTACCTCGAACAGGGCCGCCTCGACGTGGCCAAGCTCAGCCGCGGCTTCGCCTGGCTCGACACCGGCACGTTCCACTCGATGGTCGAGGCGAGCGAGTTCGTCCGGGTCATCGAGCAGCGCCAGCAACGCAAGATCGCCAGCCCCGAGGAGATCGCCTGGTCGCTCGGCCGGATCGACGACGAGCAGCTGCTGGCCCTGGCCCGACCACTCACCAAGAGCGGGTACGGCGAGTACCTGATCAACCTGGTGACGTCGGGCGAGCGCTGAGCCCGAGGGCGGGTCGGGCCCGGGCCCGGTGCGTCGGTCGATGACCGGCCGGCGCGCTCTCGACCGGCAGCGGGGCCGCCAACTACGTTGTGGCGACGACCGCACCGGGGAGGGCGATGGCCGAGATGGAGACGACATCGGAGGACCGATCGGCCGACCGGCCACCTCCGGCCGACAACCGTGGTCGGGTGGCGGTGGTGACCGGCGCCGGCTCGGGGATCGGTCGGGCCACGACCGAGCGACTGGCCCGCGAGGGGGCGACGGTGGTCGCCGTCGACCTGACCGAGGCGTCGCTGGCCTGGACCGCCGGCCGCGATCGGGTGATCCCGCTACCGGGCAGCGTGACCGACGAGGCAACGAACGAGGCGATGGTCGCCACCGCCGTCGAGGCCGGCGGCCGGCTCGACGCCGTCGTGCTCAACGCCGGGGTGGCGGCCCAGGGCGACATCCAGCGGGGCTCGATGGACGACTTCGATCGGATGCTGGCCGTCAATGTCCGGGCGGTCGCCGTCGGATGCAAGGCCGCCGTGCCGGCGATGGGGGAGGGCGGCTCGATCGTCGTCACCGGATCGGTGTCCGGCCTGCTCGGCGACTCGGGACTGTTCGCCTACAACGCCTCGAAGGGCGCAGTGGTCAACATGGCCCGCTCGATCGCCCTCGACCTGGCCCACCTGGGGATCCGGGTCAACGCCGTGTGCCCCGGTCCGATCCGCACCGGGATGACCACGAGTCTCGACTCGCATCCGATCGGCGAGGTGATGGCCGCCCGCGTCCCACTCGGGCGGTTCGGGCAGCCGGACGAGGTGGCGGCGGCGATCTGCTTCCTGACGTCGCCGGCGTCGTCGTTCGTCAGCGGGGTGGCGCTCCCGGTCGACGGTGGTGTCACCGCCGGGACCGGACAGTGGCCGACCTATGGGGCCCGCCGGGCCGGCTTCGCCTGATCGGCGGTTCGGATGCCGCAACCGGCCGAGCTCGACTTCGAGGCGACCACGATCCCGCAACTCGTCCGCTGGGGGGTCGAGACCTGGGCCGATCTCCCCGCCATCCGGGACACCACGGGCGAGGAGGCCGGCGAGCCGACCGTCACCCTGACCTACGCGGCGCTCGGCGAGCGGATCGACCGGGCGGCCAGGGCGCTGGTGGCCGCCGGGATCTCCCCCGGCGACACGGTCGCGGTCTGGGCCCCGAACGGGTGGCCGTGGGTGGTGGCCGGGTTGGCCGCCTGCCGGGCCGGTGCTCGGCTCGTGCCGGTCAACACCCGGTTCAAGGGCGGCGAGGCCGCCTACGTGCTGCGGACCGCTCGGGTCCGGGTGCTGTTCCTCGTCGACGGATTCCTCGACACCGACTACTCGGGCTCGCTCGCCGGCCACGACCTGCCCGACCTCGAGCGGATCGTGGCGTTGGCCGGGCCGGCGTCGGACGGCGTCACCGAGTCGCTCGACGACTTCCTGGCCCTCGGTGACGGCGGCGGCGACGTGGCCGAGCGGGATCGGCTCCGGGACGAGGTCGAACGCCGCAGCGACGCCACCACGCCGGATGACGTCAGCCTCATCATGTTCACGTCCGGCACCACCGGTCGTCCGAAGGGAGTCCTGGTGCGGGGCGGGGCCGTGATCCGGGCGTTCCACGGGTACGGCCGGGCGCTCGGCGTCCGACCCGGCGACCCGTACCTGCTGGTCAACCCGTACTTCCACGCCTTCGGGCTCAACTCGGGCATCCTCGTCTGCTTCCAGTTCGGGGCCTGCAACCTCCCGGTCGCCGTCCACCGTCCCGAGCGGGTGCTGCGGCTGATCGAGCGGGAGCGGGTGGCGGTCTACCCCGGACCGCCGGCGCTGTTCCAGAGCCTGCTCAACCATCCCCGCCTCGGCGAGTACGACCTGTCGTCGCTGCGGTCGTGTGTGACCGGGGCGGCGACGATTCCCGTCGAGCTGGTGGTGGCGATGCAGCAGGATCTCGGCTTCGACGTGGTGCTGACCGCCTACGGGATGACCGAGACGTCCGGCCTGGCCACCCACACCCTCCCGGACGATCCGGCGGAGGTGGCGGCCTCGACCTCGGGTCGGGCGCTCGACGATGTCGAGCTCCGGATCGTCGACGACGACGGCAACGATGTCGCCACCGGCGCCGAGGGGGAGCTGCTCGTACGGGGCTACCAGGTGACCCCCGGCTACCTCGACGAGCCCGAGAAGACGGCCGAGACGATCGATGCCGACGGCTGGCTCCACACCGGCGACATCGCCGTCATGAACGCCGACGGCTACATCGACATCACCGACCGCAAGAAGGACATGTTCATCATGGGTGGGTTCAACGCCTACCCGGCCGAGATCGAGCGGGTGCTGGTCGAGCACCCGTCGGTCGGGATGGTGGCCGTCGTCGGTGTGCCCGATCGGGCGATGGGCGAGGTCGGTGCGGCGTTCGTGGTGCCGAGCCCGTCCGGTCGACCCGAGCCGGAGGAGTTGATCGCCTGGTCTCGTGAGCGGATGGCGAACTACAAGGTCCCCCGCTTCGTGTGGCTGGTCGACGAGCTGCCGCTGAACCCGTCGAACAAGGTGTTGAAGCCGGTGCTGCGGGAGCGGGCGGCGCAGATACTGGCCGCTGAAGCCATGCCCTGAGCCGCTAACCTGGCATGGCCGTACGGCGACGTAGCTCAGTTGGTGAGAGTGCTCGACTCATAATCGAGAGGTCGTGGGTTCGAGTCCCACCGTCGCTACCAGGGGAAACACCGTCACCGGCCGCCGAATCGGCGATGGGCTGGGTGCGGGCGCACGGTGCCGAGAGTGCGCGTTCGCTCCCGACATGGATGGCAGCGGCTCAGCGGCTGTTCGGGTACTGGGCGAGCGTGTAGACGTTGCCCGAAGGGTCGGCGATGTGTGCCAGGACACCGCCCCACGGCATGCGTTCCGGAGGGTTGACGATCGTCACGTTGGCGGCTTCGAGTTCGTCGACGGTGGCGTCGATGTCGTCGACGTGCCAGGAGATGCCGGTGAAGCGCTGGTGGAGTGGCTCGCTGTCGGCGTCGGTCGGTGCGCGTCGCTCGACGACGAGGTCGGCGCCGCCGGCGTCGTAGACGAGCCAGTCGGTGTCCACGACCATCTCGGGGAATCCGAGTGCGTCACGGAAGAACGAACGGGCTTCGTCGAGGTCGTCGACGAAGATGCGTATCCCTGCCAGCGGGCCGATCCGGCGATTGGGAGTGGTGGACATGGTGAGGCGCTCCTCGGAGATGGTGGTGAAGTCGTTGGCTGATCGGGCGGCGGCGTCTGCAGCCCCCGCCAGCTGCCGAGATTGCGTGGTGGCGAAGGCGATCCGACAGTTCTCACGCCACCCGTCGTCCTCGGTCCTGGCCACGCTGAAGCTCAACAGGGCCAGTCGGGCGGCGCAAGCCCAACCACCGGCGACTTCCCGATGGTCCGCACGTCAGCCGACCTCGGTCACCTTCGGTCACCTTCGGTCACCTTCGGTCACCTTCGGTCACCTTCGGTGGCCTCGTCGCGGCAGGCGACGGATCGACGAGTGCGGCAGTGGCGCCCCGGCGTCGCGGTCCTCCGGCGTCTCAGCTGAGGATTCTCGAGCGGCTCGTCGAGCCGCCGCCGTTGTCCTCGACGATGTCGCGACCTCGATCGAGATTGCGGGCTCTGCAGCGATTGCCGCGGTGACGGGCAGCCGGGGGTCAGCGCCGAACCGGTGACGGTTGCTCGTCGGCGGCTAGTGCTGGACGAAGACGGCTTCGATCCGGCTGACGTGGGTGGCCATGCAGCCCATGATGCTGGCGTTGATCGGTTCGAGCAGCTCGTTGGCTGCTTCGTCGTCAGGCTCACCGTCGGGAGACTCGATGCTCACGATCGGCGAAACCACCCGATAGGTGCGTGTGGCGTCGTCGACGTCGATGGTGAGGTGGTAGCCGTCGGCGGCGACGCATGCCTGCCAGGCGTCGAGAGCGGACACGAGCTCGGGCCAGGTCACAACCCCGTCTGCCAGGATCGCCCGCTCGAGATCGGTTCCGTCGGTGGTGACCGCCGCGGCGATCGCAGCGGGATCCGGCAAGGCCGGTGCGAGCTCGCCGGCGAGCCCTTCGACACGGAGGTTGCCTGCTGCATCGTGGACTCGGATCGATGCGGTGGCAGCGTCGTCGGTTGGCCACCACCCGACCCAGACGTCACCGCTGGAGGATGCCTCGACGACGTCATCGACGGTCACGATGTCGATCGAGTCGTCCCCGTTGCCACGGACACCCCAGATCAGGCTGGCGGCGGGGTCTCCCCGCCAGCCGAGGCTGATCACCGTCACTGGCGCTCCGGCGCTCGTCGCCGCGCGTGCGACCGCGAGGTCGTTGCCGAGGTTCGAGGTCGTTGCTGCGAGCCGGAGCTCGCCTCCTGGGTCGCGCTGGGCGTGACAGGTGACCCAGCCGGTGTCATCGCCGTAGATCGCGACGGCCCCCGACCCCCGCACATCGAAGATCAGCGGCTCCATCTCGGCGACGCTCGTCGCATCGCGACAGAACGAATCGATCGCCGCCACCTCGGCTGCTGGCACCGGCGCAGCGAGTGGTGTCCACCCGGCCCATGCCGACGACGACGACCCAGGCCACGATGCCACCACGATGCCGGTCACAACGACGGCGACAGCGGCGGCTGCACCGATCACCAGACGATGCGACCGTCTCGCTCCAGTGTCGGGCCGTGTCGCGATCGGTTCGGCCGGATGGTGCCCGGGCCCACCGGTCAGGTGATGGTCGACGGCGTCGTCGATCATGTCGCCATAGGTGGCGAGCTGGTCTTCCAGGGACATCGTCATGACATGACTCCCAATGAACGGCGAAGCTTGACCATGCCTCGCGAGACGTAGTTGTTGACCGTGGTGACCTCGACCTCGAGCAGCTCGGCGACCTCGGCATAGGACCAGCCGTGGCAGTGCACCAACACCACAGCCGTCCGCTCCTCGACCCCCAATCCAGCGAGTGCGCCTGGGAGGCCCGGCTCGACATGGGGCGCATGATCCTGATCCACCGGCGGCAATTCGACCGGGTGGCGCTCCCAACGCAGGTACCGGCGCGCAGCGGTCTGGCCGACCCGGAACAGATAGCCGAGCGGACTCGACATCGCTCGCAGTTCAGCGGCGTGCTCTGACGCCCAGGCCACCGCGTCGGCGTGCGCCTCGCATCCGGTCTGGACCCCGAATCGGGCAACCAGACCGCGACGCAGCCGATCCCCCGAATCACCGAGGAACGCCTCCAGCCACGACGCTGCGCCCAATTCGACGCATTCCGCATCGGCGAATCGACTGCTCACACCTACAAGAAGCGCCATACCACAACTTCCATTCACGATTTCTCGGCACCGCCGAGCCGCTCGATCTGCGGTCGGCCCTCGACGGCCCACCACCGGTCCAGGGTCACCGGCCCGCCGATGCCCGCGCCAGCCCGACCCCCCGCAGCGACGTCCGTGTCGAGGACGGGCGCTCTGGTCGTCTGGACCGCTCGTCATCGCCGCTGGGAAACGGCGATCGGGGTTCTGGCCGAGCCACCCGGAGCGTTCCGGACCGCTCCGGTCAGGCCGTACCCGAGTGGTTCATGGCCCGACGACTCGGAACTGGCCCATCATGCCGGTGTCTTCGTGGTCGAGGATGTGGCAGTGGAACATGTAGGGGACGTCGGGGTTGGCGTAGGTGTTGAACCGAGCCGCGACGACGACCTGTTGGTCGTCGGTCACCAGTACGGTGTCCTCCCAGCCGGCGTCTTCCGGCGGCGGTGGCTCCCCGTCGACCTCCAGGATCTGGAACTGGGTCTGGTGGATGTGGAACGAGTGCACACCTTCGCCGACGTTGACGGTCCAGCGTTCGATGTCGTCGAAGTCGACGGTCTCGTCGATGCGGCTCATGTCCATCTGTTGGCCGTTGATGCCCCAGCCGCCGCCGACCTCGCCCAGCTGGAAGGTCCGGTCGCGGTCGATCATGTCCGGGGTGATGGGGTCGATCGTCGCGAGCTGCGCCGGCGGGTGCTCGGCGGTCGGCAGCGTCGGGTCGGGCCGCAGCTCGAGGACTCGGCCGAAGGCCTCGTCGAGCAGGACGGCGCCGCCGTCGCTCGTGTCGACGATGATCTCGGCCCGATCGCCCGGGGCCAGGGTGAGCGTCTCCAGTGGCACCGGGCCTGCGAGGTAGCCGCCGTCTGAGGCGATCTTGACCATCGATCCGTTGTCGACGCTCAGCTCGTAGACCCGGGCCTGGCTGCCGTTGAGGAGCCGGAGGCGCACCGGCCCGGCCGGCACGGTCGTGTAGGCGTCCATCGTGCCGTTGACGGTGAGCTCGGGGTTGAGGTCGCCGTTGTCGTCATCGTCGAGTTCGAAGGCGAGCTGGCCGTCCGGCGTGAACTCGCGGTCCTGCAGGATGACGGGGATGTCGTCGACGCCATAGGTGCTCGGCAGATCGGTGGTGGCCGGGTTGTCGTCGTCGACGATGATGAGACCGGCGGCTCCGGCGAAGACCTCCTCGGCCGTGGTCCCCATGAGATGGGGGTGGTACCAGAGGGTGGCCGCCGGCTGGATGACGCGGAAGTCGGCTGTCCAGGTCTGGCCCGCCTCGATCCGACTGTGGGGACCGCCGTCGTCCTCGGCCGGCACGTCGGCCCCGTGCCAGTGGGTGGTGGTCGTCTCGGGCAGGTTGTTGGTGACGTCGATGGCGACGAAGTCGTCCGTGTTCCATCGCAGGGTGGGGCCGAGGATCGACGCATCGTTGTAGGAGCGGGTGTCGGCTCGCCGCCCGTCGCCGAAGTCGTGACTCGACTCGCCGATCGTCAGGTGGTAGCGGGCCACGCCATCGATCATCGTGGGTTCGAGGAGTTCGGGGATCAGGAGTCGGGTGGTCGCCGGGGTGTCGGGCGGGTTCGCCAGGGCGCCGCCGTCGTCGCCGCCGATGCCTGCGATTCCACACGCCGCACCGAGCAGTGCGCTCCCCAGGAGGAGGACCGCGGCCGACATCGTTCGTCTCGTGGCCGTCACGGACCTACCGCTTCCGCAGGAGCGTCAGGCCGTCGCCGATCGGCAGCATGACCGTGTCCCAGCGTTCGTCGGTGGTCCTGGCATCGTTGAACGCCTGAATCGCCTTGGTGTCGTCGTTGTCGGTGTCGGCGTCGAGCACGGATCCTCGGCGCAGGACGTTGTCGACCACGACCACCCCGCCATGGCGGAGTCGGGCGTGGACGAGGTCGAGGTAGGTCTCGTAGCCCGTCTTGTCGGCGTCGATGAACGCCAGGTCGAACGGCGGCTCGACGGGGATCTCGGCGAGGCTGTCGGCAGCCGGCCCGAGCCGGAGCTCGATGCGGTCATCCAAGCCGGCCTCCTGCCAGGCGACGCGGGCGATCGACGTCCACTCCTCGGAGACGTCGAGGCAGAGGAGGCGCCCACGTTCGTCGAGACCTCGGGCGATGCAGATGGCGGAGTACCCGGTGAACGTGCCGACCTCGAGGGCCCGCTCAGGAGCCACGACTCGGGTCAACCACGTCAGCAAGGCCCCCTGCTCGGGGGCGATCTGCATGCGAGCGAAGGGGCCGGTCTGCTCCGCTGTCGTGGCGGCGAGCCGCTGCAGGACCGCATCGGGCGGCGTGCCGTGTTCGACGACGTAGGCGTGCAGTTCGTCGCCGAGTCCGAATCGTTGGCTCATGGCGTTGCTCCTGGATCGCTTGGTCGGGCTTGCACAGCGTACAATTTTCTGTACGCTGTGCAAGTAGTGGGCCTGCGAGCGAGGAACACCGAGCAACGACGGCAGCGGATCCTGGCCGCAACCCGTGAGCTCATCGCCAGCAACGGTGTGCACGGCTGGTCGATGCGGAAGGTGGCGGACGCCGCTGATGTCTCGGTCCCGACCCTGTACAACCTGTTCGGATCGAAAGACGAGATCCGGGCTGCGCTGGTCGGCGGGTTCTTCGACGAGCTCGACCGCTCGCTCGGCGAGGGCGGACCACCGGACGAGCCGATCCAGCGGGTGTTGGCCTTCGTCACCGCCGGTGTCGACACCGTCGTGGCCCGGTCCGCCACCACTCGGCCGGCTTTGCTCGCACAAGAGCATGGTGGGGGCGGCGAGCACCGCACGACCCCGATGGCCGTCGAACGTCAGCGGGCGGCGATCCAGGCCGCGATGGACGCCGGACACCTCCGGGCCGATCTCCGCTCCGACCTGCTCGCCGCCCAGGCGTACGACGGCTTCCACCGAGCGGCCATCCTGTGGGCGAGAGGCACGCTGGACGCGTCCGGCTTCCGTTCGCAGGCACGCTATGCCGTCTGCGTCTGCCTGCTCGCGGTCGCCACCGATGCGTCTCGCCCCGACCTGCTTCGCGCCTGCCGAGACCTGGAGCGTGAACTCGGTCCAGCGACACCGTGACCGCCCGGCGGCCAGCACGAGGCGTTGCCAACGGATCTCGGTGCGAACGCAGCCGGCGTCGGCTTCCGCCATCGCATCGAGGAGGGGCCCAGCCGCGGCAGTCCCGGCGTTCCCCGACGGCCGGAGATCCGCCATCCATCCGCCGCCTCCGCTGACCTACGCTGTCGTCGATGCCCCGACGTCTTGGTCTGGTCTGGTTGGCGCTGCTGGCCGTGGCCTGCACGGCCGGATCGGAGGTCGAGGTCGGACCGGTCGCTCCCGCGTCGACCTCAGCCCGGATCGGAGGCGAGGCGACGACGTCGAGCGTCGCCATGGCCACCTCGATGTCGGCTCCGGTCGACCTGCGTCCGTTGACCGGGCGGTTGCTCACCCTGCCGGGATGGCTGATCCCCCGCGGTGGGCACAGTGTCATCTGGACGGGGTCGGAGCTGATCGTGTGGGGCGGCTGGTCGGACGAGCGGGCGACGACCTCCTTCGCCGACGGGGCTGCCTACGATCCGGCAGACGGGTCGTGGCGCCAGCTGCCGCCCTCGAACCTGGACGGCCGGGCCTACCACGAGGCGGCCTGGACCGGGTCGGAGATGCTGATCGTCGGGGGGCAGTCCGAGCCGGGCCGCGTCGTCGTCGACGGCGGGGCCTACGACCCCGGGACCGGCACCTGGCGTGCGATCCCGGATGTCGGCATCGAACACGAGGCGACCTCGCCGCCGCCGGTCGAGTCGGCGTGGACCGGCAACGAGCTCGTGATCTGGTACCGGGGCCGGGGGACCGTCGTCGCCTACTCACCCGACCGGTCGTCCTGGTCCTCCCTGCCCGACCTCGACCTGCCCGGGGCCCGGAACCTCGGCGCGCTCCACTGGACCGGCATCGAGCTCGTGGCCCTGGCCGGGGAAGGGCCGGGCGTCATGTCGGCCGCCACGCTGCGGCCGGGTCGCAACGCCGACTGGATCGACCTGCCACCCGTCGACTTCGGGCGGGCGGGCGCCGCCAGTGACCCGTTCCCATCGAACTCTTCCGTCGCCGCCGGTCGACTCGTGGTGTGGTCTCGGAGCGGGAGCGAGGCACCCAGCTTCATGCTCGATCTCGACGGTCGGCGGTGGGAGGAGATCCCGACGGTGCCGGTGGCCGCCTGCGAGGGACACATGGCGCCGCTGAGCATGGGAACGCAGCTGCTCGTCATGGACACCTGCGTCGGTACCGATCTGGGGGGCGCAGCGCTGTTCGACGCCGAGGCCCGCACGTGGGAGGTCGTGCAGACCGGGCCCGACGGTCAGGCCAACCTCGGCGAGGCCGTCTGGACCGGGACCGAGGCGCTCGTGGTGGAGACCACCTGCTGTTTCGGCGCCGGCGACCGGCCGTTCGAGTGGTCCGGCACGCGCTACCTCGTCGACCGGCTCAGCGGCCGGGCCGACTCCGGCCCGTAGCCGGCGCTCGCGTGCGGGCAGGCCGCAGCGCACCGACGGCGGAGATTTCTCGCCCATCGTGTCAACCTCGTCGGTCCCGGGCTGCGTCAACGAGCTAGAGGGTGCTGGACGTGGACGATGACCAACTTCAGGCGTTTCTCGAGACCGACTACGACCGGGTCGTCCGCGCCGTCACGGCGGTCTGTGGCGACCGTCAACGGGCTCAGGACGCAGTTCAGGACTCGCTGGTCGACGCCTGGAAGCGATCGAGGAGCTTGGACGACGTGGGTCGGTGGGTGACCGTCGCGGCCATCAATCGGGCCCGGAGTCGTTGGCGCAGCCACGCCGCCGAGCAGCGAGCGTTCGAGCGGTTGGCCACCCAGCGAGCGAACCGTGCGCACCCCGAGCCCGAGTTCTTCGATGCCCGCCTGGCCGCAGCCCTGAAGTCGCTGCCTCGAGCCCAGCGCCAGGTCGTGGCGCTGCACTACCTCATGGACCTGTCGATCGCCGACATCGCCGGCTGCCTTGGGTCGGCCGAGGGCACCGTGAAGACCCACCTCCATCGGGGCAGGGCCGCGCTCCGGGCAGCACTGGAGCCGACGGCCGAGCGGGAGGGTGACTCGCGTGCCCGATCTTGACGACCAGATCCGCGAGTCGCTCGGACGGCTCACGGGCCCGAGCGGGGACGGCGGGCGCGTCACGCTCGATCAGCTGCACGCTCGACGGCGGAGACGGACACACCGGCGACGGGCCGCCGGCGCGCTCCCGGTTCTCGTGGTTGCTGTCGCCGTGGCCGTTGGTGTCGTCTTCGTCACCGGAGGCGACGGGACATCGGTGACCGCCGGGCCGAGCGAAACCGGGTCGCCAGGCACCGGTCGGTTGAGCGTGCTGGCGACGGAGGTGGTCGGTGGCGTCGGCGGCACGACGGGGGTGGTCATGCAGTTCGATGGCCCGTTGCCGTCGGGCGAGGTCGGGTTCGCCGACGACATCGTGTCGGTGGACGGCCCGGCTCGCATCACCTACGCCGTTCAAGACCCCGAGCGCGCCCACGTCTGCGATGCCATCCACAACTTCGGATCGATGGCCGTCGGCACCGTCGACGTCCTCCTTCCTGCCAGCTGGTTCTCCGATGAAGACCGGTCGCACACCAGTCCGTTGACCCGGATCGGTGAGCCCCCGAAGTTCGTCGTCTGTGGCCCACACCGCGGCTACTACCAGTATTCGATCTGGGGACCGGCCTCGGCAGATCCCGGTGACGTGCGAGTCACCGCGGAGGCCGAGCAGGGGCGTCTCACCATCGACATCGCCCCGAGCGATCAGCGGGCGACGCCTGGTCCGGGGACCGGCGGCCAGGCGGACGCGCCGGCAACGCCAACGGCTGCGGACTTCGTGCCCATCTGCCGACGACACGTCGACGAGCACCTCAGCCCCCTGGCGGCGTTCGAACTGGCAACGGACGCACAGGCCAAGGTCTTCGAGCCGGGCGTCGACAACGGATCGAGGACGGTCGTCCTCTTCGACGACAACGCCTTCTTCCGTTGTCTGGTCAGCGGCGACGCCACGACCGTGTCGGCTGCCGGGGGCGGCCTCGGGGCCCCGACCGCGACGCTCGCCGACGACCACGTCCAGGTGGTCGGCCAGGACTGGAGCGGCGGCGAGCCGAGCGGCTCGTGTGCCGGGCAGCCGTGCGGACCGGCAACGGCGAGCTTCCTCGGACGAGTGGGGACGGCGGTGACCGACGTACGGGTCACCCTGCCGGACGGCTCGTCGGCAGAAGCCCGGATCGAGCCAGACGGCTGGTTCATCGTCGAGATCGACGTGCAAGCCGACGTGCCGCTGTTCCAGCAGCGCATCCGATGGACCCTCGACGACGGCACCCAGCTGGACGCCGCCCCCGCCGAGCTCGCCGACCCGGAAGCGACGGGCAGCTGCGCCAACGCTGCGGCGGCGATCCAGACCGGCGATGGCGACGCACTGTCCGAACTCGGCATCCCTCCACGACTCGACGCCGATCTGATCACGGGGCGCCTCGACCTCCGTCTCTGCGGCTCCGACAACCTGACCGGCGAGTACCTGCTCGTGATCGGTCGGACGTCCGGCCAGGTCATCGTGCTCCGCAACACCACCAGAGCCCTCCTCGTCACCGGCGACGAGCGAGTCGACGACGCCCTCCAAGCGGCCGGCGGCCTGACCGGAGCCGTTCTCGTCGCAGACGGCACGGCGACCGCCCTCACCGCGCCGGCACCCGATCAACCGTCGGTGCCGGTGGTCGCCGTTCTCGAGGACGGCACCGATCCGTGAACCAGCCGCCGGCGGAGCCGCCGACCCGCCACCGGTGTGTCGTGGCCGGGTGGGCCGACCGAGCGAGACCGGCTGAATCGCCGCCGCACCCCGCCGACCGGGCCCCGTCAGGACCCGAGACCCACCGTCCGCCGGTCACGGGAGGTGCCATCGAGGGGTGGCAGCAGCTTCGGATGGTGCGACGGTCGGTTCGCTAGCTGTCGGGTTCGCGAAGAGTCCAGTTGGTTCTCGCGAGCAGGTCGTCCGTCCGACGTGTGGCGATGAGGTTTTCGTAGATGGGTGCCTGGTGGTCGTCGAGGACGGGCCAGAGCACGCAACCTCGTCTCGGCTTGTAGATGGTGAAACCGGCATCGGTGAGGAGGCCATGAATCTCCCGGCCGGAGTATCCGAATCGCTGGTAGTGCTCGTCGAGTGATTCGAAGTAGACGCACTGGACGTCGTCGAGGAGTCGAGCGGCGCCCTCGAGTACGAAGAGCTCGTAGCCTTCGACGTCGATCTTGAGAAGAGCCACGTGGTCCGGGGTTCGGACGATGTCGTCCAGGCGTCGCATGGGCACGGTCACCGACTTCTGGTCATGGCGAGCGATGGATCGGCGATCATCCGCCCGTTCGGTGGAGAATTCGACGTCGCCGGTGCGCTCTCCGGCAGCCAGGTTCCGACATGTGATCAGGTTCGAGAGGCCATTGGCCGCCACGTTCGCCTCGAGGCGCGCTGCGGTGTCTGGGTGGGCCTCGATGGCGAGCACCGGCGCCGAGGTGATCGTTGCTGCGAGCAGTGAGGTGAAACCGATGTTCGCTCCGACGTCGATCACGTGGTCACCGGGCTTGAGGAAGGCCCGGAAGAAGTAGTCTTCCCAGCCGCCGTGCGCCCAGTCGTCCTCATGTCCGGGGTCGATCCACAGCGACGCTGCGAGGTTCGCTTTGTCGAAATTGACCTGAAATCCGGCTTGTTGGATGGGCGAGCAGAACCGGTGCAGGCCCGAGGCCATGAGTGCCCGCGAAGCCAGGAACTTCACCGGTCGAGACTGGGAACGAATTGCCCGTATCGAGTGCATCGTGGACCTCGTCATCCTGTGCCAGCAGGACTGGCGACGTGTGCCGGCACACTACCCAAGGCAGGCAATGGACGAAAGCGCCATTTTGTGATGGCGGGTCATTCGCTGCGCCACATCGAGATCCGGAAGGTGCCTCGAATAGATGTCACTCCGGCGCCGGCTATTTGGCGGGGCCGATCGCGTGGTGGCGTCGCCACTGGCTGGCACCCGGCCGTCCGAGGTGTCGAGTCACCCCGTCGAGTTCGAGCGGCGCTCCGCGATGTCGGAGTTCTGACCGTGCGGGTCGTCGGACCCGACGGGTCGGCCTGTCGGTCTTGCGCAGCTGGCCCTCCGTTCGCTCCGGCCCGCTCGCCCGGTCGACCCACGTCGTTGCGTCGAGCGGCGCGGGCGGAGGCGGAGCCGGCCCGAGCGTCGACGTCGTCCGGGTGTTCAGGCGGACGGGCCCTCGTCGCTTCCCGCCCCGGTCTCCAGCAGTTGGGTCGGCATCGGCATCGCCGTGCCGACGTCGGCCGCCGCGGCGATGCAGCGCCGCATGTCCTTGACCGGCATGCCGGTGACGGTGAGGCGCGTCGGCGGCATGGGCCAGCGCTCGGACACGAAGCTCCGCCCGGTCGACCGGTTGAGGTGCTCCATGAACGTGTCGAGCGACATGCCCTGAGCCTCGACCATCTTGCCTGACCTCCATGATCAGACCGAAGGTCCCGATGGCCATGGCGTTGTTGCCGAGCTTCATGACCTGACCGGTGCCGATCGGCCCGCAGTGCGACACGGTTCCCATGGGCTCCAGCACGTCACGGCACCACCACGTCGGCCGCGGCGCCGACCTCGGCCGGGTTCCCAACCTCGCGAAGGCCGGAGGCGGCGAGCCGTTCGAGCGGCTCCCGGTTGCGGTTGAACCGCTACCGGTCACCTCCCGGTCGGCGGTCGCTGCTCGGTGCCAGGTCACGGCCGGTGTCCTCGGGGCGCTCGGACGGGGGTCGGGTGGTGGTCTCGGTGCCGGCGAGGCGGTTGGAGATCTCGCTCAAGCGGATCAGTTGCTGGATGAAGAGCGGCATGGCGAGGACGGCTTCGACGTAGTTGAAGACGTACATGATCGCGGAGAAGACGAAGCCGTACTGGGGATCGGCATCGTCGACGACGGCGATCGGGCTGTAGACGAGGAGGGCGATGACGCCGACGTAGATCAGGCTGTAGTTCAACGTCTCGAGGTCGGACAGCTTGCGATTCCAGCGCATCAGCGCACCGAAGTGCCGGTTGGCGTCGGCCGTCGAGCGGGTGGACAGTGCGCCGACCTGCCGTTCGAGCTCGTCGTTGTACCCGCCGGTCAGGGCCAGGTTGTGGCGCCCCGTCGCCAGGTAGACCAGGGCGACGAGCACCGCCAGCCCGAGTGATGCGGCGAAGACGCCGGAGTGGATGCCGGCGAGGATGGCGAGGGTGCCGACGATGGCGATGACGCTGCTGACGATGGCCGGCATCGAGTTCTCGAGGAACTCGATGAACTCGGTGAGCAGGGTGGCCCGGGCCGCGATCGTGGACACATCGGTGCCCCGCTCGTGCTCGGCCGCCGCCAGCTCGGTTGCGGTCGTCTCGTAGATGGTGGCGTAGGTGCGGGTGTCGATCAGCCGTCGCAGCGCACCGACCGCAAGGCTCACCACGCCGAGCGCGCCGAGCAGCAGGATGCCGCCGGTCCGCTCCTGGAGGAGGCCGTTGATGGCAACCCCGATGACCAGCGGGAACAGCAACAGGCCGGCGGCCTCGACCAGGACGAGGGCGAGCGCGACCGCGATGCGACCGCGAAAGCGTCGTACCAGCCCGCCGATGGTGACGGGATCGGTCGTTGACGTCGGGCTCATCGGCGGGGGGCGTCGCCGCCGGCCCGTGCGGCGAGGGCCGTCGACCGGAGCTGCCAGCCGGGAGGATTCCAGAGTCGCGCCCATCGCATCGCCCAGCTCCGGTCGGCCCGGAGATCGCGAAGCAGCAGGCGGAGCTGTGAGAACTGGATGTCGATCGGATTCGACGACTCGATCTGGGTGGTGAGGCCGTAGACGGGCCGCTCGAGCTCGGGTTGGAACGTGCCGAACAGCCGATCCCAGACGATGAGGATGCCGCCGTAGTTGACGTCGAGATACGGGGGCTCGGCTCCGTGGTGGCCGCGATGGTGTGACGGCGTGTTGAAGACCGCCTCGAACCAGCGCGGCAGGCGGTCGATCACCTCGGTGTGGATCCACGTCTGGTACCCGAGGACGAGCGCCGTCGAGGCCAGCGTCAGGCCAGGCGAGAATCCCGCAGCGACCATTGGCAGGCTGAAGACGAGCGTCAGCATGCCGTCGAAGATGCCGAGCCGCAGGCTCGTCGACTGGTCGAAGCGCTCGGAGCTGTGGTGGACGGAGTGGTAGAGGTCCCACAGCAGTCGCTTCTCGTGGGACACCCGGTGCTCCCAGTAGTAGACGAAGTCGGCCACGACGATCGCGATCGGGATGGTCATCCAGTTGGTCGGGATCGACCACGGGACCAACCCGTCGACGGCGTCGAAGACCTGCGTCCAGAGCGTGATCCCGACGACGCCGGCCGGAAGATAGAGGAGATAGGTGGCCCCGTTGGCGAGCATCTCCTTGATGCGTGACCAGCCGAGCCGCCGCGCCCGTCTGAGCACCAGCAGCTCGATCAGGATCAGCGGGATGAAGATGGCCTCCAAGAGCTCGGTTGCCGTGTCGATGTCGTCGAGCATGGAACCCATAGTAAGACTCACTCCGATATTGCGCATCAGTCTTAAGTAGGATCTTCGTCGCGATCGGGGGCGGTCGGGGGCGGTACGGTTGTCATTGACTTTACTTTACGGTAAAGTAAAATCAATGACACCCCGAGCCGAACCGACAACGAGGCGGGCGCGATCGGCCGCTACGCGAGACGCCATCCTCGGAGGGGCGGCGGCGTGCTTCGGTGTGGTTGGCTACGTCGGCGCCTCGATGGACGACGTCGCCGCTGCGGCCGGCGTGACCAAGCCGACGGTCTACGCCCACTTCGGGTCGAAGGACGCGCTCTTCACCCAGCTGTTGCACGAGCGGTTGGGCTACCTCGACGAGCTGCCGCTCGCTCCCGTCACCGGCGCCGCCGACATCGAGCCGGCCCTGATCGACTACGGGCGACGACGCGTCGATGCCCTCCTCGCCGATACCTCGCTCGGACTCCTGCGGGCCGCCTCGGCCGAGGGGATCCGACGACCCGAGTGGGCGGCCACGGTGATGAGCTCGCTCGGCACGAGCGAGTTCGAAGGGTGGCTCGAAGCGGCCGTCTCCGCCGGGCTGCTGGCCATCGAGTCGCCGGACGAGGCCGCCGAGCTGTTCTGGGCGCAGCTCGAGGGGGCGCTGTTCTTCCCCGTCGTCGTCGGGATGACGCCGGTCCCCACCCCGGACGAGCGGCAGCGGGTGATCGGCGCCAGCGTGCGTCTCTTCCTGCGTGCCTACGCCGCCGACGGCCCGTCCTGGCGCCCCGGCCGGACCGGTCGAACCGAGGAGCGGCGATGACGACCGGGGCCGATGCCGCACCAGCTGTCGACGACACGATGAGCACCTCGTCCACCGAACCGTCTCGCCGATCGACCGGCACGCTGCGGGCGGTGCTGGCCCTGATCGGCGCCTTCATCACGATCTTCGGTCTCAACATGGCGCTCGGCGGCATCGAGACCCTCGGCTGGGAAGGCCGATCCGACTTCGTCGATGTCACCGACCGGGAGCAGTTCGACGTGCAGGACAACCACGTCCGGTTCGTCTCCGGCGTCTGGACCGCCATCGGACTCGTGTTCCTGGCCGCCACTCGTTGGCTCCATCAGCTGCGGCTGGTGCTCGTCACCCTCCTCGCCATGATCTTCCTCGGCGGGCTCGCCCGGTTCAGCTCGGGCAGCGTCTCGCTGATCACCGGCGCCGACCTAATCGGTTCGATCACCGCCGAGCTCGTGCTGACGCCACTCCTGGCGTGGTGGGTCCTGCGATCGACGGCGCCAGGCGCACCCGAACCCCACTGACCCGGGCGAGGTGCCGGGATGACGGCGGCGGTCAGCAACCGAGTACTCGAACCAGCCCTGTCCGCCTTGCTTCAGCAGCTCCTTCGCGTCGTCGAGCCGGTCCGGCTCGGACTCGAGGGCGAGGCCGATCAGCCCCTCGTCCGCCGAGTCCCAGGCGTCGGTCCCCGCACCAAGCCACGAACCCGACCATGCCGAGGTGTGGCGGTGCGCTCGATGGCCGTGACCGGCCCCGGCCGTCGCAGGTCGCCGGACGCTCGCCGGCCGCCGCCGAAGGAGGTCGTGCGCCGGTCACCGCCGTGGTGCCCGGTCACGGGCCTCGCTCGTCGGTGAGCACCGAGACGACCTCGTCGGCGCTGCCCCAGGAGAGGGTCAGGCCCCGGCCGCCGTGCCCGTAGTTGTGGACCAGCGTGCGCCCGTCCGGCAGGGTCTCGGCCTCGACCCGGACCGAGTCGCGCTGTGGGCGGACGCCGGCGTTCACGCCGATCGTCGGACAGGCGGCCAGCTCGGGTCTCGTCCGGCCGAGGATGTCGAGGAGCTCGGCCTCGACCGCCGAGTCCGGGGCGCCGTCGTCGCGGTCGAGCACCGATGCGCCGCCGATCAGGATGCGGTCACCGTGGGGCATCCACGAGATCCATCGTCGGAGGCCCGGGGGTATCTCCATGAAGTGGTGGTCGAGACCGACGGCGTTCTCGACGATCACGTGCATCCCCCAGTCCGCCCGCAGCGCAGGATCGTCGACGAGGTGTCGGGCGCCGATACCACTGCAGTTCACGACCACCTCCGCATCGATCGAAGCGAGATCGTCGACGTGGCCGTGGCTGACCGATGCGCCGGTCGCCAGGAGGCGATCGACGAGGTCGGGCATGTAGAGGTCGAGATCGACGGCGATCATGTCGAGCCAGAACCCCGATCGGAAGCCGTTCGGCAGCTCGTCGGGCGCGGCGACCCTGAATCCGGGGAACGAGCGGAGCCTGTCGGGGGCATCGAAGCGATCGCGCCCGGCCAGCAGCCCCGGCTGCCGCCGGACGCCGACGTCGCGTCCGAACTGCCCGGACAACTCGGCGACCGTCGAGGCCCGCCACCGGGTGACCCTCTCGGATGGCTCGGCGAAGCGGAGGCCGACCATGCCCGTTGCGGACATCGACGTCGTGCGTAGCGGGTCGTCCGCGGTGAGCACGTCGACGTCGTGGCCGGCCTCGGCCAGGCGGACCGCCGTCGTCAAGCCGATGATCCCGGCACCGACGACCACGGCCCCACGTGCGTCAGTCATCAACGGCCACCAGTCGAGTCGTCCATCTCACGAAGAGCTCGTCGGCGCCACACCCTCGTCGGACTCGGCGCTCGACCACGACCCGAAGGTTAGGCGCACCTAACGTCGTCGGCAACAGCGGTCGGCCAGGGCCCCAACTGGTCCGAGGTGGCGCCATGCGTCGGGAGCGGGCGACGAGCTTCGTGACGGAACGCTAGTGGCCGGCCGCCCCGAGATGGTCGTCGTCCGGCGCCGACAGGCTCACGGCGCGCTGGACCGGGAGCTCTTCCGCCGTCCGGCCGAACGGCCAGTAGGCACGCGTGTCGCGCTCGTACCCGAAACGGCAGAGGATCAGCGCGAAGGTGGCTTCGGCCGGTACGTGTGTCACGTAGCTGTTGCGGAACTCCAGGCCGGGATCGATGTACCCGCCCCACGGCAGCTGCCGCTTCTCCGAGGTGTTCGGGAAGACGGTCTGTCCGAAGATCTCCGGTCGGCCGTTGGTCAGATCGTCGTCGGGCAGCAGGTAGCGAACCTCGAGCTGCGGTTCGTTCACGAGATGCCTGACCGAGCCCTTGTTGCGAACGACGGCGCTGACCTCGATGAGACGTTGACCTCGTTGCGTCCCGATGATCGCCACGTCGAGGTCCATCTCGGCCCGGGGCGAGCGCTCCCGGTGGTACACGTAGCGGTAGAAGGCCCACACCGCAGCGCCGGCGATGGCCGCCGACGTCACGATCGACTCGAGCGTGCTGGCCCAGCCCATGCGATAGTCCTTACCACAGCGACAGCCGCTCCGCCCCGGTCCGTGACCACGACCGGAACCGGTCGACCGGTGACGAGCCCGGCGCGGTCAGGGCGCCGGTGCGTGTTTGGTCTGCACGATCGCGTCGCCGACGAGCACGAGCAGGACGGCGGTCACGACGCCGGTCAGCGCAGTCGCCGTGAGCGACGTGAGCACCAGTCCCATGGCGCCGATGACAACCGTCGCACCGAGATAGCCCACGATGCGCCGCTTCTGGCTGAGCGTGGTCAGCGCGTCGTCGACGCCGAAGGTGATCAGCGACTGACCGAGGAGGAAGACGACGACCGAAACGGTGAGCAGGAGGCGGTATTCGGCCGTCACCGTCTCGCCGGCGGAGCTGATGGTCTCGCCGAACAGCTTCTTCGCCGCCACACCGAACATCACCAGGGCGACGGCCAGGACCAGGTGACCGTACATCCAGGACAGCGGCTTGGCGTTCGAGCTCAGGTCGTACAGCTCGCCGGCGCTGTCGGAGAAGTGCAGCCACCACAGGGCGAAGAGACCGGTGACGAGCACGACGGCGAAGACGATCTCGCCGGTCCCGAGCTCGGTCCCCTGGGCGTCGTCGAGGATCTTCACGAACGCCTCGCCGAGCACGATGATCGTGAAGATGCCGAAGCGCTCGACGAGGTGGTGGTCGTCCGGCAGCCACTTGCGGGTCTCGGCCAGGGTGGACGGTCGAGCGAAGTAGGCGATCTCGAAGGCGATGGCGATGAGCCACGCGATCCAGCGCACGTCCTCGGGCAGTGCGATCGAGGCGAGCCAGATCGCCACGCCACACCCCATCCCCGTCATGTAGTTGGCGGCGAGGGCACGGCTGGCCGGATGCGATCGGGAGGCCCGGATCCACATCACCACGAGGATCGATCGGACGAGGGCGAAGGCGAGCGCGAACTGCGTGGAGAGCTCGCCGAAGGCCTCACTCACGCTCAGACCGATGGCGGCGACACCGATCATCTGGAGCAGCACGAGGAGCCGATGGGTGACGTCGTCGACCTGGTAGCGGTTCTGGTAGACGGTCTCGCCGCTCCACGCCCACCAGATCACGAACATCAGCACCAGGAACCGGCCGAACCCCGTCCAGTCGAGGTTGTCGCTGAGGAAGTTGCCGATCTGGATCAGGGTGGCGACGTAGACCAGGTCGTAGAAGAGCTCCAACCAGCCGACGGCCCGGTCGGTGTGCTTGTGGAAGGCGACGTCGCGGTAGTAGCGCGGAGGCTGGAACAGGTCGGACACGAGGCGTTGCTCCTTCGGAGGGAGGCGGGCGTTTGACCGAACGTCGACCGACCTGCCCTACGTGCTCCGATCGCGCCGACGACGAGCATCGCCGGATGCTATCGGCCGCCGGCAACGGTCGCCCGGTCTGCGCCCCCCGGCACCAGCCGGCACGACGGGATGATCGATTCGGCTGCAGGCTCCGGGCCGTGGCAGTCTCGTCCGGGTGAGGCACGTTGGTCGAGCGGAGTTCCTCACGAACTCCGAGGCAGCCGATCGACTCGGCAAGGTGAGCGTCGGTTGGCTCGTGTTCACCGGTGCGCTCGAGCGGGCGAGATGCCGCGAGGTCGGTGTCGAGGGCGTGACGCGGCAGTCGGTCGAGCGCGAGATCGAGTGGCAACAACAGGCCACGCAGCGGATGAAGGTACGACGAACCGTCCGCGGGCTCGTTCGCCTGGCCGACGTTCCCTGAGCCCGGGCGCACGCACCCTGCGGTCCCGGCCCTGGACCGGTCGGTCGGTGCGTCGGCGCGACCGTCAACGCGGGCGTCGGGCTGCGATCGCCGCGGTGAGCTCGGCCGGCTCGTCGGTGCCGATCCGGAACAAACGCCCGGACGCCAGCTGGAGCTCGACGGCGTCGAGTCCCCAGACGTTGAACATCCAACCCCTGGCGATCTTGCGGATCCCCCAGCCGTGGTACCAGTGATTGCGGACCGGTCGGGCGTCGACGATGTCGGCAACCGCAACGGTGCGCCTCGGCCAGCCGGGACCGAACGCGACCCGGACCTCATCGGCGTCGACGGTCACCGTCAGTCGGCTGAACAGGGCGGCGACCGCGACGACGAGCGCGCCGACCGCAACGGATGCGACGACGCCCCCTGGCCGTTGGAGCAGCGCTGCCACGACCGCGACCAGCGCGATCACGGCCGCCGTGGTGATGAGGAACATCCGGCCCCGCTGCGTGTGCTCGTAGAACACGCCCGGCACTGTACGTCGACCGGCAGACCCGTCGCCACCGACGCGTCGCCGGCCCGATGGCGCCTTGCCCCGACCCTCCCCTCCGGTGGCGAGACGCCTGGAGCCCGCCATCGGGCGATGGCGATGCGGAGACGACGGGTCGTGCTCGTCACCGACGCCGTCGAGACGGCGCCGCGTCCTCGTCGATCGGCTCGATCACTCCTTGATGAAGGTCCACGTCGAGCAGTCCTGGTCGTAGCCGTCGTTGTCGCTGGCCTCGATCCCGTCCGGGTGGGCGTCCGGGTCGGCATCGTCGCAGTCCCCCTCGCAGGGCGTGAAGCCATCGCCGTCGCTGTCGAGATGATGATCGCTGGCGGGGTCGCTGCAGAGCAGGGTGGCTTCATTGGAGACCCCGCCGCCGCAGGCCACGAGCGACAGTGCGAGTGCGATCGGTGCGATCAGGGTGGAGATGGTGCGCGTGTTCATGAGATTCTCCTCGTGGTGACGGGCGCCGGCCCCGGCACATGGCTCGGACCCATGGGCACGACGAAGCAGCCGGCTGCCCGGCCGGCGGTCCGGGTCGTGAGGTCCGCAACGCATGCCGAGACCGGTGTCGGTCTCGAATTGAGACGGTTGTCCCAACAGATTGGGACACTAGTCCAAAATCGGTGGGAACAAAACCCTCAGGTCTCGCTCCGCCACGGGAACCGGAGGACCGACAGGTCCGCCGACACCTCGGCGTCGGGATCCGGCTCGAGCGCCATCAGCGCGAAGCCCATCAGGAGCAACCCGCCAAGCGTCCAGGCCTGCAGCTCGCCGCCACGACCGGACGGCAGGTCGGCGAACCGACCCTCGATGGCCATCGCCGGCTGCATGAACGACGCCAGTCCGACCGACAGCACCGTCCGGGCCGCCGCCTGGTCGCCGATGGCGGGGATGACCCTCAGACCGCACAGGTCGAGCATCGGCCGAACGTCGAGACCGTCGAGGGGGTCGTCGCCGAGCGCGCCCTCGACCTCGCGCACCGTCTTCTCCAGCTCGGGGGTCTGCTCGCTCAGCAGCGCCATCGTGAAGAGCCGGGCGCCGGCCGATTCGACCATCGCCTCACCGAAGTCGGCGCCGGCCAGCCGAGCGAACTCCTGGAAGGCCCACGCCAGCTCCACCGGATCGGCGTCGCCCAGCTCCATCATCATGTCGAGGCCGCGGTCTCGGTCTTGATCGCCTCCGGAGATGGCCGGACTGCTGACCCGACGGATCAGCTCGTGGGTGAAGGCGTCCTGCGGGTCGACGCCCTCGACGTCGAACGCCCGGTAGGCCGACGAGCGGGGCACCCCGGCCCGCTTGATCGCCTGCCCGAACGACACCGGGTGCGGCGGTGTGATGGGACCGTCCTCGAGCAAGTCGATGGCCGCCCGCAGGAGCTGCTCCCTCACGTACGTCAGCGGGACGTACTTCCGTCCACCTCCCGATGCAGCCATGGTGCGAACCCTAGTGGCACCAGCTGGTGATGATCCCCGGCACCGATCTCGGCGTCGCACCAGCGGTCGGGTTCGGTGGGTCGACCACTCGTCGACCCTGCGGGTGGCATCGGCTCGACGACAGACCTCGGCGACAGCACCCGGACCGGCCGTCATCCCGCCGGACGGAACACGTGGACTCCCCACCAGCCGGTCTCGTCGTGCCACATCCCGACGCCGACGACCGACCACTCGGGGTTCGTCATGTTCCGGTAGTGGCCCGGCGAGTCGACCCACATCTGGTGGAACTGGCCTGCGGCCTGCGTCGGGGTCATGGTCCGGTCGGAGTACCACACGATGTTCTCGAACCACCGGGGAGGATCGGAGTGGCGGAAGCCGGTCTCCCGCATCTCCCTCGACCAGGCCCGGGCGAAGGCGTGCATCTCGTCGTCGATCGGCCTCACCGGCTGCAGCCCGAGCCCGGTGCGGAGATCGTTGAGCAGGCGGAGCGACTCGGCCTCCGCCTCGGCCAGCGGGTCGGTCCGGCCGGTGCCGGCGTCGCCGCCGGCCGAGGTCGAGACGATCCAGAACGGCGCGGCGACGCCGGCGTCGTGGTCGTAGGTGATCGGTGCGGACGGATCCGGGCTCAGCGGCGCGACGACGGCGTGGTCGGCGAAGCCGCCCGGTGGGATCGACGGACCGTGGGCGAACGGGATCCCGTCCGAGTGGGCGGCGTGGGCGACCGCATCGTCGTTGTGGATGCGCAGCGTCTGGCCGACGGTCACCCGGACCGGGTCGTCGAACCGGTTCCAGGCGCTGCGGCCCGTGCCGGGCGGGATCCGGAACTCGACGAGCCCGTCTGCAACCGGGGCCGTGGCGACGGTCGTCGGCGGCGCGGTCGATTGCGGTCGGGTGGCGGCGGTCGTGGCCGGGCCCGTGGTGGTCGGGGCCGTCGTCGACGTCGGCGGCGGTGCGGTCGTCGACGTGGTCGTGATCGCCCCGCCGGCAACGGACACGGTCGGCTGCGAGTCACCCGACGGCGCCGCCACGGTCGACGGCGACGACGACGGTGGTGGTGGTGGCGGCGGGGTCGGTGGCACGGGCGAGATCGACGAGGACGGCGTGGCCACGATCGCCTCGGCGTCACCGGCCTGGCCAGTCGGTGGCCCGAGATCGAGCACCGGGGCCGACGGTGTGGTGGCGTCGGTGGGCGCCAGCTCGGCCTCGACCCCGGCCGCGCTCGGCGGTGCCGGATCCGATCGGGGCGCGCTGCAGGCGGAGCCGGCGGCCAGCAGGAGCACACCGAGCACCGGGCCGAGCGCCCGGGCGCGTGGACGACGGACGAGCGGCCCGTTCGATGGCGACGTCGTCATGGTCACGCCCCCTGGCTCTCGAGATGGGCGCACACCTGCGACACGAAGCCACCACGGAGGTTCTGGGGTCGGAAGTCGATCTCGTCGATGCCGTTGATCCGCAGGAAGTCGGCCCTGGCTGCGCCCAGCACGTCGAACCAGGCGTACGACAGCTCGCCGAAGAGCGGGCCGGACTCGACGATCGCCCGCAGCGTGGGGTCCCGCTCGGCGGCCAGGTCGAGCGTCCGGAAGGCCACCGAGTCGTCGAGGCCGGTCGAACCCTGGTTCCAGTCGTACTCGTTCCGCTGGTCGGTCGTGGCCTCGAACACCGGCGACTCGAGCTGGAAGTCGTTGGTGCCGTCGATGCCGAACCGGTTGTAGAGGGCGTCGCGCTGTGCCGGGTCAGAGCGACCGTCGCAGCGCCACTGCATGGCCAGCAGCTGATGGCCGTCGCGCTCCCAGTTCGGATGGGCGAGCAGGCGGCGGGCCAGGCCGTCGGCCACGGCTGCATTCAGCTCGAAGTTGAACGACGTGTTGGCGTAGCCGTACTCACGGCTCGGCAGGTACAGCTGGCCGTTGTTCCGGATCGAGTGGTCCGACGGGAACACGAGGTGGTGGAACCGGTCGATCGGGTCGGTCTTGAGCCGCATGAGGCTGGCCACCTGCCCGCCGGTGAGGCGCTCGTCGTCGCCGGCGAAGGCGCCGGTCCAGTCGGGGTACTCACCCCAGATCGGACGCTGCGGCGAGCCGTGGCAGCCGGCGCAGCCCTGCGTCGCCGTGTCGTGGAGGAACGCCCCCCGGAAGTCGAGCTGCGAGAACCGCCACAGGCCGGTCGACTCGTCGAGCTCGGCCAGCTCCACCACCTCCCGGAGCGGGTCGGATGGGTGCGACGACACCCCGATGAGTAGGCGGGCGTCCGGCCCGTACATGATCAGCCGGGGGTACTCCGTCGAGGCGAGGTGGCGCGACCGCGAGTCCTCCATCAGGGTGAACGACTCGCCCATGAACGGGGGCAGGATCGACAGGAAGTCGGCGACGTTGGTGATGTCGTTGCGCTCGACCAGGCCGACGAGCTCGGCCGTCGTCAGCCGATCGGTCCGGGTGACCGGGAAGACCCGGGTCGGTCGGCTCGGCGGGGCCGGCGGGCCGGGGCCTGCCCCCGGCGCCGAGCCCGAGCCCGATCCCGACGCCGGGGCCGAGCCCGAGCCCGATGGGCCGGTGGCCGGCGGGGCATCGGCTGCCGGGCCACCGACGGCCGGTTCGGTTCCATCCGTCGCCGGCGCCGCCTCCTCGGCTGGTTGGCCGGCGTCGGAGGGTTGGCCGGTCGGCGGTGGCTCGTCCGGCGCCGCCGTCCCGTCTGCTGCTTCGGCCTCCGTCGATCGTTCGCCGGTGGCGTCGATCTCGAGCACCGACGGCGGCTCGGTCGGTTCAGCGCCGACCGCCTCGACGGCGGCCAGCATCGACGGGGAGGGATCGCCGGCGACGACGGAGGCATCGTCGTCGCCGGCGAGAGCGGGGTCATCGCTCCGACTGGCCGGGCTGGCGTACCAGGCGACGGCGACCAGCGCCGAGCAGGCGACCAGGGCCAGCGGCGCCGCCCACCGGTACCGCAGCAACAGCTCGGACGCCTGCGGCCCGGGTCCGGCCAGACCGGGCTCGCCGGAGGCCGGCCCGTCCCCGCCGCCGACGAACGGCGGCGGCGAGTCGGGCAGGATGCCCGTGTCTGGCAGGGTGGCGGGCGCCGGGTCGGCGGCGCCGGTGCCGGCGGTGCTGGTCGGGAGGTCCATGGACGTCCTTCCTTGGTGTGCTCGGGGTCGGTCCGGCGTGGTCATGGGCGCGGGAGATCAGGCCCGCGCCCGCGGGTCGGCCACGCCGGGCGACCGGTTCGGTGCTCGCGCTCGTGTCAGTTCGGGGGGTGGATGCCGAGGTCGTCGGCGATCGTGAACGATCGGATCGGGTCGGGCCGGTAGCTGGCCGCGGCGTTGATCGGGGTCGTGCCGACGTGCTGGCGGATCGAGCCGGGGAAGGGCTCCCGGCTCCAGATCTCGCCGTTGGCGTCGGTGTGCCAGTCGGTCCGCCCCGCCAGGTTGTCGAGCCGGATGTCGCCCATGAAGACGCTCCTGGCGGTGCCGTCGAACGGTGAGGCCGGGTGGTCCCAGGCGATGCGGGTGTCGGGGTTGGCGGCCAGCATCGGTCCGCAGAGCTCGTCGTCGCGGACCCGCCGGTCGCCGGTCAGGTAGCAGAGGTCGACGGTGTAGGCGATGGCCTCGCCGTCCCAGTAGCGGGCGGGGAGGTCGACGAAGAGCTGCAGCTGGACGAAGAACCGGCCGAAGTCGGGGGAGTCGACCGACTGGTAGAGCGTCCACCGCTCGTCGAGCGGGAACCAGTCGGTCCGCCCACCCTCGGGCACCAGGACCCGGTCCTCGAAGCAGGGTGCGGCGGCGACCTCCCGGCCGTCGATGCGATCGCCGGCGCCGTCGTCACCCGGTCCGACGACGACGGTCGGGCCTCGGCCCTGGTCGCAGTGGAGTGCGAACTCGCCCCGATGGCCGAAGCGGTGCAGGGCCCGGTAGATCAGCTCGGCACCGTTCTCACACCGGGCGTGGAGGAAGACCTCGTGCTCGTTGTTGGCGAGCGCAGCGTCCGAGTGGCTGTCGAGGTGGACCTTGTAGGCGACGTCGCAGATCTGGTCGTGGTCGTCGACCGAGCTGCCGTCCTCGTAGTAGCCGCCGTCGTCGTACCACTCGATCTTGTGACCGACGTGGCTCTCGGGCCTCGGGCTCCCACCGGCGGCGATGACCTGCTCGTTGACGTAGCCGAACGGGAACGGGATGTCGGCCAGGTCGGAGCCGGCCGGGTCCCGCCCGTGCTCGTGGCCGAAGGTGCAGCCGGTGGCCGGGTCGATCGGCGGGTGGTAGGTCGGGTAGACCTTGCCGTCCGGCCCGTAGACCCAGTACCGATCGTGGATCTCCTTCGAGCAGGTGTCGTGGGGGCCCGGTTCCCAGATCCCGTAGGCCTGCGACAGCACCGCATCGGGCGGCGGTAGCTCGGTGCCGGGCGGCGGCGACACGGGGCTGCCGTCGGCGTTGCGGGGGCCAGAGGGACCGGGGTCGGCGCCGGGCGATGCGCCGACCCCGGGTCCGCTCTCCGCCTCGGCCGGATCTGGCACCGAGGTCTCCGATGGCCCGACCTCGACGACGGAGGTGGGCGGACCGTCGTCGGTCCCACCGTCCCCGTCGTCGACGGGGGCTCCGTCGAACGCATCACCGTCCGCCCCGCCGTCGGCGGCGCCGACGTCGGCCCGCAGCGGCGTTCCGCCCCCGCTCTGGGAGGCGAGGTAGGCGCCGCCGGCGACCACGACGAGCAGCCCGGCGGCGAGGGCCAGGGCCCGCGGCGTCGCCCGGCGGGGGCGTCGGCCGGCGGCCGGCGGTTGCTCCTTGAGGAAGGCGTAGTGGGCTCGGAGGCGGTCCTCCATGCTCGGGTCCCGTGCCGGGGTCACGTCGTCTCTCCGAGCAGGTCGCCGAGCCGGTCGAGGGCGCGGGCCAGGTAGGAGCGGACGGTGCTCTCGGTCACCTCGAGGTGCTCGGCGATGGCGGCGATCGTCAGGTCGTGACCGAACCGCAGGGCCAGGATCGTCTGCTGGCGCTGCGGGAGCTCGGCGATGGCCCGAGCGAGGTCGGGGTCGGGGTACCGGTCGTAGTGGTCGCGACCGACCGGCAGCCGGAACGGCCGTCGCCGGCGGCGGGCGACGCTGCGTTGGACAACTCGGACGAGGTAGCCGCGGGCGTTCTCCACCGGCGGCGGGCGCCGCTGTCGCGAGATCAGCGCGGCAAACGCCTCCTGGACGGCGTCCTCGGCCCGGTCGACGTCGAGCATCCGGGCATACGACAGCAGCCAGGCGTGGAACTCGCCCGACAGGGCCGGAGGGTCGTCTGACCGCGTCTGCGGATGATCGGACATGAACGAGGGGGGCTCAGCCAAGGGTGCGGAAGCCACGTCGGCCTCGGCGAACAACTTCACGGTTTGTATGTGCGCCGGAAGGCCCAAAACCGTGGCATCGATCGAAGAAAAAGTCAGGCCGATCGTCGATGGGCCGCTTGGCGGCGCCCGACGGGGGCACCGGGCCACACTCAGCGGTCGAGCGGCTGGGGGGTGATCGTCGTGTGCTGGTAGGCCCAGATGACGAGCTTGACCCGGTTGTCGGCCCCGGTCTTCTGCATCAGCGTGCGGATGTGGCCCTTGGCCGTCGACAGCGACATCTGGTGGTTGCGGGCGATCTCGTCGTTGGTCTGGCCCGAGCAGACGGCCCGGAGGACCTCCTGCTCGCGGGGCGTGAACCGGTCGAGCGCGGTCGACTGGCGGGGCCGCTCGAGGTAGGTGTCGATCAGCCGGTTGGTCAGCGCCGGGCTGATCAGCGTCTCGCCGGTGGCGGCGGCGTGGATGGCCCCGGTCAGCACCGCGGCCGAGGCGTCCTTGAGCACGAACCCGGAGGCGCCGGCCTGGAGGGCCCGGAACAGGTACTCCTCGAGGTCGTAGGTGGTGACGATGACAATCGCCGGCGGGTCGGGGTCGGCGGCCAGGTGCTCGGTGACCTGGAGCCCCGACAGCTCCGGCATCCGCACGTCGAGGGTGCACACGTCGGGGCGCAGCTCCCTGGCCAGGTCGATGGCCTCCCGGCCGTCGGTGGCGACCCCGATCACCCGGAGCCCGGGGTCGGCGTCGATCATCTGCCGCAGCCCGGTCCTGACCATCTCCTGGTCATCGGCGATGAGCACGTCGATGGTCACGTCAGCCGTCCCCCCGGTTGAGCGGCAGTCGGGCCGACACCAGCCACCCGCCCGTCGGGTTGGGCCCGGCCGACAGCTCGCCGCCGACCGATCGGGCCCGCTCGGTCATCGACCGGAGGCCGTGTCCCCTGGCCGGCTCGGGGACCGCCGGGGTGGCCCCGTCGTCGGTGACCGTCAGGTCGAGGTGGCGGTCGGTGCCGCTGGCCCGGACGGTGGCGGTGGTGGCACCGGTGGCGTGGCGGCTGACGTTGGTCAGGGCCTCGCGGGTGATCCAGTAGGCCACGGCCGAGGTGCTGACCGGGATCAGCTCGGGCTCGGCGTCGACGACGAGGTCGACCGCCAGGGCATCGGTGCTCAGCTCGGTGGCCAGCTGCTGCATGTCACCGAACCCGGGCAGCGGCCTGGCCTCGTCGTCCGGGGTGCGGAGGCCGGCCACCAGGTGCCGCATGTCGGCCAGGCCGGTCGAGGCGCTGCGCTTGATCGCGGTCAGCGCCTCGTCGAGCGCAGCCGGGTCGTCGAGCTGGCGGGCGGCCTCGGCCCGGACGGCGATGGCCGACATGTGGTGGGCGAACGAGTCGTGGATGTCGTTGGCCAGCCGGTTGCGCTCCTCGAGCTGCTCGGCCAGCTCCCGCTGCTCCTTGGCGTGGGTGTTCGATCGGATCAGCAGCCCGATGGCGATGACGGCGACCGTGGCCAGGGCATCGAAGCCGAGGAGGACCAGGCCGGGCTCGGTGATCGGGTTGGCGAGGCTGGCCAGCGGGACGACGGCCCCGCCGAGCACGAGGGCCACGACCACCGTCCTGGCTGACCCCCACCGGCCGGCGGTGTAGAGGACGGCGATGGCGGCGATGCCCTCGGTGAAGGTGATCTCGACCGGGCGGTCGGCGAGGCCGGCGGCGAGGTCGACGACGATCGAGGCCGCCGACACGATCAGCAGCGCCGCCAGCGGCTGGACCCGTCGCCACACGAACACGACGGCGGCCAGCAGCCCGACCGGCACGCTGACGCCGACGCCGGGCAGGTCGGCCAGGGCGCCCTCGACCACGGCGACGACGGCCAGCGCGGCGCCGATGGCCCCGTCGACCCTCCTCGGGCGCGGGAGGCGGACCGCGTTCGCCGGCGTCATCAACGCCACCAGACGCTCGGTGAGGGCCATGGGTCGAGTGTACGACGGGCCCCGATGGCGGTCGCCCGGCCGTTCGGTCGTCCCGACCCGACCAAAAGTACGGGGCACATTCGCCCCAACGGGCGGTGTGGCGGCGGGGCGTGGTGGCGCAGTGTTGACCACGTACCGAGGAGGGTGTCGATGACGACGATCGAGACGAACCGGGTGGTTGCGGCGGCGAGGGCCGACGGCGCGACCAAGACCTATGGCGACGGCGACACGGCGGTCCATGCGCTCGCCGGCGTGACGGTCGACTTCCCGACCGGCCGGTTCACCGCCATCATGGGACCGTCCGGTTCGGGCAAGAGCACGCTGATGCAGTGCGTCGCCGGCCTCGACCGCCTGACCTCGGGCTCGGTCTTCATCGGCGACACCGAGCTCGGCACCCTCGACAAGAACCAGCTGACGCTGCTCCGCCGGGACCGGCTCGGGTTCATCTTCCAGCAGTACAACCTCATCGCCACCCTGAAGGCGTCGGAGAACATCCTGCTGCCGCTCACGCTGGCCGGGGCCGAGCCGGACCGGGCCTGGTTCGACGAGGTGGTCCGCACGGTCGGCCTCGGCGACCGGCTCGACAACCTGCCGAGCCAGCTGTCCGGCGGCCAGCAGCAGCGGGTGGCGGTGGCCAGGGCCCTCGTGCCCCGGCCCGACATCGTGTTCGCCGACGAGCCGACCGGCGCCCTCGACTCGAGGACGGGGAGCGAGATCCTCACGTTCATGCGGCGGGCGGTCGACGGGACCGGCCAGACGATCGTGATGGTCACCCACGACCCCCACGCCGCCTCGTACGCCGACAACGTGTTGTTCCTGAGCGACGGTCGGATCACCGACGAGATGGCCGACCCGACGGCCGAGCGGGTGCTCGACCGGATGAAGCGGTTCGAGGCCTGATCCGATGCTGCTCCTCGCCTGGCGCGGCGTGCGCCACAACACCGGCCGCTACGTGGCCACCCTCGTCGCCATCCTCACCGGCGTCTCGTTCTTCGCCGCCTCCGGCTTTCTCGGCGACCGCGTCGTCGACTCGCTCGAGGGTGACACCCGGGCCCAGTTCGGCGCCGTCGACCTCGCCGTCGTGGCCGAGGAGGACGACGAGGCGCTGTTCTCCAGCGAGACCCTCCGCCTGCCCGGTCCGGTGGCCGACGAGATCACCGGCGTCGACGGGGTCGACGGGTTCGCCCTCCTGCTCAGCGGCGAGGTCGCGGTCCGGACCCCGGCCGGCGACGTGGCGGCGGAGGGCGCGACCGGCCGCCTGTGGATCGACGACGAACCGCTCAACCCGCTCGAGCTGATCGAGGGTCGTGGCCCGGCCGCCGTTGGCGAGGTCGCCATCGACCGCGGTCTGGCCGACGATCTCGACCTCGCCGTCGGCGACGACACCACCGTCCTGTCGATCGCCGGCGAGGCCCCGGCGACGGTGGTCGGCATCACGGCCTTCGGCGACAGCGACTCGATCGACGGCGGCGGCACGATCTCGATTCCCGCTGCGGTGGCGCCGGCCTGGCTGGCCGGTGGAAGCGCCGAGTACGACGGCGTCTACCTGCGCGGTTCCGGCGCCCAGGCGGACCTGCTGGCCAGGGTCGAGCCCCTGCTCCCGGCCGGGTTCCTGGCCAAGACCGGCGACGCGTTCCTCCAGGACAAGATCGACGAGCTCGGCGAGATCGGCCGCTTCCTCACCCGGGGCCTCCAGGGCTTCGCCGTGCTGGCCGTGCTCGTCGGCGGGTTCGTCATCTACAACACCTTCAACGTGCTCGTGGCCCAGCGGCTCAAGGAGCTGGCCGTGCTCCGGGCCGTCGGCGCCACCCCTCGCCAGGTCAGGCGAGCCCTCCGATTCGAGGGCGTCGTGATCGGGGTGGTGGGGAGCGTGCTCGGCGTGGTCGCCGGGGTCGGCTTCCTCTTCCTGCTCGACTGGACGCTGACTCGGTTCGGGGTCGAGCTGCCCGGCAGCGGGCTGGTGCTGACCCCTCGATCGGTCGTGCAGCCGATCCTCCTCGGCACGGTCGTCACCGTCGCCTCGGTGATGATCCCGGCCCGGCGGGCGGCGAGGACCGAGCCGATCGAGGCCCTGCGGGACGCCGCTGTCGAGGCGTCGCCCGCCAGCCGGCGCCGGCTCGCCTTCACCATCGTCGTCGGCGCGGCCTCGGTGGCGGCCCTGCTGTTCGGCACCGGGGTCCGGACGATCGGGGCCGGCCTGTTCGGCGCGTTCGTGGCCACCATCGCCGCCGGACCGATCCTGGCCGTGCTGGCGGCCAGGATCACGAGGCCGGTGATGTCCCGGCTCGGCCTCGAGGGCCGGCTGGCGTCCGACAACACCGCCCGCAACCCCCAGCGGACGGCGATCACCGCCAACGCCCTCCTGATCGGCGTCTTCCTCGTCACCCTGGTCTCGGTGGCCGGCACCTCGATCAAGGAGTGGGTGGTCGGCGAGCTCGACGAGATCGAGTCGGCCGACTTCGTGTTGGCAAGCGACGGCGGTTCGCTCGACGACGGGCTCGTCGGCGACATCCGGTCGATCGACGGGGTCGAGGTGGTCGAGCCGTTCCGCCAGGACTCGGTGGTGATCGACGGTCGACCGATCGTGGTGTCGGCGGCCGGGGTCGACACCCTCGACACCCTCGTCGACATCACCGACGTCCGAGCCGTCGACGGCTCGCTCGACGAGCTGGCGCCGGGCACGATGGCGGCCGGACCGGACCTCGGGCTCGAGGTCGGCGACACGGCCACGCTGAGCGACCTCAGCGGCAACTCGGTCGAGCTGGCGGTCGTCGCCGTGCTGGAGCTCGGCCAGGACGTGTCTTACGTCGGCAGCCTCGTCGTCGACGACGACCTCGACCGGCTCGCCGGGCCGAGCGCCCCCACCGTCGCCTTCATCGACGTGGCCAGCGGGTTCGGCGGCGAGTCGGTCGATGCCGTCGAGGCCCAGATCGAGGCCCGCCCCGACCTGCAGCTCGTCGACGGCAACATCATCGGCAAGCTCGTCGGCCAGGTCTTCGACTTCGTGATCAACGCCGTGAACGGCCTGCTGGGGATGAGCGTCGCCGTCGCCGTGATCGGCATCGTCAACACGCTCAGCCTCTCGATCTTCGAGCGGCGCCGGGAGCTCGGCCTGCTGCGGGTCGTCGGCATGCTCGACCGCGACGTCCAGCGCATGGTCCGCCTCGAGTCGATCCTGATCTCGGTGCTCGGCACCGTCGTCGGCATTGCGCTCGGCCTGTTCTCCGGCTGGATCCTGCTCCGCTCGATCCAGCGGCTGTCCGACGTCGCCATCCCCATGAACTGGGCCGTCGGCCGGGTCGCCCTGATCCTCGTGATCGGGATCGCGCTCGGTCTGCTCGCCTCGCTCCTCCCGTCCAGACGATCGACCCGCCTCGACGTCCTCGATGCGGTCAAGGCCACCTGATGGCCGGCCGAACCACCGGAAAGGCAGAACCAATGCGAACCGTCCGACGAACCCGACCGACACCACGACTCGTCACCCTGCCGCTGGCCCTGCTGCTGGCCATCGCCGTCGTCGCCTCGGCCTGCACGTCGGGCGGCGACGACGGCGAGAGCGACGGGGCGGCCGAGGTCGAGCGGTCGACGACGCCGTCGACCGCGACGTCGTCGACCACCGAACCGACGCCGACGACGGCGACACCCGACCCGACCGCGGCCGAGACCGTCGACCTGAGCCCGTGCCCCGACGGCATGCCCCTCGAGTGCGGCGTCGTGACCGTTCCGGTCGACCACGGCGACGAGTCGGCCGGGACGATCGACATCGCCGTCGCCATCCACCGGGCCACCTCGCCGGAGGACCGCATCGGCTACCTGCTGATCAACCCGGGCGGACCGGGCGGCAGTGGCGTCGAGTACGCCTACGCCGCCGGCTTCGGACCCGGCGCCGCCTTCACCGACGCGGTGCTCGAGCGGTTCGACATCGTCGGCTTCGACCCTCGGGGCGTCGGCCAGTCCGGGCCGACGTTCGAGTGCGGGGAGCCGGGGGAGCAGCTGGCGCTCCTCGACTCGATCGACGGGGCGGCCGACACCGACGACGAGATCGCGGCCGGCGAGCAGGCGGTCGCCCTCTGCGAGACCTCGATGGGTCCGGCGGCCGCACTGCTCGGCAGCGAGTCGGTCGCCCGCGACATGGACGCCATCCGGGCTGCGCTCGGCGCCGAGCAGATCAGCTACTACGGCGCCTCCTACGGCTCGACCCTCGGCGCCTGGTACGCCACCCTCTTCCCCGAGCGGGTGCGGGCGATGGTCGTCGACGGCGCCGACAACCCGGTCGACGACCTCAGCTCCCAGGCGGCCAGGATCGAGAGCAGCCTGGAGGAGGGCCGCCAGTTCGAGATCCTGCTCAACGAGGCGCTGCTGGCCTGCGACTCCGACGAGTGCCCGATCTTCAACGGCGGCGACCCGATCGGGTTCTACCTCGATCAGATCGACGACCTGGAGCTGGTCAACGAGGCCTTCGCCGGCGACCCGTCGGCCGGTCCGCTCGCCATCATCACCCCGCTCTACGACCGGGGGACCTGGCCCGAGCTGTGGAACGGGCTGGCTGCGCTCAGCGAGGGCGACGCCCAGCCGCTGATCGACCAGGCCGCCTTCCAGCTCGGCGAGCCCGGCGTCGCCAACTTCACCGGCCACGTCAACTGCCTCGACCTGTGGTCGCTCCAGCCCCAGTTCGACCGTGCGACCCAGCTGGAGGACTCGACGGCGCTGGGTGAGGCCGCGGCCGAGGAGTTCCCGCTGCTGTCGCAGCTCGATCTGCTGACCGCAACCGACCCGTGCCCGTTCTACGACACGATCGTCGGCGAGCCGCTCGGGCGACCGCTCGACGGGAGCGACGTTCCGATCCTCGTCATCGGCAACCCGTCCGATCCGGCCACGCCGTTCACCGAGTCGGTCGAGCTGGTCGAGTCGACGCTGAGCAACGGCTACCTGGTCGAGGCCGACCACCCGTCCCACGTCGTCTACCCGTCGAACGAGTGCGTGAACGAGCTGGTCGAGGCCGCCCTCATCGACCTCGAGCTGCCCGAGTCGACCACGACGGTCTGCCCTCCCTCGCCGGTCGACGAGGAGGCGAGCGACCTGCCGACGACCGACGAGGAGCTGGGTGAGCTGCTGTTCGTCGTCTGCCTGGCCAGCGCGGCCGATGGGACCGACGAGACTGCGTTGGAGACCGCCTGCGACGTCGTCGTCGACCGGATCCAGGCGGCGTACGGCTTCGACGACATCCTGGCCGCCCTCCAGGGGCAGGACGACGTCACCGCCGAGGGCCTGGCCGACCTGCTCGACGCCGTGTTCGCCGAGAACGACATCACCCCGTCGGCGTGACCCATGTGTGACCTCTCCACCAATCGGCGGTCACCTGGCCGGGACCGTCTGGTCGCAGTCGCGACCGTGGCACTGCTCGCCCTGGTCGTCGCCGCTTGCGGGTGGGATGACGATCCGGGCACCGGCTCGGCGACCACGCCGACGGCCCGGACGCAAGCCGGCGACGAGCCGGACCGCTCGGCGGACGACGACACCGATGAGCTGGCGGCCGAGGACGTGCCGGCCTACGTGGCCGCCCACGAGGAGGCGTTGGCCACGTCGGCCCTCCAGGTCGGTGACGGTCGGCCGCGCCCGATCGATCGGGCCGAGTTCCTCGACGGCATCACCGTCCGCTCGGGCGACGACACCGTCGACTTCGTGCTCGACGGGGACGGGATCGCCGAGGTCGTCGCTCGACTCGACGGTGAGGCCTGGGTCGCCGACGATCCGGAGGTCCTCGACCAGCTGGTGTCGGCCTTCGACTCGATCGAGCCGGGCGACGTCTGGGAGGCCGCCTTCACCGTCGTCGGCGCCGCCGACCCGACGGCCACCCGGACCGTGACGATGCGGCTCGACACCGACCTGATCGGGGGCGGCGACTCAACGGTCGAGGTCGTCGACGGGTACGCCACGATCAGCGGTGTGCTCGGGACCGAGACCTACGGCCAGCTCCGGGACGCGATCGAGGCCAACCCCGAGATCGACACCCTGGTCATGCTCAGCGTCGAGGGGTCGGAGAACGACGCCATCAACCTGCACACGTCGAGGCTGATCCGCCAAGCGGGGTGGACCACCTGGCTCCCGGCCAATGGCGACATCTCGTCCGGCGGGGTCGACATGTTCCTGGCCGGCCGGGAGCGGGTGATCGAGCCCGGCGGCTTCCTCGGCGTCCACTCCTGGGGATCGAGCGACGGCGACGTCGTCGCCGCCGAGCTGCCCGAGGACCACCCCGCCCACCGGGCCCAGCTCGCCTACGTGACCGAGATGCTCGGGCCCGACGTCGGACCCGACTTCTACTTCTACACCCTCGATGCCGCACCGGCGGCGAGCATCCATCGGATGACCGATGACGAGGTCGAGACCTACGGCCTGGCCACCCGTCGGGCGACCACCGCCATCCCCACCTCCATCACCGGGCCGCCAGCGGGGTACCTCCAACTCGTCGACCAGGTGTACCTCAAGCACCGGGTGCTCGCCTGCGAGATCGACGGCGAGTCCGTGGTCGCACGGCTCGAGTCCGACGAGCTGGGTCGGGTCGACCTGCTCGCAACCGCCGGGGAGGGGCAGCTCACCTGGTCCGACCTGCCGCCGGGCCCGACGGCCGCCCACCCGGTCACCGGCGTCTCGATCGACGGTGACCACCTCACGGTCGACGCCGACCTCGACCTCGACGACCTGATCGGCCGGGACACCGGCCGCGCCGACTTCGCCATCGACTGCGGTCCCTAGCCGCGATCGAGTGCGACCGGGCAGCCGTCCGGGCCCCGGCCTCAGCCGCCGGCCAGGATCGCTCGGGCCAGCGTGGCCGCATCCTGGCTGCGTCGTTCGGGGAACCCGAGGTCGAGCAGCACGGTATTGGTCTCCGCGAGGCAGACGATCCCGTAGGCGATGGCGAGGGCCCGAGGGGGAGCGATCGCCGAGTGGCGACCGATCGACGTGGCGAGCTCGTCGACCAGCAGCGCATGGGTCGCCCGTACCGCGTCCCGAGTGTCGGGATGACGGCTGGCCGTCGCCTGCAGGACGTCGAATGCCCGGTCGTCGGTCGATCGCTGCGTCGTCCAGGCCGGGGAGAACAGCAGGTCGACGATCACCTCCGGCGTCGGATCCGGGCCGACGGCATCCCGGATCGCCAGGTCGTAGCGGCGGCCCAGCTCGTCGATGGTGGCGACCCGTAGCGCATCGCGGTCGCCGACGAAGTGGCTGACCGCCGTGCGAGCCACGCCGGCTCGCTCGGCGATCTCGCCGATGGGCACGGCGGGAGAGCCCTGCTCGGCGATCAGCTGGATGTGGGCCTCCACGATCGCAGCGCGGCGCTCGTCCGCCACGCTTGGGCGGCCGCGTCGGCGAGGGACTGCTGGGTCGACCGTCGATCGCACCCCTCCACCGTATTTCTTTGATTGACGAGCTGTCAATCAAAAGGCTAGCGTTGGTTGCATGCACGAGGAGACGAACCGGCACGCCGATCGGGTGATCGTGGTCGGTGCCGGGGCGGCGGGGCTCGCGGCGGCACGACTGCTGCAGCACCATGGGCGACAGGTCGTGGTGCTGGAAGGGCGGGGGAGGGTCGGCGGTCGCACCAGCACCGTCGACGTGGCCGACGCACGGGTCGACGAGGGCGCAGCGTGGATCGACGGCCACAAGGGCAACCCGTTGATGGCGCTCGCCGAGCGCGCCGGACTGGCGACGGAGCGGGCCGACTACGTCGACTCGCTCCGCCTCGCCGCCTACGACCCCGCTCGGCGGGCCTGGCTCGGGCGTGTCGAGGCGTTCCGCCTCGTCGTCGCCGTCAACCGGGCCGCCGAGCGTCTGACGGTGCCCGATGCGACCGGAGCGAACAACCTGGCCGACCGGATCGATCGGGTGGTCGATCCACGGGGGCGGCGGGACGACGCCCGCCGCCTCCGCGCGTTCTTCCTCCGCAGCTCGGTCGAGTCGAACTGGGCCGACCGGGCCGACCTGCTCGGCGCCCACGCAGAGGAGATCGGAACGATCTACGCCGGGGGTGAGGCGGTCGTCGTCGGCGGGTACGGCGGCCTGGTCGACGCGCTGGCCGACGGACTGGACATCCGTCTCGACCACGTCGTCGAGTCGATCCGCCACGGCGACGATGGTGTCGAGGTCGGGACCTCGCGGGGCGGCTTCGAGGGCTCCGAGGCGATCGTGACCGTGCCGCTCGGGGTCCTGAAGGCGAAGGCGATCGCCTTCGACCCACCGCTGCCCGATGCCAAGGTGGCGGCCATCGACGGGATCGGGATGGGCCGACTCGAGAAGATCATCTTCCGATTCGACGAGCCGTTCTGGCGTCGTGATCCCGAGCGGGCCCGGAACCTCTTCAACCTCGGAGCCGACACGCCCTGCCCGATGTTCTTCGACCTCAGCGTCGGGGCTGGGCGCCCCCTGCTGGCCGCCCTGCTGACCGGCGACCACGGGACCCGGCTCGTCGAGGATCCCGAGCCCGTCGTCGCCGAGGCGCTCGCCGTCCTCGACGCGATGTTCCCCGGCCGCGTCACCGAGCCGACGGCGATCCACACGACCGGGTGGCAGGTCGATCCCTTCGCCCTGGGGAGTTACTCGACCATCCGGCCGGAGACGACGGAGCAGCACGTCGCCGACCTGCTGGCGCCGGTGGGGTCACGGCTGCTGTTCGCCGGCGAGGCGACCAACGTGCTCCGCCCCGGGTACGTCGACGGGGCGATCGACAGCGGCGTCCGCGAGGCGAGCCGCATCCTCGGCCGTGCCGTCGAGCTCGAGGCGACCCTCGACCGGCGGCGCCTGTCGTGAGCCGCCGACCGGCTCAGGCCTCGGCGATCCAGAGCACCGACATCAGGATCCAGCTGATCGTGATGGCCCAGAACAGGGTCGGGTGATCGCCCCGGTTGATGCGTCGGATGAAGTGGCTCTCGCCGGTGGTGATGTCGAGCAGTGCCCAACCGATGAAGAGCAGCGCGAAGATCCACACCTGGTTGGCGAGGACGGCGGCCCAGAGAACGCCGAGGCCGATGATCGTCGGCCAGGTGCCGGTCCGTTCGACGGTCGTTGTTGCGCCCCTCACTGCGTCACCGGCTCGGCGGCACGGGGCAGCCCGACGACCGCTGCGGTCCGCGCCGCCGGGGTCGGGGCACCGTGCAGCTGGCGGTTGAGGTAGTGGTGGAAGTCGCTGATCACCTGCTCCATCGGCACCAGCACCCCGGGCCGGTAGTCGCCGTCGGCGGCCCGCTGCCCTCGTTCGCAGATGTCGCGATCCTCGGGCAGGAAGTCGGGGACCATGACGGTGGCGGCCGCCGACACCATCGTGGCCAGCCTCGCCATCCCCCTCCGCTCGTCGGCCGGTGGGGATCGGTACGCAGCACCGGTGACGATGCGGGTCCGGTCCCAGCTGATCGGTTGCACGGCCTGCCAGAGCAGGCTGTCGTTCGTGATGACGCCGACGAAGTTCGGGGGCAGGCTCAGCAGGGTGTAGTCGTCGCCATCGCCGCGGGACGACGTGCCACCGGTTGCCGTTCCGTCGGCGTTGCCGACGACGTAGTACGCGCCCGCCGTCGGCGTGTACGGCTCGAGGGTCTCCTCGTGGACCTTGAAGAGGTGGTAGCTCTCCATGGCGTTGGAGACGACCAGCTTCCAGTTGGCGTCCCAGGTCTCGTCGCCCCGCCGTGCCGTCCAGTGGTTGAGGGTGGCGAGATCGGCGTCGACGGCGATCGAGTCGAGGTGGGCGAAGCGCTGGCCCAGCGGCGGGAGGTCGCTGCGGAGGGTGGCGAACACGAGCCCGTGCCACTCCTCGGCCCGGTAGCGCGGGAGGCAGTGGGCCTCGCGGTCGACGTCGTCGCGGGTCGCATAGGGGACGGCGAGGAGCCGACCGTCGTCCGCGTAGGTCCAGGCGTGGTAGGGGCACTGGAAGCGTTTCGTGTTGCCGTGCCCCTCGGCGAGCAGCGTGCCCCGATGTGCGCACATGTTCGACATCGCTGCGAGCTGGCCGTCCTGTCGACGCTGCACGATGACGGGCTGGCCACCGAGCTCGGTCGTCACGTAGTCGCCGGGCTCGGCGACCTCGTCTGCGGTGCCGACGAAGACCCAGTCGCTGCGGAAGATCCGTTCGAGGTCGACCTCGAAGGCCGGCTCCCGGTAGGCCTCGGCCGGCAGCGCCCGCAGCGGATCGACGGGATAGGCGGTCGTCATAGCGTTCAGAATAGCAACGGTCGTTTCGTTGTCAAACGTTTTGCAGTAGACTCAGCTCGTGACCATCGACGGCGGCACCGCGCTCACCACCCCGACCCGCATCTTCATCCACGGACTGGCCGACGATGACGGGAGACTCGACACGGAGTTCCTGTACGCAGCCGCCGAGGCGGCCGGCTTCACCAGGACGAAGCTGCGTCTCGCCCTCAGGCGCATGGCCGACGACGGGCTCCTCACGTCGGAGGGCCGCGGCCGAAAGGCGGCCACCAGGTTGACCCCGGCCGGCCTGGCCGATCGCTCGCCCGACCTCGCCTGGGTCGGAGCCGCCTATCGGGCCGACGCCGGGCTCGACGCCTGGGACGGCAACTGGCACCTGGCCAGCTTCGAGATTCCCGAGCGCCGGCGGGCCGCTCGCGATGCCGTTCGCCGTCAGATCGTCGAGCTCTTCGGCGGCCAGCTCAGCGGTGGCCTCTACCTGTCACCGCTCCGGTGGGAACCGTGGATCGCCACGGTGGCTCGGGCCAACGACGTCGTCGACCGGATCACCCTGCTCGAGACCACGACGCTCGCTCACGCCGGGGCGAGCGAGCCGAGCGACATCGCTGCGCTGGTCTGGCCGATCGACCGGGTCGACCGTGGCTACCGCACGTTCGTCTCGACCTGGCAGGCCCGACTCGGCTCCATCCCACACGATCCGGCGGACGCGGTTCGGCTGGCCTTCGAGGCGGCCAGCGAGTTCGAAGCGGCGTTCCGCGCCGACCCGATGTTGCCCGAGCCCCTGACACCCCTCGACTTCGCCGGCCCGCCGGCCCGGCGGCTCTTCCTCGAGCTGCTCGACACGGTCCAGGCTCGGACCGAGCTCACCAACGCCAACCTGTTCAGCACCTACCGCAACACGGTCGACCGCGCCCTGCGGGCCACCCAGGACGAGTTCTGGCACAACGTGTTCGTCGACACCGTGATCTCGTAGCCCGGCGCCGGTCGCCCAGCCCCGTTCTCGGAGTGGGCTGACGAAGGTGGGGCGTCGAGCGGCCGCGTTGCTGGTCGGCATGGACGGCCAGACGGAGGGCAACTCGTCCAGCGGCGGCGTGAGTCGGCTCGGCCTTGGTGCTCGCTCCGGAGGATCGCTGGCGACGACGCCCCGTTGACTGATCACTTGACAAGTCAACCTCCCTGCGATCAGATTGACTTGTCAAGTGCCCAGTGAAGGGTCGGGTGCACGCCGAGCGAGAGGAGCGGGGGATGGAGGCCATCGAGACCGATGTGCTCGTGGTCGGAGCGGGGCCCGCCGGCCTGACCGCGGCCGCGCTCCTGGCCCGCTCCGGCGTCGATGCGTTGACGTTCACCAAGTACGGAACGGCGAACTCGCCCCGGGCCCACATCACCAACCAGCGGGCGGTCGAGATACTGCGAGATCTCGGCATCGAAGACGAGGTGCAGGCCAGGGCACTGCCACACGACCAGATGGGAACCCAGGTCTTCGCCACGTCCTTCACCGGCCGCGAGCTGTCCCGGAAGATGACGTGGGGAGCGGGCGACGATCGCATCGGTGACTACCGATCGGCCAGTCCGTCGGCCATGTGCAACATCGCCCAGCACACGCTCGAGCCGATGCTCCTGGCCCGAGCGGCCGAGCTCGGTGCCGACATCCGGCTCAACCACGAGGTCGTCGCCATCGAGGACCGAGGCGATCACGTCAACGCCGTGGTCGCGCCACGGGACGGTTCGGAGCGCTTCGCCGTTCGGGCCCGCTACGCCATCGGCTGCGACGGGGCCAGGACGGTCGTCGGCCGGGACGGGGGCTTCGAGTTCGATGGCCGGATGGGCAGGGGCAACGCCGTCACCGTCTGGATCGAGTGTGATCTCAGCGCCTACACCGCCCACCGCCCTGGCGCACTCTTCTTCACCCTCACGCCCTGGAGCAACGAGTTCCTCAGCATCTGGACCTGCGTCGAGCCGTTCAACGAGTGGAGCACGATCTTCACCCGCCCGAGGCTCGCCGAGGTCGACGCCGACGAGGCCAGCATCGCCGAGAGCGTGCGTGCGGCCATCGGTGACGACGACATCCCCTTCACGATCAAGCGCATCAGCCCGTGGGAGTTCAACCACATGGTCGCCGTCCGGTACCGGCGGGGCCGCCTCTTCATCGCCGGCGACGCCGCCCACCGCCACCCACCGGCAAACGGGCTCGGCAGCAACACCTCGATGCAGGACACCTACAACCTCGTCTGGAAGCTGGCGGCGGTCGTGCGAGGCCTTGCCGGCGAGTCGCTGCTCGATTCCTACGACGCCGAGCGGCAGCCGGTCGGCCGACGGGTCGTCGACCGGGCCAACCGGAGCGTCGACGACATGGTCCACTGGTTCGCACCGCTCGGGCTGTCGCCAGGCATGACCCCCGAGGACGTCGATCGGCGCCTCGACGAGCTCACCGGTCCACGTGGCGGCGCCGATCGTGTCGCCCTGTTCGACGCCCTCGACCTGATCGACGGCCAGTTCAACGCCATCGGGGTCGAGCTCGGTCAGCACTACACCTCCTCGGCCGTGATCGGCGACGGCTCGACCCCGCCGGAACCGCTCGGCGACCCCGACCTGCACCACGTCGCCTCGACCTGCCCGGGGTCGCCGGTGCCCCACGCCTGGATCGTGGTCGACCAGCGCAACGTCTCGACCCTCGACGTCTGTGACTACGAGGCGTTCACCCTCATCGTCGGCGCCGACGGCCGGGCCTGGACGGAGGCGGCGGACGTGGTTGCGGACGCCACGGGCATGCCGATCACGACGGTCACGGTGACCCTCGGCGCCGAGCACGACGACGTCTACGGCGCCTGGCATCGCGTCCGCGACATCGGCGACGACGGCGCGCTGCTCGTGCGCCCCGACCGGATCATCGCCTGGCGTGCGCCGACCACCAGCGCCACGCCGGTCGACGACCTCCTGGCGGCGATGCAGCAGATCCTCGGCGTCGGCCGACCGGCCGCCTCGACACGCCGTCCCGCCGCCGCGGAGTCCTGATCGATGGCCACGACGAGTGCCTACCCTGGGCGTGTGGCGACGAGGGCCGAACAGCGAGCGAACACGAGGGCTCGGATCGTCGAGGCCGCCATCGAGGCGTTCGCCGAGCACGGCTACGGCGGCTCGTCGACCCGCGACATCGCAGCGCGGGCGAACACCAGCCAGGGTCTGGTCAGCTACCACTTCGACACGAAGGCCGAGCTCTGGCGAGCCGCCGCGGACCACCTCTTCGGCGATGTCGCCGAGTCGCTCCGGACCGAGCCCGAGCGGGTCGGCGCCGGTCGGGAGGCGGCCCGGGAGTCGATTCGGGCCTTCGTCCGCCTCAACGCCCGCCGTCCCGCACTGTTCCACTTCCTGGTCGACGCCGGCCGCCACGACGACGACCGCATGCGGTACCTGGTCGAGACCCACCTGCCGCGCCGGTTCGCCGGTGTCGCCCGCCTGAGCGAGGGCGATCTCGATCCCGCCCATCTCTACTACGCCCTGGCCGGCGCGTCCTCGTTGCTGTTCGGGGTGGCGGCCGAGTGCCGGTCCCTCACCGGCGTCGACCCGGCCGATGACGATGTCGTCGAACGCCACGCCGACTACGTCGCCCGACTGTTCGTTCCCGACGCGGCGGACGGGTCGGACGCACCGCTCGCCGGCGACGAACCGTCGGTCGATGGCTGAGTCGGTCGGGGCGGGCCCCTTCGGGAAGCGTCGCGTCGATGTCGGCGGGCTGTCGATGGCGGCCGTCGAGGTCGGCGACGGCGATCCGATCGTGTTCCTGCACGGCAACCCGACCTCCTCGTACCTGTGGCGGAACGTCATCCCCCACGTCGAGCATCTCGGTCGGTGCATCGCCCCGGACCTGATCGGCTTCGGCGACTCCGACAAGCTGCCCGACTCGGGACCGGGCTCGTACCGGTTCGTTGAGAACCGTCACTATCTCGATCGGCTCCTCGAGGCGCTCGACGTCCGCCAGCGGGTGACGTTCGTCGTCCACGACTGGGGCTCTGGCCTCGGCTTCGACTGGGCGAGGCGTCATCCCGATGCGGTGGCCGGGATCGCCTACCTGGAGGCCAACGTGGCCCCGCGATCATGGTCACAGCTCAGCGGCGACGGCCGAGCGTTCTTCGCTGCGCTGCGGAGCGAGGAGGGCGAGCAGATGGCCCTGGTCGACAACGTGTTCATCGAGCGGGGCCTGCCCGGCGGCGTGATTCGGGAGCTGACGGCCGACGAGATGGAGGAGTACCGGCGGCCCTTCGTCGAACCGGGGGAGTCGCGCCGACCGACGCTGACCTGGCCCCGCGAGATCCCCTTCGACGGCGAACCGGCGGACGTGCACGACATCGTCGCCGCCTACTCGGCCTGGCTCGGCTCCTCGCCGGTGCCGAAACTGCTGATCGACGTGACCGACGGCGACACCCTCACCGGCGAGCTCCTTGCCATCGCCCGGACGTGGACCAACCAGTCCGAGGTCACCGTCACCGGCCGGCACTTCGCCCAGGAGGACTCCCCGGACGAGATCGGCGCTGCACTCGCAGCCTGGATCCCGACCCTGCAGCGCAGCTGATCGGCCGTCGGCGTGGATCCCGGGCCTGGCGGGAGTGGTGCCGCCCCGGCGAGCTACGACCCGTCCCCCACGAGGCGCTGCATGCGCTGGGCCTCGAGCCGGACCCGGGTGGCAACCTCGTCCCGATGTGACCGTCGGGGGAGAATCTCATCGACGGCAGGACCGGTCGGTCACCCGTCGGGCGACGACCGCGGCCGACGGCGATACTACTGGCATGGCTGACCAGCGTGGTGACGAGCGGGACACCCGGCCGCTCTCCACCGAGCGAGCGCTCCTGCGCCGGCACCTCGACGGCGCTCGAGATGCGTTGATCTGGAAGGTGGAGGGTCTCGACGAGGACGAACGTCGTCGTCCGATCGGCGTACTCCACCCGGGTCCGCGGGGAGGTCGATACCGCGAGCTGGTTGACCGACATCCAGCGTCGCGGCAAGCGGTGGAGCTGTCGTCGAGCGTCGGCCGGCCCGGGTCCGGCGGTCGTCGCCACCGCTCGATGTCGGCGAGGGTGTCGATGAACAGCGCCGCAGCCACGAGCCCGGCTCCGGCCGACCCCGAACCGACAGCCGGGTGGTCCGATCGGCCCGATCGGCGGGCGGATCGACAGCGGGTGACGGCGGTTCGTCTGGCCCATCGACCGCAACGGCGGTGCTGACGGTGGCGTCGTTCGAGTCGTCCCTCGACGAGATCCACCCGATGACGCGGGCGGCGTGGCGGTCGTGGCTGAGCGAGCACCACGCCACGTGCGCCGGGGTGTGGTTGATCTACGACCGGGCGTCGACCGGGCGGCGCCGGCTCAGCTGGGAGGATGCGGTGCGGGAGGCGCTGTGCTTCGGTTGGATCGACAGCAAGGTCAAGCCGATCGACGACGAGCGGTACAAGCAGATCTTCACGCCGCGGAAGCCGAGGAGCGTCTGGTCGAAGATCAACAAGGAGTACGTTGCGGAGCTCGCCGATGCCGGGCTGCTGACCGAGGCCGGGCTGCGTGCGGTGGAGGTGGCGAAGGCCAACGGCTCCTGGACCCTGCTCGAGCCGGTCGATGCGCTGCTCGTACCCGACGACCTGGCGTCGGCCCTCGGCCGGTCGACGAGCGCCCGGGAGACCTATGACGGCCTCTCGGCGTCGGCCAAGCGCGCCGTGCTCTACTCGCTGTATTCGGCCAAGCGCGAGGACACGCGAGCCAGGCGCCTGGCCAAGGCACTGGATGCGCTCGAGCGCGGCGAGTCGCCAGGGTGACGGCGGGCCGGCCGGTCAGGTCGAGGCGGCGCCACCGGCGCCGTCGGCGAGCGACTCGATGAGCGAGACGATCTCATCGGTCATGGCGTCGCCGTCGAGCGACTCGGGTGTGAACGCAGCTCGGTGGGTCGGAACCGCCCGGGTCATGTCGGTGAGCAGGTCGAGGTGCGGGTGGTCCGCCCCGAGGATGCGGGCGATGGTGTCCCTGACGTAGGTGAGGTCGTAGCCGTCCTTGACGGCGGCTTCGATCCCGTCGTCGGCCCGCATGGCGGAGATGAGGCCGGGCACGAGATCGGGCTTGGCCTCGGTCGACCGGCAGCGCTGGCCGACGACCGTGCGGAGGTCGGCGAGCGGGTCGTCGGTGACCGGGGCCTCCCCGGCCGGCATGGTGCGGATCGCCTCGGCCAGCAGTGCTTCCTTGGTCGGCCAGCGACGGTAGATGGCGCCCTTGCCGGCGCCGGCCCGTTCCGCGACGTCCTGGGTTCGGATCCGATCGAAGCCGACCTCGAGCAGCAGATCGGCGGCGGCGCCGAGGATGGCATCGGTTCGCTGCTCGTCGCGCTTTCGTCCGGTGGTGTTGTCGGGTCGTCGGCCGGCTTCGTCGGTCATGGGAGAATCCTAGCGGAACTGTTGCGTTCCGGAACGCTCCGGTCTATGTTGGCGGTACTGGCCGGTTCCGTATTGGCCGAGCCCGCCGCCGAGCCAACCGGCACCGACCCCAGACCCCCGAACCCGACCCCAACCGAGTGAGGCAGACCATGACCGCACATCTCGTCCACGAGGACCGCTACGGCTCCGTGATCGACTACCCGGACGACGACTATCTCGAGTCCCGGTGGTACGACGGCTCCGCAGCCTTCACCACCCAGAGCTTCAACGACCGCTGTGTCCTCTTCGCCGACATCGTCGAGCGGAGCGGGCGCACGAAGGTCCTGATCGACGCCGTGCAGTTCGGCATGAGCACCGAGGACCTCGACGTCGACTTCCGTGACACGCAGGTCACCCCGCGCTTGAACGCAGCCGGTCTCGAGAAGATCGCCTTGATCGTGCCCGCCGACTTCCCACCGGTCGGCGCACCCCCGGCCCCCGAGGGGCCGGCCGACTTCCCGACGGCGTTCTTCGCCACCCGCTCCGAGGCCCGAGCCTGGCTCGAGTCCTGACCCGAACCGGACGACGCACGAGAAGGAACACCGACATGCTCGACATCAAGGCAACCAGGCGCATCAACAAGCCGATCGACGACGTGTGGCGCTTCGTCGTCGACGACTTCACCAACGGCCACCAGTGGGCGTTCGGCACGACGATGTGCCGGGCCGGAACCGACGCCGAGGACTTCGATCGGATCTGTGACACCGAATCCGGACAGCTGCGCGACACGATCACCAGGATCGACGACGCCGACCACGTCCTCGAGTTCTCGGTCGAGGGTCTGCCGTTCTTCGTGCGGTCGGTGGTGAGCACCTGGTCGCTCCGGTCGGTCTCCGAGACCGAGACCGACCTGACGATCGGCCCCCGGATCGAGACCATGCCCGTGATCGGGCACCTGGCGCAGATCCCGATGAAGCGGGCGCTCGAGAAGCTCTACCCCGAGCTCCTGGACGACCTGGCCGTCTACGTCGAGACGGGCCAGCCTTCCGCCCGCAAGCAGCGGGAGCTCGCCGGCCGCCGGTGATCATCGCGGTCGCCGTTGGGTCCCCCGGTGCCGACCGGGGCCCGGCGGGCCGGCCGCACGGGCCTGAGCCGGCCGGCCGGCTCGCGACCCCGGCCGGGGCCGGGCGGACGACGAGATCGAGCGGCGACGCCGGACGTCATCGCCGCCGGCCCGGGTCGGTGGCGGCCGTCAAGCGGAGACCCGGCTGCCGAGGACGACCCTCGGGTCGTAGAACCCGAGCCCGCCGTCGCCGTAGTCCATGTCGAAGCCGAGGCGACTGCGCACGGGCTCGGGCAGCTCGAGGGCATCGGCGAGCGGCATCGAGACGTGCTGGTTCTCCTCCTGGCGGAGCCAGCCCAGGTTGTAGGTGAGGACCACGCCGTAGCGCCAGGCGTCGGCGGTGACGTTGGCGCCGGCGCCGTGGAGCGTGCCGCCGAGCCAGACCAGCACCGAGCCGGCGGGCATCTCGGCCCTGACGATCTCCTCTGGCCCCGGCCGTCGATCGGCGTCCCAACGGTGGCTCCCCGGCACGAGCTGCGTGCCGCCGTTATCGGCCGTGAAGTCCGACATGGCCCACATCGTGGCCAGGATGAGGTTGGGGCGGGGGAGCGGGAAGAACGGGTAGAGATCCTCCTCGCGGTGCAGCACCTGGTCGCGGGCTCCGGGGCCGACCTCGAGCGCAGCGGTGACGTTCAGCGTCCACTTCCCACCGTTCGGCCCGAGGTGGCGGTCGCCGAGCTCCTCGACGACCGGGTGCATCATCAGCTCGCGCATGGTCGGTGAGCGATGCATCAGGGCGACGACCCGGCGGGTGATGCCGGGGTAGAAGTCGTCCGGGTCGTCGTCGGCCACCCTGGTCGCCGCCATGGCGTCGGCGAGCTCGGCCCGGACCGCAGCCACGTGGTCGGGAGTGGCGAGGCCGGCGACGACGAGGCAGCCGGCGTCGTCCAGTGCGTCGTACATGGTGTCCGGATCCGTGTCGGCCGGACACGTGGGAATGGCCGGTGGCATGGTGCTCCTCCTGCTCGGGGCTTTGACATAATCGCTATTATGCAATAGCAATTCTGTCAAGAGCTTCTGTCGAGGAGGTCGCCGTGCCGAAGATCGTCGATCACGACCAGCGTCGGTCGACCATCGCGTCGGCCGCGGCCGAAGCGATCGCCGCGGACGGCATCGAGGCCGTGACGATGAAGGGCATCGCCGAGCGCGCCGGGGTGACCACCGGAGCGGTGACGCACTACTTCGCCGACAAGGACGCCGTGCTCCTGGAGGCGCTGCTGCTGGTGGACGCGTCGATGCAGCGACGCCTCGACGAGGCGCTGACCCGGGGGCACTCGCCGACGGATGCGCTGCTGGCCGCCCTCCCACACGACGCCGAGTCCCGTCGTGACTGGTGCGTCTGGCGGGTGTTCAGCGATCGGGCCTCCCGATCCGATGCGCTCCGCCAGCAGTACCGGAGCTCGACCGAGGGGTGGCTCCGGGCGGCGAGCGAGTCGCTCGCCGGCCGCTCCGGACGAAGCGTCGACCAGGCTCGGCTCGATGCCGAGGTCGTGGTCGGCACCGTCGACGCCATCGGCGATGCCGCCAGTATCGACCCGGACGGCTGGCCGGTCGAGCGGCAACGGCGCATCCTCGACCACCTGCTCGCACGGTTCGAGTGGTGTGGGCCATGAGTCCGGCGGTCCAGCTCCCGGTTGCGACCGCTGACGCCGAGTCGAGCAACGGATGACCGAGCAACGGATGACCGAGCAACGGATGACCGAGCAACGGAGCCAGCTGCTCGGTCTGACCGGCTTCATCCTCGCCGGGTTCGTCTTCATCGCCGTCGGTATCCGGTCAGGCGATGTGTTGACCGTCGTCGGTAGCGTGCTCTGGATCGTGTCGTGCGTGATCTGGCTCGTCCCGCTGCTGCGGTCGCCTCGGCTGTGAACCGGCGTGTGTTCCTCGTGGCCGGCTCGGCCGCCGTCGTCGCCGGGTTGATCCCGGGCTGCGGCGGCGAGCGCACGGCGACCGCCGAGGTGGAGGGGGAGGATCTCGTCATGCCAAAGGGGTTCCGGATGCCAGCCGAGGACGAGCCACACGCCGCGACCTGGATGTGCCTCCCGGGCCGGGGCGACGTGTGGGGTCGTGAGCTCGAGTCGGTGCAGGCCACGATCGCCGACATCGCCCTCACCGTGGCCGAGTTCGAGCCGGTCCGGATGCTGGTCCGGCCGGGCGATCTGGATCGGGCCGCCGACCTCGTCGGTGCCGACGTCGAACTGATCGAGGCCCCGGTCGACGACCTCTGGGCCCGCGACACACTGCCGCTCTTCCTGGTCTCCGACGACGGTGGGCTCGCCGCCGGCCGGGTTCGGTTCAACGGCTGGGGCGGGAAGCAGGTCAACGACGGCGACGCCACCCTCGCTGCGCTCGTGGCCGAGCTGGTCGGCGTACCGCTGTACGACTCGGGGCTGGTCGGCGAGGGCGGTGGGTTGGAGACCGATGGGGCCGGCACGCTCCTGGCCGCCCGGAGCAGCTGGGTGAACGACAACCGGAACCCGGGGTTGGACGAGGACGAGATCGCCAGGCGGCTCGTCGCGCTGCTCGGGGCCGAGCGGCTCCTCTGGGTCGACGGGATCGCCGGCGCCGACATCACCGATGGCCACATCGACACGCTCGCCCGCTTCGTCGATCGCTCGACGATCGTCAACGAGGTGCCCTCGTACGTCGAGCCGGGTGAGACCTGGTACGACCTCGCCGTCAGGACCGAGGCCGAGCTGGCGGCGATGACCACGCTCGACGGCGAGCCCTACCAGCTCGTCACCCTGCGTCAGCCCGAGACGGTCCGCCGTAACGACGACGAGTTCCTGTCGAGCTACGTCAACTACTACGTGTGCAACGGGGCCGTCATCGTCCCCGAGTTCGGTGACGCCGTCGCCGACGGTGAGGCCGCCGAGCTGATCGGGGACCACCACCCGGGCCGGGAGGTGGTCGCGTTGGCGATCGATCCGGTTGCGGCCGGCGGTGGCGGCATTCACTGCGCGACGCAGCAGCAGCCGGCCACGGCCTGAGCCGCCTCTCGCGTCGGGCGCCGGTCAGCGTCGGGTGACGGTGACGGGCAGCTTCGAGTACCCGTGGACGAAGGAGGAGAACACCCGCTCGGGCTCGTCCTGGACCTCGATCCGCTCGAATCGCTGGAGCGCCTCCTCCCACAGCACCCGGAGCTGGAGCTCGGCCACTCGGCTGCCCATGCAGAAGTGGATCCCGTAGCCGAACGAGAGTTGCCGGTCGGCGTTGTGGCGGTCGATGTCGAGGACCGAGGCGTTCTCGAAGACGGTCTCGTCCTGGTTGGCGGAGATGTACCACATGAGGACCTGGTCGTCCTTGCGGATCTGTTGACCGCCGAGTTCGGTGTCCTTCGTTGCGGTGCGGCGCATGTAGGACAGCGGCGTCTGCCAGCGGATGACCTCGGGAACGAACTTGGCGATGAGATCGGGGTTGGTGATCAGCTTGTCGTACTGGTCGGGGTACTTGTTGAGCCCGTAGACGCTGCCGGTCATCGTGTTGCGGGTGGTGTCGTTGCCACCGACGATCAACAGCAGCAGGTTGCCGAGGTGTTCGAAGGCGGTCATGTCCTTGGTTGCTTCGCCGTTGGCCAGCATGGTGACCAGGTCGAACCCGTCGCCGCCGCGGCGCTCCTCCCACAGTTGCTCGAAGTAGGCGACGCACCCGAACAGCTCGTCGATCTTCTGCTGTTGGGTCTCGACCACCCCACCCGGGCCCGGGATGGCGAAGACGATGTCGGACCAGCGGGTCAACATGCGCCGGTCCTCCATGGGGAAGTCGAACAGCGTGGCCAGCATGAGTGTGGTCAGCTCGATCGAGACGGTGTCGACCCAGTCGAAGGTCTCGCCCTCGGGCAACGAGTCGAGCAGGTCGGCGGTGCGCTCGCGGATCATGGGTTCGATGTTGCGGAGGTTGCTCGGGGCTGAGACGCTGCGGACCGTTTTGCGTTGCTTGGTGTGTTCGGGTGGGTCCATGGCGATGAACGGGGTCAGCTGCTGGGGCTGTTCGATCTCGGCCAGCCTCGCGGCCGACAGGCCCAGGGTGATGCCCTGGGCCGACGAGTAGGTCTCCCAGTCGCCATCGACAGCCCGGACGTCGTCGTAGGTCGTGACCGACCAGTACCGGCCTGCGCTGTCCAGCTCGTTGAGGTGGACCGGGTCCTCGGCTCGCAGGCGGGCGAAGTGGTCCTGCCACCGGTCTTCCTTGAACAGGTGGGCGTTCAGCGGGTTGATGTCGCCAATGGCCAACTCGGCGGCCGCCGGCGCCCCTGCGCCCTTCTCGGCCATCTCCATCTCGGGAGTGACCACGTTCGGATTGAAGATCTGACGGGTCTCTTCACCCATGTCGGTCATCTCGGTCATGCACACACTCCTTGCTCAACCACGATTGTGGCCCAGGCCGGGGCCGGACACCCAGCTCCCGGGCTGTCCGTCACTCGCCGGGACGCTCGGCGTGAGGGCCCCGTCGTCGCCGGCGTTGGGGTGCCGGCGTCCCGCCCGGGGCCACCGGGGCGGGTGCGATCGCCGTCCACGGCACCCGGACCAGCGTGTCGATGGCCGATCGCCACGAGCGACGGATCTGGGTCTCGGAGCGCTCGTGGACCTCGTGCAGCGTCCGGTACGCCTCGATCGAGGTCATCGCGTCGATCAGCCCAGCCAGGTCGTGCCGCCCCGCTTGGGTCATCGCCGACAGCTCGGGGTCGAAATGGGTGGTGACCTGCTCGGCGAGCAGCGACCGGAACGTCGTCTGGATCGGGAGCAACCCCGGTTCGTCGACCACCCGGCCCTGGAGCCGTCTGCTCATCGGCCCGATGGTCGTGGCGAGGCGGATCCGGAGGTCGACGAAGAGCTGGCGCCGCTGGTCGTAGCCGGCGCCGGCCGGCGGTTCGGGCTGGAGGACGTCCCGGTGGTCGTCGAGGAAGCGGGCTGCGACCTGCATGCGCAGGTCGTCGATGCTCTCGAAGTAGCGGAACAGCGACGACGTCGAGACGCCGGCCCGCCTGGCGATCTCGCTGGCCGTCGGTCGCTCGTTGCCGCTGAGGAAGATCTCGAAGGCGGTGTCGAGGACGGCGGTCCTGCCCCGCTCCCGGCGGGCCCGCCGCAGGTCGGGCGTCTCGGTCTGCTCGGCCACGTCGTCAGCCTACCGGCCCAACGGCGATCTTTTGGGATTCCACTCCCACTTCTCGACTTTTGGGAGTACACTCCCAGAAGGTCGAGGCGATGTCCGCCGAGTGCGGCGGACCCACGTGAGGGAGGCATCCATGTCCAGACTGTTCACAGCCTTCGCCAGAGGCGTCACGGCGAGGCCACGGCTGGCGCTGGCGACGCTGGCCGTCGTCGCCGTCGCCCTCGGGTCCGGTCTGGCGATCCTCGGTGAGCAGGCCGACAACACGGTCTTCCTCCCCGACGACAGCGAGGTGGCCCTGGCCGGCGAGCAGCTCTCCGAGCTGTTCCCGGACTCGGCCGGTCTGACCGGCGTCACGATCCTGCACCGCGGCGACACGCTCACCCCAGCTGGCCTCGCCCACATCGACGCCGTCATCGCCGAGACCGTCGCCGAGCCCTCGATCGCCGAGCGGCTCGCCATCACCGAACCGGTCGTGTCGCTGGCCGCGATCTACCGCCAGGCCCTCGGCGTCGACGACCTGTCCGCCGTGGCCCAGGACCAGATCGACCAGGCAACCGCCGCCCTCTCGGACGACGAGGCCATGGCAACGGCGATCGCCGGGCTGAGCGGGGAGGCGGACGGCGATGGCCTGGTGATCTCCCAGATCCGGCTGCGTGAGCTCGGCGATCCCGATGGCCTCGAGGCGGCCGAGCTCCTGGTTGCGGATCTCGTGGCCGACGTCGACGGGCCGCTCGACGTCCGGAGCCTCTCGGCGGCGACCATCGACGAGGAGTCGGCTGAGTCGTCCTCGTCGTCGATGTCGACGCTGATGTTCGTCGCCTTCGCCGTGATCGTCGTGCTCCTGTTGCTCTTCTTCCGATCGGGTTCCGACGTCGCACTGTCGCTGGCCGGGCTCGGGATCACCGTGGTCGGCACCGTCGGCTTCCAGGGCCTGGTCGGCCCGGACGGGCTCGGTCTCATCGGTCTCCCGAACTCGATCACCACGATGGTGCCGATCATGCTGATCGGCCTGGTCGTCGACTATGCGATCCAGTCGGTCGCCCACTACCGGGAGATCCGGGCCGACGGCGCCACCGTCGGCGTCGCGGCCAGGACGGGCCTGCTCGGGGTCATGCTGCCCCTCGGGCTGGCTGCGGGCACGACCATCATCAGCTTCCTCACCAACCTCGCCTCGCCGATCCCCGCCAACCAGGACTTCGGCATCGTCGCCGCCTTCGGCGTCTTCTTCGGCCTCGTCACGATGCTGACCCTCATCCCGGCCGCCCGGACGATCCTCGACCAACGGTCGGAAGCCAGGGGATCGTTGGCCGAGGCCCGGCTGATGACCGACGCCATCCCCGGCGCCGGCTCGGTCATCGCCCGCATCGGCGAGTTCGTGGCCCGTCAGCCGATGGTGGCCCTGGCCGGCGCCGCCGTGCTGACCGTCGCCCTCGGCAGCGCGGCCACCCAGATCAGCACCGAATTCGACACCAACGACTTCCTGCCGGGCGACGGCGACTCGCTCACCGACCTCGCCGCCCTGGACGAGGCGCTTGGTGGCCAGACGGAGGTCGTGACCGTCCTGATCGAGGCCGAGCTGACCGACGATCGGACCCTCCGCAACGTCCTCACCCTGTCGGAGGCGTTCGTCGACGAGCTGTCGCGGCCGACCGGCGCGGCGAGCGGGATCACCGCATCGCTCGGCTCCCTCTACCTCGACTGGAACACCGACAGCGGCGAGCCCGGCGACAACCACGACCCGGGGTTGGCCGAGATCGCCGCCACGATCGACCAGGGCCTGACCCTCGATCCCGATGGCGTCCAGCGGATCCTCGACCGCCTGGAGGCCAACGATCCGGTCGGCTTCGGGCAGGTGGCCATCAACGACCCAGACGGCGTCGACCGGACGCTGATCCAGTTCAACGCCCTCACCGGCGACCAGGACCGCACCGAGCAGATGGTCGACGACATCGATGGCCTGTGGTTCGGCCCCCGCGACCAGATCGTGGCCACGTCCGGGGAGATCGTGGGCCTCGAGGTCACGACGGCGATGACCGACAGCCAGTCATCGTCGATCGCCATCACGATGGTGGCCGCCCTGATCGTGCTGATGCTCTTCTTCTGGGCCACCGAGTTCAAGCCGATGCTCGCCGTGATCGCCGTGCTCCCCATCCTGCTGGTCCTGCTGTGGGTCCTGGGCACGATGACGCTGCTCGGCATCCCCTACAACGTGATCACGGCCCTGATCACCGCCCTGTCGATCGGGATCGGCGTCGACTACACGATCCACATCATCCACCGGTTCACCCACGAGGTCGACCACGGCCGATCCCTCCTCGACGCGACCAAGACGACCCTGGCCACCACCGGGTCGGCGCTGACGGGTTCGGCGTTGACCACGGCCCTGGCCTTCGCCGTGCTCCTGTTCAGCCCGCTCGCGCCGTTCCGACAGTTCGGGCTCGTGACGGGCATCACCATCCTCTACGCCCTCGTCGTCTCGGTCGTCGTGGTGCCGCCGATGCTGATCGTGTGGGCCGCGTACCACGAGTGGCGGGCCGGCCCGAGCGAACCGGCGACCGGCCCGAGCGAGCGCAGCGCCGGCGAGGCCGGTGCCGACGTCGACACCGGCGACGACCGAGCCCGCCCGTCGGTTGCGGCGACCTGACGCCGCAGCCGGCGGCGTCCGCGACCGTCGCCCTCCCGCCGGCGGGTCGCTACGGCGACAGGTGCTGGTGGATCGAGCGGATGGCGCTCGATCCCTCACCGACGGCGGCGGCGACCCGCTTCATCGACCCGGCCCTGGCGTCGCCGGCGGCGAAGATGCCGGGCTGTGACGTCTCGAAGGCGAGCGGCTGAGCGCCGACCGTGTCGGTCACGGCGCTGTCGGTGAGGATGAAGCCCTTGTCGTCGAGCTCGATCAGCTCGCTGATCCAGTCGGTGTAGGGGATGGCGCCGATGAAGAGGAAGAGACCACAGCAGTCGTGAGCCGTCTCCTCGCCCGTGTCGCGGTCGGTTCGGGTGATCGTCGCCAGGTGCCCGTCGCCGTCGAGGCCGGTGACCTCGGTTCTCGTCACGACCTCGATGTTCGGCGAGGCCTCGATGCGGTCGATCAGGTAGGCGGACATCGAGGCCGTCAGCGACTCGCCCCGGATCGCGATGGTCACCGTCGCCCCCTGCTGCGCGAGGTAGATGGCGGCCTGGCCGGCCGAGTTGCCGCCGCCGACCACGGTGACCGGGCCGTTGCCGCACACGCGGGCCTCGAGATCGGTTGCGGCGTAGTAGATGCCGGCGCCCTCGAACTCCGACAGCCGATCGAGCGGGAGCTTGCGGTACTGCACGCCGACCGCCAGCACGACGGAGCGGGCCATCAGGGTGGAGTCGTCGTCGAGCGTGAGCCGGAACCCGTCGCAGACGGCATCGATCGACCGGCACGAGGCCGGGGAGGTGATGCGGGCACCGAGGCGCTGCGCCTGCAGCGAGGCCCGCTCGGCCAGCTCGCCGCCGGAGATGCCCGTCGGGAAACCGACGTAGTTCTCGATACGGCTGCTGGTGCCGGCCTGCCCGCCGACGCTCCTCGAGTCGAGGACGACGGTGTCGAGCCCCTCCGAGGCGCCGTAGACGGCGGCCGCCAGCCCGGCCGGGCCGGCCCCGATGACAACCACGTCGTGGATGTGGAGGCTCGTCGGCCGGTACAGCAGCCCGAGCTCCGCCGCCAGCTCGGCGACCGTCGGCCGACGCAGGATCGCCGTCGGGGTGACCGCGAGCGGGAGCTCGGAGCGCTCGATGCCGGCCTCGACCACCTTGTCGTAGAGCGACGGGTCGTCCTCGGGATCGGCCCACCGGTGGGCGATCCGCATCCGTCTGGCGTACCCGACCAGCTCGAGCGTCCGGCTGGCGTGGCGCGATCCGACGATCGTCAGCGAGTCGACAAGGCCGCCGGCGAGCAACAGCTCCCGACGGGCGACGAGCACCGAGAACAGGAGGTCGCCGAGGTCGTTGTCGGCCGCCATCAGCTCACGGAGCCCGGTCTCGCTGATCGCCAGGACTTCCGAGTCGACGGCCGCCCGGCAGTGGAGCGACGCGGCCTGGCCGGTCAACACGTTGTACTCGCCCATGATGTTGCCGGCCGTGGCCGTGCCGAGGTCGAGTTCGTCCTCGGCCGGCATGCCGATCCGGCCGAGCACGAACTCGCCGGCCAGCAGGACGAAGAGATCCAGGTTCGTGTCACCCTCCTGGAACAGCAGCGTTCCCCGGGGGATCTCCCTGACCCGGCCGTAGCGGCGGAGCCGGTCGATCTGATCGGGGTCGAGACTCGTGAAGGCGAGCTCTTCGGTCGTGTTCGACATGGTCTCAATCTAGGCTCCGCCGACCGACCGCAGCCGTCCCGGCCGGTGACCCCGGACGTCGGACCGGTAGCCGACACGACGGTCGGCCGAGGGCGTGCCGGCCGAGATGTGTGACGAGCAGGCCGGCGTCGGGTTCGACGGCTTGCTCGACGGCTTCCAGCGGGCGGCCGAGTCCCGGGCCTTGGCGAAGCCCCCGGCATTCCGGGCGCAGGCGTGGCGTTCGGCCGGGGACGTGGGTGATAGTGGCGACCATGCCTTCCACCCACCCGGCCGATGGCGCGACCCGCTTCGATTGCGAGAAGCAGCCGGCCCGAGGCTCGCAGGCCATGATCGTCACCAATCACCCGCGGGCCTCGGCCGCCGGCGCCGAGGTCCTGCTCGCCGGCGGCAACGCCGTCGATGCCGCGGTGACGGCGCTGTTCGCCCTGTCGGTGGTCGAGCCGATGATGGTCGGCGTCCTGGGCGGGGGCGTGGCCCACGTGCGGCGGGCCGACGGGGCCAACGTGATCGTCGACGGCCTGAGCACGGCGCCGCAGCTGGCGTCGGGGACCATGTACGAGACCGTCTCGGACGAGCTCGCCACCTACCGCGAGACCCGTGGTCGGGCCAACCTGGTCGGCGGGCTGGCGGTCGCCGTCCCCGGTGCCCTGGCCGCCTGGTGCAAGGCCCTGGCCGACCACGGCACGATCTCGGTCGCCGAGGCCGTCGAGCCGGCCACCCGCCTGGCCGATCGGGGCTTCACGGTCACGCCCTACCTCGTCGACTGCGTCCGCGACACCGCCGACGACCTGGCCAGGGACCCGGGCCTCCGTGCGCTGTTCCTGCCAGCCGGGGCGCCGTTGGCCGCCGGCACCACCCTCCGGCAACCGGCCTACGCCGAGACGCTCGACACGATCGGCCGCGACGGGCCGGCCGCGCTCTACGGGGGTGGCCTCGGCCGGGCGTTCCTCCGGGCGGTGGCGGACGACGGCGGGATCATGACCGACGGCGACCTGGCGGCCTACGAGCCGGTCGATCGTCACCCGATCCGGGGCAGCTATCGCGGCTACGAGGTCCTCGGGCCCCCGCCGCCGGCGTCGGCCGGGGTGCACATCACCCAGATGCTGAACCTGCTCGAGGGGTTCGACCTGCGCGCCCTCGGCTTCGGCACGCCCGAGTCGACCCACCTGCTGGCCGAGGCGCTCAAGATCGCGTTCGCCGACCGGTCGGTGGCCACCGCCGACCCGGCGTTCGTCGACGTCCCGGTCGAGCGGCTGGTGAGCAAGGCCTACGCCGAGGAGCAGGCGGCCACGATCGATCCCGAGGCGACGCGGGCCTGGGGGCCGGGGGTCCACGGCGACGCCCACTCGACCACCCACGTCACCGCGGCCGACGCCGCCGGTAACGTCATGACGACCACCCAGACCATCAACGGGCTGTTCGGGGCCTGCCTCCAGGTGCCCGAGACCGGCATGATCGCCAACAACTACATGTACAACTTCGACCCGCACCCCGGCCACGCGCTCTCGGTCGAGCCGGGCAAGCGGGTCTTCACCTCGATGGCTCCGATGATGGTCTGTCGCGACGGTGAGATCCGCTACGCCCTCGGGCTGCCAGGGGCGCTGCGGATCTTCCCCTCGGCGTTCCAGGCCCTGGTCAACCTGATCGATCACGGCATGACCCTGCAGGAGGCGGTCGAGGCGCCGCGGATCTGGACCGAGGGCGGCGTCGTCGAGATCGAGAACGCCTTCCCGGAGTCGGTCGAGTCGGGCCTCGTCGACCGGGGTCACGAGGTGCAACGGGTCGGTCGGGTCGCCGGGGGCATGAACGCGATCGCCTTCGAGGACGACGGCTCGCTGACCGGCGCCGCTTGTTGGCGGGCCGACGGCACCCCGGTCGCCATCGCCGGCGGGTTGGCCCGCGAGGGCGTCCGGTTCTCCGGCCTCTAGGCGGCGCGTCCCATGTCGCACCACATCGTCGTGCTCGACGCCATCGGCGAGACCGTCGCCGCCAAGCTCCGGGCGCTGCTGCCGGACGGCTTCATCCTGACCCACGCCATCGAGCGGAACGATGCGCACCTGGCCGAGATCATCGCCGATGCCGACTTCGCGGTGTCCGGTCAGGTCGCGGTCAGCGCCGAGGTGCTCGGCGCCGCCACCAGGCTGCAGCTGCTGCACAAGTGGGGGGTCGGCGTGGACAACCTCGACGTCGACGCGGCCCGTCGGCTCGGCATCAAGGTGGCCAGGACGACCGGCAGCAACGCCGTCCCGGTGGCCGAGTTCACCGTCGGGCTGATGATCGGCGCCCTCCGTCACGTCGCCCACGGTCACCATCGGCTCCAGGGGGGCCAGTGGCGGAACTGGTCGACCAGCGAGCCCCTGATGCTCAGCGGCAAGACCGTCGGCCTCGTCGGCTTCGGGGCCATCGGCACCAACGTCGCCCGCCTGCTGTCTGGCTTCGGGTGCGACGTGTGGTACCACAAGCCGAACCGGCTCACCGAGGACGAGGAGCGGGATCGCCGGGTCCGCTACGCCGACCTGGCGACGCTGCTGGCCTCAAGCGACGTCGTCTCCCTGCACTGCCCGCTGACCGACGAGACCACCGGGCTGATCGACCGGGCGGCGCTGGTGCGGATGAAGCCGACGGCGGTGCTCATCAACGTGGCCCGGGGCGGCGTGGTGGTCGAGTCGGATCTGATCTGGGCGCTCCAGCGGGGCGAGATCCACTCGGCGGCGATGGACGTCTACGAGATCGAGCCGCTCCCCGCCGGCAGTCCGTTGATCGGCGTCGACAACCTCACGCTCACACCCCATCTCGGGGCGATGGCCGCCGACAACTTCGCGCCGACGGTGACCAGGATGTTCGAGAACATCCGGCGGGTCGCCGACGGCGAGCCCCTGCCGACCTCGGACACCGTCGTGCCGTGACCGCCCCGGCCCGGGCCACCAGGCGACGGGTCGCACGGCGACGGCGGTCGCCAGCGGAGTAGTCTGGCGCCATGCGCACCATCCGCCGTCTCGCCGGGAGCGTCCGGTCCTGGCTCGTGCGGGCGGGTGACCGTCGGCGGGCCATCGCCGAGCGGCGGGCCGCGACCATCAGCCGCGACCCCGGTGCCGGAACGCCGCCGACCGGGGGCTGGCACTAGCCGTCCTCGCCCCGGCCGGGTCGGTGCTGGCATGATGCGAGCACCACGTCAGCAACCGGGAGCGCGACGATGACGCAGTACGAGCACGGCATGGTGGTTGCGGCCCAACCCGAGGCGGTCGAGGCCGGGGCGGCGGTGCTGCGATCGGGCGGCAACGCCGTCGACGCCGTCATCGCAACCGGCCTCGTCGCCGGCGTCGTCGATCCCCAGATGTGCGGGATCGCCGGGTTCGGCAACCTGCAGGTCCTGCTCCCCGCCGATGGCATCCACCGATGCATCGACTTCCACGCCCGGTCGCCGCTGGCCACCAGGCCGGACCAGTGGGAGGACCTCGTTGTCGGCGAGACCCGCGACGGGTTCGGGTTCGTGCTCGACGGCCACGTGAACGACGTCGGCTACCAGGCGGTGGCCACCCCCGGCTCGATGCGGGCCTACTTCGAGGCCCAGACGACCTGGGGGCTGAAGGACTGGGGTGAGATCGTCGACCACGCCATCCGACTGGCCGACGACGGTTTCGTGATCCGCCCCCACACCGCCCGCTGGTGGGCCGAGGGGGCGACGATGGGACGGGCCGACAACCACGACCGCCTGCGGTTCTCCGCCACCGGCCGCGACCTCTACTTCCGGCCGGACGGCACGCTGAAGCGGGTCGGCGACGTGCTGGCCAACCCCGATCTGGCCGCCACCCTCCGCATCATCGCCCGGGACGGAGCCGATGCCTTCTATAGCGGGCCCATCGCCGAGCGCATCGCCGAGGACATGGCGGCCAACGGTGGCCTGCTCGACGCCGCCGACCTGGCCGCCTACCGGACCATCCACAACGATCCTCTCGTCGGCGCCTACCGGGGCCATCGCATCACGACCAACCACCCGCCCGGCGGGGGTGTCATGGTGCTCGAGATGCTCAACGTCCTGGAGCATTTCGACCTCGGGGCGATGGGTCACAACTCGGTCGAGTACGTCCGCACCGTCACCGAGACGATGAAGCGGGCGACGTCGGACAAGGATGCCTTCGTCGGCGATCCCGCCTTCGTCGACGTGCCGGTCGATCGCCTCCTGTCGGCCGACCATGCCGCAGACCATGCGGCGTCGATCAAGGCCGGCGACCGGGCTCGGGTCACCCGCCTGGCCTTCGAGCCGGCCGACACCACCCACGTCGCCGTGGTCGACCGGGACGGCAACGCCGCCTCGATGACCCACTCGCTCGGCATGCCCTCCGGCGTGATCACCGACGGTCTCGGGTTCATGTACAACGGCTGCATGGCGGTCTTCGACCCCCGCCCCGGTCATGCCGACAGCCTGGCCCCCGGGAAGAGCCGGTTCAGCTCCCTGTGCCCGACGATGGCCTTCGACGGCGACGGGCTGCGGATCGTGGTCGGGGCCCCAGGCGGAACGCAGATCGCCATGGGGGTCACCCAGGCCCTGCTCAACGTGATCGATCACGGCATGGACATGCTCGCCGCCGTGTCGGCCCCCCGGGTGTCGGGCACCAGCGACGCCATCGACGTCGCCAATGGGGTGCCGTGGTCGGTGAGCGATGCCCTGGAGGGTGAGGGCTACGAGGTCATCCGCAGCCCGAGGACCCATGACTTCGCCGCGGTCTACGGCATCCGGGTCGATGGCGGTCGGCTGGACGGTGGCGCCGATCCGGCCGGCGACGGGACGGCGCAGGTGGTCTGATGTGCCCGGACCGGCCGTGATCTCGACACCAACGGAGGTGGCCCATGGCTGACGAGACGGAGGTGCTGCGCGACCAGCTCGCGGGCTGGATCGAGGAGCTCGATCGGCTCGTGCACGAGGAGTACGACGTCGGCCTGCTCGACGTGATCGACCAGCCCCAGCGACTCCGCCGGCTGGCCGGGGTGCAGCTCAAGGCACCGCTCGGGGTGCCGACGCCGATCGAGCCAGGGCGGTCCGCCACCGGGGCGAACCGAGCCTGGGAGTGGGACTACGACAAGGTGCGGGGTTGGCCGGCCGACGCCGATCCGGCCTACGTGGTGATCGAGGAGGCCGCGACCCTGCAGTACGGCGGCCCGTCGGCGGACGCCCGCGAGTATCTCGCCCGAGACGCCGAGCACGAGCGGGGGCTGTTCAAGATCGTGACGTCGTGGATCCGCCACCGGCTCGGCGACCGCGACGAGGCGCCGACGCTGCGGGAGCTGTACGGGGCCGAGGAATCGAAGCGGGAGGCGGCCCTGCTCGACCTCGCCGACCTGCTGGCCAACTTCGCCCTCACGCCCATCTACGTCGCCGCGCTCCCGGCCGGCGGCTACCTGGTGCCGATCCTGTTGCTGGCGGCCAAGCACGGCTACGGCGCACTATTCGAGGAGGGCGGCGGCCCCGACGAGTCCTTCTGACCCGCCGGCTTGCCGCCCGGCACCGACGGTCGTAGCGTCCCGGCCCATGAGCACCTCGACCGCAACCAGCCGCTGGGTCGCCTACGGGGGCGGGGAACCGACCGTGGCGGCGGGTTGGCGGCTCGACGAGGTCGTCGCCCCGGCCGCCACCTGGGGAGCCAATGGCATCCTCGTCGGCCCGTCGAGCGAGTTGATCGTGACCCAGGTCTTCGGCGCCCACGTGACCGCCATCGACGTCGACACCGGGGTGCAGCGGGCGTTCTCACCGCAGGGAGAGGGGATCGTCGCCCCCGACGACGGCGCCTTCCTGGCCGACGGCACCTTCTTCGCGACCGAACCGCCGACCGGGCGGGTGACCGGCCGCCGCCCGGACGGGACGAGTTTCACGCTTCGCGACGACCTCCCGTCGGCCAACGGCATGACGGTCGACCATCGCGCTCGCCGGCTCTTCGTCGACGAGTTCCGTCCGGGCGGGCGCCTGCTCGAGCTCGACCCGACCGGTGAGCGGGACCCGGTGGTGCTGGCCGACGAGCTCGACATGCCGAACGCCTTCGCCATGGGGCCGGACGGAGCCCTGTGGTTCCCCCAGGTCCTGGCCGGTGAGATCTGGCGCTACGACCTCGACTCCGGTCGGCGGGAGCGCCGGTTCACCGATCTCGCCACGCCGACCGCGGTGAAGTTCGACGGCGACGGTCGGCTGGTCACGAGCGAGGCCGGCAGCGGGAGGATCACCGCCATCGATGTGACATCGGGGGCCCGGACGACCATGGCCGAGGTCGACCGGGGCATCGACAACTTCGCGCTCGGCCCGGACGGGCGGCTCTTCGTGTCCCACTTCACGAACGGCCGGGTGGCCGAGGTCACCGGCGGGGTCGAGCGGCTGTTCGTGCAGCCGGGGCTCATCGGACCGTTCGGGCTCGCCGTGCTCGACGGCGGTCGGGTTGCGTCGGCCGACGCTCTGGCCGTGAACGTGACCGGTCCGGAGGGTCGCCCGGCCGTGGTCGCGAGTCTCCTCGGCGACCTGCCCGGTGTGGCCATCGACGTGGCGAGGGCTGGCTCGGCGCCGACCGGGATGCAGCCTGGCGACACCGGGGACGACCTGCTGATCCTCATCCAGCGGGGCCAGGTGCTGCGGCGCCGGGCCTCGGACGGGGCCCTCCGGTCGGTCGCCGGCTATCTCGACCGGGTGACCGCCATGACCGAGGCGCCGGACGGGGGCGCCCTCGTGGTCGAGGCCGGCCCCGGTCGGGTGCTCCACATCGACGGCGCGGCGACCGACTCGGCGAGGGTCGTCGTCGAGGGCCTGAGCGATCCCCGCGGGGTGGCGGCGGCGCCGGACGGCTCGCTCTGGGTGGCCCATCGGGGCGGGGTCACGTCGTTCGTCGACGGCCGGCCGACCGGCACCATCGACGCCGTCGCCGAGCCGTGCGACGTCGCCGTCACCGCGACCACGGTTGCCATCACCGACCCGGCCGAGCGGCGTGTCGTCACCGTCGACCGGGCGAGCGGGTCGATGTCCGGAGCGGTCACTGCCCTGCCGATCGGACCGCCGGTGGCGGGCGCCGACCTGCCGCACTCGTTCAGCCCGATCGTGGCCGACGGCGACGGCCTCCTGGTCGGCTGCGACGGCGACGGCTCGATCCGCCGGTTGACCGCGCAACCCTGACGTTCTCCTCGTCCGGGGGCACCCGATCCCGGTCCTGGGCCCGTCGACGACGAGCCCATCCACCGTCGATGGCCAGGGACCATCGGCGACGGCGTCGAGCAGGCCGTCGTCGACCTCGTGTCACGGACCGCCACCGTTCTTGACTGATCAGTAATCTATCCTCTACATTCTTGACCGTCCAGTAAGCAATTCGGTCGTGTGTCGCCAGACCAGGGGGCCGGCGCCCGTCTGCGGCCGGTCGTGGAGGAGTGAGCTCATGAGCATCAAGGTCCATCCAGCGGTCGTCGTGATCACGGCGATCTTCGCCGCCATCATCCCGACGATCGTCGGCACGCTCGCCTGGTTCAGCCCCGACAACGCGCCGCTGGCCGTCGAGGGCGCCAACGACCTGACGTTGTCCTGGGCGGCGCGATCGCTCGGCCTGGCGGTGGCCGGCTGGCTCGCCCTGCTGGTGGTGCGGGACGCCCGCGGCTACGTCGTCGCGCTCGGCGCCAATGCGACGCGCGAGGTGCTCGACCTCATCGATCTCCTGTTCCGGATCGAGGACCCCGGCACCGGGCTCTACGTGATGCTGCCCGTGTCGTCGACGTCGCTGGTCGTCGCCCTCGTCCTCAGCATCCGCGCCGTGCTGGCCGAGCAGCGCCGCCACCGGGTCGCCCCGGTCGCCGTCGACGGCTGAGCGCCCCGGTGCGGAGCGCCGGCAGCCCGGTTGCGATCGTCGGGCCGCACGGCCGGCGAAGCGCACGCCGCGCCGCCGGCGCCGCACGTCGACGACGGCGACGGACGGGTGGCCGCCCGGGCGTCAGGCGTCGACGGCGAGGTTGATCAGGCCGAGCGTGCCGTCGCCGAGGGGCGTCGGGGCCGCGGCCAGGACGATCCCGGTGCCGTCGGTGGTCGGGTCGCCGATGAGGCCGTCGTCGGCCCAGCTCGTGTCCGGTGGCCCGAACCTGGCGTACTCGCCGGTGGCGTGGACGGCCTCGGTGTAGGCCTCGTCGAAGTACAGCTGGGTCGTCAGCACGTCCTCCCCGTCGACGGTGGCGATGACGTGGATGTGGACGGCCCGTCCGTCGTACCAGCCGGGATAGATGGTCTGGAACTCGACGATGCCGTCGTCGCCGGCGACCTGGAAGCCCCGGAGGAACGTGGTCCCCTCGCCCTCGTCCTTGCCGCTGCCGCCGTCCGCGTAGGACGAGTAGTCGCCGGTGGCGTCCGTGTGCCAGATCTCGACCCGGGCGCCGGGAACCGGCTCGCAGGCGCCGTCGACCACCCGGACGCCGAGCCGCAGCGGATGACCCGGATAGCCCTCGGTGATGTCGCGACGGTCGAGCTGTTCGAGCGACGGGAACGGTCCGGCCGCCTGGGCCGGCGCCAGCGCACAGATCGAGACCGCAGCGAACGAGGCTGCGGTCAGCGGCTCGATGGCCGAGGCTGCGGGCTCGCCGTCGCCGACGGTCCCGTCGCCCGGGGCGCCCGGGGCGTCGGTCGCGTCCTCGCTCGCACCATCGCCGGTGGCGGCGTCGCCGGTCGATGGGCCCGCGGAGTCGGTGCCGCCCCCGCCGTCCTCGGCCGATCGCGATGTCCCTGCGGCGTCCGGGTCGTCGTCGGGACCGCTGCAGGCGGCGGCCAGCACGGCGACCGCCCCGGCCAGGAACGTGCGGCGGCTGTGCGGCGGGGGAGGGGTGCGCTCGTCCATGCCCGAGAGGCTACGACACGATGGGGCCCGGTGATGGGCGGCAGGTCCGCAGTGGTCGGCCGGGTGACGGGGTGGGGCCCGCTCAGGAGGGAACGAGCGGGCCCGTGCGACTGGGCCGGGGCTGGGCTCGCGCGTAGCCGCCCGCTCGGCCACTCTCACGTTGCCGATGGGTAATGACCGTCGGCGCGGGGCGATGTGCTCACGGCGTGGCGTGAGGAACCGCGACGGTCGCGCCGGTGGCCGGCGCCGCCCGCTCCACGGCCGCCTCGAAGCGTCGGCGACCCGCTGCGGTCAGGTTCGGGAGCAGCGCCGCCAGGTGGTGGTCGACGCCCCGGCGTCGGTCGTCGGGGTCGAGCTCGTCCCGCAGCTCCATCTCGCTCACGTGGTCGACCCAGTAGCGGGTCAGGATCCACAGCGACCGGCTCAGCACGTCGACCTCGATCTCGATGTCTCGCCTGAACAGCTCGGCGCGCTCGACGCGGCCGAGCAATCGGCGAAGCGCCGAGAAGTCGTCGACGAGCACCCGGTGCGGCTTCTGGTGGTCGGGCCCCGGCTCGATCTGGGCATCGTCCCGCAACAGGAACCGATACGTCGACATCAGCTCGATGGCGAACAGCAGGCGGCGGATGTAGTCGTCCTCGACCTCGCCCCGCCGATGCTCGGTCCGCCACTCCGCGATCCGCTCGGCCACCTGTTCCTGGATGCGGGTCACCAGGTCGCGCTTGGTCGGGTAGTGGTAGGTCAGGTTGCCCTGGGAGATCCCGACCTCCGCTGCGATCTCGGTCAGGGTGGTGATCGCATAGCCGCGGGCGTTGAACCGCCGACGGGCGGCCTCGGCGATCCGGTCGGCCGTCGTCGAGCGTCGTGCCACCACCGCAGGCTAGCCCGATCCCGTCGACCGGTGACGGCGTCGTAGGTTTTGCTACCTAATCGTCTCGCTTGGCGAGCGGGGCTCAAGCCCGAACACCCGCCTGGCGTTGCCGGCCAGGAACAACTCGGTCGTCTCGGCGTCGAGGTCGAGGCGGTCGAGATCCTCCAGGCATCGGTCCGGGGTGATCATCGGGTAGTTGGTCCCGAACAGCACCTTGGTCCGGCCGTTGGTCCGGAGGTACTCGACCAGCGCCGGCGGGTAGCGCCTGGCGGTGTAGGCCGACGTGTCGATGTGGACGTGCTCGTGCTTGGTGGCGACGGCGATTGCCTCGTCGGTCCACGGGTATCCGATGTGGCCGCCGACGATCGTCAGCTCCGGGAAGTCGAGCGCCACCCGGTCGAGGTAGATCGGGCGTCCGACCTCCGACGACATCAGCGGGCCGGTGTGGCCGATCTGGGTGCAGAACGGCACCCCGAGCTCGCAGCAGGCGACGTACACCGGGTAGAAGCGGCGGTCGGTCGGCGGGACCTCCCAGAGCCACGGCAGGACCCGGATGGCCACGAAGCCGAGCTCGTCGATGCAACGTCGGATCTCCCGAACGGCCTCCATCGGCCGGCTGATGTCGACCGACCCGACCCCGACCAGCCGGTCGGGCGCTGCCGCAACGAACGCCGCGACCTCGTCGTTGGCGATCATGGTCCGGTTCGGTGCGTACCAGGCGCTGATCAGCGCCCGGTCGACACCGGCCCGGTCGAGCGCACCGATCGTGGCCGACACCGGCAGCTCCTCGGTCGGGACCTCGGCGCCGGTCCATCGTCTGAGCGAGTCGAAGATCGGGTCGGCCTGGTGCCGCAGCGTCGGGTGCTGGGCCCAGGCGTCGATGATCGTCGGCGTGCCGGTCATCGGCTCGCGTTCATGGCCGGGCCGGGAACTGCGGATCCTCGGTCCGGGTCCGCTTCAGCTCCCAGAAGCCCTCGGCGGTGGCCAGCTTGACCATGGCGTCCCACACCTCGGCGCCGTCGGCGCCGGTCGGCTGCCTGCTGATGACCGGCCCGAAGACGCCCCGGCGACCCTCGGGGGTGTCGAAGGCGATGATCGGGGTGCCGACGTCGTCGCCGGTCAGGTCGAGCCCGGCCTGCATGCGCTCACGGATGGTGGCGTCCCACGATTCGTCGCCGAAGGCGTCGTTGTGGGAGGCGGGCAGGCCGGCGGCGGCGAGGAACCGGGTGGCGTCGCCGGCGGCGACCTCCATCAGGTCGACCTTGCCGTCGGCCCGGTCGTGGTGGAGCACGGCGCCGTACTGCCAGTACAGCCGGCGGGCCGCCTCGTTGCCCTCCTCGGCGTCGACCGACTGCATCACGCGCAGCAGCCCGTGGGTGAAGGTGTTGATCGGGAAGAACGGGCTGTCCTCGTCGGGCTGGTTCTTGAACAGCAGGCTGATCGGCTCCCAGGTGATCTCCAGGTCACGCTGCGGTGCGACGACGTCGACCGCCCAACGGGCGGTCATCCAGCACCACGGTCATATGGGGTCGACCCAGAACGAAACGTTCACGTCTCACGTCCTTCGAAGTGTGCTTGAGGGGGCGAGGCCGAAACCGGCATCGGTGCCGGGGTCGACCCGGCGCCAACCGTACCGCCCCCGGCTCGCCGCCGACGTCCTCAGCCGGTGAACCAGCCACCGTCCGGGTGGATCAGCTCGCCGGTCACGAAGCTCGCCTCGTCGGAGGCGAGGAAGAGCGCCACGTTTGCCACCTCGTCCGGCGTTCCCTTGCGGCCGAGCGGCGTGCCGCCCATCACGACGCCATGGATCTCCTCCACCTCGCTCATCACCGCCGTCATGTTGGTCTCGATGAAGCCTGGACCGATCGAGTTGACCCGGATCCCGACCGGGGCCAGGGTGCGGGCCGCATTCTTGGTCAGCATCCAGACCCCGGCCTTCGACACCGGATAGCTCGGCGCGCCCCACAGCGGGTCGACGGCGGCGATCGAGGCGATCGTCACGATCGAGCCAGACCGGTCCTGATCGATCAGCGTCTTGGCCATGGCCTGGACGGCCAGGAGCGTTCCGGTGAGGTTGACGTCGAGCACGCGGCGCCAGTCGTCGATGTCGAGCTCGGTCAGCGAGGCGGCCGGGGTGTCGGCTCGCTCGGCCGCCGCGGTGTAGCGCTTGCGGTCGGCCTCGGCGTCACCCGACAGGTAGCCGCCGTGGCTGATACCCGCTGCGGTCACCAGCACGTCGACGGTTCCGAACGCGTCCACCGCAGCGTCGACCATCGCCCGGTTCGACTCCGGATCCGAGGCCTCGAGCTCGACGAAGATCGCCCGCCCGCCGTCGGCCTCGATGGCGGCCGCCGCCGCCCGTCCCTCGTCGACCAGCAGGTCGGCGACGACGATGCTGGCCCCCTCCCGGCTGAACCGTGTGGCGCAGGCTCGGCCGATGCCGTTGCTGCCGCCGGTGATGATGGCCGTCTTGTCGTCGAGTCGCATGGCCGAACGGTAGCGACCCCGTCCATCGGTGGTCGAGGTCGTCGCCGGCTCGGTCATCACCCGGGGGCGAACGTGGCGCCCGGTTGGGAGACGGGCCGCTACGCTGTCTCTCGGCTGGAGAACCGCATCGGGCCGCCCCCCGCTCCCGGTATCGGCCTCCGCCTGATCCACGGGTTGGGTCCGGCAATCTCCGGACCCGCCGGCCCGATGCCGGTACCACCTCGAAAGCTGACAGGAGAAAGAAGGACGCCGTCATGGCCAAGGAGAAGTTCGAGCGGAACAAGCCGCATGTGAACGTGGGAACGATGGGCCATATCGACCATGGGAAGACCACGTTGACCGCTGCCATCACCAAGGTGTTGTCTGATCGGGTCGAGGGGTCGCAGGCCACGGCGTTCGAGGACATCGACAAGGCTCCCGAGGAGCGGGAGCGTGGCATCACGATAAACGTGGCCCACGTCGAGTACGAGACCGCCAATCGGCACTATGCGCATGTGGACATGCCGGGTCACGCCGACTACATCAAGAACATGATCACCGGCGCGGCCCAGGTCGACGGGGCGATCCTGGTCGTCAGCGCGGCCGATGGTCCGATGCCGCAGACTCGTGAGCACGTGCTGTTGGCTCGCCAGGTCGGCGTGCCGGCGATCGTGGTGGCGTTGAACAAGGCCGACATGGTCGACGACGAGGAGCTGCTCGAGCTGGTCGAGATGGAGGCCCGCGAGCTGCTCAGCGAGTACGAGTTCCCCGGCGACGATTGCCCGGTCGTCCACGTGTCGGCGTTGAAGGCCCTGGAGGGCGACAGCGATGCCGGCGACAAGATCATGGAGCTGATGGAGGCGGTCGACGAGTACATTCCCGAGCCCGAGCGTGATCTCGACAAGCCGTTCCTGATGCCGATCGAGGACGTGTTCTCGATCACCGGCCGTGGCACCGTCGTCACCGGCAAGGTCGAG
>JANQPB010000045.1 GCA_028285495.1 Acidimicrobiales bacterium
CCAAGCCCGCCTCGAGCACCGCACCCCCGCCGAGACCTACGCTGCCTCAGCAGCATGAACTGACAACCACCCCTGTCTCACGTAGCGGGGGAACTCCACTGGGTCTGGATGAGTCGGCCGAGGCCGTCGAAGAATTCCCAGCTGATCGCGTACTTGTTCGACCAGTGGTTGACCAGTTGCTTGGTCTCGACCCGGTCGACCGCTCCATGGGCGATGTGGTACGTGAACTCGTAGGACTTGTAGCCGGTTGGGGTGCCCGGGAGGATGACTGCGGTGAGGCGTCCGTGTTCGTCGTACTCGTAGTCGGTCACTCGACCGTTGACGTCGGTGGACTGGGTGACGACTCCGAACACGGGGTCGACGACCTGGTGTGAGGTGTCCGGGTCGGGGGTCCCGCCCAGGGGCCCGTTGACCTTCTTGAGCCACCCGTAGGTGCTGTCGTACTCGAACAGGGTGGTCTGGTCGTCAGCGGCGTTGCCGTTCTCACCCCGCGAGATCTGCTCCTCGAGCTGGCCCCGGTAGGTGTAGGAGTAGTTGGTCTTCTGCCGGTCGGTGCTGTTCGAGGCCCGCTGGGTGCGGGTTTCGGTCACACGTCCTCGGTCATCGAAGTCACTCCGGACCGACGCGATCATGGTTCCGGTGGTGTCGGTTCCCTCGTAGGTATCGGCCTTGTCGACCAGGTCGAGGATCCACGAGTCGAGGTGGTCGTCGTAGACAGTCTCGGTGGTCCGTTCGTCACCAGTAACGGTCGTTGCGCCGTTGTTGCCGGTGGTTTGGCCGTGGTCGACGACGAGTTCGATGCGCTGGTAGTCGTCGTAGAACTGCTCGACCTTGGTGCGGGCCACGTATCCGGTCTCGCCGTTGTAGATCTGGGTCCAATCGATTGAGTCGGTCACCCGATGGGCGTTCGAGAAATCCGTGATGACCGGTGTCCGGTTGCCGACGCCATCGCTGAGGTTGACCGTCGTCACGTCTTCGACCTCGAACCGGGTGACCTGGAACGAGTGTGTCGTGGAGTTCCGGACCGTTCTGGTTCCGATCGACTCGCCAGCGATGGCTTCGTAGTTGTTGCGAGCTACCGAGGACGGTTCCCATGGTTCATGGATCTTCACTGCTGCTGCGGTGGGGTGATCGACGCCGAACTTGTCGTCGTCGGTGGGGCCGCTACGGTCGTCATACATACCGGTCGCGAAGTAGTGGGTGACCTCGGTCCCGTCGTTGTCATCCACCGTGACCTGGCGGTGACCGCGGTAGTCGTTCCACTCCCCCGCCCCGGGGTAGCGGGCCTGCCACGCCCAGTCAGGGTGGGTGTCGTAGCTGTAGGACGTGACGATGTCGGCCGAGCCACCATCTGTCGGGGAGACGGTGACTTCGTCGACGACGTACTGGTTCCACCAGATCAGGGTCCCGTTGTCGGCCTGACTGAACGTCTCCGGCGAAGGGAACATGTTGCACGGAGGCCGGACCTCGCTCACCGACCCAGGGGCACACGACCCGGTCGGCGCGTAGGGCTGGTCGTAGGAGAACGTGATCTCCGCGCCGGCCTCGGTGGTCATCTTCTTGATCCGCGGCCTCGAGTACGCCTGCCCGCCGGTGAGGGCATTGTCGAGGTGCTGCTTGGTGAACTCAACCGGTGGGATCGTCGCTTGGTAGCCCCCGGCGCCGTCGGGCTGGATCCGCTGGATCTCCCGAAGCCAGACAACGGGATCGTTCACGGCCATGTCGAGCGTGAGGTCCCAGCCGTACTCCTCGGTGTTGTTGACCAGCACCATGATGCGGTCGACGACCTTGTCCGAGTAGAACGCCGGGATCGACTGACAGTTGCCGACTCCAGCAAGGGTGCAGCCGAAGTTCGGGACATCGTGGCGTCCCTGGTAGTTGAAGTTGACCTTGAACGGGCTCGAACCGCTTGCAGCGGGCGGAGCAGACTCGTAGCGCTGTCCCCAATGGATCGAATCCAGCCGCACCTCGCGGTCATAGCGGATACGGGTGGTCCAGCCGGTCGGTTCGATGTGGTTGCTGTCGTAGTCGTAGTGGTAGACCGCCCGGTTGCCGGAGGTGTCGATGACCTGGTCCAGATGCCACACGATCCCGACGTCGCAGAAGTCGCCGGTGCAGCCGTGGGGCGGCCGGTCCGGATCTGCCGGGCTGCCACCATCGCCGACTCCGTCGATGAAGACGAGGGGTGCGCTGAGCAGCGAGCCGAGCAGCAGACCTGGGTAGACGTCGCCGCGTTCCCACGTCGTAGACGGGCCGGGGCTGCTCTCATCGGGGTCGAAGGCCCGTTCCCGCCCGAAGACGTGGAGCGTCCCGTCACCGGTGGTGACCTCCCACCAGGTCCCATAGCCGTCGCCATTGCTGGTGTTGCTGTTCGTGAACGATGAGGGCTGCTCGACGCGACGGACTCGCCAGTCGTTGCGACTCTCGAGAATGTACTCCCACTTGGTCACACCTGAACTGGAGGGATAGTCCGGGTGGGTCTCACCGGCGTCGGCAGAGATGCGCACTAGCGGCGACGAAACGCCGTTGAAGGCCAGGCTGAACCCGTCGTGGCGACCGAACGCTGCGCACAACCGGTCGGGATCCGGGTCACAAGCCCGGGTCGCTCGGGTGATCACGCTCACCGGCTCGGACCACCCGAGACCGACGCGGGGAGGCTGTCCGTTGTCCGTGGAACCGTTGCCCTCGACCAGACCCGAGGAGTAGCCGAGATCGATGTTGGGGACCGGACCCGGCGCCGACGGCAACGCCAGCGGGTACTGCAGCTCGGCGTAACCGGTGCGTAGTCCGACCTGCCACGACGCCACCGAACCCAACCGAGATGCTGCATAGGTGCCGCCGGAGCCGTGTGGGCCCTGAACCGCACCGATTACCAGTCCACCGTTGGGGTTTCCACCCTGGAACAAGAGGAGTCCGGGCACCCCCGACCCAGCGACACCAAGGCCCAAACCGCCACCGGCCGAAGCCGCGCCTACGGTCGGAGGGGCCAGCGTGCGTGAGGAACGATCGAAGCCTGCGACAACGTTCGCTGGGAGCTCCACCGTGGCCGTCCAGGCCTCAACGTCGACGGTCGTGTTGAGGAACTCACGGTCCTCGCAATTGCCATCGGCATCACAGCCGATGTTGACCACGAACTCCACCGAGGTCGGATCCATCAGCACATCGGCGAACAAGTCCAGATCGAACTCGAGCTCCCATCCCGAAGCGTCGCCAAGATCGGCGGGACCATCCGCAGGGGCGAGCCGCGACACGTCGCCAACGGCAGCCAGTACCTCAGTCTCGACCGAGAACGCCAAACCAGCACTCGAGAGCCGCTCAGTCACGGTCTTGTTCGCGACCTGCAACGCCACCTCGCCCCGCGTCTGTTCGGGCCGGGTCAACCGAACCCGATCCTCGAGGACGGACCCTGTCTCAGCCCTACCGCTCGTCTTCTCACTGTCAGCAGACGCCTCGAACTCGACCCGTTCACTAGTCACGACCGGAACGATCGTGCGACGATCAGCGTTCGGACCATCGAACGGGGCCTCGATCGGCTGTTCGGTCACCACCGCTCGAGGGGCGGACTGCTTCGCAGTCTCGGCACCTTGGTTGACTACGTCCTGAGCCCCGGGCGGCAACACCCTGGGCCCCGGGTCGAACAACGACGGCCCGGAGTCGATCCCGGCGAGGGTCTCCGGGCTTGGACGGTCGGGGTCGTCGGGGATCCACTCCGGCCCTGGCACGCCAGGGTCGGACAGTTCCGCTTCGCGGGCCTCGGCACGCGCCCGTTCCACAGCGGCACGATCAGCGGGCCCTTGGCCCTCGACCGGGCCAACCAGACCGGCGATGAGGCACGCTGCCAAGACGGGCAGCAGCAGGACGCGAAGCCACAACCTAGAAACCACAACCAACTCCTCAGGCGTATTGACTCGAATAGTCAACGAGATGGCACGATGGTTGTAGCCGCCTAGACATCCTCAGAGCCGAGACAGCGACAAGCTGTTTCGACAATAAGGTCGCCCCATCGCTACCTTCTTGTGCTCCGATTCAGCCAAGCAGCCCATTGATGTCAGGTGTCGGACAACATCAAGTGTCAGATTTATGACACGGCGATCGAGTGACGAATTCGACGACATGTCGATATGGCAACGATCGGTCCCGCTGACTACTGTCCGAGTGGTGCACGACAACACGATCGCCGACGACGACGTGCGCCTTGCCGACGACCGAATCGTCGGTTTCTCCCAATCAGTCAAAGAAGCCCACGAGCTCCACCACGGACCGGGCCCAATAGATGAACCATGGCAACGGAAGTTTCACGAAAAAGCCGTTCAGATCTACACCATGACGATCCCGTGGGATTACCTCGTCGACCTCGCCACCCGACTCTGTGCAACCGCCCAGTACATGACCGCACGCGGCACCCAACCTGAGATCGCCGGCGACTGGATCATCGTCGCCGACTACTTACGCAACGCCAGCGATGCCATCCTGGCGTACGCACCCGAGGACCTCGTCGCCGTGGCAACGCCGGGCCCGATCCACTCCTCCACACCTTCCGTGATGCCCTACGCGCTGCTCGCCGAACTCGTCTCCGCCGACGGCATCGCTCGTCTTGAGACTGCTGGGCAGGCTGTCTCCGACCGGATTGGAGACGGCCAGTCGGCGCCTGTGCCTGCAACAGCAGAGAACCCGTTGGACGAAGACGACGCCTACCTCCTGCGCCGCATCGTGGCCGGAGACCGAGTCGCCGACATCAGCGTCGACTTGGGATACTCGGAGCGGTCGCTGTACCGACAACTCAACGAGATCTGGGAGAGAATCGGGGTGAGCTCTCGGGCCGAGGGTATTGCGAAGGCGACGGCCCGAGGGTGGTTGGGTCGCTAGCGGGGCAGTCTCTTGGCGCGATACCGGCGCGAACACCAGTGCGACGACTCAACGGGACCTGCGTTCGCTGCCCGGTCCGCGGCTTGACGGCGACTGAGACCAAGCCAGTGCACTACGAGCGCAGTCGAGGAACGGAGGACGTCACGGAACGCCTGGTCGAGCTGCTGACGAACATCTCCGTGGCTTACAGCTCACGGGGTTCGAACAACACACTCTTGGCGGAGAGAGGGGGATTCGAACCCCCGGAACCCGTGAGGGTTCAACGGTTTTCAAGACCGACGCAATCGTCCACTCTGCCATCTCTCCACCGGCGAGGATAGCGGCCGGCGACCCGCCGATCAGCCGGGTTGGCAGTAGGCGGCGTCCTCGGGCTTGGCGTAGCTCCGTCGGGGGTTCGGGCAGAGCTGGGCCATCAGCTCGGACGCCGAAACCTTGTGGGGGCCCTGGTACTGCGGTCGCATCTTCAGCGCCGGTCCGTCGTACGGCGCCGAGCCGTTCGGGCCGCCGTCGGTCAGGTAGCCGAACCCACAACCGCTCGCCGCCCCACCACCGCGGTTGACGCAGTTGTCGATCCACATCTGGTTGGTCTCCTGATGCCAACCACCCCACCAGTCGCCGTGGTTCGTCGAGCCGCCGGTCGCCTTGGTCGCCCCGAACGACGTCGGGTCGACGTCGGACGAGAGGAACCAGTTGGCCGTGTTCTCCCCTGGGTCGACCCGGTAGTTCACGAAGTACTCGAGGTTTGGCAGCGTCCGGTTGAACTCGCCGGAACAGATGTTGCTGTACCACCCACCAGCCGACGACGGTCGGAAGTTCTCCCAGTTCGACGGATCCTGCCCGTTCCAGCACGTCGGGAACTTGATGTTGACCTCCAGCACCGTCCACCGGCCCGGGCTCGCGAACATCGAGCCGTCACACGCCGCCATCGTCGACCCACCCTGCCCGGTGTTGGTCGAGAAGTTGTCGGAGCACTGGAAGCTCAGCTTCTGCCCCCCGACACCACCATCGGCGATCGGCATCGGGTTGTAGTCGTCCAGGGCGATCATCGCCGCCCCGGCCGGGTAGACCTCGCTGCCGCCCCGAGCCCGACCCTCGCCCTTGTAGTAGACGACGATCCGGTCCGGCACCCGCACGTTGCCCCGATCGTCGAACAGCGCCGGCACCCAGTAACCCGACCGGTTCAGCTCGGCACCGTTGCAGGTGCTCGACCCGGAATCGATGAGCGTCTCGTAGGTCGAGTGGGCGTTGACGTCGGTGTTGCCGAAGAAGAGGTGCAGGTGCGCCGCCCCCGGCTGGCCGGGGAACACCAGCGGGTCGTCGTAGGCGAAGTGTGAGAACTCACATGCCGTCCGGAACTGCCCACCCTGCGGCACCGGGAACGCCTGCTCCGGGCTGCCTCCCGGGTTGCCGAGGTACTCACTCCTCGGCCCGTACAGCTCCTGGGGCACCAGCTGGGCCGACGGCGTGTTGCGGTGAGGGCTGGCGTCGTGGTTGGTGTTGCGGACCGCGACGGATCGGATGAGGTCGAGGTTCGACCGGTAGTCGCCGGTCCCGACCGTCGCCGAACCAGCACCACCACCGCTGCCGGCGGTCGACGGCTGCGTGCCCGACGGACCGGCGGGGGCCGTCGTGGCCGAACCGGTCGCCGCCCCGTCGTCGGTCGACGCTTGATCTGACCCGGCGGCGTCGGGCTCGGCGGCGGTGGACGGCTCGCCCTCGCCTCCGGGGGCGGCCGTGGCGGTCGACTCGTCGGTGGCGCTGGACTCGTCTGGTGCGACGACGGCTCCGTCGTCGGATCCCTCGACCCGCAGGACCTGGGCCGGGTTCGCCTGGCCGACGACGGGGCCGGCGATGCCACCGCCGATGCCGAACTCCTCGTCGTCCGGCACCACGGCCTGCTCATCGATGTCCGACTCGCCGTCGGTGGTGTCGAGCCCGTTTGACGGGCTGAGCAGCGTCGCCACCATGGCGATCAGCCAGCCGGCGACGCCGACCGCCGCCAGCCCCTTCAGGTAGCGGAGGCCGTTGCCCCCCGACCCGTTGGACTGGTCGTCGTCGAGGTCGAGCCAGACGTCGGGTGCGTCCTCGTCGCCCCGGCCGAGGTGGCCGGTGTCGAGGTCGTCGCCGGCCAGGGTGGCCGGGACGGCCGCCGTCGGCTCGTCGACCACGCCGACCGCTCGGCGGGGAGCGCCGTAGCTCTGGTAGACCTCGGAGACGTCCGACCAGTCGTCGCCCCACCAACGGCGACGGCCGTCGGATCGTCGGTGGTCGACGTCTTCAGCATCCCACCCGCCCGAGATGTTCTCCGTCACAGAAATGAAATATAGCCCGACCTGATGGGCAAAACCTCACGATCGGGCAGATCAGTTCGTCAGGTTGGTCGCCTCGCCGATCGCCGAGTCCGTCACGTCGATCGTCTCGTGTGGGCTGCCGGCCGATGCCCGCCGCACCGCCGCCGAGTCGAACGGGAACAGCAGCTGCCCGACGAAGCCGCGGGCGAACGCCACCGGCGACCACCGACCGGGCTCCGGGAACCAGGGGTCGTTGATCCCGGTCGGCGGATAGGAGGTGTCGTCGGCGTGCTGGGTCCCGAACAGCCGATCCCACGCCAGGAAGGTGGCGTAGTTGGAGTTCCAGTGCTCGGGCTCGGTCGAGTGGTGGACCCGGTGCGACTGCGGCGTGACGAACAGCCACCGGAGCGGCCCGAGGTTGGTCCGCACGTTGCTGTGCTGGAACCGCTCCGACCATCCCTTCAGCAGCCCCAGCACGAACACGTTCGGAGCCTGGGCGGTGAACGACGGGAACAGGATGAAGAACGGGAGCAGCAACACGAAGACGTCGACGAGAGCGTCGACGGGATGGGTCCGGTTCGAGGTGAAGAGGCTCATCCGGGTCTGCGAGTGATGGATCATGTGGAACCGCCAGAACAGCGGCACCTTGTGCTTGAGCAGGTGGGAGAACCAGGCCCCGAGGTCGGCCAGCACGAGGCCGAGACCACCGGCCAACCAGACCGGCCAGTCACGGGTCGAATCGACGGTCAGCCCCGAGGCGTTCGCCTCGAGCCACCGGCTGATCGGCCCGGAGACCCAGGCGGCGACGGCCACGATCGTCGGCAGGTGGACGGCCATGTAGAGGAAGTCGAACCCGACGCTCGGGCTCAGGCCTCGTTGCTCCGGTCGGGCCGGGCGGAACCGCTCGAGGGCGACGATGACCGGGACGAGCACCAGGAACTGCGTCGAGACGAAGAACGGGAGCCACGCACCGAACTCGTCCTGCAGGCCCTGGCCGAGCGCGCCGGGTCGACCGGTCATGGCCATCAGGCAGATGGCGGCGAGCAGGCTCCCGGTCAGCGCGAGGCAGAGCAACCCCGAGGGGCGCCAGCGTGGTCCGTCGGCAGCCTCGGCGGCGGGCGAGGCGAGCGTCATGTTCGGCCACGAGACTATCGACGGGTCGGCGACAGAGCGGTGACCGCAGGGTCATCGACCCAGGCGTGCCGACGACCGGGCCACGCCGACGGGTGCACCCGGCCAGACCCGGTTCGATTCGGTTCGATTCGGCTCGGTTCGGCTCAGGACGTGGCGGCCAGGAGGGCGAAGGCCAGCAACGTCTCGCCGTGGCTCTGGTGCACGGTGAACTCGTTGTACTGGGCCACCGAGTCGACGTCGTACCACTGCCAGAGGTAGGGCAGGTCGGTCGGCGCCGGTGAGACTCCGGCCGGGCCGAGGATGTCGTCGACCACCCACTGCTCGTCGGTGATCGAGTTGAGGGCGTGGAAGCCGTAGATGGGCGTGCCAGGCCAGGCGGGGATCCCCCCGTACTTCACGTCGTTGATCTGTGGGTGGCGAACCGGTTCCTCGCCGATGCCGGTCAGCATCACCCGGCCGAGCGGGTTGGAGCCGAGCGTCACCGACGCCGAGCGGACCGCAGCGGCCCGGTAGGCGTCGTCGCCGCTCAGGACGTGGGCCCGGAGCAGGCCGGACACCTTCGGCGTGCCGCCGACGCCGAGGCCCCAGATGAGTGGGACGGTCGGGCTCTCGAGCGTCCAGCCGTACGAGGTCTGGTTGCCGGTCTCGACGATGCCGTCGGCCATCGTCAGGAACCGTCCCTCGAGGTCCTGGCGGATCGCCGGATCGGTGACCGACTCCTCGGCCTGCAGGTAGAGCCAGGCGGCATCGCACCGGGTATGGGCGTGGCACGAGAGGTTGGTGTCACCGCTGGCGACGAAGGTGGCGCTGTCGAGGAAGACGTCGTGCCAGCGGGGGTCGGCGGTGGCGGCCAGGAGGGCGGCGGCGGCAACGGCCCGCTGCTCGCCGACCCGCTCTGCGGTGCCGGCTGGCGGCGTCTGCTGCTCGGCCCACTCCATGGCCCGGCCGGCGGAGTCCAGGAGCCCCCCGGCCCGCAACGGGTCGTATGGCAGGAGGGCCAGGGCGACCTCGGCCGCCACGCCGGCGTAGACGTAGGTGGAGAAGGGGTCGGGGTCGTAGGCGAGGACCGCCAGATCGTCGGTCCACGAGGCGGCATTGGCCGGCGGGTGCTCGGTCGCCTCGATACCGCCCCGGATGGCGCCATCGGGGGTCTGCATCCGCTGGAACAGGTCGACGGTCCACAGCGCCTCGTCGAGCAGGTCGGGCGTCGGGTCGCCGCTCTCGGGGATGTTGAGCTCGAACGACTCGAACCGCTCGGGATACAGCATCACCAGCTGGGCCACGTTGCGGGCCACCCACAGGTGCTGGATGCGTCGATCCCAGTCGCCGGCGTCGAAGTGCCCGCCCCAGGCGCCGTCGACCACCAGGTCGGTCCGCAACTCGGCCAGGCGCTCGAAGTCGGTGTTCTCGGTGTCGGTCTGAGCTGCGAGCAGGCTGTAGTTGCTGGCCCGGACGACGACCCCGTCGTCGGGATGGTACGGACGGGGCCGGACGAACGACGTGAACGGCGGCGCCAGCTCGATACCGCTGCGCTGGTGGAAGAGCGATCGGGCCACGGTGGCGGCGAGGTCGCTCCACACGTTGGCGTCGACGTCGAAGGGGTGGGAGCAGCCGACGTCGTCGACACAGACCTGATAGCGACCAGGCTGGTCGAGCGGGGTGAAGTCGAGCTCGATGACCGGGGCGCCGGTGAGATCGCCCCGCTCGAGCTCGTTACCGCTCGGGCGCAGCTGGCCGGTGCCGGTGAAGGCGTCCTCGCCGGTGTCGACGTCGACGACCCGGAAGCCGGGGTCGGTGACAGTCGTTGCGGTCGACCCGATGCCGGCGTACCAGCCGGACAGCTGGGCGACCTTCGCCTGGTCGTCTGGGGCGAAGCCGACCTGGTTGACCCGGACGGCCGGCGAGAGGTTGGTGGCGGGGTCGTAGCGCAGGGTCGAGGCGACCATCGTCGGCGGGGTGATCGTGTACGTTGCGCCGGGTTGCAGCGGTTGGGGCAGCGTGATCACCAGGTCGTGGACCAGCGCCCAGAGACGGTCCATGTCGCCGTCGAAGCCTCCGTCGGAGGGGCGGGTCAGCGGGCGGACCGCGGTCGGGGCGAGGCCCGTGCCGTAGGTGGGGTCGTCGGGGGAGGTGATGAGCCAGCCGTCGCCGGCGACCCGACCGACATCGAGCGGTTGGCCGATCAGCCGGTCTGGTCGCCGGATGACGTCACGCCTGGCCGACACGCCGAGCCCGTAGGTCTCGCCGTTGCGACGGACGACGGGGAAGCCCTTGCGGGAGTCGATGTCGTCGCCGGCGACCGGGTTGTCGAGGTCGTACGCCTCGAGCGACCCGGCCTCGATCCGACCGGCCTCGACGCGGAGCGCGAGCTCGGTGGAGGAGAACGGTCGGACCCACGATGCCTGGTGGAGGCCGGTGGCCGACGAGGTGGCGGCGGCCCAGGTCGGGTCGACCTCTCCGCCGCCGACCGCCGTCGGGGTGATCGACCCGTCGGCCAGGCGGAAGCGGACGAACACGTCCTGGTAGCCGGTGCCCGAGACCTCGACGTCGGCCCGGTCGGCCGGCGGCTGCCAGTCGACGCCGGCGAAGGTGGGCGTGTCGCTCAGCTGCATCTGGCGGGCGCCGTCGGGAACCTCGACGGCGACGGTGAGCAGGTGGTCGGGCGACGGCAGGTCCTCGACGACGCTGACCGCGCCCCGCACGTCGTTGGCCACCGGCGTGAAGGGCGGTGGGGCGTCCTGGCGAAGGGCGTTGGCCGTCGGGTCGCCTCCGCCACCGACGAAGGGCACGTCGATGTCGAACCCGGTCTGGCGAACGAGGATGGCGACCCCGAGGACGAGGAGCAGGCCGACGCCGACCACCGTCCCTCCGTAGCGATGCACGGGCCCGCTACCGGTAGGCCCACTTCTGGTCGGGTTGCTCCCGCCAGGTTGGCCGCCGCAGGGATTCGTCTCGCCGCATGAGGAGGGTCTTGAGGAGTGCGAACACGCCGAGCCAGCCGCCGTAGAAGGTGTCCTCGGACAGCGACATCAAGAAGTTGGCCGAGAGGATGCAGACGACCCAGATCCCGAGGTCGGGTTGCAGGCTGATGGCCTGCCAGCCCCGCCAGAGCGTCGACACCCACAGGACCAGGAAGATCCCCAGGCCGACGAAGCCGATCTGCAGGGCCAGGTCGAGGGCGCCGTTGTGGGCGTGGGAGGCGTCGAAGCCGACCTGGCGCCAGATCTCGGCCGTCTCCGGCGACACGCCCTCACGCCAGAAGAGGGCACCGAACCCGTGACCGAACAGGGGGCGGCGCATGAGCGCGTCGATCGATGCCTCCCAGATCAGGGTGCGGCCCGAGAGCGTGGTGTCCTTGCCGTAGGCGGAGGTGATGGTGGCGATCGACGACAGGGCGACGGCGACGATGGCGAGCGCGCCGACGACCGAGCTCAGGAACAGCAGCGTGCTGTTGCGGCGGTCTTCCTTCTGCTGGCTGTGGTAGATCGTCAGCCAGACCCAGGCCACGACGACGAAGAAGCCGGCGGAGAGGCCGGTGGCCGACGTCGAGCCGACCATCAGGACCGCGATGACGCCGAGCGTCATCCATTTCACGATCCCGTTTCGATGGAAGACGAGAATGGTCGGGATGGCGAGCACCAGGAATTCGGTCATGTTGTTCTTGTGATTGAACAGACCGTGCCAGCCGGCGTAGTCGTCGACGCCGCCGCTCTCCACGCCGACGTGGAGGCGCGTCCACGGGAACAGGATCAACGAGACGACGGTGACGACGAGCACGATCCGGATCGCCCAGATGAGCGCGTCGACCAGATCCTGCAGCGTGAGGAGGCCGGCCACGATGACGATCGCCAGCATCGCCGGGATGAGCGCCCGGACGCTGGCCTGGGTGGCCACCGGGTCAACCGTCCACGTGACCGAGGCGATCGAGATCGTGAAGATGCCGAGGATCGACAGCGAGATCGGGAACTCCATGATCACCCGGCGGGGGGCGAGGAGCGCCGCGCCGAGCGCGAGCAGCAGGGCAAGCGTGCCGAGCGCCGGGGGGATGATGATCTCCCGGATGGCGCCCATGGTCCAGATCACGCCCCAGACGAGGGCGGCCTGGGCGGCGAGCGTGCCGACCGGGCCCATGCGATGACCCTGAGCGTCGAACCGCAGGACGCGGTGAGAGTCCGGCTCGAGCTGGGCGACCACGGTGTCACGATATCGGGCCGCAGTGACGGCGTCAGGGCGGGCCGGTGGTCGATCGATGACGCGTGACGGGCGACCCTGGCCGCCGTGGGCAAGCCTGCCCAGCGGCGCCTCGGGGTGGGGTGCGGTTGGCCCCGGTCAGGCGGTGGGCCGGCCCGAGGTGACGCGCTCGGCGGTGAGATCGGCGGTGTAGCTCTCCTCGAGGTAGCGACGCATGTCGGCCGGCGGCGTGTCGGTGCCGGCGATGTCGTTGAACATCTCGCAGGCGACGGTGTCGGTCGACTCGGGCCACGAGTCGGGACGCCAGACGCCACCGCGCCGGAACGCCTTCGCGCAGTGGAGGAAGACGGCGTCGACGTCGACGATGACGGCAACCTTCGGCGTGCGGAGCTCGTCGGCCCAGAGGGCCAGGACGTCGGGGTCGGTGGTCAGACGGGCGGGGCCGTCGATGCGGAGGGTCTCGTCGCTGCCGGGGACCATGAGGAGGAGCCCGGCCCGAGGGTTCGACACGATGTTGGTGAGGGAGTCGATCAGGTTGTTGCCGGAGAGGTCGGGCAGGGCGACGCTGGTGCCGCCGGCGAGGACCTTGACCTGGCCGGCCGGGCCGCCCCGGGGGGAGACATCACAATTGCCGTCGGCGTCCGACGTGGCGAGGCAGCAGAAGGGTGAGGTGGCGACGAAGGCGGCGGTGGCGCCGTCGATCACGGTTCCCTTCTTCTCCTGGACCCGCTTGCTCGGCTCGCGGTAGAGGCTGCGGAGCTGGTCGAGGGAGGTGATGTCGTGGCTGCCCATGCCATCGAGTCTGGGAGGGGGAGGACCGCGGGTCAAGAGCGACGGGGGCGCTACACTGACGACCTCACCTGGAGAGGTGACAGAGTATGGCCGATTGTGCCTCCCTGCTAAGGAGGTGTCTGCGCAAGTGGACCGTGGGTTCAAATCCCACCCTCTCCGCTCTTGAGACCCGCTCAAACCCCACAGGTTGAGCGGGTTTCCCCTTTTGGCCTCAAGCGCTGCGTCGTTTGATCGAGGGTGAACGCACGTGCCTGGGAGCCACGCGGGGAGCCGCGGCTCCAGGGTCCAGGGACACGGGTCCAGGGACGGCAAACCGAAGGGTGTGGGAGGAAGACTGCTAGCTAATCCTCCTCAGGCCGCAGCTGCTTCCGTCGTGCCTCCTGTCTGGATCGGAACGCCTCGATACGAGCTTCCTCGCCCACAGATGGCAGATCGACCTTCGGCGCACCGACCACACGTCGGCAGATCTCCCAGAACCGTTCCTGGGCTCCCTCGTCGTCGTACAGGAGCTTCCGATACAGCTCCAGGTCCATCTCAGGCCAATAGGAAGCGTTGAAGCACATGTCGACGTGCTCTCCCATCGGCAGGAGCGCAGAGACCAACTCCTCGTCGCCTAGTAGCGAAAGTCGTTGGCTGGCGTTGTTCATCTCGATGCCTCCGCCATCAAAGAAGGCTCCGAGCCGGTCCTTGGTCGGAAACTTCTCAGGGTCGACGTAGCCGCCCCATCCGATGTAGGTCCTTGTGACTTTGTTGCGAGCAGTCAAATAGTCGGCAGCCGCCCGAAGTGTCTGCTCCCGCAACCATGCTTGCTTCGAGTGTCGGCGTTCCAGCTGCCGATCTATTGCAACTACAACCAAGGCCGACAAGGCGCCAATGAGCACTTCCACACAGTGACGTTAGACCAGCGGCGCCAGGGTCCCCAGTGCTGCTGGCTGTGGCGATCTAGTCCGAAGGGCCGAGCGCCGACGGCCCGGCCAACTTGTGCCTGTACACAACCGCGATCATTCGCTCCGACATACCCGCCCAGTCAGCGATGGCCCAAGCCGAGTGGCCAGCTTCCGCATGCAGGCTGATCGCCGTGTGGCGCAGCTCGTACGGCGAACGGCCGGCGACACCCCGACCCGACGGCACAGAGCAGCAAGTGCTTGAGGCATCAACCAGTAGTCGAGCGGCGTCCGGATCTCGGTCGCCGCGACGAAGACGGGATCGAACAGCGGGTCGAAGTCGAATGACCGAAAGAGAAGTCGGGCATGAGCCGCGGGTGGGGGTAGCTGGAGAGGCCGTTGCCCTCGACCCGCACGCTCGGTTGCCGCTCCTCAGCGGTCGATTGGCCAGAAGCAAGACCGCCGGCGCCGAGCGCGAGCAGGCTGGCCAACACGAGCATGACCACCGACCGTGCGACGAGCGACGGCATCGTCCGGCGCCGGAACGACAACGTCGATTCGACGAACGGCGGCATGCCGTGACTCTCGCACATGAAGAGCCATGCTGCGAGTCCTCTTTGTGGTAGAGGCCGTCGAAATCACGGCCCCAAAAGACCGTCCCCATTTGGGCAAGAGACGCATGGCGGGCGGCGGCTCCATTGGCGACAAGACCGAGGACTTGCGCTCGAGCACACCGGCAAAGAGCGCTTGCCATCCATAAGCTGTTCGAACGATCGCCTGCGCCAGAGCCCGCAGGCGACGCGTGTCGCAACGCCGGTGGTGAGCTCGGGGTCGATGCACCTGCTCGCTCGTGCGCCCGGCCGGGTTGCACTAGCGTCCCGGGCGGGTCGGCGGAGGAGGAGTCGTGGCCGGGTTCCACTGTTGGGGTGTTGCGCTGCTCCCGGCGAGCCGGCGTCGGGATCACCTCGCGCACGACGAGACCGGGAGGCGGCGATGACCACCACCGCCGAGCTCCTCGCCCGGTGCCGCATCTTCGCCGAGTTCCCGCCAGCCCTGCTGGCGGAGTTGGCGGCGATGGCCTCGGTCGAGGAGGTTCCGGCTGGGCGGCGGGTCACGACCGCCGGCCATGCACCGGACGAGCTCGTCGTCGTTGCCGCCGGGCGATTCCGGGTCGAGTCGGCAGGTGATGAGGTCGCCCAGCTCGGGGTCGGCGATGCCATCGGCGAGATCAGCCTCATCGACGACGGCGTCGCCTCGGCCGATGCCGTCGCCCTCCGCCCCTCGCTCGTCGTCGAGCTGCCCATCGCCTCGATCCGCGAGCTCCTGCTGCAGCAGTCGGAGAGCCTCCTCGGGCTGGCGGCGATCCTGGCCGAGCGGCTCCGCGACCGCAACCGGCAACCCGGACCCGGCTCGCCCCGAGTGGTGGCGGTGCGGGGTGGGCCGGAAACCGGCGCGCTGATCGACGCGCTGCTGGCCGCCAACCCCCAGGCCAGGGTCGCCGACTCCGACCGTCGGATCTGGGAGCTCGAACCCGACCACCTGGTGCTCGTCGACGGCGAGCGGACCGACACGCTGTCCGACGTCGAGCTGATCGTGCGGGGCGCCGGCCGACCCGTGCCCGAGCAACGCTCACCGAGACGCCTCGACCTCCACCTGCCCGGCCGGCCGGCGCAGCCGCTGTCGCCGGGCGCGTCGCTGTCGATCGCGGTCGACCCGTCCGATCCGGCGAGCGTCGAGCGGCTGACCCGGCTGGCGGTCGGCGGGGCCGAAGCCCTCGTCCTCGGCGGTGGAGGCTGGCGGACCTCGGCAACGCTCGGCGTCCTCGAGGAGCTCGATACAGCCGGGTTCTCCTACGACCTCATCGTCGGGGTCAGCGCCATGTCGCCGACGGCGGTCCTCGTCGGCCACGAGGAACCCTTCGACGAGATCATGGCCAGAGCACAACGGTTCGCGGCCGACATCCGACTCGGGCGAGACCTCTGGCCGTCGTCTTCGTCGATCACCACCGGCCGCTCGCTGACCGGCGCAGCCCGGCGGGCCTGCGGCGACCTCCGGCTTGAGGACCTGGCCCGACCGGTGCTGGTCGGCGTCAGCAGCGTGACCACCGGCCGGGTGCTCGGCGTGCGTGAGGGCCCGGCCTGGCGGGCGGTGCGAGCCAGCGCCTCCCTGCCGGCGGTCTTCCCGCCGATGCCGATCGGCGACGAGCTGTGCGTCGACGGTGGTGTCATCGACAACCTCCCCGTCGACCTGGTCAACCAGACGCTGCCCGACCCGGTGGTGACCGCGGTCTCCGTCGGCCGCCCGGGTGACCTCGACGTCGGGACCTTCGACGAGGACGGCGTGGTCTCCCGCACCCGCTGGCCCACGACGCCGAGCCAGGTGGCGAGCCTCATCACCGCCTGTGCCCGCAGTCGGGCCGACGTCGCACCGTGCGACCACCTCATCGAGCCGGACATCGGCGACGCCAGCCTCTTCGATGCCAGCCAGTTCGAGGAGGCCCTCGAACGAGGTCGACGAGCGGGGCGGGCCCACGTCGAGCACCGTCGCCGGGCCACCGGCGCCGAGTAGGCCGTCCCGTCAGGCGGGGGTCGACCCCGACCGTCCGGCGATTGACAGGTCGCCTGCCGCACCGGCGATACTCCCAACCATGACTGCCTATGCGATCGTGCGCGTCACGGTGACCGACCCCGAGCGATACGCCGCCTACATGGCGCTCTCGCCCGGGGCGATCGAAGCGTACGGCGGGAGGTTCGTCGCCCGCGGCGGCGCCACCGAGGTCCTGGAGGGCGAACCCGAGGACCGCCGGATCGTCCTGGTCGAGTTCCCGTCGATGGAGGCCGCTCGCACCTTCTACGACTCGCCCGAGTACCGGGAGGCACGAGCCGCCCGCGATGGCGCAGCGGTCATGGAGATGCTGATCGTCGAGGGCGTCTGACCGACCGGACCGCCGCTCCCGCCGGATGGTGGCGGCGAAAGGAAGGTGACAGAATCGCCGACACGGCCGCAGCGCCAACCGAGGAGCAGGGAACCATGCAGGCAGCGCGAATCAACGACGGGCAGCTCTCGATCGCCGACGTCGAGGTACCGACCCCCGAGGCCGACCACGCCAGGGTCCGCATCACGAGCGCCGGCGTCTGTCACTCCGATCTCCACCTCGCCAGGGGCGAGTGGCACGGCGTCAACGTGCCATCGTGCGGGCACGAGGCCATCGGCATCGTCGAAGAGCTCGGCCCCGGGGCCGAGCGGTTCACCTCGGTCGGCGACCGGGTCATCCTCGGCCTCGGCGGCACCGGAGGCGGCTATTGGTGCGGGGCCTGCATCCACTGTCTCGGCGGCGAGCCCCGTCTCTGCCCGGAGGGCAAGGGGATCATGGGCACGTTCGCCGAGCAGTTCTGCGTCTACGCCAAGTCGCTGGTGACGTTGCCCGACTCGGTCGGCGACCACGAGGCGCCGCTCGCCTGCGGCGGGCTGACCGCCTACGGCGCCGTCAAGAAGCTGTTCAAGCACCAGATCAACCCGGGCTCGACGATCGGGATCATCGGGGCCGCCGGCGGGCTCGGCCACTATGCGGTCCAGCTGGCCAAGAACTTCGGCTACAACGTCGTCGGCGTCGACCTGGGCGAGGAGCGCCTCGCCTTCGCCAAGGAGCTGGGGGCCGACCAGGTGATGGAGCCCGAGGAGGCGGCCGGCCTCGGCCGCCAGGGCGGAGCCGACGCCGTGCTGATCTTCGCCGCAGCCAAGCCGGGCTTCGATCTCGGCATCAAGATGCTGCGCCGTGGCGGACTGTTCGTCGCCGTCGGCATCCCACCGACCGACCAGGGCAACATCGAGATCAGCCCGTGGGACTTCTTCCGCAAGGGCATCACCATGATCTACTCGGTGGTCGGCACCGTGCAGGACATGCGGGAACTGGTCGACCTGGCCGCGGACGGCAAGGTCCGCAGCCACATCGGCCGGACGGCTCCGTTGAGCGAGCTGCCGCAGGTGTTCGACGAGCTGGCCAGCGGTGCCTACGTCGGCCGGGCGATCATCACCGACCTGGCCAACTGATCACGTCCGTCCGCCGGTGCCGAGCGGCGCCCTCGCAGGCCGTTCAGCGGTCCTCCACCTGCCGTGGGGCACCGGTGGCGCCCCTCCGGCCAGTCGACCACCGCTCCGACCACATGGGGCGGTACGCAGCCGACGCCGGACTCGATTCGGGGTCGGCGGCCGAGGCGATGGACGGGGCCATCGGCCGGTCGACGACCGACGACGATCACCCCGCCCGGACCACGGCGACGCGGGGGTAGGTTGCGACGCATGTCCGACGACGACCGTTCCCCCGGCGGCGACCGCGCCGCACCCGAGCGCTCGACGCCGTCCATCCGGGCGATCCTGTTCGACATCGGCGACACCCTGGTCCACGCCGCCCGGCCCGGCACGCCGGTCGGCGACCTGCGGGTCCAACCGATCGGCGACGTCGTCGACGAGCTCGCCGAGCTGGGCGAGCGCTACCGGCTCGGCGCCGTCACCGACACGTCGGTCATGACGGCGGCCGACGTCCGCCGTGCCCTTGCCGGCGCCGGCATCGGCGATCGGTTGGAGGTGGTGGTGTCGTCGGTCGACGTCGGTGCGGCCAAGCCAGACCCCCGCGGGCTCGTGGCGGCGATGGCGGCGCTCGGCGTCACGCCGGGCGAGACCCTGTTCGTCGGCGATGCCGACGTCGACCGTGGCGCGGCCGAGGCCGCCGGGGTCACGTTCGTCGAGGCCGGCGGCGGCCGGTCGCCCGGCCCGGCGGTGTTGGCCGCCCTGGCCGACGCCGGCCAACCCGTCGACGGGGACGATCGCGCCCGTCGCAGCGACCTGCGGGACGCCGGGGCGACCGGCGAGGACGGCACCGTCCGCTGACCATTCGGGATCCCGTTCCGGGTGGTCGGCCGAGCGGCCGCTGGTAGTGTTCCCCCTGACGGGGAGACGAAGTCCGGTGAGATCCCGGCACTGTCCCGCAACGGTGATGCCGTCCGTCGACCCCGACCCGGGGATCGATGGCGCAGCGAGTCCGGTCGAGTTCCCACGTCGAACGAACCATGCAACTCTCGAGGACTTGGAGTTGGTTCGGCCGGCTTCCCAGAATCGCCGCTCGGGCTCGGGTACCTCGACCGATGGAGGTACCCCGATGCACCGCTCGAACTGGACCATCCGCCTGCTGGCCGTCCTGGCCGCCCTCGCCCTCGTGGCCGCAGCCTGCGGCGACGATGACGAGACCACCGATGCCTCGGAGGCTTCGGCGCCGGCCGCCGACGCCGAGTCCGACGACGCCACGGGCGACGAGAGCGACGAGGACGACGGCGCCATGGACGACGACGCCATGGACGAGGAGGACGACGGCGCCGAGTCCGAGGACGCGACCGGCGACTTCCCGGTGACCATCGAGTCGGCAGGCGGCACCTGGACCCTCGATGCCGCCCCCCAGCGGATCGTCTCGCTGTCGCCGACGGCGACGGAGATCCTGTTCGCCATCGGCGCCGGCGACCAGGTGGTCGCCGCCGACGCCTTCTCCAACTACCCACCCGAGGCCCCGACGACCGAGCTGTCCGGGTTCGACCCCAACGTCGAGGCGGTCACCGCCTTCGAGCCCGACCTGGTCGTGATCGCCAACGACGCCAACGACCTCGTGGCCAGCCTCACCGCACTCGACATTCCGGTCCTGGTCAGCCCGGCCCCGCCCGATCTCGAGCAGGGCTTCGACGAGATGGCGGCCATCGGCCTCGCCGCCGGTCGGGTCGACGAGACCGCCGAGGCGGTCGCCGGCCTCCGGGGTGAGCTCGACGAGGCCTTCGCCGCCGCACCGGACGTGGCGGCCCGGGTGTACCACGAGCTCGACGAGACCTTCTTCTCCGCCAGCTCGAACAGCTTCATCGGCGCGGTCTACGCCGAGATGGGGGCCACCAACATCGCCGACGAGGCCGACACCGACGGTTTCGGCTTCCCCCAGCTCACCGAGGAGTACATCGTCGAGGCCGACCCCGAGATCATCGTGATCACCGACCAGGTCAGCTACACCGCCGACGACCTCGCCGCCCGCCCGGGCTGGGACCAGCTCGCCGCGGTCAAGGCCGGCAACATCGTGACCGTCAACGCCGACATAGCCTCCCGGTGGGGCCCGCGCCTGCCGCAGTTCGTGCTGGCGATCGGCGAGGCGCTGACGGCCGTCGAGGCCGGCGCCGGCGGCTGATCGCTCGGCCGCCCATCGACCGTGGACACGGCCATCGCCACCGACGATCCCGGGGCGCCCGTCGAGTCGTATGACCGGCTCGGCCGGGCGCTCGCCCGGGCCTACCGCCTGCCACCGCTTGCGGTGGCTGGCGCAGTGCTGGTCCTGGCCGCGGTGGCCGTGCTCAGCGCCGTCACCGGTGCCGCCGGCCTGCCCGTCACCGGCGTGTTGTCGGCGCTGGCCGGCGCGGTGCCCGGCGTGCCGGTCGAGTCGACGTTGACCGAGCGCCAGGAGGCCGTGCTGTTCCAGATCCGACTGCCCCGACTGGCGCTCGGGATGCTGGTCGGCGGAGCCCTCGGCCTGTCGGGCGCCACCTACCAGGGCGTGTTCCGCAACCCGCTGGCCGATCCGTACCTGCTCGGCGTGTCGGCCGGGGCCGGGTTCGGTGCCGTCCTGGCCTTCGGCTTCGGGCTCGACCTCGGGTGGGGCCCGTTCGGCGCCGTGCCGGCGGCGGCGTTCGTCGGCGCCGTCGCTGCGGTGACCGCATCGGCACTGATCGCCAGGGGCTCGTGGTCGTCGCCGGCGACGCTGCTGCTCGGCGGGGTGGCGATGGCCGCCCTGTTCTCGGCCGCCCAGACCTACGCCCTGCAGCGGCTCGACGAGACCAGGGCCCGGGAGGTCCTGTCGTGGCTGTTCGGCCAGCTCAACACGAGCGGCTGGCGCCAGATCGGCATCGTCGGCCCCTACGTGCTGGTGTGCGGGCTGATCCTGTTCGTGCACCGCCGCCACCTCGACGTGCTGCGGGTCGGCGACGACGAGGCCAGGTCCGTCGGGCTCGACCCGGCCAGGACCCGCCTGATCCTGATCGTGACCGCCTCGCTGATGACGGCCGCCGCGGTGTCGGTGAGCGGGCTGATCGCCTTCGTCGGCCTCGTCGTCCCGCACCTCGTTCGGCTGCTGGTGTCCAGCAGCTACCGGGTGATCGTGCCGCTGTCCGCGGTGGTCGGGGCGGCGTTCCTGGCCTTCGTCGACATCGGGGCCCGGACGCTCGTCGCCCCGTCCGAGCTGCCGGTCGGCGTGATCACCGCCTTCGTCGGCGCCCCGTTCTTCGCCTTCGTGCTCTGGCGGGGGGCGGCGAGGGACCTGTCATGACCGGGGCCGGCGCCGGAACCGGCATCGAGGGCCGGAACGGCCCCACCACGGCGGCCGCGGCGCTGACCTGCCGGGGGCTCACCGTCGACCTCGGCGACGGGCCGGTCGTCGACGGGGTCGATCTCGACCTCCGGTCGGGCGAGTGGCTCGGCGTCATCGGGCCGAACGGTGCCGGCAAGTCGACCCTGCTCCGGGCCGCGGCCGGGCTGATCGACCACGGTGGCGACGTCTCGCTGCCCGACGGCCGCCGGCCCGGACCGCTCGACGTTGCCATCGTCCCCCAGATCCCGACGGTGCCGGACACGATGACCGTGGCCGAGTACACGCTGATCGGCCGCACGGCGCACCTGCGGTGGCTGGCCGGCGAGTCGGCCGCCGACCGCCGGATCGTCGGCGACACCCTCCGCCGCCTCGACCTGGCCCGGTTCGCCGACCGGCACCTCGGCTCGCTGTCCGGCGGTGAGCGCCAGCGGGTGGTGATCGCCAGGGCCCTCGTGCAGGATGCACCCATCCTGTTCCTCGACGAGCCGACCAGCGCCCTCGACGTCGGCCACCAGGCCAGCGTGCTCGAACTGGTCGACGACCTCCGCCACGCCGACGGGCTGTCGGTCCTGGCGGTGATGCACGATCTGACCACCGCCGCCCGGTTCGCCGACCGGCTGACCCTGCTCGACCGGGGTCGGCTGGTGACCACCGGCCCACCGATCGACGTCCTCGACGACGCCGGCCTGAGCGACGTCTACGGCACCCCACTGACCATGCGGATCATCGACGGCGACCCGGTGGTCCTGCCGACGCCCCGCCACGCCACCCCGAACCCGGAGGAGACCCTGCCATGAGCGACCACGAACCGGCGAGCGAACCGGACGATCGGGCCGGCGACAGGTCCGAGCCACTCGAGGAGCGGCCCTACCAGCGTGACGAGCTGACCGGCGCTCCGTCGATCGTGCTCGTCAACACCGGCGACGGCAAGGGCAAGTCGACCGCCGCCTTCGGGACCGTCATCCGGGCGGTCGCCCTCGACTGGCCGGTCGCCGTCGTCCAGTTCCTCAAGAGCAGCGACTGGAACACCGGCGAGGAGAAGGTGTGCCGAGGCCTCGGCGTCGAGTGGTTCACCGCCGGCGACGGCTTCACGTGGGACTCCGACGACCTCGACGAGACCCGGGCAAAGGCGGTGGCGGCCTGGGGGTTCGCCGCCGACCTGATCGCCGATGGCCGGCACCGCCTGATCGTGCTCGACGAGATCAGCTACGCCATGACCTGGGGCTGGATCGACGCCGACGAGGTGGCGGCAGCCGTGCGCGGCCGACCCGAGACGGTCAACCTGGTGCTGACCGGGCGCGACATGGCCGAGCAGGTCGTCGACGTGGCCGACACGGTGACCGAGATGGTCAAGGTCAAGCACGCGTTCGACCGGGGCATCCGGGCCAAGAAAGGCATCGACTACTGATGTCCGACACACCGGCCGGCGGGACGACCGCCTCCGACCTCGACGAGGGGCCGCCCGAGCCACCGACGCTCGACCGCGCAGCCATGGACGCCGCCCGCCGTCGGTGGGCCACCCGGGCCAAGCCGCCGGGGGCCCTCGGCGACCTGGAGGACCTCGGCGTCCACCTGGCCGGCGTGACCGGGTCGTGCCCGCCACCGTCTCCCCGCCGGCCGGCGGTGGCGCTGTTCGCCGGCGACCACGGCGTCGTCCACTCGGGGGCAAGCGCCTGGCCCCAGGAGATCACGGCGGCCATGGTCGCCACCATCGCCGCCGGCGGGGCCGCTATCAACGCCATCGCCCGGGTCGCCGGGGCCTCGGTGACCGTGGTCGACGTCGGCGTGGCCACGCCGCTGCCGGCCGGTCCACCGCCGGTGGCCGACGGGGGAACCGGGTCGGCGACCGGCGGCTCGCCGGACCCGACGCTCATCGATCGCCGGGTCCGGGCCGGCACCGGCGACCTCTCGACCGGGCCGGCGATGTCGACCGGCGAGGCGTCGCAAGCGATCGACGTCGGACGATCGGTGGCTGCCGAGCTGGTCGAGAGTGGTGGCGCCGACTGCCTCGTCGGCGGCGAGATGGGCATCGGCAACACCACACCGTCGGCGGCCCTGATCGCCGCCTGCACCGGCCTCCCGGCCACCGAGCTGACCGGCCCCGGGGCCGGGGAGCCGGCCGACGGCCTCGACCACAAGCGGCGGCTGATCGAGACGGGCCTGGCCAGGGCCGGCTCCTCCGGGCGGCCGCTCGACCTGCTGGCCGAGCTCGGCGGCCTGGAGATCGCCGCACTGGCCGGGCTCCAGATCGAGGCGGCCGAGCGTCGAGTCCCGTTCGTGGTCGACGGGGTGATCGCCCTCGCCGCCCTGTGTGTGGCCGACCGGCTGGCGCCGGGGACGGCGAGCCTGGCCATCGCCGGCCACCGCTCCACCGAGCCGGCGGCGACCGCGGCGCTCGAGCACCTCGGCCTGCGGCCGCTGCTCGACCTCGGCCTGTGCCTGGGCGAGGGAACGGGGGCTGCGCTGGCGATCCCGCTGATCCAGGCGGCGGCCGCGGCGCTGTCGGACATGGCCGACCTGCCGGCAGGATGACCGGGTGACGACCGACGGAGCGAGCGGCGAGCCACACCGGACCGGCGACGGCGCCAAGTCGATGGGGCCAGACCGCAGCCGGTTGACGGTACTGACCGGCGGCGCCCGCTCGGGCAAGAGCACGTTCGCCCTCGACCTCGCCACCGGCGCCGCCGGACCGGACGGTCCCGTCGTGTTCGTGGCCACCTGCCCGCGGATCGACGGGGACGACGACCTGGCCAGGCGCATCGACGCCCACCGGGCCGAGCGACCGGCCCACTGGACCACCGTCGAGAGCGAGACCGACCTCGCGGCAACGCTGGCGGCCGCCGATCCGGACGCGGTCGTCGTGATCGACTGCCTGACGCTGTGGGTCAACAACCTGCTGTTCCGCGACCACGACGAGGCGGCGATCGTCGCTTCAGCCGAGGCCGCACTAGCCATCGTCCGGCATCGGCCCGGGCCGACGATCGCGGTGACGAACGAGGTCGGGCTCGGCCTCGTCCCAGCCGACGAGTTGAGCCGGTCCTACCGGGACGCTCTCGGGCGGGTCAACCAACGGTGGGTGGCGGCGGCCGCCCAGGCCCTGTTCCTGGTCGCCGGCCGGGCGCTCGCACTCCACGATCCGCGGGACCTGCTGGCGTGAGTGCGCTCCGTGGCCTGCTCGGTGCGCTCCAGTTCCTGACCCGGCTCCCGATCCGGCTGTCGACCCCCGTCCCCCATCAGCACGTGCTGCCCTGGTTCCCCATCGCGGGGGCCGTGATCGGGCTGCTCGTCGGCGGGGTTGCGGCGGCAACGGTCGACGCGCTCGGTTCGACGCTGGCCGCCAGCCTGGCGGTGGTGGCCGGGCTCGTGGTCACCGGGGCCTTCCACGAGGACGGGCTGGCCGACACCGCCGATGCCTTCGGTGGAGGATGGACCACCGAGCAGCGGCTGGAGATCCTCAAGGACTCTCGCCACGGCACCTACGGTGTCGCTGCGCTGACCTCGTCGATCCTGATCCGGGTCGCCGCACTGGCGGCACTGACCGGACCGGCGGCGATGCTGGCGGCGGCGGTGGCCGCCAACGCCATCGGTCGGGTGGCGGCGATCGGGGCGCTGCTCGTGCTCCCGACCGCGGTCGACTCGGGCCTCGGTGCCGGCTCGGCTGGCGCGGCACGACCGGTCCCGCTGATCGTCGGGATGACGGGTGGGCTGGCGATGGCGGCGCTGGCCATCGGTTGGTTGGCGCTGCCGGCCGCGGCTGCCGCCGCCCTCGCCCTCGTGGTCGTCGGCGCACTCGCCGTCCGCAAGATCGGCGGCACGGTCGGCGACGTCCTCGGCGCGATCGAGCAGGTGGCCGAGGGCGCAGTGCTGGTCGTGGTGGCGGCGCTGGCCAGCCGGGCCGACCTGCCGTGGTGGTGACCCGACGCCGGTGCCCCCGCGTCGGAGCCGGGCGAGGACGGAGGTCGTCGCCCGATGCGGGCTCAGGCCGAGAGCGGCACGACGTTCGGCTGGTCGCCCGGTCCGGTGGCGACCGGATCGTCTGGCGGCGGCATCGGCTGGCGACGGTCGCCGACGACGTGCACCTGGAAGTACGTCGTGAAGGAGATGTCGAGCTCCCTCATCTCGAAGATCCTGGCCGTCTCGTCACCCTGCTCGTTGACGAGGTACTCGGCGTAGCTCCTCGCCTCATCGAGGCTCGTCGCCACCACGTGCTTGAGATCGTCGCCCGATCCGTGGACCAGCAGATGCGGCGCAGCCGCCTCGTCCTGGAGCGCTTCGTCGTTCACGGTTCCACCTCATTGGCCGACCGCCCTGCCAATGGGTCAAGTATCCTCGCCTCTCGACCTTTTTGCAACGGTGGGAACGACGGGTCTTCGGGTCAAATCATGCCCGTTTGCTTGTCGTTCCTTGTCGTAGAAAGGCGGTGCTCGCGGCCTCGATTCGACGAGATCACGGTTGCTCGTCCGCTGCGATCACGACCGCGGTGTCGTCAGCTGCACCGACCGACGCCGGTTCGTCGAAGAACAGCGAGACGATCAGCGCAGCGAGCGCCAGGAGGGCAATCATGACTCGGCGGAGCATCGACAGCAGACCTTGACCTTCGGGGTGGAGCGTTCGTGGATGGCGTTGCGACGACGTCCGAGGTCGGACGTGCGTCGAGCGAATTGGAGGGGCGCCTGTGCGGCGATCGGGGTTCGACCGAGGAACGGCGACCCGCCGCAGGACCAGCCGGCAGTCACAGTATCTCTCGGGCTGGGTCCGGGTGGGTCACTCCGGCCATCGACGCATGGGCAAAAGAACACACCGGCGGGCTCGACGCCGGGGCCGGCAACGGGTTGGCTCAGAGGGCGTCGCCCAGGAAGTCCTCGTCGATGTCGTCCGGCACGAGCGGGTCACCGCCAGCTCCGGACGACGGTGGCGGCTCGCCGTGGTGGAAGGCCTCGGTCAGCCACTCGAGCAGCGCATCGTCGACCTGCTCGGCGTCGGTGAGGTTGATGACGTGGAAGTACTTGCCCTGGTAGTCGACCACCTTGCGGGAGAGCCGCCCGGACTCGAGCCGTCGCCGGAGATTGAATCCGATCGCCACCCACTTGGTCATCGATTCGAGGATGCAGAACGTCGGCCCGTTCTTGAACAGGATCTTCTTGGCGTTGACCGGATCGACGATCAGGTCACCGTCGAGGGTCTGCAGGTGGTCGTCGATGACCCGGAAGATCGGCTCGGCCTCCGGGCGGGCTCCCGCGAAGAACTCGTCGAGCGTCAGCCCTGGGGCACACATGTGCTGCCGTCCCTCGGCCCCGAACGATCGCTGGCACTTCGGGCAGGTCCAGGCCATCACGCGAGCGTAGTGGCCCCCTGTGCCCGGCCCCGAGGTCGGGCCGGCGCTCAGCTGCGCAGGGTGGTGCCGGCGAGGTCGCCGGTGTGCTCGCCGTGGTCCATGAAGACCCGACCGTTGACGATCGTGTAGTCGTAGCCCTCCGAGCGCTGCACGTAGCGGCCGGCCCCGTTGGGGAAGTCGCGGACGTACTCGGGCTGCGGGAGGCGAAGGCCGTCGAGATCGATGACGTTCACGTCGGCGAAGCGGCCCGCCTCGAGGCGACCACGGTCGGCGATCCCGAACAGGTCGGCGGTGTCGGAGGTCAGGCGGCGGATCGCCTCCTCGAGCGGCCACCGATGGCGGTCCCGGATCCAGGTCGACAGGTAGTAGGTCGGTTGGCTGGTGTCCATGATCTGCCCGACGTGGGCCCCGGCGTCGGCCAGACCGAGGCTGACCATCGGATCGTCGAGCATCTCCTGGATGGCGTCGAAGCTCTGGTTGAGGATCGGGAAATTGAGGGTGACCGTGCCGTCGGTCTCGATGTTGAGGTCGATGAACGCCTCGACCGGGCTGACGCCCCTGGCTGCGGCCACGGCCTCGAGCGACTGCTCGGGGAGGCAGTCGTAGTCGGCATCGCCCTCGGGGAGCACGAACACCTGGTCGGGCGGCATGGCGATCGGATCGGAGCCGGCCACCAGCCGGGCCCGGCGGTCGGCATCTCGGAGCGCGGTCACCTGCTCGGTCAGGGGCAGGTCCCGCAGCTCCTTCCACACGTCGCTGCCCGACCACGGATGCCGGTTGGCCAGCGTGTACAGCACGCCGATGCCTCGGGAGGTGGTCTGGGGTCGGACGTTGGCCCCGTTGGCGTTCTCGGCCTTGGTGAACTCGATGACCTTGGCGTACAGCTCGGGGCGGCGGTTCGACTGGACCAGCCCGAAGCTGACCGGCCGCCCGGACCGGCGTGACACCTCCCCCATCCACGCCACCTCGGCCCGGGTCTTCGGCATGCCCTCCTCCCGATCGCGCTCGCCCAACCGGGCTGCGGCCTCGAAGATGCCCTTGCCGTGACGGCCGAGGACGTCGCCGAAGGCGAACAGCTCGGTCTCATCGGCGAAGGTGCCGGGGACGCAGCGACCGTCCGGCACCACGTGCAGGGTCGTGCGCGACGTCGAGAATCCCAGGGCGCCGGCGGCCATCGCCTCGTCGACGAGGGTGGTCATCGCCGCGATGTCGTCTGGCGACGACGGGGTCTCGTCCATGCCCCGCTCGCCCATCGCCGCCAGCCGCACCGCACAGTGGCCGACCATGCCACCGATGTTGATGCCCTTGTCGAGCCCGTCGAGCCAGCCGAGGTACTCGCCGTAGGAGCTCCAGTTCCAGGGCAGGCCCTCGAGGATGGCCCGGCGGGGGATGTCCTCGACCGACTCCATCATCTCGGCCAGGAACTCGGCGCCGCCTTCGGCAACCGGGGCGAACGTGACCCCGCAGTTGCCGAGCACGGCGCTGGTCACCCCGTGCCAGCAGCTCGAGGTCGGCAGCGGATCCCACGCCACCTGGGCGTCGAGGTGGGTGTGGATGTCGACGAAGCCGGGGGTGACCAGGCGCCCGTCGGCGTCGATCTCCCGGGCACCGGCGGCGTCGACGGTGTCGTCGACGGCAACGATGCGGTCGCCCTCGATGGCCACGTCGGCCCGGCGGGCGGGAGCACCGGTGCCGTCGACCACGGTGCCGTTACGGATGACGAGATCTGGTTTCCCCATGGCCGCAGTCTCCCAGCTCCGCCCGACCCTCGACAAAGCCGTTCGGTGCCGAACGGACCGAGGGCACGGTCGGCGCGCAGCCTGTGCGCGCAAGTCGGCGACAGCGGTCGAGCCGCCGTGCCATGATGCTGCCGTGTCCGACGTGCTGCTGTTCCATCACGCCCTCGGGCTGACCTCGGGCATCGAGGCCCTGGCCCGCCGCCTGCGGTCGGCCGGGCACCGGGTGACCACCCCCGACCTCTACGACGGGCAGGTGTTCGCCTCCCTCGACGACGGCGTCGCCCACGCCGAGTCGATCGGTTTCGACACCGTGATCGAGCGAGGGGTGGCCGCGGCGGGTCGGCTCGACGGCCCGTACGCCACGATGGGGCTGTCGCTCGGTGTGCTCCCGGCCCAGAAGCTGGCCCAGACCGACTCGTCGGTCACCGGCGCCATCCTGTGCCACGGCGCGGTGCCGGCGGGGATGTTCGGCGACGGCTGGCCGGACGGCGTCGGCCTGCAGATCCATCTGGTCGAGGACGACCCGTTGGTGGCCGAGGATCGGGAAGCGGCCGACGAGCTGGCCGCCCTCGCCGGGGTCGAGCTGCACCTCTACCCGGGGAGCGGGCACCTCGTGACCGACCAGACGAGCCCGGACTGGGACCCGGACGCGGCCGGCCGGATCCTCGACCGGATCGAGCGATTCCTCGACCACCGGCGTTGACCGGTCGGTCGGCCGCCGACGACTCCACAACGCTTCCGCACCGACACCGCAACCGGTCGACTGCTCGCCCGGTGCCGGGCACCGGTGCCGAACACCGGCCAGACGCTCAGCGCTCGACGATGCTCCTGCGGTCGTCGGTCGAGAGCTGGGAGAGGGCCAGGCCGCACATCCGGCAGACCGAGAGCGGAAGCCGGGCCGAGCTCCACAGGCCGGCCCGGCCGATTCGCTCGGCTCTCACCGAGACGAACCTCGGCAGTCGAGCCGATCCGTCAGCACGGGTCGGCAGCCACCGCAGGACGGGGGCGAAGAGCGAGCCCGACACGAGCTCACCCGAACAACGGGGACAGCGGTCCAGGGACCGAGGGGTCACCGGTTCGTTGGCCATGTGATCAACCGCCTTCGCTGAGGAATCGCCGGAGCCCGTCCTGGTTCGCATCGATGAACGCCCGAATCGCATCTCGCTGCGCATCCTCCAGTCGCCGGTCGGCCTCGGTTCGCCGCCTGCACTCGTGCCACGCTCGGGCGAACTCGAGCTCGGTCGCCTGGAGCGCACGGAGCGTCGCCGTCGCCTCAGCCGAGAGGCCGACGGAAGGATCGTACCCACGCTGGATCGATGCGAGCCGAGCGACGGTCTCGTCCTGGAACTCGTCGACCGACGAGGTCGCCCAGCTCGAATCCGCCATGCAGCTCGCGATCTCGCGGTCGAGCACGACGACGTCGGGTGCACTGCCGGCCGCCTGCTGAGCGACCTGCAGCTCATCGCCGAACTCGGCGAGGAACTCGGCCGTTCGGCCAACGCCGTCCTCGCTCGCCGCATCGTCGAGACAACCGCCGTCAGGCAACGCGAGCGATTCGCCGTGCAGCGCCCGGTCGAACTCCTGCCGCTGCGCCGCATCGAGCTCGGCGAGGTAGGTCTCGTTCGGGTCGGCGTCACCACCGGCCGAGCCGGGGTGGCCGATCAGGTCCTCGGGAAGATCGGCCGAAGGAAACGCCAGCGTCGAGACCCCGAGCCCGTATCGGAGGGCCCAGTCGAGGGTCCCGAACGTCTCGTCGTAGGCGCGGAGCTTGCCCGGGACCGGGCTCGGCCTCCACTCGAAGCCGTTCGCCTGCATGCACGCAGCGACGGCTTCGTCGATCGTCTCCTTGTTCGTGAGGAAGTCGGCCAGTGCGGCCCCGGGGTTCTGGGACCTCGTGCCGATCAATGGCTCGATGTCCGAGATCCGGACGGGTCGGGCGTCACCTGGCCGGCCGCAGCCGAGTTGGACGACGCAGGCGAGGCAGGCGAGGACCATCAGCAGCGTCGAGCGGCGCCGACCACGACCGCTCGGAGACGGGCCGCCGGCCCCGACCGGAGACCGTCGGCGGTCTGCGGTCGGGGCCAGACGGATCAACCGGGAGTGCATGGGCCGGTTGGTTGACCCGACTCCATCAGCAGGTCCGGTTCTCGACCCAGGTCGAGACCGAGCCCCACGGCCGGATACGAATCGCCCGGCAGTAGGTCCAGTCCATGGTGCCCCGGTACCGAACCATGATGCTCCAGATGATGTAGAAGACACCTGCGCAGATGACGCCGCCGATCAACGTCGAGGCCAGGATCCCGCAGACCACGGAGGTGGCACCGGCGTAGCCGAGGCCGAGGAGCCAGTTCATGTCGCCCGTGTCCATGTAGAGCGTCGCATGGGTCCAACCGGTCGACAACGACAGGGCTCCGGCCGACGACGTGGCCAACGCATCCTCGACGAAGTCCGGAACGATGGCGCCCATGACCGCGGCGGCCGTCTGTACCGGTTCCGACTCGGCGATGCCATCCGAGACCGGTACCAACGTCACGCCGACCATGGTCAGGGCCAGCAGGAGTGTCGCTGCCATCAATCCGATACTGCTTCTTCGATGCACGACCGGTTCCGGTGCGCGCAGAGTTACGAGTGCCATGAGCAATCACTGTCCCTTCCGATGTCGCCACTTACTCCCGCGGCGGGAGCAGTCGCCGTAAAATAATTCTCTTCCGATCGACCGTCAAGTGTCGTGTGGCGGCACCGGCTGGATGGCGGGATCGGTCAGCTCCTCCAGCGCCTCCCGCTGGCGGTCGAACGCGCCACGACCCTCGTCGGAGATCGAGTACCAGGTCGTGCCCTTCGGGCCACGGCCGACCTTGTCGACCACGACGTACCCCGCATCAACCAGGACCTTCATCTGCTTCGACAGGTTCGAATCGCTCAGCCCCAGGTACTCGCGGAGGAACGAGAACTCGACGCTCTCGACCTTCGCCAGCACCGACACGATCGCCAGCCGCTTCGGTTGGGTGAGAAGCGGATCGAGGCGCTCGAGGTCCATCAGCGCAGCTCGGCCCGCTGGCGACGCACCGCCGTGAAACCCCGAACCGCGACCAGGGCCCCGGCGACGAACGCTGCGCTGACCGCCGCCCAGGTCACCCAGTTGTCGGCGGTGCTCTGCGCACTGGCGATCATCATCGACGAGATGACGACCAGGGTGACGACGACCCGCAGCGCCTGGTGCGTTCGGCGGAGGTGCCGAAGGCCGCTGCGGCGTCGACGCCACCGGTCGACGAGCCCGACCAGCACCAGGACGATCGCCAGCGCCACGATCGCCGGCGTCGGCCGGACCGCCGACCAGGCCGCCAGTGCGGGGAGTGCGGCGACGACCGGCACCAGGGCCAACGGGATGGTGTCCGGATGCGTGTCGGTGATCGCGGACCCCCGCCGGACGGCGGCGGCCAGTTCGTGACGCTGATCTTGTGTTGCCATAGTGGAAAGTATTAGATCACGAGAAACTTTTTACGTCAACCGGGCCAGGACGGGTCGGGCCGGCGCCACGACCGGCCCCGCCAACGTGCCCTTCGGTCTCAGCGGCGGTAGCCGCCGGTCCGACGACCACGCACCGGTCGTCGAGGCGCGATCGGGTCGGCAGAACCGACGAACTCGACCGACGGCGCATCGCCGTCGCCGAAGCGGAGCAGGCGCCGGGCCGGGTGGAGCGACAGCAGGCTCCTGGCCCGGGCGGGGTCGACCTCGACCGGCCGCACGCCGGCGCCCGGGGCACGGTCACCGGCGGTACCTCCGCTCGCCCCGGTCCCGCCGGCCTGGCATCTCGGACACCACGCCGTGCGCCGGCGCCACGGCGTGGCCTCGCCGGTGCGTCGACGCAGGCTGGTCCCGCAGCGGGGACAGTCGCGGGTCTTGTCGTCGAGGATCCAGTGCTCGGTCCGCTCGAGGCGACGGCCGGTGGTGTTCTGGGGGCCCAGCTCGGCGTTGGTCCGGATCAGCGCCGCCCCGACGGCCACCAGCTCGTGCAGCCCGACGACGTGGCCCGCCGGCTGGAACGGCGAGACGCCGCAGATGAACGGGACCTCGACGGCGTAGATGTTGCCGAACCCGGCCACCCGCCGCTGGTCGAGCAGCGCTGCGCCGAGCGGTTCGTCGCCGGCCGCCGCGACCCGGGCGACGGCGACGTCCAGGTCGCCGGCCGTGAACCGCCCGCAGAGATCGGGCCCGAGGTGGTCGACGAGGCGGGCGGTGTCGTCGGTCCGCAGCCGGTGGAGCAGCGGGATGTCGACGCCGACCATCGAGCGGACGCCGCCGTCCGGCTCGTCGAACGCCAGCTCGAACCGTCGGCGCCAGTCCTCGACCTCACCGGCGACGCCGCCGCGACCGAACCGGACCCGACCGTCCATCAGCAGGTGGACGTGCAGCGACCAGCCGTCGTCGAAGTGCAGGAACAGGTGCTTGCCGTGTGAGGTGGCGTCGACCAGGGTGCGGCCCGTCAGGTCGACGGTGGCCAGTCGGGGGTGGCGGAAGGTCGAGCGGGCGACGCGCCGACCACCGACCTGGTCACGAACCTCGGCCGCCAGGCGGCGGATCGTATCGCCCTCGGGCATGCCAGGCAGTCTGCCCGACCCGGAGCCGGTGGCGCCGGATCGGTCGGTGGGTCGACGTCGACCCACCGCGATCACCGGGGCCTCCGGCCGCGACGTGGCCCGAACGGTGACCTCGGCGGTCGGGCCGGGGTGGTGCTCGACCGCGCTGTGCCCTGGCCGTCACCGGCGTCCGGTTGCCGGCCGAGCCGCTCCCGGGAAGTCCCGGACGCCCGCCGTCAGGCCGGGTGCATCGCCGTTGAGGATGGCAACGCCCTCGAGCGCCGACACCACGACGTGGTCGGCGCCGACCGCCGCCGCACCACCGAGCTCGGGGACGGCAGCCCCGCCGACGAGGATCATGACCTCCGGCCGGGACGCTCGGATGGCGCTGACCATCGCACGGATCGCCGAGCGGTTGCCCGGCATCGTGGTGCTGATGCCGACCGCGGTGAGGCGGTCGACATCGGCGACGAGATCACCGAGGGCCTGGGGGGGCAGCGCCGACCCGCAGTCGACGACGTCGAACCCGCTCGCCCGGAAGATGTCGGCGGCGATCGTGGCCGGCAGCAGGTGCCGGTCGCCCGGGGCGCCGGCGAAGATGACCAGGCCCCTGGCCGATCCCGGACGCGAGCTGGTCAGCGACAGGCGCCCGATCAGGTTGCGGCAGATCGTGGTGGCGGCGTGCTCGCGGCCGATGTCGATCCGGCCGTCGGCCCAGCGGCGACCGAGCTCCTGGAGCGCCGGGCTCACCAGCTCGGTGTGGACCCGGATCGGGTCGAATCCCGAGACCAGCGCCCCCTCGACCAGGGACCAGGCCCCGCGCTCGTCGAACGAGAGCAGCCGCTCGACGAGCAGCCGGACCCGCTCCGGGCGGCCGTCGGACTGGTCGGCCGAGCCGGTGTCCGGTTGGTCGCGGGAGGCAACCAGCGCCTCGGCGTCGGTCCGCTTGACCCGCCACACCCGGCCCTCCCGCCTGGCTGGCAGCTTGCCGATCCGGAGGTAGCGGTAGGCCGTCATGTAGTGGACGCCGAGGAACTCGGCCACCTCGGTGAGGGTGAGCTCGTCGCCGCCAGCGGCAGGCGGCTGTGGCGTCGGCCTGGAGGGGGGCAACGGGAGGTCCTTCGGTGCTGGTCCGATGCGGCATCGGAGGAGGGACGGCGACGGTCGGGGCTCGGGTTGGTGTTTCGACTTAGTGCTAAATCTAGATTCGGTTGTTCGGGTTTGCTAGAACAAGGGTGTGGGTCGGACCACCCGATGCTGTTGAGCCCCGATTTCTAGCCCTCGGGACAACAGGTGCCGCCGCGCTCGGGTGGTCCGATCCACCATCCCCAAGATAGTTGGTCGGTGTCGCCCGATGCCGATTGTGGCCCCGCCTGCGGTCCGCTTCGCGGCATGCTTGGGCGATCGCCGGCACGCTGACGCGACCACTCGGCGAACTGCCATCCGACCCGCCAGCTGACGAGGTGCGCCATGCCCGACTCCCCGACCGACCCGACGACCGCGGACGAGGCGCCGACCGAGCCGCTGCCCCGGGCCATCGCCGGCCTGACCCTTCGGGGCATCGGCCCGGCGGTGACCGGCGGCCGGATCGCCGACGTCGCCGTCCATCCGCACGACGCCAGCACCTGGTACCTCGCCGTCGGCTCGGGCGGGGTGTGGAAGACCACGAACGCCGGCATCACCTGGACGCCGCTGTTCGATCGCCAGACGTCGTTCTCGATCGGCTGCGTCGCCATCGATCCGACCCGCCCCGAGACGATCTGGGTCGGCACCGGCGAGGCGGTCAGCGGCCGCCACGTGGCGTGGGGCGACGGCGTCTACCGCAGCCTCGACGGCGGGGCGACGTGGGCCCGCATGGGCCTGGAGCGGTCCGAGCACATCGCCGAGATCCTCATCGACCCCCGCGACGGCGACACCGTGCACGTGGCCGCCGAGGGGCCGTTGTGGTCGTCCGGTGGCGAGCGGGGGCTGTTCACCACCACCGACGGCGGCGCCACCTGGTCCCCGTCGCTCACCGTCGACGACGACCCGGACGAGTCGGTCACCGGGGTCACCAGCGCCGCCTTCGCCCCGGACGACCCCGACACGATCTACGCCGCCACCTACCAGCGGCGCCGAAGTGTCCGGTCGTTCGCCGGCGGCGGACCCGGGTCGGGCATCCACGTGTCGAACGACGCCGGCGCCACCTGGACCAGGATCACCGAGGGCCTCCCAGAGGGCGACCTCGGCAAGATCGGCCTCGCCGTGACCCCGGCCGACCCGACGATCGTGTACGCCACCGTCGAGGCACCGGAGGAGTCCGAGCGCGGCTTCTACCGCTCGACCACCCGGGGGCGATCGTGGGAGCGGCGTTCCGGCTACCTGTCGAACGGCACCGGGCCGCACTACTACCAGGAGATCTTCGCCTCCCCCGTCGACGCCGATCGGGTCTACCAGGTCGACGTGTTCCTCCACCGCACCACCGACGGCGGAGTCACGTTCACCAACATCGAGCGCCACGGCGCCAGCAAGCACAGCGACAACCACGTCGTGTGGATCGACCCGAACGGACCCCGGGCCGGGCAGCACCTCCTGGTCGGCACCGACGCCGGACTGTACGAGTCGTTCGACGAGGGCGTGACCTTCCGCCACGTGTCCAACCTGCCGGTCTCGCAGTTCTACCGGGTGGCCGTCGACCACTCCGTGCCGTTCACCAACGTGCTCGGCGGCGCCCAGGATCTCGGCACCCTCCACGGCCCGACCAGGACCACCACCACCGACGGCGTCCGCAACCAGGACTGGTCGGTGCCCCTCGGGGCCGACGGCTACCACGCCGCGTTCGACCCGGACGACGACAACGTCGCCTACCTGTCGTGGCAGGAGGGCAACGTGCTGCGGCTCGACCGCACCACGCTCGAGCTCACCGACGTTCGCCCGCTGCCCGGGCCGAACGATCCGCCGGAGCGGTGGAACTGGGACACGCCGATCGTGCTGTCGCCCCACCAGGCGGGCCGGCTGTACGTCGGCTCGCAACGGGTGTGGCGCAGCGACGACCGCGGCGACTCGTGGATCCCGATCAGCGGCGACCTCACCGGCGACGCCAACCGCTACGAGCTGCCGACCGGCGGCCGCGTGTGGAGCGTCGACTCGCTCTACGACCACCTGGCGATGTCGCAGTGGGCCACGATCACCGACATCAGCGAGTCGCCCGTGACCGATGGCGTGCTGTACGTCGGCACCGACGACGGTCACCTGCACGTGAGCGCCGACGGCGGCGACGGCTGGTCGGCGACAGCCTGGCCGGAGGGGCTGCCGGCCGAGGCGTTCATCAACGACGTCGAGGCCTGCCGCCACCGGGGTGACGCGGTGTTCGTGGCCGCCGACGACCACAAGAGCGGCGACTACTCCCCATACGTCTACGAGAGCGTCGACCGGGGCCGGACCTGGCGCTCGATCCGGGGCGACCTGCCAGACGGGGTCATCGTGTGGAAGATCGAGCAGGACCACGTCGACCCCGACCTGCTGTTCCTCGGGGCCGAACGGGGCATCTACGCCTCGCTCGACCGGGGCGAGCACTGGCACCGGCTTGGGGGCGAGAGCGTGCCGACGATCTCGTTCCGCGACCTGGCGATCCAGCGGAGGGACGACGACCTGATCGGCGGCAGCTTCGGCCGTGGCTTCTACGTGCTCGACGACTACAGCCCGCTTCGTCACACCTCCGAGGAGGCGCTGGCCGGAGCGGCGGCCCTGTTCCCCGTCCGCGACGCCTGGCGCTACGTGCCCAACCTGCCGATGCAGGCCGAGGGACAGCCGACGCTCGGCGACACCGCCTGGCGTGCTCCGAACCCGCCCTTCGGCGCCGTGTTCACCTATCACGTCGGCGAGCAGCTGGCCGACGAGCTGGCGCCGGCCAAGGATCGGCGCCGCAAGCAGGAGAAGGAGCGTGAGACGGCGGGTGACGACGTCGACTTCCCCGGCTGGGACGCGCTCTGGGAGGAGCACGTGGAGACGGCACCGAATCTCTCGCTGCTGGTGCGGGACGCCGACGGCCGCCCGGTGCGGTCGCTCCCGGCCGAGACGAAGGTCGGGCTGCACCGGACCGCCTGGGACCTGCGCCGGCCGGCCCCCGACCCGGTCCGGCTGGAGGAGCCCGAGTTCGAGCCGCCGTGGATGCCGCCCCGCCAGGGTCCGCTGGCGCCGGCCGGGGCCTACACGGTCGAGCTGGTCCGCACCGACCCGACCGGCGGCGGCCCCGAGGTGCTGTCGGGGCCGGAGGGCTTCGAGGTCACGCCGATCCCCGACGGCGACGGCGGCCGGGGCGCGGACGGCGACGGTGGCGCGGACGCGGCCTTCCCGATCGAGACGGCTGACCTGATGCGCCGCCTGACCGGGGCGGCGAAGCTGGTCGACGTCGGACGGGACCGGGTGAAGCACCTGCGGGCTGGCCTCGCCGCCACGCCGGCGGCCGACCGGGGGCTCGTCGGGCGACTGGACGGTCTCGCCCGGCGCCTGGAGGCCGTGGCCCGCGGGCTCACCGGCGATCCGGTGCGGGAGCGGCTGTCGACGCCGGCGACCCCATCGGTGCAGGAGCTGGCGTTCCGGGTGATGGCCCTCCACTGGTCGACCACCGGCCCGCCGACCGCCACCCAGCGAACCAGCATCGAGCGGGCGTCGGAGGTGTTCGAACCGCTGGCCGCCGAGCTGTCCGCCATCGTCGACGAGGAACTGCCGGCGATCACCGCCGCCCTCGACGCCGCCGGCGGTCCCTGGACCCCCCGCTGAGAAGGGCAGGGAGCGCCGTCACCCGACCGCGGGGCCTTCGGGCGCGACGCCGTCGGCCTCGGGGCACCACCGAACCCCGAGGCCGACGCGTGGTCGGCTAAACGGTGACCGTGGCGCCGGTCCAGCCGTGCCACGTGCCGTTGATCTTGGCCCGGACCTGGATCTTGTACGTCGAGCCCGGGTTGAGATCGGTCAGCGTGTGCTCGAGGTAGTCCCCTCGGGGCAGCTGCTGCCATGGCCCGTTGTTCTCCCGGCTGCGGAACTGGTACGAGACGAGGACGCCGGACAGCTCGTCCCACGAGACCTCGAGCGCACTCGGGGTGACGAGCACGGTGACCGTCGGCCTGGTAGCGGTCCCGACGACCACGATGGCGTTGCCGTCGCAGACGTCGCCCGTGCCGTCGCCGTCCTCGTCGGCCTGGTCCGGATTCGGATCGGACGGGCAGTTGTCGGCGTCGTTCAGCACGCCGTCGCCGTCGGCATCGCCGAGCGGGCCGTCGTCGCCGTCCGGGTCGCAGGGGTCGCCGATCCCGTCACCGTCGCCGTCGGCCTGGTCCGGATTCGGATCGGACGGGCAGTTGTCGACGTCGTTCAGCACGCCGTCGCCGTCGAGGTCGTCGCTGCCGTAGGGCACCGCCTCGACGACCTGACCGTCGGCGTCGGCCAGGGTCAGGACGCCCTCGTCCGGCAGCTCGTCGAACTCACCGCCGACGAACACCCCGTCGGTGGCGGCCCGGTAGTCCTTGTCGTCCGAGGTGATGACGACCGTGGCCCCGGGGAGCAGAACGGTGCCGGCGGGGAACTCGAAGTCGAGCTCGTCGATGGTCCAGTCGGTGAGATCGAACGCCTCGTCCGGCGAGGTGTTGGTCAGCTCGACGATCGCCGGCAGAGCGCCGTCCTCCGGGGTGATCGACGAGATCGTGATCGGACGATCGGTGCTCTGCGACGCCGGGATGTCCCGCCCCCTCGCCTTGTCGGTGTTGGAGGCGAAGTAGGCGTAGCGCTTCGGCAGGCCGTTGATCCAGGACCTCCGGGTCACGTCGGGTGCCGGTCCTTGCGACCACCGCGCCCGGTCCTCCCAGAGGGCGTCGAACGCATGGTTGTAGCGCTGGTCGTACTCGGCCACCCGCTCGGCCGGATCGTAGGTGTCGATCATCGTCTTCAGCCGGCGGGCGTGCATCTCCTGGAACTCCGGGTACCGGTTCAGCGACTTGATCAACGGCATCTCGGTCGTCCAGAGCGCGCCCCGGCCGACCCCGAGGTTCAGATCCCATAGGTCGACGTGCCAGCGTCCGCCGTTCTCGGGATCCCTGACCAGGTAGTGGTTCTTGAACACCGCGTCCTTCTGGCGGAGGAAGGAGACGTAGGCCCAGTAGTTGATGACGGCGGGGACGTCGAGGGCCTCCATCATCTGCCGGAACTGCTCGTCCGACGTGGCGGTGTCGATGACCCGGGTCAGCTCCCAGATGTCGGTGTAGTCACCCTCCTCGCCGTTCTTCTTGTCCCACTGCTTGGCGGCCTGGTTGGGGTTCGGCGTCCGCTCCATCAGCTTCTCGGCCTTGTAGACCGCGGCGTTGTCGTAGCCGACCAGCTCACGCCAGCGACCGTCGCGGGCCGTCAGGTAGGCGCCGGTGCTCCAGAACTCGCCGTTGCGGTAGACCCGCATCCCGAAGAAGTCCATCTCCTGCAGCCCGACGTCGCCAGCCATCTCCCAACCGAGATCGGCCTTGAGGTCATTGCGCCAGAACAGGTTGAACTCGTCGACCGGCTCTCCGACGTAGCCGTCGAACGACACGAGCTGGCCCCGAGGCAGCTCGATCCGGAAGCTCGGCTTCGGGTACGAGCGGGTGAAGTTGCCCCGGACCCGGATCGTGGCCGAGTCGATGACCTGGTCGCCGTAGGCCAGCACGATCGGTGAGGTGATGTCGGTGAACCGGTGGTCGCCGAGCAGGAGGTCGAACTCGTCCTCGGTGATGAACCAGTCGAGCACCGGCAGATCGGTCGGCTGGCCGGGATCGGCGGTGACGACGCCGTGGTAGGAGATCGTGTCGGTCTCGTCCGGGCTGGTCGTGGTGCCGTTGTCGTTGCTGGCGATGATCTCGTAGCGGACGAGCGTCCTGGCCGGCTGGGCCGGCAGGACGGCGCTGAAGGCACCGCCCCCCTCGTCGGTCATCGGCATCTGGGCCACCTCGCCGAAGCCGACCATGTAGGCGATGTCGACCGAGGTGGCATTGGCGATCGTCGCCGTCACGGGGATGCCGACGTCGGCCGCGGGGCGCTCGTCGCCGTCGTCGACCTCCAGGATCGCCGGACCCGAGGTCGCGACGGAGTTCTCGGCCCCCGGCGTGCCGTTCTCGCTCGGCGACGCCAGCCAGTTGTCGGCGTCGGTGTCGTCGCCTGCGTTGGCCACGGCCAGGTCGAGCTTCTCGAGCGAGCGACCTTCGCCGTCGGCGGCGCCGGGCCACGGCGGATCGTCGTTGTACTCGAGTTGGTCGATCAGATCGCCCGACGCGTTGCGGAGCTCGATCAGCTCGCTCGAGTTCTTGAGCTTGCCGTCGTCGAACTCGAAGTCGGGGTCCTCGGCGTAGCGCTCGGCGAACGCCTCGGCGTCGTGGGCGACGACCAGGTACTCACCCGGGCCGATGACGGTTCCCGCCGGGAAGACGAAGTCGACGGCCTCGTCGATCTTCCAGCCCGAGATGTCGACCGGCGCCGAGCCCGTGTTGGTGAACTCGATGTAGTCGTAGTCATCGTCGTCGTCGGCCGACCCGTCGGCGGCGTGGTACATGACCTCGCTCAGGACGACGTCGGCATCGGCCGCGTCCGCCGTCGACGGCACCGTCAACGCAACCACTCCAACCGCAAACGCGGCGAAGATCTTCAACAGACCCCGCATTGTCGACCCCTTCCGCTCGTCACCAGCTCGACTGCGTAAGGACCCTACGGTCTGCGGATGACGTGCGTCACCCCCTTCGACGAGTGTTGGGCAGGATCGCTCAACGGTGCGGCGCCGGGTGCGGGAGTCGGACGGTGCCGTCGCCCGACATCAGGGCCGGTTGCGGATGCGGGCTTCGGCCCGCTCCCGTATCGCCCGGTTGAAGGCCTCGAAGCCGGCCAGCGTGCCGGTGTCGAGCGAGCCCTTCAAGGGTCGGACCAGGATGCCGCTGAAGTGCTCGGTGTGGACCAGCTGCGTGCCGCCGGTCGAGGTCGGGTGGAGCTCGAACCGGTGACGGCCGTCGAAGAGGCCCGGAACCAGCAACCGGCCGAGCCACTCGAAGACACGACCGGGCTCGACCTCGGTCACGGTCGGCCTGAAGGTCATGGCCCGGCCGCCGGGTGGCTGCATGCGGTTGGTCAGGCGCTCGCCGAGCGCAACGGCGCCGGACGACCTGACGACGAACGGGTTCCAGTCCTCGTAGCGGTCGAGATCGGTCAGGATGTCCCACACGACGTCGGTGGGGGCGTCGATCTCGATCTCGGTGTGCAGGTGATGGTGCATCGCAGGTCTCCTCGTCGTGCCGTCGAGCGGTCATTAAACGCACTTGTTGTTGCGTTAACAGTCTGCACCGGATCGCCCGCAAACGCAACGGTTGATGCGATAAAGTTCAGCGATGGCCGCTGAGCAGGAGCCCGATGAGCAGGTCCGGGTCGGGGACCGACGACCGGGCGGGCGGGCGGCCCGGGTCCGGGCTTCGGTGCTCGCCGCCGCCGCCGAACTGCTCGACGAGGCCGGCTACGACGCCCTGTCGACCGACGAGGTGGCCAGGCGAGCCGGCGTGCACCGCACCACCGTGTACCGACGGTGGCCGACCAAGCCCGAACTGGTGGCCGAAGCCGTCGGCCTGCACGCCGAGGAGCAGATCCCTATCCCCGACACCGGCCGCCTCCACGACGACCTGGCGGCGCTGGCCGGCGCGGTGGCCGCCAACCTCGTGGCCGGTCGGCCGGCGACGTCCCGATCGCTCGTTGCCGCCGCCGCCACCTCGGAGACGCTGGCCGCCTCGCTCAACCGGTTCATGGAGCGGCGGATGGCGCTGTCGGAGCCGATCGTCGAGCGGGCGGTCGAGCGAGGCGAGGTGCCGGCCGGCACCGACCCACGGGCCATCATCGAGCCGGTCGTCGGCGCCATCTGGTTCCGGTTCCTGCTCACCGGCGGCTCGCTCGACGAGACCTTCATCGACGCCGTCGTCGAGGTCGTGGCCGGCGGCGCGCGCACCGCCGCTGGCGGGTCAGGCGAGGAGGCACGATGACCGAGACGGCCATCCCGGCCCCCGCCCTGGTGGTGCTGGTCGGGCCGTCGGCCTCCGGCAAGTCGACGTGGGCAGACGAGCACTTCCGGGAGGGGCAGGTCCTGTCGACCGACCACTTCCGGGCCCTCACCGGCGCCGGCCCCGACGACCAGACGGCGGGTACCGAGGCCTTCGCCCTGCTCGACCAGCTGATCGGGGTCCGGCTGGCCAAGGGCCTGACCACCGTGATCGACAGCCTGGGGCTCGACGCCGACCGTCGCGCCGCCTGGCGACGGGCCGCAGCCGAGGCCGGGGTGCCGTGCGTGGCCGTCGGGTTCGACGCCGAGCCCGCCGCCTGCCACGAGCGCAACCGGGAACGGCCCAACCCGATCCCGAAGACCGTCCTCGACAAGCAGCTCCGCAGTTGGCGGTCGGTCCGGGACGGGCTCGACGCCGAGGGCTTCGATCTCGTCGTGCTCGATCCCGGGGCACCCCGCCTGGTGAGCGAGTCGCTGCGCTCCTCGGCGCCGGGCGTCGGTGATGCGCCGGCGACGGCCGAACGGCCGCCACCAGGGGCGTTCACCTTCGACCTCGTTGTGTCGAGCTTCGAGTTCGGCGGCGACAACGACGAGATCGGCCCCCGACTGGTCGCCATCGCCCAGGCGGCCGAGGCCGCCGGCTTCCGCTCGCTGCAGGTGATGGACCACTTCCGCCAGGTCCCCCAGGTCGGTCGGGCATGGGACCCGATGCTGGAGAGCTTCACCACGCTGGCCTTCGTCGCCGGCCACACCACCACCCTGAGGCTGGGCACGCTGGTGGCCGGCGTCGAGCACCGCAACGTCGGGCTGCTGGCCAAGATCGTCGCCACCCTCGACGTCCTGTCAGGGGGGCGGATGGAGTGCGGTCTCGGGGCCGGTTGGTTCGACGCCGAGCAGGCGGCCTACGGCTACCCGGTGCACCCGGACCGGGTGCGGCTCGACGTGCTCGGCGAGGCCATCGAGGCGCTGCCGATCCTGTGGGGCCCGGGGTCCAAGTCGTACGAGGGCAGACACGTGCGCATCCCCGAGGCGCTGGCCTACCCTCGACCGCTCCAGGACCCGCTGCCGCTGCTGGTCGGCGGCGGGGGCGAGCGGCGGACGCTCCGGCTGGCCGCCCGCCACGCCCAGGCGGCCAACGTCCTGGGTGACCCGGCGACGGTGGCCCGCAAGGTCGAGGTGCTGCGAGCCCACTGCGCCGACGCCGGGCGCGACCCGGACGAGGTGGCGATGACCGTGCTGTCGCCGCTGGTCCACGCCAGGACCGGACGGGAACTGGGTGACCTGGTCGAGCGGCTCCGGCCCCGCAACCGGTCGGCCGAGGCCTACGCCGCCGCCAATCGGGCCGGCACCACCGACGACCACGAGGCCTGGTTCCGTGGCATGGTCGACGCCGGCGCCAGCCGGGGCTGCGTTGCCCTCACCGGCAACGACGGGCCCGATCGGGTCGAGGCATTCGCCGACGTGATCCGCCGGTTCGAGTCGTAGCTGTGCCGTCGCGGTGCCCTGGGCACCGCCTCGACTGCGGCGGACGGCGGGTCAGCCCGGATCGCGCTGCCCGGCCTCTCGCTGGATCGCCGGGCTCGCCGTGTGGAACGGGCTGGGGCGGAGACCGCCGGTGGTGAAGCCGGCGTCGACCACCTGGGTGTGACCCGACACCGCCCGACCGTCGTCGCTGACCAGGTAGAGGGCGGCGGCGGCGATGTCGTCGGCGGTGATGGCCTCGCCGAGGGGGCTCATCCCGGCGATCCGCTCGGAGGCGGCATCGATCGCCGTGTGGTCGCCGGTGGTGACGGCGGCGATGAGCGGGGTCAGCGTCGAGCCGGGGGCGATGGCATTGACCCGGATGCCGTGGGGGGCGAGCTCGTTGGCCACCGACCGGGTGAGCCCGACGACGCCGTGCTTGGCCGCGGTGTAGGCGTGGGGGCCGAGCCCGCCGACCACCCCGGCGATCGACGACGTCGACAGGATCGCCCCCGAGCCCTGCGGGACCATCACCTTCGCCGCGTGCTTCATCCCCAGGAACACCGAGCGAAGGAGGATCGAGATCGTCGTGTCCCAGGCCTCGGTCGACGTCGCGCCGACCGGGCCGGTTGCACCGACGATGCCGGCGTTGTTGACCATGATGTCGAGTGAGCCCCAGGCCTCGACCGCATCGGCGACCGCAGCCTCGATGGCCGACTCGGAGGTCACGTCGCAGGGCACGTAGCGGGCCGGGCCGCCGGCGGGGTCACCGTCATCGGAGCCGGCGCCGTTCAGCTCGCCGACCAGCGAGCGGCCGAGGTCGTCCTGGATGTCGGCGACGACGACCCGGGCCCCCTCGGCCACGAAGCGACGGGTGATGGCCTCGCCGATCCCGCTGGCCCCACCGGTGACCACGGCCACCCGGCCGGCCAGGCGACCATCGCTCACCGTCAGCCCATCCCGTCGACGATCACGGCCCGGCCGTTGCCGGTCGACGCCAGCCGGATGCCGACCACCGCCTGGTAGTCCTCGGACTCGTAGGCGGCGAGGGCGGCCTCCTTCGTCGGGTACTCGATGACCACCGTCTGGTGGCCGCACTCCCCCTCCTTGGCCACCGACTCGGGATCGAGCACCAGCAGCTTGCCGCCGCCGGCCATGATCGGCGCGGCACCCTTCTGGTACTCGCGGTAGCGGTCGGCGTCGGTCACGTCGTAGTTGGCAACGAGATAGGCAGGCATGGGCATCGGTGTAGCACAGGGCGGCGCCGGCCCCCCAAGGCCACCCGCCCTGCCGCTCGGACCAACCCCGTCGGCCGCGATCATGTGCGCCGACCCCTCCAGGCGGCCGACGGCCTGAGCGATCCCGTCTGGCTCCGTTCGTGCTCGGCGGTCGGGTGTGGCAGCCTGGCCCATGGCCCTGAACCGCTTCGCCGCCGACGATCCCGACCTGGCCGATCGGATCGGCCGGGCCCTCGACGAGGACGGTTGCTGTGTCGTCGTCGACGCCGCCCCGCCCGAGACGATGGACGCCATCGCCGACGAGCTGTCGGCCCACCGGGAGCGGGCGTCGGTCGGGGCGAGCGACTTCGAGGGTCACGCCACCAGACGCACCGGGGCGCCGCTGCCACGGTCGGCCACGTTCCGGTCGATCGCCCGCCACGCTGCGGTGCTGGCCGGCGGCGACCACGTGCTCGGTCACGCCACGACCTGGCGCTTCTCGGCCGCCGAGTACATCGAGATCGGGCCGGGCGAGCGCGCCCAGCGCCTCCATCGGGATGCCTGGAAATACGACCAGGTCGACTTCGGGTTCGAGGTCGAGCTGAACGGGATGTGGGCGGTCACCGACTTCACCGAGGCCAACGGCGCCACCCGGATCCTGCCCGGCAGCCACCGCTGGGCCCACGACGCCAGGCCGAACCCGACTGCCATCCCTGCGGCCGAGGCGATCCCGGCCGAAATGGCCAAGGGCTCGCTCCTGCTGTACACCGGCCTCGTGTTCCACGGGGGTGGACCCAACACGACCGACGGTTGGCGGAAGGGCCTGTCGCTCCAGCACGCCGTCGGCTGGCTGACCCAGTCGACGAACCAGTTCCTCGAGTGCCCCCCGGCCGACGTCGCCGACTGGCCGGACGAGCTGCTCCGATTCGTCGGCTACGCCAAGACCGGCAACGGGCTCGGCTACTGGCGCGACTCCGAGGACCCGCTGTCGGCCGTTCACCCCGACCGGGACTTCCCGACCGGGTGGGCCACGATCCGCACGAGCTGAGACCGAGCCGAGCCGGCTCGGCCAGGAGGTGGCCCGGGCGACCCGGGCCACCGACTCCTCGACCCGGGTGACATCGGTCGCCCAGGCTCGCCATCCGCATCCGTGCGCAGGCGACCGGCGAAACTCGGGATGCATGGCGTCCAACACCCCAACCCCCCTCGGGCCAGACTCGTCGGTCCTGGTCGCCGGCGCCTCCGGTGGCCTCGGCGGCGCCATCGTCGACCAGCTCGAGCGGCGAGGGGTCCGGTTGACCCTCGTCGGGCGCGACCGGGGCAAGCTCGACTCGCTCCACGCCAACGGGCCGCGCCTGGCGATCGACCTCCGCACCCCCGACGCCTGCCGCCGGTCGATCGAGCTGGCCGTCGCCGAGCACGGTCGGCTCGACGTGGTGATCAACGCCGCCGGCGTGGTCGCATTCGGGCCGGTGGCCGACCTCGACGTCGACGTGATGGAGGAGCTGTTCCTCACCAACACGTTCGTGCCGATGATGCTGGCCACCGCCGCCCTCCCCCACCTGCAGGCCGGCGGCACCATCGTCAACATCTCCGGCGTGATCGCCGAGCAGAACCTGCCGGGCATGGCCGCCTACGGCGCCTCGAAGGCCGCGATCGCCGCCTTCGACCAGGCCCTCGGCCGCGAGGCCAGGCGGGCCGGCATCCGGGTGATCGACGCCCGACCGCCCCACACCGAGACCGGTCTGGCCGATCGGCCCATCGCCGGCACCGCCCCCCGCATGCCCCATGGCCTCGACCCGGTGACCGTTGCCACGGTGATCGTCGAGGCGATCGAGGGCGACGTCACCGACCTCCCCAGCACGGCCTTCGCCGCGTCCTGAGCACCGGTTCCCGGCTCGGCTCCCGGTCGGGCCGCTGGCTCGGCACCGCAGGCCACCGGTAGCGTCTGGGCATGACCGCGACCGACACGGGGGGCGACGCCACCCCGGTCGACCGACCGGGCGAGACCAGCCGGGAGACCCTCGTCGAGCTGACCCGCCGCACCCTCGACCATGCCAGGGCCGGCACGGTGCCCCTCGCCGGCGGCGTTGCCCGGGTCCCGGCCGCCAACTATCACGACCCGGAGCGGTGGCGGCTGGAGATGGACCGGGTGTTCAGACGGTTGCCGCTCGTGGTCGGCTTCAGCGCCGAGCTGGACCGACCGGGCGCCTACAAGGCGCTCGACGTTGCCGGCGTGCCCGTGCTGCTGATCCGCTCGCCCGGCGGCGGTGTCGGCGCCTTCGTCAACGCCTGCAGCCACCGGGCTGCGATGGTGGTCGGCCAGGGCTCGGGCACCGCCCGCCGCTTCACCTGCCCGTACCACGCCTGGAGCTACGACGCCGACGGCGCCCTCGTCGGCATCCTCGACCGCAACGACTTCGGGTCCGTCGACCCGGACGAGCTCGGCCTGACCCCGCTGCCGGTGACCGAGCGCTCCGGCCTGATCTTCGCCCTGCTCCGCCCCGGCCCGGTCGGCGCCGACCTCGACCTCGCCCCCCTGCTCGACACGTTCCTCTGCGGCTACGACCGGCTGCTCGACCACTTCGGGTTCGCCCAGTGCGAGTTCGCCGGCAGCCAGACGGTCGACGGCCCCAATTGGAAGGTGGCCTACGACGGCTACCTCGACTTCTACCACCTGCCGATCCTGCACCGGGAGTCGTTCGGCACCGAGATCAGCAACAAGGCGATCTACGACGCCTGGGGTCCCCACCAGCGGGTGTCGAGCCCCGACCCTCGGATGGTGGCCATGGAGCAGCGGCCGACCGAGGAGTGGACCGACGTCGAGCTGACCAGCGGCGTCTGGACGGTCTTCCCCCACACCTCGATCGCCACCTTCGCCGTCAAGGGCGAGCGACGGGGGCACGGCGGCCCCATGTACATGGTGTCGACCCTGTATCCGGGGGCGGAGCCGGGCACCTCGGTCACCGTGCAGACGTTCCTGGCCCGCTTCGAGCTGACCGACGAGCTCAGACCGGTGATCGAGGCCCAGCAGCGGTTCCTCCAGGGCGTGGTGCGAGACGAGGACTACGCCACCGGGCTCGGCATCCAGCGGGCGCTGGCCGCCGGGGCCGAGCGTGACGTGCTGTTCGGTCGCAACGAGGCCGGGGGCCAGCGGTTCCACGGGTGGGTCGACCAGGTCCTGGCGGCCGAGACCGACGAGGAGCTGCTGGCGCTGTTCGCCAACGCCGAGGTCGCCTTCCAGCGCTGAGCGTCGACGGTCGACCGCCATCGACCTCGTGCGGGACCAGCATGACCCGACCGTCGTGACCGGACTTGGCCGAGCGGGGGCTCGCTGGCGAGTGCCGAGAGGCAGGTCGACTCCCTCCGATCGACCCGCCTCCCGGTCGAACAACCGCAGCGCCGAATCCTCCGGGCCCGGCAGACCGCGCTGCACCTGGTCGTCGATGCCAGCGCCGAGACGGCCATCGACAGCTGTCCCGACGTCGGCTGGACCGGCGCCGTCTGTCGGGGGCACCCCCAAAGGTGCTCGGCAACCGTTGCCGCACCATCGACGCCGTCAGGTTCGGGTCAGGCGCACTTCACGGCCCGGTGATCAGCGGGAGACCGGGCTGTGACATCGGTTTCCTACGTTCACCGGCAACGACCAACGATCGGACGAGCAGCTGAGCCTGTACCACCACGTCGACCCGTTCATCGGGACCGAGGTCACCGACCTCCCGGATCCGGATGGGCTCGCGGCGTCGTGGTGGTCGCCGAAGCCCCGGGTCGGCAACACCCATCCCGGGGCGTGCTACCCGCTGGGGATGGTGTCGGCCGTGGCCTACTCGGGGGCCTACCCCACCGGCTACGGGCTCTACGACATCAGCACCGAGCGCGAGCCCGAGCGGCTGCACGACCGGTACGAGGCCTCCGGGTTCACCCACTTCCAGCAGTCGGGAACCGGTGCCATCCGCAAGTACTACAACTACCTCCGCGTCACCCCGATGCTCGGCCCGCTCGACGAGCTCGGCACCGCCTGGGCGCTGCACGACGAGGAGGCGAGGCCCGGCTACTACGGCGTGCGCCTCGACTCGGGCATCCGCTGCGAGCTGACCGTCGGGCCGAAGACGGCCGTGCACCGCTACACGTTCCCCGGCGGCCCGGGCTCCGACGACGCCCGCATCGTGCTCGACCTCTCGTGTGGCGGGCTGGCCATCCCCCACGGCCGCACCGTGCCGCTGCGGGGCTCGATCGAGCTGCTCGACCCCGGTCAGGCCAGGGCCCAGGTGATGGTCGAGGGCGTCCCGTTGTCGGTTGCCGTCGAGGCGGAGCTGCCCGGCTGGCGACAGATGGTGTGGTACGACCACCGCCTCGTCGAGGGTGGGAACCGGCTCGACCTGGAATCGATCCGTCGCACCACGGTCCGACCGTTCGGCCTGCTGTTCCGGGGCCCCGCCGACCCCGGGCACCCGGTCGAGATCCGGCTCGGGTTCTCGCTGCGGGGCCAGGAGGCGGCGGCCACCAACCTGGGGCGCGACGCCGGGGGCGCCGGCGCCGGGCGGGTCTGGAGCTTCGATCGCTGCCTCGCCGCCACCGAGGCCGCGTGGACCGACGTGCTCGACCGGATCGAGGTCGACGGCGGCACCGACGAGCAGCGGGCCGTGTTCGCCACGGCGCTCTACCACTCGCTGATCAAGCCATGTTTCGCCGACGACGAGAGCCCGTTCTGGGGCGGCCCCGGCCCGTTCGTGTTCGACCTCTGCACGATGTGGGACATCTACAAGACCCAGCTCCCGCTGCTGTTCGCCGTCGCGCCCGACCAGGGCGCCGACCTGCTCAACGCCCTCACCAGGGTCTGCGAGGAGGAGGGCAACTACCCGATCGGCTACCGCATGGCCCGGGGGGCGGACCGGTTCTTCCGCCAGGGCTCGGCGCTGGCCCACACCGCGCTGGCCGACGGGTTCGACCTCGGCCTGCCCGGCGTCGACTGGGAGCTGGCGCTCGTGCTCATGCACGACGACCTCCTGCGGACCTATGGCGAGGAGTTCGTCGACCACGGCGTCGTCCACCCGATCAGCCACACGCTCGACCTGGCCTACGGCTACCACTGCACCGCCAGGGTGGCCAGGGGCCTCGGCGACGAGGCGCTGGCCCGATCGATGGACGAGCGGGCGGCCAACTGGGCCAACGCCTTCGACCCCGACACCGGCCTGCTGCACGACTCGACGTTCTACGAGGGCGGCAAGTGGAACTACTCGTTCCGCCTCCTGCACGACATGGCCGCCCGGATCGAGCTGGCCGGTGGCGACGGCGCCTTCACCGACCTCCTCGATCGGTTCTTCGGCGTCGACGGTGCCGGCGGCGGGGCCGCCGACGAGCCAAACGAGCGGTTCGAGGGGCTCAACAACGAGCCCGACATGGAAGCGCCCTACGCCTATCACTACGTCGGCCGGCCCGACCGCACGGCCGAGATCGTGCACGCCGCGCTGACCGGCTGCTTCGGTCCCGGTCGGGGCGGGCTGCCGGGCAACGACGACTCCGGCGGGCTGAGCTCGTGGTACGTGTGGGCCAGCCTCGGCCTGTTCCCGGTCGCCGGCCAGAACCTGTTCCTGGTCTCCAGCCCGGCCTTTCCCCGGTCCTCGATCCGGATCGGCGACGCCACGTTCTCGATCCGGACCTCGGGCTTCGCCGACACCACGAGCGCGGCCGGCGGCCTGACCGGCGGGGCTCGGTACGTGCAGCAGGCCTGGCTCGACGGCCTGCCGCTCGACGTCGCCGCCATCCCGGCCAGCCGGGTCCACGGCGGCGGCGAGCTCCAGCTCCACCTGGGGCCGACGCCCTCGAAGTGGGGCCGGGACCGCCGACCCCCGTCCCTCTCGACGGTCCAGCTCGATGACAACCCCAACCCCTGAGGAGGTGCGGTGATGCGTGTGGTGATCGTGGTCCGGGCCGACCCGGCGATCTGTGGGCATTCCGGCGAGGCCAGGAACCTGGCCGAGGCGGCGATCGCCCGCGGGGTCGACGAGGTGGTGATCCTGACCTGGCCGGTCGACGTGCTGGCCGCGGCCGGGATCCCGCTGAAACCGATCGACACGGTGCTGCCCTACAGCCCGGGGATCACCGTCGAGCGGCCGGAGGCGGTCGGCGACTACAAGGTCCCCGACGGCCGCTTCGAGGCCGGGCTCCGAGGCCGGCTGGTCGAGCTGTTCACCGACGGCGTGCCGACGATCTGCCTGTCGCTCTACCTCTCGCCCCACACCACGATCGTGCACGAGGCCCTGACCGCGGCCCGGGCGATGGGCGGCGGCCACGAGGTGACGACGATCGCCGAGGCCGTCGGCTCCGACATCACCAACGTGGTCCGCCGCTGCGTGGCCGAGGGTCGCTACGGCCCGGCCGCGTACCTGCTGTCCGCGTACCTGGCCAGCGATCGCTGCGTCGCCGTGTCGGCCTACACGGTGTCGTTGATCGTCGAGGCGGCGGCCACGGTCGACGAGGCGATGGGGACGGACTTCGCGGCGCGATGCCGTGACCGGGTGCGGGTGAGCTACCCGGCGGTGGACTCGTCTGCCTTCATCGACCTCGATCCGGTCCGGGTCGACGAGGTGCTCGAGCGGCGGGGCCTGGAGCGGGGCGGCTACCTGCTCTTCCTCTCCCGGGTCACGCCGGCGAAGGGGGTCGAGGACCTCCTGGCCGCCTACGCCCGCTGCGGGGCCCGCAGCCAGGTCGACCTGGTCGTGGCCGGGACCGGTCCGGGCCTGGCCCGGGCCAGGGCGCAGGCCGGCGGCTGCCCGAGCGTGCGGTTCCTGACCGACGTCGACGACGCCGAGAAGCCGGCGCTCATGTCGGGTTGTGCGGCCTTCGTGCTGCCAAGCAAGCCCCGCGACGAGTTCGTCGAGACGTTCGGGATCGCACTGGTCGAGAAGATGCTGGCCGGCGGCGGACCGGTGATCACCACCGACACCGGCGGGATCCCCGAGGCCGTCGGCGATGCGTCGATCCAGGTCAGGGCCGGGAGCCCGTCGTCCATCGCCGCCGGGATCGACCGGGCGGTGCTCGGCATGAGCAACCTCCGCCTGCTGGAGGCGGCCGACGAGGCCCGCACCAACGCCATGCAGTTCGATCGACGACCGATCTTCGACCGGCTCTTCGCCGGCCTGCTGTCCGACGCCGAGCCGCGGACCGCCGTCCCGTCGCGCCGACCGGAGGGCGTCGCCGCCGAGTGGGGTGCTAGTAGTTGATCCGCTTGAGGAAGCCGCCGTCGACGGTGACGTTGGCCCCGTTGACGTGGCTCGCCACGTCGCCGGCCAGGAAGGCGACGACGTTGGCCACGTCCTGGGCGCTCCCCATCTGACCACCGGGGTGGGCCTGCTGGGTCGCCTCGAAGAACGGGGCCATGTTCTGGCGGATCGAGTCCCAGTCGCCGCCCTCGATGAGGATCGGGCCGGGTGACACCACGTTGCAGCGGATGCCCTTGGCCCCGAGCACCTGGGCCTGACCCAGGGTCCAGTTGGTGGCCGCCGCCTTGAGGGCCGAGTAGCTGCCGGAGCCGGTGGCGAAGTGCTCGGCCGAGGCCGTGGTGCCGATGGTGATCACCGACCCACCGCCCCCCTCGGCCAGGTCGTCGGTGGCGGCCTCGACCCCGGCGACCAGGGCCATCAGGTCGATGTTGAAGTTGTTGATCCAGCCGTCGAGCTTGCGCTGCGGCTTGGCCGACGTGTTGTGGACGTAGGCGTCGATCCCGCCGAGCTGCTCGATCGACGATGCGATCCAGGCGGTCAGCGACCCGGTGTCGCCGGCGTCGACCGCCCCGCCGACGACCGTGCCGTCGTTGGCCGCTGACAGCTCCGCCACCGCGGCCTCGACGTCGTCGGCCGAGCGGGCGCACAGCGCCACCGACGCCCCCTCCCTCAGGAGGGTCTCGACCACCGCCCGCCCGATGCCCTTGGTCGATCCGGTGACCAGCGCTCGCTTGCCTGCCAACCCGAGGTCCATGTGTCGCGTCCTTTCGTGATGATCGCCACCGATCATCGACGACCGGCCCGCCGCCCACAACTCGCCCGTCACCGACCCGAGGGGCACAGGGGTGAAAGGGCGCGGCGGGCGATGTCGGACGAGGGTGCCGGCCCGAAGATGGACGGCAACGGAATCGAAGGAGATCGATATGTCCGCCAACCCGACCGACGACGCCGACACCGCCGACCAGACGAACTCGACCGGCACCCCTGACACCGACCGGCGGCCGGGACCCGTCGCCCTCGTCACCGGGGCCACGTCTGGCCTCGGCTTCGCCGCTGCGGCCCAGCTGCCCGAGCGGGGCTACCGTCGCATCGTCGTCACCGGCCGCACCGCGGACCGGGCCGAGGACGCCCGGCGCCGGCTGGCCGAGCAGACCGGATGTGATCGCTTCCTGGCCGTCGCCCTCGACCTGTCGAAGCCGGCCAGCGTCCGGGCCGCCGTTCGCCGACTCGGCGAGCAGGGCGTGACCTTCGACTACCTGTTGCTCAACGCCGGCATGGTGTCGGGCCGGGGCCGGGAGATCACCGACGCCGGGGTCGAGCTGACGTTCGCCTCGTCGCTGGTCGGCCACCACCAGCTGACGATGGGCCTGCTCGGCCGGGACGGCCTCGCCCCATCGGCCCGGATCGTGATCGCCGGATCCGAGGCGGCCCGCGGTGACCTGCCGACGTTCACCCCGACCGATCTCGCCACCCTGGCCGGCACCCACTACCGGGGCGATCTGGAGGCCGCAGCCGAGGCCCTGATCCGGGGAACGGCGCCGGGCCGCTACAAGCCGGGCAACACCTACGCCGACACCAAGCTGTTCGTCGCCTGGTGGGCCGCCGCCCTGGCCCGGCGCCTCCCCGACGGCATGGCCGTGAACGCCGTCTCACCCGGCAGCGCCCCCGACACCGCAGCCGACCGCAACATGAACCTCTTCATGAAGCGGATCATGGTCCCGGTGATGAAGATGATGCCGAAGCGCTTCGGCATGGCGGCCGACACGCCGACCGCCGCCGCCCGCTACCTCGACGTGGCGGACTACCCGGCCGACGTCAGCGGCGAGTTCTTCGCCTCGGCCCCGAAGAAGGTGACCGGTCCGTTGCACCGGGTCGAGCTCGACCACGTGCACATCGAGGCCAACCAGGAGGCGGCGTGGCGGGCCCTCACCCGGGTCGCCGCCGCCCCCATGCCGGAGCGGGCCGGCTCGACCAGCTGAGTCACGACGGTGGGAACGACCGTCGGGCCACCGAGAGGTGTGGTGGCCCGACGGCTCGACCGGTCGGGGAGGAGACCGGTGGTTCCCGACCAGCGGCGCCACGACCCGTGCGTCACGATGCGCCGCCGGCGATCTCGATGTTGATGCCGGTGAGGTACGAGGCCTCGTCCGACAGCAGGAAGCGGACGACCGAGGCCACCTCGTCGAGCGAGCCGTAGCGCCGGAGCGGCACCTGTCCGATCATCTCGGCGGCCACGGTCTCGACGTCGTCGCCGTAGTACGGGCTCGGCGCCGCCGCCTGGAGCTCGACCTGGCGATCCCACATCATCCCCGGCCCGATGAAGGCGGGGCTGATGGCGTTGACCCGGATCCCGACCGGGGCCAGGTCGACCGCCGCGGTCTTGGTCATCCCGAGCACGGCGGCCTTCGAGGCGGCGTAGGCGACCATGTTCGGCGGCCCGCCCAGGGCGGCCATCGACGCCGCGTTGACGGCGGCGCCGGGCCTGGCCGTCGCCCGCAGCGCCCCGGCCCAGGCCCGGAGCACCACGAAGGCCCCGGTGACGTTGATGTCGAGCACCCGCCGGAAGTCGTCGACGTCGTAGTCGGCGGTGTTGCTGAACGCCCCCTGGTAGCCGGCGTTGTTGTAGAGCAGGTCGGGCACGCCGATGGCGTCGCTGATCTGATCGACGGCAGCGGCCACCTGTCCGGGGTCGGTCACGTCGAACGCCACCGAGGTCGTCGCCGACGCATCGCTGGTCGGCGACGCCTCGACACAGCGGGCCACGGTCTCACCCAGCTCGGCGCCGCGGCTGGCCAGGTCGGCCGCCGCGATCGCCGCCCCCGCCCGGGCCAGGTGAACGGCGGCGGCCCGGCCGAGGTCGCCGGCGGCGCCGGTGATCAGGGCGATGCGCCCGGCGAGGGGCGGCCGGGCCGGGTCGGTCGGCGTCGGATCGGTCTGGTCGGGATCGGTGGCAGCGGGGTCGGTCACGGCGTCGATCGTGGCAGTCAGTTGAGCCGCTCGCCTCCCGGGCCGAACAGGTGGATCGGGCCGCCCAGCCCGATGGCGACGTTGTCGTCGCGCCTCACGTCGCTCTCGCCCTCACCCCGGACCACGATCTGGGTGGTCTCGCCCCGGTGCTCGACGTCGATGTGCACGAACGCCTCCGAACCGAGGTCCTCGACCACCGACACCCGGCCGGGCAGCGTGCGATCGCCGTCGCTGGGAACGAGGGCCAGGTGCTCGGGCCGGACCCCGAGCGTGACCGACGGGTGAGCGCCGACCGATCGACCGACCTCACCGTCGAGCGGGACCGTCATCGAGCCGAGGGCGACCCCCGAGCCGTCGCCGCCGTCGACCTCGAGGAGGTTCATGGCCGGCGAGCCGATGAAGCCGGCGACGAACCGGTTCGCCGGACGGCTGTACATCTCGCGGGGCGAGGCGCACTGCTGCAGCTTGCCCGACTCCAGCACCGCCACCCGGTCGCCGAGGGTCATCGCCTCGACCTGGTCGTGGGTCACGTAGACGGTGGTCACGCCCAGATCGGCCTGCAGGTCGGCCAGCTGGGTGCGGGTCTGGACCCGGAGCTTGGCGTCGAGGTTGGACAGCGGCTCGTCCATCAGGAAGACCTGGGGCTCGCGGACGATCGCCCGGCCCATCGCCACCCGCTGGCGCTGGCCGCCGGACAGGTTCTTCGGCTTGCGTTCGAGGTAGGGCTCGAGGTCGAGGATCCTGGCCGCCTCGGCCACCCGGCGCTGCCGCTCCTCCTTCGGGATGCCCTGCTGCTTGAGGGCGAAGCCCATGTTGGCGGCGACCGACATCTGCGGGTAGAGGGCGTAGTTCTGGAACACCATGGCGATGTCCCGCTCCTTGGGCGGGACCAGCGTGACGTCCCGCTCGCCGATGTGGATCGAGCCGTTGTCGATGAACTCGAGCCCGGCCAGCATCCGCAGCGCCGTCGACTTGCCCGAGCCGGACGGCCCGACGACGACGAGGAACTCGCCGTCGGCGATGTCGAGGTCGAGCCGGTCGACGGCGGCGATGTCGGTGCCGGGGTAGATCCGGGTGGCCTCGTCGTAGCGAACCTGTGCCATGTCGGTGTTGCTCCTCGTCCTCGCGCTGGTCCTCGTCGTCCTACTTGATTGCGCCCATGGCCAGGCCACGGATCATTCGCTTCTGGGCCACCCACCCTGCGATCAGCACCGGCAGGGTGGCCACGGTCGAGGCGGCCGAGAGCCGGGCCAGGAAGTTGCCGCGGGTGCTCACGTTCGACGTCACCCAGATCGGCACCGTCGAGCCGTCGACCGGGTTGAGCTGGACGGCAAGGAAGAACTCGTTCCAGGCGAAGATCACGCACAGCAGCGCCGTGGCCGCCAGCCCGGGGGCGGCGATCGGCAGGATGACCGACGTGATCTGGCCCCGCAGGCTGGCTCCGTCGAGCTGGGCCGCTTCGATCAGCTCCCTTGGCACCTCCTGGAAGAACGACCGCAGCATCCAGACCGCGAGCGGCAGGTTCATGGCCGTGTAGAGCACGATGAGGACGAGCCGGGTGTTCAGGATGTCGAGCTCGCGGGCGATGATCCACAGCGGCAGGATCGCGGCCACGATCGGCAGGAACTTGGTCGAGATGAAGAAGAAGAGGACGTCACGCCACTTGGCGACCGGCCGGATCGACAGGGCGTAGGCGGCCGGGACGGCGAGGATCAGCACCAGGATCGTCGACACGATGACCGCCCAGGCCGAGTTGGTGAAGGCCTCACCGAAGCTGAGCAGGCCCTGGTCGCCGCTGGCGATGTCGCGGTAGCGATCGAGGGTCGGGTCGAAGAACAGCTTCGGGTCGGTGTTGGCGTCGGCCTCCTCCTTGAACCCGTTCAGCACCATCCAGAACACGGGGAAGAAGAACAGCAGGCCGATGAACCAGGTCAGCAGGCCGAGGAGGAACGAGCGGATGGGGTTCGATTCGGTCATGGCTGCCTCCTCAGGCCGCGTCTTCGCCTTCGAGCAGGCCGGACAGGACGCGCAGGCCGAACGTGGCGATGATGATCGAGAACACGACCACCACGATGCTGTAGGCCGAGGCCTGGCCGAAGCGCCAGCCCCCGCCGATCGAGCGCTGGAACACGAAGTAGGGGACGTTGGTCGAGTCGGGCCCACCACCGGTCATCACATCGATGTGGTCGAACACCTGGATGAGGTAGATGCTGCCGAGCAGCACGCCGAGCTCGAGGTAGGGGCGGAGGTGGGGCAGCGTGATCTGGAAGAAGATGCCCGAGGTCGAGGCCCCGTCGACCCTGGCCGCCTCCAGCACCGAGTCCGGCTGGCTCTGGAGACCGGCCAGCATGATCAGCATCATGAACGGCGTCCACTGCCAGACGAGAACCGTGACGATCGACCAGAGGGGGAAGCGGGAGACGAACTCGACGCTGCCGAACCCGAGCGTCTCCAGCAGCCAGTTGAGCACGCCGAAGGCCGAGCCGAGGATCTGGTTGTTCCACACGAGGCCGGCGACGACGGGCATGACGAGGAACGGGGTGATGAGCAGGGTGCGGACGAAGCCCTGGCCGAAGAACTTGCGGTCGAGGAGAACGGCCAGCGCCGTGCCGAGCACCACCGACAGCAGCACGGAGACGACCGTCATCAGCACGCTCGTCCACAATGCGCTGCGGAAGAACTCGTTGGTGGCCAGATCGGTGTAGTTCCCGAACCCGATGAACTCGCGGTCGGATGGCGGGACGATCGTCCACTCGGTGAGGCTGTACCAGAGGCTGAAGAGGAACGGCACCTGGGTCACCACGATGGTGAACAGCAGGGCCGGGAGGAGTGGCAGGCGACGCCGCCAGGCCTCGCGCCGCTGGTGACGGCGGCGCTCCTCGTCGGCCGTGACCGGTGCCGGCGAGTCGTCGATGGATTCGGGTACTGCGGTCGTCGTCACGCTCTTCCCCCTCTCGGTGCGGACGAAGTGGTCTCCGGCTTCACGCCGGAGGTGGCGACCCGGGCGGCGGTCGAGCTCGTTGCCGGCCGCCGCCCGGGTGCAGGTGAACCTAGTTGCTGACCTCGGAGGCGATGGACTGGCAGGCGGCGAGGGCGTCGTCGACGCTCATCGAGCCGGCGATCGCCGCCGAGAACTGCTCCGTGCAGCGGGTGCCGACGTCCTGGAACTCGGGTACGCCGACGTACTGGACGCCGGGCAGGCCCGGGCGGGGCGTGGTCCCCGGGTTGTCGATCGGCGCCGCCAGCATGGCGTCGAGGGTCTTCTGGGCGAAGGCCCCCGCCGCCTCCTGGTAGTTCGGGTTGTCGTAGGTCGACTGCCGGGTGCCGGGGGGAACGGCGGCCCAACCGCCAGCCAGCTGCTCGCCGGCGGCCTCGATGTAGGCCTGGCTGGTGGCCCAGCTGATGAACTCCCAGGCCGCGTCCTCGTCGGTGGTGCTGACCGGGATGGCCAGGGTCCAGGCCCACAGCCAACCGGAGGCGTCGGTGACCTTGGTCGGGGCCAGGGCGTAGCCGTTGAGGCCCTGGACCGCGCTGTCGTCACCCTCCAGGATGCCGGCGGCCACGGTGGCGTCGTACCACATCGCCACCTCACCGCTCTGGTAGAGGTTCAGGCACTCGTTGAAGCTCGAATTGGCGGCGTCGTCCTGGCCGGCGTCGTTGACCAGGTCGACGTAGAAGTTGAGGGCCTCGGCGAACTCGGGCTGGTCGACCTGGGCGGCGCCGATGGAGCCGTCGTCGTTGGCCAGCCACCACGTGCCGCCGAAGGTGTTGAGCACGGTCGTGAAGGAGGCGCCGAGGTCACCCCAGCCGGGCTTGCCCCGGAGGCAGATGCCGGCCATCTCGTCCGAGTCGATCTGGCGGGCGATGTCGGCGATCTCGTCCCAGGTCGGGGCGTCCGGCATCGTGATGCCGTTCTCGTCCATGACGTCCTGGCGGTACATCACGAACGAGGACTCGGCGTAGAACGGGGAGGCGTAGAGCTCGCCGTCGACCGACAGGCCGTTGCGGACCGCCGGGATCAGGTCGTCGATGTCGTAGTCGGCGTCGCCCTCGGCCAGGTCGTTCAGGCCGACGAGCCAGCCGTTGGCCCCGAACTGCGGGGTCTCGTACATGCCGATCTGGACGACGTCGAACTGCTCGCCGCCGGCGCCGACGTCGCGGGTGGTGATCTCCCGCAGGGTCTGCTCGTCGAGCACCGTGTAGTTGACGGTGATGCCGGTCTCGGCGGTGAAGAGGTCGGGGGTCAGGCTGGCGATGTCCTCCAGGGTCGGGTTGCCGACGATGGCGACGTTGATCTCGCGGTCGCCGTCGCCATCGGCGGGC
>JANQPB010000018.1 GCA_028285495.1 Acidimicrobiales bacterium
GCGGCCGGGGTCGGGGTCGGGATGTCGCTGATCATGGGCTCGTCACCAGTCGCCGTCTCGGTCGGCCCGGTCGGCCGCCTTCACGGCGTAGTGGAAGACCATGGCCGGGGCCAGCGCCGCCGAGCCGACGAGCAGGAGGACGGTCATCGTCGTGGTCAGGAAGGCGTTGAAGCCGGTGGCCACCGCCCAGAAGAAGAGCACCGTCGCCACCAGGTAGCAGCCCATGCCGAAGCGGATGCCGAACGACGTCAGCCGGGCGACCTTGGCCCGCCTGGCCAGGACCGGGTCGGCGTCCGGTGCGGTCATCGGCTGCCGCCCGTCAGCTTGTCGACCAGCACCCCGATCTCCGCCGTCATCCGCTCGAGCGAGAGCTCCCGGCTGGCGATGACCCGGTTGGCGTCCAGCGCCGCGGCGAGGGTCGGGTGGCCGGAGGGTCCGGTGCCATCGGCGTCCGGATCGGCGAGGCCGCGGGCCAGGGCGTCGAGCTCGCCGGTCCGATACCAGCCGAAGCCCATCCGCCGCAGCTCGTCGGCAACGGGGTAGTCGCCGATGACGACCGGGCGTCGGCTCGGGGCGGCCTCGATCGGCGGGTTACCGAAGCCCTCCCAGGTCGACGGGAAGGCGATCACGTCGGCCGCGGCGTACAGGTCGGCCATCGTGATCGTGGCCTGATCGACGGGTTGGCGGCTGATCGGGCACCTGGCCCGCTCGAGGTGGCCGACCAGCTCGGCGCCGTAGCCCTCCTCGGGCGGACCGGGGAGCCAGTAGGTGCCCCCGAGCCGCTCGGCGACTGCGATCGCCCCTGGCACGTTCTTGCGGGCGATGGCCCGGACGGGGTGGGCGATCAGCGGCGTGTCCTCGGCCAGCCCGAGGCGCCGCCTGGTCCCCGCTCGGTCGCCAGCCGGCGGTTCGGGGTCGAAGCCGTTGTAGATCGTCTGGGCCGCGAGGCCCCGCTGCTCGAACTCGTTCTGCGTGAGGCGGTTGATCGTGACGTGCAGCCAGGCCGGGTCGTCGACCGGCAGCTCGGTGATGCCGGCGAACCGCTCCCGTTGCCAGGGTGGGTCGTGGTGGTGGAGCACCGCAGGGCGACCGGCCAGCGCCTCGGCCACCACCCGGCTGGCCGGGAGGTTCATCGGGATCGTCAGCAGGTTCTCGACCAGCACGACGTCGGCGTCGCCGATGGCGGCCTCGAACGCCGACCGGTCCGGTCGGGTGTCGGCACCGATGGCGAGGCCGGGGAGGAGGTGGTCGACGGGCCCCTCACCGGCCACGGTCGTGGTCGACCAGCCGAGCGACCGCAGCGCCCGCTGCCACGCCGTCGCGACCACCGAGACGCCGTCGCTCAGCCCGAGGCGGAACGACACGATGGCGCAAGCAGGCACCGCATGAATCTACCGGCTGCGGTACCGTACCGTCCGAGTCGCAGCTGCGGAGCCGTCTGTTGGAGATCAGTCTGGACCACCGTCCCGTGCCGGAGCGCCGGACCGGTCGGGGTCGGCAATCGGGGGTGACATGAGCAGCGGCGGCCCGGTCGGTGGCCCCGGCTCCGGACCGGAGGCGTCCGAGCTCCGCTCCGGGATCGAGGCGATGCTGACCGGGGCCTGGCGCCGGCCCGGGTTCTGCGTGCCCAACCACGACGTCTACCCGCACCAGTGGCTGTGGGACTCCTGCTTCCACGCCGTCATCTGGGCCGAGCTCGGCTCGGACCGGGGCGTGACCGAGCTGACCAACGCGCTGGCCCGGCAGGCCGACGACGGCTTCGTGCCCCACATGGTCTACTGGCACGCCCCCGAGCTGCACGCCGACTTCTGGGGCCGCCCGGGCTCGTCGGTCATCACCCAGCCGCCGATGTACGGCCATGCGCTGGCCGAGCAGCGACGGCTCGGGCTCGACGTGCCGGCGGGGTTGGTGGCCCGGGCCCGGGCCGGCCTGTTGCACCTCGGTGGCCGGTCGGCGACGCCGGCCGGCCTGCTGCCGATCCTCCACCCATGGGAGAGCGGCTGCGACGACAGCCCCCGGTGGGACGACCACCTGCCGGCCGACGCCGAGCGACGGCGGCAGCGCAAGGGTGAGCTGGTGGCGGCGCTCGAGCGAGCCGACGGGGGCCACGGGGTGGCCAGCCCGGCGTTCTCCGTCGGGTCGATCGGCTTCAACTCGCTCGTGGCCTGGAACGCCAGGGAGCTGATCGACGCCTTCGACCAGCCGGACGACGCGCTCGCCCGCCTCGCCGATCGGCTGACGGCCGCGGTGGCCGCCCGATGGCGCGACGGCCGCTGGATCGACGATCCGGGGACCGGCGCACCCGGCGGTCCGGACGGCCCCGAGGCGGTCCCGACCGTCGACTCGCTGACCGCGCTGCTGGTCGACCCCCGGGCCGACGGGTTCGAGCAGCTGCTCGACCCGGGGGCCTTCGCCGCCCCGTTCGGGCCACGGGGGGTGCACCGGGCCGACGCCACCTACCGGCCCGACGTGTACTGGCGGGGCTCGGCCTGGCCACAGCTGACCTACGTGCTGATGGTGGCCGCCGAGCGGGCGGAGCGCCCGTCGGCCGCAGCCAGGCTGGCCCGGTGGCTCGTCGACGGGGCCGAGCGGTCGGGGCTGGCCGAGCACTGGAACCCCGAGACCGGGGCCGGTCTCGGGGCCCGCCCCCAGACCTGGGCCGGGCTGGCGCTGCCGGCCCTCCGTCGCCTCTGACGCCCGCTCGATGGATCGGCCGCTCGCTCGGATCGGATCGGTCGAGATCAGCCGGATGTGCGCACGGCCCGGCACCGCCGGATCGGATCGGTCGAGATCAGCCGGGCGTTCGCACGACCGGGATCAGGCGGTCGGGATCAGGCGGCCGGGATCAGGCGATCGAGGTGCTCGAAGGCGGTGACCAGGGCCAGGGTGAACGACGGCGCGGCCATGACGTACGCCGGTCGGCGGCGCCACAGCCGTCCGAGCACCACGGCACCGGCGGCGATCCCGGCCGTGATCGCCGCCCAGCCGGCGGTCGGGGCGAGGTGCTCCCGTTGCCATCCGAGGTCGTCGACGGCGTGGTCGTCCGGCTCGCCGGCCAGGTGCCCGGCTCGTTCGTCGAGCCCCGGGGCGGCGGTCGGATCGGTCGGCTCCGGAGCCGGGACCGCGACCGTGGCCACGGCCGTCGCCGGTCCGGCGATCCACTCGGCCGGTTCCATCGTGGCGCCGGTCGGCGGGGGAGTGGGAGGCGGGTCGACCAGGGTGGCCGTGACCACGATGCGCTCCCGAGCCGAGTAGAGGGGGTGGCAGGCGGTGAGGGTGACCCGGTGGTCGCCACGGTCGGCGATCACCTCGACCCGATCGGGTGACACGATCCGGTGCCCGATCGGCTCCTCGTCGCCGATCGCCTGGTCCTCGACGAGGTATGTGAACACCCCGTCCGGCGTCTCGAGCACGATCTCGTCGCCCGGTTCGAGCTCGTCCAGGTCCCGGAAGGGGGCGCCGTAGGTCGTCCGGTGGCCGGCGATGGCCACGTTTCCGGCCTGGCCGGGGACGGCCGTGCCGCGGTAGTGGCCGGGTCCGGCCCGGAGGGCCTCCCGGCTGGTGCCCTCGACGACGGTCTTGTCGACCCCGATGGCGGGGATGCGCAGGGCGGCGAACGGCTCGCCGGGAGCGGGGGCGACGAACCCGGCCGGCCGAACCGGGGTCGGGGCGTCCACGGCCTCGACGTGGCGGCCCGGACCCGCAGCGGCGTGGTCCGGTCCGCGCGCCGATTCGGGGCCGCCGCCGATCAGGGCCGCATCTGCCGGCTCGAACGGCCCGAGCCCGGCCTCGCCGTCTGCCGGCTCGGCCGGGCCGACCGGGTCGATCCCGCCGACGACCCCGCCAGCCGCCACCCCGGCGGCCGGGTCGTGCCGCGGAGCCACCTCGGTCTCACCGGGGCCCCGCAGGCGCTCGGCCAATCGGGCCGACAGCTCCTCCTGGGCCCTGGATTCGAACCGCCCCGTCCCCCACAGCTGGTAGGCGGCGAAGGCGAGCAGCAGGAGCCCGCCGACGAGCAGCATCCGCCCGAGCAGCGCGCCGAGCCACCAGCCGGTCGCCCGGTCGGTGGCGCGCCCCGCGGTCGGCCAGCGGTGTGGCGGCCGGATGGCCTCCTCGATGGCCGGCGGGACGGTGGTCATCGGCTCCCATCGGACCGTCGCCGCCGGGTTCAAGTCCGAGGGGCGCCTCACCCGCTCATCGCTATCGTTGGGGGCGGTGTCTGATCGGCTCGAGACGATGGCCCCACGGGTGGTGGTCGACCTGCGCAGTGCGATCAGCGTGATCAACCAGTTCCCGGCGCTCGCCGGGATCGACCTGCAGGTGACCGAGGGCGAGATCGTCCTCGTCCAGGGCCCGAACGGTGCCGGCAAGACCACGCTGCTCCGGCTCTGTGCCGGCCTGGCCACCCTCGCCGGTGGGTCCGGGACCGTGCTCGACCACGACCTCGATCACGCCGAGCCGCGCCGCCGCCTCCGCCGCGAGGCCGGGCTGCTGGCCCACGAGACGTACCTCTACGACGAGCTCACCGTCGAGGAGAACGTGTCGTTCTGGGCCGAGGCCAACCGGGTCGACCCGACCACGATCGATCCGGTGCTCGATCGCCTCGAGCTGGGGGAGCGGTTGCGGGGCGTCCGGGTCGGCGATCTGTCGGCCGGGCAGCGTCGACGGACGTCGCTGGCGGTGCTGGTGTGCCGTCGGCCGCGGCTGTGGCTGCTCGACGAGCCACACGGCGGCCTGGACCGGGCCGGCCGTGACCTCGTCGACGACCTGATCCGCCACGCCGTGCGGTTCGGGGCCACCGTGATGCTCGCCTCCCACGACCTCGATCGGGCCACGGCGGTGGCCACCCGGGTGGTGACGCTGGCCGGCGGCCGGGTCGCCGACAGCGGGGTTCGGCACGCCGACGTGACCGATGACCGCGAGCGCCCGCTCGATGAGCGCGTTGAGGACCACGATGCTCCGTGACGCCTGGCTCATGGCCCGCAAGGACCTGCGCATCGAGCTGGCCTCGAAGGTCACCATCGGGCAGATCCTGCCGTTCGGGGCCCTGGTCCTGATCCTGTTCGGCCTGGCCGTGTCGCCCGACCTGACCGTGCTCGGCACCGACCGTCGCTCGGTGCTGGCCCAGGCCTCGCCCGGGCTGTTCTGGATGGCGGTGCTGTTCGCTGCGCTGCTGACGCTCGGGCGCTCGTTCGCCATCGAATCGGCCGACGGGAAGCTCGATGCCCTGCGCATGGCCGGGCTCGACCCCGCCGGCATCTTCCTCGGGAAGATGTTGGCCGTCACCGCCCAGCTCGCCGCCCTCGAGATCGTGCTCGGATTCGGTGCCTTCGTGCTCTACAACGCACCGCTCGCCCGCCCCCTGCAGCTCATCGTCGTCGTCATCGCGGCCACCACCGCCATCACGTCGGCCGGCACGCTGTACGCCGCGCTCGGCTCTGGATTGCGGGTCCGGGACACCTTGGTGCCACTACTCGTCCTTCCGGTTCTGGCCCCGGTACTGTTGGCGGCAGCGCTGTCGACCGAGGCCGCGGTGTTCGGCGAATCGAGCGGCGGCTGGCCCTGGACCCTGCTCCTCGGAGTTTTTGCTCTGCTTTACGTCGGCGTCGGAATGCTCGCCTTCGGCCCGATCATGGAGGAATCGTGAACCGAACCACCGGATCCCGGCTCACCCGCCGACTCGGCGCCCTTGCCGTGGTGACGATGGCCATCGCCCTGGCCTTCGGGTTGGTGTTCTCGCCACCGGAGGTCGCACAGCGCGACGCCGTCCGGCTCATGTACCTGCACCTCCCGACGATCGCCGTCGCCTACCTCGGCTTCTTCATCACGATGGTCGGCAGCATCGTCTACCTGCGCAACGGCTCGGTCTTCTGGGACCTGGTGGCCGGCGCCGCCGCCGAGATCGGGGTGGTCTTCTCGGTGTTCCTGATCGTCTCCGGGGCGTTGTGGGGCAAACCGACGTGGGGGGTCTACTGGCAGTGGGACCCGAGGCTGACCTCGACGACGGTCATGTTCCTCATGTACCTCGGCTACCTGGCCCTCCGCCGCCTCGATCTCCCACCCGACGTCCGCTCCCGCCGAGCGGCCATCCTGGGGATCGTGTCGTTCGGCAACGTGATCATCGTCCGGTACTCGGTCCAGTGGTGGCGGGGCCTGCACCAGGGCCAGACGCTCGGCGTCGACACCCAGCTCGACGGGCTGATGCTGTTCTCGCTGTTCCTCTCGCTCGTCGCCTTCCTGCTGGTGGCGGCCTGGCTGCTGATCCACCGGTTCCGGGTGGCCTGGCTCGAGCATCAGCTGACCCGGATCGGCTTCGAGCGGGCGCTGGCCGAGCGCCGCGGCGACCTCGGCGGCGGCCGCGTCGGCGAGGAGGCCCGCTGATGCACTGGGAGTTCGTGATCGCCGGCTACGCCATCGTGTTCGTCCTGCTCATCGCCTACGCAGCCGCCATCGTGCAGCGGGGCCGGCGCCTCAGCGAGCAGGTGCCCGAGAACAAGAGGCGCTACCTTGACTGACCGCCCGATCGACCCATCGAACGCTGATCCGGTTGACGAGTTCGACCTGCCGGACGACGGCGCCTGGCCAGGACCGTCGCTCGACCTGACCCCGGCCGAGTACCTCGATCGCCCCCGCCGCCGCTGGCGGAACTGGGCGATCATGGGGGCGTTGGCGCTGGTCGCCGGCTTCGTCCTCGTCCAGGCGCTGACCAACGCCCGGGTGTTCTTCCTGAACGTCGACGAGGCGGTGGCCCAGCGGGCCGAGCTGGAGGGTGAGACCTTCCGCATGCAGGGCACCGTCGTCGACGAGCCCCGCACCGGCGCCGACGGCTCCCTGCTGTTCACCGTCGCCTTCGGTGGCGAGGAGGCCCAGATCCGCCACATCGGCGACGAGCCGTCGAACCTGTTCGAGCTCGGCGAAGCCGTCGTGGCCGAGGGCCGGTGGGACGGCGAGGTGTTCCTCTCGACCCAGGTGCTGGTGAAGCACTCCGAGGAGTACGTCGAGGACAACCCCGACCGGGTCGACTACGAGCTCGAAGACACCGCCGAGGACGCCGGCTGATCCCGTGACCACACAGACGCCATGAACGCCATCATCGGATTCGGGTTCGTCACCCTCGGTCTCGCCGCCTCCGTACTGGGCGCCGCCGGCGGCACCTACGCCCTGTTGACCGGGCGGCTCTACCTCCTGCGAACGGTCCGCCAGTGGGTGTGGCTGATCCTCCTCGCTGCGGTCGGCGCCTTCACCGTGATGGAGGTCGCCCTCTTCCAGCGCGACTACGAGATCGCCTTCGTCTCCCAGGTCGGCAGCGACTCGACGCCGCCGCTGTTCAACTTCGCCGCGCTCTGGTCGGCCCTGGAGGGGTCGCTGCTGCTCTGGACCCTCGTCCTGTCCGGCTATCTGGCCGCGATGATGGTCAAGTTCCGCCACCGCCGCAACGACGAGCTGCTCGGCTGGGCGCTCGTGGTCATGCTGGTGATCACCACGTTCTTCTTCGCCCTGATGGTCGGGCCGGCCAACCCCTTCGTGACCACCGAGGTCGAGCCGGGTTTCACCGGCCCCGGCCCCAACCCGCTGCTCCAGAACCACATCCTCGTCGCCTTCCACCCTCCGATGCTGTACCTGGGCTACGTCGGGTTCTCGGTCCCGTTCGCCTTCGCCGTCGCCGCACTGATCACGGGCCGCCTCGGCGAGGGCTGGCTGGTCGAGACCCGCCGATGGACGGTGGCGGCCTGGGGCTTCCTGACCGCCGGCATCATCCTCGGTGCCTGGTGGAGCTACGAGGTGCTCGGCTGGGGTGGCTACTGGGCCTGGGACCCGGTCGAGAACGCCTCGATCCTGCCCTGGCTCACCGGCACCGCCTACATCCACTCGGTCATGGTCCAGGAGCGACGGGGGATGCTCCGGGTCTGGAACCTGTCGCTCGTCTGCGCCACGTTCTGCCTGACGATCCTCGGCACGTTCCTCACCCGCTCGGGGGTGGTCGAGTCGGTCCACGCCTTCAGCGACGGCCCCGTCGGCCCCTGGCTGCTGACCTTCTTCGGGCTGAGCGCCGGGGCCACCGTCCTGCTCATCGGCTGGCGGGGCGACCAGCTCCGCTCGACCGGGCTGATCGACGCTCCGGCGTCCCGCGAGGCGTCGTTCCTGGCCAACAACCTGCTGTTCGGGGCGATGGCGTTTGTCATCCTGCTCGGCACGGTCTTCCCGCTGCTGGCCGAAGCCTGGGACGGCTCCCGGCTCACGATCGGCAGCCCCTACTTCGACTCGATGGCCAGACCGATCGGCCTGGCCCTGCTGTTCCTGATGGCCATCGCCCCGGTGCTGCCGTGGCGCAAGGCCTCGACCGAGGTCCTGTCGGTCCGACTGTTCTGGCCTGCGGTGATCGGCGTGGTGTCGATGGCCCTCGCCCTGCTCCTCGGCGGCCGGGGGATCTACCCGGTGATCACGTTCGGGCTCGGTGGGTTCGCCGCCGGCGCCGCAGCCAGGCAGGTGGTGCTGGCCACCCGGCGCCAGGGCTGGCGGGGTCTGGTCGGTCGCACCAACGGCGGCATGATCGTGCACCTCGGGGTCGTGGCGCTGGCCGTCGGCCTGGCCGCGAGCGAGTCCTACAAGAGCGACCGGACCGTGCAGCTGGCCGTCGGGGAGACGGCGACGGTCGAGGGCCACGAGTTCCGGTACCTGGAGCCGGGGGCCGACATCAACGACCGCCGGCTGCGGACCTTCGCCCTGATCGAGATCGACGGCGACGACGTCTACGCCCCGGCGACGACGAACTACCGCCAGGTCGGCATGATCGTGCCGACCCCGTCGGTCCGGACCGGCTTCACCGAGGACGTGTACCTGGTGCTCGACGAGGTCCCCGAGCCGGGCTCGGATCGCATCCGGCTCCGGGTGATCATCCGGCCGATGGTGGCCTGGATCTGGGGCGGCGGGTTCCTGATGGCCGTCGGCACCGTCCTGGCCCTGTTCCCGGGCCGCCGGCGCCGGGGCACCGAGCCGGTCTCGGCGGCGTTGCCGGACGGGGGCTCGACGTCCTCCGAGCCCGCCGAGCCCGAGGCCACGCCGGACCTCGATCGGCTCGAGCCGGTCCCGGCCGGTGGTCGAGCGCCGTTGGAGGACTGGGCCGGCGCGGCGGACGACGACGTCTCGGCACCGGTCGGTGGCGGCGATGGCTGAGTCGATGATCGAGCAGCCGGTCGACGGTCCGGGCGAGGAGCCGGCGCCGGCCCCGACGCCGGCGTCCGGCATGGGGCCGGCCCGGATCACGTCGATCGTGGTCGGGGTCGTCGTTGCCGGTCTGATCGTGCTGTTCGCCTTCGGCCGCGACGACCCGGAGGCCGACGCATCCGACCTGCTCGGCGCCAGGGCCGCTCCTGTCCAGGGCGAGCTGCTCGACGCGAGCGGTGCCTTCGACATCGACGATCACCGGGGCTCGTGGGTGCTGGTCAACTTCTTCGCCACCTGGTGCCCGCCGTGCGTGGCCGAGCACCCCGAGCTCGTCGAGCTGGAGCGTTGGGGGGCCGACCGCGGCGACCTGCAACTGGTCTCGGTGGTGTTCAACGACCCGCCGGACGCCGTGGCCCGGTTCTTCGACGAGCGCGGCGGCGGTTGGCCGGTGATCGACAACCCGACCGTCGCCGTCGACTGGCGGGTGGCCCAGATCCCCGAGAGCTTCCTCGTCTCCCCGTCTGGCCAGGTCGTGCTGCACGTCGAGGGTCAGCTGGCCGCCTCCGAGATCAAGCGTGTGATGGAGGGCGAGTGATGCCGGCCCGGGTTCGGGTGCTCGGCTGGGTCGCGGTCATCGCCGCGTCGCTGTCGCTCTCGGTGGTCGCCGCCTTCGACGACGGCGGCGCCGAGACCGACGCCGAGCGGATCGAGCGCCTGTCCGATTCGTTCGCCTGCCCCGAGTGCCGGGGCCAGAGCGTGGCCGAGTCCAACGCTGCGGTGGCGGCGACCATCCGGCAGTTCATCGCCGACTCGGTCACCGATGGCGCCACCGACACCGAGATCAGGGACCAGCTCGTCGCCTCCTACGAGGCCAGGGTGCTGCTGAATCCGCCGGCCGACGGGTTCGCATCGCTCATCTGGGTGCTGCCCGTCGTCCTTGTCGTGCTCGGTGCCGTCGGCGTCGGGGCCGCCATCACGGGCAACCGGGGCCGGGATCGCCAGGTGTCCGACGAGGACATCGAGCTGCTGGCCAGGGCCAGGAGCCGATCGGGCGGGGATCACTCGTGACCGGCACCGCCGAGGACTCGTCGACCGACGGTCAACCGTCCGAGGCGCCGTCGGCCGACCGGTCCGACCGGGGACCGGGGGGCGAGGCCGTGCGAGACCGCGAGCTGGCCGAGCAGCTGCGGGCGCTCGACGACCTGGAGGCCGAGTTCCAGGCCGGCGATCTCGACGAGGCCGACTACCGGACACTCCGCAACGACTACACGGTCCGGGTCGCCGACACGATGCGGCGCCTCGACGGGTCGACCCCGACCGATGCCGAGCCGAGCGCCACCAGGCGGCGCCGGGTCGGCCCGCTCGTGCTCGTCGTTGCCATGGTGTTCGCCGCCGGCGCCGGTTGGCTGCTGGCCAGGGCCGCCGGCGAGCGGGGGGTCAACGACGGACTGACCGGCGAGATCGCCTCCAACCGGCAGCGGGTCTTCGACTGCCAGGAGCTCGGCGTCGATGGCCGGATCGTCGAGTCGCTCCAGTGCTTCGACGAGGTACTGCTCGACGACCCGGACAACGTCGAGGCCCTGACCTACCGGGGCTGGTACGTGGTGCTGACCACGTCGTCGGCCGAGGCCGTCGGCGCCTCGGACGAGGCGGCCGAGCTGCTCGAGGTCGGCCGGACCTACCTCGACCGGGCCGTCGAGGTCGATCCCGGCTTCCCCGATGCCAGGGCCTTCCGCACGGTCGTCTTCGATCGGCTCGGCCAGTCGGAGGAGGCCTGCGCCGAGGTGGCGGCGCTGCTCGAGCTCGACCCGCCGCCGTTCTTCGTCACCCAGACCCAGGGCATCGCCGAGCGCAACGGCTGCTGAGCCGGGCCATCGACCTCGGTCAGAGGCCGGTCGCCCTCGGGTTGACGTAGCGGGCTTCGGTCCAGGCGCCGCCGCGGCGCTGGACGATCCAGACCGAGCCGAGCTCACAGCCCCGACCGGCCAGGGGAACGCCGGCCCGGCCGAGCTGTTCGAGCACGGCGGGGATGACGTCGCCGTGGGAGCAGGCGACGACCGCCCGATCGGGCTCGAACGAGGCCAGATCGGCGAGCGTCCGCCTGGTGTCGGCCCCCTCGCCGAGCGTCGGCTCCTCGTCGATCGTCATCCCCCGATCGTGGGCCAGCGATTCGAGGGTCTGGAGGCAGCGGGTGGCCGGACTGGACAGCAGCCGGTCGATCTCGATCCCCGCGAACAGCTCGACGAGGTCGGACGCCCGCTGCCGACCGTCCGGGCTCAGGGGGCGGTACCGATCACGGCCGCCCGGCAGGCGGGCACCGGCGTGGGCGTGTCGAATCAGGTACAGCCGCATGGGTCGGACCACCCTACTGGTCGGCGCCCTGGCTCAGATGGCCGTCCAGCCCCCGTCGACGTACAGCACCTGACCGGTGACGTAGGTCGAGGCGGCCGAGGCCAGGAAGAGCAGGGCGCCGTCGAGCTCACCCTCGACGCCGGGGCGGCCCATCGGCGTGTTGTCAACGATGTAGGCCATGCCGCCGTCGGTGCCGAACATCTCGCCGTTCATCTCGGTCTCGAACCAGCCGGGGGCGATGGCGTTGACCCGGATGCTCCGCCTGGCCCACTGCGAGGCCAGCTCCCTGGTGAGGTTGTGCAGGCCGCCCTTGGCCGCGGCATAGCCGGGGACCTTCAGCCGGCCACCGCCCCCGTGGCCGAGCACCGAGCCGATGTTGATGATCGAACCCGGCTCGCCGGCGTCGATCATCCAGCGGGCGGCGGCCCTGGCCAGCTCGTAGGGGGCGACCAGGTTGACCTCGAGCTCGCTGCGGAAGTCGTCGACGTCGTCGTCGACCGCGGCGAGGACGCGGGAGATGCCGGCGTTGTTGACGACCACGTCGACCCGGCCGAATGCGTCGACGGCGGCGTCGACCAGGCGGCCGGCCGCATCGTCGGCCGTCACGTCGACCGCGACCGGCACCATCCTCGGGTGCCCGGTCACCAGCGATTCGAGGCGCTCGGCCCGCCTGGCCGCCACCACGACGTCGGCGCCGGCCGCGGCCAGCGACCGGGCGAAGCGGTGCCCGAGGCCCGAGCTGGCGCCGGTCAGGATCACCGCACGGCCATCGAGTCGGAACGGAGCCAGGGGGTCGAGCGTCATCGGTTTGTCCTCGTCGGTGGTCGAGCCGGGCAGCGGCCCGTTGGCCGGGGCTGGCGGCGATGCGCCGCTGCGGGCACTCAGGGTGCCACGATGGCTCGGTGCATCGCGAACTGACACCCTCGACGGTCGGCCGGCCATCGGCCAACTATGCGCTGGCCACGCTCAGCGAGGGAGCCGGCCGGTGGCTGCACACCAGCGGCATCGGTCCCGTCCGGCCGGACGGGACCGTCCCGGACGATCTCACCGACCAGGCCGAGACCGTGTGGGCCACCCTGTTGGCGCTGCTCGACGAGGCCGGCCTCGCCGTGGGCGACATCGTGTCGGTCACCACGTACGCGGTGCAGGGCGAGGACCTGTCCGGCGATCTCGGGGTGATCATGTCCGCCCGCGACCGGGCGCTCGGCGGGCACCGCTGCGCCTCCATCCTGGTCCCGGTGCCGGCGCTGGCCACGCCGTCGTGGCGGATGGAGATCGCCGTGGTCGCCGGCGGCCGGTGACCACGGTGGGCGCCGCCGGCGCACGGTCGGGCCCACCGCCCGCCGGCTCGGTACCGTGTCGGTCGTGAGGTCTGCCCCAGGGTTGCGTGACGGGTCCCGGCCGGTCGACCCGTCTCGACGACGACAACGTTGGTGGGCGCTGCTCGTCGGGGTGTTGGCGATGCTCGCCACCGTGCTCGGCTGGGGCCGCCCGGCCGATGCCACGTGGGCGATCATCGCCGTCGATCGCGAGAGCGGCCTGGTCGGGGCGGCGATGGCATCGTGCGTCCCGGCCAGCGTCCTCGGCGACCCGGACCGGGCGCTGGTGCCCGTCGTCCTGGTGCCGGGACAGGCGGCGGCCGTGGCCCAGGGGACGCTCGAGCCGACGGTGCCGCCACGGCTGGCCGAGCTGCTGGCCGCCGGCGGTGGGGCGGCCGAGGTGCTGGCCGCCGTCCTCGAGGACGACGAGCAGCCGTCGGTCCGCCAGTACGCGCTGGCGGTGGCCGAGACACCGGAGCGGGGCGACCCGGTCCGGGAGGCGGTGGCCGCCGCCACCGGTGACGACGTCGAGCCGTCGGCCTGGACCCGCCTCGATCCGGAGGCCGGCCCCCGGGGGACCGAGCGGGTGGCCGCCGCCGGGGCCCTCCTGGTCGGTGACGCCGTGGTCGACCGGGCCTTCGAGGCCTACCTGGCCGCCAGGGCCGACGGTCGCTCGCTCGACCGGGCCCTCGTCGACGCGCTCCTCGTCGGCTCCGAGACCGGAGGCGACCGGCGCTGCGGCGAGCAGACGGCGCTGTTCGGTCACCTGGCGGTGGCCGAGCCGGACGACGACCCCCGACGACCGAGCCTGCTGCTGACGGTCACCGTCGACGAGGGCGACGGTCAGAACCCGGTCGTCCTCCTCGACCGGTTCCTCGACGAGGGCCGCACCGGGTGGGTCGATGCCGGCCTGATCGACCCGGCCGGGATACCGAGGACGGCGGTCCTGGCCGTCGGGGTCGCCCTCACCGTCGCTGCGGTGCTCGTGCTGCGCAAGGGCATGGGTCGCCCTGCGGCCCGGCGCTGAGGGCCGCTCGCCCGGCCGAACCGTCGTCGCCCGGCCGCCGCCCGCCGGTCACCAGTGGCGGGTCCCCGGCGCCCCCTTGAACGGTCCGGTGAGGTTCGACGTGATCCAGCCGCCGTAGAAGTCGCCCTCGTTCGGGGCGACCCGCTCGTCGTCGACCCAGCACTCGTCGACCGCCTGGGCGTAGAAGGCCCAGCGGTCGACCAGGGCGGCGAACGACCCGGTCGGCTCACGGTAGGTCCAGGCCGCGCCACGGGCGGTGGTCGCCCCAGCCGGCCCATCGACCGCGATGTCGGCGTAGCTGGCCACGCCCTTCCACTCGCAGAACGTCCGATGGCTGGACGGCACCAGCAGCGACCGGTCGACGTGATCGGGGGCCACGTAGTAGGCCGGGGCCTGGCTCGTCTCCAGCACCCGGATGGCCTCGGGGGCGTCGACGACCGTCGCCCCGCCGACGACCACCCGGATCCGCCACGGCACCCGCTCGAGGCGGGGTGGGCGGGGGTAGTCCCACACCGACTCGACCGGCTTCCCGTTCGGCCCGATCTCGCTGCTGGCTCCTCGATCCGTGGTGTCCGGCTCCATGGGGTTCAGCGTCGCACCGCCGGGAACCGGGCGCCCAACCGGGCCGGCGGCCGATACCGGCGCTCGGTGCCCGGTCGAGGTCGTACCATGGATCGCCGATGAACGAACACGCAAACGGCAGCGCCGGCCCGGCCAGACCCGTCCGCTACGGGATCGTCGGCACCGGCATGATGGGAATCGAGCACATCCACAACATCCGGGCCTTCCCGGACGGCGAGGTGGTGGCCATCAGCGACCCGACCGAGGCCTCCCGGGCCGCCGGCGTCGAGGCCTGCGGGGCCGAGGTGGCGGTCCACGCCGACCACCGCGAGCTGCTGGCCGACCCCGGCGTCGAGGCCGTGGTGATCGCCAGCCCCAACCACACCCACGAGGCGATCCTCGACGACGTCCTGGCGGCCGGCCACCACGTCCTGATCGAGAAGCCGCTGTGCACGACGGTCGAGGCCTGCCGGTCGGTCATGGCCACCGCCGAGACGACCGCCGACCGGTTCCCCGACCGGGTCGTCCAGGTCGGCCTCGAGTACCGGTACATGCCGGCGGTCGCCCGCCTGATCGACGAGGTCGCCACCGGCGCCCTCGGCCGGCCCCGCATGGTCGCCATCCGCGAGCACCGGTTCCCGTTCCTGGTCAAGGTCGACAACTGGAACCGGTTCTCGGCCAACACCGGCGGGACCCTGGTCGAGAAGTGCTGCCACTTCTTCGACCTGATGAACCTCATCATCGGCGAGCGCCCGACCAGGGTGATGGCCTCCGGCTCCCAGGACGTCAACCACCTCGACGAGGTCTACGGCGATCGGCCGGCCGACATGCTCGACAACGCCTACGTGATCGTCGACTACCCGGGCGGCGCCAGGGCCATGCTCGATCTCTGCATGTTCGCCGACGCCTCCCACCACCAGGAGGAGATCTCCGTGGTCGGGGCCGCCGGCAAGGCCGAGGCCTTCCTGCCCGAGGGCCGGCTGCGGGTCGGGATCCGGGGTCGGGACTGGATCGGCGACGTGCCCGGCGAGATCGTCGACGACAGCCACGTGGCCTACGAGGGGCTGCACCACGGCTCCAGCTACCTCGAGCACCTCGACTTCGTTGCCGCCATACGGGGCGAGGCCCCGGTGCCGGTCACGCTCGAGGACGGGCTGTGGTCGGTGGCGATGGGCGTCGCCGCCCACCGATCGATCGACGAGGGCCGCCCGGTGACGCTGGCCGAGATCCTCGGCGAGGCCGGCGGTGACGCCCCGGTCGAGGCCGCCGCGACCACCGGGGAGGTCACGCAATGACCGTCGAGGTCAGCTGGTTCAGCGCCCTGTGCGACGACGACTACGAGTTCCTCGGCCAGCCGGACGAGGCCCTGCTCAGCTCGTGGCCCCACTGCCGCAACATCGTGATGACCGCCGATCGGCACGGCTACGACAACGTGCTGCTCCCCTCCGGCTATGCGCTCGGCATCGACAACACGGCGTTCGCCGCTGCCATCGCCCCGCTGGCCACCCACATCCGGCTCCTGCTGGCCGTCCGCTGCGGCGAGCTGGTCGTGCCCCAGCTGGCCCGCCAGCTGGCCACCGTCGACCAGATCCTCGAGGGGCGGCTGACGATCAACATCATCTCGTCCGAGATGCCGGGTGAGTCGCTCGACTCCGAGTCCCGCTACCGGCGCTCGACCGAGATCATGTACGCCCTTCGGGAGCTGCTCGACCGTCGCCCGGTCGACCTCGACGGCGACTTCGTCAAGCTGGCGATCGACCCGCCCCGCATCGCCACCGTCTCCGGCCGCAGCCCGCTGTTCTACTTCGGCGGGCTGTCGCCGGCGGCCAAGGAGTGCGCCGCCGCCGGTGCCGACGTGTTCCTGATGTGGCCCGACACCACCGACAAGGTCTCGGCGGTGATGGCGGAGATGGACGAGCGGGCCACGGCCAAGGGCCGGCACCTGCGCTATGGCTGGCGGTCCCATGTGATCGTCCGCGACACCGAAGGCGAGGCCAGGGCCGCCGCCGACCGCCTGCTCTCGAAGCTGGACGACGAGGAGGGTCGGAAGATCCGCCAGCGCTCGCTCGACTCGACCTCGGCCGGGGTGGCCCGCCAGGCCGAGCTGCGGGAGGGGGCCGACGACGACGGCTACGTCGAGCGCCACCTGTGGACCGGGGTCGGCCGGGCCCGCTCGGGGGCCGGGGCGGCGATCGTCGGCGATCCCGATCAGGTGCTGGCCAAGATCCGGGAGCTGCAGGCGGCCGGCGTCGGGGCGTTCATCCTCTCCGGCTATCCCCACCAGGCCGAGTGCGACCTGTTCGCCCGCTACGTCCTGCCCGAGCTCGACCACGGCCGGCTCGAGTTCGAGCCGGCGCCGGTCACGCTGGACTGACGGGAGCGGCGGGCGGTGTACCGGATCCTGGTCCGCGGGACCGACGACGCCTGCCTCCGCCCCGCCGACTACGACGACCTCGATCGGGAGCTGGCGGCCGGGGCCTTCGTCTGGCTCGACGTCGAGGGCCGAGATCCGGCCGAGCTCGACCGGCTCGGCGAGCGGTTCGGGTTCGATCCGGCCGCCATCGAGGACATCCTCGACGTCGAGCAGCTCCCGAAGTTCGACGACTACGGCGATCACCTCTTCGTCGTCCTCCACGCCCTCACCGCCGACGGCGAGCGGCTCGACACCCACGAGGTCGACTGCTTCGTGACCCGCCAGGTGCTGGTCACTGTCCGGGCCGACCACATCGCCGGCCTGGCCTGGCTGTGGGACGCCGTCCAGGCCCACCCGCACATGGCCGAGCACGGCTCGGACGAGTTGTTCGCCCAGCTCGCCGAGGTCATGGGCCGGCGCTACATCGAGGTCATCACCGCCTTCGAGGCCAGGATCGACTCCCTCGCCGACGGCGCCCTCGAGGCCGACCCGAACGTGCTGGCCGAGGTCCAGGTCCTCCGGCGGGAGGAGGCGACGATCCGTCGGGTCCTGTCACCCCAGCGGGTGGTGATCGGGGCGCTGCGGTCGAACGTCGGGGCCTTCCTCACGCCGAGCTCGGTTCGGCTCCTGACCGACGCCTACGACGTCCACAACCTCGTGGTCCAGTCGCTCGAGTCGACCAGGGGCCTGCTGACCGACACCCTCGACACCTACCGGGGGGCTTCGGCCGAGCGCCAGGCCAGGGCGGCGACCGTGCTCACCGTCTACGCTGCGATCCTGTTGCCGCTTTCGCTGATCACCAGCTGGTACGGCATGAACGTCGCCGACCTGCCCGGCTCGTCGAGCCGCCTCGGCTGGGTCACGGTCACCGCGATCATGGCGGTGTTCGCCGTCGTGTCCTGGGTGGTGTTCGTGCGGGCCGGCATGCTCGGCCGACCCCGCCTGCGGACCGGTCGCCGGATCGCCGGCGGCCTGGCCGACGTGGCCAGGGCACCGGTCCGACCCTTCACGATGCTGCGCCGCTCGACCAGGCGTCCACCCCGCTTCTAGGCCCTGGCCACCGAGCTCGGCGCCGTTTCCGGGGCGAACGCTCGTCGGTCAGGGCACCGGTGGGGACGAGCCGCTAGGCGACGATCGTCACCGGGGTCCCGAGCGGCACCGTGGCGGCGAGGGCCGAGATCACCTCGTTCGAGACCCGGATGCAGCCGGCACTGATGGCCGAGCCGAGCTGGTCCGGCTCGTCGGTGCCGTGCAGGGCCAGGGCCGGTAGTCCGCCCTGGAAGCTCGACAGGACCTCCGAGAAGCCGGACAGGGCGAGGATCCAGGGGCCGTAGTCGCCGTCCGGATTCGGCTGGGCGATGATGTCGCGGATGTAGAACCGGCCGAGCGGGGTCGGGGTCGCCTGGCGGCCGGTCACCGCCCTGGTGGTCAGGACCAGCTCGTCGCCGTCCCACACCGTGACCGTGGCATCGGACAGGTCGACCTCGGCCCGGTGGGTGACCGTCGACAGCGCGACCGCCGACCGGGGGATCCAGCCCTCCTGCCCGTTCGGCATCACCGGGAGCGACACCTTGACCCAGTCGTCCGAGCTCGTGTCGTCGACGACGAGGAACGTCCGGTCGCCGTCGAACTGGGTCGGGTTGGGGAACCAGTGGGTCACGGCGCCGGCACCGGGCTCGGCCCGGCTCCCGACCCCGTCCCCGACGACGGTGGCCACGATCGCCGGAGCTGCCCGTCCCGGCCAATCGGCCGGGTCGTCGACGAGTCGGACCGCGGTCGTCTGGTCGGCCGGTCGTCCACCGGCGCCGGTCGGGGCCCCACCGCCCGTCCCGGCGGCCGGGGAGGCCGCACCGGCCCCGTCGGGCGGCCCGTCGTCGGAGGGCCCGGCCTGCTCGACGGCGGGCAGGCGGGCCGGGGTCGCCGTGCCGAGCACCTCGGGACCATCGGCGGGCTCCGGGTCTGCCGCCGTCGGCGCCTCACCCGACTGGGCGAACTGGACCACGGAGCCGACGGCCAGCAGGCCCCAGGCGAGCATGAGCACCACGCGCGATCGGGTCATGGCCTCCGCGTCGGCTCGGCTGGCTCCGAGATGAGGGATGCGGCTCGGTTGTCTGGCGGGAGGTCAGCTGGTGAGCCGGACCGGCGTCTCGCCGACCCCGTCGGATGGCTCCTCGGCCGCCACGACCGCATCGGCGACGCCGGTGATGCACTCGTCGTCGCCCCGGGCGACCGACGAGGTGACGGCCACCTCGGTGGCGCCGTAGAGCGAGCCGAGCAGGCCCTTGACCATGCCCCGGTCGACGGCGCAGATGACCGGATGCTCGATGGCGACGTCGCCGAAGGGACAGTGGCCGGACACGATCCGCAGCTCCTCGCCGTCGCGCTCGGCGTGGGCGGCGAAGCCGTGGGCCGAGAGCGCATCGGCCACGACGTGCAGGGCGGAGCGGAACGAGCGCTGGCCCTCGCTGGTGTCACCCATGGTCGATGCCATCTGCTTGCCGAACTCCAGCCCGACCTCCTCGGCCAGCTGCGACGCCTCTTCGACCGGCAGGCGGGACAGCGCCTTGCCGAGCAGGGTCACCAGGATGTCGTCGTGACCGACGTCGAAATCGAGGGCCAGCTCCTGCTCGGTCGCCCGGTAGGCCTTGGCCGGTCGACCGGCCCCCGCAGACGGTCGCTGGCTGATCTCGAGATAGGCGCCACCGGCCAGTTTCTCGAGGTGGTGGCGGGCCACGTTGGCATGGAGACCGGTGGCCTTGGCCACCTCCGAGGCGGTCAGCCCGTCTGCGTGCTCGCGAACGAGCAGGTAGATGTTGCGACGGGTCGGGTCGCCGAACGCCGAGGTGATCGCGTTCACGAGGTTGGCAAACTCCGTCGGGTTGAGGGCTCGAGAAGCCACGTAGGTAGTCTACGTCTGGTAGCTGGTCGGCACCGCCTCGGGCGGCCCGACCCCGTCATCCAGCCGCCGTTCGGCCCCGTCCGGGCGGCCCGAAATCGATCCCCCCCACCCCCCTCAGCCCAAACGGGAGGAGCCCCGTCGTGTCGGTCACCCAGGAAGCGGTCATCGAGGCCCTGCGGCCGGTCCAGGATCCGGAGCTGCATCGCAGCATCGTCGATCTCGGCATGGTCTCCCGGGTCGACATCAACGGCGAGACCGTCGTCGTCGCGGTCGACCTGACGATCCCCGGTTGCCCCCTCAAGGCCGAGATCAACACCCGGGTCACCGAGGCGGTGACCGCCCTCGACGGCGTCGACCGGACGAGCGTCGAGTTCGGGGTGATGACCGACGAGCAGCGCGAGAGCATCCGCCGCCAGCTCCACGGGGACCCGGCGGCCACCGCCGGGTCGAACCAGGCCCACGGCCACGCCGAGGGCCGGGCCATCCCATTCGCCGACCCCGACAACCGGACCCGGGTCGTCCTGGTCGCCTCTGGCAAGGGTGGCGTCGGCAAGAGCTCGGTCACGACCAACCTGGCGGTCGCCCTCGCCGCCCGTGACCACGGCTCGGGCCGGAAGAACAAGGTCGCCGTCGTCGACGCCGACGTGTGGGGCTTCTCGGTTCCCCGGATGCTCGGTGTCGAGCGCGACCCGGTCGTCATCGACGAGATGATCGTGCCGCCCGAGGCCAACGGGGTTCGTTGCATCTCGATGGGGTTCTTCGTCGAGGAGAACCAGCCGGTGATCTGGCGCGGCCCGATGCTGCACAAGGCGCTCGAGCAGTTCCTGACCGACGTGTTCTGGGACGAGCCCGATTTCCTGGTCGTCGATCTGCCGCCCGGCACCGGTGACATCGCGCTGTCGCTGGCCCAATTCCTGCCCCGCTCGGAGCTGCTGGTCGTCACCACGCCCCAGCCGGCGGCGCAGAAGGTGGCGCAGCGGGCCGCCTACATGGCCCACAAGGTCCGCATCACGGTGTCGGGCGTCATCGAGAACATGAGCTGGTTCACCGGTGACGACGGCAAGCGCTACGAGCTGTTCGGCGCCGGTGGCGGCCAGGTCCTGGCCGAGGAGCTCGAGGTCCCGCTGCTGGCCCAGATCCCGCTCGTGCCCGCCCTGCGGGAGGGGGCCGACGACGGCAACCCGATCGCCGCCCGTCCCGAGACCGAGGCCGGTGCGGCCTTCGCCGCCCTGGCCGAGCGGGTCGACGTCGAGCTGGCCCCGACCAAGCGCTACCGCTCCGAGCTCACGATCATGTAGCCGGGCCTGGCCGGCTCGGGCCCGGCGTGGCCGTCCGTCGACGTGGCGAAATTCGCCGTTCGATCGTCCCCGGTCCCGGTCCGAGCCAGTACCGTGGGCCGCATGGACGTACGGATCGGGATCGCCGAGAGTTCGCAGGTCATCGAGGTCGAGCTGGACAACGACACCGACCGTGATGCGCTGAAGTCCCAGATTGAGGCCGCCGTCGCCGGGTCGTCCGAGGTGCTCTGGCTGACCGACCGCAAGGGCAAGGACCTGGCGGTCCCGGCGCAGCGCATCGCCTTCATCGAGCTCGGCACCACCGACACCGAGCGAAGGATCGGCTTCGGCGCCTGAGCAGGCGCCGTCGAAGGGCGCCACGGGACCCCGCACGAGGCTGCGGATCGTCGCCGGTAAAGGCGGCGTCGGCCGAACCACCGTCACCGCCGCACTGGCCGCCCGGGCCGCCGCCGAGGGCCGCCGGGTGCTCGCCGTCGACGCGCTCGGGACCGGCGATCTCGACCGCCTCGTCGCCGGCTGGTCCGACCCGGCGCCGTTCGAGACCCTCCGCCTGACCACCGGCGAGGCCCTCGACCAGTACCTCAGGATCTACCTGCGCCTGCCGATCGGTCCCCGCCGACTCGGTCCGCTCGCCCGCATCTTCGACTACGTGTCGGCCGCCGCCCCCGGGGTCCGGGAGATCCTCGTCATCGGCAAGATCGGCTGGGAGGTGCGCAGCGCAGCCTGGGACGAGATCGTGGTCGACGGGCCGGCCACCGGCCACGTCGTCGAGCTGCTCGACGCCCCGAGGACGATGGCCGAGCTGGTGCCGAGCGGGCCGCTGGCGGAGCAGACCGGCTGGCTCCGGGCCATCCTCGCCTCGCCGGCGACGGGCGTGACCGTCGTGTCGAGCCCGGACGAGCTGTCGGTGAGCGAGACGGGCGAGCTCGTCGATCGGCTCGTCGCCGACACCGAGACGGACGTCGAACTGCTGGTCGCCAACCGCCTGCCCCCGACGCTCGAGCCGGCCGGTCTCCGGGAGGCGGCGGACCGGGCCGTCGGTGACGGGCCGATGGCCGGGCTGGCCGCCCTGGCCCTCGACCGCCATCGCGTGACCGAGACCGGTCTCGAACGGTTGCGGGCCATCCGGGCCGGTGCCGAGGCGCCGCTGCCGGTCGCCACCGTCGACGACGACCCGACCGATCCGGTCGGCGCCGTCATGGCCGGTCTGGCTGCGCTGGCGGCCGACAGGTCGACCGGCCGCGATGGCGGGTGACCGGTGACCGGTGCCTCCGGCGACCTCGCCGCCCTCGACGACATCCTGGCCGGCCAGCGGGTGGTCGTCGTCGTCGGACCGGGCGGGGTCGGCAAGACGACCACCGCAGCTGCGCTCGCCATCCGGGCCGCTCGCCATCACGGCCGGCGGGTCGTCGTCGTCACCGTCGACCCGGCCAGGCGTCTGGCCGAGGCGTTGGGGATGGCCCGCCTCGTCGAGGAGCCGATCCTGGTCCCGGTCGGTGAGCAGGGCCGGCTGTGGGCGGTGATGATCGACATGGCCCGGGGATGGGATCGGGTGGTCGAGGCAACCGCCCCAGACGACCGGACCCGCCGCCGCCTGCTCGACAACGGCCTGTACCGGACCCTGACCCGGCGGTTCATCCAGAGCCACGACTACATCGCCCTCGACCACCTGCTGACCCTCGACGGCGACGACCGTCACGACCTGGTCGTCATCGACACCCCGCCGTCCCGCCACGCCATCGACCTGATCGACGCCCCGGGCCGGATGATCGAGTTCTTCGACAGCCGGCTCCTGCGGTGGCTGACCGTCGGCGCCGGCTCGGGCATCGGTGGCGCCGCCGCCCGCCCGTTCCTGGCGGTCGCCGAACGGTTGCTCGGCGACCGCTTCCTCGGCCAGATCGTCGAGTTCTTCACCCTGTTCGCCCGCCTGCGGCCGAACTTCGTGAAGCGCTCCCGCCTGGTCGAGGCCCGTCTCGACGCCCCGGACACGTCGTACGTCGCGGTGACCACGACCGAACCGCCGGTCGTCGCCGGGACCGAGGAGCTGCTGGTCGGCCTCCGGGAGCGTCGGCGAGCCATCGGGCTGGTCCTGGTCAACCGCCTCCTCCCCGGTCTCGGCCTCGAACGGGCGCCGACCGGGTGGAACCTCGATCTCGACCTCGACCTCGACGGCCGGACCGGCGCCCGGTCCGTCGAGGACGCATCGCTGGCCGCCGCCATCGAGGTGCTGGCGGTCAGGGCCAGGGCCGCCGATCTGCCAGGGGTGCCGGCCGAGACGCCCGTCGTCGGCGTCCCGGTCGCCATCGGCGACCTCACCGATGTCGGCGCCCTGGCCCGACTGCTCGAACCGGGACCATGACGGGCGCCACGACGGCACGGCCCCGGGTCGCCTCGGGCGTCTCCTAGGCTCGGACCATGGCCACCCTGGGCGAGCTCACCCGCCAGCACATGGCGCTCGATGCCGGCGCCAGGGCCCACCTGCGTCGCCTCGTCGGCTCCTGGGCCCCGATGGCCGATCTCAGCTTCTCCGACCTGCTGCTGTTCGGCCGGACCGACCCGGCCGTCCCCGACGCCGAGCTGGTCGTCCTCGGCCAGGTCCGTCCGGCCACCGCCCAGACGCTGTACGTCGACGACCAGATCGGCCGGCTCATCCCGATCGAGCAGCGGCCGCTCATCCGTCAGGCCTTCGAAACGGGCGAGGTCCACGAGGAGGAGATCGAGCTGTTGACCCTCGGTCGCCGGGTCCGGATCACCGCCATCCCGGTCCTCCACGATGGCGACGTGCTGGCCGTCGTCTCCCGCGAGAGCCGCCAGCTCGAGGACCGGCTCCCGTCCGAGCTGGAGTGGACCTACCTCGACGTGTTCCAGCGGCTGTCGCAGATGATGGCCGACGGTACCTTCCCGTTCCCCTTCGAGGATGCGGTCAGCGAGGAGTCGCCCAGGGTCGGTGACGGCGCGCTGGTCCTCGAGGCCGGCACCCGGGTCACGTTCTCGTCACCGAACGCGGTGTCGGCCCTGCACCGGGCCGGCTACCACGGTCGGATCGTCGACCGCCGGCTCGAGGACCTCGGATTCGACGGGGGCCTGATCGAGAGCGCCTACAAGCTGCAGGTACCGATCCTGTCCGAGCTGGAGCGGGGCGACAACGTCACGATCCTGACCCGGATCCTGCCGCTGATCGCCGACGGGACGGTGACCGGGGCGCTGGTGCTGATGCGCGACGTGTCCGACCTCCGCCGCCGCGACCGGATGCTGGTGTCGATGGACGCCACGATCAAGGAGATCCACCACCGGGTCAAGAACAACCTTCAGACCGTGTCGTCGTTGTTGCGGATCCAGGGCCGACGGCTGGAGAGCCCCGAGGCCAAGACCGCGATCGACGAGTCGGTCAGGCGGATCCAGTCGATCGCCATCATCCACGAGATGCTCGCCGCCAGCGGCGGCGACGAGGTGGCGCTCACGGAGGTCATCCAGCCGATCACGTCGATGGCGGAGAGCTCACTGGTGTCGTCGGATCGGCCGATCCGGTTCCGGCTGGTCGGCGAGGGCCCGACGCTGTCGGCCAGCAAGGCCAGCTCGCTCGCCGTGGTCATCACCGAGCTGCTGCAGAACGCCATCGAGCACGGCTTCCCACCGGGGACGGACGGCGGGGCGGTCACCGTCGAGCTGGTGAACGGGCCGACCGAGCTCCGGGTCCGGGTCCACGACGACGGTGTCGGCGTCCACGACGACTTCGACGTGGCCACGTCCGGCGGGCTCGGCCTGACGATCATCTCCACGTTGATCTCGGGCGAGCTCGGCGGGGCGCTCAAGATCAAGCCGGCCACCGGGCCTCAGCGGGGCACGGTGGCCGAGGTTCGGGTCACGATCGGTGACGGCCCCGACTAGCAGGGGGCCAACGATCGGATGCCGGGGCTCGGCGTCCTCGATTCCGCCACGGCGCCGACGAGCGGTGGCGTCACGTGCGTCCTCGATCGGCTCGCACCGGGCGGTGGGCAGCGGCGGGGTCCGACCCCGCGGCTTCAGCGGCGTCGGCTGAGGTACGTGCGGCGGAGGTGGCGACGATCCTCCTCCGAGGTGCCACCCCAGACGCCGGAGTCCTGGTTGCTCGACAGGGCGAACTCGAGGCAGGGGACCTGCGACGGGCAGGCCATGCAGACGGCTTTGGCCGCCTCGATCTGTTCGACGGCCTGTCCGGTCGTCCCGATGGGGAAGAACAGCTCCGGACTGGTGTCTCGGCAGGCGGCGACACCTCTCCAGGACAGGTCCGGATCGGGATCCGGCTTCCGGTCGGCGACCCGTTTGGCGATCTCTTCGAATTGCTCGAAGCCCGGGGGCCTGGTGAACTCCTTCGAACCGGTGACGGTCACGTCTCCTCCCTCAAGCGTGCGTCGATGGTCGGGTACCTGGCGGTCGAGGCGCGCCGGAGCAGACACCCTGGATCCGTGTGTCCCTGGGCCTGGCTCCTACGCTTCCCTTGATCAAACAGTAGACGATTGTTTAGAAGTTCGTAAAGAGTAGGTGCCGAACAAAAACGGTCAATGTTCGGGTCGGCGGGGTTGTCACCCGTCTTTCTGGCGCTCCGTCGGCGTTGGTCTCGGTGCCCGACGAGCTTCGCCAGACGGTTGGTCGACCGGTTCGAGCGAGCCTCGGTCCGGGGCCGCACCGGCGGCGTTGCCGTTGCGATGGCGACACGGTAGTTCGGAGAAGCGGCGCGCGGGTCGATCACGGTACGGTCGGGGCACGAAGCGGCCGATGGGCGGTCGCCGAGGGAGAGGGCGGCCGACGTCCGGTCGTGCAGGGGAGAGGTGCCGGTGTCGAACACCGACGGTCGTCCACGGATCATCGCCCACCGGGGCGCGTCGTCGACCCATCAGGAGAACACGCTGGAGGCGTTCCGGGCCGCCATCGAGCAGGGAGCCGACGGGATCGAGCTCGACGTACGACTGTCGGCCGACCAGGTGCTGGTCGTCCACCACGACGCCCACCTCGGTGACGGCACCCTGATCCGGGCCACCGAGGCGGCAGCGCTGCCAGACCACGTCCCCACCCTGGGCGAGGCCCTCGACGTCGTCGGCGGCCGCTTCGTCAACGTCGAGATCAAGAACATGCCGGGCGAGCCGGACTACGACGCCGAGCACGGGATCTCGATCGCCGTCGCCGGCCTGGTGGCCGCCCACCTGTCGATGCTGCCGGCGGCCGACGCGGCCGATCGGGTCATCATCTCGTCGTTCAACGTCGACACCGTCGAGCGGCTCCGCCTGACCGACCCCGACCTCCCGCTCGGGCTCCTGGTCTGGGGGCAGGCCGATCCCGGCAGCCTGGTCGGCCGGGCGGAGGCCCACGGCTTCGAGGCCATCCATCCACACGACCTGCTGGTCGACCGGGCCTTCGTCGGCAAGGCCAAGCAGGCCGGGCTGCGGGTCAACGTCTGGACCGTCGACGACGACGACCGGATCCGCCAGCTGGCCGAGCTCGGGGTCGACGGCATCATCACCAACGACCCGCAGCGGGCCATCGCCGCCCTCGACCGCGGCTGATCCGGCGGGAACGACGGTCCGGACCACCCGGCCCGTCCGTCAGCCGGCCGCCGGTCCGGCGTCGCCGCCGTCCGACCCGAGGCCGACCCCGACCTCGCTCGATGTCGCCGCCGGCGGCGCCGATGCCCGTGCGGTGGCCGGCACGATCAGCCGAAGGCAGTCGGGCCGGTGCTCCAGGCGGAGCCGGTCGGTCACGCCGATGAACTCGCCGTCGAGCTGGTACGGGAACGGTCGGTAGCCGCGGACGGTGGCCGCGCCGACATCGGACCAGTGGATGGCACCCCTTCCTCGGCCAAGCCGTCCCCGCCCGGACAGCGCCCGGGCGGCAGCAGGCAGCAGGCGGGAGCCGGTCAGCGAGTCGAGCGCCACCAGCGAGAGCGGCCGATCGATGCCGGCCTCGGGAGCCAGGTCGAGGGGGCGGGACCCGAGGTACGTGTAGGGGCGGGTGTTGAGGGCGACGGCCATCGCCCCGTCGACGAGCCGCCGGCCGTCGTCCGCGGTGATCGAGAACCACGGCCGGCGGCGGTCGGACCGGCGCCAGGTCTCGACCGCGGCAGCAACGAACAGGGGATGGCCGATCACCCGCTTCAGCGGCCCCCGGCGCTCGACCCGCTCGACCACCGCAGCGTCGAACCCGAGGCCGGCGTGGAACAGGAAGGCACGACCGTCGGCCAGGCCGACCCCGGCCGAGCGGATCGAACCGGCGTCGAGCGCCTCGAGGAGCACGCCGGTGGCGGCGACCGGGTCGTTCGGATAGCCGAGCGACCGGGCGAACACGTTGGTCGAGCCGCCGGGAAGCGGGGCCGCGGCGACGTCGGTGCCGAGCAGCCCGTTGGCCACCTCGTTGATGGTGCCGTCACCGCCGAGGGCGATCACCAGGTCGGCTCCCGCCTTGCCCGCCCCGTGGGCGAGACGGACGGCATGACCGCCCTTCGTCGTGTCGATCACGTCGACGTCGTGATCGGCCGACAGCAGCTGGACGATCCTGACCCGCACCCGTTGCGTCACCGACGACGCGAACGGGTTGACGACCAGGGTGATGCGCACCGGTCCAGTCTGCCGCGCCGGGCTCGGTTCGAGGGGTTCGACGGTGGCCCGAACGGTTTGACCGGGCGGTCAATTTTTCCTCTACCATGCCCGTCATGAACGTCGTTGTATGCGTGAAGCAGATCCCGGATCCGGCCGATCCGGGAGCACTCGATCCCGAGACCCGAACCCTCAAGCGGGACGTGAAGCTGATCCTGGACGAGTCCGACTCGTACGGGGTCGAGATGGCCCTCCAGCTGGTCGACGCGGCCGGCGAGGGCGAGGTGACCCTGGTTTCCATGGCCCCGAACGACGAGCGCTCCGGGCTGGCCACCGCGCTGGCCATGGGGGCGTCCGAGGCCACGCTGATCACCGACGAAACACTGCTCGGCTCGGATGCGCTGACCACGGCCAAGCTGCTGGCCGCCGCCATCGGCGAGCGCAGCCCCGACCTGGTCATCGCCGGCTCGGAGAGCTCCGACGGCTACACCGGCACGGTGCCCGAGCAGATCGCGGCCGTGATGGACCTGCCCTCGGTGACCGCCGCCAAGTCGATCACGGTCGACGGCGACAGCGTGAGCATCGAGCGCCAGACCAACGCCGGCCACGACGACGTGACCTGCCCGATGCCGTGTGTCGTCAGCGTGACCGCCGGCGTGGTCGAACCCCGGTACCCCTCGTTCAAGGGGATCATGGCCGCCAAGTCGAAGCCGGTCGACGTCAAGTCGGCCGCCGACCTCGGGTTCTCGGCCGACCAGGTCGGCTGGGCCGGGTCCGGTCAGGAGATCGTCGACGTCGCCGACGCCCCCCAGCGGGAGGCGGGCGAGGTCATCGAGGACGACGGCGAGGCCTTCGGGCGCATCGTCGCCTTCCTGGAAGAGCTGAAGGTCATCTGAGGAGGCTGTGAGACAATGACCCTTTCCAAGATCTGGGTGCTGGCCGAGGCCGAGGACGGCGAGGTCAGCTCGACCACCCTCGAGCTCCTCACCAAGGCCCGCGACCTGGCCGACACGGTCGAGTGCGTCTACGCCGGCGACGACGCCGACGACCTCGCCGAGGCCCTCGGTGAGTATGGCTGCGAGACCGTGCACCAGACCGGTGACCTCGACGGCGCCCTGGTCGGCGTGCCGACGGCGGCGGCCATCGCCGCTGCGGTCGACGATGGCGACGGCCCCGATGCGTTCCTCTGCGGCACCAGCTACGACGGCCGTGACATCGCTGCCCGCCTGTCGGTCAAGCTCGACAGGACCGTGATCACCAACGTGGTCGACATCGAGCTCGACGGGGACTCGCTCGTCGGCACGGAGCCGGTCTTCGGTGGCGCGACCAACGTCAAGACCAAGTTCGCCGGCGAGGGCCCGTACATCGTACTGGTGCGGCCGAAGTCGTTCGCGGCCGAGCCGTCCGACGGCGACGAGGCCGACGTCGAGGACCTCGACGTGCCCGACCTCGGCTCGTCGGCCGGGGCAACGGTGACCGAGCGTCACGTCGAGGAGTCCGACGGCCCCAAGCTCGACGAGGCCGCCCTGGTCGTCTCCGGCGGTCGCGGTCTCGGCGAGTCCGAGAAGTTCGAGATGGTCGAGAGCCTGGCCAAGGCCCTCGGCGGTGCCGCCGGGGCCTCCCGGGCCATCGTCGACGCCGGCTGGGTGCCCTACTCCTACCAGGTCGGCCAGACCGGCAAGGTGGTGAAGCCCGACGTCTACATCGCCTGCGGGATCTCGGGTGCAACCCAGCACCTGGTCGGCATGAAGGGGTCGAAGCACATCATCGCCATCAACAAGGACGACCAGGCCCCGATCTTCGGGGTGGCCGACCTCGGCATCGTCGGCGACGTGCACAAGGTCATGCCCCAGCTGATCGAGGCCCTGGAGAACCGCTAGGAACCGGGGCTCGATCGCCGACGACGTGTCACGGAGCGGGGCCCGCGGGTCCCGCTCCGGCGCGTTCGGGCCCCTCCCGGCCCGGGCACTACCCTCGCCGGCATGATCGATCGGCTGACCAACGAGACCGTCGAGCTGCTGCAGGCGCTCATCCGCAACCAGTGCGTCAACGACGGGACTCCCGAGTCGGGCAACGAGGACCGCTCGGCCCGGCTCCTGCGCGACGAGCTGGAGGGCACGGGCGTCGACCTCCAGACCTACGAGCCGACCCCCGGACGCACCTCGCTGATCGCCCGGTGGCCCGGCACCGACCCGACGGCACCCTCGCTCTGCCTGATGGGCCACACCGACGTCGTGCCGGTCTCGCCGGACGGTTGGACGAACGATCCCTTCGGCGGCGAGCTGATCGACGGCGAGATCTGGGGCCGGGGCGCCGTCGACATGCTCAACCTGACCTCGTCGATGGCGGTCGTGTTCCGCCACCTGGTCGCCTCCGGGCGGCGGTTCCCCGGCGACATCGTGTACTTCGCCGTGGCCGACGAGGAGGCCGGGGGGACCCACGGTGCCGAGGTCCTCGTTCGTGACGAGTGGGATGCGCTCGACTGCGAGTTCGTGCTCACCGAGTTCGGCGGCATCCCCTTCTACTCGCCGGCCGGGATGAGCCTGCTGGTGACCACCGCCGAGAAGGGCATCAGCTGGCGCCGCCTGACGGTCAAGGGCACCCCGGGCCACGGCTCGATGCCCTACGGCACCGACAACGCGCTCGTGAAGGCGGCCGAGGTGGTCCGCCGGCTCAGCGCCTACCGTCCGAGTCCGCAACTCGACGAGCTGTGGGCGGCCAGGGTCAAGGCCATGGGGCTCGACGACTCGCTCGCCCGCAAGCTGCTCGACCCCGGCGCACTCGACGACGCCATCGCCCAGCTGCCGCCCGAGATCGCGGGCAACGCCCACGCCTGCAGCCACACGACGTTCAGCCCCAACGTGATCGGGGGCGGGGTCAAGACCAACGTGATCCCCGACTCGGTGACGATCGAGGTCGATGTCCGCACCCTGCCGGGCGAGGACCTCGACGAGGTCGACGCCCACGTCCGGGCTGCGCTCGGCGACCTCTACCACGCAGTCGAGACCGAGATCATCAAGCATGACCCGTCGACCTCGTCGCCGACCGACAACAAGCTGTGGGAGACGCTCAGCGCCTCGATCGCCAAGGCCTACCCCGATGCCCTGGTCGTCCCGAGCATGGTCACCGGGGGCACCGACGCCCGGTTCTTCCGCAACCGGGGCTCGATCGCCTACGGGGCGGGTCTGCTGTCGAAGCGGGTCGACACCGGCGAGTTCTTCCGCCGATTCCACGGCCACGACGAGCGGATCGACATCGAGTCGCTCCGCCTCACCGTGCAGCTGTGGCTCGACGTGGTCGACAACCTCTGGGAGTGACGGGAGCGGCGGGCGAGGGCCCCGGCTCGGGCAGCCCGACCGGCCGAGCCGGCCACCTCGGGTGACGATCGACTCGCCCCATCCAACGCAGGGCGCGATCTCACCCCCGGTCCGCGAGTTCGGCCGGGACCGCGACCTAGCCTTGGGTCGCAGATGGGCAGGGTCAGGACACTTCCGGCAGGCGGAGCGGCCATCGACGCTCTGGGGCGGCGTCTCGACGCGCTCCGTGACGGCTCGGTGCTCGGTCCGGCCCGGGTGATCTGCACGACGCCGGTGATGGCCGTCGGGGTCAGGCGGGCCCTCGGCCGCCGGCGCGGTGGGATCGCCGGGGTCACCGTGACCACGCTCGACGGGCTCGTGGCCGAGCTGGCCCGCCCGCAGCTGCGAGCCGCCGGGCTCCGACCGGCCGGCAAGGCGGAGATGGCGGCGGCCATCCGGGCCGAGCTGCGGACCGAGCCGGGCCGGTTCGGGCGGGTCGCCGACCACAGGACAACCGAGGATCGCCTCGTCGCCTTCCACCAGGAGCTGACCGGGCTGCCGGCCGACGTTCTCGACCGGTTGGAGATGGCGTCGACCGGGCTGTCGACCGACGCCCTGCGGGTGGTCAGGGGTGCCCTCGATCGTCTCGACGGCGGCGACGACCTGGGCGACCCGCTGGCCGACACCGGCGGCGAGCGGGAGTCGGTCATCACCGACGCCGGCGACGGCCCCATCGTCGGCACGCAGCCGTGCAGCGGTGACCGGTTGCTCGACCTGGCCCTCGACGGCCTGGCCGGGCTCGAGCCCGGGGCTCTCGGCCCGCTCGTGCTGTTCCTGCCCGAGCCGCTGCGACCCTACGAGGGTCGTCTGGTGCAGGCGTTGGCCCGTCGCGCCGACTGCGAGGTCCACGTCGGCCTCACCGGCGTCGGCGCCATCGACGACCGACACCTGCGCCGGCTCGGGGCCTGGAGCGTCCAGCGGGAACCCGAGCACGCCGGGCCGGCACCGACGGTGGCGACGGCGTCGGTGCTCGAGGTCTCCGACCCCGAGGAAGAGGTCCGGTCCGCCCTCCGCGAGGTCTCGGCCCACGCAGCGGCCGGCGTGCCCCTGACCGACCTGGCGGTGCTGTACGCCGCGCCCGAGCCGTACGCCACCCTGCTGGCCGATCAGCTCGATGCCGCCGGCCTCCCGTGGTCGGGGCCCGGGCATCGCCGCCTCGGTCTCTCGCTGGCCGGCCGGACCTTGCGGCGGCTCCTGGCCCTCGCCACCCGTGGGCTCGAGCGGGAGGCGGTGATGACGCTGCTCGGAGCGGCGCCGATCGACGACGGGACCGGGGTCGAGGTGCCGGCGGCGCTGTGGGACCGGCTGTCCCGCCAGGCCGGCGTGATCGACGGCGACCACTGGCTGCCCCGCCTGGCCGAGCTGGCCGGCAGCTCCGATGGCGACGAGACCAAGTCGGCCACGGTCGAGCTGGCCGGCTTCGTCGAGGAGCTGATCGAGCGGCTGCGGCCGCCGTCAGAGCGGACGTGGGCCGCCTGGGCCGTCTGGGCGGTCGGTCTCCTCGACCGTTACCTGCTGCTCGACCCGGCCGAGTCGGGGCCGGCCGCCGACGACGACCGTGCCGGCCACGACCGGGCCGATCACCGCTGGTCCGGGGCGTGGCCCGAGGTCGAGCGTCGCTCGCTCGACCGGGTGGCCCGGCTCGTCGGCGATCTGGCCGGCCTCGACCAGCTCGGTCTGCCCCCGACCCTCGACACCCTGGAGGCGACGGTGCTGGCCGAGCTCGGCGGCGCCGTCGTTCCCGGACGGCCACTCGGCCGGGGCGTCTACATCGGCCCGGTGGCCAGCGTGGCCGGTCTCGGGTTCGAGCGCATCGCCGTCGTCGGTCTGGCCGAGGGCTGGTTCCCCCGGACCCCTCGCGAAGACTCGTTGCTGCCGGACCAGCTCCGGGCCGCGGGCGCCGGCATGCTCATCGAGAAGACCTCGGTGACCGACGTCGACGTCCGGGCCGTCGCCCTGGCCGCCGCGTCCTCCCGCCGACCGGCCCTCCTGCTGACGGCTCGGGGTGACCTGCGCTCGAACCGGTCCCGGACCTGGCCCCGCCTGCTCGATCACCTCGTGGCCGGTCGGCAGGCCATCGACTCCCACCACCAGGGCCTGCTCGACCACGGCCGCCCGATCAGCGTGGAGGACTTCGCCCTCCGCTCGCTCATCGCCCACGTCGAGAACGACGATCCGGTCCAGACCCACGAGCTGGCGGCAGCCGATCCGGCCCTGGCCACCAACCTGGGGCGGTTGGCCAACCGGTCACGCCCCGAGCTGACCGCCCACGCCGGTCGCGTCCCGGCCGGGCGGTTCGACCCGACCGAGCGGCTGCTGTCACCGACTGCGCTCGAGACCTATGCCGCCTGCCCCCGCAAGTACCTCTTCCAGCGGGTGCTCCGTCTCGGCGAGGACGAGCGGCCCGAGCGGATCGACGAGATCACCGCCCGCGATCGGGGCACGCTGATGCACCGGATCCTCGAGCGGTTCGTGTCGGACGCCCTGGCCGACGGCGACGTGCCCGAGCCGGGCGAGCCGTGGTCGACCGAGCGGCGGGCCCACCTGTTCGATCTGCTCGACCAGGAGGTCAAGGCGGCCGAGGTCAGGGGCATCACCGGCGGTCAGGTCAAGACCCGGCTCCTGCGCCGGAGCCTCTACGCCGAGTTGCTGCACTTCCTCGACACCGACGACGCGCTCCGGGCCGATCGGGGCTCGACCCCGTTCGCAGCCGAGTACGCCTTCGGCTTCGCCGAGAATCCGGCGCTCGAGGGGCTGTGGGCCGGCCGGCGGATGCGGCTCCGGGGCACGGTCGACCGGGTCGACCTGACCGCCGACGGCGGGCTGCTCGTCATCGACTACAAGGGCGGGTCGAAGCGGCCGTTCGAGAAGCTGGCCGAGAACCCGCTCGACGACGGCCGCCGGCTCCAGCTGCCGTTGTACGCCAGGGCGGTGGCCGAGCGGCTCGGCCGGGACGGGCGCCGGTCCGGGCTGTACTGGCTGACCAAGGTCGACGAGATCAAGGAGATATCCCTCGACGACGACCTGGAGGCCGACCTCGAGCGGGCGGTCGGCGCCGCCCTCGACGGGATCGGCGACGGGGTGTTCCCCGGCGTGCCAGGCGAGGTCGTCGGCTGGCCCCGGCTCAGCTTCGAGAACTGCCGGTTCTGCGACTTCGACCGGATCTGCCCGACCGACCGCCAGAGCGAGTGGGAACGGGTCAGGGAAGACCCGGCGCTGACCCCCGTCGAGATCCTCCTCGGTCGCCAGGAGGCCGCCGATGGCTGACGCGGCGACGAGCCAAGGGCCGTCGGCGGAGCTGGTCGACGCCACCGACCGGCGCGACATCACCACCGGGCTCGACCGCAACCTGTTCGTCGAGGCCGGCGCCGGCAGCGGCAAGACCTCGTCGCTCGTGTCGCGGATCGTTCACCTCGTCGAATCGGGGGTGCCGGTCAACCGGATCGCCGCCATCACCTTCACCGAAGCGGCGGCCAGGGAGCTGCGGGTCCGGGTGCGGGACGCCCTCGACGCCAGGGCGACCGACTCGGGCAATCCCTCGCTGGCCATGGCCGCCGGGCAGGTCGAGTCCGCCGCCTTCAGCACCCTCCACGGCTTCGCCCTCCGGCTGCTGGCCGAGCACCCGATCGAGGCCGACCTCCCGCCCGGGTTCGGGGTGGTCGACGAGATCACCAGCACGCTCGAGTTCGACGAGAGCTGGCGGGTGTTCCGCGGCCGGGTCGGCGACGACCTGTCGCTGCAGGAGCTCCAGGTCCGGGCGGCGGCGATGGGCATCGAGCTCCAGCAGTTCGCCGGGGTGGCCCGGCGGTTCGACGACAACTGGGATCTGCTCGACCTCGTCGACCGGGAGCCACCGGTGCTGTCGGAGATGACGTTCGACGACCTGCTCGACGGGGTCGACGAGCTGGAGGCGATGCTGGAGCTCTGCATCAGCCCGGACGACGCCTACCACGGCCTCCTCCGGGCCTACGTCGACGAGGTCGACCGCCTGTCTCGGGTCGACGAGCTCGACCAGGTCCAGAGCTTCCGCCAGCTGCGGGTGCCCCACCGGGGCCGCGGCCGGCAGGACAGCTGGCGAGGGGTCGGCCTGCCGGCGGTCAAGACCGCCGTCGACGCCTTCCACCAGGCCCTGCGGGACCGCATCGACGTCTACCGCAGCCAGGTCATGGACTACTTCGTCGTGCTGATCGCCGACTTCGTCCGCCGCCGGGTCGACGTCCGCCAGACCAAGGGCGAGCTCGCCTTCCACGACCTGCTGGTGCTGGCCCGCCGGCTGCTCCGTCGCGACGAGGTCGTCCGCCAGACGCTGCACCAGCGCTACACCAGGATCCTGCTCGACGAGTTCCAGGACACCGATCCGATCCAGATCGAGCTGGCCGTGCTGCTGGCCGCCTCCGACCCGGTCGGCGAGCGGGGGTGGCCCGATCTGGTCGACGACATCGAGCCGGGGCGGCTGGTCGTCGTCGGCGACCCGAAGCAGTCGATCTACCGGTTCCGGCGGGCGGACATCGCGGTCTACGCCCAGACCGAGGAGGTGCTGGTCGACGAGACCACCAGGCTCACCACCAACTTCCGGTCGGTGCCCGGGATCCTGGCCTGGGTCAACCACCTCTTCGCCACCGAGATGGGGGAGGGGACGCCCGGGGTTCAGCCGGCCTACGTCGCCCTCGACGCCGCCCGCGAGCCCGGCCCGGCCCCCGATGACGGCGAGCCCGAGCCGCCGCCGGTCACCGTGCTCGGCCACCCCCACCCGAGGGAGACCAAGATCCAGCAGATCCGGGAGATCGAGGGCCGTGATGTCGCCGCCGTCGTCTGCCGGGCCGTCGACGAGGCCTGGCCGGTGCTCCGGGACGGGCAATGGCGCCCGGTCCGGCTGTGCGACATCGCCGTGCTGATCCCGTCGCGGCTCTCGCTTCCGTCGCTCGAGGCGGCCTTCGCCTCGGCCAACGTGCCGTTCCGGCCCGAGACCAACTCGCTGGTCTACGCCACCCAGGAGGTCCGCGACGTCCTGGCCGGCGTCCGGGCCGTCGTCGACCCGACCAACTCCGTCGACGTGGTCGCCACCCTGCGCTCGGCCCTGTTCGCCCTCCCCGACGACGCCCTGCTCGACTGGAAGCTGGCCGGTGGCTCGTGGGACTACCGCCGGACCGACCTCGACGATCCGACCGTCGGCAACCCTCGGGTCACCACCGACGGCGGCGACGGATCCGTCGGCGACGACGGGTCACCGCCGACCTGGGCCGAGGTCGCCGACCACCCGGTGGCCGAGGCGTTCGCCGTGCTCCGGGCCTGGCACGCCGACCGCTGGTGGTCGCCCCCGGCGGCGCTGATCGACCGCATCGTGCGGGAGCGGCGGCTCCGGGAGGCCGCGCTGGCCGAGCCCCGCCCCCGAGATCGCTGGCGGCGCTACCGCTTCCTGGCCGAGCAGGCCAGGGCCTTCGCCGAGACCCAGGGCGGCGATCTGCACGACTTCGTCGAATGGGTCGAGATCCAGGCGAGCGACCTGGCCCGGATCACCGAGCCGATCCCGTCCGAGCCGGACGACGACGCCGTCCGGGTGCTGACGATCCACGGGGCCAAGGGCCTCGAGTTCCCGATGGTGGTGCTCGCCGGCGCCCCGACCAGCGAGACCGCCGGTCGGGCCGGCCCCCAGGTGCTGTTCCCGCCGGGCGAGCGACCACAGGTCCGGCTTGGCCGGGACCGCCAGACCGCCGACTACGACGTGCACGCCTCGATGGAGGAGATCCTCGACGCGAACGAGCGGATCCGCCTCCACTACGTCGCCGCCACCCGGGCCCGCGACCACCTGGTGGTCAGCGCCCACCACAAGGAGACCGGGCCGAGCAGCATCGGCCGCCGGACCTGGACCGCGATCCAGGACCGCCCCGATCTGTGGCACGGCTTCGAGCGCCGGGGCGACGAGCACTACGCGGCCCGGGCCCCGACCCAGCTCCGCCTGGCCGGCGGCGACTACCGGGAGGAGGTCGGCAGCTGGCGGGCCATCCAGGACCAGATCGTGGCCGGCGCCGACCGCAGCCGCTCGCGTTCGGCCACGGAGCTGGCCGCCACCGATCCGGCGCGGCTGCCCGTCGATCCGGGCCCGGTCCGATCGACCGTCGGCACCGGATCGTCCCCCGGGTCCGGTGCCGCCATCGGTACGGCGGTGCACGCCGTGCTCGAGGAGCTCGACGTCGACCACCCCGACGATCTGGAGGTGCTCGCCGCCCGCTGTGCGGCCGACGTGGGGCTGGCCGACGCAACCCCGGTGGCCGAGCGGGTCCGGGCCGCCCTCGACGCCCCGACGCTGCGGCTCGCTCGGCAACGGCCCCACCACCGCGAGCTGTACGTCGCCGGTGAGATCGGCGGGGCCCTCGTGGAGGGCTTCGTCGACCTGTGCATCGAGACCGATGACGGGCTCCTCGTCGTCGACTACAAGACCGACCGACTGGTCCCGCCCGTCGCGCAGGCGATCGCCACCAAGCTCGCCGACTACCGCCTCCAGGGGGCGACCTACGCCCTCCTGCTGGAACGGGTGACCGGGCGACCGGTCGTCGGTTGCCGGTTCGTCTTCCTCGGCGCCGACTCGGTCGTCGAGGCGGAGATCGACGATCTCGACCGGGCGATGGGTGAGCTGACCGGGCGCCTCTGACCACGGCGACCGTGTCGCCGGCGGCCGACCGATCGGTTGGTTGATCGGCTCAGTCGTGGCGCCGGTCGGCGCAGCCGTTGCAGGGGGTCGGGCCGAAGTGGGTCACGTGATCGGTCCACGAGGTGCCGTCGAAGTACCGGAGGTTGTGGTCGCCGAGCGGGTCGTCGAACCACCCGGGCTCGGTGACCGTGGCGATGGTCGGATGATCGATGACGGCCATGGACGTTCGGCTTCCCCTGGGCTCGGTCGGCGGCACCACGAGCGCGCCGCTGGTGTTCCCGTCGGCCAGAAGCGCGACGGACTTGAGCGGCCCAAGGTCGTCGTCAGGCGACTCGGGCGGCGGTGCCGACCTCGACCTCGACCTCGATGTCGAGATCGATCGCCGCTGGTGCGTGGGCGGGGAGCGTGCCGGCTCGTTGCCGGCGCTCGATCTCGGCTCGGCCATCGGGACAGCGGTCGAGGAACGGGCACCAGCCGCACAGCACGGTAGTGCGTGGCTCGAACGCCTCGTCGGCGCACGCCTCACCGATGCGACGCCACGTGCCCGACAGGTGCTCGATGGCATCCTCGACCCGGCGCTCGGTGACCCGGATGTCGAGGATCCGCTGGCCCAGGTACAGCAGGCGGGCCCGATCGGGCAGCTCGCCGGTGGAGCTGTGCAGCGCGGCAGCGTAGAGCATGACCTGCTGGATCTTGTCGGCCCGCCAGCGGGACCCGGGCAGCGTGCCCGACTTGTAGTCGCTGACGACGAGCTTGCCGTCTCGCCGGTCGACCCGGTCGACGATGCCGACGAAGGGGACGGGGCCGAGATCGGTCTGGACCTTCTGCTCGGTCGACACGACGTCGACCGCCGCCGGGTCCTCGAGCTCCCAGAGCCCGGCGACCGCGAGCCAGGCCTGCCAGCGGAAGGCCCGGGCCGCATCGTCGTCGAGGTCGAGCGTGGCGTAGTCGTCGTCCTGCTCGAACTCGGGCCAGGCGTCGCGGGCCAGGCGCTTCGCTGCGTCGAGCGTGCGATCGGCGTTGGGCAGCTCACACAGCAGCTCGAGCACCCGGTGGGCGAACGAACCGACCAGCGCCGCCTGGCCGGACGGCTCGGGCAGCCGGTCGACGTACTTGAACCGCCAGCGCCGGGGGCAGCCCTCGAACGCCGCGGCCGAGGACGGTGACAGATACTGCGGCAGATCGGTCATGACGCCATCCATCCTCGTCGAGGGGTGTGACAGATTGGTGGATGGCGTCCTGGCATCCCCTGGCCGGTGCCCCCCGGGCCGGTGGGTGCCGGCGCGGTCCGCACGGCCGCAGCGATCTCCCTGGCTAGAGCCGCCGACCACCGCGGCTCCGGCTCCGGCCGCCGAGCGACCGGCCCCCCGAGCTCCTCGATGCACGCCGGCGGGGGCCGGTCGAGCGGGTCCGGCTCGACGACGAGCCACCCCGGCGGAGCACACCGCCACCGAGGCCCCCACCGGGCGAGATCCCGCCACGGCGGTCGGACCTGGTCCGGGTCCGCCTCGACCGTCCGCCGAGGCCCCCCATGCCGCCGCCGAGCACGATGTCGGCCAGGATCCCGCCGAGCCCGCCGCCGATGGCCCCGCCGAGCCCGCCGCCACCACGGCGTCGCGTGGTCGATCGGGGAGAGCTGCGCCCGGTTCGCGGCGAGGTGACCACCGGCGGGGGCAGGTTCCTCGACCCGCGCCGGCCGGCGCCGGCGGACGCCCGTTCGTCGACGTCGTCGAGCCGGTCCTGATCGTCCCGGCGTCGAGGATCCGCCCGGTCGCCGAGGTCGTCGAGGTGATCGACGTCCTCGTCGTCGAGGTCGTCGTCGTTCGGGGCCGGGGGGCGAGGGCGGGGCCGACCGTCGAGGGCGGCCTCGATGACCTCGAACTGCCACTCGGCGTGGTCGATCCGGTCGTCGAGCTCGTCGATCTCGGTTGCGGTCTCCGCCTCGTCGACCTCGTGGCTGACCTGCTGGTAGGCGGCGCTCGCCTGCTCGTAGAGCACGATCAGCTCGCGGTCGTTCCTGGCGATGACCCGGTCGCCGAGGGCGATCACCCGGTCGGCGTTGTTCTTCAACTGCTCCTTGATCTCCGCCCGGTCCTCGGCCAGGTCGACGGCCGCCTGCTCCCGCTCCCGCCGTCGGCGCAGGAAGCTGCGGACCAGGAGGAATCCGCCGCCGGCGAGGGCGATCAGCAGCAGGATCGTGCCGAAGCCGATCCCACCCCCGGACGAGTCGTCATCGGGGTCTCCCGCAGCGCCCGTCGTCGTCGCCGTGGTCGACGCCTCGGCGGCCGGCAGGGCGCCCGTGAAGCCGTCGAGCCCGCCGGCCATGTCGCCGTCGGCGAACCCGACGAAGGCGGCGTCGAGGGCCCGGTCGAGGTCGGACTGGTCCCAGACGAGCGACGAGGCGGCGAAGCCGTTGCCGACGATCAGCAGCACGGTGTCGTAGCGACTGTTGGCGGCGCCGAGCTCCTCGACGTACTCGTCGGCCAGGAGGACGGCGGTCTGCTCGTCGCCGGACCGGTCGAGCCAGGCGAAGGCGACCCCGGCGGCATTGGCCCGATCGGCGGCGGCCTCGACGGCCGCGTCGGTCGGAACCTCGACGAAGCGCCCGTCCGCCTGCAGCGCCCGAACCACGACCGGGTCGGCGCTCGTCGCCGCCCCGGCCGGGGCCAGCAGGGCCAGCAGCAGGCCGACCGCGGCCAGGACGACCGCCGTGCGACCGGCACCGGCCCGTCTCCGAGGGGCTCGGAGCGGTGACGCCTCCGGCGTCGAGGGCGTTGGAACCGGCAAGGCGTCGGTGGTCACGTGGGCGATCCTACTGCGGCGGCCGAGACGCGCCCTCTCGCTGCCTACCATCCAGGGCCATGAAGACACCTGCGTGGCGTTCGGGCCTCGCCCTGGTGGTGGCGACCACGGCCCTGCTCCTCGCAGCCTGCGGCGATGCCGGCGGCGACGACCCGACCGCGGTCGACGGGTCGGGCGAGCAGGCGACCGACCGCACCGGCGCCGAGGCCGGCGGCGACGTCACCACCGAGAGCGAAACCGGATCGGCGACCGGCGACGATGGCGCGCCCGGCACCGGGGTCGACGCCGCGATCGCCGGCGGTGACGACGACGGGGCGGACGGCCCGTCCGTCGACGAGGGTGCGGGCCGAGCCGCTGCGGCGCCCGCCGTCGACGTCGAGTCGCTGACCGGGGTCGGGCTCGAGGAGTTCCTGGCCCGTCGCTACGAGGACTTCTGGTTGGCCTTCGGCGAGGCCCGCGAGCGACCGACCGCCACCCCTGCGCTCGACTTCCCGGCGCTGGCCGATCTCGCCGCCGGCGAGCAGCTGGAGTCGGCCTACGCCGAGCTGACCGACATGGCCGAGACCGGCCGGGCCCTGCGGACCCCGACAGAGCGGGCCGTGCCGGAGATCGACCACGAGCGGTCCCACCGGATCCGGATCGACGCCGTCGACGGCGGCTCGGCCCAGCTCGTCGCCTGCCACGTCAACGACCGGGAGTCGTACCAGGTGGCCGACGGTGCCGTGATCAGCGACCTCGTGGTCACCGTCGAGGCCGAGGCGACGATGGTGCTCACCGACGGGACCTGGAAGCTCGTCCGCAGTCGGGCCGTCGCCCTCGACCCCGGCGTCGCCGGCTGCTGGCTCGAGGAGGAGTCGCTCTACCCCTGGTGAGCGTCGCCCGGCGCCTGCCCTGATGGTCCGGTTCCGGTCTCCGGTTCCCCCGCGTGGCTCGCCGTGTGCTGCTCGGCGACGGCGTCGCGGGCCCGGCGCCGCAACCAGGCGGTCGTCTCGGCCCGAGCCTCCTCCTCGGCCTCGATGCTCCGGTAGGCCCGGTCCCAGCGCCGATGGCGGGCGAGGTTGCGCCCGAACGACGACACGTACCGGCCGGCGAAGCCGAGCGGTCCCTGGTCGGCCCACTGCCGGACGTGGACCAGCTCGTGGGCCAGCAGCGCGCTGCTGCCGTCGTCGTCGACGGGCCGGGCCAGCAGGATGTGGGTGCCGAGCGTCATCCCTGCGTACCCGCCCGGGAGGACTCGGATCCGGTGGATCCGGACCCGGGCGGCCAGCGACCGGGGCAGCACGTCGTAGGCGTCGAGCTCGGACTCGTTGAGGGGGCGGCCGGCCACGGGGCCAGCGTAGTCTCCGGCCCGCCGCCCGGTTCGCCCGGCCCGTCGCGACCCGCTCGCCGTCTCCTACCCTTGGCCGGATCATGGACCACCGCCGAGACGGCACGAGCTGACGTGCCCCGCCGTGCAACCGGGCAGCGGTCCCGCCGCCCGCTCGCCACCCTCGTCGGCCTGGCCGCCGCTGCTCTGCTCGCCTGCGCCGCCGTCGCACGGCTCCGGGCGCCGGAGCGGGCCTCGGCCGTCGCCGGCCGGCGGCTCGTGGCCAGGAATCTCCGCCTCGCCCGTCTCGGCGCCCGGAGCGGCCGCCGCTACGCCCTGCACCGCGCTCGCCGCACCTTCGCCTCGGCCGAGCGGCGCACCGAGCTCGACACCGAGTTCCAGCTCCGCACCGCGGAGGACGTGACCCGGGAGCTCGGGAACATGAAGGGCGCCATGATGAAGATCGGTCAGATGGCGAGCTACCTCGACACGGGCCTGCCCGAGCCGGTCCGCCAGACGCTGGCCTCGCTCCAGGCCGACGCTCCACCGATGACCCCGGAGCTGGCGGCCGCCCAGGTCGAGGCGGCCTTCGGTCGTGATCCGGACGACCTGTTCCTCGAGTGGGACCCGGTACCGATCGCCGCGGCGTCGATCGGTCAGGTCCACCGGGCCATCACCGCCGAGGGCCAGGCGGTTGCGGTCAAGATCCAGTACCCCGGCGTTGCCGAGGCGGTGTCGGCCGACCTCGGCAACGCCGACTGGCTGTTCGGCGGCATGGCGGCCATGTTCCCCGGCGTCGATCCGGGCCCGATCGTGACCGAGATCAAGGATCGGCTCAACGAGGAGCTCGACTACCGGCTCGAGGCCGCCAACCAGCGCCGGATCGGCGCCCACTTCGAGGACCATCCCTTCATCCACGTCCCCGCGGTCGTCGACCGCTACTGCACGGAACGGATCCTGACGACCGAGCTGGCCACCGGCAGCCGGTTCGAGGAGGTCGTCGGCTGGTCGAAGGCCGAGCGGGACCTGGCGGCCGAGACGCTGTTCCGGTTCTCGTTCGGAGCGATCTACCAGCTCCACATCTTCAACGGCGACCCCCACCCGGGCAACTACCTGTTCCGGCCGGGCGGCCGGGTCACGTTCCTCGACTTCGGTCTGGTCAAGCGGTTCGAGCCGGCCCAGACCAAGATGTTCGAGGACCTGATCCTCGAGATGGTCTTCAACCGGGACGGCGCCGCCTTCCGGTCGCTGGTCGAGCGGGTCGGCATCCTGGCCCCCGACGCCCCGTTCGGCGACGAGCTGGTCGAGCGGTACTTCCGGTTCTACTACCGCTACGTGATGGAGGACCGACCGACCGTGATCGACGCCGACTATGCGGCCAAGGGCGTCGACCACCTGTTCGGCACCAGTGGCGAGTACGGCGACCTCATGCGCCACCTGAACGTGCCACCCGACTTCGTCGTCGTGCAGCGGATCACGCTCGGGCTGATGGGGTTGTTCGCCCGGCTGGAGGCCGAGGCCAACTGGCAGGCGATCTCCCGGGAGCTGTGGCCCTTCGCAGGCGGGCCACCGTCGACGCCGATGGGCGACGAGATCGCCCGCTGGGAGCGCCGGCGCAACCGCGACGGCGGGCCGGTCTCGGCGGAGGACGGCCCGGCCGCGGTCGTCGCCGACCGGTCCTGACCCGGTCGCGCGGGCCGCGGGGTCCGCGAGCTCGCCGTCGTCGGTCGGCGATGGCGTCCCGGGGTGACGGACCGGTGCTCAGCGGGTGGCGGCCTGCCGGGGCGAGACCGAGACCGTCGTCGCCCGCCGACCGCCCTCGGCGGGGCGCCCGGCGCCGGCCGGCCTGGCCGGCCCGAGGCAGTGGCCATCGGGGCACTGGTCCGGCCAGGGGCCGTCCCGTCCGAGCGAGAGCGGCGGGGCGGCCGACACCTGCTCCTCGATCAGCGCCCGGACCATGGCGACGAACCGCGGGTCGGTGCCGACCGTCGAGGCCCGGCGCAGCTCGATCCCTGCGGCCTCGGCCGTGGCCACCGCCTGGGTGTCGAGGTCGAACAGGACCTCCATGTGGTCGCTCACGAACCCGATCGGGACGAGCGTCGCTGCGGTGATCCCGGCGCCGGCGATGGCCTCGAGGTGGTCGTTGACGTCGGGCTCGAGCCAGGGGATGTGCGGCGGCCCGCTGCGGCTCTGGTAGACGAGGTCCCACTCGCAGTCGGCGAGCCCGGCGGCGTCCATGACGAGCCGGGCCGCCTCGTGCAGCTGCGCCTCGTAGTCGCACGACTCGGACATCGACACCGGGATCGAGTGGGCGGTGAAGACGATGCGGTTGACCCCGGCGGCCACGTCGGCCTCGACGCCGGCGATCGCCGCGGCCAGATTGGCCGTCACCGGCTCGATGAATCCCGGGTGGTTGTAGAACAGGCGGAGCTTCTGCAGCAGCGGCGCCGACGGCCCGACGGCGTCGCGGGCCCCTTCGAGGTCCTCGCGGTACTGCCGGCATCCCGAGTAGGAGCTGAAGGCCGAGGTGGCGAACACCAGCGCCCGGCGAACGCCGTCGGCGGCCATCGTGGCCACGGTCTCGGCCAGCATCGGGTGCCAGTTGCGGTTGCCCCAGTAGACGGGCAGGTCGAGGCCGGCCCCCTGCAGCTCGTCGTCGAGTGCGGCGACCAGGGCGCGGCAGTGGTCGTTGATGGGGGAGCGGCCACCGAACTGGGCGTACTGCTCGGCCACCTCCGCGAGCCGCTCGTCGGGGACGTTGCGGCCCCGGGTGACGTTGCGGAGGAAGGGCAGGACGTCGTCCGGCTGCTCGGGTCCACCGAACGACAGCACCAGGACGGCGTCGAAGCGTGGGGCGGTCACGGCGTCATCGTACCGGCGGCATCGGAGCGCGTCTTGGTCGGCATGCGACGTCGATCGGCTCGGGTCGTCGCCGGCGCCGGCGCTCAGCCGTCGACCAGGGCGGCGGCGGCCGGCTCGACGGGCACCGGGTGCTCGCCGGGGCCGTGACCGAGCCGGCGGCGGGCCTCGTCCCTGGCCTGGATGACGGCCCGGCGGCTCGGGGATCGGGGGGCGTAGCCGGCGGCGGCCCGCTCCTCGTCGTTCTCGCAGCCCCAGAAACCGTGTTCGCGGTTGAGGCGGGCGGTCTGGCGGCACTCGAGCATCACCGGGCACGACATGCAGTAGGACGCAGCGATGGCCTCCCGCTCGACCCGGCGCTCGGGGCGCTCGGCGGCCGGACCGAAGAACACGTGGGTCAGGCCCTTGCAGAGGGCCTCGTCGGCCCAGTCGAAGGTGGAATCAGGGTGGATGCTGAATTCGGTGTCCATGCGTGTCCTGACAGGCTAGCGGGTGGATCTGAGCGATCGATCAAATATGTTCTTCGTTCGTCAACCGGAGCTGGATGCACCAGCGGCCACGTTCTTGGCCGAGGTGGTCCGATGGATCGGTAACCGACCGCAACCCGACCGGCTTCCCGGGATCTACCCAGCGACGGCCGGGTTGAAACCGGCCCCGGCCGTGCCACGATGCTCCGGTGCGCATCGTGACCTGGAACCTGTGGTGGCGCTTCGGGCCCTGGGAGGAGCGCCAGCCCGCCATCCGGGCCGAGCTGGCGGCCATCGACGCCGACGTCGTGCTGCTCCAGGAGGTCTGGGCTGCGGACGGCCGTGACCAGGCCGAGGAGCTCGGGGAGGCCCTGGGGCTGTCCGTGGCCAGGACGACCGTGCCCGGTGGCGGACCCCAGGCGTTCGGCAACGCCATCCTGAGCCGCTGGCCGATCGTCGACACCGAGATGGTCGTGCTGCCTGGCGACACCGGCGACCCGTCGCACCGCAGCGCGCTGACCGCCATCGTCGACACGCCGGCCGGACCACAGCCGTTCACGGTCACCCATCTGGCCTGGCAGTACGACGCCAGCGCCCTGCGGTCGGCCCAGGCGGCCCGGGTCGTCGATCTCGTCGCCCGCCACCGTTCGACCGATCCAACGGCCCCGCCACCGGTGTTGGCCGGCGACTTCAACGCGGTGCCCGAGGCCGACGAGATCCGGCGCCTGACCGGCCTCAGTGCCCCCTATCGGGCCGGGCTGGTGTTCACCGACTGCTGGGCTGCGGTCGGCGAGGGCGACGGCGACACCTGGAGTCGTGACAACCCTCATGCGGCCGAGGCGCTCTGGCCGAGACGGCGGCTCGACTACGTCTTCGTCGCCTGGCCCCGGCCGAAGCCGCTCGGCAACCCCCGTTCGGCCCGGCTGGCCGGCGTGGCCGCCAACGACGGGATCGTCCCCTCCGACCACTTTGCGGTAGTGGTGGAGCTCGACGACCGGCAGACTTGACGGGTGTCCGCGCCACCCCCGCCCACCGGCCCCCCGGCCGGCTGGTACCCCGACCCCGACGGCGGGTCCGGGCTCCGCTGGTGGGACGGCACGGATTGGTCACAGGCCACCCAGGGTCAGCCGGCGCCGCGGCCGACCGGGGACGGTGAGCCGGGCCCGCCTCCTCGCGATGGCGGACCGGGCCAACACCGGCCGGGAACCGATGTCGGCCCGCCCGGGGGTACCGGCCCCGGGCCGATCGGACCGGTCGACCGCCTGGTCTCGGAGGCGTTCCGCCTCGGCCTGTCGCGCCTCGGGCACCTGTTGCCCTTCGTGGTGCTGTTCATGCTCGGTGTCGGCCTGGCCAGTTCGGCCGCGCTGTGGTTCGGGCTCCGCGACACCGTCGTCACCTTCGACGAGGCGCAGGCCACCTTCTCGATCGACTACGGCGGCTCGTCCGGCGCCCTGGTCGCCTACCTCGCCCTGATCCCGGTTTCGCTGCTCGGCGGTGCGGTCGTCCGGGCGGCCACGACCCGCCAGGTCTGGGTGGCCAAGGCGGGCGGTTCCGAGCCATGGACCCGCTCGCTCGCCGCCCTCGGCCGGCGGCGGCGGCCCTTCCTGGTCGGCACGGTCGCCCGGTGGTCGATCTACGCCGCCATCGGCGGCGGCTTCCTGGTGGCGACGGTGCTGTCCCCGGTGTTCGTGCTCACGTTCCCGCTGGTCATCGCCGGCCTCGTCTTCGCCTGGTTACGGCTGAGCCTGGTCGACCAGGCGGCCATGCTCGGCCCCGACGGTGTGCGGCCGCTGGCCGTCAGCTACGAGACCAGCGGGCGTCAGCTCGGTCGCCTGCTGGTGCGGCTCCTGGTCCTCGCCCTGGTGTCGCTGTCGATCATCCTCGTCATCAGCCTGGTCGGCTCGGTCTTCACCGCCCTGGCCGGGGCCGAGGGAGCCGAGCCGATCGACCCGGCCGACCAGACCTACGACCTGAACCTGCTGCTCGGCGACAACCTGGCCGTGTTCGTGCTCAGCGCGGTCTTCGGCTCGCTCTCGCTCGGCGGGGCCACCGTGCTGATGGCGGCCGGCTCGACGCTGCTCTACCGCAACCTCGACGGTCCGACGGGCGACGAGGCGGTCATCGAGCCGGCCGGCGCGCTGGCCGTCGAGCCGACGACCTCGATCGACGAATCACGCTGGTCGTGAGCGAGGTCGGAGGTGCCGTGTCGACGGGCGAGCCCGAATCGATCCATCCCGAGCTGGCCGACGAGCAGCGGCGACTCGATCGGGCCCACGAGCTGCTCGACGCCATGCTCGTCCGGGCCAGGAGCGCCCGGGAGGTCAGCGACCGCATCGTCGAGACCGAGAACACCGTCGACGCCCAGGTCGCCCAGTACCACCTCCGTCGTCGCGAGGAGCAGCTCCAGGCCGGCTCCGGCCCGCTGTGCTTCGGCCGGATCGACACCGACGACCGCGAGCGCTGGTACATCGGCCGTCGCCACGTCGAGGACGAGGACTCGGCGCCGGTCGTGGTCGACTGGCGGGCGCCGGTGTCGGCCGGCTTCTACCGGGCCACGGCCGTCGATCCCTGCGGGGTCGACCAGCGCCGCCGGTTCAGCGTGGTCGACCGCGAGATCGTCTCGATCTTCGACGAGGACCTGACCGACCCGGACGGCGTCGGCGCCTCGGGTCTGCCCGATCCGCTGCTGGCCGAGCTCGAGCGATCGCGGACCGGTCAGATGCGCGACATCGTGGCCACGATCGCGGCCGAGCAGGACGTGATCATCCGGGCCCCGCTCGACGAGCTGCTGGTGGTCCAGGGCGGCCCCGGGACCGGGAAGACCGCCGTCGGCCTCCACCGGGCCGCCTTCCTGCTGTTCCAGCACCGGCAGGAGCTGATGGACTCCCAGGTCCTGGTGCTCGGGCCGAACCCGCTGTTCCTGCGCTACATCGCCGAGGTCCTGCCGTCGCTCGGCGAGACCTCGGTCCGCCAGGCCACGCTGACCAGCCTGCTGGCGGCCAAGTACCGGGTCAGGGCCACCGACCGGCCCGAGGTGGCCCGCCTCAAGGGTGACGTCCGCATGGCCGCCGTGGTCGAGGGGGCGATCCGGGACCGGATCCGGGTCCCGGCCGACGGGCTCGAGGTCCGGTCGGGGCTGGCCGTCGTCCGGTTCACCGCCGACGACCTCGACGGCCTGGTCAAGACCGTGCTGTCCCGCCGCATCCCGGTCAACGCCGGCAAGGACGTGCTCCGGCGGATGATCGTGGCCGAGGCCTGGCGCCGCTACTCGACCAGGGCCGGGCTCGACGGCTCCGCCGAGCCGACCTTCACCGCCGAGGCCCGCAACGACAGGGGATTCAGGACGGCGCTCGACAAGCTGTGGCCCAACCTCTCGCCGGTGGCCCTGGTCAAGGGCCTGTACGGCACCGGGCGGCGGTTGCGGGTGGCGGCCGACGGCATCCTGAGCCCCGACGAGCAGGCCATGCTGGCCCGGAAGGGGGCGTCGAAGGCGGCCGACGAGCCGTGGACCGTCGGCGACCTCCCGATCCTCGACGAGGCCGAGACCCGGATCAGCGGGGTGCCGACCCGCTACGGCCACGTGGTGGTCGACGAGGCCCAGGACCTCTCGCCGATGGCCCTCCGGCTGGTCGGTCGGCGGGCCGAGGGCGGCTCGATGACGATCCTCGGCGACCTGGCCCAGGCGACCACGCCACAGGCCATCGGCTCGTGGGAGGCCGCGGTCGGGGCCCTGACCACCGACCACGCCGAGGTCACGGTCCGTCGGGCCGAGCTGACCGTCGGCTACCGACTCCCGGCGTCGATCCTCGACGTCGCCAACCGGCTCCTGCCCCACGCCGCACCGACGGTCACGCCGGCCGTCTCGGTCCGGCGGGGCGGCGCACCGCCGCTGGTGCTGTCGGTCGGCGGTGACGGCGAGCTCGGCTCCGCCACCGCAACCGAGGTGGCTGCGCTCGTTGCGGGGACGACCTCGGTCGCGGTCGTCGCCGTCGAGTCGCAGCACGAGGCGATCGAGGCCGCCCTCGACGCCGCCGGACTCACCGTCGACCGGGTCGGTCGGGCCGGGCTCCCCGGCCGCGACGCCGTCGCCCTGGTCGGCCCGCTTGCGGTCAAGGGCCTCGAGTTCGATGCCGTCGTGGTGGTCGAGCCGGCCGCCATCGTCGAGGCCGCCGCCGGGCTCCGCCACCTGTTCGTGTCGCTGACCCGGGCGGTGCAGCACCTCGGCATCGTGCACGCCAGGCCGTTGCCTCCCGAGCTGGGTCTGGACGACACTGGACCCCGATGAAGGACTCACTGCAGATCGGCCTCACCGGATCGGCGAGCTACACGGTCACCGACGACATGTCCCCGCCCCACCTGCCGACCAAGGTGCTGTCGACGCCCGACATGGTCCGCCTGATCGAGATGACCTGTCTCACCGGCGTCCAGGAGCACCTCGACGACGGCGAGACGACGGTTGGGATCCACGTCTGCGTCAGCCACTCGGCCCCGGCCGCCTCCGGCGATGAGGTCGACGTCAGCTACGAGATGACCGACCGCGACCGAAAGCGGCTGGTGTTCACGACCCGGGTGGTGTGCGGCGACGCCGTGGTGTCCGAGGGGACCCACGAGCGGTTCGTCGTCGGCGGCTGAGCCAGGCCGCCGAGCCCTACCAGCTCGACCCGGAGGTGTCGTCGGCCGCCGTGGCCTCGCAGGCGTCGCCGTCGGCCGGCCGGTCGTCCGGCGTGTCGGCCTCGATGCCGATCTCGGCCCCCGGCAGGGTGAAGCAGCCGTCGACGCCGAACTCCGGCGTGTCGTCCGAGCGCCAGAACAGCAGCTTGTCGAGCAGACCCATGGGTCGATCCTAGTGCCGCTCAGCTCGTCTGGCCGGCGCACGCTGCGCAGCGGCCGTGGAGGACGAGATCGCCCGAGTGGGCGACGAAGCCGGGCGGGGCCAGGTGGGTCAGGTCGTCACCGATCGGGACGTCGATGACCGCCCCGCAGGCGTCACACACCGCGTGGTGGTGGGCGACGCCGGCGTTGGGGTCGTAGCGGACCGGCTCGCCGGGAAGGGCGAACTCGCCGACCTGTCCGGTGGCCACGAAGGCGGCGAGCGCCTTGTAGACGGTGGCCCGGCCGATCTCGGGGATGCGGGCCCTGGCCTGGGGGAGCAGGTCGTCTGCGGTCACGTGGCGGTCGGTGCCGTCGAGGGCCTCGGCGATGGCCCGGCGCTGGGCGGTGAGCCGCAGCCCGGAGGCTTCGAGACGTTCGACGAGGGTGGCCATACGTCAGTGTAGGCCCGACGAGAACCGGTCCGAAACGGGACTGAGTGTGACAAGAGACTCTATCGCTATCGAGACTCTGTCTCGATAGACTGGAGACCGAGGAAAGAATCCAGACGCGAAAACCAGAGGAGTCTCTGATGAGCCCCGCACCCACCATCGACATCGGTATCGACGAGACCGACCGCAAGGCGATCGCCGACGGCCTGTCCCGGCTCCTGGCCGACTCGTACACGCTCTACCTGAAGACGCACAACTACCACTGGAACGTGGAGGGTCCGATGTTCAACACCCTCCACCTGATGTTCGAGACGCAGTACACCGAGCTGGCGCTGGCCGTCGACCTCATCGCCGAGCGCATCCGGGCCCTCGGCGAGCCGGCCCCGGGTTCCTACCGGCAGTACGCCGCGCTGACCTCGATCACCGAGGACGACGACGCCCCGGACGCCACCGAGATGATCCGGCGCCTGGTCCAGGGCCAGGAGACCGTGGTCCGCACCGCCCGCTCGGTATTCCCGGCGGCCGAGGCGGCCAACGACGAGCCGACCGCCGACCTGCTGACCCAGCGCATGCAGCAGCACGAGAAGACGGCCTGGATGCTGCGCAGCATGCTGGTCGGTTCCTGACCGGGACACCTAGATGTCGAGCAGGTCCTGGTCGATCAGGCCCGAGTTCGAGACGATGTAGTCCTTGCGGGTGGCGACGTCGTTGCCCATCAGGACCTCGAACAGCCGGGCCGCCTTCTCGGCGTGCCGGCCGTCGTCCATGTCCATCCGCTTGAGGATCCTGGTCTCCCGGTTGAGGGTGGTCTCGGCCAGCTCGTCGACGTTCATCTCGCCGAGGCCCTTGAACCGCTTCCACTTCTCCATCCCGATGCCGAGCTCCTCGCTGCGGCGGTCCCGCTCGTCGTCGTCGAAGGCGTAGATCAGCTCGCCCCGGTGCTTGGTCGCGAACAGCGGCGGCTGCGCCGCGTAGACCATGCCGTTCTCCAGCAGCGGGCGCATGTGGTGGTAGAAGAGCGTCAGCAGCAGGCAGCGGATGTGGCTGCCGTCGACGTCGGCGTCACACAGGATGATGATGCGGCCGTAGCGGCACTGGTCGATGTCGAAGTCCCGACCGGAGCCGGCGCCGATGGCGGTGATCAGGGCCTGGGCCTCGGTGTTCTCGATGACCTGCTTGAGGCTGGCCTTGCCGGCGTTGACCACCTTGCCCCGCAGCGGCAGCACCGCCATCGTCTCGGCGTCGCGGCCCTGGATGGCGGGACCGGCGGCCGAGTTGCCCTCGACGATCAGCAGCTCGGAGTCGGGGCCGTGGAGCCGGCAGTCGGCCAGCTTGTCCGGCATCCCGGTCGACGACAGGTTGGCCGCCTTGCGCCTGGCGTCGAGCTGCTGCTTGGCCGCCACCCGATTGACGACGGCCTGGGCCATCTTCTCCCGCAGGGCGTTGATCTGCGACTTCTTGCCCCCGCCGGACACCCAGTCGGTGAAGCCCGACTTGACGGTCTCGTAGACCAGGTTCTGGACCGCCGGTGTGCCGAGCTCCTGCTTGGTCTGGCCCTTGAACTGGGGCTCGGGGAACGTGACCTTGACCGCCGCCACCAGGCCTTCCTGGATGTCGGCCGGGGTGGCCCGGTCGTTGCCCTGTTTGGCCAGCTTCTTGAGCTTGCGGGCGTCGGCCAGCAGCACCTCGTTGGCCACCCGGGACAGGGCCCGCTCGAAGCCGGCGACGTGGGTGCCGCCGTCGGAGGTCGGGATCGTGTTGACGAAGCTGACCAGGCTGGAGTCGAAGCCCTTGACCCAGCGGGCGGCCACGTCGACCGTGCACGGCCGGGTCACCGTCTGCATCTTCCCGTCGACCGGGACCTTCTCGTCGAAGCTGCCCTCGTCGTGGATCGTGAGGATGTCGGTGACCGTCTCGCCGATCGACAGGTAGTCGACGTAGTCGGCCAGGCCGCCGTTGGCAACGAACGTCTCGGGCTTGGTGCCCTTGCCCCGCTTGTCGTGCAGGGTCACCTTCAGGCCCGGCACCAGGAAGCAGACCCTGGCCACGTGATCGCGGACCTGGTCGTACTCGATGCGAGCATCGGGATCGAAGACCTCGAGGTCGGGCCAGAACCGGACCCGGGTACCGGTGCGGTTGGCCGGCACCTTCTTCACCTTGGCCAGTCTCGACGTCGGCTTGAACTTACCGGCGGTGGTGTAGTTGCCGGGTACCCGCTCGAGGAAGACCAGCCGGTGGGTGGCGCGGTCGCGGTCGACCTCGGCCACCAGCTTCGACGACAGGGCGTTGACCACCGAGGCGCCGACGCCGTGCAGGCCACCGGACGACGAGTAGGCCCCGGAGCCGAACTTCCCACCGGCGTGCAGCTCGGTGTAGACGACCTCGAGGGCGGTGCGGCCGTCCTCCTTCCGGCCGATCGGGATGCCGCGTCCGTCGTCGCTGACCTCGACCGACCCATCCGCATGCAGCAGCACGTCGACGTGGGAGGCATAGCCGGCGGCGGCCTCGTCGACCGCGTTGTCGATGATCTCCCACACCAGGTGGTGCAGGCCCTCGGAGCCGGTGCCACCGATGTACATTCCGGGGCGCTTGCGGACCGCCTCGAGGCCCTCGAGGATCTGGATCTTGGACTGGTCGTAGTCGCCGCCGTTGGTCGCGGCCTTGCGCCGGCCGGTGGCTCTCTTGGTCGCCTTCGTGGCGGCCTTCCCGGCCCGGGTCTTCGTCGCGGCCTTCTTGGCCGCCGGCTTCTTCGCTGGGCTCTTCTTGGTTGCCATCGTCTTGGTGGTCTCCCGGGCCGGTTACCAGCGGAGCGAGCCGACGGCGAGGATGCGTCGCTCGGTGCGGGAGCTGGTGCCGTCTCGGCGGGTCGGTCGCATGGTCAGGGCCTGGGGCACGTTGTCCGGCTTGGTGGCGGCGTCGGCCTGGCCGACGATGGCCATCGTCCGCTCGAGCGGACCGACCCAGGCGAAGTCGATGCGCTGCTCGTCCTTGAACTTGGTCAGGCGGACCCCACCGGTGCCCCGCCCCTTGCTGGGGATCTCGGAGGTCGCCGTGACCTTGGCCGTACCCCGGTCGGTGATCGTGATGGCCACGACCGCGGGGCCGGACCCCTCGTTGCCGTCGGCCGGGGCCGGCCCGGCGCCGACCACCCTGGCTTTGCCCTTGAGCTTGAGCCCGGCGACACCCTTGGCCGTCGGGCCCTGGACCGAGATCGAGCCGACCGGGGTCCGCAGGGCCTGGGCGTCCGAGGCGATCAGGACGACCTCCTCGTCCTCGGTTGCGGGGAAGGCGGCGACGATCCGGTCCTTCGGGGCGAGCTTCATGATCGGCCGACCGGAGCGCAGCTCCGCCAGCGCCGGGCGCTCGACCCGCTTGGTCATCCCGTCTGCGGTGACGAGCACGATCGGCTCGCCCTCGATGCCGACGATGGCGACCACCGCCTCGCCCCGGTCGGCGGGGTAGACCTCGCCGAAGGCCTTGCCTCGGCTCCGGCCGCCGACCTCGGGGACGTCGATGGCGTTGACCCGCAGCAGCTTGCCGGCCGAGGTCAGCGCCAGCACCGGCTGGCGGAGGGTGGTCGTGACCACCGACGTGATGACGTCGTGGCGGGACGGGCTGTAGCTCTTCGAGGTGCCGGTCGGCTCCCGGCCGACGAGGCCGGAGGCGGTGAGCGACACCACGCAGGGGTCGTCGGCCACCTCGGCCACCGCCTGCGACTCGAGCTCGGTCAGATCGGGGACCGTGTCCTCGCCGACGATCCGGGTCCGGCGGGGCCGGCCGTAGCGCTCGACGATCCCCTCCAGCTCCTTCAACACGATTGTTCGCCGGCGCTGCTCGGAGCCGAGGATCTTCTTCAGGTCGGCGATCGTGGTCTCCAGCTCCCGCTTCTCCTCGACCAGCTCGTCGTAGGCCAGGGCCGTCAGTCGCCGGAGCCGGAGCTCGAGCACGTACTCGGCCTGGACCTCGGTCAGCCCGAGCCGCTCCATCAACTGGGCCCGTGCCTCGGCCGAGTCGGCCGAGCCGCGGATGATGCGGACGACCTCGTCGATGTTGTCGATGGCGATCAGGAGGCCCTCGACCAGGTGGAGCCGCTCCTCGGCCTTCCGCAGCCGGAACTCGGTGCGGCGGACGACGACGTCGAGCCGGTGGTCGATGTAGTGGCGGCACAGGTCGTAGAGCCCAAGCGTGGTCGGCACCCCGTCGACCAGCACCACGTTGTTGACGCCGAACGACTCCTCCAACGGCGTCAGCTTGTACAGCTGCTCGAGCAGCAGCTCGGGATTGACCCCGGTCTTGCACTCGATGACCAGACGGAGCCCGCTGGTGCGGTCGGACAGGTTCTTGACGTCGCTGATCCCGGACACCCGGTTGGCGTTGATCAGGTCCTTGACCTTGGCGATCACCCGCTCCGGCCCGACCAGGTAGGGCAGCTCGGTGATCTCGATGCCCTTGCGGGCCCTGGTCACGTCGACGATCTCGGCCCTGGCCCGCATCCGGATCGTGCCACGGCCGGTCTCGAACGCCTCCCGGATGTTGCCGTCGTCGATGACCAGACCGCCGGACGGGAAGTCGGGGCCGGGGATGATCGCCATCAGCTCGTCGATCGTCGGCTTCGGCCGGCGCTTGGTCATCACCAGCTTGATGGCCTCGTAGACCTCGACGAGGTTGTGGGTCGGCATGTTGGTGGCCATGCCGACGGCGATGCCGGAGGTGCCGTTGACCAGGAGGTTGGGTAGGAGGGCCGGCAGGTAGGCCGGCTCGGTGTCTTCACCGTCGTAGGTCGGACGGAACTCGACGGTCTCCTCGTCGATCTCCGACAGCAGGTCGAGGGCTGCGGTGGAGAGGCGGCACTCGGTGTATCGGTAGGCGGCCGGCGGGTGGTCGAGGCTGCCGAAGTTGCCCTGGGGGTCGACCAGCGTGACGTTCTTCGAGAAGTCCTGGCCGAGGCGGACGAGGGCGTCGTAGATGGCACCGTCGCCGTGGGGATGGAACTTGGCCATCACGTCGCCGACGACGTGGGCGCACTTGCGGTGCGGCCGATCCGGCATCAGCCGCATCTGCAGCATCGAGTAGAGGATGCGGCGCTGGACCGGCTTCAGGCCGTCCCGCACGTCGGGGATGGCCCGTGAGGTGATGACCGAGAGCGAATAGGCCAGGAACGACTCGCCGAGCTCCTCGTCGACCGGCACGTCGACGATCTCACGAGCGAAGGGGAGCAGTTCACCTTGTGCCATGGGGTCCTTTCGGAGTCAATCGGAGTGGTCGGACCGGGGGAGGGGAGTCGGTCGCCGTCGGCCGGGTCGGCGCCGATCCGACCGTCACCATCGTGGTCGCTCCAGCGCGGAGCACGACCCCGTGACGATGATGGCAACAAACGGCCGGCTTGGGGTGGCAATGGTCGGAAATCGCTTCGCCGAGACCGGTTGACGTCGGCGGACGACGACACCGGGCGGCCGGCGACGCCCGCTCGGTCGACCGGTGTGGGGTTCCCCCGGCGCGACCCTCGGGACGGCGCCCGTCCGCACCATCGTAGCCGCCGGTCGAGTCGGCGATGGGATCCCGCTGACTACGCTGGAGGGGTGCCCCCTGGTCGCGATCCGTGGAAGAAGCGGTTGACGGAGGCGGCCGACGCACTGCGAACCGCCGCCGCCGACGCCGCCAACGACGGGCGCGAGCGCGTCGTCGAGCTGTCGAAGCTGTCCGGCGTCATCGAGCGGCCGAGACCGGTCGGGGCCAAGCCGAGGGAGCTGGCCGACGTCCAGGGTGAGCTCGACAAGCTCGTCGGGCTCGAGTCGGTCAAGGAACAGGTCAGGGCCCAGATCGCCTTCCTCCAGATCCAGGGCCGTCGCCAGGACCACGGCCTGGCCGACGTACCGACCAGCAAGCACCTCGTCTTCCTCGGCAACCCCGGCACCGGCAAGACCACGGTGGCCCGGCTGCTGGCCGAGATGTACCGCTCGATCGGGCTGCTGAAGAAGGGGCACCTGGTCGAGACCGACCGGGCCGGCCTGGTCGGCCAGTACGTCGGCCACACGGCGGCCAAGACCAACCGGGCGGTCAAGCGGGCCCTCGACGGGGTCCTCTTCATCGACGAGGCGTACGCCCTGTCGCCCCAGCAGGCGTTCGGGGGCAGCAACGACTTCGGTGCCGAGGCGGTCGAGACGCTGATCAAGCGGATGGAGGACCACCGGGATCGGCTCGTGGTGATCGTGGCCGGCTACCCGGAGCTGATGGAGCGGTTCCTCGAGTCGAACCCCGGGCTGCGGTCCCGGTTCGCCCGCGAGATCCAGTTCCCCGACTACTCGACCGCCGAGCTGGTCGAGATCCTGGCCTCGATGGCAGGCGACGCCGACTACTCCTTCGACCCGACCGGCCTGGCCGCGGCGGGGAAGATCTTCGGGCGGGTCGAGCGCAATCGCGGCTTCGGCAACGCCCGGTTCGCCCGCACGCTGTTCGAGCAGTCGATCAACCGTCAGGCGATGCGCCTGGCCGAGTCGGGCGACCCGTCCGACCTCGATCGGGCCGACGTCTCGGTGATCACCACCGCCGACCTCGAACAGGCGGCGGAACTGCTCGACGGTGTGTGAGGGCCGGAGGCCCTCACCCCGAGTTTCGCCTGCGGCGAAACGTCGCTGGCTCCGGCGGGGAGCCCTGGAGATCGGTCCGGTTGCGGGAGACGGTGTGTGAGGGCCGGAGGCCCTCCCCGGCCGCCCGGCGGGGCGGCTTGAGTTTCGCCGACGGCGAAACGTCGCACGCCGCAGGGCACGGCGCTGGAGTTGTCGGACAGCGGTAGGTCGCGCCGGCCCGCTGTCGTGCCCCGCCGGGAGTAGGGGGATGCGAGGCACGACAACGGGCCTGGCCGCCGCGGGGCGCTCGCGTCAAAGGGGGAACGAGCGAGCGCGTCGACCGCGGCGTCTGAGCCGGGCCCCTGTGGGAGATGATGGGCGTCGACTCAGGCGATGTGCGGACCCGGCGGAACGTCACAAATGCGTTCGGCCAAAGGTCTGTGATTGATCCAAATGACGTTCGTCATCAACGACGAAAGACGAGCCATGGATCGCCGGACTGGCCAGCAGAAGCCGGCGGACCGGATGTGGATGATGAGGTCGGCGCCGCCCTCCGGCGTCCTACGGTCGGATCACCGGAGGGCAGCGTCCAGAAAACTCTCCGAGGCGGATCGACGATGCGTCGCTCGCCGGCTACCGGCGCCGGCGCCGACGCTGGGCGTCGATCTTCCTGGCCGACTTGACCACGGTGTTCAGCCGCTGGCCCAGCTGTTCATGGCTGAGCGCAGCGTCGAGGTTCAGCTCGGGGGCAAGCGCCTCCAAGATGGCGCTCACGCTGACACCCTGCTCTGCGGCGAATCCATGCCAGTGATCGTGAGCATCGTCGCTCACGTAGGCGTGGAGGGCTTTCCGACCTTTGTCATCAGACATCAAGGGTCACCTTTGTATTCTCAGTGCGGCGGTTTACTGTCTCGTTGCTGACGAGGTGGCGAGGACCAAGCTTGCAGTTGTGAAGTGCGGCGGTGCTTGTGTGCTCCCCGAGCCCCGAGGCTTCGAGCCAGCCGTGTTGACAGTAGCGGCCTCTTGCAGCGATCTCAAGCCCCAACTTTGAGAATTCTCACCTAACGAGCGCCCCGAATGGTTCTGTATCCACAAGCGCTCCCGCCGAGGTGGCCGATGGGCCCTAGATCGCGATAGAGCCGCTCGACAGACGTACCATACAACCAGATCAACGGCCAGCAGGGCGGACAAGCGTGGAGAATTCCCCAGCACCCTGTCGGGCGGTGGCGCTCGGTCGTGTGACGAGGCCGATCTCAAGTGCACCCCCAGGACGGGGAGGGGTGACGGGCACCCGGCCACCAGGCTCAGCTCTGCGGCAGCAGTTGGGGCGCGACCTCGCGCAGCAGGTCGGCGACCTCGGCCACCGGCGGATTGACCAGCGCCCGGTCGCCGATCCGCACCGTGGGGACCGTCTCGTTGCCGTCGGCCACCGACCGCACGATGGCGGCCGCCTCGGGCTCCTCCCAGATGTTGCGGCGGACCACCCCGATCCCGGCCCGGTCGAGGTCGCGCTCGAGCATCATGCAGAAGGGGCACCCGGGGCGCCAGAAGAACTCGAGCACCGCATCGGTGTCCTTGCCGTGGGCGCTCGGGCCGCCCGTCGCGGTGCCGGTGTCGTTCTCGGTCATCGTGGTGCGCTCCCGGGTCGAGTCCGGTCGGGACGTCTGGCCGTCGAGTCTACCGACGGCGGTCCCGACCCCAGAGATCGGGCAGCCGCAGCACCGGGTCGAGCTGGCCGGCGCTGAGGGTGCCGACCACCCGACCGGCGGCCGGCTCGTGGATCACCACCACCAGGTCGTCGTCCAGCGGCTGGCGGGCCAGGACGTCGGCCAGCGACTCGTTCATCCACGCCCGCGCCACCTCGGGCGTCGGTCGCATCAGGGCGGCGACCGTGGTCCAGCTCCGCTCGGGACCGTCGAGGGTCGAGCCGTCGGCCGGGACGACGTAGCCGACCGGCTCGGCGCTCCACCGGATCACCGGGAAGGCGACCCGGGCCCGCTCGTCGCCGGCGAACCGGTGCAACTGCTCGACCGTCAGTGAGTCCTGCACGGGCGGTGGGTCGACGACCATCAGGTCACGGGTCGACGTGCCGGCCAGCCGGCGTCGGATCGTGGCCGTCAGGATCTCGCCGCGGGCGCCGTTGAACAGGAACAGCCCGACGACGGTGGTGACCAGCCCCTGCCAGCCGAAGAACCAGGCCTGGGCCAGGCCGATCGGCACGAGGGCGAGGCCGAGCACGATGCCGACCCGTCCGGAGACGACGCGGGCCCGCTCCGGCTCGCCGAATCGCCGCCACAGGGCCGCGGTGAGGACGCGGCCGCCGTCGAGCGGCGATGCCGGCAGCAGGTTCAGCGCCGCCAGGACGACGTTGATGGCGGCCAGCCACAGCAACGACCCGATCAGCAGCCGGTGATCGAGCCCGATCTCCGACAGGCCGAGTGCGGCGAGCCCGAGTGCGGCGCCGATCCCCAGGTTGACCAGCGGCCCGGCGGCGGCGATGGCGAACTCCGACCGGGGGTCCGGGGCCTGCCGGTCGAGTTGGGCGAAGCCGCCCAGCAGCGACAGGGTGATGCCGAGCACGCCGACTCCTCGCCGCCTGGCCACCGTGGCGTGGCCGAGCTCGTGGGCCAGCACGGACACGAGGAAGACGGCGACCGTCGCCGTCGCCGCCGCCAGGCGGAGCGCCAGCGAGGCGTCGGCGTCGAGCCGGGGCAGGCCGTCGACGGCCAGCGTGACCACGAACAGGGTGGCCAGGAGGGCCAGGCCGGCCTCGACGGAGATGGGGATGCCGGTGATGCGTCCGACCTGCAGGCTGCGGTTCATCGTGAGGCCGCAGCCAGACCGGGCCGAGCGGCGGGTCGGGCGTGGCGGGCGGAGGCGGAGGGCACGAGCCCATTGTGGCCGAAGGCCCGCCGGCAACGGCCATCGACGCAGGACTCAGGTTCCGGCCGGAACGGCCGTTGGTAAGGGGATGGGAAGTGATCCCAAACGGTTCTACCCCGCGGTCGAGCTGATGGCCGGGGTCCTGGTCGCGCTCGCCTGGGTCTTCGCGCTCGACAACCGTCGGGAGCTCACCGAGGACGAGCTGATCATGACGATCAGCACCGGACTGATCGCCGCCGCGGCGGCGACGGCGACGACGCTGCTCATCCGGTTGTCCGGCCGTGGCCACGAGGCCGAGCTGAACCAGCTCACCGACGACGCCAGGCGCGACGCGTTGACCGGGCTGTTCAACCGAGCCGAGCTGTTCCGGGTCCTCGACGAGTCGATCGTCGCCGCCCAGCGCCAGGGCATGGTGCTCGGCGTCCTGTTCCTCGACCTCGACCGGTTCAAGCAGGTCAACGACACCATGGGCCACGAGGCCGGCGACGAGCTGCTTAAGATCGTGGCCCAGCGGCTCCAGTCGACGATCCGCAGCACCGACGTCGTCGCCCGCCTCGGCGGCGACGAGTTCGTGGTGCTGTGCCGAGACCTGATCGCCGCCGACTCGGTCGTCGGCATGGCCCGCCAGATCCTGCGCCGGTTCGACGACCCGGTCTCGGTCCGGGGCCTCGACCACCGGATCGGGACCAGCATCGGGGTCGCCATCGCCACCCCTGACGACAGCCGGTCGGCCGACGACCTGGTTCGCGACGCCGATGCAGCCATGTACCGGGCCAAGCACTCGAAGGCCGGGATCGTGGTGTTCGACGACGCTCATCGCCTGCAGATGGCCGATCGCCAGGACATCGAGCGCGACCTGCGCACCGCGGTCGAGCGGGGTGAGCTGGTCGTGCACTACCAGCCGATCGTCGACGTCACCGGCCGTCGCCTCCACGGCTTCGAGGCCCTCGTCCGCTGGAACCACCCCGACCGGGGTGAGCTGAACCCGGCCGAGTTCCTCCACATCGCCGGAGAGGCGGGACAGATCGGCTGGATCGGCGACTTCGTGCTCCGCCAGGCCTGCTCCCAGGCTGCGGCCTGGAACGAGGCCAGCTCGGCGGCCCGTGATCTGAAGATGAGCGTGAACCTGGCCGAGGCCCAGCTGCTCGACCCGAAACTGGGCCTCCGGGTGTCCGAGATCCTCAGCTGGGCCGGCCTCCCGCCCGATCAGCTGGTGCTCGAGCTGAGCGAGGCGATCGCCATCGAGCACGTCGAGGGCCTCGAGGAGCTGCGTCACCTGCGGGGGCTCGGCGTCGAGGTGGCGATCGACGACTTCGGGCAGTCGGCCATGGGCCTGGTCAAGGACTTCGACCTCGTCACGACGCTGAAGATCGACAAGCACTTCGTCCGCGACATGCGGGCCGGCGACGCCGACCGGGCCCTGATCGAGGCTGCGGTCACGGTGGCCAGGAGCCTCGGCATGGGGGTGGTGGCCGAGGGCGTCGAGTTCGAGGACCAGATGGTCACCCTCCAGGAGCTCGGCATCGACCTGATGCAGGGCTACCTGTTCAGCGAGCCGCTGGCGGCCGACGGCATCGAGCCCGCCCGCTGGTTCCCCTCGGCGGCCGACACCGCCCCCTGAACGGTCGACCCGAAAGGCGTCTGCCTGACGGCCCCGGGCCACTACCATCACCGGCATCGGCGGATGCCGGTCGGCGACCCCGGCCTCGCCGTGTCCACTCGTTGACGCAGGCGCGAACGGAGACAACATGACGGCCGCCATCCACGTCGAGGACCTGGTGAAGACCTTCGGCCCGGTCCGAGCGCTCGACGGGCTCGATCTGCGGGTCGAGCCAGGTCAGGTGATGGGCTTCCTCGGCCCGAACGGATCGGGCAAGTCGACCACGATCCGGGTGCTCATGGGGCTGCTCCGACGCGACGCCGGCCAGGCCACCGTGCTCGGCCAGGACCCGTGGCACGACGCGGTCGAGCTCCACCGCCGCATCGCCTACGTACCGGGCGACGTCAACTTGTGGCCCGGCCTCAGCGGGGGCGAGATCATCGACCTGCTCGGCCGGCTCGGGCCCGGCCTCGACCAGGGGCGACGGGCGGAGATGATCGAGCGCTTCGACCTCGACCCGACGAAGAAGGGCCGCACCTACTCGAAGGGCAACCGTCAGAAGGTGGCCCTCATCGCTGCGCTGTCCGGCCATGCGGAGCTCTTCGTCTTCGACGAGCCGACCTCCGGCCTCGACCCGCTGATGGAGACCGTCTTCCAGGAGGCGGTCGGCGAGATGCTGAGCGAGGGCAAGACGGTGCTGCTGTCGAGCCACATCCTGGCCGAGGTCGAGTCGCTGTGTGACCAGGTCACGATCATCCGCGAGGGCCGAACGGTGGAGGCCGGCACGCTGGCCGAGCTCCGGCACCTGACCAGGACCTCGGTCGACGTGACCACCACTCGGCCACTGGCCGCGATGGGAGCGGTCGACGGCGTCTCCGACTTCCTGGCCCACGACGAGCACCGGGCGACGTTCGCGGTGGCCAACGCCGACCTGCCCGTCGTGATGAGCAGGCTGGCCGGCCTCGGCATCGAGGCCATCGAGAGCCAGCCCCCGACGCTGGAAGAGCTGTTCATGCGCCACTACGCCGTCGACGGGAGCGATCGGAGCGCGGCGCCGCCGGACACGGCCGCCGCCGGCTCGGCCGGGGATCGGCCGTGACCGCGAACGGCTTCGCCGGCACCGGCCAGCTCCTCCGGCTGATCCTGCGCCTCGACCGGATCAAGCTCGCGCTCTGGTTGCTCGGCCTCCTCGCCGTGATCGCTGTGACGCCGATCTCGCTTCGGGCCATCGTCGACGCCGAGGCCGAGGCGGACGGGACCACCGCCGAGCAGGTGCTGGCCGAGCAGGCGGCGCTGATCGAGACAAACGGGGCCTCGATCGCCCTCCAGGGCCCGCCGGACGCTCTCGACACGTTCGGCGGTCGCTACGCCTTCGAGATCGGTGCCTTCACGCTGGCCGTCGTCGCCCTGATGAACATCCTGCTCATCGCCCGCCACACCAGGGCCGAGGAGGAGTCGGGTCGGGCCGAGCTGGTACGGGCCGCTGCGGTCGGCCCCTGGAGCGCGCTGGCCGCCGTCGGGTCGGTGGCCCTGATCACCAACGGGCTGCTCGGGCTCGGCACCAGCGCCGTGTTCATCGCCGACGGGCGGCCCGTCGACCGCTCGTTGCTCTACGGGGCGAGCGTCGCCCTGTGCGGGTTGCTGTTCGCCGCGCTGTCCCTGATCTGGGTCCAGGTGTTCGAGTACGGGCGGGCCGCCACCGGCATGTCGCTGGCGGTGCTCGGGGCCTCGTTCGCCCTGCGGGCGGTCGGCGACGTGCAGGACAACTGGCTGATCCTCCTCTCGCCGCTCGGCTGGGTCCAGGCCGTCGATGCCTTCGGCGATCCCGCTGTCTGGCCGTTCGTGCTGTCGTTGGCCGCGGTGGTCGTGACCGTCGCCGTCGCCATCGCCCTCGTGGTAAGGCGTGACGTCGGGGCCGGACTGATCGAGCAGCGCCCGGGACCGCCGCAGGCCGACCCCACCCTGCCCCACCCGCTCGGCCTGGCCTGGCGGCTGCAGCGCTCGACGCTGTTGTGGTGGACGGTCGGCGCCGTCGCCCTCGGCGCCCTCTACGGGTCGGTCATCAGCTCGATCGACGACTTCGTCGAGGACAGCGAGGCCATGCGGGAGGTGCTCGAAGGGCTCGGCATGAGCGGCGACGCCCTCCGCGACGGGTTCATCACCGTCATCCTCTCGCTGATCGCCCTCATCACCACGGCCGGCGTCATCCAGTCGCTGCTGCGGCCCCGCAGCGAGGAGGTGTCCGGCCGGGCCGAGGCCGTGCTGGCGTGCTCGATCTCCCGTCGGGCCTGGCTCGGCTCCCACGTGCTGCTGAGCCTCGCGGCCGCGCCATCGTTCATGCTGGCCGCGGCCGTCGGGCTCTCGATCACCGACGCCCTCGTCGCCGGCGGCTTCACCGATGTGGGGGCGACGCTGGCGGCGGCGCTGGTCCGGGTGCCAGCCCTCTGGGCCGTCGCCGGCATCGGTGTGCTGCTCTACGGCTGGGTCCGCCGCTTCAGTCTCGGGGTCTGGGCGGTGTTCGCCGGGGTGGCGATCGTGTTCCTCTTCGGCGACCTGCTCCGGCTGCCCGATGCGGTGCTGAACCTCTCGCCGATCGGCCACGTGACCCACCTGCCGGGCGGCGACCAGGGGTGGTTGTCGGTCGTCGTGCTCTGCGGGGTCGCCCTGCTCGGCTGGGCGGCCGGGATCGCCCTCTTCGACCGGCGGGACATCACGGACGCCTGACGACGCCGTCGCCGGCCTCGCCCGTTCCGACGGCCCGTCAGGTGTCCTGCGGAGGGGGAGCGACGAAGTCGATCAGCTCCTCGACCGCGCCGACGAGGGACGGCTCCAGATCCCGGTACGACGACACCCGGCCGAGGATCACCCGCCACAGCTCGCCGGTCGTGCCGCCGAAGCCGAGGGCCCGGCACATGCCCTCCTTCCAGTCGACCCCCTTCGGGATCCGGGGCCACGCCTCGAGCCCAACCACCTCGGGTCTGACCGCCTCCCAGACGTCGACGTAGCGGTGGCCACGGATCAGGACGTTGTCGGTGGCGGCCTCGGCCGCCAGCCGGTACTCCTTCGAGTCGATCACGAGGTGGTCGAGCAGGACGCCGAGCCGGCGGTCGGGGGCCGGCCCGAACTCGGCGACGATGGCCCGGAGATCGTCGGCGCCGTGCAGCGGTTCGACGACCACCCCCTCGGCCCGGAGATCGTCGCCCCAGATCTTCTCGACCAGCTCGGCGTCGTGCAGCCCCTCGACCACGATGCGGCTCGGGATCGCCACCCTGGCCCGCCGGTCCTCGGCCGCGATCGACCCCGATGCGGTCAGCGTCGGGGCTCTCGGCGCCGGGGCCGGGCGGACCAGCGTCACCGTGCGGCCGTCGACCGAGAACGCCCCAGCGGCCACCGGCAGGGCGTGCTCACGCCCATCGCCGTCGACCAGGACAACCTGTTGGGGAGAGAAGCGACGGATCCGGCCGACGACGCCGGAGGTGCGATGGCGGACGACGAGGTCCCTGGTCGCCGGCTGGGCCGGCCACGCGGGCCGCCGGCGCCGGCCGTCGAGGTCCATCGGTCCGCTCAGAATTCCCGACACCGCCCCGAGGGTAGTGGCCGGCGCACGCTCGGTGGTGTCCCGTCGACCGGCGCTTCGTCGACGTCGCTCGACGGCGCCGGCCGCCACCAATCGGATGGCGCCGGCCGCCACCAATCGGATGGCGCCGGCCGCCATCAATCGGATCGCAGCGTGTCGTCGTCGACCGACGGGAGGGGGGCGCCGAGGTGGCGGGCGAACGGGCGGGCCATCAGCACGTAGCCGAGGTCGTTCGGGTGGAAGCGGTCCGCGGCCAGGCGCTGCTGCGGGGGCGGTCCCGGCTCTCGCCACGGGTCGACGAGGCCGCAGCCGGCCTCGGCGGCGGCGTTGCGGACCGCCCGGTTGACCAGCCGGGCCCGGGGTGAGCTCCCGGCGACGAGGGCGGCGACGCCGCCCCCCGGCAGGCGGCCGATGATGGCCCGGAGCCGGTCACGGACGGCGGTCGTCGCCGACGACCAGACGACGTCGTTCGACCCGATGCAGCACACCACCAGTGCCGCCGACCCGTTGGTGCCGGGGCGGAGCAGTCGCTCGGCCAACGGCAGCTGCCGCTCGAGACCGTCGGCGGCCCTGGCGCCGGACTGGGCCAGGTTCACGACCCGCCACGCCGTCCCGTCCCGCTCGGTGAGCGCCCGGGCCACGTGGCCGACGTAGCCATGCGCCGGGGCCGACGCCCCGATGCCGAGGGCCGTCGAGTCGCCGATCACGATCAGCAGCGGGCCGTCGCCGGTCGCGGCCCGCTGGTTCCGCTCGCTCCAGTAGCGGGTGTAGGGAGCGATCTGGCGAGACACCCGGCGGATGCCGGGCAGGACGAGACCGGCGGCCCGGAGCCCCCGACCGGGGAGCTTCGGCTCGAGTGCGGGGATGGTCGGTGGCGTCGCCACCGGCCCAGTGTGGCCTGCCGACGCTCGCCGGCGCGGATCGTCCGTCTGGCCGGCGGTCGGGTGGCGGCTCGCCAGTAGGGTTCGACCGTGATACTGCTCGACGCCGTCGGCCTCACGATGACCCGACCGGACCGGGACCTGTTCCGCGACGTCGCGCTGACGATCTCGGCGGGCGAGCGCATCGGCGTCGTCGGCATCAACGGGACCGGCAAGTCGACGCTGCTGCGGGTGCTGGCCGGGTCGGTCGAGCCGGAGTCCGGGACGCTCCGCTTCGGGCGCGGCGTCACCGTGTCGACCCTCGACCAGGAGGCGCCGCTGCCGAGCGGGACGGTCATCGAGGCGGTGGTCGGGCTGGCCACCGGCGACGAGCGGCGGTGGGAGGCCGCCGAGGTGCTCGACCGCCTCGGCATGGGCGGCCACGTCGATCGCCGGACGGACTCGCTGTCCGGGGGCGAGGCCAAGCGGGTTGCCCTGGCCGCGGCCCTGCTCGGCGCCCGCTCGATCGAGACCACCTCGTCCGGTCTGGCGTCGGCCGGCCCCGCCGACCTGCTGATCCTCGACGAGCCGACCAACCACCTCGACCTCGATTCGATCGAGTGGTTGGAGCAGCGCCTGGTCGCTCATCGGGGTGGCCTGATCCTCGTCAGCCACGACCGTCACCTGCTCGACCGGATCACCACCCGCATGCTGGAGCTCGACCGGGGGCGCAGCCACCTCCACCGCGACGGCTACGCCGGATACCTGGAGGCCCGCGACGCCCGCCAGGTCGAGGCCAGGACCGCCGAGGCGGTCCGCCGCAACCTGGCCCGCCGGGAGCTCGCGTGGTTGCGGCGCGGCGCACCGGCCAGGACCTCCAAGCCGAAGGCCAGGGTGGAGGCGGCCAGGGCGCTCGTCGATGCCAGACCGGACGCTGCGGCCCGCCCGGCCGACCTGCACCTGTCGATGCCGACGCCCCGGCTGGGCGACGTCGTCATCGAGCTCGATGGGGTGACGGTGGCCGCCCCCGACGGTCGGGTCCTGGCCCGTGACCTCGAGCTTCGGCTCGACCCCCGGGAGCGGCTCGGGCTGATCGGTCCGAACGGGGCCGGCAAGACGAGCCTGCTCGACGTGATGGCCGGTCGGCGGCCGCCGGCGTCAGGCGACGTCACCGTCGGCTCGACGGTGCGCATCGGCTACTACGACCAGATGGGGGCGACGCTCGACCCCGGGGCCCGGGTCCGGGACATCGTTGCCGGACCTCACCGTCAGGCCGACCACACCGACGCCCGGTTGCTGGAGGCGTTCTGGTTCGACACCGACGCCCAGTGGGCCCGCGTCGAGACCCTGTCGGGGGGCGAGCGCCGGCGGCTCCAGCTGCTCCGGGTGCTGGCCGAGCACCCGAACGTGCTGTTCCTCGACGAGCCGACCAACGACCTCGACCTGGAGACGCTGCGAGCCCTCGAGGACTTCCTGGAGGACTGGCCCGGGGCGTTGGTCACCGTCAGCCACGACCGGGCCTTCCTCGAGCGGGTGGTCGCCGATGCGCTGATCATCGACGGTACCGGCGGGGCCTTCCGCCACCCGGGCGGCTTCGCCGCCTGGGACGCCGACCGGCGAGGCCGGACCAGGCGGCGGGACAGCCTGGCCCCCTCGGACCGGTCCCGGCCGGCCGCCGGGGCCGGAGCGGGCGGCGACAACCGGCCGAGGAGGGCGTCGGGGCGCTCGGCCAGCACGATCGGCCACCAGCTCCGGGAGACCGAGAAGGCGATGGCCAGGCTCGAGCGGCGCCGGGACGCCCTCGACGCCGAGCTCCGCGACGCCGGCGGCGACCACGACGCCCTGGCCCGCATCGGCGGCGAGCTGGCCACGGTCACCGCCGAGCTGGCCGAGACCGAGGAGCGGTGGATCGAGCTGGCCGAGGAGCAGGAGAAGCGCACCTGAGGCCGTCCGCCGCCCGGGCGCCGGTGCGCACGGGCTCGGTCACGCGGGCCGGCCCGCACTACGGTCGGCCCATGACCGCCATCGAGGTCCGCTCGGAGTCCGAGTCCCGCGCCCTGCGGGGGATCAAGTGGTCCCGGGATCCGGCCGACGTGCTGCCGGCCTGGGTGGCCGACATGGATCTCGTGCCGCCGGCCTTCGCTCGCGATGCGGTGGCCGACCTGGCCAGGCTCGGTGACTTCGGCTACTCCCGGCACCACACCGAGCACCTGCCCGAGCTCTTCGCCGAGTGGCAGGCCCGCCACCACGGCTGGTCCCCCGACCCGGCTGAGGTGGTGGTGTTCAACGACGTGCTGCACGCCATCGCCCAATCGATCCACCTGCTGACCGATCCCGGCGACGGGATCGTGCTGCTCACCCCGATCTACCCCCCGTTCCTCAAGGCGCTCGACGGCGGGTTCCGGCGGCTGGTCGACGTGCCGCTCGATCCGGACGGGTGGCGGCTCGACCCCGAGCGCCTGGCCGCCGCCATCGACGACCGGACCTCCGCCATCCTGCTCTGCTCGCCCCACAACCCGACGGGGCGGGTGTTCGACGCCGAGGAGCGGGCGGCCATCGCCCGCGTCGTCGTCGAGCACGATCTCCTGCTGATCAGCGACGAGGTGTGGGGCGACCTCGTGCACCCCGAGGCCAGGCATCGACCGATGGCCGACCTCGGCCGCGACCTCGACGGCGACCTCGGGAACCAGCTCGCCGCCCGCACCATCACGATCTCGGCCGCATCGAAGACGTTCAACCTGGCCGGCCTCCGCTGCGCCGTCGCCCACGTCGGCTCGAAGCCGCTCGCCCGCCGTCTGGCCGCCCTGCCGCCGCACGCCCTCGGGGCCGTCGGCAGCCCGGGCGCAGCGGCCGCCGGCGCCTGCTGGACCGTCGGCCACGAGTGGCTGGCGTCGGCCCGCTCGTTCCTGACCGACCGCCGCGACCAACTGGCCAAGCGGCTCGAGGACGACCTGCCGGCCGCCGGCTACCAGCTGGCCGAGGCCACCTATCTGGCCTGGATCGATCTCGGCCCCTACGACGTCGGCCCGGAGCCCCAGGAGTGGCTGCTCGAGCGGGCCAGGGTGGCGCTGTCGCCCGGTGGCGACTTCGGGCCCGGTGGGGCCGGCTTCGTTCGTCTCAACACCGCGACATCTCCCGAGCTCCTCGACCGGATCCTCGACCGGATGGCCACGGCGCTGGCCGCCGTCTGAGCTTCCCCGTCCGTCGCCCCGCACGGGGGGATCCGCCCACTACCCTCGACCCCGACGCTATGGCGATCGAGTCCGAGGTCGAGGCGAGCGGTGTGCTCGATGAGGTGGGTCCGGACGGTCGGTCCGCCGCCCTTCGCTCGGTCGCCGCGCTCGGCTTCGTCGCCACCGCCCTCGTCGTCGTCGGTGGCTCCCTCGCCGGTGCCGCCGCTCCGGGCGACGCCTGGCGGCTCTGGTCGGTCCCGGCCATCCCGGTCACCCCGTCCGTCGACGTCGTCCCGGCCCTCGTCGCCTACTACGGCGGCCTGATCATCCTCGTCCGGGCCTGGCTGCTGCTCCGCCGTCACCACCTGACCGGCGGCGCGCTGCCGGTCGGTGCCGTCGTGGCCGTCGTCGTGATCTGGGCCCTGCCCCTGCTGGTCGGCCCACCGCTCGGCAGCCGCGACGTCTACGCCTATGCGGCCCAGGGCCGCATGGCCGAGCAGGGCCTCGACGTCTACGCCGATGGTCCCGAGGAGCTCGGGGCCGACGATCCGCTGCTGGCCCCGGTCGACCCCCTCTACCGCGACACGCCGTCGCCCTACGGTCCCGTCTTCGTCTCGCTGTCGTCGCAGGTCTCGGCCCTGGCCGGCGACCGCGTCATCGCCGCCGTGTTCGGCTTCCGCCTCCTGGCGGTGCTCGGGGTCGCGGTGGCGGGAGCCGCGGTGTTCGACCTGGCCAGGGGATCGGGCCGTGACCCGGTCGACGCCCTGATCCTGGCCGTGGCCAACCCACTCGTGCTGTTCCACCTCGTGTCTGGGGCCCACAACGAGGCGATCATGCTCGCGTTCCTCGTCTCCGGCGTCGCCCTGGCCAGACGACCACGCTTCCTCCACCTCGGCATCGCCCTCTGCGCGTTCGCGGCCGCCATCAAGCTGCCGGCGATCCTCGCCGTCGCCTTCCTCGGCTGGCCGTGGGCCCTCGAGGCCAGGGGTCTCGGCCGGCGGATCGGACGGTTGGCGCTCGTCGGGGCCGAGGCGCTGGCGGTCATCGCCGCCGCCGGCCGGCTGACCGGTTGGGGCTGGGGCTGGGTCGATGCGCTGACCACGTCCGAGCCGGTCGACGCCTACCTGAGCGTGACCCGGTTGGTCGGCGGTGGTGTCTCGCTGGCCACCGGGACCGACATCGACCTGGTGCTCGGCACCGCCAGGCTGGTCGGCATGGTCCTGGCCGTCGGCATCAGCGGCCTGCTGTTGCTGCGGCGGCGGGGCAGCTGGCCGACGGCGCTGGCCTGGAGCCTGCTGCTGTTCGCCGTGCTCCATCCGACCACCCAGCCCTGGTACCTCACGTGGGGGGTCATGCTGCTGGCCGCCACCACCGCAGGCGAGCGCAACCGCACCCTCGTGGCCACCTGCGCCGCCGCGGTGTTCGTCGTGTTGCCGATCGGTCCTCAGATGGGCCTGGTGGTGCTCGACAACACGGGCCGGTTCACGCTGACCCTGGCCGCCATCCTGCTGCTGATCCTGACGGTGAGTCCCGCCGCCCCGTCCGAGCGGCGGCGCCGGCGCGAGCTGGAGCCGGACCTGGTGTCGGTGGTGGTGCCGACCCGGCACGAGGCCGACAACGTCGAGCCGCTGGTCGAGGGGCTGCGGTGGATGGCGGCGGCGTCGTTCCACGACGGCGGGCCCGTCGGCCGCCGGCGGCTCGAGGTGTTGTTCGTCGACGACTCCGACGACGAGACCCCGGAGGTCATCGAGACCTTCGTCGAGCGATCCGCTCGCCCGGTCGTCCCGGTCCTGCCCGCCCGGCCGGTCGGCCCCGGTGACCCGGCTGCCGACGGACCGGCCGACGACGGTCCGGCCGGCGACCAGCCCGACGTCGCCGTTCGCCTGCTGCATCGCCGACCCGCCGATCGCTGGGGCGGTCTCGGTGGCGCCGTTGCCGACGGTCTCGCCGTGGCCGGGGGTGAGGTCGCCGTGGTGATGGACGGCGACCTGCAGCACCCGCCCGACACCATTCCCGATCTGGTCGAGGCCATCGCCGGCGGGGCCGGCGTCGTGGCCGCCAGCCGTCGGGTCCCCGGTGGCAGCGACGGCGAGGGCCTGACCGTCGGCCGTCGACTCCTGTCGGTTGCGGCGACGGCCGTCGCCCGCTGGCTGTTCCCGTCGTCCGTCGGCCGCCTCGCCGATCCGCTGTCCGGCTTCTTCGCCGTCCGCACCGCCGCGGTCGAGGTCGATCGTCTGCATCCCGACGGGTTCAAGATCCTCGTCGAGCTGGTGGCCACCCACCCCGATCTGGCCGCCCGGGAGGTGCCGTTCCGGTTCGTCGGCCGCACGCAGGGCCTGTCGAAGGCCTCCGCCTCCGAAGGCGTCCGCTTTCTCGGTCACCTGGCCGATCTCCGGATCCGGACCTCCCGGTTGTGGGCCGGCGCCCCGGTCTCGCAGCGGGCGTTCCCGTCGCCGGTCCGGCGGGCCTGAGCGACGTCACCGGCCGCCCGGTCAGCCGGTGGCGCCGGCCGACTCGACCACGTCGGTCCGGCCGCGCTCGTCGGCCAGCAGTGCCCGAACGCAGAGGATGGGCACCGCCAGGAGCAGCAGGTTCCGGACCACCAGCAGCAGGGCCGGCACGGCGTCGGTCAGCCCGTCCGGGCGGAACAGCGTCAGCGTCACGCCGGTGAGCACGCCGGCGGCGGCGGCGACGGCCGCCGCACCAACGGCCCGACCGGGCACCGCCGGCGCCATGCCGGTCCGAGCTCGGCCCGGGGCCAGGATCAGCGCGATCCACGGTGTCGTCCACACGAGGAACTGGGGCGAGAGCAGGGGAGCGGTGGCGAGCAGCGCCGCCGTCGCCCCCAGGGCCGTGAGCCCGACGGTCGAGACCGGATCGGCGCCGCGTCCGATCGATCGGCGACCGGCGACGGCGAGTGCCAGCATGGCGCCGACCGCCAGCGCCCGCCCGACCGTGACGACGGCCGGCCGGACGGTCCCGATCCGGTAGGCGTTCAGCTCGAGCCTTGCCGCATCACCGGTCGTCAGCGCCACCAGCGACCCTGGCAGGCTCTCGACGTGCCAGCCGTCGGCCCCCCGGAGCGACAGGACCTGGTCGACCGGCTCCAGCCCGTCGCCGGCGGCGACCAGCCACGCGGCGCCGGCCGCAACGCCGACGACGGCGGCGGTGACGACCGTCCGCCACCGCCCGAGCGCCACGGCCGGGACGGCCAGCACCGCCGGCCAGATCTTGACGAGCGCACCGACGGCCAGTGCGACGCCGGCCACCACGTCGACCGCGGGCCGGGCGGGGACCGCTGCCCGCTGCCCGCCCGCCGATCGGTTGGCCGCGGCCAGCACCGCCAGGGCCCCAACGACGGCGACGGCGGTCACCAACGTGTCGAGCCGCTGGTAACCGAGCGGGACCAGCGGCAGCCCGACGACCAGGTAGGCGGCCCCGGTCGAGCGCCCGATCCGCCGGGCGAGCAGCCCGGCGACACCGAGGTCGAGCGCAAGCGACAGGACGACGAGTCGGCGGTGGGTCTCGACGACGTCGTCGCCGGCCAGGCGGTCGAGGACCACGACCGACCCGGGCGGGTACTCGACCGGCTCGTCTGCCCAGGCCCGCCCGTCACGCTCGGCGATGTCCTGGAACCGCTCGGCGTCCCAGCCGGCCAGCTCGTCCGGCTCGTCGGTGGCCGGGCCGAACGCCAGCACGGCGACGACCGCCAGCCGCACCGCGACGGCGAGCGGCCAACCGCGCAGCAGGGCCCCCCAGCCCCGCTCGATGATCCGGGTTCGCGAGACAACCACTATCCTGGGAGGATATGACGACCGCGGACACCCCAGATCTGACCGTCGGGACCCCCTCGATCGACGGATCCGATGCCGGCAGCCCCCTCTCGGTCTCCGATGAGGCGCTGGCCACCGTGCTCGACGTGCGGGCGGGCGAGGACGACCCGGGGGCGACGGCCCTGCGGGTCGAGATCACCGGCGCCAACATGACCGACTTCCGCTACGCACTGGACCTGGTGCCGATCGCCGAGGCGGCAGACGGCGACGCCGTCTACACCCAGGGCAGCCACGGCGAGCTGACCGTGATCGTGCCGGCGGCCTCGATCGAGCGGATGCTCGGCGCGGTGCTCGACGTGCCGTCCAACAGCGCCGCCGGTGGCCTCGTCATCAAGAACCCCAACACGCCCGACCCGCTCGACGGTCTCGACATCGATCTCTCCGGTGAGCTGCCCCAGCGGGTTCAGGCGGTGCTCGACCAGGCGATCAACCCGGCCCTGGCCTCCCACGGCGGCTACGCCACGCTGGTCAACATCGAGGACACGACCGTCTTCGTCACCATGGGCGGCGGCTGCCAGGGCTGTGCGGCCAGCGCCATGACCCTGCGCGACGGCATCCGCTCGATGCTCATGGGGGCGATCCCCGAGATCACCGAGGTGGTCGACGCCACCGACCACGCCGCCGGCGAGAACCCCTTCTACAGCTAGTGCCCTGACCACGACGTCCGCCGTGTCCGAGGTCGGGGCACGAGCCGGACCGCTCGGCACCCGGTTTGCTCGTCCGGCCCGGACATGCGCCCGGACCGTTCCGGCAACTACGCTGGACGGCGACTCGTCACCGAGTCGTCCGCTCGGCCAAGGGGATCAGACCACATGCCCGATACACGGCGAGGCATCGTCGCCTACGGCGCCTACGTGCCCTACTCCCGCCTCCAGCGCTCGGCGATCACCGCCGCCCTCGGTACCGGCGGCGGACGGGGCACTCGGGCGGTTGCCTCCTACGACGAGGACGCCACATCGATGGCGGTCGAGGCCGGTCGGATGTTGATGCGGTCGGCCCCCGACGGGTTGACCCCGGACGCCATCTACTTCGCCACGTCGACGCCGCCGTATCTCGACAAGACCAACGCCAACGTCATCCACGCCGCCCTCGACCTGCCGTCCCGGGTGTTCGCCGGTGACGTCGGCGGTTCGCCCCGCTCGGTCAACGCCGCCCTGCGCGCGGCCATCGGCGGCGGCCGGCCGACGATGGTGGTTGCGGCCGACGTCCGCAGCGGGCGTCCCGGCTCGGGTGACGAGGCCAACACCGGCGACGCCGCCGTCGCCTGGTTGATCGGCTCGGACGACGACGGCCCGCTGCTGGCCGAGTGGCTTGGTGGGGCATCGGCAACCGAAGAATTCCTCGATCGCTGGCGGCTGCCCGAGTGGAACTACTCCCGGGTCTGGGAGGAGCGGTTCGGCGAGCACGCCTACCTCCCGCTGGTGACCGAGGCGGCCGAGGCGGCGTTCAAGGAGTGTGAGATCGAGCCTGGCGACGTCGACAAGGTCGTGATCGCCGGGCTGCACGCCCGTGCGGTCCGGGGTGCGGCGAGGGCCGCCGGGGTCGACGGGGCCAAGGTGGTCGACGACCTCACGACCGTCGTCGGCCAGACCGGGAGCGCCCACGCCGGGCTGGTCCTGGCCGCCACCCTCGACGACGCGGCGCCGGGCGAGACGATCATGGTCATCCACCTGGTCGACGGGGTCGACGTCGGGTTCTTCCGCACCACCGAGGCCATCGCCGACCAGCAGCCAGCGGCGACCGTCGCCGCCCAGATCGAGGCTGGCAACGACTCGCTCGACTACAACACGTTCCTGACCTGGCGCGGCTTTCTCGACCGTGAGCCGCCACGCCGGCCAGACCCGGTGCCCCCGGCGGCGCCGCCGTCGTTCCGCTCCGACCGGTGGAAGTACGCCTTCGTCGGCTCGCGCGACGCCAGCAGCGGCGCCATCCACCTCCCGCCCCAGCGGGTGTCGGTGAAGGGCGGTGCCGTCGACGAGATGGAGCCGGTCCCGATGGCCGACGTGCCGGGCACGGTGGTCACCTTCACGATCGACCGACTGGCGTACTCGCTCTCACCGCCGACGATCGCCGTGGTGATCGACTTCGACGGCGGCGGGCGGTTCCAGTGCCAGCTGACCGACGCCGACCCGGACGACGTCAAGATCGGCGACCGGGTCTCGATGACGTTCCGCCGACTGCTGACCGCGGACGGCGTCCACAACTATTTCTGGAAGGCCCGCCCCATCGGCGGGTCTGAGTAGGGCCCGCAAGGGATCCGGGAACACACGAACGCCCCCGAACGGCTACGAAAGGCGAAGAGGTACCGCTATGGGCTCCAAGGGCATCAAGGATCAGGTGGCGATCGTCGGGATGGGGTGCACCCCGTTCGGCGAGCACTGGGACAAGTCGGTCGACGACATGTTGATCGACGCCGCGACCGACGCCTACGCGTCGGCCGGGATCGGCCAGGACGACGTCGATGCGTTCTGGTTCGGCACGCTCGGCTCGGGCACCTCCGGCCTGACCCTCTCGCGGCCGCTGAAGATCGACTACAAACCGGTGACCCGGGTCGAGAACATGTGTGCCACCGGCTCCGAGGCGTTCCGCAACGCCTGCTATGCGGTCGCCTCCGGTGCCTACGACGTGGTCATGGCCATCGGCGTCGAGAAGCTCAAGGACAACGGCATGTCCGGGCTCGTCGGGGCCAAGGTCCCCGACGACGGGACCCGCCCCGAGCTGACCGCACCGGCCATGTTCTCGCTGCTGGCCCCGGCCTACGCCAACAAGTACGGCGTCGACACCGACGAGATGAAAGACGTCCTCACCCGGATCGCCTGGAAGAACCACTACAACGGCGCCCGCAATCCACGAGCCCAGTTCCGCAAGGAGGTCGGCAAGGACACGATCTGCAACGCCCCGCTGATCGCCGGCCAGCTCGGGATCTTCGACTGCTCGGGCGTGTCCGACGGCTCCGCCGCCGCCATCCTGTGCCGGGCCGAGGACGCCCACAAGTACACCGACAAGCCGCTCTACGTGAAGGGCCTCGGCTTCTCGGCCGGTCCGGCCGCCGGCCCGATCGACACCGACTACGACTACACCACGTTCAACGAGGTCGTCCGCTCGGCCGCCGACGCCTACGCCCAGGCCGGGGTCACCGACCCGCGGGCCGAGGTGGCGATGGCCGAGGTCCACGACTGCTTCACCCCGACCGAGCTGGTCCTCATGGAGGACCTCGGCTTCGCCGACCGGGGCATGGGCTGGAAGGAGGTCCTGGCCGGGACCTACGACCTCGACGGCGAGCTGCCGGTCAACCCGGACGGCGGCCTGAAGAGCTTCGGGCATCCGATCGGCGCATCGGGGCTGCGGATGCTGTTCGAGTGCTGGCTCCAGCTCCGCCAGGAGGCCCCGGATGACCGCCAGATCCGGGCGGTCACCGAGCTCGGCAAGACGCTCGGGATGACCCACAACCTCGGCGGTGCGCCAGGCGAGTGCGTGAGCTTCGTGTCGATCGTCGGCTCGGAGCTCGGCTAGCAGAACCGTCGCCGGGGGCCATACCGACCCCGGCCGCCGAGCGGGAGCGATCAGCAGGTCGGGGGCGCGGCCCCCGGCCCGCCCGCGTCCAGGATCCGGACCGCGTCGAGCAGCTCGACCCCGGACACCGCCCAGCCGATCTCGCCGCCCCGCCCGGCGGCGAACACCATCGCCACCATCCGCCCGTCCGGGTCGACGACCGGGGCGCCGGAGTCGCCCGGCTCGATGTCGGCCTCCAGCCTGGCCGCCGCTCGGCGACCCTCGCCGTCGAGCGTGGCGTCGACCAGCTCGATGATCTCGGACGGATCGACGGTGATCCGCCCCTCGTCGTCGGTGCCGGGGTCAGCGCCGTCGAACCGCAGGACCCCGACCGGGCCTGGCCCGTCCGGCTCGGCCAGCTCCAGGTGCTCGTCGAGGGGCAGGCGGGATCGGAGCAGCGCGATGTCCTTGGCCTCGTCGAGGTAGACGAGGTCGGCGGCCCGCGTCGCCTCCTCGTCACCCTGGTGGATGGAGATGGCCCCGGCGTCGGTGAACGAGTGGGCGACGGTGACCAGCAGGTCGGGGCCGATGGCCCCGGCCATCGCCCGATTGGCGGTACGGCCTCGGCACGGCTCGATCAGCACCCGGTAGGTCGACCCGGTCGAGCGGGCGTCGTCGCCGCAGCCGGCCAGGCCGGCCGACCCGAGCACGAGCGCGACGGCGAGCAGCAGGCCGGTCGGCCGCCGACGGAGCCGTCCGGCCGGTCCGCGGGGAGGGACCTCGACCGACACGGCGGTCAACGGTAGCAACCCCCCTGTCGCCGTCGGCGCCGAGGCGGCCCGTCCGGCGGCCCCGTGGTCGGCCGGCCGGGTTGCAAACGGCTGCGTTTCGGTGCAGCCTCACCCTTGTGAACGGCGACGACACGCCGGGCGACCACACGGTGGGTGACCACCCATCGGGCCCGGCCGATGGGGAACCGGCCTCCGGGCGACCATCCCCGGAGGCCGACACGGTGGTGCCCGGACGGCGGCGCCTCGGCTTCTCGGCCTCGGAGCTGGCCGGGCTCCTCGACCTTCCCGACGACGTCGACGGCATGGCCGCCGTCATCGAGGCCGACGGTCGACCCTTCGCCGGTGCCTTCGTTCCGGTCGTCCTGCACGATCCGCTCTCGGCCGAGCGATCCTACGACGCAGCCGAGTGGGCCGCCGACCTGATCCGCTCGGCCGGCGGTCGCCTGCTCGGTGTCGCCACCTGCACCGAGCCCCCGGCGGAGGCGTCGACGGCAGACAACACCGTGCTCAACCCACGCCAGTGGAACCACGCGGCGGCGATGATCGAGCGCCTGGAGGGCGTCAGCGCCCGTTTCGGGCTCCGGGTCGTCGTACGCGACACGATCGACGAGCTCGACATCGAGGGCGAGGCCGACCGCAGCCCGATCCACCACCTGCTCGACACCGGCCGCTACCTGATCGACGGCCTGGTCCCGGTGCGCCTGATCAGCCCCGGCACCGGGGCCTGAGCGCTCGCTGCGGGGCGGCTCCCCGGCTGCAGCGGGCGACACCGGGTTTCGGCCTCCGGCCGGATCGGGCACCATCGGAGCCGGGCCGCCGTGCGGCGGCCATCGTCCTGACGAGGAGAGTGCCCGTGAGCAAACCGGTGATGCACATCGATCGCCCGGTGACCGACGTCGAACGCTGGACCGGCGACCGGGTCGAGGTGGTCGGCCCGGACGACGCCCGCCTCGGTGAGGCGGCGGCCGCCATCGTCGGCGGCATCCGCTGGGACGGCCCCCGGTACGACCTCGCCCCCGACCTGCGGGTGCTGGCCCGCACCGGCATCGGGGTCGACGCCGTCGACATCGACGAGGCCACCCGCCGCGGCGTCCTGGTGGTCAACACCCCGGACGGGCCGACGGTGTCGACGGCCGAGCACACGATGGCCCTGCTGTTCACCGTGGCCAAGACGATCGGTCCCCATCAGGACCGGCTCCGCCGGGCCACCGGCGGCTATGCGATCGCCAGCACCGCAACCGAGCTCGACGGCCTGACGATCGGGCTCCTGGCCTACGGCCGGATCGCCCGCCGGGTGGCCAGGATCGCCGCCGGTGTCGGGATGCGGGTGCTGGTCTGCGATCCCTACCTCGATCCGGGCGGGGTCGATGCCGACGATCCGGCCGCCCCCGACGTCGTCGACTTCGATCAGCTGCTGGCCAGGTCGGACGTCCTGTCGTTGCACTGCCCGCTGACCGACGAGACCGAGCGGCTGCTCGACCGCCAGGCCTTCGCCCGCTGCAAGCCGGGCGTGATCTTCCTCAACGCCGCCCGGGGTGGACTGGTCGACCACGACGCCCTGGTCGAGGCCCTCGACGCTGGCCGGGTCCGGGCCGCCGGCCTCGACGTGACCGACCCGGAGCCGCTCGACCCCGACCACACGCTCCTGCACCGGGAGAACGTCGTCGTCACCCCCCACATCGCCTCGTCGACCGAGGTCGGCCGCGACCGGATGCTGTCGATGGCCATCGAGCAGGCGCTCCAGGTGCTCGACGGGGAGCGCCCGGCCAACCTGGTCAACCCGGACGCGCTGGCTGGCTGAGCGCCGGCTGGGCGCCGGTCCGGGGGAGCTGGTGGCCGGCGAGGCGCCCCGTGTACGGTTGCCGGCGATGACCGAGGTGCTGGCCGAGATGACGGCGTCGGTGTGGCAGGTCCGGGTCGAGGCCGGCCAGGACGTTGCCGCCGACGACGAGCTGCTGATCCTGGAGTCGATGAAGATGGAGATCCCGGTCGTTGCCCCCCGGGCCGGCACGGTCGACGCCGTCCACGTCGCCCCCGAGGATCAGGTCACCGAGGGCACGGTCCTCGTCACGCTTCGCTGACCGGGCCGGCTGCGCCGGCTCTGGCCCGCTCGATCCTGGCCGTCGTCAGCTGCGAGCCGACGGCCGCCAGCAACAGCAACTGGCCGACGCCGGCCAGGAGCCAGGGGGCGCGCAGGGCCATCGAGCGGTCACCGACCGCCTCGACGACGGCCATCGTCACCCCGCCGACGAGGGCGCCGATCGGCATCATGCCCCACCCGAAGAAGCGGTAGACGCTGTTGACCCTCCCGAGCAGCTCGTCCGGGATGATGGTCTGGCGCAGGCTGACCGTGATCACGTTCCACAGCATCCCGAGCATGGCCGACAGACCGAACAGCACCGCAACCAGCGGCCACGACGACAGCAGCCCGATGACGATGCTGCCGACGCCGCCGGCCAGCAGCGTCAGCCACAACGACGGCCCCGGCCCGATGCGGGCCGAGATGGCGGGGGCGGCCCACCCGCCGACCACCGCGCCGACGGCGGCCCCGACGTTGAGCAGGGCGAACTGGCCCGGCGACGTGCCCAGCTCCTCCTGGGCGAACAGCACGAGGGAGGCCATGCCGAGCGCCCCGAGCGCATTGAGGAACCCGAGCACGATGGCCAGCGTTCGCAGCAGGCGATGCTGCCACAGCCAGCGGAATCCCTCGGCCATCTCCCGCCCCCAGCCGCCGTCGGTCCCGGACGACGGTGCGGTTCTCGCCGGCTCGGTCGCCGCCGCCCGAAGGGGGGTGATGGCGGCGATCAGTGCGGCGGAGAGGGCGAAGGTGGCGGCGTCGACGACGAACGGGAGGGCGAACGCGATCACCAGCAGCCACGCCCCGAGCGGCGGCCCGACGAAGAAGTTGGCCGCCTGCTCGGCGCTCCACAGCCGCCCGTTGGCCCGCTCCAGTCGCTCGGGTTGGACGAGCCGGGGCAGGAAGCTCTGCGCGGCGTTGTCGTACAGGACCTCGCCGACGCCGAGCAGGAAGATGGCGGCCAGCAGCACCACGTAGAGGGTGACGTCGGTGCCGCCGTCCGGCCCGCCGCCGGCCTGCAGGTCGTCAGGCGAGGGGAGCTCGTCCCGGCGGGTGAGCACCAGGCCGGCAACCACCAGCGTCACCGCAGCCCGGCCGAGGTTGGCCCTGACCATGATCGCGGCCCGGTCGTAGCGGTCGGCGACGACGCCGGCCGGCAGGCTGACCAGCAGCCACGGCAGCCGTTGCAACACGACCACGATCGAGATCAGGAGCGGATTCCGGGTGATCGCCGACGCCAACCAGGGGTAGGCCAGCATGCCGATCCCGTCGCCGAGGTTCGAGACCGTCGAGGCCGCGAACAACCGCCGGTAGCCGCTGCCGAGCGAGCCGCCTGCGGCCGTGCTGCGTGGCGTCTCGGTGCTCACCTAGCCGGGGGATGGGGCGATCCCACCGTCGATCTTGAGGACCGAGCCGGTGGTGTACGACGAGGCGGCCGAGGCGAAGTAGAGGGCGGCGCCGACGACCTCGTCCGGCTCGCCGCCCCGGCCGAGCGGGATGTCCTCCTCGGCCCGCTTGGCGAAGGCGTCGAGGTCCCAGGCCTTGGAGATGTCGGTCATGAACGGGCCCGGCATGATCGTGTTGACCCGGACGGTTGGGCCGAGCGCCTGGGCGAACGACACGGTCATGTTGTTGATGCCCGCCTTGGCCGCCCCGTAGACGGCCTCGTTCGGGCTGGCCTGCACGGCCGCGATCGAGCTGACGTTGATGATCGAGCCGCCGCCGTCGGCCACCATCTGCTCGCCGAAGCGGGCCGACAGCCGGAACGGGCCCTTGAGGTTCACGTCGATGACCTTGGTGAACAGCTCCTCGGTCACGGAGCCGAGCGACTCGTAGAGCGGCGACATGCCGGCGTTGTTGACCAGCACGTCGCACCGGCCGAACTCCCGGTACACCGTGTCGAAGAGCTCGTCGCACTGGTCCCAGTAGCCGACGTGGCAGGCCAGGCCGATGGCCCGCCTGCCGGTCTCGCTGATGATCTTGTCGGCCAGCATCTCGCACGCCGGCAGCTTGCGGCTGGTGATGACGACGTCGGCCCCCCGCCTGGCGAACGCCTCGACCATCGAGCGCCCGAGGCCGCGGCTCCCGCCGGTGACCACGACCACCTTGTCGGTCATGTCGAATGCGTCGGTCATCTGCGGCCTCCCTGCGAAACGGAGGCCATCATCCTCGCTGCCCGTTCGGCCTGCAACCCGCCGGGGCGACGCGGCTCATCGGCCGTTCCGGGAGAAGTGGTGGTAGTCCTCCAGCGATTGCCAGTTGCCGCCCCACCCCCAGCCGATCTCGGTGAAGGCCTCGACAACGACCCCGGTCGGTTCGATCATGCCCGGCAGGTCGAGCGAGCGGTCGAGGTAGTGCGCCGACAGCTCGGGCAGGATCAGGTCACCCCGCCGGTAGGGGTTGTGGAACGGGTTGATGTCGACCGCCAGCCCGTAGGCGTGCTGGGAGAACGTGGTACCGCCGACCACCGGACGGCACACGAAGCCGGTGGTGTTGTTGCCGTCGCCGGTCGGGGGTGCGGTCAGCTCGGCGGCGGCCACGATCCGCATCTCCTCGATGGGGAAGCGGGCGTCGTGCAGCCGCTCGAAGACCTGGACGACGTCGGTGGCGACGGTGGCGTTGACCAGCAGCTCGCCGGTGTGGGCCCGGCCGTCGAAGCCCCAGAACGAGACGGTGAGGTAGGCCAGGTCCTCCGGCTCGACCGGGCAGCCCGGTTCCCAGGTCGAGCGGGCCAGGATCTCGGCGTCGACCGGGTCGATCGTGGCCGCGAACCGGTCGTCCGGGGGCGCCGGCAGGGCGCTCGGAGCGGTGATGCGACGATCGAGGAGCTCGGTCGGTGTCGTCTGGGGGACGACGACAACGCCGTCCGGCGTCGTCGGCAGCACCCGGCTGCCGAGCCAGTCAGGCCCGGCGTCGCCACCGGCCACGGCGACGCCACCGGCCTCGGGCTCGCCGTCCACCGGGTCTGCGTCCTCCGGCGGGACGGTCGTGGCCGGGTCGCTCGTTGCTGGATCGCTCGTGGTCTCGGTGGTGGCCAGCAGGCTCGTCTGCGTCGCCGTCGGCCCGATCGACACCGACAGCGGCCGGTCCTCGTCCGCCCCGGAGGTGCAGGAGGCGGCCACCGCAGCCATCAGAGCGACCAACCCGACCGCCGTTGCCCGGTGCCACCGGCCGGCGGCGGGTCGGATGCGGTGTCGGGTTGGACCGATTGGCGGCACACTGGGGCCCATGGCCGCCAACGTACTGGGTGACGAGCTCCAACCGTGTTCGACCGACCCGCTCACCGGGTTCTACCGGGACGGGTGCTGCAACACCGGGGGTGACGACGTCGGCGTGCACACGGTGTGCTCGGTCATGACCGAGGAGTTCCTCGAGTTCAGCGCCTCCGTCGGCAACGATCTGTCGACGCCCCAACCGGCGTTCGGGTTCGCCGGGCTGAAGCCGGGCGATCAGTGGTGCCTGTGCGCACCCCGCTGGCAGGAGGCGCTCGACCGGGGTCAGGCCCCGCCGGTCGTGCTGGCATCGACCCACATGGCCACCCTGGAGTACGTCACGCTCGACGATCTCCGGGCCCATGCCGTCGACGACGGCTCCAAGCCGGCCGGCGACTGACGGCGTCGGTTCTCCGGCGGGCGACGAGAGGGCGAACGGGTGCTGCACATCGACCGGTTGACCAAGCGGTACGGACCGGTGGTGGCCGCCGACGAGGTGTCCCTCCGGGTCAGACCCGGCTCCATGGTCGGCTTCGTCGGGCCGAACGGGGCCGGGAAGTCGACCACCATGCGCTCGATCTTCGGCCTGGTGGTCCCCGACTCGGGCACGATCACCTGGCGAGGCGAGCCGGTCGACCGCGACCACCGCACCCGCTTCGGCTACATGCCCGAGCAGCGGGGCCTCTACCCGAAGATGCCGATCGCCGACCAGGTGGCCTACTTCGCCGAGCTGCAGCGGGTCGAGCGATCGCTGGCGACGTCCCGGGCCGAGGAGTTGCTCACGTCGCTCGGCCTCGGTGAGCGGTTGACCGAGCCGCTCGAGAAGCTCAGTCACGGCAACCAGCAGCGGGTGCAGCTGGCGGTCAGCCTGGCCAACGATCCGGAGCTGCTGGTGCTCGACGAGCCGTTCAGCGGGCTCGACCCGGTCGCCGTCGACACGCTCCAGGCGGTGCTGACGGCCCGGGTGGCCGACGGCGCCGGGGTGCTGTTCAGCAGTCACCAGCTCGACCTCGTCGAGCGGCTGTGCGACGAGATCGTCGTCATCGCCGGAGGCCGGGTCCGTGCGGCCGGGACGGTCGGCGACGTGCGCTCGGCTGCGGGGGTCCGCCACGTGCGCGTCCGGGTCGACCAGCCCCGGATCCCGCTCGACGAGGCGCTGGCCGGGCTGTCGGTTGGCCGGATCGACGGCGACGAGGCCACGGTGGTGGTGGCCGGCGATCGGGAGGTCGCCGACGTGCTCGACCGGGCCCGCCGGGCCGGCACCGTCGTCCGCCTCGACTTCGACCTGCCCTCGCTGACCGAGCGGTTCGCGGCCATCGTGACCGACGACGCCGCCGGCCCGCTGCCCGGCGGCGACCGCCCGGGCGGGGCCACGGTCGGTGCGACCGGCGAGTCAGGCGACCGATGAGCACGTCACGGATCGTCTGGCTGGTGATGCGCCGCGAGCTGCGGGCCCGGCTGTTCTCCCGGGCCTTCGTGATCGGCCTCGCGGTGATCGTCGTGCTGATCTCGGCGGTCTCGTTCCTCAGCGCCGCGCTCGGCGACGACGAGCCGATCCGGCTCGGCCTGGCCGGCGAGCAGCCGAGCGGGGCCGTCGCCACGCTGGAGGCGCTGGCCGAGGCGGTCGACACCGAGGTCGAGATCTCCGACCTGACCGGTCTCGGCGAGGCCGAGCGGCTGGTGGCCGACGGCGAGCTCGACGCCGCCGTTGTCGACGGCGAGCTGCTGATGGAGCGGACCTCGAACCAGATCGTCGCCCTCGTCGGCCCGGCCTGGCAGCAGGCCGGATTGATCGACGGGCTCACCGGGGCCGGCCTCGACGCCGACGGGGTGCAGGCCGTGCTCGGTGCCGCCGCCCCCATCGACGTGGTCGAGCTCGATCCCGATCCGGATGCCGATGCCCGCGAGGCGGTCGCCTTCGCCAGCGTGATCCTGATGTTCATCGCCATACAGGTGGCCGGCAGCTACATCATGCTGGGCATCTTCGAGGAGAAGACCACCAAGGTCGTCGAGCTGGTCCTGGCCTCGGTCCCGGCTCGCTACCTGCTGGCCGGGAAGATCCTCGGCATCGCCGTGATCGGCCTCATCCAGGTGGCGGTCCTCGTGGTCACCGCCCTGGTCGCCAGCGCCGCCACCGGCTCGTCCGCCCTCCCGGCCCTCAGCCCGTCGCTGCTCGGCACCGCCGTCGTCTGGTTCCTGATCGGCTACCTGCTCTACGGGGCGGTCTTCGCCGCCGGCGCCTCGCTCGCCCCCCGCCAGGAGGACGCGCAGTCGACGCTGGCCCCGATCTCGATGATCCTGCTGATCAGCTACATCGCCGTCCTCGGCACCTCCGGGGACCCGACCGGCTGGCCGGCCCGGGTGGTCAGCTGGGTCCCGCTGACCTCACCGTTCGCCATGCCGGGCCGCATCGCCGCCAACGCTGCGCCGTGGTGGGAGGTCGTCGGCTCGATGGCCGTCGGGATCGTCGCCGTGATCGGCGTGCTGCTGGCCACCGAGCGGATCTACGTCCGCTCGGTGATCCACACCGACCGCAAGCTCGGCTGGCGGGAGGCCTGGTCGCTCCCCAGCTGACCGTTCGCTGCGGTGCCAGGTCGCCGGTCGCTCGCGGTCCGGTCGCTCAACCCCGGCCGAGGTGGCGGCGAACCGTGTCGGCCAGACCGGCGCCGTCGAGCCCGAGCGATGACAGGATGGCGTCGGCCTTGCCGTGATCGAGGTAGTCGGTCGGCACGCCGGTGACCACCACCTCCGGATCCCGTCCGGCCAGCCTGGCTGCGATCGAGGCGCCGATCCCGCCATCGGCCAGGCCGTCCTCGGCCGTCACCACCAGGCGGTGGCCGGCGGCGTGGTCGAGCATCGCCTCGTCGAGCGGCTTGGCCGCCCGGGGGTCCCACACCGACGCCGAGATGCCGTCGGCCGCCAGCAGGTCGGCGGCCTGCTGGGCGGCGGCGAACAGCTTGCCGACCCCGATCAGGCACACATCGGTGCCCTCCCGGTCGAGGCGGGCCTTGAGGCCACGGCCGACCTCGTCGTCGCCGACGATCGGCGGCGGGGTCTTCGGCCACCGGATGCAGACCGGACCCGACGTGATCTCGTAGGCGTCGCTCAGCATCTGCTGCAGCTCCTGGTACGAGCTGGGGCAGAGGATCGTCATGCCCGGGACCTTCGACATGAGGACGAGGTCGAGGATGCCGTGGTGGGATGGGCCGTCGTCGCCGGTGATGCCGGCCCGGTCGAGGCAGAAGATGACCGGCTGGCCGTGCAGGCCGACGTCGAGGTTGGCCTGGTCGAACGCCCGGGTCAGGAACGTCGAGTAGATGGCGACGACCGGGCGCAGGCCACCCATGGCCATGCCGGCCGCCATCGTGACCGCGTGCTGCTCGGCGATGCCGACATCGAGCACACGGTCGGGGAACCGCTCCCGGAACGGGAGCAGCCCGGTCGAGTCCGGCATGGCTGCGGTGATGGCGACGAGGTCGTCGTGCTCGTCGCCGAGCTTGATCAGCGAGTCGGTGAAGGCCGCGGTGTAGCTGCCCGGCTTCTCGAGTGGCCCGATGTCGTGCATGTGCTTGACGGCGTCGTCCTCGGCCGGCCCGTAGCCCCGACCCTTCTGGGTCATCACGTGCAACACGACCGGGCCGTCGAACTGGCCGGCGTTGTCGAGCGCCTGCTCGAGCTCGGCGATGTCGTGGCCGTCGAAGGGGCCCATGTAGCGGACGCCGAGCTGCTCGAAGAACGCCTCGGGCTCGAACGCCTCCCGGATGGCGGCCTTGGAGGCCCGGATGCCGGTGAGCGACAGCTTGCCGAAGACCGGGATCTTCTCGGCGAAGCGCTCGAGCCGGCGCTGGCGGTTCATGTAGACCGGGTTGGAGCGGATCTTGACCAGGCTCTCGGACAGCAGCGACACCGTCGGGGCGTACGAGCGGCCGTTGTCGTTGAGCACGATCGTGACGTCGGAGCCGGAGTGACCGAGGTTGTTCAGGCCCTCGAAGGCCATCCCGCCGGTCATCGAGCCGTCGCCGAGCACGGCGACGACCCGCCGGCGCTGGCTCTGTCCGGTCGCCTTGAACGCGGTGGCCAGGCCGTGGGCGTAGCCGAGGACGGTGGAGGCGTGGCTGTTCTCGATCCAGTCGTGGTCCGACTCGTCACGGCAGGGATAGCCCGACATCCCACCGGCCTCCCGCAGCTCGTCGAACCCGTCGAGGCGGCCGGTCAGCATCTTGTGCACGTAGGCCTGGTGACCGGTGTCGAACAGGACGACGTCGCGAGGCGAATCGAGCACCCGGTGCAGTGCGACCGTCAGCTCTACGATGCCGAGGTTCGAACCGAGGTGGCCGCCGGCGTTGCTCTGGTTGACCTTGTCGACGATGAACTCCCGGATCTCGCCACACAGGTGGTCGAGCTCACCCTGGTCGAGACCGCGGAGGTCGGCCGGTCCGGAGATCTGTTCGAGCATGGGACGTTCCTCACTGGCTGCGGTGCTCGTTGTAGGTTACCCGGGCCCTCGGGGTCAGGCCCGGTCGGGTCGGACCGGGACCCCACGGTCCCGGCGGATGCCGGGGGCGGCGCCGATGGAGTCCGGGTTCGGGCCCCGTCGACCGGGATCGGTATCCTGGTCGGGTGAGCGGAGCGAACGAAACAGCCAGTCCTTCGAACGACACGAGCGGCGGTCCGCTGATCGACGCCGAGGTGGTGGCCGCGGTCCTCGAGACCGCGCTCGGCGGCGGCGCCGATTTCGCCGAGGTCTTCGCCGAAGACGCCCAACGGGGCTCGGTGAACCTCGACGACGGGCGCATCGAGAGCCTGGCCTCCGGTCGCGACCGCGGGGCCGGGATCCGGGTGGTCTCCGGTGAGTCGACCGGCTTCGCCCACACCGCCGACCTGACCCCCCGTGGCCTCGCCAACGCGGCCAGGGCCGCAGCCGACGCCGCCCGCAACGGTGCGGACGGCGTCACCCGCAGCATCGATCTCGACGCCTACCGGGGCGCCGGGGCGCCGGTGGCCCAGCGCCCGGGCGAGGTCGACAAGGCGACCAAGGTCGGCCTGCTCCGCCGGGCCGAGGAGGTGGCCCGCTCGGCCGACGACACGATCACCCAGGTCAGCGCCCGCTACGCCGACTCCCGGCGTCGGATCCTCGTCGCCAACTCCGACGGCGTGTTCGCCGGCGACGACCAGACCAGGACCCTGTTCTCGGTCAGCTGCGTCGCCTCGGGCGACGCCGGCCTCCAGACCGGCACCGAGACGGTCGGCCACTCGGTCGGCTTCGAGCTGTTCGACCGCTACGACGTCGAGGAGCTGGCTCGCCGGGCCGCGAACCGGGCCCTGACCAAGCTGGCCGCCCGCCCGGCGCCCTCCGGCACCCTGCCGGTGGTGATCGGCCCCGGCTCCGGCGGGGTGCTGTTCCACGAGGCCTGCGGGCACGGGCTCGAGGCCGACCTGGTCCGCAAGGGGGCCTCGGCCTTCGCCGGCCGGGTCGGGGAGCAGGTGGCCTCGCCGCTCGTCACCCTGATCGACGACGGTACGATGGGCGAGGAGTGGGGGCACTACGCGATCGACGACGAGGGACGCCCGGCCGCCCGCAACGTGCTGATCGAGGACGGGATCCTCGTCGACTACATGTGGGACGGGCTCCGGGCCCGGTCCGAGGGCCGGCCGAGCAGCGGCAACGGCCGCCGCCAGAGCTACCGGCACCTGCCGATGGTGCGCATGACCAACACCTACCTCGCCGGCGGCGACAGCGACCCTGATGACATCATCGGCTCGGTCGACCACGGCGTGTACGTCGCCCGCCTCGGCGGCGGCCAGGTCAACACCGCCTCCGGTGACTTCGTGTTCGGCATGGTCGAGGCCTACATGATCACCGACGGCAAGCTCGGGGCCCCGCTCCGGGAGGGCCAGCTCATCGGCAACGGCCCCAAGGTGCTGCAGATGATCGAGGCGGTCGGCAACGACTTCGAGATGGGTCCCCCGGGGACCTGCGGCAAGGACGGCCAGGGCGTGCCGGTGGGCGACGGCGTCCCCACCCTCAAGGTCGCCGAGCTCACGATCGGCGGGACGGCCTCTTGAGCGGCAACGGGAACGGCAACGGCGCCACCGGCGGCGGGAACGGGGCCGCCGGCCGGGAGCCGAGCGAGCTGCTGGCGCTGGCAACGGCCATCGTCGAGCGGGCGAAGCCGAACGAGGAGATCGAGGTGGCCTGCTCCTACGGGCGGTCGACCTCGGTGCGGGCCTACGGCGGCGAGGTCGAGTCGCTGACGACGGCCGAGAACCATGCGATCGGCGTCCGGGTCCTCGTCGACGGGCGTGAGGGCTTCGCCTCGGCCGGCACGCTCGACGACGACGTCGTGTCGGCCATGCTCGACGAGGCCAGGGACAACGCCCGGTTCGCCGAGACCGACCCCCACGTCGGGATCGCCACGCCGGATGGCGTGGAGGCGGTCGAGATCGACCTCTGGCGCGACGGCGTCGAGTCGACGCCGAACCAGCGCAAGATCGAGCTGGCCCTCGAGCTCGAGCGTCGGGTGAACGACGCCGATCCGCGGATCACCGGGGTCCGCGTCGCCGGCTACGGCGACAGCTCCGGCGCCTTCGCTCTGGCGTCGACCTCGGGCATCACCGCCGCCACCCGGGCCACCTCGGCCTCGGTGTCGGTCCAGGCGCTGGCCCGCGACGGCGAGCGGACCCAGACCGGCTACGCCTGGGACGGCGGCCGCGAGCCGGACGATCTCGACCTCGACCGGGTGGTCGGGCGGGCGGTCAGTCACTCGGTCGACCTGCTCGGCTCGTCGCAGCCGAAGACCGGCACCGTCGATCTCGTCCTCGACCCCCACCTGGCCTCGACCGTGCTCGGCCTGATCGCCGGCACGCTGACCGGCGACCGGGTCCTCAAGGGTCGCTCGCCGTTCGTCGACCGTGTCGGCGAGACCGTCGGCGCCCCGTCGCTGACCTTCCTCGACGACCCGACCGACCCGAGCTCGCTCGGCGCCGACTCCCACGACGGCGAGGGCCTGGCGTGCCGGCCGGTACCGCTCGTGTCCGACGGGGTGCTCGACGGCTTCCTGCACGACTCCTACACCGGGCGGCGCTCCGGCGCCGGATCGACCGGCTCGGCCGTCCGGGGCACCCGGGGCCTTCCGTCACCCGGTCTGCACGCGCTGACGGTCCGACCTGGCGAGGGGACGCTCGACGAGCTCATCGCCGGGGTCGACCACGGGTTGCTCGTGTTCAGCCTCGCCGGCCTCCACTCCGGGGTGAACCCGGTGTCCGGCGACTTCTCGGTCGGCGTCGAGGGTCGGATGATCCGCAACGGGCAGCTGGCCGAGCCGGTCAACGAGTGCACGATCGCCTCCACCCTCCAGCGGCTGCTGCTCGACGTCCGGGCCATCGGCGGCGAGGTCACCCACCTGCCGAGCGGGGTCTCGACCCCGCCGGTGGTCATCGGCGACGTCGCCCTCTCCGGGGCGGCGTGAGCGGTCCGATGCGCCGGACCCCGAGCCCGGCCGCCATCGAGCGTCACCCGCACCTGGGTGATCCGTTGCCCGACGGCTGGGTCCGGGTCGACTGCCACTCCCACACGATGTGGTCGGGCGACTGCACGACCACCCCGGACGAGCTGGCCGAGGCCGTGGAGGCCGCCGCCATCGACGTGTTGTGCATCACCGACCACAACGCGGTCGCCGGGGCCCAGAAGCTGGCCGACGAGCTGCCCTGCCGGGTCGTGGTCGGGGAGGAGCTGCGGGTCGGCTCCGGTGAGATCATCGGGCTGTTCCTGACCGAGCGGCTCCCCGGCGGGATCGGCCTGCTCGAGGCGGCCAGGCGGATCCGCGACCAGGGCGGCCTGGTCTACATCCCCCACCCGTTCGACCCGATGCGCAACTGCCTGCGGGCCGACGACATCGATCTGCTCGTGGCCGAAGGTCTCGTCGACGGCATCGAGGGTCGGAACTCGAAGACCAGCCTGGAATCGCTCAACCGCAAGGCCGAGGAGTACGGACGGGCCAACGGGCTCTTCGTCGGGGCCGGCAGCGACGCCCACGTGCCCGACGCCATCGGCGCCGGCTACGTGGAGATGCCCGACTTCGAGGACGCAGCCGGGTTCCTGGCCGCGATCGGTGATGGCCGGATCGTCGGCCACCACTTCGACAAGCCGAGGCGGTGGACGCCGCGGATCGTGCCGTCGGTCGCCAACCGCGACCCGGCCTGACGCTCGCCGGATCGGCCCAGCGCGAGCAGGGTGCTGACGATCACATGACGGGCTCTCGACGCCCATCCACCCGCCCACTCCTCGTCCTCGGATCCGCTCGTCCTCGGATCCGCCAGAGCGCTCACGAGCTGTGGCGAATCCAGCGTCCTCGACCGGGCGGCCTCTGAACGCCGACACCCTCGTCGGCGATCTTCAGCACCTGCCGGTTAGTCGCTCGACGAGCTGGCTGTCGACGAGCTGGACGAGCTGGACGAGCCCGACGACCCGGACGACGAGTCGCTCGACGAGTCGGACGAGCTCGACGACGACCCGTTGCCGTCCGTCGACGAGGACGACGACGAGCTGTCGGAGCCGCCGGTGCCGTTCGACGAGCTGGTGGAGCCGCCCGAGGAGCTCCGGGCATCGTTGCGGTAGAACCCGTCACCCTTGAACGAGATGCCGACCGCGCTGAACACCTTCTTCAACCGGTGCAGTCCCTCGTCGTCGACCTCACATCCCTCGAGGGTGGTGAGGGCGTCGTCGGTGAAGGACTGCTCGATGTCGAAGTGCTGCTCGCACAGGGGGCACTTGTATTCGTAGACGGGCACGTCGGGGCTTTCTGTGGGCAGGCCACTCGGGCCAGGAGGGCAGGATCGGGGCGAGCACCACCCGACCAGGAGGTCGGCGCCCGCCGCCAAACCAGGGTAGCGGCCACCCGACGGCCGTCGGTCGGTCGGACCGCCGACCCTCCCCTGGAGCCTCATGCGCCGCCGGTAGGGTTGGCGCCGTGACCGACGCAACCACCGCCCGTCCGCCGGTCCGGAAGGCGGTCATCCCCGCCGCCGGGCTCGGCACCCGCTTCCTCCCGTTCTCCAAGGCCGTGCCGAAGGAGATGCTGCCCGTCGTCGACCGCCCCGTCATCCAGTACGTCGTCGAGGAGGCCGTCGACGCCGGCATCGAGGACATCCTCATCATCACGTCCCGCCACAAGAAGGTGCTCGAGGACCACTTCGACCGCCTCCCGGAGCTGGAGGACCAGCTCGAGGCGAAGGGCAAGACCGAGGAGGCGGCGACGGTTCGCGACCTGTTCTCGCTTGCCCAGATCCACTTCGTCCGCCAGGGCGAGGCGCTCGGGCTCGGCCACGCCATCGGCGTGGCCCGCAACCACGTCGGCGACGAGCCCTTCGTCGTCCTGCTCGGCGACGACATCATGGCCCCCGAGGCCGGGGTGCTGAAGGGCATGATCGACGCCTACCAGCAGCACGGCAGCTCGGTGGTCGCGCTGATGGAGGTGCCGAAGCAGGACATCTCGGCCTACGGCTGCGCGGCCGCGACCGAGCTGGGCGACCGGCTGGTCCAGATCAGCGACCTGGTGGAGAAGCCGGCGCCGGAGGTGGCACCGTCGAACCTGGCGATCATGGGCCGGTACCTCTTCACCCCGACGATCTTCGACGAGATCGAGGCAACCGCCCCCGGCGTCGGCGGGGAGATCCAGATCACCGACGCCATGGCCACCCTGCTGCAGCGCGAGTCGATGCTCGGCTACACCTTCACCGAGGGTCGCTTCGACACCGGGAAGAAGGGCGACTACCTGCGGGCGGTGGTCGAGATGGCGTTGGCCCGCCCGGACCTCGGTCCAGAGTTCCGCACCCTGCTCGGGGAGATCGCGGCTCGGGAGGGACTGAGCGGGGGCTCCTGAACCGCCCGTCCGTCCCCGGCTGCGCTCGCCGGGGGCCCTGGCTCTACGCTTGGGACATGATCGCTCTGGAGGAAGCCCAGGCCAAGGTCAACCGCGAGCTCCGCGTGCTCGTCCCGGTCGACGTGCCGTTGGCCGACTCGCTCGGCATGGTGCTGGCCGAGACCGTCGCCGCATCCGAGGACATCCCGCCCTTCGCCAACACCGCCATGGACGGCTTCGCCATCCGGGCCGCCGACACCGCCGGGGCGTCCAAGCAGTCGCCGGTGACCCTGCCGGTCGTCGGCACGATCGCCGCCGGCTCCGTCGCCCCCCGGGCGCTCGGCCAGGGGGAGGCGATGCGGATCATGACCGGGGCCCCGCTGCCGGATGGCGCGGACGCCATCATCATGGTCGAGCTGACCCGCCCCGCCGGGTTCGACGTCGACCTCCTCGGCGAGGTGCCGGTCGGCAACCACATCCGACCGGCCGGCGACGACATCCAGGCCGGGGCCGAGATCTTCCATCCGGGCACCGTGCTCGGGCCCGGTCAGCTTGGGGTGCTGGCCAGCCTCGGCCGCCAGCACGTGAAGGCCTACCGGCGACCCCGGGTCGGGGTGATGTCGACCGGCGACGAGCTTGTCGAGGGTCCGGAACCGCTGAAGCCCGGGCAGATTCGTGACTCGAATCGCCTGATCCTCCTGTCGTTGGCCAGGGAGGCCGGCTTCGAGCCCGTCGATCTCGGCCTGATCCGCGACGACGAGCAGGCCATCGAGGCGGCGCTGCGAACGGGCGTCGCCACCTGCGATGCCGTGCTGACCTCCGGCGGCGTCAGCATGGGCGACTTCGACTACGTGAAGGCGGTGCTCAACCGGGTCGGCGAGTTCTCGTGGATGCAGGTGGCGATCAAGCCGGCGAAGCCGCTCGTCTTCGGGCTGCTCGACGACGTGCCGGTCTTCGGGCTGCCGGGCAACCCGGTGTCGTCGATGGTCAGCTTCGAGCTCTTCGCCCGGCCGGGCCTGCGGCGCATGATGGGCCGCCTCGACGCCGAGCGGCCCCGGGTCCAGGCCGTCGCCGCCGAGCCGCTCAAGCGGCACCCGGACGGGAAGACCCACTTCAGCCGTGTCTTCGTCACCGAGGACGCCGACGGCTTCCACGTTCGCTCGTCCGGTGGCCAGGGCTCGCATCAGATGATGGCGATGGCCGGGGCGAACGGGCTCGCCGTCGTGCCGGACGGTGAGGGCATCGAGGCCGGCGCCGCCGTCGAGGTCATGCTGCTCGACCGGACCTGATCGGCCTCGGTCATCAGGCCGCAGACAGCTCGTCGTACCAGCGCCGCACCGCGTCGACCAGCGGGCTCGGCTGCCCCTCGGGCCACAGGAGGTGGTCGCCGCGGGTCGAGCGGACCTCGGGCCCGACGACGAGCGGGCCCTCGCCGTCGATGAACGGGTCGACGAATCCCGACGACCCGACCGACGAGCTGGCGTCGTTCGAGGACGACGTCGCGACCGTGTTCGGACGCCCGGCTTGGGATCCCGCCATCGTCGGCTCACCCGACCGGTCGTGAACCTGAGACCGGTTGGGGTCTCCGTTGGCCCCGTCGGTACGCTGAGACGATGGCAACGGAGCTGATCGATCGCTTCGGGCGGGTCCACACCGACCTTCGGATCTCGGTGACCGACCGGTGCAACTTCCGGTGTGAGTACTGCATGCCCGAGGAGGGCATGGAGTGGCTCGACCGCTCGGCCGTGTTGACCTTCGAGGAGATCGAACGGGTGGCCCGGGTGCTGGTCGAGCGCTGCGGGGTCGAGTCGATCCGCCTGACCGGCGGCGAGCCGACGGTCAGGGCCCGTCTGCCCCTGCTGGTGCAGAAGCTGGCCGCCCTCGGCGTCGACCTGTCGATGACCACCAACGCCGCCACGCTGGTCACCCTGGCCGAGCCGCTGCGGACCGCCGGGCTGAAGCGGATCAACATCAGCCTCGACAGCCTCGATCGCGAGCGCTTCCACCAGTTGACCAAGCGCGATCAGCTCGACGCGGTCCTCGACGGGATCGACGCCGCCGTCGCCGCCGGCTTCGACCCGGTCAAGGTCAACGCCGTCCTCATGCGGGGGATCAACGACGACGAGATCGTCCCGTTCCTGCAGATGGGTCGCGATCGGGGCGTGATCGTCCGCTTCATCGAGTTCATGCCCCTCGACGCCCAGGGCGACTGGTCGTCCGACCGGGTCGTCGGCTACGACGAGATCCTCGAGCGGGCCGGCGAGGTGTTCGACTTCGAGCCGATCGCCAGGGGGACCAGCCCGGCGGAGCGGTTCGCCTACACGGACGGGGCCGGCGAGTTCGGCGTGATCGCCAGCGTGACCGAGCCGTTCTGTGGCAGCTGCGACCGGATCCGGCTGACCGCCGAGGGCCAGATCCGCAACTGCCTGTTCGCGCTCGACCACGTCGACCTCCGGGCCATCCTCCGGGGAGGCGGGACCGACGACGACGTCGTCGCCGCCGTCGCCGGGGAGGTCGACCGCAAGTGGGCCGGACACGGGATCGGCCAGGTCCACTTCCTGCGGCCGTCCAAGTCGATGAGCCAGCTCGGCGGCTGAGGGCTGCCCACCACACGCCGGGACGCGCTTCGGGCCACCGAGCTCGATGTCGCTGCGCCGCGGAGATGCCACCCATCGTGCCGGTTTGGGACTAGGTTTGGGGCGTGGCCGAGCGAGAACTGACCCATCTTGACCCGCTGGGACGTGCCCGGATGGTCGACGTCACGCCAAAGGACCCGACCTTCCGGCGAGCCGTGGCCCGGGCCAAGGTGTTCATGGAGCCCGAGACCACGTCGCTCGTGGCCCGCGGTGCGGTCACCAAAGGTGACGTCCTGGCCGTCGCCCGCGTCGCCGCCATCCAATCGGCCAAGCGGACCGCCGACCTGCTGCCCCTGTGCCACTCGGTGGCGATCGGGGCCATCATCGTCAACTTCGACATCCGCGACGACCACATCGAGATCGAGGCCTCCGTCGACACGGTCGACCGGACCGGCGTCGAGATGGAGGCGCTCACCGCCTGCTCGGTCGCGGCCCTGACCATCTACGACATGTGCAAATCGGCGGACAAGTCCATGGTGATCGGCGAGATCGCCCTCTGGGAGAAGACCGGTGGCCGCTCGGGGGCCTACCGGCGGTCCACCGACGCCGCATCGAGCGGCGATGGGAGCGCATCGATGTGAGCTCGGCCGTGCTCCAGTTCCTGGTGGCCGGAGCGCTCGCCATCGCCTGGATCTGGATGTTGGGGCGACCGCTGCTGACCATGCTGGTCCGACGCTCGCGTCGGGACTCCGTCGACCACTTCCGCTACCAGCAGGCCGCCCTCGGCCGATCGGTCGGGCTCGACGACGACTTCGAGCGCCTGCAGCAGCTGGCCCGGTTCCATCCGATCGCCGACTGGCGAGCCCAGCCACTCCACCGGCGTCGCCTCCAGGTCCTCCTGGGGTCCGGTCTGGCCACGTTCATCGCCGCCCTGCTCGCCATCGCCCTCCGCGGCACCTTCGTCCGCCTCTTCCTGGTCATGACGATCCTGCTCACCACCCACCTGTTGATCGCGGCGCTGATCGGGGCCCGGGAGCTGCGGGCGAGCGATGCCGAGGCGGCCAGACGGGCCGCCGGACGTCCGGCGTCGCCGGCGACCGCGGCCGCCGCCCGTCGGGTCGTGGCCGAGCGTCGCCCCGTGGCCCCGCCCGAAGCCGCCAACGACGACCTCCTGGCCGACGACGGAGCCGGTGGGTTGTTCGACGACGGCTTCTTCGAGCCGATCCCCGAGCTCGAGCGACTGTCGGAGCCGATCTCGCCCCCGGACCCGCAGGTCGACACCCCGGCGGCCGAGATCGACGCCCCGGCCGGCGAGGGCGAGCCCGGGGCCGTCGGCCTGCAAACGGGCGAGCCGACGTTCACCCCGGCCGCCGCGGCTCGCGCCCGCCCGGCCCGCAAGCCGAAGGCCCGTCCGATCTACATCGAGTCCGAGCTCGACGAGGCGGACGATCGGGGCGGCTCCCGCCGGGCGGTGAACGACTGACCCGGGGCGCTCCCGCCCCGGCCCCATCCCGTCCTGCCGGCCGGATCCTCGGCCGGTCGGACGGCACGACGGCTCGACCGCCAACGAAAATCCGCCGCTATCCTGATCCTTCCCTTCGGGGCTGTAGCTCAGCTGGCTAGAGCGCCTCGGTCGCATCGAGGAGGCCAGGGGTTCGACTCCCCTCAGCTCCACGTGTGTCGTGCTCCGCACGTCACCCCCGTGTTCCGGTTCCGCCGGAACGCCGCCGTCTGCAGCGACCGAGGGCGCTCGGCACCCCCGAGTCCCGGGCCCCGAACCCCGAGTGGCGGCGGCTGCCGACCGGCCGGATCCGACGATCGTCGGCCATCAACAGGCCGTTCGCAGGCTCGAAACAGTCCGTTCACACAGAGCTCCTAGGTTCGCGTGCATGGACCAACCACGGACGTATCTCGTGCGAGTCTGGTTGCCCGACCGCCCCGGAGCTCTGGCTGCCGTCGCCGCCCGGATCGGTGCACTCAAGGGTGACGTGCTCGGACTGGAAATCGTCGAGCGGCGAAATGGGCTCGCCATCGACGAGCTCGTGGTGTCCATTCCGGACGGCGTGCCCGTCGACCTGATCGCCAACGAGGTCGGTCAGGTCGACGACGCCGAGGTCGAGGACATCCGCCCGCTGGCGGACTCGACCTACGACCCCCAGCTCGACGCCCTCGAGGCGGCCGCCATCATCCTCGGGGCCGGTAGCCGCGAGGAGCTGGCCCAGACGCTGTGCGAGCACGTCGGCCGGACCGTGCGGGCCAACTGGGCCTGCGTGCTCGAGTCGAGCGGTGGGGTGCTCGGCTCGTGGGGCGACCGCCCGAACGACCGCTGGCTCGACTCGTTCGTCTCCGGCAGCCCGCCGTGTGACACGTCGGCCCGGATGCCCGAGATGGACACGGTGTGGCTGCCCCTCCCGGTGGCATCGGCCGCCCTGATCGTCGGCCGCGACACCGCCATCCGGGCCCGCGAGCGCCACCGCATCGCCGCCCTGGCCCGGATCGCCGACGCCTGGTTTCGCCGTCTGAAGGAGTCGTCCAACTACCGAGCCTGGATGTTCCACCCGAGTCGCCCCTGAGGTCTCCCCTTCCTCGTGGGCTCCGGACCCGCCCGCCGGCTCGGCCTGCCGGCGGGCGGGTGTCTTTTTCGGCCACCGTCGGCACGGCTAGGTTGAGTCGGATGATGGATCGAGACTGGCTGGCCGGAACCGTCGAGGAGGCGATCGAGCCGGACATCGAGATCGTCGACCCGCACCACCACCTGTGGGACACGGTCACCCGGTACGGCCGCTACGAGCTCGACGATCTGCGGATCGACGCCGGGGCCGGGCACCGGGTGGTCGAGACGGTCTTCATCGACTGCGGGGCCAACTATCGCGACGACGGACCGGCCGAGCTGCGTCCCGTCGGCGAGACCGAGTACGTGGCCGGGCGGGCCGACGAGAGCGACCGGACCGAGGGGGTCCGCATCGCCGCCATCGTCAGTCACGCCGACCTCTCGCTCGGGCAGGCCGTCGGGGAGGTCCTCGACGCCCACGTGGCCGCCGCCGGCGGCCGGTTCCGGGGCATTCGCCACTCGGGTGCCCGGGCCGACGACCCGACCGTGCCGCCGTCCCGAACCGAGCCGCCGGCCGGCCTCTACCGCCAGGCCGACTTCGTGGCCGGGGCCAGGGCCCTGGCGGCTCGTGGGCTCAGCTTCGAGGCCTGGCAGTACCACCACCAGCTCGACGACGTGGCCAGCCTGGCCCGATCGGTTCCCGAGCTGACGATCATCGTCAACCACCTCGGCGGCCCGCTCGGCGTCGGTCGCTACGCCGGCCGCTTGGACGAGGTCCACGCCGAGCTCCGGGCCGGGCTGGAGCCGCTCGTCGCCCTCGACAACGTGGTGATGAAGGTCGGCGGCATCGGGATGACCCGCTTCGGCACCGGCTGGGAGGAGCGGGACCGGCCGCCGACGTCCGACGAGGTGCTCGAGGTCTGGGGCGACCTGCTGCGGTGGACGATCGACCGCTTCGGCCCCGACCGGTGCCTGTTCGAGTCGAACTTCCCGGTCGACGGCGAGACCCTCAGCTACGTCGTGCTGTGGAACGCGTTCAAGAAGGTGTCGGCCGGCTACGCGCCGGCGGAGCGGGCCGCCCTGTTCGCCGGCACCGCCAGACGGGTCTACCGGTTGTAGCCCCGACGAGTGGCCCGCTCAGCCGCCGCTCGGTGGCAGGTCGGCGTTGAACTGGGCCGGTCGCTTCTCGGCGAAGGCCCGCACGCCCTCCCTGGCGTCGGGCAGGTGGTCGGTCACCGCCGTTCGGGCCGCGATGTCCTCCAGTGCGTGGGCCCAGGTCTGCTCGGCCGCCAGGTAGACCGAGCGCTTCAGCATCCGCATGGCCAGCTGCGGCCCGTCGGCCAGCTCCCTGGCCAGGTCGAGCGCGGCGTCGAGCACTGCGTCGTCGTCGACCACCTCGGTGACCAGCCCGAGGCGCTCGGCCTCCTCGGCGTCGACGATCCGCCGGCGCAGCAGGAAGTCGAGGGCGCCGGCCAGGCCGAGGTGCTGCACGAGGAGATGATGCCCGCCCTCGTCCGGCAGCAGCCCGAACCGGAGGGTGGCGCTGCCGAGGCGGGCCGAGCGGGCCGCAACCCGGAAGTCGCACGACAGGGCGAACGACAGCCCGGTCTGGATGGCGTAGCCGTTGACGGCGGCGATGGTGACCTTGTCGAGGTCTCGGACCGCGGTGTTGACCGCCTGGCTGATCACCCGGAGCCCGTTGTAGGTGCCGGTGGGGGAGTGGTGGCCCCCGAACAGCGGGGGGAGCGACCCGTCGGCCCGCTCCGGGGCCGAGCCGGTCAGGTCGTCGCCGGCCCAGAACGCCGAGCCGTCGCCGGTGAACACGAGCACCCGGATCCCGTCGTCCATCTGGGCCTGGGCCAGCAGCTCGACCAGGTCCCGCTTCATGGCCCCGGTCGAGGCGTTGAGCCGGCCCGGATTGTCGAACGTGACGAGCAGGATCCCGGGGTCGTGGATCTCGGCGCGCAGGCCGGTCAGGGTCGTTGGTTCCATGGCCCCGGTCTACCCCAGCGTCCCCTGCCCCGCACTTTGGTGGGCTGCGGCGCCCACTCCTAAGGTCGGGGGATGGCCCCTCTGCACTTCGGCGCATTCCTCGCTCCCCACCACCTGCCCGGTGAGAGCCCGACCCTCCAGCTCCAGCGCGACCTCGATCTGGTCACCCAGCTGGACCGGCTCGGCTTCGACGAGTTCTGGTGCGGCGAGCACCACTCGACCGGGTGGGAGACGATCGCCTCGCCCGAGATGTTCCTCGCCGGTGCGGCGATGCGCACGGGGCGGATCAAGCTCGGCACCGGCGTGGTGTCGCTGCCGTACCACCACCCGTTCAACGTGGCCCAGCGGATCGTCCAGCTCGACCACATGAGCCAGGGTCGGGCCCTGCTCGGCACCGGGCCGGGCGCCCTGCCGTCCGATGCCCACACCTTCGGTATCGACCCGGTGGTGCTGCGCGACCGCCAGGACGAGGCGATCGGCGTGCTCAAGCGGCTCCTGGCCGGCGAGGACCGGTTCAGCTACGAGTGTGAGTGGTTCACCCTCAACGACGCCAAGCTCCAGATCCTGCCGCTGCAGCCGGTCATCCCGATGGCGACCGCCTCGATGATCAGCCCCTCGGGGATGACCCTGGCCGGCAAGTACGGCGACGGCTGCCTCTCGATCGGGTCGATGTCGGACGAGGGACTGGCCTCGCTGCCCCTGCAGTGGAGCTTCGCCGAGGAGGCGGCGGCCGAGCACGGTCAGGTCGTCGACCGGGCCAACTGGCGGGTGATGTTCAACTGGCACATCGCCGAGACCAGGGAGAAGGCGTACGAGGAGGTCGAGTGGGGCCTGGTGCGGTGGCACAACGAGTACAACGTCGGCACCCTGCAACGGCCCGGGCTCGAGCCGTTCGAGAACACCGAGGCCGCCATCCAGGCCCTCGCCCTGGCCCCCGGATCGGCGTCGGTCATCGGCACCCCGGACGACCTCATCGACCGCGTGCTGGAGATGCAGAAGGTGACCGGCGGGTTCGGCGTCGCCATCGGCTTCGTCAACGACTGGGCCACGCCGGCCAACGTGGCCAAGAGCTGGGACCTGGTCGCCCGCTACGTGATCCCCGAGGTCAACGGCCAGCTGGCCCCCATGCGGGAGTCGAACGAGTTCGTGAAGTCGAACCGGCAGTACTTCGAGCGGGCCCAGAAGGCGATCCTCAACAAGATCAACGAGCACGAGCGGGCGGCCGAGACCTTCCGGACCGAGGGGGTGGGCGGCGGCCGGTCCCCGGTCGCCGCCCACTCGGGCCCATCCGACGAGGACGCCATCACCGACGAGGCTGCGGCCGAGGAGACCTCGGGCGTCGCCGACTGAGGGCGGCGCCGGCTGAGGCGGCGACCGAGGGCGGACGGCCGGTCCGCCCCTCGACCACCGGTCCTGTCGGCGAGGATGCCCGTTTCCGAGCAGGTCCGCCGCCAGAACGGCCGTCGGCGGCCGGGTCGACGGCGCCAGGGCCGATGCGGCTCACCCGGAACCGGACGCCACCCTGGCCGCAGCCTCGACCCTGGCGACGTAGGCGGCCCAGTCGATCTCGTCTGCGGTCGGGAGGCTCGGGTCGCCGGCGAACCGGCCGGCCTCGCCGTCGATCAGCTCGCGGACGATGTCGAGGTGCCCGGCGTGACGGGCCGTCTCGACCGTCAGGTGGATGAGAACCTGGCGCAGCGTCGGGTGACGCCGCTCGGTCGGCCACCAGGGGACGGTCCCGGTCTCGTCGAGACCGGTGGTCTCGATCGTGTCGACGGCATGGGCCCACGATCGGTCGTGGAACCCGCGGACCCAGGCGCTCGACTCGTCCGCGGCGGCGAACAGGTCCTCGTTGATGTCGGCCTCCGGCCCGAGCCAGGGCATCGGCTCGGGCCACGGCCGCCCGAAGACGTCGCCGAGGTAGCCGGCCTGGACGCTGGCGAGGTGCTTCACGACCCCGAGCAGGTTCGTCCCGGTCGGCGTCAGCGGTCGGCGGAGGTCGTACTCGCCCAGCCCGTCGAGCTTGCCGACCACCGCCTCGTTCAGGCGCTCGAGCGCCTCGACCAGCAGGGCCTTCTCGTCCACGTCCGCCAACGTAGTCCCGCCCCGACCGCTGCGGGCGCTCGACGGGTGGTCCGCCCATCCGAAACCCCGGGGTTGGCACTACCGTTGGCCCCCCATGGACGCCACGTGGTACCTCAAGCGGCTGGCCTCGATGAGCCCGACCGAGGTCGTGCACCGGACCGAGGACGCCGCCCGCCGGCGGCTGTGGCGATCCCGCCCGCCCGCCCCGCCGACCGTCCGGGACCGACCGACCGTCGTCGTCAACCCGATCGATCCCGGCCCGATGGTGGCGCCGCAGGCCAGGGACCGGTTGCTGGTCGCCGCCGACGAGCTGCTGGCCGGACGGTGGAGCCAGTTCGGCCGCCTGCGGACCGACATGACCGCCGACCTCGACTACTTCGCCGACGCCGTCAACGGGGTCAGGGCACCGGACGACGCCTTCAGCCTGACGATCGACCATCGCGACGAGGCTGCGGTCGGCAACATCAAGTCCGTCTGGGAGCCGGCCCGCCACCAGCACCTCACGGTGCTCGCGGCCGCCTACGCCCTGTCCGGCGACGATCGTTACCCCGAGCGCATCGAGGCCGAGCTGCAGCACTACTGGCGAACCAACCCGTTCCTGTCCGGGATCCACTGGACCAGCGGCATCGAGCTCGGCATCCGACTGATCTCGTGGACGTGGATCCGGCGGCTGCTCGACGGCTGGTCCGGGGCGCCGGCCCTGTTCGAGGACAACCCGAGCTTCGTCGACCAGCTCGGCCGTCACCACCAGTGGCTCGCCTCGCTGGGGAGTCACGGCAGCTCGGCCAACAACCACGTCATCGCCGAGGCGGCCGGCCAGTTCGTGGCCAGCTCCACCTTCCCGCTGTTCCGGGAGAGCGGGGCCTGGCAGGCCGAGGCGGCCGACGAGCTCGCCCGTGAGCTGGCCGCCCAGACCTTCCCCGAGGGGCTCAACCGGGAGCTGGCCTCCGACTACCACGGTTTCGTGCTCGAGCTCGGCCTGGTGGCGCTGGTCGAAGCCGTGCTGCTCGACCACCCGGTCCGCCAGTCGCTGCTCGACCCGATCGGCCGCGCCTTCGACGCCCTGCACGCCGTGGTCGACGTCGCCGGCCAGCCCCACCGCCAGGGTGACAGCGACGACGCCAACGGCTGGCTGGTCGACCCCGTGACCTACCACCGCTGGGGGTCGCTGCTGGCGACGGCGGCGCTGGTCGTCGAGCCGGCTCCGTGGTGGCACCGGCCGGCCGAGTCGGCTCCGGATGCGCCCGCCCTCGCCCCCGCCCCGGCCCGCACCGCCCCCGCACCCGCCGCCGCAGACGTGCGGACCGGGATCGTCGCCGCCTGCCTGGCCGGACGCCACGAGCCGACCAGGCCGAACGGCCGGCCCCTGACCCGTCCGGCGCTGTTCCCCAACGCCGGGCTGAGCCTGCTCCGGGCCCCCGGCGACGCCGACGCCGACCTCGACGAGCTGTGGTGCGTGTTCGATCACGGCCCCCACGGCTACCTGTCGACCGCCGCTCACGCCCACGCCGACGCCCTTGCGGTCGAGATCCGCAGCGGTGGGGTCGAGGTCGTCGCCGACCCGGGCACGTACTGCTACCACGGCGAGCGGGCCTGGCGGGACCACTTCCGGTCGACGGCCGCCCACGCCACCATCGCCGTCGACGACCGGGACCAGTCCGACATCGCCGGCCCGTTCCTCTGGACCCGGAAGGCCGAGGCGACGCTGGAGGAGCACCAGGGTCTGACCGCTCTCGGTCCGGACTCGCCACCGGTCGCAGTCAGCGCCGCCAGCCACGACGGCTACGAGCCGCTCGGCCTGACCCACCACCGCCGGGTCACCCTCCGCCGCCACGATCGGTCCGTCACCCTCGTCGATCGTCTCGAAGCCGTCGGCGACGGCCCCGGGCGGCCCCTGTCGGTGCAGCTGACCCTGCCACTCGGCCCTGGCGTCGAGATCGAGCTCGAACCCGGCGCCGGCGGGGACAGCCCCGCGCCGGCCGCCACCCTCCGATGGAAGCGGCGCGGCGGCGAGGGCGCCGGCCGTGCCTCGGTTACCCTGGACCCGGGTCTTGCGTGGGATGTCCTCTGCGGATCGGAGTCGCAACGGGCGGGATGGTCGTCCCCCCACTTCGGCACCAGGGTGCCGGCGGCTGTGATCGTCGGGCGGACGCCGGCGGCGAGGCCAGGCGCGGCATACACGACAGTCATCACGTTCCTGCCCTCCTCCCCGGAGGGCAGCTGATCAGAGGTTGGGCCAGTCCCGTGAGAATGAGCGTCCTTGGACTCGGATACGTCGGAACGGTCTCGGCCGTGTGCCTGGCCGAGGCCGGCCACACCGTCATCGGGGTCGACCCGAACCAGACCAAGGTCGACCTGATCAACGCCGGGAAGAGCCCGATCGTCGAGGACCGGGTGGCCGAGATGATGGCCGAGCACGTGGCCGCCGGCCGGGTGTCGGCCACCACCAGCGCAGACGAGGCCATCGCCGAGACCGACCTCGCGATCGTCTGCGTCGGCACGCCGGGCAACGACAACGGCTCGCTCGACCTCACCCACCTCGAGCGGGCGTCGGCCAACATCGGCCACGCCCTGGCCGACCGCGACGGCTTCTTCGGCGTCGTGATCCGCTCGACCGTGCTCCCGGGGACCAGCCGCAACGTCGTGATCCCCGCCATCGAAGCCGCGTCGGGGAAGCGGAGCGGCGTCGACTTCGGGGTGGTCATGAACCCGGAGTTCCTCCGCGAGGGCTCGGCGGTCTACGACTTCAACAACCCGCCGAAGATCGTGGTCGGCGGGACCGACGACGAGGGCTCGCAGCGGACGGCCGACATGCTGCTGTCGCTGGCGCCGCCTGGCGACCACCCGGTCATCCGGACCCGGTTCGAGGTGGCGGAGATGGCGAAGTACATCGACAACACCTGGCACGCCCTCAAGGTGGCGTTCGGCAACGAGGTCGGCCGGATCTGCGAGCCGCTCGGCATCGACAGCCACCAGGTCATGGACATCTTCTGCCAGGACACGAAGCTGAACATCTCCGACAAGTACCTCAAGCCGGGCATGGCCTTCGGCGGGTCGTGCCTGCCGAAAGACGTCCGGGCGGTGTCGTACCACGCCCGCAGCCACGACGTCGACCTCCCGATCATCTACAACCTCACCGCATCGAACGAGTCGCACCTCGAGCGGGCGGTCAAGCTGATCCTCGACACCGGCGTGCGTGACGTCGCCATCCTCGGGCTGAGCTTCAAGGCCGGCACCGACGACCTGCGGGAGGCGCCGATGGTCGAGGTGGCGGAGCGGCTGCTCGGCAAGGGCCTCCGCCTCTCGATCTACGACCACAACGTCAGCCTCGCCTTCCTGACCGGGGCCAACGCCCGCTTCATCTCCGAGCACCTGCCCCACCTCGGCCAGCTGCTCGACGACGACATCGACCGGGTCCTCGACGGGGCCGAGGCCGTGGTGATCGGCAACGGCAACCCCGACTTCGCCGCCGTCGTCGAGCGCCTCGACCCGTCGATCCACGTGATCGACCTCGTCCGGATCATCGACGACGGGTCCGAGCTGCCCAACTACCAGGGCCTGGGCTGGTGATCCCCGAGCGCATCCGCCGCCGCCTACCCGGACGCCGTGGCGGCCGGGGGCGGGCGCCTCGCGTCGTCATCGTGGTCCAGAACCTGCCGGTGCCCTTCGATCGTCGGGTCTGGCTCGAGGCGACCACGCTGACCGCCGCCGGCTACGAGGTCACGTGCATCTGCCCGACCGGCAAGGGCCACGACGCCCGATTCGAGGTCATCGAGGGGGTTCGGATCCACCGCTACCCGCTGCCGGTCGACGCCTCGGGTCCCCTCGGGTTCGTGGTCGAGTTCGCCTGGTGCTTCGTGCGGACCTCACTGAAGCTCGGTCGCGAGCTCACGACCCGGGGCGTCGACGTGCTCCATGTCTGCAACCCGCCCGAGACGTACTTCCCACTCGGTTGGCTGGTCAAGGCCACCGGCGCCCGGTTCCTGTTCGACCACCACGACCTCTCGCCCGAGATGTACGACGCCAAGTTCGGGCTCGACGGCGGCCGGGACGGCACCGGTGCGGCCGAAGGCGCCGGGCCCGAGCGGTCGACAAAGCTGCGGGTGCTGCGCAAGGGCCTCGAGTTCCTCGAGCGGCGCACGTTCCGGGCGGCCGACCTCGTCATCACCACCAACGAGAGTCACAAGCGGGTGGCGATCGACCGTGGCGGCATGGAACCGGACGACGTGATCGTCGTCCGGTCGGGCCCCGACCTCGAGCGCCTGCAGCAGGTCGAGCCGATCGACGGCTGGCGGAACGGCAAGCGGTACCTGGTCACCTATCTGGGTGAGATCTGCGAGCAGGACGGGGTGCACCACCTCGTCGATGCCATGGTCGAGGTGCGCGACCGGCACGGTCGCGACGACGTGCACTGCGTGCTGATGGGTGGCGGCCCCCACCAGCCGGCGATCAAGGCCTACGCCGAGGAGATCGGCGCCGATGACGTCTGCCAGTTCACCGGTCGGGTCTCCGACGAGGTGCTGTGCGAGGTGCTGTCGTCGGCCGACGTCGGCGTCGATCCCGACCCGTGGACCCCCTGGTCGGACCAGAGCACCATGAACAAGATCATGGAGTACATGTACTTCGAGCTGCCGATCGCCTCCTACGACCTGGCCGAGGCCAGGGTCTCGGCCGGTGACGCAGCCCGCTTCGCCCCCGAGCACACGGTGGCGTCGCTGGCCGACACGATCGTCGAGCTGCTCGACGACCCCGATGCCCGCCGGCGGATGGGCAAGGTCGGCCGGCACCGCATCGAGACCCAGCTCTCCTGGGAGCACTCCGCCCCGCACCTGCTGCGGGCCTACGAGCGGCTGGTGGAGCCGGCTCAAGCCGGCCGATGACGGCCACCGGCCCCCGCCGGTCGATCGGGGGTCCGCCGCTTCCCACCTACGGCGACTGGCCGCCGCTCACCCCCCGGCAGTGGCCGCCGCCACCGAGCCATCGGGGCGCACCGGGCGGCGACGGTGGTGGCACCCGATCGCTGTTCCAGCGGGTCGGGTGGGCCGGCATCGCCGAGATCGTCAACCTGGTCGGCACCGCACTGCTGTTCCTCGTGCTCGCCGCCGCCCTCGAGCCGGACGGCTACGGCTCGCTGCAGGCGGTGGTGTCGATCGCGGTCATCGCCGGCCCGCTGGCCACGTTCGGGGCCAACTGGCAGCTGATCCGTCGCACGGTGGTCAGCACCGATCCGACGGTCGAGGCCGGCCGGGCCATCTCGGTCGCGCTGGTCGGGACGGTGACGATCATGGCGGTCCTGATCGCGGCGTCCGTGGCCGTGCCGGGGGCGCTGCCCGGCATCTCCCGGCTCACGATCGCCCTGGTCCTGGTGGCCCAGATGCCGGCGTACTGGCTGGCCGAGCTGGCCGCCACCTCCGCGGTCGCCCAGGGCGATCTCCGACTGGCCGCCCAGCTCCGGGTGGTCACGATCGTCATCCGGCTCCTCGCCCTCGGGGCGTTCCTCGCCATCGGCGCACCGGATCTCGACACCTGGGCGTGGCTGTTCGCCATCGGCAACCTGGCGGCCGCCATGGCTGCGCTCGGGATGCTGGCCCGCTCGCTCGGCGCCGCCCCGCAGTGGATCCGGCCCGCGCGGTCGGAGTTCACCACCGGATTCCCCTACGGCGTCGGCAACACGACCGAGGGGTTCCTCGCCGCCTCCGACCGCCCGCTGCTGAAGCAGAACGGGTTCGACGCCGCCACCGGGTTCTACGCCGCCGGCTACCGGGTCGTGACGCTTGGCTTCATCCCGCTCATGGCCCTGCTCCGGGCCCAGGACCAGCGCTTCTTCCGCCAGGGGGCCGACGGCTCCGAGGCCAGCCATCGGGCCGCCCGATCGATGTCGCTCCACGCCCTGGTCGCCACCGTGCCGGTGGCGATCGCCCTCTGGCTGGCGGCGCCGCTGTTCGGCCTCGTGATCGGCTCCGAGTGGACCGAGACCGCCGACGTCATCCGCATCCTGGCCGTCCTCCCCGTCATCAAGGGCTTCCAGTTCTCGTTCGGCAACGCCCTCACCGCCGCCGGGAACCAGACCTCCCGCATGTGGCTGACCGGCGCCGCCGCCGCCGGCAACCTGCTCGGCAACCTCCGCTACATCCCGTCCGGCTCGTGGCGGGCGGCCGCCGCCACCACGCTGGTGGCCGAGATCGGGCTGGCCATCGGGTTCGCCGCGGCCTCGTTCTACTACGCCAGGACCAGGGCCGGAGCGGCTCGATGACCACGGAGCCGATGGCGGCGGGGCCGGACGGCGGCACGGCGAGCGGTGCGCTCGCCGTCCATCTGGTCCATCAGGGTTTCGGCGACTACGTCGCCGGCCTGCTCGGCGGGCTCGACTCGATCGGCTCCGACCGGCTGCGGGTCACCGCGACCAGGATCACCAGCGGCCCCGCCCTCCTCAGCGGCACGGAGTCGTCCGATGCGGACCACCGGACCGTCGCCGTCCCCCGCTTCCGCGATCCGCGATCGGGTTGGCGGGCTCGGCGCGAGGTGGCCCGCATCGTCGAGCGGCCGTGTGACGTCGTGCACTGGCAGGCGGCCGGCAACCCGTTGGTCGACCTCGCCTTCCTGCGCTGGCTCGAGCGGAGCGGCCGCACCGCCGCCGCCCGCCCGGCCGTGGTGCTCACCGTGCACGACATGCAGGCCCACCCGGGCGACCGCAGCGTGTTGCCCGGCACCTTCGCCGTCATCCGCCGCCTGATCGGCCGGGCCGACCGGATCATCGTGCACGCCGGACACATCGCCGACCAGGCGGTGGCGGCCGGGGCCGAGCGCTCCCGGGTCGTCGTCATGCCCCACGGCGAGCTCGGCACCCGCTACCTGGCCGCCGACCGGCTGCCCCTCGAGCCCCCGGTCGAGCCGAACGTGCTGTTCTTCGGGCGGGCCCAGGGCTACAAGGGCCTCGATCTGGCCGCCGAGGCGATGCCAGCCGTCGTCGACGCCGTCCCCGATGCCCGGCTCGTGGTCGCCGGCTCCGGGCCGAGCATCGAGGAGGTCTTCCCCGCCGACCGGCCGCTGCCGCCCTGGGCCGAGCTCCACCGCGGCCTGGTTCCGGCCGAGCAGGTCCCCGAGCTGTTCGGACGGGCCACCGTCGTGGTCCTGCCCTACCGGGAGGCCTCCCAGAGCGGCGTCGCCGCGCTGGCCGCCGGTCTCGGCCGTGGCGTCGTGGCCACCCGGGTCCCCGGCCTGGCCGACATCGTCGCCGACGGCCACAGCGGCGTGCTGGTCGACCCGGGGTCGGCCCCCGCCCTGGCCGAGGCGCTGATCGACGTGCTCCGCCAGCCCGAGCGGGCCAGGGCCCTGGCCGCCGGTGCCCACCGTCACGCCACCTCGACCCTGGCCTGGCCCTCGATCGCGAACGACCTGGTCGACCTCTACCATGAGACCGTGAGCAGCGGGAACCGTGTTGCCGGCAGCGGCCGCCGTCGCTTCCCCCGGCGGGCCCCGCGGACGCCACGGCGGGTGCGATGAGCCTGCCCCAGGCCGACACGCGCTTCGACGCGTCCCCGGACGACGTGCTCGCCGCCATCGCCGAGCACCGCGACCCGATCGTGGTCGATCTCGACGAGACCCTCCTGCTGGCCAACTCGACCTCGCTGTTCCTCGACGCCGTCCGACCGGCGGTGCTCGTCTACTGGCTGGTCAAGCTGGTCGACGTGCTGCGGCCACGGGGGCGCAGTGGCGGCGGGCGCGCCGACCGCGACACCCGCCGGGTCCGGGCCATCCTCACCCTGTTGCCGTGGAGCCGCCGGGCCTGGGAGCGCCGCGTGCCCGAGGTCCTCGAGCGCCACCTGAACCGACCGCTGGCCGACGCCCTCGGCCGCACCGACGTCCCGGTCGTGATCTCGACCAGGGGCTTCACGCCGATCGTCGCCCCGCTCGTCGATGGCATGCGGTTGCGCCGGGCCGAGCTGGTGTCCATCGATCCGGGCGCCGACGAGGACCGCGACCTGGCCAAGCTCCGGCTGACCGAGGCGGCACTCGAGCCGGGCGCCCTCGCCCGGTCGCTGGTGGTCACCGATTCGCTGGCCGACCACCGCCTGCTGTCGGCCTGTGCCCGCCCGTTCCGGGTGCTGTGGCCGGCCGAGCCGGCGCCGGTTCCCTTCGCCACCACCTACGTGCCCGGTCGCTATCTGGCGGTCAAGCGCCCCGAGGCCAACTACAGCCGCAAGATCATCAAGGAGGACCTGGCGCTGTGGGTGCTCGGCAGCGTGTGGCTGGCCGACAACCCCATCGCCCACACGCTCGGTGTGATCGTGCTCGCCCTCTCGTTCTGGGGGGTCTACGAGTTCGGCTACATGGACAACGACCGGGCGGCCGAGCGCTACGAGCGGGATCCGGCGCTGAGCTCGGTCTACCACCACCGTCGGGTGGCGATCGCTCCATGGAAGCCGCTGCTGTTCGCCGCCGTCGCCGGCGTCGCCGGGCTCTGGGTGCTCCGCTGGCCGGACGCGCCGGCGCCCGTCGACTATCTCCGCTGGGCCGCCGTACTGGTCGCCACCGTCGTGGTCTTCATGGTCTACAACCGGTTCGACAAGCAGACCCGGGTGCTGCTGTACCCACTGCTCCAGATCCTACGGCTCGGGGCGTTCCTGGCCGTCGTGTCGACCACGGCGATCGCCGACATGGCGCTGATCATCGTGGTGTTGATCCGGTGGGTGGCGTACTACGTCTACCGGACCCGCGACGGTCGCTGGCCGAGCGACGACCTCTCGATCGTGCAGCTGCTCGTCTTCATCGCCGGGTCGGTGCTGCTGGCGTCCCAGCACCAGTGGTCGGACCTGTGGGCCCCGACCACCCTCTCGCTGCTGGCGTGGATGCTCGTCCTCGGTCGCCACGCGCTGCCGGCCGCGGCCCGGGCCGCCCATCGCATCGATCGCCCGCCGCCCTCCGCCCTCCCGTAGCCGGTCGGGTCGTTGGCCCGGTCACGACAGGGTCGAGGCCCCGGCGGCGTCGGAACGGCCGAACTTCTCGGCTCGACGCTGGAGCTCGGCCGTCCGCTGGGCCAGCGCCGGCGGTGGGGCGAGGTCGAGCCGATCGAACAGCTCGATCCAGCGGTGGGCCCAGTCGTGGCCGCTGAGCGCCAGCCGCACGTTGTCGGCGATCGCCTCCGGCCCGGCCGACGCCAGCTGGTCCTCGAGGAAGATCGGCAGGTCGGCCGCGTCGTCTGGCATCGGCTCGACGACGGTGCGGCCCAGGACCCGGCGCTGCATCCCCTCGTCCGGCGGTATGCCGACGAGGCGGGCGCCGGAGGCCAGGCTCTCCCAGAGCCGACCCGGGATCGTCCGGATCGCACCGGTGAGCTCCGGCTGGTCGCTCTTGCCGTAGTTGCACACCGCCAGCTTCGATCCGGCGTAGCGCCGGCCGATGGCGTCGCGGTGGCGGCGGTAGTCCTTCGGCCGGTCGACGTCGGTGGAGTCGTAGAGGTAGAACCGGTCGCGCTCGGTCGCCCAGGTGAGCATCGCCTCGTGCTGGTCCTGGCGTCGCCGCCCGATGCCGATGAGGTCGATCGGGCGCTCGCTGGTCGGGTGGTCTGGCCCGAAGCGGATCGTGTCGGTCGCCATCGGCAGGTACTGGATCTCGCGACCCGTGAGGTCGGCGAGCGGATCGACGGCCCACTCGGCCCCGAGGAAGACGTCGTCGACGGTGGTGAACGGCTCGTGGGCGACATGGCCGTCCGCGTAGCTCGAAGGCCACGTCTCGAAGAACCAGACGACGACCCGGTCGGCCCGCTTCCGTAGCCGGCCGAGCCGCTCGATCAGCTGGAGGTCCCAGATGGCGAAGGCGACGAAGACGACGACGTCGTAGCGGCCGGACAGCGCCCGGGTCGGGTTGGCGTTGGGGAGGAGCCCGGGGAGCCTGGCCGACGGGCCCCGGATCCGACGGAGATTCCGCCCGAGGGAGCGCCTGGCCCGGATTCGGGGGTGCTCGATCGGGATGTCGAGCCGGACCAGTTCCAGATCGTCGCCGGCGGCCTCGATGAGCACGTCCTCGGCCTCCGACCACGCCCCGTACGCGATCTGGCGGCCGGTTCCCACCGACACGTCACGCTGGGTGACCAGCGCGATCCGGGGGCTCATCGGACGGCGATCCTCGGGCCGGGACCGTCCTGGGTGGATCGACTCCCGGTTTGGACTCGCTCTGCAGACATGCGATGGCACCCCTCCCGCCGCTGCCGGGTTACGATACTCTCACCGTTGTCCGCCGCACAGACCCAGTGGCTGGCCCCGTCAACGCCGCAGTCTACCGACTCTGCGCTCGCCGAACCCATGAGAAACCTCGCTCAGTGTGGCCGCTCGGCGAGCCCCTTTGTCGCGACGCCATGACCAGGCGTTTCTCACTACACTGACCCCGAGGTCCGTATCGCATGATGTACCAGACCGATACCAGACAGACAGCCGACGTTGCCCGCCTCGAGGACTACCTCCAGGCCTTCCGACAGCGACGCTGGCTGGTGCTGTCGTTCCTCGTCCTCGGGATCCTGCTGGCGTTCTTCTACACGCAGACCGCAGCGGTGACCTACACGGCGACGTCCGAGGTCCGGGTCGGGCCGACGCCGTTCGGCTCGACCAACGACAACCTGGTGGCGGCCAAGCTCGAAGAGGAGAGCAAGGTCGTCTCCTCCGACATCGTGGCCGAGCAGGTCATCCGCAACTTCCCCGGGACCAACCGCACCGAGCTCGACGTCAAGTTCACCCAGAACTCCAACATCCTCGTCATCAGCTACACCGCGGCCAGCGGCGACCAGGCCGCGGCCGTGGCCAATGCCTTCGCCCAGGCCTACACCGCCCAGCGCATCGCCGACGCCGAGGCGTTCTACCAGACCAGGATCGCGGCCAACCAGACCCGCCTGGCCGACATCGAGGCCAGCGTGGTCGCGGCCGAGGACGCCCGCCAGCAGATCGTGAACCGCCGAGCCGCCGTCTTCGAGGAGCCGGCGAGCGAGGCAAGGGCCAACCAGCTCGAGCAGTTGGCGGCCGAGATCAGCCAGGTCAACACCGAGGTGAATTCGCTCCGCACCGACGCCAACCAGGCCCGCACGGCCGTCGCAGCAGACGAGACCAGCATCGCCACCCTCGACGGCAGCCCGCCGGCCGAGGTCCTCACCAGCGCAACGGCGCCGAGCAGCCCCGATGGCATACCCAGCTCGCTCCTGCTGGCCGCCGGCGCCATCGTCGGCTTCGTGCTCGGCCTCGTCACCGCCTTCTTCCTCGAGCGCCTCGACACGACGGCCCGAGACGAGAACGACGTGGCCCTGGCCCTCGGCACCTCGGTCATCGGCGCCATCCCGGCCCTCGGTGGCATGGGCCGGCTGCGGCCGAGCAACAGCCTGATCATGTTCTCCACCGGTGGGTCGGCCCGGATCGCCGCCGCCCGCGAGGCGTTCCGGCGGCTGCGCAGCTCGCTGCTGTTCCTCAACACCTCGAACGGCGTCAGCTCGGCGGTGGTCACGTCGTCGGCACCCGGTGAGGGCAAGAGCGTCACCGCCGCCAACCTGGCCATCGCCCTGGCCCAGAACGGCTCCCGCGTCGTGCTGGTGAGCGGCGACATGCGCCGCCCGACCCTGGAGCGGATGTTCGGCATGGAGGCCCAGCGGCCCGGTCTGGCCGAGTACCTCGGTCAGACGGCCGAGCTGAACGCCGAGAAGGTCCCCGGCATCGAGAACCTGTGGCTGATCCGCTCGGGCCGCCCGCCGGCCAACCCGAGCGAGCTGCTCAACTCCGATCGCTTCGAGCTGCTGATCAAGGAGCTGGAGCGGGAGGACGTCGAGTACATCATCGTCGACAGTCCGCCCGTGCTCAGCACCGCCGATGCGCTGTCGGCCGCCCGCTACGTCGACGGCGTGATCGTCGTGGTCGACGCCGAGCAGACCGACACCTCCGACCTCCTCCAGGTCCGGGCCGATCTCGAGCGCACCGGGGCCAAGCTCCTCGGTGCGGTGCTCAACCGGCGCCAGCTCGAACAGGGCGGTCTGTTCCGCCGCAGCAAGTACGCCTACTACCACGCCGAGGTGGCGCGGGACGCTCAACCCGAACTGCGATGACCGGCCTGGCGCCGGCGGCGGGGCGGAGCGGGCTGGCCGACGACCGGGTCGTCGAGGCCCGGCCCGGGGTCGTGGTCGCCGTTCCCGGGTTGAACGGCGGGGTCGACGAGGCCGCCCGCCACCTGTTCGGTGACCGGTCGATCACCGACCGCTTGGCCGTGACCACGCTGGTGACGAGAGGCGGCCGACCCTGGCTGGCCCCGGTCGTCCTGGCCGGCGCACTGGCCCGCCTGGTCGGTTGGCACCGCCGGGGTCGGGTCGAGGTACTCCATCTCAACGTCTCGTCGCGGGGGAGCGCCTACCGGAAGCTGGCGCTCGGCCGGGTGGCCCGCGCCGTCGGGCTGCCCTACGTGATCCAGCTCCACGGCGGCGGCTTCGAGCGCTTCCACGCCGAGCTCGGGGACCGGTCCAGGCGGGTCGTCGAGCGCTTCTTCGCCGACGCAGCCCACGTGTGTGTCCTCGGCGAGCCCTTCCGTCGTCTGGTCGAGGACCAGCTCGGGGTTCCCGCCGATCGGGTGTCCGTCGTCCGCAACGCGGTGGCGGTGCCGGTCGGCGAGCCCGCCACCGACCGGTCCGGGCCGCCGATGATCCTCTTCACCGGTCGTCTGGGCCCGGGGAAGGGCACCCCCGAGCTGGTCGAGGCGCTCGGCCGGCTGGCCGACCTCAGCTGGACCGCCGTCCTGGTCGGCGACGGCGAGGTCGACGCGACCCGCAGGCGGGTGCAGGCGCTCGGCCTCGATGACCGCGTCGAGGTCCGGGGCTGGCAGTCCCGGGCCGCGGTGTCCGAGCTCCTGGACGCGGCGTCGATCTTCGTGCTGCCGTCCCACCTGGAGGCGCTGTCGGTGTCGCTGCTGGAAGCGATGGCCGCCGGTCTGTGCTGCGTGGCCACCCCGGTCGGGGCCCATCCCGAGATCGTGACGGATGGGATCGACGGCCTGCTGATCGAGCCAGGCGACGTCGCCGCGCTCCAACAGGCGCTGACCGTCGCCCTGACCGACCGGTCGCTACGCCTGCGTCTCGGCCGCCAGGCCCGCTCGACGGTGGAGACCACCTGCTCGACGGCGGTCGTGGCCGACCAGTTGTCGGCCATCTACGACCGGGTGCTGGCCCGCTCGTGACCGCCACCCTGCTCGCCTCCGCCGCCGGCGCGGTCAAGCGGAGCCGCTGGCCCTCGCGTCTGGCTCGCCACAATCCGGTGATCCAGCGACCCCTTGTCCGGCTCAGCGAACGCTACGAACGGGAACCGGACCGGCGAGCCGAGCTCCTGGCCAGGGTGCTCGAGCGGTCCCTCCGACGTGCCGCCGCCACCCCCTACGGGCGGGCCGTCGCCCCGTCCGACCCGGCAGATCTGGCCACCTGGCCCCTCCTGACCAAGGACGTGCTCAAGGCCGACGAGATCCGTTTCCTGGCCCCGAGCCGCCTCCCGACGGTCGGCGCCACCACCGGGGGCACGACCGGCCTGCCCCTGCAGCTGCAGCGCTCGCTGGTCAGCCTCAACGCCGAGCAGTTCTTCCTCGATCGGTTGCTGCTGGCCGATCGGGTGTCGTTCGCCACCAGCCGGATCGCCGTCCTCCGGGGTGACGACGTGAAGGACCCATCCGAGCTGACGCCGCCGTTCGGCCGCTACGACAACGGCGGGAGCCGCCTCGTCCTGTCGTCGGCCCACCTGACCGGCGACACCGTCGGCTGGTACGCCGACGAGCTGAGCCGCTTCGCCCCCGATTTCCTGTGGGCCTACCCGTCGACCCTGTCGTCGCTGATCCGTCTGCTCGACGCAACCGGTCGCGCCCTGGCGATCGGCCTGGTGGTCACCTCGTCTGAGATGCTGTCGCCGGCCGAGGCCGAGCTGGCCGCCGATCGCCTCGGGGCCCGCATCGTCGACTACTACGGTCAGGCCGAACGGGTGGCGCTGGCCGCCGACACCGGCGGCGGCTACCGCTTCGACCCGCTGTACGCCACCGTCGAGCTCGAACCGGCCGGCCAGGCCGACGGGTCGGCCGTCGACGAGGCGGGGGACGAGCTGGCCGCGGCCAGCATCATCGGCACCGGCCACTGGAACTCGGCCATGCCGCTGGTCCGCTACGAGACCGGTGACCGGATCCGCTACCGGCCTGACGGCACCGCCGACCAGCTGGCCCGGATCGCCCTGGGCGAGGCCGCCTTCGTCGGGATCGGGGGCCGGAGCGCCGACTACCTGATCTCACCGGACGGCGGGGTGCTGGTCGGGATCGACCACCTGCCCCGTGGCCTGACGGGGGTCCTGCGGATGCAGGTCCGCCAGCCGGCCGCCATCGAGGTCCAGATCCTGGTCGTCACGCGGTCGGGTGACCTCGACGACGGCGACCGGTCCACCCTGGAGGCCTCGATCGCCCGCAAGATCCCATCGTCCATGTCGGTGGCGATCGAGGTGGTCGACGAGCTGCCCCGCACGGCGGCCGGGAAGACCCCGTTCGTCGTCCGGGCCCCCGAGCTGGGTTGACGGCGTCGCTGGTCGCTGGTCGCCGGCCGTCGGTGGTCAGGCGGCCCCGCCGGTCTGCTCCGTCCGGCCGACGACGTAGACACAGGGGAACAGGAACCGGCTGATCCGGGCCCGGCCGGCCAGCCTCAGCGCCGCTCCGGCCCGCCCCTGGCCGTAGAGCTGTCGGTAGTACGGCTCGGTGATCTCGATGGCCTGGCCGAACGCCTCCCGGCAGGCCGAGCCCAGCTCGGTGGACGTGAAGCCGGCGTGGGCCCCCAACTCGTTGCGGAACTGGCCCTTCAGCCTCATGCGGTAGTCCTGCAGGTTCCAGCGGATCTTGTTGGCCGTCGACGTTGGCGAGCCGACGTAGCCGACCAGGCGGCTCCGGTTCGGGGTCCCGATGCAGTACCAGCCGCCCGGCCGCAGCACCCGTCGCATCTCGGCCAGGGCCCGATCGGGGGCGTCGATGTGCTCGAGGGCGTGGAACGAGTAGACCAGATCGAAGCTGTCGTCGTCGAAGGTCAGCTCGGTCGCGTCCATCACCCGCAGATCGGCCCTGGCTGCGGCCTCGGGGTCGAAGCGGTCGTCGAGATCGATGCCGACGGAGCGGGCGGCGAAGAAGTCGGCCAGATGGGCCGCTTCCCGCCCGCTCCCGCAGCCGACGACGAGGACGTCGTCGACCGGGTGACCGTCGACATGCTCGGCCAGCAGACGGCACAGGACGGTGACCTTGCGGTCGGCAACCAGCGTGTTTGGCGAGGGGACGGTCACGTGGCTCTCCGGTTCGGTGGTCGGTTGAGGTGGCGGCGGCCGGGGGTCAGCGGAGGAGACCGTGATTGTAGATCGTGCCCTTCGGGGCCGACGGCTCGACCGTGGCCTCGCCGTCCGGGGTGACGATGGCCAGGAAGGGGATGCCGCCCGCGACCAGCTCCTCGGCCTCCGGCAGCAGGTTGAAGTCGGCCACGGTCTCGTCGATGGTCGGGTTGACGAAGAGCAGCTCGCCCGGCAGGTCGAAGAGGTTGGACCGGACGTCGGAGTCGGACGAGCTCTCGGTGAAGGCCACGTTCCCGGTCTGGGGGACGGCGATGTTGTTGTAGACCCGGACCTCGGTGGCCCCGGAGACCGCGATCTCGGGGTGGGGCCGGTCCCGACCCATGAGCCCGTCGGTCAGTGCGTTGTGGTAGGCGACGTTGTTGACGACGTCGACCCGGTCGGACTTGAACACCAGGATCCCCCGGCCCCCGTTGCCGAACACCACGTTGTCGGCGATCAGCGTTCGGCCGGTGTAGTCGGTGCTGTTGTTCAGGTCGACGATGATGCCGTTCCCGTCGGTCCGGATGGCCCCGAGGTTGTCGGTGAAGCACTGGAGCGACCAGTTCTCGTTGTCGTGGGACACGTTGCCGACGATGTAGTTGCGGTAGCCGTCTGCGTTGGCCGGGCCGCCCTGGTCGATCTGGTAGCCGAGCCCGATCCCGCTGCCGGCGTGGCAGCTGTACTTGGCGTTCCGGTAGGAGACGTTGCCGGCGATGGTGATGTGGTCGACACCGACCCCCGACACCCCCATCTCGGCGAAGTCGTGGATCTCGTTGGCGATGACCCGGATGTGATGGCTGATCAGCCCGTCCCGGGTGTCGGCCTGATCGCCGATGTCGACCCCGGTGCCGTAGTTCTGGGGCATCTCGGACGCCGGCGTGCCGGCCTGGCGCCGCTCCCGGAGCTCGCCCGGTGAGCCGGGGATGGCCTCGGGGCGGAGGGTCGGGCCGGCCAGTTCGAAGCAGGCCACGTTGACATACGAGCTGCCCCGGCGGAAGGCGATGGCGTCCTGGCCGATGTCGGCCTCGATGACGGCCCGTTCACCAGGGTAGGAGCGGAGGGTGATCCAGGCGTCTGGTCGACCGGAGCGGCCGGCGATGGTCACCGGCCGGTAGGCCCCGGCTCGGACCAGCACGTGCTGGCCCGGTTCGGCCCGTCGCATGGCCTCGTTGATCGTGGCCAGGGGCTGGTCGACGGTGCCGGGATGCTCGTCCGACCCGTCGGCGGCGACATGGAGGGAGTCCGGCGGCGCCGGGGTGTCGCAGATCCACTCGGGGTGATCGACCAGGACCGAGTCGGCGTACGGCGTGAGGAACGTGGTCGGGTCGACCGTGTGGAGGAACGCCTGCTCGTCGGGCGGCAGCGGGGCGAGGGCGACCGCCCTGGCCGCGGCGTCGCCGACCTCGATGATCGGAGCGTCCGGCTGGCGGAGGTACTGGGAGGCGCTCTGCGGGGCCGGCGGGGCCTCACGATCGGGACCGGTCGGCATCAGCCCGATCATCACGAGGGCGACGACGACCACCACGCCGCCGGCGACGGCGGTCCGGACGGGGATCGAGTTCCCAGGGAGCGGGGGGAGCAACGCGCGCAGGCCCTTCTGCCGTCCGGGCGACCGGCGGTCGGTCGCCCGTCGAGCTTCCTAGCTCGGAACCTTCAGGGGCAGGTCGAGTTCGGCTTCTCGGTCGGCTCCCGGCGGGAGCGTGAGATCGAGCGGTTCGCCGGACGAGCGTCGCAGACGACGCTCGTCGTCGAGCCGGAGCTGGCCGGTCGCCTTGGCCTCGTCGACGCCGACCTTGGCCATCACGATGGCCAGCACGAACAGCGTGACCCCGAACCGCTGGTTGAAGATGCCCGACTCGGTGATCGACGTGATCCCCATCATCGTCAGGTACACGAGGGGGAACAGCCCGATCGGCCCCCGGACCCAGCGGACGTGGTCGGTCGCCCGGACGATGCCCCGGATGTTGAAGGCCAGGTAGACGATCGTCATCGGTATGCCGACGTGCAGCGCCGATTCGAGCAGTGCGTTGTGGGCGTGGTTCGGGCCCCAGTCGAAGCGGGGGAAGGCGGTGATGAGGTGGGACTCGCTCAGCGGCCCGCCGAAGTAGCCGTCGAACCCGAATCCGAGCCACGGCTCGCGCTGGATGGCCCGGATGACCTCGGCCCACAGGTCGGTCCGGCCGGTGAAGCTCGGGTCCTTGCCGAACGCCCCGGTGACCGCCTCGAGATTGGCGGTGACGAAGGCGACGGTGACCGCAGCGCCGGTCAGCAGCGCGATCGTGACCGCGCCGACCAGGGTCTTGCGGGCCCGGTAGATCAGGAACACCACGAAGCTGGCGGCGGTGATCAGCCCGGCGCCGAGCGAGGTCTTGCTCTGGGAGCCAACGAGCAGGAGCAACGCGATGCCGGTCAGGACGTAGAACGGGACCCGCAGCCGGCGGAACGTCCTGGCGGCGATGATGAACACCATCACCGCGATCAGCCCGTGGTTGCCGAGCGCGTTCTTCTGGGTGCCCAGGCCGTCCCAGTGGCCGTTGGCCTGACGGCCGAGCGAACCCATGAAGAACACCCAGAACAGGCTCATCACGATCCCGATGGCGAAGGCGATGGCGAGGAGTTGGAACATCTCCGTCGGCCGGTACCGGACCAGCAGGATGATGGCCAGGCCGATCATGGCGTACAGGTTGACCACGGCGTTCACGGACTCACCGAACTGGCTCGACCAGATGGGCGAGAGCCCGATGACGAAGAAGAAGAACGTCATCAACGGCTCGGCCGACAGGATGCGGACGAGCGCGTCGCCGCTGCCGACGAGGGTCAGGCTGAGCAGCAGGATGGCGGCCAGGCTGCCGTAGGACAGCAGGAAGTCCTGCGTCGGACCCGAGGCGGAGCCCGTGTTCACCGTGAACCAGCTGGCCGGCGTGCCGAACATGTTGATGAAGATCAGCCCGACGATCAGCGCCCGCTCGAGGATGCCCGGGCGGACCGGGGCCGAGCTGGCGGTGGCGATGCGTGGTGCGGCTGCGAGCAAGGCGTGACCTCTCCGGTGCCGGGTCGGTTCGGGGCGAGCGCGACGACAGCCAAGTCTAGGGGGCCGAGGAGGCCGACCCCCGGCACCTGCCCGCCGACGGGCCCGACCCGGGCCTCCCCGGCTAGGCGAGATCGCCCTGGAGGACCCCGTCGACAACGACCGGCTCCCCGTCGAGGGCGACCGTGCAGCCCCGCATCGGCAGGTCGAAGTGGCCGAGGGTGTGCCGCCCTGCCACCTCGTTGGCCCCGGTCGAGTAGAGGAAGTTGCCGGCGAAGGCCCGCAGCTCGGTGCCGTTGACCTGGCTCTTGTCGTACATGGTCAGCGCATCCCAGCGGGCGGCGGGGTTCATCCCCCAGCCGACGTGCGACACGGCGTAGGCCTCCCGGTCGCCCCAGGCCTCGAAGTAGCTGGCCATCAGCCTGGCATCGAGCCCGTCGCCGGCGATGTCGGTGATGAAGTCGTCGACGATCGTCAGCTCGATGGGCGACTCGAGGTAGCGCTTGAAGGTGAGGTTGACGTCGCCGCTGTCCATGACCAGGGTCCCGTTGACCGATCCGGCCGATGGGAAGCAGAGGCACAGCCCACCGGGCCAGTGGGCGATGGACCCGGGGCGGGACGTGTAGCCCCAGCTCGATCCGGCCGGCGCCTTCGAGACGTCGATCGTGAGGTCGGTGCCGGCCGCCGACGTGACCCGCATCTCGGCCGCCTCCTTGAGCCGCTTCGTCCCGAGCTTGACCTTGGCCTCGAGGCCGGGGTCCGGGGTGAGCCGCTCGAGCAGCTCCGGGTGCTCGTTGGAGACCATGAGGACCCGGGCCCCGTCGCCGAGGATCGCCGGCAGCTCGGGCGCGTGCAGCAACCCCTCGACCGTGCAGTCGGCCACCAGCGTCGACGAGGACAGCGCCCGGACGACGGGCTCGAGCCCGGCGACGGCGTCGGAGGCGCCCGTCGAGCGGACCGGGACCGGGGCGCTCTGGGCCGGGGTGGTCAGGGTGACGTGGAAGACCTTGGCCCCGAGGCTCTGCAACGCCAGCTCGCTGAGCTGGACGTTGATCGGGCGGCTCTGGGTCTCCGACAGCACGGCGCAGATGTCGCCGGGCTCGACCCCGCAGAGCTGGAACACCTCGGCGAAGGCCGAGATCCACTTCGCTTCGACTCGTTCGACCAGCACCCAACACCTCCGTGATTCGCCGACGTCGGTCCCGGGCCAGTGTTGCACCTGGGGCGGCGGGCCCACCACCCCCGCCCCCATCGTGGCCTCCGGGGGCGGGGGCTCGTTGATCTCGACTCGGTTCGGGCCGCAGGCGTACGCTGCGAGCGGAAACGGGAGAGGAGCGACGAGATGAGTGGACCGCTTGACGGGATCCGGGTGATCGAGATGGCCGGGATCGGCCCGGGGCCGATGTGCGCCATGCTGCTCGCCGACCTCGGCGCCGACGTGGTGCGCATCGACCGCCCGGCCCAGGTCGACCTCGGGGTGCCACGGCGGGGGAGGATCTACGACGTGCTCCGCCGCGGCCGCCGGTCGCTGGCGGTCGACCTGAAGGACCCGGACGGGGTGGCGACCGTGCTCACCCTCGTCGAGGAGGCCGATGCCCTGATCGAGGGCTTCCGGCCCGGTGTGATGGAGCGGCTCGGGCTCGGACCGGAGGCGTGCCTCGCTCGGAACCCGGCGCTCGTCTTCGGCCGCATGACCGGCTGGGGCCAGGAGGGTCCGCTCGCCACCGCCGCCGGCCACGACCTCAACTACATCGCCCTCACCGGCGCGCTCGATGCCATCGGCCCGAGCGGCGGCGACCCGGTCCCGCCGCTCAACCTCGTCGGCGACTACGGCGGCGGGGCGCTGTTCCTCGCCTTCGGGGTGTGCGCCGCCCTGCTCGAGACCCGCTCGTCCGGCCGGGGCCAGGTCGTCGACGCAGCGATGGTCGACGGCGCCGCCACCCTGATGACGTCGGTCTTCGGGCTGTTCGCGGCCGGCGACTGGCAGCTCGAGCGCGGCACCAACACCCTCGACAGCGGCAGCTACTTCTATGGTCCGTACCGGTGCTCGGACGGTCGTCACATCTCGATCGCCCCGATCGAGCCGAAGTTCCACGCCGAGCTCCTCGAGCGTCTCGGACTCGACCCGGCCGACTTCGACGAGCAGCGCAACCGGGATCACTGGCCCGAGCGCAAGGCCAGGCTGGCTGCGCTGTTCGCCACGAGGACCAGGGACGAGTGGACCGCCGAGCTGGAGGGGACCGACGTGTGCTTCGCGCCGGTGCTCGACCTCGGCGAGGCGCCCGAGCACCCCCACGCCAAGGCCAGGGAGGCCTTCGTCGAGGTCGAGGGCGTGGTCCAGCCGGCGCCGGCGCCGAGGTTCAGCCGGACGCCCGGTCGGGTCCACGGTCCGGTCCCCGAGCCGGGCCAGCACAGCCGGGAGGTCCTCGCCGACTGGGGCCTCGACCGCGGGGCGATCGATCGGCTCGTCGACGCCGGCACCGTTGTCGTCGCCGACGGCCCCTGACCCGGCGTCGCGCCCAGACCACCACCGGGGTGACAAGTGGCTCGGCCGCGGGGCGACGATCTACGTTGAGGCCATGGACCCGACCTATCCGCCCGAGACCGAGCAGTACCGGACCAAGATCTCGGCCTTCCTCGACGAGCACCTGCCCGCTGGCTGGCAGGGGATCGGGGCGTTGCCCCCCGGGGAGCGGACCGCCTTCCACGACGCCTGGAGGGAGACGCTCCGCGACAACAAGCTCCTGGCCCCCAACTGGCCGGCCGAGTACGGCGGCGGCGGGCTGACCCACCTGGAGCACGTCGTGCTCAACGAGGAGTTCGCCAAGCGGGGCGTGCCGACGTCCGGCCCGAACGACGGGTTCAGCATCGGCATGGTCGGCAACACGATCCTGCACTGGGGGACCGACGAGCAGAAGGCCGAGTACATCCCGCGGATCCTGGCCGGCACCGACGTGTGGTGCCAGGGCTACTCCGAGCCGAACGCGGGGTCCGACCTGGCCAACCTGGGGTGCCGAGCCGAGCTCGACGGCGACGAGTGGCGGGTCAACGGCCAGAAGATCTGGACCTCCCAGGGCCAGACCGCCAACATGATCTTCGTCCTGGCCCGCACCGACCCGGACGTGCCGAAGCACAAGGGCATCTCGTTCCTGCTCATGTCGATGGACCAGCCCGGGGTCGAGTTGCGGCCGATCACCAACATCGCCCGCCACGACCACTTCAACGAGGTCTTCTTCACCGACGCCGTCTGCCCGAAGGGCAACGTGCTCGGCGGGCTCAACAACGGCTGGGCGGTCGGCAACACGTTGCTCGGCTTCGAGCGGGGCGTCGGTGCGACCACGACCTCGCTCAACTACCGGGCCGAGCTCGACTCCTACATCGACCTGGCCCGCCGCCTCGGGCGCCTCGACGACCCCATGGTCCGACAGGACATCGCCCGGTTCCACACGAAGGTCGAGATCATGCGCTACCGGGGCATGCAGGCCCTCACCCGTTACCTGGCCGGCCAGGCGCCCGGGCCGGAGAGCTCGGTCGGGAAGCTGTTCTGGAGCCACTACCACCAGGAGATCACCGAGGCATCGATGAACCTGCTCGGGGCCGAGGCGATGGTCGGCTTCGGCCACGAGACCAGGGCCGGCCTGGCCGCACCACCGATCGGCACCGCCAACACGGCCGCCAACTGGATGACCGGCTTCCTGGTGGCCCGACCGGGAACGATCTACGCCGGGACGTCCGAGGTCCAGCGCAACATCGTGGGGGAGCGGGTGCTCGGCCTCCCGAAGGAGCCCCGGGCCGACAGCGGGACCTGGCGCGAGAGCCAGGCCGCCTACAGCTGAGCGACGGTCCGGCTGCCGACGCCGAGCTCGATCGCACTCGAAGGGGTCAACGGTCGTTGCAGGCGACAACGAGGGCTGCCGGAGCGTCCCCTCGGGGGCGCTCCGGCAGTCTGCCTCGGGGGGATCTCGTTCAGCCCAGCTGGGAGCGGGCCTCGGCCGGCATGGCCGGCTGACCGGGGTACAGCGCCTTCGGCACGTGGACGTCACCCTCGAACAGCTCGACCGGTCCGAGGTCGATGTCGGGGTTCGGCTCGCCGGGCGAGCCGCCGGCCAGCAGCAGCTTGCGCAGCTCGTTCGAGGTGAAGGCGACGTAGACCATCGTCCGGACGTCCCGGTCGGAGATCGGGCCATCGGTCGACAGCATGCCCTGCTCGATCAGGGCCGAGATGACCTCGACCTCACCCGACCGGATGGCGGCTTCGACGCCGGCGCCGGTCGCGTTGACGTCCCGGAGGTCGATGATCGGGGCGAGCGGGGCATCGGCGTAGTCGGCGGCCGCCAACTCGGACCGGTCACCGAACGCCGCCGGGAGGTTCGCAGGTGACCCGTTGACCGTCTCGGTCGGGTCGGCGCCGCTCGCCTCGACCGTCGGAGCCGGTGTCGGCGGCTCCTGGTGCTGGACCATCGTCTCCTCCGCCGCCTCCGTCACGGTCCCGGACACCTCCTCGACCAGCACATCGGTCGTCGCCTCGACGGGGTCCGCGGTGTCGTCGACGGCCTCGGCGGCGACGGCGTGGTCGATCTCGGGGGAGCCGATCGGCTCCGGTGCCTCCAGATCGTCGACGGTCTCGGTGGCGGTCGGCTCGGGCACGGTCGGCTCGGGCACGGTCGATTCGGGCACGCTCGATTCGGGCAGGGCCGGCTCGATCTCCACCGGCTCGACGGCCGCCTGGTCGGCCATCATCGGCTCGGCCGTCACTGGCTCGGCCGTCACTGGCTCGGCCGTCACTGGCTCGGGCGGGGAGGGGCGGGCCGGCTCGGCGATGGGCTCGGGTGGTGCCGGCCAGGAGGCGTAATCGGGGGCGTCCAGGTCGCCGGAGTACTCGAAGTCGGCGATGGGCTCGGCTTCCACCTCGTCGGTGGACTCCTCCGGCTCGACGAGCAGCTCGATGCCGTCGTCCAGCCCGTCGTCGTCCCCGTAGCCGGCCAGGTCGTCGTGACGACCGTTGCCGCCGCCGTTGACGGGTGCACCGTTCACGAGATCGAGCTCGGGAGCGGCGATCGTCGACGTCATGGTCGATCCGTTTGCCATCGCCAGCTGGTCGACCTGGCGGGTGATCGTCGGCCAGCCCTGCTCGTCGGCCGAGTCGTCGAGGTGCTCGCTCGGCCGCCTGGCGAAGAGATCGGTGATCGTCGCCGGCTTCTTGCCGGCGAGCTCGGGTAGATCGGCGGCCCGGACCGTGACCGGGGCCGGCCCGAGGATCGACGGCATCGGTCGACCGTCCGGGGATCCGGCATCCTCGACGACCGCCGACTCATCATGTTCGGATGTCGACGACGATGCCGCTCCCACACCTGGTGAGTGGGGCTCGATCGAACCGTCTTCCGCCAACCCATCCTGGATCGTCTCGACCGGGTCGACGGCATCGACCTCGACCGGCGCCTCGCCGCGCCCGGTGACCGTGGCCATGAACGCCGCCGTCGAGTTCGGTGGCGCGTCGATGCCGGCCAGCCGGGGGCGGGTGCCCGTCCGGATGCCGGCGGCGTCGTCGTCGGCCTGCAGCCGCAGGTCGCTGATGACGTAGAGACCCAGCGCAGCCACGATGACGGCGGTCAGGAAGCGAACGATCAGCTGCTCTCCGCTGGTCAACGCCCCGGCGAGGATGACTCCCAGAGCTCCGAGTGCGGTGAGGATGAAGATGCCTGAGACAATGCGCTTGGTCATGACGTTGGCCTCCATTTCGTCACAATAGTGCGAAAGAAGGCTTGGTGCATAGCCCCAATTTATACAAATAACGAGCAACAAGCAGCTCAAGCATCCAGAACGATTGTCGTTCCTTGTCCATCAATGAGCGGGGGCTCCGTTGACCAGGGAAAATTGATCCACTGGGACGTCCGGCGCCACACGAAGTCACACTTGACCAGGGAATGCGGCTTCTCGTACAGGACCGCAGTTTGGCTCTCGGCCACCACTTCTTGGCAGAATTCGTGGACGGCCTTGAGAGTATGTCCGGTGTCGGCTACGTCGTCCACGACCAGGATTCGAGCATCGGTCAGATCGAACTTGTCGAGATAGGGCGGCAGCATGACCGGCACGTCAAGGCGCTGGTCGACCCCCGAGTAGAACTCGAGATTCATCACGTAGAGGTTCTTGACGGCCAGGGCGTAGCCGAGCGAACCGGCCGGGAAGAGCCCGCCGCGGGCGATGGCGAGGATCAGGTCGGGGCGGAAGCCGCTGTCGGCCACCATCTGGGCCAACTCGCGGACGGCCACCCCGTACCCCTCCCAGGTCATGACCTCGCGCTCGTCCGTGCTGGCCTCCGTGCTGGTTGTCACCGCTTCCTCCTGTGTGCTCATCCCGCGCTGGTCAGGCCCGATGGTCGAGACTGGAACCGGCGCACTGCCGATCCGACCGGGCCACTCCAGCCCGTCGCTCGGAGAAACGGACCCTACTGGCCAACCATGTGCCCGAACGCCACGAAATGGTAATAAACTCGCAGCTCGTTCGGTGTTGGCGGATCTGGCGGGAACCGAGACGACCAGCGACGGGTCGACCGGTGATTGGTGGCTGCATGAACAGGGCTTCGACGACCGAGGGTGGCGGTAGACTGCGGCCCGTGACGCTGCGTCGGGTCCCCGTCGGCCGCACCGGTTCACCAGGACCGACCCGACCCCGGGCCACCCCCGGCGCATCGAGAGCCCTGTCCGTCGTCGCCGGCCTGCTCGTGACCGGCTGGGTCGGGGTGGCCTCGTTCGCCGCAGCCGGTCAATCGACCACGACGACAGCGGCGCCGACGACGACGGCGGCCCCGTCGACCACCGCTGCGCCGACCAGCGAGACCGCCACGACTGCGGCGCCGACGACGGCCGCTCCCTCGACCACGGCGGCCCCGACCACCGCGGCGCCGACCACGGCTGACCCGTCGAGCACCACCGATCCGGCCGCGCCGACCACGGTCACCCAGCCGGCGACGACCACCACCCTCAGCGCCGAGCAGCAGCGGGAACGGGACCGTGCGGTGGCCAACCTCAACCTGGCCAGGGCCAACGACCGGGAGATCGCCGAGCAGCTGCGGGCCATCACCGAGCAGGCCAACGAGACCGTCGAGAAGATCGAGGCGGCCGAGGCCAGGCTCGAACAGGCCAAGGCCGCGGCCTCGCGCTCGGCCGCGGCCCTCGCCCAGTCCGGCGACAAGCAGGCCGAGATCGAGGCGTCCCTGATGGTGCAGGCCATCGAGGGCTACAAGACCCGCTCGATCGGCACCGCGCCGATGCTCCTGTCGGAGGCGTCGGTCAACGAGGCCATCCGCCTCAACCAGTTGCTCGACGAGGCCAACAGCTCGACGACCGACCTGCTCGAGGAACTGCGATCGCTGCTGGAGGACCGGCGGCTCTCCAACCTCGAGGCCGAGCAGGCGGCGCTCGAGGCCGAGCAGGCGCAGGGGGAGCTGGAGGCGCAGCTCGAGACCCTGCAGGAGCAGCAGAACGTCCAGATCGGGCTCAAGGAGGAGGCCGAGCGTCGGATCGACGACTGGGCCGGCGAGCTGACCGCCTACGCAAGGGAGGACGCCGCCGTCCAGGACCTGATCGGCCGCTCCGCCGAGACGGTCAGCACCGGCGTGGCCAGCCCGACCAACCCATCCGCGCTCGGCTTCCAGTGGCCGATCCAGGCCCCGATGACCTCGCCGTACGGCTACCGGATCCACCCGGTCTACGGCACCCGCCGGCTCCACGCCGGCATCGACCTCGGGGCGCCGCGGGGCACACCGATCGCTGCGTCGAACGACGGCACCGTGATCTTCGCCGGGGTCAGGGGTGGCTACGGCAACACCGTCCTCGTCGACCACGGCGGCGGCATCGTCACCCTGTACGCCCACCTGTCGGAGTTCGACACCGGGGAGGGCCAGGCCCTGACCCGAGGTGACATCGTCGGCTTCGTCGGCGCAACCGGTACGGCGACCGGCAACCATCTCCACTTCGAGGTCCGGGTCAACGGCGGACCGGTCAATCCGGTCAACTACCTGCCCTGACCCGAGCCACCGGGACCGGTCGCCGCCCGACCGGACCGACCGGGTCGATGCCGTGCGGTTAGACCACGCCCTCGATCTGGACCTGGTGCCAGCCCTGGGCGCCGTCCGGCGCCGGTGGCGCCGGGACGTCGGTCTGCACGTTGCCGAGCCCGTCGGTCGCCCGGACCTGGAGGATGTGCGGTCCTTCGGTGGCGACCCAGGGCACCAGCCACTGGATCCACGAATCGGGACCGAGCGACTCACCGAGCTGGGCCTCCATCCACTCACCGTCGTCGACCCGGACCTCGACCCGCTCGACGCCACGATGGGGAGCCCAGGCAACGCCGGCGATCGGGACGGTCGAGCCGACCTCGACCCGCTCGTTCTTGTTGGGCGTGTCGATCCGGGACTGCGTCTTGACGGGGCCGAACTTCGACCACCCCCGCGGGATCCAGTAGCCGTCGAAGTCCTCGAGCGTCGTCAGCGTGATCTCCTCGAGCCACTTGGTCGCCGACACGTAGCCGTACAGCCCCGATACGACCAGGCGGGCGGGGAAGCCGTGCCGGATCGGCAGCGGCTCGCCGTTCATGCCGACGGCGACCAGCGCCGTCCGTCCGTCGTAGGCCGCCTCGGTGGGGAAGCCGCAGGTCCAACCGTCGACCGAGCGGCTGGCGATCTGGGTCGCCCCGGGCTGGACGCCGGCCTCGTCGAGCAGGTCGACCAGCGGGACGCCCCGCCAGATGGCGTTGCCGACCAGGTCGCCGCCGACCTCGTTCGAGACACACGACAGCGTCACCGGGGCGATCGTCTCGGCCCGCTCGAGCAGGTCGTCGTAGGTGTAGGTGACCTCCCGCTCGACCATGCCGTTGATCGTCATCGACCACGAGGCGGGATCGACCTGTGGCTTGATGAGCGCGGTGTCGATCAGATAGAACTCGTCCGACGGCACGATCAGCGGCGTGATCCCGTCGGTCGAGCCGACGACGTCGGTTGCGGCCGCCGCCACCGTCTGCTCGATCTCGGCCGAGGCGCCCTCGGCGACGGCGGTGAACTCGACCGCATCGCGGGCCTGTGAGGCCGAGGAGCGGGCCTGCAGCTCCCGTGACGACACGGCGGCGACGGCTCCGCCGGCGCCGACCACGCCGGCCCATCCGAGGAACCGGCGACGGCTGACCGGAGGATCGGTCGGCGAGGCGGTGACGGCCCCGGGGGCGCCGGCGGTCGTCGCGGTCCGAGGCGGCGCCGTCGTCGCCCCCTGCCCGGGGGCGAGCGGGGTCCCCACCGGGGACCGCAGGCCGGTCGCAGCCTGGTGGGACCGCAGCGTGGCCGGCAGGAACCGGAGGATGGCGAGCCCGGCGCCGACGGCGACGACGCTGATCAGCAGCCCGGCGAACCAGCCGCTCTGGGCGTCGACCCCCATCGACACCAAGCCGATCAGCCCGAAGACGACGAAGCCGAGCGACGCCAACGCCGGGCGGGTCCTGGCGACCAGCCCGAACACGGCGCCGAGCACGAGCGAGATGAGGATCGTGCCGACGATCAGCGCCGGCTTGTCGTTGAGGCCGAACACGCTCTTGCCGAACTCGACGAACCAGTTCGGGGCCTCGTCGACCACCCGATTGGCCACCGCCACGACGGGGCCCGGTCGTGGCGCGGCCAACGACGCAGCGAACTCACCGGCGGCGAGCGCCCCGCCGGCGGCCAGGATCCCGGTCAGCGCCGCCGCCGGCCGGTCGATGACGTGACCGCGCGGTCGTCGGTCGTCCGCCGTCTCGATGTCGTCCTGTGCCTGCGTGGTGCCCATACCAACACCTAACCCGTCGTCGACGGCCGCCGATGTCTCCGGGGGCGGCCGTTCACCGCTTGTTCAGATGGTCGGACCCGGGGCCCCGGAGCCGGAATTTCCTCGACGATCGGGGAATGGGGTCGTGGATCGGTCGGTTCAAGCGTACCTATGCCATCGTTCAAGCGTCCGATCGGCGCGTCCGGGCTCCTGGCCTTCGCCCTCGTTGTGGCGGCCTGCGGTTCCGGGGGCGACACACAGACCGCCGGGTCCGGCGCCGCGGCCGAGGAGCCGACGGCGGCCGCGACCCCGTCGACCGACGAGGCCACCGCCGAGTCGGACGGGTCGGCCACCGCCGACAGCGCCGACGAGGCCGCCGTCGAGCCTGGCGCCGACGCCGAGCCGCAGACCGAGACCGAGACCGAGGGCGAGGCCGAGGCCGAGGGCCCGCAGGCCGACGAGCACGTCTTTCCCGACCTCGAGACGGTCAACATCGTCGACGGATCGACGATCAACCTGGCCGATCAGCTCGCCGGCGGCGACACGCCGATCCTGCTCTGGTTCTTCGCCCCGCATTGACCCGCCTGCAACGCCGAAGCTCCGGTGGTTGAGCAGTTCGCTCAACAGTATGCAGACAAGGTCCGAGTGGTCGGGATGGGCACGCAGGACAGCCTCGATCTCGCACAGCAGTTCGTGGAGCGTCACGGGACCGACACCCCGCTGATGACGTGGGATGCATCGTTCGAGACGTGGATTCACTACGGCGTCCGGGGGCAGCCCTTCACGATCCTCGTCGACCCGTCCGGTCAGCCACTCGGCGACTGGTTCGGGGTGACCCAGGAGATGGTGCAGCTCGTCGACGAGTTCGGGGCCTGAGTGTCCCGGTGCGGAGCACCGGACACACACCCCCGACCGACCTCCAGCACACCCGACCACAGCCAGCGACGTTCGCCGAAGGCGAACTCGGGGTCCCGGTGCTCCGCACCGGACACACACCCCC
>JANQPB010000010.1 GCA_028285495.1 Acidimicrobiales bacterium
CACAACCCCCTGGCACCGAACACCAGCACCAAACGGGATCCATCCCAACCGGGCTTGCCACCAAGACATCGACCCGCCACCACAAACCCTCCATGGGCCGCTTGGCCCTGTTGGAGGGGCCGACCGGCCCGTTCGGTCCCGAGGAGGGGGGCGGATCGGCCGGGCGCCGGCCCATTCACGCCGTCGGGCCCGCTCCGGCTACCCTCCCAGTGGCCCTACCCCCGGTGGGCCGGCTTACCGACGATCGGAAGGAACGCGACACCATGCCACGAATGAATCTCGATGGAGCCTCGGCCGTCATCACCGGCGGTGCCTCGGGCATCGGCGAGGCCTCGGCCGAGCAGCTGGCGGCCCTCGGGGCTCGGGTGGTGATCGCCGACCTGAACGAGGACAAGGGCCAGGCCGTGGCCTCCCGCCTCGGTGGGCTGTTCGTCCGCTGCGACGTCTCGAGCGAGGAGGACGGCCAGGCCGCCGTCGCCGCCGCCTCGGAGATGGGTCCGCTGCGGGCCCTGGTCAACTCGGCCGGGCTCGGCCGGGCGGCCCGCACCGTCGACCGCAACAACGATCCGGCCCCGCAGTCCGACTTCGAGTTCGTCATCAAGATCAACCTGCTCGGCTCGTTCAACATGTTGCGCCTGTCGGCGGCGGCGATGGCCAAGACCGACCCGGTCGACGACGACGGCACCCGCGGCGCGGTCGTCAACATGGCTTCGGTCGCGGCGTTCGACGGCCAGATCGGCCAGGCCGCCTACTCGGCCTCGAAGGGCGGCGTCGTCGGGATGACGCTGCCGATCGCCAGGGACCTGGCGGCGATCGGCGTCCGGGTCAACACGATCGCCCCGGGCCTGATCGACACGCCGATCTACGGCGAAGGCGAGCAGTCCGAGCAGTTCAAGGCCCACCTCGGCCAGTCGGTGCTGTTCCCCAAGCGGCTCGGATCCGGCGAGGAGCTGGCGTTCATGGTGACCGAGCTGATCACCAACCCCTACATGAACGGCGAGGTGATCCGGGTCGACGGCGGCATCCGGATGCCGCCGAAGTAGTCGCCTGGCGGCGGCGCCGCTCGCAACGGGTCAGCTGCGGCTCAGTCGAGGATGGTGAGCCGGGTCCAGGCCCCGAGATAGATCGGGGTCCCCGGCTTGACCTCGACCGGCACGCCCTGCTCGATCGCCTCGGAATCGATGGCGTCGAGGAAGGTCCCGTTCGTCGAGCCGACGTCCACGATGGTGCAGCGCCCGTCGTCGGCCACCCGGAACACTGCGTGCCGGCTCGACACCGCCTGGTCGCCGGTCAGGTCGGCCACGTCGATGTCGGGGTGGATGGCCCGGCTCTCGCTCGTCCGGCCGATGTGGAGCTCGGTACCGACCAGCTCCAGCTCGGTCTCGGGCGGCACCGGATCGGGGAAGTCGATCTCGCCGTCGCTGACCACCTCGTCGAAGTAGGCCCGATCGACGGTGATCGAGAGTCGCAGCCGGGCCACGTCGGTGCCGGCATCGGCTTCGGGGTCGAGCACCGACGGTGCGGCGGGGAGGCTGATCTCCTCGGCCTCCGCACCGAGGCCGGGGCCGGCGCCGGGCATCGGGGCGTCCGTCGGCAGGGATCCGGTGATGAAGTCGTAGCCGCAGTTCTCGCAGAACACGTCGTCCGGTCCGCACGGCGTGCCGCAGTTCGGGCATGTCCTCGTGTTCATGACAACAACTTCCTGGTGTTCATGGCCCGTGAGCTCCGCTGTCGGTTCGGGCCGCCCTGCCCGTCGCTAGTCCCGATTGACCCGGACCGTCCTGGTCGACCGAACGTCGAGCGCCATCTCGTCGGCCCGGTCGACCTCTCGTCGAAGCCGCACCGTCCCGCCGCCGGGGTCGTCGACGTCGACCACCTTCTGCAGGAGGCGGACGGTATCACCGTTTCCGGCCTGGTGGGCGATCTGGACAGCCCGGCCGAGCTTGACGGTGGCGGTGGCCGCATCGCCGGCATCCCGGGCGGCCAGGCCGTCGGCGATCACGTCGGCCAGCTCGGCCTGACCCGTGTAATGGGCCACCTCTCGGTTGATCCGGGTCGACAGGCCCTCGTCGTCGGTCCAGATGGCCCGGACGAGGGCCGCCGGCTGATCGATCCCGTCGATGACCAGCATCACCCGGGCCGCCAGGCGCTCGTCGCCGACGTTGCCAACCGGGATGCGGACCCGCACGTGATAGTCCCGTTCCTCCTCGCCGGCCCACGAGCCGAGCGGGTAGTCGTTGGTGAGCGGGTTGACGGGCTGTGCGGTGACGGTCAGATCCTCGAGGTTCGGGGCCACCTGCTTGACGAACTCGCTGATCGAGCCCTTCGGGGTCCACAGCCGCAGCGCCACGCTGCCGACCTGCTTGCCCATCGCCGCCTCGGTCAGCCGGGTGAACTCGGCTTCCATGTCCTCGGGGCGGGGAATGATGTCGACGGTGCCGAGCAGCGCGGTGGCGATCTTGCGCATCTCCTCGATGTCCCAGTCGGAGCCGAGGCCCCTGGCGTCACACTGGAACAGCCCGGTGCAGGCGGCGATCGCATTGTCGAGGACCCAGTCCTCCTCGTGCTGGTTCTTGCCGTCGGTCAGCAACAGGCAATGGGCGATGGCGCCGGGGCGGAGCTCGGCCAGGTAGGCGGCTGCCTTCAGCCAGCTCCCGATGGCCGTCCCCCCGTTCGCCCTGGTCCGGGCCACCATCTTCTTGGCCTCGTCGCGGGTCTGGGGGTTGGCGATGGCCAGACCGTCCCGCGGATAGATCATGTAGGCCCCGGCGTTGCCGCCGACGATGGCGAAGTACACGCCGTCGTCGATGGTGTCGATCGCGGCCTGGGTGGCCGCCTTGGCCGCCTGCATCTTGCGGCCGCCGTCCTCCTGCATCGACCCCGACGTGTCGATCACGATCATCTCGACCGAGTCGGGGCGCGGCCCACCGACCACGCCGTCGCCGGCCGAGCGAACGGTGACCACGGCGTCGACCGTGTCGGCCCCGGCCGGCAGGAACTCGTTCTGGAACACCTCGGCGGTGAAACTGGTCATGGGGTCGCCTCTCGCTCGCTCGTCTCGCTGGTGTCGGGCGGCGGCGGGCCGTCGCCGGTGGCCACCTCGTGGTCGCTCGACCAGAGGGCGACGGTGATGTTGTCGTGACCGCCCTGCTGATTGGCGTGGCTGACCAGCGCTTCGGCCAGACCGACGCCGGACCGCCCCTCCTCGACCAGCCGCCGCAGGAGTGCGGCCAGTTCCGCCGGCTCGGCCACATAGCGCCACAGGCCGTCGGTACAGACGACCAGATGCCCGGGACCGCCCACCACCGCCCTGGCCAGGTCGGGCGTCGGGTCGACGCTGTCGGCGCCGAGCCAGCGGATCAGCCCGCCCTGCAGCTCGTGGTCGTCGCCCGTCAGCCGCAGCGCCTCGTCCGGCCCGACCCAGTAGGCCCTGCTGTCGCCGACCCAGGCCGTGCTCAGCTCGACGGTACCGCCGGGGAGCGGCCGGACGACGACGGAGACCAGGGTCGACGACGGCGATCCGCCGTCGTCCGGCTTGGTGTCGGGCGCAGTGGGATCGTCGGCGGCACCGGCCGCCTCACCCTGGGCCGCCTCGACGGCTCGTTCGAACAGCGGAGCCAGCGCCATCGGGCCGGCAGGCGTGGCCGGGTCGCCACCGACGGTCGCCGCCTCGGCGCCCTCGACCGCACCGGGGTCCGACAGCCCGACCAGCAGGGCGTCGCAGGCGGCCTGCGCAGCCCGCGACGACGCCTCGGCCGACCCCGCGGTCGACGACACCCCGTCGCAGACCACCAGCACCGCCACGGGCGATTCGCCGGATGGGCCGGCACCGCCGTCGCGGTGGCCGTCCCGCACGTCGATGACCGGCGCCACGGTGCCGATGGCGACGGCATCCTCGTTGTCGTGATGGCGACGACCTCGATCGCTCACGGCCACCACCGGTCCCTCGTCGAGGCGGACATGGTCACGCTCCCGGGGCTGGCGATACCCACACGACAGGCAGTACCCCTCGTCGGGGTCGACCTCGCGCTCGCCGCAGGACACGCACGCCGGCTTCGGCTCGGTCGACAGCTCGTGCCCGCAGGCCTCGCACCAGGTCGTGCCGGGCGGTGCCTCCTCACCGCAGCTGGCGCACACCAGCGCATCGACGGCGACGGCGCCGTCGACGGTCGCCGGCACGGCCGCCGGCTCATCCCCCAACCCGGTCGCAGCCGTCGACCGGCCGGTGTCGTCGCCGTTCATCACCATCAGAACAGGCTCCTCGGGCGAACCGAATTGGCCAGATCGACCAGGCGGACTCGCTCATCCGCCGACGTGGCCAGCCGGGCCTGGGTCCGGTACGTCTGCTCGAGGCCCTCCCGCAGCGACTTCTCGGTGAGCTCCCGGCCCAGGATCGACTGCGACCCGCCCCGGATCCGGCCGGCCTCGACCCCGACGAGCGCCCGCTCGAAGATGTCGGCGGCCAGCGCCGCCCGCTCGGCCGCGTCGAGCTGCAGCCGCTCGATCGTGGCCGACGCCGCCTGGAGGTCGTCGAGGTCGGGGGTGCCGTCGGTGCCCCCGGCCACGAGGGTCCTCGCCGCCGCCACCTGGGCGTTGCCGTGGGCGGCCGAGCTGGTCGGCACCCGGTTGAACGCGGCGACCGCGCCGGCGTGGTCCTGGAGCCGCCAGTTGCAGCGGGCCATCCCGAAGGCGGCCGACACGAACGTCGAGTCGGCGCTGATCACGAGGTCGTACAGCTCGAGCGCCCGCTCGTCCTCACCGGCTAGCTCGGCGGCCAGCGCGACGGCGATCTTGGGTGCGGTCTCCCCCGGCAGCTCGGTCCAGACCCGGCTGAACCCCTCGGCCGCCACGGCCGGCGAGCCGACCTGCAGCTGGTGGATCGCCCGGTACCAGTGCACCCGCCACTCCCACGGGTTGGCCGCCTCGACCTCCCGCAGCACCCGCTCGGGATCGTCGGCCGCTCCCCCGGCCGGGGCCGCCCCCGGTGGCAGTCCGCCAGGACGACGGCCCTGGAGCTGGATCAGCTCCCAGGCCAGCCGCAGCGACACCTCGTTCGACCGCGACACCTCGCCCCGGTCGAGGCCGCGGCGGATCGCATCGACCGTCCGGGCCGGGTCGCCGTCGGGCAGGCCGAGCAGGAACGGCGCGGCGGGATCGTCCTCGTCGACCCTGGCCGCGGGCAGGACCCGCCAATCGGCCCTCGTCGCCTCGTACGAGCCGGTGCCGGCCACCAGCAGGTCGGCCAGCCGGTCGCCGTCGAACAGCTGCGAGGCCGTCGGTCGCGGCCGACCCTCGGTCAGGGCCACGATCTCCCGCAACACCCCGGTCAGCTGCTCGGCCATCTCCGGCGCGGTCTGGAACCGATCGTCCGGGTGGAAGGCGGTGGCCCGGAGCAGGAACCGGTACAGCGACTCCCACTGGGCCAGCAGCGGCGCCTCGGACGGCGGCGGCAGGGCGTAGAGGTAGCGACCGTCGTGGAACACGAAGCGGATGATCAGCACGGCCAGCGTCCGTCCGACGGTGTACAGGTCCGAGGCCACCGACGGGCCGGTCGTCGCCACCTCGGGGGCCTGGAAGCCCGGGGTGCCGAAGATGGCGGCCTGGTGATCGTCGATCCGCATGACCGCGCCGACGTCGATCAGCTTGACCCCCTCGCCGACGGCCATGACGTTGGCCGGCTTGAGGTCGTTGTACACGAGGCCCCGGTCGTGCAGGTAGCGCAGCGCCGGCAACACCCCGAGCACGTAGGCGATGGCGTCGGTGACCGGCAGCGGGTTGGGCACGCCGCCGTTGACCTCCCGCCTGGCCTTGAGCTTGGCGTTGAGCGACTCGCCGCCCACCATCTCCATGACGATGTAGCCGGCCCCCCGGTGGGTGACGAAGTTGTAGATGTTGACGATGTTGGCGTGGTCGATCTGGGCCAGGAACCGTCGCTCGGCCACCGCTGCGGCAACCGCATCGGGGTCGTCGTCGTTGAGCAGGCCCTTGAGCACCACCCACCGATTGGAGACCGCCCGGTCGCGGCCGAGGTAGATCCAGCCCATCCCGCCGTGGGCGAGGGCGCCGGCGATCTCGTATTGGCCCGCCACCAGCTCACCCCGCCGCAGCGAAGGCTCGTTGGTCACGAAGTCGAACGCGGTCCGGCAGGTCCCGCAGAAGCCCTTGACCCGGCCTTCGCGGCCACCGTGCGAGCGGCCGACCGCATTGCCACACGACGAGCAGAACCGCTCCTCCTCCGGCACGATGCCGAGCTCGGCCCGGATCTCGGCGTCCGACATGACGGCGGCGCCGGGGTCACCGACCGTTGTCGGGGCGACCGACACGAGGCCGGCGCCGATGCCGGTCCTGACCGAGGCGGTCCGGCGTGAGGCCGAGGTGGTGCGGCTGCGGGCGGTCGCCGTGCCGGCCCCGGGCAGCCGCGACGACGTGTCTGGCGCGGAGGGAACGGCGATGGCCGGGAGGCTGCCGAGGTTGCCGTCACCGGCGTCGTCGATCGTGGGGGTGACCACCGGACCGCCGCTGCTGGTGGCGGCGAGGCCGCAGATGTCGCAGTAGCCGTCCGGGGCGATCGTGCCGATGCAGCCGTCGCGCCCGCAGGCCGAACCGGCCGGCCTGACCGCCCCGCCGGCGGTCGGCGATGGGGCCAACGACGGCGTGGCCTGCGGTGCCGGCGTGCGCTGCGCCGCCGGGGCAGCCGAGGCCGGGGCAGCCGAGGCCGGGGCAGCCGAGGCGTTCCCCGCAACCGGCGGTGACCCACCTGGCCCGGCGCCCGGGCCGGCCCCCGCCGGGGCTTGACCGGCCGGCGACCCGGCCGACGATGAACCGGACGGCGCCGAACCGGCTGGCGTCCCGGCGGAGCCGCCGGCGGACCCACCCGCAGCCCCGGTCGTGGCGCCGGTTGCGGCTCGGCTGGGATCGTGGCGGACCCCACAGGTGTCGCAGTACCCGTCCGAGAGGATGGTGCCGCCACACCCGGGCTCGGTGCAGACCGTCATGGGCGCAGCCTCGCCGCCAGATCGACGATGGCCGCCTCGGCCGCGGCCAGATCGGTCGGCGCCGTGAAGAGCAGCCGCCTCGCCCGGTCGGCCAGCTCGACCAGCGCCAGGTCCTCGGCCCGGCCGGTGGCGGCCATCTTGGCCGCATAGGCCTGCAGCCGGCCCCGCAGCTCGTTGCGGGCCTCGACCGGCGCCCGATTGGCCTCGCCGGCCCGGACGAGCTGGGCCTCGAGCTTCCTGGCCGAGCCGAGCCAGCCGTCGAGCAGCACCCGCTTGCGCGACCAGTCGGCCCCCGCCGCATTGTCGAACAGCCGGTCGAGCTGGGGACCGAGCCCGTCCCGGCCATCGAGCACGGCGGGCGCCGGGACCCGCACGAGTCCGTCTGGCCCATCGATCTTGGCCAGCGCCTCGACCCGAGCCGCCTCGGCCCTCGCCCGCAGCACCCGGAGCGAGGCCAGCAGCTCCTCGGTCGCACCGAGGTCGCCGTCGAGGTCGTCGCGCTTGGTCCGCAGCGTCGCCACCTGCTTGGCCGCGGCCGCAACCTGCCGGTCGAGGTTGGCCCCGTCCTGGGGGTTGACGCTGGCCGGGTCGGACAGGAGCCGATCGGCGAGGTCGTCGGCCAGGGCCCTGGCCCGGCCGACCAGCGGCTCGGGCACCCCGAGCTCGTCGACCTCGGCCTGGAGCCGCTCGAGCGTCGTTCTGGCCGCGTCGACCCGGGGCAGGATCGTGACCCAGAGGTGGTCGATGTCGGCCACGGCCGAGCGGACCGCGTCGTACCGCTGGCGGATCTCGCCGAGCAGGCCGGACGCCGAATACGACTGCGACGACCCGTCGCTGGCCGTCACCGCGTACCAGCGCTGCTCGAGCAGCCGCCGCAGCTCGCGTTCCTCGACCGGGCTGCGACCCCGGGACGCGATCTGCGCCCTGACCGAGCCGAGCAGCGAGCCGGCGGCGTCGACCAGCGGCCACAGGTCCTTGGCATCGGCCGCCGCCCGCCCGTAGCGCCTGGCCGTCTCCGACCCCAGCTCGGCGTCGGTCAGCATCAGGTACGACGGCGACGACTCCAGCTCGGCCATGGCCGCCTGCAGCGACGCCAGCGACGCCTCGTAGTGCTCGAGCGCGCCGACGGCGTCGAGACCCTTCGGCGCCCGGCCCATCCCGGCCGCACCACCGGCGCTGCGGTACGCGCTGCGAGCCCCCCGGGGATGCGATGGTCCAGACACGGTGCGTCGAGTCTACCGTCGGGCCACACCGGCGGGGAGGCTCTCCGAGCCGAGCGGCAGGCCCCATCCGGCATCATCCGGCATCGACCGGTCGCCGAACCGGACAGGACGGGGACCAGACCCCTGGGGCCGTCGCCGAGCGGGTAGCGTTGGGGACGGTATGAGTGCCGGCACTCGAGGTGCGGATCCGGATCGGTTGGCCGAGCGTTGACCGCTTCGTCGAGTGCGGCGGTCCGCCCGACCCCGGCCGGCCCCGCAACCCCGTCCGCCGGACCGTCGCCGGCAGCCGGTGGCCCGGCTCGCGGCTCGCTGACGGCGGGCCCGGTCGGCAGCACCCCGAGCTTCCTCCGACGGTGGAACGTGATCCTGCTCGTGCTCGTCGGCTCGTTCGCCGTCGTCGGCTCGGTGTCCAGCCTGTTCGTCCGCTCGGCGTCGCTCGACACCGCCGACAGCACGGCGCCGGCCCTGGTCGGCGTCCAGGACGTGTTCGCCAGCGTCGCCGAGGCCAACACCGCGGCCACCGCCGCCTTCCTCGCCACCGATGCCACCGGCGTCGAGGACCGGATCAACCGGAACCTCTACCAGGACGCCATCCGCCGGGCCGCAGCCCAGTCCGAGGACGTGTCGGCCACGATCGGCGACGACGCCGAGGCCCACGAGGCGCTCAAGGACATCGCCGTCAGCCTCAATGCCTACAGCGGCCGGATCGAGGCCTCACGGGTCGAGAGCATCAATCGGCTGCCCGGCGCCGACGATGAGCTCCGCCAGGCGCTGCAACTGGTCAGCGGCGACATCGCCGACTCGGTGGCGACGGTGACCGAGCGGGGTCAGGTCCAGCTCGACGACGAGCGCACCACCGGCCGGTGGCTGACCTGGGGGGCGATCGCCCTCGGCGTGATCACCCTGGCCGCCCTCCTCCGTGTCCAGGCCGGGCTGCTGCGGCGGACGAACCGCATCCTCAACCCGTTGCTGGTGCTGGCCACGGCGCTGCTCGCCACCGTCGTCGGCTACCTGGTGATCGGGCCGACGGCCCGGGCCCAGGCGCTCGACCAGGCCTCGACCGGCGGCTACGACACGATCGCCACCACCTCGGCCATCCAGACCGCCGCCTTCGACCTCCAATCCCAGCTCAGCCTCAAGATCCTCGACGGCCAGGGCGGCGGGCTCGACGACGCCCATGCGAGCGTCGAGAGCCAGATCGCCGCCGTCTCCGCTGCGGTCGACTCGGAGCGGGAGCGGGCGGCGGCCGACAACCTGGAGATCCGATGGGCCCGGTACGCCGAGGTGGCGACGGCGATCGAGGACGAGGTCGACGCCGGCCGCCGTGACGAGGCGGTGGCCCTGTTCCAGGGCGAGGGCCTGTCGACGTTCAACGGTCTGAACACCGCGGTCGAGAGCGTGCTGTCCGACAACCGGCAACAGTTCCTCGACGGGGTCGACCGGGCCCGCAGCGCCGTCGCCATCACGCCGTTCCTCACCATCATCCTCCCGGTGCTGGCGGCGCTGGCCATCCTGCTGGCCATCCAGCGCCGCCTCGGGGAGTACCGATGACCGGCTCCGGTCGCCGCCGGCCCGGCCGGATCCGGGCCGGTGGGACACCGACCGCAGCGCCGGTCGCTCGGCGCTCGGTGCTCAGCCGGCGTCGGTTCCTGGCCCTGGCCGGAGCGGCTGGCCTGACCGCCTGCGTCGACGCCGGCGACGACCGCACGATCGACCTCGGTGGCCGGGATCGGCTACGCATCCTGAACTGGCCCGACTACATCGACGCCGACGAGAACGATCTGACCGACTACCCCGGTGGCACGCTGGCCGAGCTGTCGACCGAGCGCCGCATGAGCATCGACTACGAACCCGGTTACACCGACAACATCGACGGCTTCGAGCTGGTGCTCGACCGGGCGGTGAACGCAGACGAGCCGGCCTACGACATCGTGGTCCCGACCAACTGGCGGGCGGCCCAGATGATCAACAACGGCTGGGTCGAGCCGATCCCGATCGAGATCGTGCCAAACCACTCGAACATCGATCCGGCGTTCCTGACCAACAGCTGGGATCGGGGCTGCCGGTTCCAGATGCCGTGGCAGGCCGGCATCACGGGGATCGCCTACGACCCGGCCCAGGTCGAGGCCCTGATCGGTGGGCCGATCACCTCGATCGCCCAGCTCTTCGAACCGGCCCTCGCCGGTCGGGTCGGCTTCATCGGCGAGATGCGGGAGGCCGTCGGCCTGGTCATGCTGGCCAACGGCGACGACCCCAGCCGACCGACCGGGCCGGCGGCGGCCGCCGCCCTCGATCGGATCGTCGAGCTCGACGATCGGGGCCAGATCGGTGCCTTCACCTTCGAGGACTTCGCCCCCCGGCTGGCCAGCGGCGAGCTGGCGGCGGCGATGGCCTGGTCTGGCGACGCCGCCCTGTTGCAGGCCGGCCGGCCCGACATCGAGTTCGTCGTGCCGGACGAGGGCGCCATCCAGTGGTTCGACACGATGGTCATCCCGGCCCGGGCGGCCAACGTCGCCGCCGCCGGCCGGTTCATGGACTTCGTGTACGACCCGGCCAACGCAGCCAGGATCACCCGCTGGGTCGGCTACATCTCGCCCGTGCTCGGCGTGCAGGAGTTCCTGGCCGATCAGGGTGGCGACGACGCCGCCCTGGCCGCCAACCCGCTGCTGTTCCCCGATCTGGCCACCCGAGCCCGGCTGTTCACCTGGGGCGGCCTCGACCAGGACACCGAGGACCTGCTCGACGAGCAGTACGCCGCCCTGCTGCCCGAGGCCTAGGCCGGGTCGACAGGTCGCGAAGCCGGGAGGTAGGGCCATGATGCACGACTACACCGACGACACCGAGGCCCTGGCCGACGAGATCGTCGAGTTCGCCCGGTGGCGGACCCGCCTCGACCCGATCCCCCTCGGCGAGGCCCGATCGGCCGATGAGCTGGTCGAGCTGGTCGGGCCGACCGTGACGGCCGAGGGCATCGGCGGTCACCGGGCGCTCGAGCTGTTCCGCGACGTGCTGGCCCCGTCGTGCCTGTCGGTCGACTTCACCCGCTACCTGTCGTTCGTGCCGGCCGCCCCGACCGAGGCCGCCGTGCTGTTCGACCTGGTCGTCGGCGCCTTCTCGATCTACGGCGGCTCCTGGATCGAGGGCTCGGGTGCGGCCCACGCCGAGAACGAGGCGCTGCGCTGGCTGTCGGACCGGTGCGGCCTACCGGCCGAGGCCGGCGGGGTGTTCGTGCCCGGTGGGACGATGGGCAACCTGTCGGCCATGGTCGGCTCCCGGGGTGCCGCCGAGGCCCGCCTGGCCGCCGTCGGGCGGCCCCGCCCGGATCGGTGGGCCTTCGTGGTCGCCGACTCGGCCCACTCGTCGATCCCGTCCGCCGCCCGGGTCATGGACGCCGACCTGATCCCGGTTCCGGTCGACGACGACGGCCGGCTCACCGGCGACGGTGTCGCCGCCGCCCTCGACGCCAACGGCGACCGGGTGGCCGGGGTCGTCGCCACCGCCGGCACGACCAACACCGGGGTGATCGACGACCTTCGCGGCATCGGCGAGGCGTGCCGGAGCCGGGGCGTGTTCTTCCACGTCGATGCCGCCTACGGCGGTGGCGCCCTGGCCGCCCCGACCTCGCGACCGTGGTTCGACGGGATCGAGCTGGCCGATTCGGTGATCATCGACCCCCACAAGTGGCTGTTCGCCCCCTACGACTGCTGCGCCCTCCTGTGGCGGGACCCGGACGAGGGCCGTGCGGTCCACGCCCAGCACGCCGACTACCTCGCCTTCCTCGACGCGAAGGGCGACTGGAACCCGAGCGACTTCGCCATCCACCTCACCCGCCGGTCCCGCGGCCTGCCGTTCTGGTTCTCGCTCGCCACCTACGGCACCGACGCCTACGCCGAGGCCATCGAGACCACCCTCGACCTGGCGACCCGCTCGGCCAAGCTGATCGACTCGCTGCCCCATGTCGCCACGGTCCGCCCGCCCGGGCTGAGCATCGTGGTCTTCGAGCGGACGGGGTGGGACGCCGGCCGGTACCAGGCCTGGACCGAGCGGGCCCTGGCCGACGGCACCGCCTTCGTCGTGCCCAGCCGCTACCGCGGCCGCCCGGTGTTCCGCTTCTGCTTCGTCAACCCCCGCACCACCATCGACGAGATCCGCCTGATCCTCGACTCGATGGCCGACACCTGACGGCTCGCCGGCCGGCACGATCGGGGCTTCGACGCAGCTGTCGTCGGCGTCGGCGCCGCGACTAACGTCACCCCCCATGACCTCGCCCCCTCGGCCGACGGAGGAGTCCCGGCGGCGAGCCGAGGCCCTGTTGACCGACAACGGGCTCGACCTGACGTGGCTCGAAGACGTCCTCGACCGGGCCGGCATCGGCGATCGGCTGGCCGGGCTCGACGTCGGTGTTGTCGGCACCGGCCAGGTCGGCGACAACGTCCGCTGCCACCTCACCTGGGCCCCCGGGGCCGACGGCGACGGCGACGGCGACGACGGACCGGCGCCACCGCCGACGTCGGTGATCCTCAAGCTGCCGTCGGCCGACGAGACCAGCAGGGCCACCGGCGGCGCCACCCGCTCGTACGTCCGCGAGGTCGGCTTCTACCGAGACGTCGCCCCCTCGGTCGACATCCGCGTGCCGGCCGTGCACCACCTGTGGGAGGACCCGCCCACCAACCGGTTCGTCCTGGTCATGGAGGACATCACGCCGGCGGAGACCGGCGATCAGCTCACCGGCTGCTCGCTCGACCGGGCCGAGCTCGCGGTCGACGCCGCGGCGGCCCTCCACGGCTCGACGTGGGGTCGGACCGACGAGCTGGCCGGGCTCGACTGGGTCGATGCGCCATCCGAGGAGCGCCGGGCCCAACACCGGGAACTGCTGGCGATGGTGTTCCCCGGCTTCGTCGACCGCTACGGGGACCGGCTCGGCCACGACGACCTGGCCGTCGGCCACTGGCTGGCCGAGCGCTACGGGAACTGGCAGGCGACCAGGACCACGCCCGAGTGCCTCGTCCACGGCGACTTCCGGCTCGACAACGTGCTGTTCGGGCTCGACCGTCCGGCGCCACCGATCACCACGGTCGACTGGCAGACGGCGTCGCTCGGCTCGGCCCTCAACGACGTGGCCTACTTCCTGAGCGGCAGCCTGGCCCCCGACCGGCTGGCCGCCGTCGAGGACGAGCTGCTCGACCGCTACCGCCGGGGGCTCGCCGATCGCGGCGTCGAGCTCGACGCCGAGCGGGTGGCCCGCGAGTACGCCCTCGGGGCGCCGACCGGGTACGTGATGGCGGTGATCGCCTCCCAGATCGTCGGTCAGACCGACCGGGGCGACGAGATGTTCCTGGTGATGGCCCGGGGCTCCGCGGCCCTGACCCGGCGGCTCGACACCGCCGGCCTGGTCGGCTGAGGGCCGGCGGCTCGGCGGCGGTACCGAAACGATGGACGACCGGACGGGAGGGACCGAACCCGATCGGGTCGACCGTGCCGAGACCGACGGGCGCACGGCACCCGACGCCGGTGCGCCCTCGGCCGGGAGCGGGCCGGACCAGCTCGTGGCGGCCGTCGAGGCGATGCAGCCCCTCGTCGCCCAGCACGCCGACTGGGCCAACGAGCACCGCCGGCCCCACCCCGACGTCTTCGCCGCCCTGTCCTCGGCCGGGCTCCTCCGCCTCATCGCCCCCGTCGCCTACGGCGGGGGCGGGATCGGGCCCCGACCGTTCCTGGCCCTGATCGAGGCCCTGGCCCGGGTCGACGGCTCGACGGCCTGGACGGCGATGACGCTGAACGAGGAGATCGGGATCGCCTCGTCGTACCTGCCGCCCGAGTCGATGACCGAGCTGTTGACCGGGCGGCCCGAGACGATCGTGGCCGGGGCCGGGCTCCCGATCGGCCGGGCCACCCGCGTCGAGGGCGGCTGGCGGATCGAGGGCCGCTGGTCCTTCGTGTCCGGGGTGCCGGTGGCCGACCGGGTGATCGTCGGGTCGTGGATCGACCGCGAGGACTCGCCGAGCGGGCGCCGGGCGTGCTTCACGCTGATCCCGACCGACGAGGTGACGATCGTCGACACCTGGCACACCGCCGGCCTGCGTGGGACCGGCAGCAACGACGTCGTCGTCGACGGCGTCGTCGTGCCCGACCGGTTTGCCGGCGTGACCGACTTCCGGGGCCCGACCCGGCCCGAGGCTCCCTACTACCGGCTGCCCAGCGGGCTGCGGTTCCCGTGGCCGAAGGTCGGGGTGGCGACCGGGATCGCCAGGGCCGCCATCGACGCGTTCCGGGAGCTGGCCGCGACCAAGCGGTCGTCGTACCCGCCCCGTTTGCTGGCCGAGCGCCCAGACGCCCAGGCGGCGATGGCCCGGAGTGAGGCCCTGGTCGGGTCCGGCCGGGCCTGGGCGGCGGCGATGGCCGACGAGATCTGGGCCCTGGCCGAGGCCGGCGAGCCGATCGATCCCGAGCTGCACGCCAGGGCCCGGCTGTCCGCCGCCTCGGCGGTCGACGGGGCCGTCCGGGCCGTCGAGACCCTGGCCTCGGCCGCCGGGACCACCGCCGGCCGGCTCGACGGACCATGGCCCCGCCTGCTGGCCGACGTCCGCTCGGTCAGCCAGCACTTCATGGTCGGCCCCCAGCAGGCCCAGACCGCCGGTCGGGTGCTGCTCGGCCTGCCGCCGGACGACCCGGCGTTCTGACCTATCGGGCCCCCGCTCGGCCGGTGGCGCCGGCCGCAGGCTGCGGCGCCCGGTGCTCGTGCTAGTGGGACGAGCGGGAGACCTGGCGCTGGGCCACCTCGACCAGCTCGCCGGCCCGGATCTCGTACGAGACCACCCGGTCGACCGAGTGCTGGCCCTGGCGGGCCTTGCCTCTGACCACGTCGACCTCCATCCCCTCGAGCAGCGGGAGCAGGGCCACCGCCCGGAACCCGTCGCGGGTGCCGGGGGTCGACCGCTTGTCCTCCCGGATCAGGTCGTGGCTGTCCCACACCCAGGTGTCGTCGATGCTCACGAACCGGCAGGTGTGGCTGCTCCGGCTCGACCAGACGAGACCGCCGGGGCAGACCAGGACGGTGCCCTCGACCCAGGGCAGGTGGGCCAGCCCGTCGCTGCCGAAGCCGGTCTCGAACGCCTGGGCGATGATCTCGTCGAGGTCGCCTCGGGCCACCGCCCGGGTCGCCTGCTCCTGCCGGGCGGCGGCGGCCAGGTTGGCCAGCTGGTCGTCGTCGAGACGGCCGAGCACGCGCCGCACCTCGTCCGGCTCGGCCAGGAGCTTGGCCGCCGCCCCGAGCCGTCTGGTCGAAGCCGGTCCGTCGGTCATCACCGGTCGAGACTACTGGTGGCCCACTCCTTCCAGGCGTCCGACAGCTCGGGGACCTCGAGCAGCCGCTCGACCCGGCCCCGGTCGCGGTTGCGGTCGGCGTACAGTCCGGCGACGTGCCCGACGGTCACGCCGTGGTCGGGCACCTGGTCGACGACGATCTCGTCGCCGGCCTGCAGCGAGCCCTCGCCGACGATCCGGAGATAGGCGCCGGGGCGACCCGCGGCGGTGAACCGCTGGATGAACCGGTTGTCGTCCATGCGGAGGTTCAGCTTCCAGCACGGCACGCGGGGCTCGCTGACCTCGAAGGTGGCGGTGCCGATCCGCCAGCGGGTCCCGATCACCGCGCCGGTCAGGTCGACGCCCTCGGTGCTCAGGTTCTCGCCGAAGCCGCCGGCGTCGAGCGTTCGGCCGAGCTCGCCCTCCCACCAGTGGCGGTCTTCGACCGCATAGGCGTAGACGGCCTTGTCGACCCCGCCGTGGACCCGGCGGTCGGCCTGGTCGTCGCCGACGAGGTTCACGCCCCTGGCCTCGACCGGCCCATCGATCGGGGCCTTCCAGATGGCGGTCGTCGCCGGTTGGCCGTTGCGGTCGACGGTCCGGGGCACTCCGACGTTGATCGTGGCCACCCGGGCCGGCCCGGCGCTCACGACCGCGGCTCCGAGCGGGGGTCGAGCCCCGGCTCGAGCTGCGGTCCGAGGAGGGCGTCGAGGAGCTTGGCCGAGGCCCCGGTCGGCGAGAGGGCGCCGTCGGTGACGTGGGCGACCAATTCGCGGCCAACGTCGGAGTCCATGGCCTCGTCGATCCGGTTGGCCAGGGCCTGGGACATGCGGGCCCTGACCTCGGTCCGGATCCGGTGATGGCGACGGCGGAGTCGCTGACCGCGCTCGTCGAGGCTGATCAGGTGGGCCTCGACTGCGGCCCACACGTCGGCCTCGCCGGTGCCCTCCAGGGCCGAGCACATCACGATCGGCGGCCGGTAGCCGTCGCCGCCGTCGGTCGTGTCCTGACCGGTCAGGTGGCTCAGGTCGAGCATGAGGTCGAGGTCTCGCCTGACGTCGTTGGCCCCCGGCCGGTCGGCCTTGTTGACCACGAACACGTCGGCCACCTCGAGCAGGCCGGCCTTGTTGGCCTGGACGGCGTCGCCCATCCCCGGGGTCATCACGACGACGGCGGTGTCGGCGGCGGCGACGACGTCGACCTCGACCTGGCCGACACCGACCGTCTCGATGATCACCGGGTCGTAGCCCATGGCGTCGAACAGCCGCACGGCCAGCGGGACGGCCAGCGCCAACCCGCCGGAGTGGCCACGGGTGGCCATCGAGCGGATGAAGGTCCGGTCGCCGACCTCGGGGGCCACGGTCAGGTCCTCGGTGGTGTCGGACATGCGGATCCGGTCACCGAGGATGGCGCCGCCGGTGAGGGGCGACGACGGGTCGACGGCCAGCACCGCCGGTCGCCGACCGGCGCCGGCCAGGTGCACGACGAGCCGGCCGGTCAGGGTCGACTTCCCGGCCCCGGGAGCGCCGGTGATGCCGACGATGTGGGCCGCCCCGGCGTCGGGGTTGGCCAGCTCACCGATCGTCTCGGCGTCCCGGCCGCCTCGCTCGACCAGCGTCAGGAGCCGGCCGAGGGCCCGCCGGTTGCCACCCCTGGCTGCCGTGTAGAGCTCGTCGATCGAGGCGTTGCGGGAGAGCTTGGTGGTGGCCATGCGGGCGCCGCCCGCCCTAGACCGCGGCCGAGACGGCGTCCCGGACGGTCTGGGCCACCTCCTCGGCCGATGCCCCGGGACCGAGCACGGCGGCGATGCCGGCGTCGAGCAACGGCTGCACGTCGTCGTCCGGCACGATCCCGCCGATGATGACCGGGATCTCCAACTCGGCGTCGCGTAGGGCCTTGACCATGTTGGGCCCGAGGGTCATGTGGCCGGCGTTGTGCATCGACAGGCCGATGGCGTCCGCGTCCTCCTGCTCGGCTGCGGCCACGATCGAGTCGGTGGTCTGGCGGAGCCCGAGGTAGATGACCTCCATGCCGGCGTCGCGCAGGATGCGGGCCACGACCTTGATGCCCCGGTCGTGCCCGTCGAGCCCGAGCTTGGCCAACACCACCCGCAGCGGCAGATCGGTCCCGGCCATCAGATGATCGCTCCGTCCTCTGGCGCGACCATCTAGATGATCGCTTTCTCGACGTAGGTGCCGAAGACCTGCTCCATGGCCTTCACCACCTCCTCGAGCGTGGCGTAGGCCTTCACGGCCTCGAGGATCGGGGGCATCACGTTCACCGTCGGATCTTCGGCCGCCGCCGTGACCGCGGCCAGCGCAGAAGCCACCGCCTCGCCGTCGCGGCGGTTCTTGGTGTCCTCGAGCCGCTTGAGCTGGTAGTCCTCGACCGCCTGATCGATGCGCAGGATCTCCTGGTCGCCGTCGTCGCCGTCGGTGAACTCGTTGACCCCGACCACGATCCGGCGGCCGCTGTTGACCTCCCGCTCGAACCGGTAGGCGGCATCGGCGATCTCGCCGACGAAGTAGCCGTTCTCGATGCCGGCGTAGACCCCCTCGAGGATCGAGCCGTTGCCGAGGTCGTCGAGGTGGGCGAAGACCGCCTCGGCCTGCCGCTCCATCTCGTCGGTCATCCACTCGACGTAGGGGGCGCCGCCGAGGGGATCGATCACCGAGCCGGCCCCGGTCTCGTGGGCCACGATCTGCTGCGTCCGCAGGGCGATGCGGGCCGCGTCGTCGGTCGGCAGGGCCAGCGCCTCGTCGTAGGAGTCGGTGTGCAGGCTCTGGGTGCCGCCGAGCGCCCCGGCCAGGGCCTGGATGGCGACCCTGGCGATGTTGATCTCCGGCTGCTGGGCCGTGAGCGACACCCCGGCGGTCTGGGTGTGGAACCGGCACAGCAGCGAGCGCTCGGCCTTCGCCCCGTACCGCTCCTTCATCCACCGGGCCCAGATCCGCCTGGCCGCCCGGAACTTGCCGATCTCCTCGAAGAAGTCGGAGTGGGAGTTGAAGAAGAAGCTGAGCCGGCCGGCGAAGTCGTCGACGTCGACGCCGGCCGCCATCGCCGCCTCGACGTAGGCGAAGCCGTTGGCCAGCGTGAACGCCAGCTCCTGGGCCGCGGTGCTGCCGGCCTCGCGGATGTGGTAGCCCGAGATCGAGATCGGGTGCCACCGGGGCATCTCGGCCGAGGTGAACCGGATCATGTCGGTGATGACCCTGACCGAGGGCCGTGGCGGATAGATGTACTCCTTCTGGGCCTGGTACTCCTTGAAGATGTCGGTCTGGATCGTGCCGGCCAGCTTGGACCGCTCGACGCCGTTCTTCTCGGCCACCCCGATGTACATGGCCAGCACGATGGCGGCCGGACCGCTCACGGTCATCGACGTCGACACGCCACCGAGGTCGATCCCGGCGTACAGGTCCTCCATGTCGGCCATCGTGTCGACGGCGACCCCGGCCCGGCCGACCTCGCCGGTCGACCACGGGCTGTCGGAGTCGCGGCCCATCAGGGTCGGCATGTCGAACGCCGTCGACAGGCCGGTGCCGCCGGCCCGGAGCAGGTCGTGGAAGCGGGCGTTGGTGTCCTCGGCGGTGCCGAAGCCGGCGAACATCCGCATCGTCCACAGCCGCGACCGGTACATCGAGGGGTAGACCCCCCGGGTGTAGGGGTACTGGCCGGGGTAGGGCCCGTCGCCGTAGATCGGCTCGACCGGGACCCCCGACATCGTCTCCCAGGGGACGGCCCGGAGCTTCGCCGCCTCGTAGGCCTCCCGCCAGGCCTGGTATTGCGGGTCGTCGGGGTCGGGCAGGTGCCGGGGCGCGCCCGTCGCGTCGTCCATGCGACAAGTGTCGCACACGGCGGGTCGGGCGCTCGACCCGACGGCACCGACGGAGCGTTGCCGTCCTGGATCAGGCGGGCGAGTTCTCGAGGATGAGCTGGCCGACGGCGGTGTTGCTGGCCGGCACGTGGTAGAGCCGGTGGGCCTCCCGCGGCGGCGGGCCGCCCCCGAGGTCGGCCAGCGCACCCCTGGCGATGAGCCACATCACCAGCTCGACGCCCTCGGAGCCGGCCTCGCGGAGGTAGTCGACGTTCGGCACGTCGGCCAGCCCCTCGGGGTCGGCGACCAGCCGCTCGAGGAAGTCGTGATCGAACTCCCGGTTGATCAGGCCGGCCCGGGGCCCCTGGAGCTGATGGCTCATGCCGCCCGTGCCCCAGACCTGGACCGTCAGGTCCTCGTCGAAGGAGTCGACGGCGGCCCGGATCGCCTTGCCGAGCTCGAGGCAGCGGCGCCCGGACGGGGCCGGGTGCTGCACGACGTTGACGGCGAGCGGAACGACCCGGCACGGCCACGCCGCCGGCTGGTCGAACATCATCGTCAGCGGCACGGTGAGGCCGTGGTCGACGGTCATCTCGTTGACCAGGGTGAGGTCGAAGCCGGCCGGGATGAGGCTCTGGGCCAGATGGGCCGACAGGGCCGGGTGGCCATCGACGGTCGGCACCGGGCGCGGGCCCCAGCCCTCGTCGGCCGGCTCGTAGCTGGGGGCCATGCCGAGGGCGAAGGTCGGGATCATCCGGAGGGAGAACGCATTGCCGTGGTCGTTGTAGACCAGGACCACGACGTCGGGCGGGTTGTCGGCGATCCACTCCCTGGCCGGTCGGATGCCGTCGAACAGCGGCTGCCAGTAGGGCTCGTCGGTCCTGGCCAGATCGACCGCAACGCCGATCGCCGGGACGTGCGACATGAAGAGCGCGGCGGAGATTCGGGCGTTCACGACCGATCCTCCCACTCGTGCAGGTAGCGGTTGCCGTCCACCGGTCGACCGCCGGCGACCATCATCGCCGCATGGCCATCGGCGTCGTTCTCGGTCATCGAGGCGACGATCTGGACGTAGCTGAGGCCGTCGGTTGCGCCGATCTTGGCCAGGAAGTAGACGTTGCCGCCGAGCTCGAGCAGCCGGTTGAAGTCGCGGTCGAGCACCGCCTGTCGCTGATCGTCGGTGATGTCCCACTCGGCCAGGTAGGCGCCCTCGTCGGCGAGGAACCGCTCCCGGTTCTCGGCGTGCATCAACGACATGGCGAACTGGTTCAGCGCATAGCCGAGCCGGGCCTGGTCGGCGTCGAAGACGATGGTGCCGGGAATGTCGAGGTAGGGCTTCTCGATGGCCATCCGGATCTCCTCGATGAGCGTCGGCGCGGTGGCCGCTGCTGCGAGTATGGCAAGCTGTTCACACGATTGTCGACAATACGAGGGACCCGTGATCATCGACTGCCATGGCCACTACACCACGACGCCGCCGGCGGTCGGCGAGTGGCGGGAGGCGCAGACGGCCGCGGTCGAGGCCGATCCGCTGCACGTCGGCCCCAAGGGCGTGATCGAGGTGAGCGACGACCAGATCCGCGACTCGCTCGAGGGCGCCCAGCTCGCGTTCCAGCGCGAGCGGGGCACGGACCTGACGATCTTCTCGCCCAGGGCGAGCTGGATGGGCCATCACGTCGGCAACGAGCACACGTCCCGGTCCTGGACCGAGCACCAGAACGAGCTGATCCGCCGGGTCTGCGATCTCTACCCGGACAACTTCGCCCCCGTCTGCCAGCTGCCGCAGTCGCCAGGGGCCGCCATCGACCCGTCGGTGGCCGAGCTCCGGCGCTGCGTCGAGGAGATGGGCTTCATCGGGTGCAACGTCAACCCCGACCCCTCGGGGGGCCACTGGAACGGCCCGCCGCTGTGGGACCGGGCCTGGTGGTCGCTGTGGGAGACGATGCAGGAGCTCGACGTGCCGGGCATGATCCACGTGTCGGCGTCGTGCAACGATCACTTTTTGACCACGGGCTCGCACTACCTCGGCGCCGACACGACCGCCTTCGTCCAGGCCCTGACCTCGGGGTTCATGAAGGACTTCCCCGGCCTGCGCTGGGTCATCCCCCACGGCGGCGGTGCGATTCCTTACCACTGGGGCCGGTTCAGGGGCATGGCCCAGGATCAGGGTTGGGACTTCGACGGGCTCCTCGACCACATCTGGTTCGACACCTGCGTCTACCACCAGCCCGGCATCGACCTCCTCGTCGACGTGGTGCCGGTCGAGAACATCCTGTTCGCCTCGGAGATGGTCGGCGCCGTTCGGGGCATCGACCCCGACACCGGGAACCACTACGACGACACGAAGATCTACCTGGACGCCGCCGACCTGGCGGAGGCAGACCGCACCGCCATCTACGACTCGAACGTCCGCCGCGTCTACCCCCGCCTCGGAGCCTGACATGACCAACCTGCACGGCCCCCGCCACGTCGTCGTGACCTCGATCGAGCGGGCACCGCTGACCACCGTCGACGCACTGGCCCCGATCGGCACCGCGACGGTCCACGAGGCGATCGGTCGCCGCGGCTACCTCGGGGCGGACATCAGGCCGATCCAGGTCGGGGCCAAGGTCGCCGGCACGGCGGTGACCGCGCTGTGCCACCCCGGCGACAACGGCATGATCCACGCCGCCGTCGAGCAGTGCGGCGACGGCGACGTGCTCGTGGTCGCCACCACCGCCCCGTCGACCCACGGCGCCTTCGGCGACCTCCTGGCCACGTCGGTGCTGGCCCGCGGCGTCCGGGGACTGGTGATCGATGCCGGGGTGCGCGACACGGCCGACCTCCGGGCGATGGGCTTCCCGGTCTGGACCCGCCACGTCTCGTGCCAGGGCACGGTCAAGAACACCCCCGGATCGGTCAACGTGCCGATCCTCGTCGGCGAGCAGCTGGTGCAACCGGGCGACGTGATCTGCGCCGACGACGACGGCGTCGTCGTCGTGGCCCGATCCGACGCGGACTGGGCACTGGAGCAGTCGCAGGCCCGGCTCGACAAGGAGGCCGGCACGAGGGCGAGGCTGGAGGCCGGCGAGCTCGGGCTCGACATCTACGGGCTCCGCGACGCCCTCACCGCCATGGGCGTCGAGTGGGTCGAGACCCTGGAGGGCTGACGAGCGCTCGTCACCGGGTGGCGTCGCCCCACCGCTGCAGCACGTCGATGACCGAGTCGAGGTGGATGGCCATGGCTGCGGCCGCTGCGTCCTCGTCGCCGGCGACGACGGCGTCGACGATGGCCCGGTGCTGACCGAGCGACTCACCCGGTCGACCGGGCATCAGCGCCAGCCGGTACTGATGGTGGGCGGCCCGGTCGCGCAGGTTGGCCACCAGTTGGGCGGCGACGTCGTGGCCGCTGGCCTCGCAGAGCCGTCGGTGGAGCAGCGCGTTCAGCTCCGAGTAGGCGTGGCCGTTCGAGCCGTCGACCGCGTCGGCCATGGCGGCGATGATCCGGCGCAACTCGTCGTGCTCGACCGGGCCGGCACGACGGGCCGCCTGCCCGGCGATCAGCGATTCGAGCACCAACCGGGCCTCGGTGATCTGGATCGCCTCGGCGATCGAGATCCGGCGGACGGTGGCGCCGCGGTTGGCCTCCCGCTCGACGAGGCCCTCGGAGGTCAGCTCGACCAGCGCGGAGCGGATCGCCGCCCGACCGACCGCATACTGCTCGGCCAGGGCGACCTCCAGCAGGCGATCGCCGGGCTCGAAGCGTCCCTTCAGGATGTCCTGACGGAGGGCGTCGGTCACGGAGTCGGCTCGGCTCGTCATCGGTCGCACATCGGCCGGGCCCTGGGAGGGGAAGTCGTGCGAGGAGACGGCATGAGCGGAGACGTCATGAGCGGAGACGTCATGAGCGGAGACGTCACGAGAAGGTGTAGAGGACCTGGGGGTTGTCGACCAGGATCCGGTTGCGAACGGCCTCGTCGGGGGCGAACGCGGCCAGCAGGTCGAGGAGCTCACCCTCGTCTGGCATCTCACCCAGGTTCGGGTGGGGCCAGTCGGTGCCCCACAGCAGGCGGTCGGGGGCGATGTCGATCAGGGCCCGGGCGAAGGGCACGACGTCGTCGAACGGCGACACCTTGCCGTCGGTCAGGCGCTCGGCGCAGCTGATCTTGACCCAGCAGCGCTCGTCGGCGGTGATGCGTTCGAGCAGCCGCTGGAACGGCTCCTGGTCGACGCCGGCGGCGGCCGGCACCCGGGCCATGTGGTCGATGACGTAGGGAACCGGCATCGCGTCGAGCACGGACGAGTGGGCGGCGAAGTCGTTGGCGTCGAGGTGCAACACGATGTGCCAGCCGCGCCTCGCCACCCGGTGGACGAGCTCCCAGAACACGTCGAGATCGGGGGCGCCGCCGAGGTGGGCGACGAAGTTGAAGCGGATGCCCCGGACCTGGTGGTCGTGCAGCTCGTCGAGGTCGGCGTCGGTGAAGCTGCGGTCGATCATGGCCACCCCGGCGAAGCGGCCGTCGCCGCGCCGGATGGCGTCGACCATGGCCGAGTTGTCGGCCCCGTGGCAGCTCGCCTGCACCAGCACGGCACGGCTCAGGCCGAGACGGGCCTGGAGGCGGAAGAAGTCGTCGACGCCGGCGTCGGGCGGCGTGTAGGAGCGGTTCGGCGAGAAGGGGAAGCGGTCGGCCGGGCCGAACACGTGGCAGTGGGCGTCGCAGGCGAGCGGCGGCGGCGTGAACGCCGTCGGGGCGCTGGCCTCGGCCCGCGGGCCGGGGACGGTTCGTTCGAGCGGGACGTCGTGCTCGGGGTTGCGGGTGGCCACGTTCGGCTCCTCAGACCGGTCGGGGGTAGACGATGCCGTCCATGAGCTTGCGGGCGGTGCGGACGATGCCGGCCCGCCGGACCTCGATCGTGCCGCCGTCACCGGTCGTCAGCTCGATGACGGCGTCGAGGTGGCCGGTCGGATGCTCGAGCCGCACCACGCCATCGGGGTTGCCGTCGAGGAGCGGGTGCGCTGATGACCCGGGCAGGAGCGCGGCGGTGGCGACCGAGACCGCGCCGAGGACGCCGATGGCGTCGTGGCAGCGGTGGGGGATGAAGGTCCGGGTGCAGAGGTGACCGCCGTCCCGGGGGGCGGCGACGAGCGTCAGCTTCGGCACCGTCGTGTCGCGCACGTCGCCGAGGCCCATCCGCGCACCGGCGTCGAGCCGGATCGACTCGAGCCTGGCCCCGAGCACCCGGTCGGTTTCGAGCTCGGCGCACTCCTCGTGACCGGTGACCCCGAGGTCGGTGGCGGCCATCACCACGACCGGCATGCCGTTGTCGACGACCGTGCACGGCACGCCGTCGATGCCGTCGGTGATGTTCCCGGTCGGCAGGAGGGCGCCGGTGGTCCCGCCGGCGATGCCTTCGAACTCGAGCGCGATGGCCGCCGCGGTGCCCGGGACGCCGGCGATCCGCGTGTCGCCGTCCTCGATCGGGGCGCCGTCCCGCATCGTCAGGCGGGCGGTGGCGAGCGAGTCGGTGTTCAGCATCCGGATCCGGATCGTGGCCTCACCGTCGAGCGGTGCCGCCACCAGGTTGCGCTCGATGGCAAACGGGGCGACGCCGGCGAGGAGGTTGCCGCAGTTCTGGCGGTCGGTGACCACGTCGTCGTCGACGCCGACCTGGAGGAAGAGGTAGTCGACGTCGGCGTCGGCGTCCGTCGACGGCGACACGACGGCCACCTTGGATGTCAGCGGGTTGGCGCCACCGATGCCGTCGATCTGCCTCGGGTCGGGCGAGCCCATGATGCGGCGCAGGAGGTCGGCCCGCTCGGCGGCGTCGGCCGGGAGGTCGTCGCGACGGAAGTAGGCGCCCTTGGAGGAGCCGCCACGCATGATCAGGCACGGGATCCCATGACCCACCCGGCGAGTGTGCCAAATGTCAACAGGATTGTCGACATTCCCGATCGGCGATGGCAAGATCGCGTCGCCCCGTCGGTCATCGAAAGGAACCACGATGAAGCTCGCCCTGGCCGGAGCCGGCGCCTTCGGCCGCAAGCACCTGGACGGCATCGCCGACATCGACGACGTCGAGGTGGTCTGCGTGATCGACCCGGTGGCCGAGGCGAGCCGGGCCGTCGCCGACGAGTACGGCATCGCCCGCCACGGGACCGAGCTGGGTGATGCGCTCGCCCTCGACGAGGTCGACGCCGTCATCCTCGCCACCCCGACACCGCTGCACGCCAGCCAGGCCATCGCCTGCCTGGAGGCCGGGAAGCACGTTGAGGTCGAGATCCCGCTCGCCGACTCGCTGGCCGACGCCGAGGCGGTGCTGGCGGCCCAGGAGCGGGCCGGTCTGGTGGCCATGGTCGGCCACACCCGCCGGTTCAACCCGTCACACCAGTGGGTGCACCAGCGGATCGCAGCCGGCGAGCTCTCGATCCAGCAGATGGACGTCCAGACGTTCTTCTTCCGCCGGACCAACACCAACGCCCTCGGCCAGCCCCGGTCCTGGACCGACCACCTGCTGTGGCACCATGCGGCCCACACCGTCGACCTCTTCGCCTACCAGGTCGGCGAGGAGATCGTGGCCGCCAACGTGCTGGAGGGCCCACACCATCCCGAGCTTGGCATCGCCATGGACATGTCGATCCAGATGAAGACCAGCAGTGGGGCGATCCTGACGCTGTCGCTGTCGTTCAACAACGACGGGCCGTTCGGCACGTTCTTCCGCTACATCGGCGACACCGGCACCTACATCGCCCGCTACGACGACCTGGTCACCGGCCGGGACGAGGTCATCGACGTCTCCCGGGTCGACGTGTCGATGAACGGGATCGAGCTCCAGGACCGAGAGTTCGTCGCCGCCATCCGGGAGGGCCGGGAGCCGAACGGCTCGGTCCGCCAGGTGTTCAGCTGCTACGAGTGGCTCCACCGTCTCGAGCAGCAGCTGCCGGGGTGACGGGCATCGGGTCGCGACGACCGGAGCGGGGCCTGCCCGGCGCAGCCGAACCGGTAGGCTCGCCGGCGATGGACGGAGGCGACACGCTCGACGACCGCCCGCACCTCGTCCTCGACGAGTTCGGCGAGAAGCTCGACGCCTTCAACGCGTTCCGCAAGAGCGACGCCGCCGCCGCCGACTCGATCCTCGACCAGGTCGGGGCCAGCGACGACGTCGACCGTCGCATCATCCTCGAGCTGGCGGCCAAGCGACCGCTCGGCCATCCCGACCGCTTCGAGGAGGCCCACTCCGGCGCCATGCGGGCCATCGAGGTGCTCGACCGCAACGCCGCCAGCGGCGTCCGCATCGCCCGGCTCGGTCCGCTGGCACCGGTGGCCCAGTACGTCGTCCAGCAGGTGGTGCACTTCCTGGTGAAGTCGCACATCCGCAACCTGGTCACCAACATCCAGAACCTGTACCAGCGGCGGGAGGCGGCGGCGCTGGACGGCGACCCGTCGAGGCGGCTGCTGACCAGGGCCCGGATCCAGACCGACCGGGTGGCCCAGGGCTACCGGGGCAACCCGCTCGGTGTCCCGACGTTCCTGCTCGGCGGTGCCTTCCTGTCGACGATCATCGGCAGCCTGCAGGGCTTCGTGCTCTCGGCCGTCGGCTCGACGATCGGGCAGATCATCCTGGTCGCCGTGCTCTTCGGGATCATGGTGGCGGCCTCGTGGGCGCTGTTGCGGGGTGCAGCGATCGCCCGTCGCCGCATCCGGCTGACCACCGTGGCGCCGATGGAGGCGCTTTACCAGACGATCGGGCGCTGCGGGAACCCGCCAGGCGATCAGGCCCGCGTCTTCGCACTGATCGCCCTCATCCTGATGGCCATCGCCTGGTTGATCATCCCGATCGCCCTCGGCGCCTCCATCCTCACGGACTGACGGACCGGCTCCGATCCATGGCCGACGCCCTCCTGCCCATCGCCGCCTCGCCGGCGATCACCGTCGTCTGGGATCAGGCGTCGGCCGGCCGGCGCCGCAGCCTGCCCCGCAATGCGCTCCTGGGCGTCCGGACCGGGTCGACGACGAGATCCGACACCGCCCGGTACGCCGCTCACGAGGCGGCCACCGCGTTCGACGCGCTGGCCGGGATCTGGTTCCTGGTCGGCGGACTGCTGGCCGGGCTGGCCGGCGACAGCGACGGCGAGCGGGCGGCCATCCTGATCTCGGCCTGGGCGGTCGGCCTCGTCCAGCGGGCGGTCGCCGTGATCGTGGCCGAGCGGGCGGCCCGATCGGTCGACCACGAGGAGGAGCCGACGTGCGCAACGAACCCCAGCTGATCACCTACGTCGACCGCCTCGGTGGCGACCTGGCCGGGCTCAGGGCCGTGCTCGACGGCCCACTGGCCGGCGCCTTCGGCGGCGTGCACCTGCTGCCGTTCTTCCACCCGATCGACGGGGCCGACGCCGGCTTCGACCCGATCGACCACACCACGATCGACCGACGGCTCGGCACCTGGGAGGAGCTGGCGACCACGATCGGCGCCGACTTCGACCTGATGGCCGATCTGATCGTCAACCACGTGTCCGATCGCTCGGCCCCGTACCTCGACTGGGCCGCCAACGGCGCCGACTCGCCCTACGACGGCATGTTCCTGACCTTCGACTCGGTCTTCCCCGGCGGCGCAACCGAGGGTGAGCTGTCGGCGATCTACCGGCCGCGACCCGGGCTCTGTTTCACGGTCAAGGGGGTGGCCGGACGCTCGCGCCTGGTGTGGACCACCTTCACCGCCAACCAGGTCGACATCGACGTCGACCACCCGGCGTCGGTCGCCTATCTCGACACGATCCTCGACCGGTTCGAGGCCGCCGGGGTCGACCTGGTCCGCCTCGACGCCGTCGGCTACGCCATCAAGAAGCCGGGCACCAGCTGCTTCATGCTGCCCGAGACGTTCGACTTCATCACCCGCCTCGGCGACGCCTGCCGCGATCGTGGGATGGCGATGCTGGTCGAGATCCACAGCTACCACCGCACCCAGATCGAGATCGCCGAGCGGGTCGACCTGGTCTACGACTTCGCCATGCCGCCGCTGGTGCTCGACGCGCTGTACACCGGCGACGGCACCGTGCTGGCCGAGTGGCTGCGGATCCGGCCGACCAATGCGGTGACCGTGCTCGACACCCACGACGGGATCGGCGTCATCGACGTCGGCCGCGATCAGACCGATCCGAGCCGTCCCGGGCTCCTCGCCCCGGAGCGCCTCGACGCCCTCGTCGAGGAGATCCACCGTCGCAGCGGCGGCGCCTCCCGTCGGGCCACCGGCGCCGCGGCGAACAACCTCGACCTCTACCAGGTCAACTGCACGTTCGCCGACGCCATCGCCGACGACGACCGCTATCTCCTGGCCCGACTGATCCAGGTCCTCGTGCCCGGGGTGCCCCAGATCTACTACGTCGGGGCGCTGGCCGGCGGCAACGACCTCGAGCTGCTGGCCCGGACCGGGGTCGGGCGCGACATCAACCGCCACCACTACACACCCGAGCAGATCGCGGCCGACGTCGAGCGGCCGGTGGTCAGGCGGCTCCTGGCGCTGTTGCGGTGGCGCCGGGAGGCGGCGGCGCTGTTCGCCGGCGAGTTCTCGTTCGACCTCGGCGACGGTGGCGCCGGTTCCGGCGCTGACGGGGGCCACCGGCTGACGCTGACCTGGCGGCGGGGGGTCGACGGCGTCGAGGCCAGGATCGATCTCGCCACCGCCACCTTCGAGCTGGAGCTGACCGACGGCGGCGGGAACCGGGTGGTCAGCGATCTCCTGGAGCTGGCGCCGGCCAGATCCTGAGCACGCGTTCGTCGGTCCCGACGGCCACCGCGAGCGGGCCGTCGGGGTTGTCCGTCCCGGGCCGCCCGTCCACCGGAGGCGGCGGGCCGACGGCCAGATTGGTCGTCATGCGCCCCGGCAGCGGGACCTCGACCGTCACCACCACCCCGTCGTCGTCGCCCGCTCCGGCCTGGGGGACCGAGCGGGTCAACACGCCGAGCGCCTCCCGCCGGTCGGTCGGCGCCACCACGTCGAGGGCCCCGTCACCGTCGGCGTCGAACACCACCCCGAGATCGAGGTTGCGGCTGCCGAGGCGATGGGTGGTGAACCCCGACCTCGACGCCACTCGCACCAGCTCGTCGCCCTCGAGCCGGAAGTACTGGACGATGCCGCCGATGTGAGGGGTGCGGACGTCGATGATCTCGACCGCCCCGTCCGGGCCGACGGGGGCGATCGCCAGCTGGTTGCGCCAGCGATTGGCGAGCCCGATCCCGGCCGACCGGGCCACCAGCTCGCCGTCCAGGCTCCAGAGGGCCAGCGAGGCCCCCTGGTCGGCATCGGCCTCGGTCACCAGCACCTCGGGGACGCCGTCGCCGGTGGCGTCGGCCACGATCGCCGAGATGCCCTCGATGACGGCCGGGGGCTGCGGACCGAACGTCCGGCGCTGATCCGGCGCCGGTCCGATGACCTCGACGGCGGCGGCCTCGATCCGGTCGCCGAGGGCGCCGTGGGCGTAGCGGTCGGTCGGCTCGGTCAGGGCGACGGCCACGGCGCCGCCATCGACCATGGCCTCGACCACGACCGCATCGGGCAACGGGTCGCCGAACCCGTCCACGGTCGGCGCCGACCGGGCCGACACCCCGTCGACCAGCGCCCCGGTCTCGTCGATCGCAACGGTCGAGCCGTCGTCGAGGGTGACGATCCAGGCCGGCGCCGGCCAACCGGCGTCGACCGGTTCGCCGTCAGGGCCGAGCCAGCCGGACGTGGCCGGCAGGACGAGGGCCGGGATGCCGGGCAGCGCGATGTCGACGGGCTCGACGGCGCCGAGGCCGGCCCGGCCCGTGATGACCCGGTTGCCACCCGGTCCGACCGACGGCGAACCGACCGCGACCGACCGCTCGGCCCCTGGCGCTGCGCTCGTCGAGGTCGCCTCCGATCCAGCCGGCGCACCGTCGGCGGGATCGGCCACGGCCCCGACCGAGGCGGTGCCGGCGGACGAAGCCGGCTCGGACGCCGGGCCGTCGGCGCCACACCCGGCGAGCGCCAGGCCGAGCGCGACGGCGGCGACTGCGGTGACGGCTAGAGCTCGGTGCGGATGGCCCACAGGTCCGGGAAGGCGGGCCGGAACAGGGTGCTGCGCAGGTAGTCGACGCCGCTGGAGCCGCCCGTGCCCATCTTGGCGCCGATCGTGCGCTGGACCATCATCACGTGCCGGTAGCGCCACTCCTGCAGGCCCTCGTCGAGGTCGGTCAGCGACTCGCACAGGGCGGCGAGCGGCGGATCGGTCCGGTAGGCGTGGATCAGCGCGGCCTGCACCCCGGCCCACTCCCCCGGCGGCTCGGTCAGGTCGCGCTCGAGGAACCCGGCCGGGATCTCGTAGCCCCGGCGGGCCAGGTAGCGGACGAAGGAGTCCCACAGCGACGGCGCGCCGTAGCGCTTGATCAGCCGGGGGTGGCCCCTGACGTCGTCGACGAACCGGTCGAGGTGGTGCCGGTCCTTGAGCCCGAGCAGGAACTCGAGCTCGCGGAACTGAGCCGACTCGAACCCGCTCGACGAGGCCAGGAAGCTCCGGAACGACGTGAACTCGAGCGGGGTCATCGTCTCGAGCACGTCGAGCTGCGACACCAACGTCTTGAAGATCTTCAGCACCCGCTTCAGCTGGTGGCCGCCGAGGCTCGGGCGGTCGTCGTCGAGGTGCTCGGCCAGCTCGTCGAGCTCGTGCAGCACCTCCTTGAACCACAGCTCGTAGACCTGATGGATGATGATGAACAGCATCTCGTCGTGCTCCGGCGGGTCGGAGCGACGCTGCTGGAGGTCGAGGAGCTCGTCGATCTTCAGGTAGTCGCCGTACGTCATCCCGGTCATGCCACGCTCCTCGTGTCGTTGCCCATCACCGCCGACCGGTCAGGTCCAGGCCGGCAGCGGGGCCAGCCGGTCGACCAGGGCCGCAGCCCGGTCGAGGTCGACCTGGTCGACCGACGTGGCCTCCCCGACCAGCTCGTCGAGGATCGCCTGCTGGCGATGATGGCGCTTGACCACCTCCGCGTAGTGCATGGTCGTGAACATGACCATGCCGTAGCGGGCGGCGATCTTGTCGGGGAAGCGACGCTCCAGCTCGAGGGCGAGCTCCCGCTTCAGCAGGTACTGCGGGTCGACGACACCGGCCCGCATCTCGACGTAGTTGTCGATCGCCATCTTGGCGATGGCCCTGGCGTCTGGCAGGCGATCGGTGGTGAAGCGCGTGAAGGCGAGACCCAGGTCGTCGGGATGCTCGCCGACGAACCGGTCGAGGATCCGGACCGACTCCATGCCGAGGTTCATGCCCTGACCGTGGAACGGCACGATGGCGTAGGCCGCGTCGCCGACCAGCAGCGCCTCGTCGCCCCGGTGCCAACGGTCGGTGCCGATCGTGGCCAGCTCGCCGGTCGGGCCGTCGAAGAAGTCGTCGGCCAGGTTCGGGATCAGCTCGACGATCTCGGGGAACTCGCGGTCGAAGAACGTCTCGACCGCCTCGGCGCTGGTCAGCGCCTCGAAGCTGGTCTCCGAGCCCTTCATCGGCAAGAAGAGGGTGACGGTGAAGTCGCCCTCCGGGTTGGCCAGGGCGATGACCATGAACTCGCCCCGGGGCCAGATGTGGAGGGCGTTCGGGTCGATCCGGAAGCCCCCGCCGGAGGCCGGGGGGATCGTGAGCTCCTTGTAGCCGTGGTCGAGCGGCTCGTTGCGGTGGTGGCCGCCCAGGTCGTTGCGGAGGGCCTCGGCCACGGCCGAGTTGGCGCCGTCGCACCCGAACAGCGTGCCGTAGTCGACGGTGACGACCGCATCGTCGTCGGCCGCGCCGGTGAACGTCAGGGTCTTGGCCTCGAGATCGACCGCCCGGCACCGCAGGTCGAACCGGATCTCGACGTTGCCGGTCGCCTCGGCCGCATCGAGCAGGATGGCGTTGAGGTCGGTCCGGGAGACCGAGTGGATGACGTCGTCGGCGCCGAGCCCGTAGGGCTGGAGCGTCGGCTCCTCCCCCGGCTGGTGGACCATCCGGCCGGCCATCGGCACGAGGATCGGCTCGACGGTCTCGAACAGCCCGAGGTCGCGGAGCGGGACGATGCCCCGGGTCGCCAGCGCCAGGTTGATCGAGCGGCCGGCGGCGATGTCGGTTCGTCGCAGGTCGGGTCGGCTCTCGAACAACTCGACGCGATGGCCCCGCCTGGCCAGGTAGAGGGCCAGGAGCGAGCCGACGGGCCCCGCGCCGACGACGACGATCGGGCCGTCGTCGCCGAGCGACTTCGTCGGCGTCAGCCCGGCGAGGTCGCCGTCGGCGGTCACAGCACGTCCTCCAGGATCTCGACGAAGCGGTGCAGGTCCTCGAACGTCGTGTACAGCGGGACCGGCGCCACCCGGATGACGTCGGGGTAGCGCCAGTCGCAGGCAACCCCCGCCGCCTCGAGCGCAGCGTGCACGGCCTTGCCATCGGCGGTGCGATCGCCGTCCCGCAGCCGGAGGGCGAACTGGCAGCCTCGGCGATGCAGCTCGCTGGCGTTGACCTGCTCGATGCGATCGCCGACGCGGTCGGCCAGCAGCCGGTCGAGGTAGCGGACCTGGCGCTCGGTCTTGGCCCGCAGCGGGGCCATGCCCCCGGCCTCGGTGAACACCTCGAGCGAGGCCAGCAGGGCGGCCAGCATCAGGATCGGCGGGTTCGACAGCTGCCACGACTCGACCGTCGGGATCGGGTCGAACGTCGTCGCCATCTCGAACCGGGTGTCCTTGGCCGTACCCCACCACCCGGCGAACTTCGGGAGGTCCGGGTCGGCCACGTGGCGCCGGTGCACGAACGCACCGGCGATGCCCCCGGGTCCGGCGTTGAGGTATTTGTAGGTGCACCAGGCGGCGAAGTCGACGTCCCACTCGTGCAGGGCCAGCGGCACGTTGCCGGCGGCGTGGGCCAGGTCGAAGCCGACCACGGCCCCGACGGCGTGGCCGGCGGCCGTGATCGCGGCCATCGGCAGCACCTGGCCGGTGTAGTACTGCACGCCGGGCAGCAGGACGAGGGCGAGGGCGTCGCCGGCATCGGCGATGGCGGCGAGGAGGTCGTCGTCGTCGAGCAACTCCTCCCCCGGCCGGGGGGCCACGGTGATCAGCGACGTGGTCGGGTCGTAGCCCCTCTGGCGGATCTGGGACTCGACGGCGAAGTGGTCGGACGGGAAGGCGCCGGCCTCGATGATGACCTTGTGGCGCTCCGGGGTCGGCCGGTAGAAGCTGATCATCAGCAGGTGAAGGTTGACGGTGAGGCTGTTCATCACCACCACCTCGTCCGGCCGGCCCCCGACGAGGTCGGCCATCGGCTGGGTCGCCTGCTCGTGGTACGGAGCCCAGGCCAGGTCGCCGGTGAAGTGACCGGCCACGCCGAGGGTGGCCCAACGATCGAGCTCCCGGTCGACCCAGGTCCTGGTCGCCTTCGGGGCGAGACCGAGCGAGTTCCCGACGAGGTAGACCTGCTCGCTGCCGTCGGTGTGGCGAGGCACGTTGAACCGGTCCCGGAAGCCGGCCAGCGGATCGGCGGCATCGAGCGAGCGGGCGCCGTCGAGGTCGAGGCCGGCCGTCGCCACCGGGTCGTCGGGGGTACCTGCGCGACCGGCGGGCCGATCGAGCGATCCGTCAGCCGACATGGGCCCCGGGGTGGTAGGCGCCGCAGCGGCCGCAGGTCCGCGCCCGGTCGTCGGCGTAGAACGCCTCGAACAGCGGAGGCAGGTCGTCCACGATCGAGCCGAGCTGGACCTCGACCCGGTGGACGAGGTGATGGCACTCCTCGCAGTACCACTCGAAGCCGTCGACCGCCCCCGGAGGCCGGTTGTACTCGACGACGAGCCCGACCGAGTCGGGGTCGGGCCGCTGGGGCGAGTGGCGGACGTGACCGGGCAGCAGGAAGACCTCACCCTCGCCGATCACGATGTCGCGGGCCGGCCTTCCCTCGTGCTCGATGACCTTGAGGATCATCGAGCCCTCGATCTGGTAGAAGAACTCGTCGAGGGGGTCGTCGTGGTAGTCGGTCCGCTGGTTGCCGCCGCCGACGATCATCACGATCATCTCGCCGTCGACCCAGACCTGCTTGTTGGCCACCGGCGGCTTCAGCTCGTGGCGGTGCTCGTCGATCCACGCCTGCAGGTTGAACGGCGGGACGAGGGGGCGGGTCGGCTGGCCTGCTGCTGGTCGGGACGGTGCCGGCTGGTCGGCTCCGGTCGCTGTTGACATCGGGCTGCTCCTCTCGGGGCCGTTTCGATGGACCGGCCGGCCGGAACCGGCGGATCCATCGGCCGGCAGAGCCGGCTGTGCTCAGGTGCCGGCAAAGCCGGCTGTGCTCAGGGTCTTCCGGACCGCATCCGCGATGCCGGGGTCGAAGGCCGACCGGTGTCGGAAGGCGGTGACCTCCAACCAGGATCCCACGGTTTCGGCAGTCAGACCGTAGCGGCCGGCCAACTCCTCGATCACGCCGGGTCGCCGGTGCAGGGCGACAGCCTCCGCCACGACGGCGTCGACCACCCGGCCGACCTCGACGGTCCTGGATCGGAGCACGTCGGTCCGGGCGGCCAGGACGAACGACGGCCACGGCGTCTCCTGGGTCGCGAGCTGGCGGAAGGCGCCGCCGTCGACGAGCGGCCTGGTCATGTACTGGTCCCACAGGAACAGGTCGGCGGTGCCGGCGGCGAACGACTCGACGGCGCCGTCGAGCCCGCCGACGACGACGAACTGGTCCGGGTCGATCGACCAGCCGTTGCCCCTGGCGTGGATGTAGGCCATCAGGTGGGAGCCCGACCCGTAGCGGGAGATGGCGATGCGGGCGCCGGCCAGCTCGCCTTCGGCGGCGAACCGGGAGGCGGCGGGCACGTAGACCCCCCACCGCAGGGGCGACGACACGTAGACCTGGAGGATCGTGGCCGCCAGCCCCCGGTCGATGGCGCTGATCGTGCCCTCGGTCAGGATGCTCACCAGGTCGAGCTCACCGGCCTCCAGCTTCGCCACCATCTCGCCGGTACCGCCGAACTGATCCTCCCAGGTCGTCGGCACCCCGGACAGGGCGTCCGAGGCCCTCGCCAGGTGCCAGGGGTAGTTGACGTGCTCGGGCACACCGCCAAGCCGGAGGGGCTCCGCTGCCATGGGAGCAGCCTACGAGCCCTGCCGGGGAGACCACGTCCGGGACCGCGACCGGCTCGGCGGCGACCGGGTGCGGTACCGTCGGAACATGGCCCGAACCGCCCACCCCCATGATCCCGGGGTTGCGGTCGCGGCGTCGATCCGCTCGCTCGGCGACGCGTTCGCCGTGTTCCGCCGGTTCGGTTCGCCGAAGGTCCTCGCTGCCGGTCTCACCCTGGCGATCGCGGCCAGGGTGGCGGCGGCCCTCGGCGGCCTGGCCGGGTTCGGCCGGTGGGATCTCGCTGCGATCGCCACCGTCGCCGCCCTCGTGCCCTTCGTCGAGTGGTTCGTGCACCGCGTCGTGCTCCACCTGCGGCCGTTCCACCTCGGCCGGTTCCTGGTCGACCCCGGCGTCGGCCATCGCGAGCACCACGACAACCCCCGCAGCGTCAACCGGGTCGTGCTGCGGGCGGTCGACGCCGCCGTGTTCCAGCTCGTCAACGCTGCGGTCGCCGTTGTCGTCGTCGGGGTGCCCCTGGCGATGCTCGGCCGGCCGGCGCTGGGGCCGTCGCTCACGGCGATCGCCGCCGCCGTCGTCGCCCTGAGCCACTACGAGTGGTCACACTTCCTGTTCCACACCGCCTACCGGCCGCGCACGGCCCGGTACCGGCGGCTCAAGGCCAACCACGCCCGCCACCACTTCCGAGACGAGCGGGCCTGGCTCGGGATCACCTCGAACCTCGGCGACCGGGCGCTCGGCACGCTGCCGGAGGCGAGCCGGTCCTGAACCGCCGCCGGCGATGGACCGGCCCTACCCGGGGAAGGGCACGTGCTGGAAGCCGTTGTGGCTCGGGGGACCCCAGGTGGCCCAGAAGTCGAGGGTCTTCGGCCGCATGACCGTGGCCCCGCTGGTCTCCACGAAGTACGGCTCGCGGGGCACCTGGCAGATCGAGCCGGCCTCGCGGGTCAGCTCCATCAGGTCCTCGGCGGTGATCCCGTCGCGGTCGACCAGGCCCCTGGCCGTGTCGAGCCGGCGGACGGAGCCCGCCTGCAGTTCGGGCGGCCGTTCCCCCTCGACCAGGCCGGCGTCGCCGTCGAGGGTGTGGTTCGTGTGGGTCAGCGCCTCGTCGGCCAGCTCGGTGACCGGGCGAACGCTCGGCATGGCCTCGATGTTGTAGCCCTCCCCCTCGCGGTCGAACACGCAGAAGTTGTGGGCCCCGGCGAGGTCGGCCCGCTCGATCGCGACCAGCCCGTCCTTGGCGCTCGATGTCGTCAGCACCTCGCGAACGACCGACGGCCACGTCACCCCCGGCCGGCCGTCGGTGGTGGTCAGGTTGTTGATCCCGACGCAGACGCCCTCGGCGTTCATCCCGATCTGGCCGAGGCAGCCGGTCGTGGTGAAGACCAGGGCCGGCGGACCGTCGTCCGGGACCAGCCGCAGCAGGAGGACGTGGTCGGTGGCGGTGTCGTGCATGTCCCAGGTCTGGGCGTAGAACCCGGCGCCACCATCGGCCCGCTGGTCCGGCACGATCACGGCCGTGCAGTCGTCCTCCAGCACCGTCGGCGGGTGGGCACCACCGACGGCGGCCCGCACGGTGTCGACGAAGTCGGTGAAGCCGCCGACGACGACCGCCTCGGCCGGGGTCAAACCGGCCCCGGTGGCGATACCGCACAGCTCGGCGTGGAGCTCGGCGCTGTGACGCTCGTGGGCGGGGAGCGTCGAGGCGGCCAGGTCGAGCACGTCGGCCCGGTCGAGCGGCCCGCCACTCCACAGGCCCGACTCGACCAGGGCGATCCGCTCATCGGCGTAGTGCCGGATCTCGTCGGCGTAGGCCCGGCCGTGGGTCACCCCTCGGGCCTCGGGTGACCCGGACACGTCGAGGATGCGAAGGGGCGGGCGGCGGACCGGCGTGCGGGATGCGGACGGATCTGGTGAGGCGGCCATGACCAAGTCTCGCAGCTGTCGCCCGAGCCGAGAAATCACCCGTCGGCTCGGAATGGCGACGGGCTTCGTGTCGTTGCCTGAGCTATGACCGACATCGTCACGACCTCCGCCTCGTCCCCGTCCGCCTCCGCCGAGCTCGCTCCCGTCGAGGCGAACCCGAAGTGGATCCGCGGCCGAGTCGGCGACCGCACCGTCGTCGACACGACCGACAGCCTCTTCGTCTGGGAGCACCGCTACTACCCGCAGTGGTACGTCCCGACGGCCGATGTCGCCGGCGAGCTCCGCCAGACCGGTGAGGTGGTCGACACCGACAACCGGGGCGCCGCCAACATCGTCGACCTGGTGCTCGACGCCGGTACCGACGGCGAGATCGTCATCGCCGGCGCCGGCCGGATCCACCCCGACTCACCCATTCCCGAGCTGCGGAACCGGGTCCGACTCCGCTGGGACGCCGTCGACCGGTGGTTCGAGGAGGAGGTCGAGGTCTTCGTCCACCCTCGCTCGCCCTACACCCGCGTCGACGTGCTGCCGTCCAGCCGCCACGTGGTCGTCCGGGTCGACGGGCCGGATGAGCCCGTGATCGTGGCCGAGTCGAGCCGGGCGTCGATCCTGTACGAGACCGGGCTGCCGGCCCGCTACTACCTGCCGCCCGACGACGTCCGCATGGAGCTCCTGGTCCCGACCGACACCTCGACCGGCTGCCCCTACAAGGGCGTGGCCCGCTACTGGAGCGTCGAGGTCGGCGGCGTCACCCACGGCGACGTCGCCTGGGGCTACGACGAGCCGCTGCCCGAGTCGGCCGGTGTCCGGGGCCTGATCTGCTTCTACAACGAGCGGGTCGACCTGACGATCGACGGTGAGGCGGTCCCCCGCCCGTCGACCAAGTTCTCGTAGCGAACGACCGGCGAGCCCCGTCGGCCCGACCGACCCGCACGCCGTGCCGGTCGGGCCCCGACGAGGACGCTCAGGTGCCCTTGTAGTTGACGATGGCGTCGAGGCGATGCTCGACCCGGACGAGGTCGGCCTGGTCGTCCATCACCCGGTCGATGTCCTTGTAGGCCATCGGGGCCTCGTCGAGCAGGGCGTCCGCCTTCGACCGCTGCCACGTCCGGCCGACCATCGCCTCACGCAGCTGGTCGGCGGTGAAGGTCCGCTTCGCCGCCCTCCGGCCGTAGCGCCGACCGGCGCCGTGGGCCGCCGACCGGTAGGACGACGGGTTGCCGAGCCCCGACACGATGAACGAGCTGGTACCCATCGAGCCGGGGATCACGCCGTGGTCGCCGACGTCGGCCCGGATGGCGCCCTTCCGGGTGATCCACAGCTCCCGACCGTCGTGGGTCTCCCGCTCGGTGTAGTTGTGGTGACAGTTGATCCGACGCCGCTCGGTCACCGGCCGACCGACGGTGTCGACCAGCACACCGAGCAGAGCGTCCATCATCTGCTCCCGATTCTGCCTGGCGTAGTCCTGGGCCCACAGCATGTCGCCGATGTAGGCCCCGAATCCAGGGTCGTCCTGCAGGTAGTAGGCGAGATCCGGATCGTCGAGCGCACGCTCGAGGTTGCGGCACAGGGCCTTGGCCCCATCGATGTGGGCCCGGGCCAGCACGTTGCCGATGCCCCGGCTGCCCGAGTGCAGGACCGCCCAGACCCGCTCGGCCTCGTCGAGGCAGACCTCGACGAAGTGGTTGCCGCCCCCGAGGGAGCCGAGCTGGGCGCCGATCGCCCCGGTCTGCTTCGAGCTGAGCGCCACCGTGGTCTCGAGCGGGTGCCCACCAAGCCAGGCGACGGCCGCCGGGACCGCCTCGGGGTGCCGGTCGAAGCCGGCCGGGATCGACCGGCCGATGCCCCGCAGCACGGGCCCGAGGTCGTCCGGCAGCATCGAGGCGGTCAGGTCGGTCTCGACCGCGATCATGCCACAGCCGATGTCGACCCCGACCGCAGCCGGGATGATCGCCGACTCGGTCGGGATGACCGAACCGACGGTCGCCCCCATGCCCCAATGGGCGTCCGGCATCAGCGCCACCGGGCCGGAGACGGCCGGGCTGCGGGCGGACCGGAGGGCTTGCTCGAGCGTGTTCGCCTCGATGTCGGACGCCCAGGAGCGCACCCGCTCCCGGTCACCGTCGAGATGGACGTCGATCATGGTCCGGCCCTCCTTTCCCCATCCGATCGGGCCGAGGGCCATCGTGCGGCCTGCGGCCCCGCCCGTCGAGCGAATTACCGGTTCGGCGGCGTGTCGGCGTGGCAGTCGACGTGGGCGCGTGTTCCTGCTCCTCGACGACGAACGCCCGCAGTGCGGCGAGGTCGTCGTCGTCGACGCCGGCGCCCTGGCGGCCGCGAACAGGTGCTCGCCGGTGCCGGTCTCGCCGAGTTGGAAGGTGGCAAGCGACGGGCCCGACTCGGCCAGGAGCCGCCGCACCCGCGGCTCAACCGATGGTCAGCAGGACCGTGGCCGCCAGGGCGGCGACGAAGCCGAGGCCCTGCAGGCGGGTCATCCGCTCCGACAGCACCACCCGGGCCAGGAGCACCGTCGAGATCGGGTAGAGCGACGACAGCACCGACACGACGGCCAGCTGGCCCTCCTCGGTCGCGGTCAGGAACGTGACGTTGGCCAGCGTGTCGGCCAACCCCGCCCCGGCGATGAGCATCAGCACCCGGCCGCTGCGAGGCACGACGTCGCCGACCGGCGAGCCGGCCCGGCGGGCCAGCACGACGAGGGTGACGACCAGCAGCGACGACGTGAAGATCCTGGCCGTCGCCACCGGCCACGGCGAGCTGGCGCCGGACGTGGCGTCGAAGAAGATGAAGAGGGTCCCGAAGCCGAGCCCGGCGGCAAGCGACTCCAACACGACCTGCGCCGTCACCGGTTGGGGGGCGGCGCCGGGCCCCTCGTCGCCGTCCGGGCTGAGCGACACCAACAGGACCGCCAGCAGGCCGATCGTCAGGCCGAGCCAGCCGAAGCCGCCCAGCCGCTCGCCCCCGGCGAGGCCCCACACCGCCGGCACCACGGCCGAGGTCACCCCGGTCAGCGGGGCCACCACGCTCATCGGCCCGGCGGCGAGGCGCCGGTACAGCAGGATGACGCCGATCATCCCGCAGGCACCGCCGAGTACGCCGAGGACGGCGTCCGAGCCGTCGAAGCGGTCGGCGAGGACGAGCGAGGCGATGATGACCCCGATCCCCCCGACGACGTGTGAGCCGGCCACCACCTGCAACGCGGTGGCCCGGCGCGTGGCCAGGCCACCGCAGAAGTCGGCGACCCCGAAGGCCGCAGCCGTCACCAGCGCCAGGACGATCGCCACCGCCCGAGGCTATCGGTCCGACTCCGATCGGCCGGTCGGTCCGGCCCCGCCGTCCGCAGCGGGCGAGAGCGTCAGTGCGTCTGCCGTCTGAAGGCGTGGGCGTCGATCGCCCTGGCCAGCTCGGCTGGCGACCACCCCTGCTCCAGCCCATCGGCCACGACGTCCGACATGCTCGGCGGCGTCAGGCCGTCGATGGGCTGGTCGCGATCGAGATTGGTCGGGAAGGCGTAGCCCTGGGCGGTTGCGGCGACGGCGTGGCCGACGAGGATCGGGTCGACGCCGGCCGCCAGGCGATCGGCCATCGTCGGGTAGGTGGCCAGCACCATCCGCCGGCGGTCGACGGCCTCGAGCGGGATGCCCATCGCCGAGGAGATCTGCAGCAGGTTGGCCATCCGCCGCACGTCACCCGTCCGGTTCTCGCCGGCCCCGTGGAACAGGGCCGGGTTGAAGAACACGACGTCACCAATGCCGAGCGGGAGCTGCACGTGGTGCTCGGCGAAGTAGTCGACGAACTCGGGGCGTCGCCAGGCCAGGTAGCCGAGCTCGTAACGCTGCGAACCCGGCAGGTACATCGTCGGGCCAGTCTCGGTCGGCATGTCGGCGTGGGCGACCGCCCCCTGGAGGGTCAGCGCCGGCGACAGCCGGTGGGCGTGCAGCGGGTACTCACTCGCCCGCTCGTTGGTCATGAAGCCGAGGTGGTAGTCGCGGTGCGGGACCTGGGCGGCGCCGCCGGGGTTGACCACGTTGACCTGGGAGGTGACGGCGTAGGCCGGACCGAGCCAGGCCAGCGCCCCGAGGGCGATGGCCTCGTTGGCGTAGTAGTCGACGAACACCCCGGGATCGGTCACGGCCAGCTTCTCGAGCGCATTCCAGACCCGGTCGTTGGCCCCGGCTTCGGCGAAGTGGTCGCCGACGTCCGGCTTGGCCGCCCTCTCGGCCTCGATCATGGCGAAGAACGCCGCCGTGGCCCGCTCGATCACGTCGGCCTCGAACCCGCCGGCGAGCACGACGATGCCGGGACCGCTCGACAGGGCCCTGGCCAGCTCGTCGAGCAGCTCGGGCGAGCCGGTCGGTCGACCGTCGAAACGATCGAGCAGCGCCGACATCTCGTAGATCAGCACCCCCTGGCGGATTCGGCTGGCGAGCGGCCAGCCGGCCGGGTCGGGGGCGACCTCGACCAGTGCCCGGAACTCGTCGAGCGAGCACCGGCCGTCGTCGAGCACCGGAACCGGCCGGCGGAGCGTCGGGGTCTGGCGGGACGCCTGCGTATCGGTCATGGCGACTACTGTCACCGCAGCCGAACCACCGGTCAAGTGGCCGAAGGTCCCACGCGACCGGCCGGGGCCCCGGCTGCGGGCCGAAGGACGAGGGGAGCAGTGAACCATGCGGGTGATCGTCACCGGAGCGACGGGCTTCGTCGGCTCCAACATCGCCAAGGTCCTCACCGATCGCCACGGCGACGACGTCGTGGCCGACCGGGTCGACATGACCGACCGGGCCGCGGTTGCCGCCCACGTTCGCCGTGCCGGCGCCGACGCCGTCGTCCACTGCGCCATCCTCAACGACTGGGCGACGATGGTCGCCGACCGGCGGGCGGCCTGGTCGGCCTACGTCGACGCCACCCGCCACTACGCCGACGCCGCAGCCGAGGTCGGGATCCCGATGTGTCTGATCTCGACCGACTGGGTGTTCGACGGCACCCAGTCGGGGGCGGCCGAGGACACCCCGCCCAACCCGATCAACCTCTACGGCTTCCTGAAGGCCGCCTCGGAACTGGTGGCGCTGGAGCGGGGCGCCTCGGTGGCCCGGGTCATGGGGGTGAACGGCACCCACTGGGCCCGACCGGCGACGCCACGGGCCCAGGACCCCGGCTTCGGCTACCTCGTCGCCTCGCTGGTCGATGCGTTGGAGGCGGGCCGACCGTTCACGGTGTGGGAAGGCGACGACCTCAACGGGATCGCCTCGCCGTCGCTCGGCAGCCACTGCGGCGAGGTGGTCCGGGCCGCGCTGGTCGCCGGCCACGGCGGCGGGACCCACACCGACGGCGCGGCGATCTTCCACGCCTGCGGCGCCGAGGCATCGACCCGCCGTCGCCTGGCCGAGGCCACCGTCGAGGTCTTCGGGCTCGACCGGGAGCTGCTGCGGTTCGGGCCGGCGCCCCGGGAAGCGCTGGCCGGCTTGACCATCCCCTACGACACGAGCGTGTCGGCCGTCGCCACGTCCGAACGGCTTGGCACGCCGCTGCTCGGGCTGATCGAGCTGTTGCAGGCGTTCCGCCGCGAGCGGGAGACCGGCGAGATCGGTCCGCCGCCGCCCTGACCGGCCGAGGCGGCGCCGGCCTCAGCCCCCGGACGGGGCGGCGAGATGCACCAGCTCACCGTCGCCGTCGACCCGGCCGCTCGCCCGGTTCCGGGCCAGGGCCTCGTCACCCTCCGGCGTCCCGACCGGGTAGAAGCAGCGGTACACGTGGTCGGCCCGGCTGGCCGGGGTCAACTCCGGCTCCTCCTCGACACAGCGCTCCTGGGCGTAACGGCACCGGTCGGCGAACTTGCAGCCCTGCGGTGGGTCGACCATGTTCGGCGGCCGCCCGGGGATGATGGCCAGGCGGGTGTGGCTCGGGTACTCGATCTTCGGGATCGAGCGGAACAGGGCCTCGGTGTAGGGCATCCGCATGTCCCGGAACAGCACGGTCGTCGGGGCCCGCTCCATGATCCGCCCGGCGTACATGACGATCACCTCGTCGGTCCGGCCGGCCACGACGCCGAGGTCGTGGGTGATCAGGATCAGCGGCATGAACCGGTCGCGCTGCTGATCCTGCAGCAGGTCGAGGATCTGGGCCTGGACGGTCACGTCCAGCGCGGTGGTCGGCTCGTCGGCGATCAGCAGCTTCGGCCCGCAGGCCAGGGCGATGGCGATCACCACCCGCTGGCGCATGCCACCGGACAGCTGGTGGGGGTACTCGTCGATCCTGGCTTCCGGTGACGGGATTCCGACGCTGCGGAGCAGCGTCAGTGCCGTGTCCCTGGCCTCCTTCTTGGAGACACCGTGGTGGACCCGCAGGCCCTCGGCCACCTGCTGGCCGATCCGCATGACCGGGTTGAGGGAGCCGAGCGGGTCCTGGAACACCATCGACACCTCGGGGCCCCAGATGGCCCGGAGCTCGGCGTCGCTCATCCCCATCACGTCGACGCCGTTGAGCAGGACCCGGCCGGTCGATGACACGTTCGACTTGGGCAACAGCCGCATCACCGAGCGGGCGGTGACGCTCTTGCCCGAGCCCGACTCGCCGACGATGCCGAGCGCCTTGCCCCGGTCGAGGGAGAACGACACGCCATCGACGGCCACCAGCGGCCCGGCCGGGGTGGCGAACTCGGTCCGCAGGTTCTCGACCTGGAGCACCGGTCGCTCGTCTCGGCCGTCCGGTGCCGCAACCGGTTCGACGGCCGTCACGCCCCGGCTCCCCGGGACACCGCCACCGGCTCGTCGACCGGTTCGAGGTTGGGGAAGTGGCAGGCGACGTAGTGGTCGTCGCCGATGCGCTGGATCTCGGGCTCGTCGGTGGCGCAGCGATCCTCGGCCTTGGGGCAGCGGGTGCGGAACCGGCAGCCGGAGGGCGGGGCGATCGGCGAGGGGAGGTCGGCGGCGACCTGGCTGACCCGGGCGTCGAGCAGCGGATCGGGATGGGGAATGGCCGACAGCAGCAGCTCCGAGTAGGGATGGGCCGGGCCGGCGTAGAGGGCGTCCGGGTTGGCGACCTCGCAGATCTTGCCCAGATACATGACGGCCACCCGGTCGCTGACGTTCTTGACCACCGCCAGGTCGTGGGCGATGAACACCAGGGTCAGCCCGTAGCGGGCCTTCATGTCCTCGAGCAGGTTGAGGATCTGGGCCTGGACCGACACGTCGAGGGCCGAGACCGGCTCGTCGCAGATGATGACCTTGGGGTTCATGATGAGGGCCCGGGCGATCGACAGCCGCTGGGCCTGACCACCGGAGAACTCGTAGGGCTTGCGGTCGAGGGCGTTGTCGGGGTTGATGCCGACCACCTCGAGCATCTCCCGAACCCGGGGCTCGGCCCTGGCCCGGAGCTCCTCGCGCCTGGCCCGGAGCTGGCGGGAGACCACTCGGTAGAGCCCGACGTTGAGGGCAACGGCGGCGAGGAGCACGAGGAGCTTGGGAATGCCGTCGAGCCCGGCGATGTAGAACAGCTCGAGGGCGGCGACCCCGACGAGCGCTCCCGCGATGCCAGACGCCCCGGCCCGCGACGGGTCGAGCAGGGAGGCGACGAACCAGACACCGACGGCGACGGCGACGGCGATCAGCAGCCCCCGGACGGCCAGGGCCGGGTAGCCGCCGAGGCTGTTCCAGGTCCGCCAGACCATGAACACGGCGATGGCCAGGGCCGACCCGGCCCCGGCGAGGCCGACGGCGGCCGGCACCCGGCCGAGCACCTTCGACACAACGCCGAAGGGAACGACGATGGCGAGCGCCAGCCAGACCAGCCCCAGGACCAGCAGCACGGCGACGATGGCCAGGACGACGGCGAGCACGGGGAACCCGATGATCCTGGCCGGGACGTCGAGCCAGGCCAGCTGGCTCTCGAACCGTCGCTCCTCGGCCGCTTCGCTGATGATCCACAGGGCGAGGGCGACGGCGGCGAGCGGTGCGACGTAGCGGAGCGGTCGGGTGATCGACCCGGCCACCCACTGGAACAACCGGCCGAACCACTCGAACCAGATCGAGGTCGGCGGCCGACCTTCCTCTTCCTCCCACCAGATCATCAGCGGCTCGCCGATGATGTCGCGCACCGTGCGACGGGGGTTGAGGGCCGAGATCGGGTCCTGGAAGATCATCTGCAGCACGGGCCGGGTCCGCCGCAGTGTCTCGTCGTCGAGGGTGGTCAACTCGGCGCCGTCGAGGCTGACCGAACCCGCCGTCGGTCGCGGTACCTGCATCATCGCCTTGCCGGTCGTCGACTTGCCGCAGCCGGACTCACCGACCAGGCCGAGCGTCTCGCCCTCGACGAGATCGATCGAGATCCCGCTGACCGCGTGCACCACCTGGCCGGTCGTGCCGACCGGGAACTCGACGGTCAGGTCCTCGGCTCGCAGCAGGGTCTGCCCCGCCGGTCGCAGATGGGCCTTGCCGCTCCCGGCCACTAGAGCACCGACTCCCGGGGCTCGTAGCGCTCCTGCAACTTGTCGCCGACGAAGTTGAGGGCGAGCACGGTCAGGAACATCACGGCGGCCGGGACCAGGCTGATGTGGGCTGCGGCCTCCAGATCGGTGCGGCCCTTGTTGATCATGTCACCCCACGTCGGGGTCGGCGGCGGGACCGACAGGCCGAGGAAGGCGACGGCCCCCTCGACCACGATCAGGTTGGCCATGACGATCAGCGAGTAGCTGATCAGCGCCGGGGCCACGTTCGGCAGGACCTCGCGGAACATGATCCGACCGTTGCGGGCCCCCATCGTCTTCGCCGCGAGGACGAACTCGCGCTCGGACCACACGAGGGTGGAGGCGCGGACCACCCGGGCGATCGGGGCGATCGACAGCAGCACGAAGACCACGATGAGGATGAAGACCCGCCTCGCCGCCTCGGAGTCGAGGAACAGGATCAGCGAGAGGGCGAGGATCAGCGGCGGGATCACCAGCGTGGCGTCGGTGAAGGTGGTGATGATCGTGTCGACCCGGCTGCGGTAGTAGCCGGCGGCCATGCCGATCATGCCGCCGATCAGCAGGGCCAGGGTCGCCCCGACGGAGGCGATGATGAGGCTGACCTGGGCGCCGTAGATGACCCGGGAGAAGATGTCTCGGCCGGCGCCGTCGTTGCCGAACCAGAACTCGGCGCTCGGGCCGTTCTTGGCGGTGCCGGAGAAGGTGTCGGCCGGGTCCTTGATCGGCAGGACCTCGGCGAAGATGGCGGCGAGCACGAGCACGACCAGGTAGCCGACGGCCAGCCAGAACATCACGCCGAGCGCCTTCGGGCGCCGCACCCCGGCGCCGGCGTCCGAGCCGTTCTCCGGTCCGGCGTCGACGATCGCCGCCGGTGCGGGCTCGGCCGTCGCCGCGGTTGCCGGGGCGACCCCGCTGTCGAGATCAGCCACCATCGCCCCCGAGGCCGCTCCCACCGGTTCGCAGGCGGGGATCGAGGGCCAGGTAGGTGAAGTCGACCAGGACCAGGATGAGGATGTACAGCGTGGCGATGACCATCGTGCCGCCCTGCACGGCGATGAAGTCGCGCTGGAAGATGGCGTTGAACATGTAGCCGCCGAGGCCGGGCAGCACGAAGATGATCTCGGTGATGAGGGCCCCACCGATCAGGGTGCCGACGGTGAAGCCCATCACCGTCAGCAGGGTGAACATCGAGGGTCGGAGCGCGTGGCGCCAGAGGATGCGGCGGGTCCGCAGGCCCTTCGAGCGGGCCAGGTCGATGAAGGGCTGGCGCAGGGTGCCGATCATGTCGGCCCGCAGCAGGCGCATGAACACCGCAGCCTGGCCGAGGGCAAGCGACAGGGCGGGCAGGAACATGTGCTTGAAGTGGTCGACCCGGCTCTCGCCGAACGGCACGTAGCGCGAGCCGGGGAGGATGCGGAGCCCGACGTCGGCGCCGAAGATCGACACCCCGCCGATGGCCAGGAACAGCACGAGCACGATGGCCAGCACGAACGGCGGTACGGCGAAGAAGCCCAGCATGACCGTGTTGACGCTGCGGTCGACCCGCTGGCCGTTCCGGTAGGCGGTCCAGATCCCGAGCGGGAAGGCGATCAGCGAGGCCAGGATCAGGGAGTAGAACATCAGCTGCAGCGAGGGTGTGATCGACCGGGACAGACCGTCGGCCACCTCCTCCCTGAGCTGGACCGAGTTGCCGAGGTCGCCCATGACCGCGTCGCCGAGCCAGTTGCCGTAGCGGTTGAAGAACGGCTCGTCGAGACCGAGCTCGGCATTGACCTGGGCCACGGCGTCCGGCGTGGCGGCCGGCCCGAGGATGTTGATGGCCGGGTCACCCGGCAGCGAGGCCATCAACGAGAACACGACGAACGACACCACCAGCAGGATCGGGATGACCCCGAGGATCCGGCGAAGGGCATAGCGGCCGTTGGTCAGGAACGCGGCCCCGGTGCCGGTCAGGACGATGAGGAAGAAGCTCCAGGTCACCGGTGGGCCCTCGACGAAGGCCCACACCACGATCAGGGCAAGGCCGGCGACGACGATCGCTCCCGGGCTCTCGTTCGACCGCCAGGCCACCGCCAGGCCGGCGAGGAGCCCGAGCACGAAGACGAGGAACGACCACGCCGAGCGCTCGGAGGCCACGGCGGAGACGGCGATGGCGGCGGCGGCAGCCCCGGTCATGACGGCGAGACCGGGCCTGCCCATCAGCGTCCCCACGGCAGCTCCTCCACGGCGTGGTCGTTCCCCTCGATCGTTCCCGACCCCTCCCGGTCAGCCCTGGCAGTCGCCGTCGGTGCACCACATCTGGGTCAGATGGTGCCGGCCGCCGAGCACCGGGATGGTCGGGCCGAAGCCGGGGATCTCCAGGTCGGTCAGGTCCTGGATCCTCGGGTTGGCGGCGACACCCCACAGGGTCCACGTCGTCCAGAAGTTCCAGACGTTCTGGCCGAACAACCGGTTGACCTCCTCGGCCGCGGCCTGGCGGGCTGCGGGGTCCGGGTTCTGGCGGATGATCGTGAACTGGGCGTCCATCTCCGGGTCCTGGAACCGGCCGAAGTTCAGCGCCAGCTCGGGCACCGACGGGTCGATCGGACTGGCCGTCGCCGAGCTCCACCAGAACCACTGCTCGGCCGGGTCGACGCCCCCGTGGTTGCGCCAGGCCTGGGCCTGGAAGGCGCCGGCGAGGGCGAGCCCGATGTACTGGCCCTGCTCGATCGGAGCGATGCTGACCTCGATCTCGTCGCCGAAGGCGTCGCGCCACATCGACGCCACCAGCTCGTTGGTCTCGACGTTGAAGGCGTCGTTGGTGGTGTTGAAGGTGAAGCTGATCGGTGTCGACCCGTGGTCGGCCTTGCAGGTCTCCCACTCGGTCGCAGCCGCATCGAGGTCGAAGTCGGGATAGCCCGAGTCCTCGAGGTGACCGATCGAGCCGGGCGGGAACGGTCCGTTCGCAGGGGTGACGATGCCGGCCCCCCGCTCGTCGGCGAGGCGTTGACGATCGATGGCGTGGGCCAGGGCCCGGCGACAGCTCACCTGGAGCAGCGGACTGGCCGAGTTCAGGTCGCCCGGGTCCATGGTCAGGCTGTCGAGGCCGCGGACGAAGGCGAGCGTCGGATTCTCGCCTGCCCCGACGTTGAGCATGATGTAGCTGGTCTCGCCGAAGTCGTTGGCCTGCAGGAGCACGAACTCGCCGTCCTCCTCGTACTTCTTGATCTCGTCGGCGTTGGCCGTGTGGATGATGTCGAACTGGCCGGCCCGCAGACCGTTCGACCGACCCTGGATGTCGACCGCGACCACGAACTCGATCTCGTCCAGGTAGGGCAGGCCCTCGTCGGTCAGCGAGTTCGGCCCGTCTCCCCGCCAGTAGTCGGGGTTCCGGGTGGCGATGAAGCTGTTGCCGTTGCCGGGGGTGTAGGACTCGTGGACGAAGGCGCCGAGACCGACGGGGGCGGCCGGGTCGCCGCTCAGGTCGAGCTCGGCCGCCTCCTCCTCGGTGACGAATGGCGGCAGGTTCAGCGGGTTGTTGGCCAGCGTGGCCATCCAGGCCGGCGAGAACATGTGCCCGCAGGTCCGCTCCCGGAGCAGCGACCGGGGGCCGGTGGCCTCCGGAGCCGAGTAGGTCAGCGTGACCGTCTGTCCGTCGGCCGTGACGTCCTCGAGGCCGAGGAAGGCAGGTCCGGTCAGGGCGCTGAAACGGCAGGTGTCGATGTTGTACTTGACCGCGGCGCCGTCGAGCGGCGTGCCGTCGTGGAACGAGACCCCGTCACGAACGGTCACGGTCCACTGCGTGAAGTCGTCGTTGGACTCGAGCGACTCGGCCAGGTACGGCTGGATGTCGCCGTTGACATCGGTCAGGAAGAGCGGGTCGGTGATGGCCCGATAGATCAGCAGGCAACTGATCGCGCACGAGACGGCGTAGTGGGCCCACGGGTTGGCCGAGTCGGCCTCGATGCCGTAGACGACCTTGCCGCCGTGGACCGGTCCGGTCTCGACGTCGCGCTCGTCCTCACCGGTGGCCTCGCCCGCCTCACGATCCGTCTCGAGCTGCTGCTGGTCCTCCTCGGTCTGACCGGTCGTGACCTCGGTGGTCTCTTCGTCTCCCCCGTCGTTCGATCCGCACGCCGCTGCGAACAGCGACAGCGCCAGAGCGATGACGAGCAACTTCGTCCAACGTGGTGACACGCACTCTCCCCCTTGTGGTTGTGAGGCCCCCCCAGGCCTGCGTCGCCATCGTCGCCGACCCTTCGGTGTGACGCAAGTCGCAGCCATCGGGAGCCGCCGAGGCCCGACTAGCCTGCCGACATGGGTCGTCGGTACCAGGATCGAAGGGTGTATCCCCAGGACCGGGCCGAGGTCAGGCCCGCCGTCGATCGAGCCGTCCGCGAGCTCGGCCTGGCCCCCGACCCGACGGCGGGTGAGTGGGAGATCCGGGCTTCTCGGCCGATGAGCACGCTGAGCTGGGGCGAGCGGATCCAGGTGGTGACGGCCACCAACCCTGGCGGCGGCACCCAGGTCGTCATCGAGTCGAAGCTGGTCTTCGGCTTCGTCGACTGGGGACGCAACCAGCGCAACGTCGAGTCGGTCATCGACTCGCTCGACGGTCTCCTCGGGCCTGGTCGGGCCGACGGCGCAGGCGGCTGACCGCCGGCCGAGGCCGGGCGGGCGCGACCACACAGCCAGCGAGGGCCGTGTGACCCTGTCGTCGGCCGTCGTCGGAGGTTTACACTCGCCGTCGAAGCGACATGCATCTGCTCCGATGATGAACGAACCGAGCCACGGCAACCGACCACCGACGTCACGTCACCGGCGGATCGCGTTCGCCCTGGCGGCGTCCGTTTCCCTCCTGGCCGCCGGATGCGGCAGCGAGGAACCCGGCCTCGATGCGGTGAGCCAGAGCCCGACCACCCTCCCCGCTCCGACCACGACGACCACGACGACCATCCCGACGACCACGATCGACTTCGACCGCCCGATCGACCAGGGCATCGACCCGCTCGACGATGGGGCGACACCGGCCGATGTCGCGGCCCTGGTCGACGACATGCGAGGCCAGACCACCAACATCGCAGTCCAGGTCGAGCGCCTGGCCCCCTTCCCCGGCCTCCCGGGACCGGCCGTGGCCCAGATCCTCGACGTGTCGGTCAGCCTGGCCCCGGCCGACGACGAGGACCGGTTCCCGTCGACGGCCGTCGTCCGCTACCGCACCCCCGAGCCGGCGGCGGCGATGGTCAAGGGCAGCGACGACGAGCTGCGGTCGCTCGGCTGGTACAAGGCCGACGACGTGACCACGGCCACCGATGGCGGCGAGCTGACCGAGATGCGGTTCCTCGTCTCGGGACGACGACCCGAGGAGCTGCAGTTGGAGGCATCGGTCGAGTCGGTCGACGGGGCCACGGTGGTCGAGCTCCGCTACACCGTGCTCACCGCCGAAGACGAGGCCGCACCGGACGACGGACCGAGCTACTTCGAGCGGCTGTCGGCCTGGGAGGACGATCTCGGGTTCCCGAACGCGGCCGAGCTGCAGTCGGTCGACGTCGCCACCGCCGAGGACCTCGGCACCCTCCGGGTGACCTACCGGCTCGAGGCGGACGACGAGGCCGATGCCGTTGCCAGCGTTGCCGCAGCCGTCAACCGGGGCGACTACCAGCTGCTCGGCAGCGACGCGGCCGAGCCCCCGGGCAGCGGGCCGCTGCGGTTGGTCGGCGAGGACGGCACGATCGTGACCGTCGACTTCGAGCCAGGCGGTGAAGACGAGGTGTTCGAGGTGGTGGCGACCACGACCTTCCCCGTCGCCCCGCTCGATCCGAGCTGAGCACGGCGCCCATCGCGGCCTGGCACAGCTAGATCGTGGTGGTGAGCATCCAGGTGTCGTTGTCGACCAGCTCGTAGGCGTACTCGTAGACCGACCGGCCCGAGCGCGGGGCCTGGTTGCTGAACAGCTGGTGCTCCAGCGCAACCGGTATCGCCTCGGCGATCGTCGCGGGCGGGCGCGCGACGGTCAGGGCCGCCGTGTGGCCGGTGCAGACGAGCTGGGCGCCCCAACGGCGGGCCCACTTGGCCACGAAGGCAGCCCAGGTCAGCGGCGCGTGCTCGAATGGGAGAGCGAACGGGCTCGACGGCAGGAGGCCACCGATGCCGGCCGCCGGGCCGGGCGAGGGAAGCAGCAGCAGGGTGACCGCGTGCGGCTCGAAGAAGCGGAACGGCTCCTCCAGGCGACCGAGCAGCGCCCTTTCCCCAACGGCCCCGAGCACCAGCCGATGGAACCACCAGTCGGCCACGTCGTAGCTCTCGATCGGCCGGCCCTCGGCATCGACCGCAGCCTCGACCTCGTCGACGTCGAGCTCGAGCCCGAGCGGCTCCGACACCTCCTCGACCTTCCACTCGAGGTACTCCTCGATCCGGTCGCTGCCGCGGGCCCGCTCGCCCCCGTTCCGATGGGAGGCGAGGCTCCAGGGGAGCCGATCGACCTCGGGCACGTAGAACTGCGAGCACACCCACCGCTGGATCTCCGCCTCCAGCTCCCCGAGCTCGTCGACGTGGAAGCGGGGGTCGGCGTAGACGGGGATCTCGTAGTTCGGCGGCAGGCCATCGGCGGTGAGCTCCACCTCCGCCAGCACCGGCTGATGCCCGGTGCCGGCCACCGCGGCCGCGGCCGCGGCCCACACCCGCTCGACCGCCGACCAGCGATCGTCGTCACCGGAACGGTCGAGCAGCGGTTCGATCTCGACGGCCACGATCGGGGCCGGCCAGCCCGGCCCGTCGACGGCGATGCGGGACAGCCCGTCGAAACCGCCGTCGTCGAGTCGGTCGGTCAGGTCATCGGGAACCGACGGCATGGGGCGAGCGTAGCGATGGTCGTGGAAGGCGCCGCCGGATGGGCGCCCGCGCCTCCGCCCGCCGTGACGGGGCCCGGCAGGGTGCTAGGCGACCAACGGGTCGAGGGTGACCTCGGTCGGGTCCCAGCTCAGGACCGATCGGCCGCCGTCCGGCCTGGGGATCTCGAGGGTCACGACGGCGTCGCCGAGGTGGAGCACGCCGTGGTCGGCGCCATCGCCGGCGTCGTCGAGCGCACCGTCCGAGCCGTCGTCGCCGTCGGCCACGACGAGGGCGACGCCGACACCCTCGGCCACGTAGCTGACCCGTACCGGGCGGCCGGAACGCCCAACATCGTCGGTCGTCACCCGCTCGTCCATCGTCGACTCCCGACCCTCGCTCGGTCCCCGTGCACGCTCCATGCCTTTCAGACGCTGCCGACGGCGATCTCGTTCCCCGATCGGGTTACAGATCCGTCTCAATTGGCGGGCGGTCACCTACGGTGGGTCCGTGCGCCGGATCCTCGTGCTCAACGGACCCAACCTCAACCTGCTCGGCACCCGCGAGCCCGGCTTCTACGGCCTGACCTCGCTCGAGGAGATCGTCGACGAGCTGGCCCGGTTCGCCAAGGCGAGCGACGCCGAGATCACCCACCGGCAGTCCAACCACGAGGGTGAGCTGGTCGACGCCATCCACGATGCCGCCGGCTGGGCCGACGGGATCGTGATCAACGCCGGTGCCTACACCCACACCAGCATCGCCCTGCGTGACGCCATCGCCGCCGTCGGGCTCCCGACGGTGGAGACGCACCTGTCGAACGTGCACGCCCGTGAGGCGTTCCGCCACCGGTCGTACCTGGCCCCGGTCTGCATCGGGGTGGTGGCCGGCTTCGGGGCGGACAGCTACCGGGTTGCGCTCTCCGGGCTCTTGGCCCACGTGGCCGGCGGCTGACCGTCCCCGTTCTCCGAGCTGGCGTCGCCGGCGCCGCCGACCGAGGTGTCGTCCCCTCGATCGGGGCGCATCGCCGCCGGCCGCCATGGGGTGACGATGCGGTCGCGGACGGCCTCGATGGCCAGGTAGTAGGCCGGGAAGGCCAGCAGGACCAGGAAGGTGCTCGACAGCAGGCCGAAGATGATGGTGAAGCCGAGCGACTCCCAGAACGGGTCGGACAGGGCGAGCGGGAGCACGCCGGCCACCGTGGTGAGCGACGTGGCGACCAGGGGCCGGAAGCGACGCTTGATCGCGTTCTCGATGGCCTGCTTGCGGTCGGCGCCGGCCCGGCGCTCCTGATTGGCGAAGTCGGTCAGCAGGATCGTGTTGTTGACGGCGATACCGATCAGACCGAGCAGGCCGAGCATCACGAAGAAGCTGAGCACGTTGTCGGTGAGCAACAGGCCGCCGAACACACCGAAGAGGCTGAACGGGATGGCGAGGAACACCAGCAACCACTGGATGCTCGAGCGGAACTGGATGATCAGCAGCACGAACATCGCCACCAGGGCGATGCCGAAGGCGATCGGCAGTGAGTTGAACGACTCCTGGTTGTCGCTCTCGAGGCCGAAGTCGAAGCCGAGGGCGTCGGCGTCCAGGCCGAGTGCGGCCAGCTCGTCGGCCCCGTAGCGGTCCTCGAACCAGGCCTGGGTCTCGGCCGTCACGGTGGTGACGTCGTCGGCGTCGAAGCGGGCCCGGAGCTCGATCAGCCGGCGGCCGTCCTCCCGGGCCACGACGTCGGTCAGGCCGAGCGTGGTCTCCACGACCGTGAACGTCGTGCCGTTCGGTCGCTCGATCTCGGTTCCCTGCAGCAACGACGCCAGCTCCTCGCCGGCGGCCAGCAGTACGTCTGGGTCGTCGCCGAAGATCTGCATCTGGAACGGGAACAGCGCCTCGGGCGGACCGGCCGAGACCTGGTTGAACACCACCCTGGCCCCGTCGACCTCGGCTGCGATCGGGTCGAGCTTGTCCTCGACCAGGTCCGGAGCGGTGGCTCGGCCGTTTGCGCCGAGATCGGTCAGGCTGAACTGGGCGAACGCCTCGCGCGAGTCGCCGATGTAGGTGTAGGCGCTCTCCAGGTCGCCACCGAGGGCGTCGGCCGCCGCCTGGTTGACCTCGGTCGTCAGCTGCCTGGCCTCCTCGATGGTCGTGCCGGGGTCGAAGGTGTACTCGACGGCGATCTCGGTCGAGTCCTTCTGGGGCGGGAAGATGTTGAACCCGACCCGGGGCGCGAGCACGACGAGCCCGACGCCGATCATCACGATGCTGAGGGCGAAGCCGCCGAGTGCGTAGACCACGCCACGGGCCCCGCGGGTGCCGGGGAAGCTGGCGACGAACGAGGCGACCCGGTCGCCGGTCCTGGCGAGCGGGCTGTTCGACCGTGGGGCGCTCAGCACGACGAAGCGGGAGGCGAACGGGATGAAGATCAGCGCCAGCACGAGCGACGTCACCAGGGCGACGATCACCGAGATCGGGAGTATTCGGATGAAGTCGCCGAGGATGCCGGAGATGGCGAGCATCGGCGCGAACACGAGCACGGTGGTCACCGTGCCCGAGATCTTTGCCGCGCCGACCCGTTTGATGGCGTTGCCGATGATCTCGATCGGCTCGTCGTCCTCGTCGCGGAAGGCGTCGATGGCCTCGGTGATGACGATGGCGTCGTCGACGAAGAGGCCGAGGGCCAGGATCAGGCCGAACAGCGAGATCGTGTTGAGCGAGACGCCCAAGACGTAGAGGACACCGACCGAGGTGGCCAGCACGGTGAGGATGAACAGCGCGGTGATGATCGACGCCCGCCACGAGATGAGGACCAGGGCGACCAGGGCGACGGCGATGAGGCCGGTCAGGACGTTGCCCTGCAGCGAGCCGATCTGGTCCCGGATCTGGGTGGCGAAGTCGACGGCGACGAACGGCTCGAAGGCGTCGTCGACCAGACCGTCGGCCTCGGCCCGGGCCAGCGCGGCGTCGGTGGTGTCGCGGATCGCGAGCGCATCGGCCCCGTCGGCGGCCACGACGCCGATCGTGACCGACGGGCGGATGACGATGGTGTCGTCGACCGTGGTCGTGGCCTGGTTGAAGCTCGCCTCCCTGGCGATCTCCCCACCGGTGGCGGGGTCGACGCCACGATCGATCAGCTCGACCACCTCGGCCGCGGCGATGTCGTCCCACCCGTCGAAGGCGGGCAGCAGGTCGTTGGCCGCAGCCTCCAGATCCTCGGCGGTGGCGTCGGCCGGGCCGAGCACGCCGACGAGGAGGTCGTAGCTGTTGAGGAACTGGGCCGCGTTGAGGGCCTGGACGTCCCAGACGGCCTCGGGCGGAAGGTCGAGCTGGCCGATCTCCTCGGCCAGCAGGTCGGCCCCGAAGGCGGAGGAGAAGTCGGGGTCGAGCTGGGCGATCACCACGAACGAGTTGTCGCGGGCGTTGGTTGCCACCGACTCGATCTCCGACCGGTCACCGAGGGCGTCGGTGATCGGGGCCAGGACCTCGGCGTCGACCCGCTCCTGGTCGTCGACGAAGTACCCGCCCGAGGCGATGCTGATCGGCACCTCGACCGACGGGAACCCCTCGCGGGGAAGGAGCACCAGGTACGACAGCAGGCCGAACCCGATGAGGAGTACCCACAGCGGGAGGGTGATGAAGGTGTTGGCGGCGAAGAACTGGACGATGCGCCGAAGCACGACGACTCCTCGGTTGGGTTGGGAGGCAGGGTGAACCGAGGGGGGATCGGTCCCGACGGGCGACTCTAGGCGCCGCTCGGCGCCGACCGGCGCATCGGGTGACCGATGGCTCCGGCCTTGCCGGAGCCTGAGGTACCCGAACAGTGGTGGCATCGAGCGGGTCTGCCACCCCGTCCGGAAACCGCCGGACCGGTCCCGGAGCCACGGATAGGGTGCCCCGGTGACGTTCTCGTGGAATCGTGAGGCCAGTCGTGACGCCATCCGCGGTCTGATCCCGCTGACCCCGCCGGTGCCGCTCTTCGGGCTCGTCTTCGGGCTCGCCGTGGCCGAGTCCGACGTCGTCGGCCCGGTCGCCGGGTGGGCCTCGTCGTTCCTCATCTTCGGGGGTGCCTCCCAGCTGGCCGGGGTGGTGGTGCTCGACGCCGGGAGCTCCGTCGTGGTGGCGATCGGCACGATCCTGGTGATCAACGCACGACACCTCATGTACAGCGCCGCCCTCCGGTCCCGGTTCCGGGACACGCCCCGGTGGTTCCGGGTGCTCGGTCCCTACACGCTGGTCGATCAGCTCTTCGCCATCACCGAGCCCCGTCCGGACGACGACCCGCTCGACTACAAGCTCAGCCACTATCTCACCGGCGGCCTCTACTGGGTGCTGTGGTGGGTGGTCGCGGTCGCCGTCGGGGTCGTCGTCGGGCTGACCCTCGGCGACGTGATCCCCGAGTCGTGGTCGCTCGAGTTCTCGGTGCCGCTGCTGTTCCTCGGGCTGCTGGTCAACGCCGTCCGGGACCGCCCCGGCCTGCTGGCCGCCTCGGTGTCGGCGGTCGTCGCCGTGCTGGCCATCGATCTGCAACCGCCCGGCGTCGGGCTGCTGGTGGCCGCCGTGGCCGGGTTGGCGGCCGGATCGGCCCTCGGGGCCGTCGGCGGCGATGACGCCGGCACCAACGACGACGCCGGCACCGGCACCGGCGATGGGTCCGGGCCGGGGGGCGGGGTCGACGAGCCGGCTGCGGAGGAGTGCTGATGCGAGCCTGGATCGTGTTCCTCGTCGCCGGACTGGGCACGTACCTGCTGCGGGCGTCGTTCATCCTCGCCGGCACGGCCGTGACGCTGCCGACCTGGATCGAGCGGGCCCTGCGCTATGTCGGACCGGCGGTGTTCGCCGCCATCGTGGCCCCGCCGGTCCTCGGCGACGGCGGCATCGCCGCCGCCCCCGACCGGGTCCCGGAGATCGTGGCGGTTCTGGCCGCCAGCCTGGTGGCGTGGCGGACCGGTCGGGTCATCTGGGTGCTGGTCGTCGGCATGGTTGCGCTCTGGGTGCTGCGGGCACTCGGGCTCTAGCGGTCGTCGGTGGTCAGGCCCGGGCCGCGGTCTCCCCGACCGTCCACACGATGAGGCCGACACCGACGAACAGCACCACCCCGAGCGCGGCGGCCGAGGCGGCGAGGCCGACCCCGGCGGCCACCCACCCGACCAGCAGCGGCCCGGCGATCTGCCCCCAGTCCTGCAGGCTGGCGAAGCCGGCGAGGAACTGGCTCGGGGCGTCCTCGGGGGCCAGGTCGGCCCCGAGCGTCATCATCGTGCCGGCGCTGAGCCCGTTGCCGACGCCGATCAGCGCCCCGGCCAGGGCCACGGGCAGGCCGCCGTCGGCCAGCGCCAGGGCGAACAGGCCCAGACCCATCAGGGTGAAGGCGGGGACGATGGCGGTCAGCCGGCCGAAGGTGTCCATCAGGTAGCCGGCCACCGGGAACAGCGCCAGGTCGGCGCCGGTGCTGATCGCAACGAGGAGCCCGACCGTCGTCGGGCTGAGGCCGAGGTCGTCGCCGATCAGGGGCAACACGACCGACCGGCCCCGGCGGGCGGCCATGATCAGGATCGGTCCGGAGGTCACGATCAGCAGCAGCCGACCGTGACGGGCCAGGACCTGACGGAGGGGGATGCGGTCCTTGACCGGGCCCGGGCCCGTGCCCCTGGCCCCGGCCAGCAGCGGGACGAGGCCGACCCCGGCCACGATCCCGGCGACGGCGAAGGCCACGGTGAATCCGAATCGATCGATCGTCACGCCGGCGATGACCGGTCCGAGGAAGGCGCCGAACCGGCGGATCCCACCCATCGCCGACAGCAGACGACCCCGGACGGCGACCTCGGCCGTCCTGGCGATCCACGTCTGGCCGGCCAGGCGCATGGCGATCGCTCCGACGCCGGCCAGGAACTGGAGCAGGAACAGCACGACGACGTCGTCGGTGGTGGCCAGCGCCGCCGTCGTCACGAAGATGGCGGCGACCCCGAGGGCCAGCATCCGCCGCTCGCCGATCCGGGCGACGCCGTCGCCGGCCGGCACGCCGCCGAGCATCGACCCGACGCCCGCTGCGGTCAGGACGGCCGACAGGCTGAGGTACCCGAGACCGACCTCGGTCAGGTAGAGCGGGAGAGCGACGCTGAGCATGCCGACGCTGAGGGCCATGCCGGCCCACGGGATGTAGATCGGCCCGACCAGCCCTCGCGCCGTCGTCCGGAGGCTGGTCGTCACCGCGTCGCGTCGGTGGCGGGGGCGCCGGTCATCGCTCGGGGCCTCTCGCCGCTTCGCGTCTCAACGTCGGGAGCCTACTCCTGTTCGGGGGAGAGCTCGGGCGGCTCGTCCGGCGGCAGCAGGTCCGGCGGCAGGTCGGGCACACCGGCGCCGTCGACCAGGTCGGCCAGGCTGGCCACCGTCGCCCTCGTCATCGTCGGCTCGACGCCGAGCGTCTCGAGCATCGACGCCGCCGCCTCCATCTCGCCCAGCCGGCGACGGGCGTGCAGCCGTGAGCCGGCGACCAGCCGGCGCATCCACGGCTCGCCGGCGCCGTCGAGCTCGTCGGCCAGGTTGTTCCACAGCCAGGCGAGATCGTCGGCCGCAGCGCCGGCCCGGACCGCCTCGACCAGCAGCGACGCCGTGCCCTTCATCAGGACGCTGCGCAGGAGCTTCTTGGCCGTGGCCGACCCCGGGGGCCCGTCGATCGGCTCCACCCGCCCGCCGAGCGGGTTGAGCAGGTCGGCCAGCCGATCGGCCCCGAGGCCGGCGGCCAGCGCCGGGGTACCGAGTCCGTTGCCCGGCACCATCGACATCAGGGCGACGTCGACGAACTGGAGGTCGCGCTGGACCGCCTCGTCGGCCAGGTGGAGCTTCAGGCCTGGCGACGACGTCGACACATCGGCGTACAGCGTGCCCGCTGGCATCGCATCGATGGCCTGCAGCAGGGCCAGACGGGCCTCCCCACCCCCGGTTGCGCCGACGACCACGTCGACCGGCCGGACGGCGAGGGCCGGATGGACGCGGCGGGTGACCCCCGCCGGCGTCGGCACCCCGGCCGGGTCGTAGGCGCTGACCGTGACGCCGGCGCCGACCAGGTCGGTGGCCAGGAGACCACCCGCCTCACCGAGACCGAACACGCAGACCCGCAGCCCCGTTCCGCCGGGTGAACCGCTCTGACCGCTCACGGCGCCCAAATGTACTGAGCGGTAACCAGCGGTTCCACACCCGGTTGGGCACCGGGCCGCGCCGCCGCCTTCCCCGGCGCCGGCAACGCCGCCTAGCGTGAGGGGCCCGGCGGCCGGGACGGCGCCGGGACACGTCGGACGCCCAGACGGGCGAGGGAGCGGAGCCATGGCCATCGATTTCACGCTGACCCCCGAGCTGGAGGACATCCGCGACCGGGTGCGGGCCTTCATCGGCGATGTCGTGGCCCCGGCCGAGGCCGAGATGGAGGCGGCGCGGCTGGCCGAGACCGACCGGAAGGCCTACGGGGCGGCGATGGTCGGGCTGCGCAAGCAGGCCTACGACCGGGGTCTGTGGCTGCCCCACATGCCCGAGGACTGGGGCGGGATGGGCCTCGGCCACGTCGAGCTGGCCATGGTCCAGGCCGAAGCGGCCAAGTCCCGAATCGGTCCCTGGGTCCTCAACTGCCAGGCCCCGGACGAGGGCAACATGCACACGCTGTTGCACTGGGGCACCGACGACCAGAAGGAGCGGTACCTCAAGCCGCTGTGCGACGGCCGGGTCTGGTCGTGCTTCGCGATGACCGAGCCCGAGGTCGCCGGCTCCGACCCGACCCTGATCCGGACCAACGCCTACGCCGACGGCGAGGAGTGGGTGATCAACGGCCACAAGTGGTTCATCTCCAACGCCCACCGGGCCAACTTCGCCATCCTGATCGCCAGGACCGAGGACGACCCGGACCTGCCTCAGGCGGCCAATACGGCGTTCCTGGTCGACCTGCCGACCGATGGCTGGAACGAGGTCCGCCAGATCGAGACCATGCACGGCGGGACGCGCCACTCCGAGATCGTGATCGAGGACCTCCGCCTCAACGAGTCGCAGATGCTCGGCGGCCGGGGCCAGGGCCACCTCCTCGGCCAGTACCGCCTCGGGCCGGCCCGCCTGGCCCACTGCATGCGCTGGATCGCCCAGGCCGAGACCGCGCTCGACATGATGGTCGACCGCTCGCTCGACCGGTTCAGCCACGGCTCGATCCTGGCCGAGAAGCAGGGCGTGCAGTGGATGATCGCCGACTCGACCATGGAGCTCTACCAGTCGAAGCTGATGGTCCTGCACGCGGCGTCGAAGATCGATGCCAACCGGGTCGACCCGACGGTCGAGTTCAAGTCGGAGGTGTCGATGGCCAAGCACTTCGTGGCCAACGCCCTCAACCGGATCATCGACCGCTCGATCCAGGTCCACGGCGCCCTCGGCTATTCGACCGACACCCCGCTGGCCCACATGTACCAGCACGCCCGCTGGGCCCGGTTCGCCGACGGGGCCGACGAGGTCCACCAGATGCGGATCGCCCAGCGAACGATCGCGGCCTACACCGACAACGGAACGACGAGGGCGGCGACCGGCGACCTGCCGATCTGATCGGGCCCCCGGGGGCCGGCGATGCCGCTCAGCCGGCGTCGGCCAGGAAGCGGGCGACGGCCTCGGCGTTGTTGGCCCGCCAGCGATCGACGACGTCGACGCCGTCACCGTCGGCGGCGGCGATGAGCTGGTCGAGGGTCGGGCCGAGGGCCAGGCGCTGCGCGGCGAGCAGCTCGGCCGGGTCGGAGCCGCGACGTTGGAGGATCCGCAGCTTGACCAGGAACTCGACCCGGAGGTCCCGGACGTGGGCGACGGGCTCGGCCAGCCAGGCCGCGACCGCCACCGCTCCTCCGTCGGTCGAGGTGTAGACGGTGCGCTTCGGGGCGCCGTCGCCCGGCTCGACGGTGACCGCCTCGATCAGGCCGCCGGCGGCGAGGCGATCGATCGAGCGGTAGACCTGGGGGCGGGCCAGGGTCACGATCCGGCCGAGGTCCGATCCGGCGCCGAGTAGGCGGGCCAGCGCGAAGCCGTGGGCCGGGGCCTCGTCGAGCACGGCCAGCACGACGAGGTCGTTGAGCGAGGGCGACGGGCCGGGGGCCCGAGCGACGTCGGGCCCGATGCGATCGGGTTGGTCGGCCATGATCGCGCACCGTACCCTGATCCGACACACTAGTCACGCTGCGACTAGCGCAGCGGCGACGAGGCCGGAGGATCGACGATCATGACCACGAGGCGGGCCAGGGGACGTCGGTGGCTCGCCGCAGCGTTCGTCACCGCGGTCGTCGCGGCCGGCTGCGGCGGAGGCGGCCGCGACGGTGGCTCACCACGCGTCGTTCGGGTCTCGGCCGCCGCCTCGCTGACCGACGCCATGGGCGACATCGAGCGTCTCTTCGAGGAGACCGTCACCGACGACGTCGACGTCCAGGTGAACCTCGCCGGTAGCGCCACCATCCGGGCCCAGCTGCTGGAGGGGGCACCGGCCGACGTGGTGGCGACGGCCAACCCGGCGATCATGGACGACCTGGTGGCCGCCGGCATCGTCGACGAACCGGCGACCACGTTCGCCACCAACCATCTCGTGCTGGCCGTTCCGGGCGGCGAGCCCGACGCCGTGACCGGCCTGGCGGATCTGGCGGACCCGGACCTCTTCGTCGGGCTCTGTGCGACCGGGGTGCCATGCGGCGATCTGGCCGACGCGGCCATCGCGGCCTCCGGGCTCGACATCACGGCCGACACCCGCGAGCCGGACGTTCGCTCGCTGCTGGCCAAGGTCGCCGCCGGCGAGCTCGACGCCGGGCTCGTGTACTCGACCGACGTCACCGGCGGCAGCGGCGTCGACGTCGTCGGCATCGCCCTGCCGCCCGAGCTCGTCGCGATCACGAGCTATCCCGCGGCCACCGTGGCGTCGTCGTCGAACGGCGACCTCGCCAACCGGTTCGTCGACTTCCTGACCATGCCATCGGCCCGCCGGATCCTGTCCGACCACGGCTTCGGTCCGCCGTGACGAGCGCCGGCCCCGACCTCGACGACGACGACAGACGGGCAACTCGACCCGGCCCCCTGGCGCCGCCCGGCGCCGCGGCCGGACCAGGTCGGCCGGGCCGGCCGGGCCGGCGGCGTCGCCAACCGCTGGCGCTCCTCGTTCCTGCGGTGCTGGCCCTTTCCATCGTCGTCCTGCCCCTCGTCGGCCTCCTGTCCCGGGCGCCGCTCCGGGACCTCCCCGGCCTGTTGACCGATCCGACGGTGACCGCAGCCCTCCGGCTGTCCCTGATCACGTCGGTGGCGGCCGCCGTCCTGTCGACGGTGCTCGGCGTGCCCCTCGCCTGGGTGCTGAGCCGCGTCGACTTCCCGGGCAAGCGGCTCGTCCGGGCCCTGGTGACGCTGCCCATGGTGCTTCCGCCGGTGGTCGGCGGGGCGGCGCTGCTGTTCGCCCTCGGGCGTCGCGGTCTGGTCGGCGAACCGCTGGCCGAGGCCACCGGCATCGTCCTGCCGTTCTCCATCGCCGGTGTCGTGCTGGCCAACACCTTCGTGGCCATGCCGTTCCTCGTCGTGGCCGTCGAGGGGGCGCTCGACGGGGTCGACCGGCGGGTCGAGGGCGCAGCCGCCACCCTCGGGGCCACACCCCTCGCCGTGTTCGGGCGGGTCACGCTGCCGCTGATCGGGCCGTCGCTGCGGGCCGGGATCGTGCTGGCGTGGGCTCGGGCGCTCGGCGAGTTCGGGGCGACGATCACCTTCGCCGGCAACCTGGAGGGTCGGACCCAGACGATGCCGCTCGCCGTGTTCGTCGCCCTGACCGAGGACCAGGACGCAGCCATCGCCATCAGCCTGATCCTCGTCGCCGTGTCGCTCACGGTGCTGGTCACGCTGCGGGACCGCTGGTGGCGGCGGGCATGAGCACGAGGGGGACCGCCGAGGCGGCGCACGCCGGCCTCGACGCCGAGCTCGGCATCGTGCGCGACGGGTTCGAGCTCGACGTCGAGCTCTCGATCGATCCCGGCTCGACCGTCGCCCTCCTCGGGCCGAACGGGGCCGGCAAGTCGACCGCCATCGGGGCGCTGGCCGGCCTGATCCCGCTCGATCGGGGCCACGTGCGGTTGGGCGGTCGGCTCCTCGACGAGCCGCCGACCGGGCCCTTCGTCGGACCGGAGGAGCGCCACATCGGGATCGTGTTCCAGGGCTCGCTGCTGTTCGAGCACCTGTCCGTGATCGACAACGTGGCCTTCGGCCTCCGCCACCGCCCGGGGCCCGGCGGCCGGTGGCGGGGACGGCTCGGGCGGCGGGCCGCCAGGGAGGCCGTCCGGTCCCTCCTCGACGCCCTCGATCTGGTCGAGCTCGCCGCCGCCAGACCGGGTGAGCTGTCGGGCGGTCAGGCCCAGCGGGTCGCCCTGGCCCGGGCGCTGGCCGGCGAGCCCGACCTCCTCCTGCTCGACGAGCCGCTTGCCGCCGTCGACGTGTCCACCCGGGCCCGCCTGCGGGGGGTCCTCGGCGAGCACCTGGCCCGGTTCCCCGGGCCCCGCCTGCTCGTCACCCATGACCCGGGCGAGGCGTTCGCCCTGGCCGACCGGCTGGTGGTCATCGAGGACGGTCGTGCCGTGCAACGGGGAACGCCGGGCGAGGTCCGGCGCCATCCCGCCACGACGTGGGTGGCAGCGCTCACCGGCACCAACCTGCTGGCCGGACGGGCCGGCAGCTCGCGGGTCCATCTCGACGACCACGACCTCGTGCTGACCGCGGCGACCGAGCTCGATGGCCCGGTGCGGGCGGTGATCGACCCACGGGCGGTCGCCCTGCACCGTGACCGGCCCGATGGCAGCCCCCGCAACGCCTGGGCCACCGTCGTCGACTGGGTCGAGCCCCTGGGACGGACCACCCGGGTCCGCCTCGGGGCGCCGCTGCCGCTGACGGTCGACATCACCCCGTCGTCGGCGCAGGCCCTCGGGCTCGGGCCCGGTCGGGCGATCTGGGCCGCAGTCAAGGCGACCGAGATCACCGTCGAGCGGGGCGAGACCCGGGACGCCGTCGAGCGGGGCGAGACCCGGGACGCCGTCGAGCGGGGCGAGACCCGAGATGCCGTCGAGCGGGGCGAGACCCGGGACGCCGTCGAGCGGGGCGAGACCCGGGACGGCGGCGCGACCCCGGTCAGGGGCGAGGATCCGGGCGGAGCGGCAGCAGGATGAGGAAGCCGACGAGGGCGAAGCCGAAGGCGGTCAGGAGCGCTGGGGTGTAGCCCGATCGGTCGATCAGCTCGCCGGCCAGTGGCGGGCCGACCAGGCCGCCGAGGCCGGCTGCGGTGTAGAGGGCGCCGAGCACCCCGCCGAGGCCGACCGGGCCGAAGAGGTCGGCGGCCACGGCCGGGGCCAGGGCGATGAAGCCGCCGTAGGCCACCCCGAGGACGACGGCGAAGGCCACCAGCGCCGGGTAGCTGGTGCCAGCGGACACCCAGATCAGGAAGCTGAGGGCGACCACCAGGAACGAGCCCTGGTAGAGCCGGATCGGCGCCACCCGGGAGGCCAGCGCCCCGAGGGCGAGCCGACCGACGACCGAGGCGAGCCCGATCGTGCCGACCAGCAGTGCGGCCGAGCCGTCGATCCCCCGCTCGTCGAGGTAGTCGCCGAGGAAGACGAAGGGCAGGAACAGCGCCACCACGAGCGACATCGACGACGCGTACAGCAGCGCGAAGGCCCGCGACCCACGGATCACCCGGGCCAGCGGGAGCACCTCGGCCGGCGAGCCACCGTCGTCTGGCCGGCGAGCCCCGATGGCGGCCAGTCCGAGCAGCACGGCGGCGCCGGCGGCCATCAACAGGTAGGTGTCGCGCCAGCCCTGGCGCTCGATCAACGCCTCGGCGACCGGCACCACCACGAGGGTGCCGACGCCGATGCCGGCGACCGACACCCCGAGGGCGGCGGTGCGGCGGCGCTCGAACCAGAGCCCGACGGTCGCCACCATCGGCACGTAGGCGCAGGCGACCCCGATCCCGACGCCGATGCCGTAGGTGACGTAGCCGACGACCAGGGAGTCGACCTGCGAGGTGGCCAGGAGGCCGACGACGAGACAGACCGCCCCGAACAGCAGCACCGGCCGGGGACCGATGCGGTCGGAGATCCGCCCGGTCACCACGCCGAGGCCGAAGTAGAGGAAGGTGGTGATCGAGAAGAAGAGGGCGATGGCGCTGCGAGGGCTGCCGAACTCGTCGGCCATCGGCACGAAGAACGCCCCGAAGCTGTAGGCCACCCCGAAGACGGTGAACGTCGACAGGAAGGTGGCGGCCACGACGATCCAGCCCGTGGTCGAGTCGATCGGGGATCGCTTGGGGGCCGTGTCGACGGGGACGCCGACACCGAGGTCGGCGCTGGTGTCGTCGGTCGCCGGTCGGGTCACCGGGCCACGTTACGTCCGGTGCAGGGAGCGGGGAAATCGGCTACCGGCCGACGAAGTACCACGCCGCCACCACCCCGTTCGGATCGATGACCAGCACGGTGTCACCCCGGTTCGACCACACCGGCGTCGACGAGTCGAGGAACAGCTCGTCTGCGGTCGATCGGCCTGCGCCCATGCGCACGGTGAGCCGCCCTCCCGGCTCGATCACCCCCTGCAGGTCGAAGCGGTGGCTGGCCGAGTCGTCGCGGATGTCCCAGCCGGTGAGGTCGATGGCATCGGGGCCGGTGTTGACCAGCTCGACCACCTCGCCGTTCAGATCCTCCTCGTCGCGTCCGGGCGGGTCGGGCTCGACCCGGTCGATCACCAGGCCATCGGCCGCGGCGTCACCGCACCCGTCGCCCCACAGTCCTCGGCCGGCGTCGGCGGCGGCCCACATGACCGCCCGGCCGTCACGGTCGTCGCCGGTGGCCAGACCCCGACCGTCGGCGACCAGCTGCTGGACCGCCGAGCGTCCGTCGACGGCGAGGTCGACGAGCCGCCGGCCGAACCGGTCGGTCTCGTCGCCGACCGCCTCGACCTGCCCGGCGTCCGCCAGCAGCTCGGCGAGCGCCGATTCGGCCGCCCTGCCGTTGCAGCTCAGCGGCCCGCCATCGCCCTCGAACCGCTCGGGGGCGTTGTAGCCGAGCAGCCGGATCTCGACCTCCTCGCCGTCGATGAGGAACCAGCCGGAGTCGCCGTCGCTGAGTCGGACCACCTCGGCGGCGGGTCCCGCCCCCGGATCGGCGATCGTGGCATCGTCGGCGGTGGCGCCGCGCTCGCCCGGCGGCGACGACGGACCGGCGTTGCCCTCGCCCTCGATGGTCAGCGTGCAGCCGCCGAGCACCACCGCAGCGGCGACGAGCAGCGTCAGTCGGCGATCCACTGACCGATCCCGCCGGGGTCGAGCCACAGCACGCCGACGAGGATGACGATCGAGACCAGCGAGGTCAGCAGCGGCCCGACCGGCACCCGGCGGTGGCCGGCGGCGAACGCACCGGCGGTGGCGAGTGGCACCACGACGGCCGCCACGAACGAGGCGACGATCAGCAGCACCGTGATCGTGTTGTGGAGGCCGAGGGTCTTCGGATCGGGCGTGTTCCGGGTTGGCCAGATCCCGTCGGCCACGCGGACCCGGAGCGCCATGGACGCCAGGAGCAGCACCGCCGCCGCTGGCACGGCGGCGAGCGCCCACAGCAGGCGATCGACGACGGCCGGCCGGCCGCCGAGCGGCCCGGATCTCGTCGGCCCCGCCGCTGCCCCCGCTCCGCCAGACCGGCGCGACGCCGGCGCCCCGACCTCGGCTCCCATGGACGCCAGGCTACCGGCGGGCGCTACAGGAGATGGGCCGCCTCGGTCGGGCCCGGGTGATGCTCGGCGTCGACGGCGGCCAGACCGATGGCCGGCTCGACCAGGTCGAAGGATCCTCGCCCCGGCAGCATCGGTGGCGCGTCGACGATCGGCGGGTGTCCCGGCCGACCGAGCTCGGGCAGGCGGGGGACGACCGGACGGCCACGCCGCCGGCGCCGCTCGGACACCAGCGACCGCATGCCCTCGAGCTCGCCGAAGCACAGCAGCCGGTCGTCCGGTTCGAGGATCCGCTCGTCCCGCGGGTTGGGGATCACCGTGGTGCCCTGGTGCAGGGTGAGCACCGAGATGTCGCGCTGGCGCAGCCCTTCACCGATGCTCGTGCCGACCAGGTCGGCGCACTCCCCCACCACGAGCTCGACGACGCCCCACCCGGTCGACACCGCCAGGCGCTGGCGGATGTCGAGCTCGGGGAAGGCGGTCTGGCGGGCGATGTAGTCGACGATGGCGCCGGCGATGTCGAGCCCGGTGGCGTCCTCGATGCCCTCGAGGCCTGGCGACGAGTTGACCTCCATCACCAGTGGCCCCTCGTCGCCCTCGAGCAGATCGACCCCGGCCACCCGGAGGCCCATGATCTGGGCCGCCCGGACCGCCAGATCCTTGGCCGCATCGTCGAGCTCGACGATCTCGGTGCGGCCGCCCCGGTGGACGTTGGAGCGGAACTCGTCGTCGCGGCCGATGCGGCGCATGGCCGCGACCACCTGGTCGCCGATGACGAGCGCCCGGATGTCACGGCCGCGGCTCTCGGCCACGAACCGCTGGATCAGGACGTTCTGCCTCGTCCACTGCAGGGTCTCGATCACGGTCTCGGCCACCCGGACGTCGGGGGCCAGGATCACCCCGATCCCCTGGGTCCCCTCCAGCAGCTTGATGATGACCGGGGCGCCACCGACCCGCTCGATGGCGGGGACCACGTCGGCCCGGTCGCGGACGAAGGTGGTGGCCGGCATGCCGATGCCGTGGCGGGCCAGGATCTGGTAGGCCCGGAGCTTGTCGCGGGAGTTGGCGATGCCGTTGGCCGTGACCGGCGTGTACACGTCCATCTGCTCGAACTGGCGGACGACGGCCATGCCGTAGAACGTGATCGAGGCCCCGATGCGGGGCAGGACGGCGTCGATGCCGGACAGGGGCGCCCCCCGGTAGAGCATCGACGGCACGTCGTCGGACAGGTCGATGGCCAGCCGGAGGGTGTCGAGCAGCTCGACGTCGTGGCCGGCGGCGATACCGGCGTCGAGGAGGCGCTGGGTGCTGTAGGAGGTCGGTTCTCGGGAGAGGAGTGCGAGTCGCATGACTGGCTCCTGGGGTCTCGTGGTGCGCCCGGGATCACCGGGAGGTGCGGCCGTCAGTGGATGGTGCGGAGGAAGTCTCGACCGGGGTCGACCCAGTACCGATCCTCCAGCACCCGCCGTCCGAGCAGCATCCGGAAACCCATCCGCTTGCGGCAGGTCAGGGTCACGTCGATCTCGAACCGATCGCTGCCGATCTCGACCTCGGTCCGGATCACCGGGCGGGTCTCCTCGGCCCCGTTCGACGACCGCACCAGGCGGAAGTCGACCACCGGGGCGGTGACCGGTGTCGGCCCCGGATCGGCGTACGGGCTGCGCCCCGCCGGCACGGCGACCCACGCCGAGGCGTGCGCCGGATCGGGGTGGAACTCGAAGCGGGCAACCGGACCGTCGCCGGACTCGACGACGGTCAGGTCGGACGCGTGGAGCGACGAGGTCATGGCTCCCGTGTCGACCTTGGCGGTGATCGGGTGGTCGGACAGGAACGGGAGGACGACCCGCTCCCGCCAACCGATCATCTCGGCGCGTGCTGAGGACGAAGGCTGCATCTCTTGGTGGTGTCGCAACTGCGCCGTGGCGCAGCGGCATGGGCGGCGGATGGTGGGACGCGGTCTTGCCGGTGCGCCTCTCGGCGCATGGCGTTGGCGTCGAACCACCGGGAGCGGCCGCCGGGCTGGCGGAGCCCCGGTGTGCTGTGGGTGAGGGTAGCAGCCGGCCGCTCGATCCGGCGGCGACGAGACCGTCGTTCGGTCTCAGGACGCCGGCTGGCGGAACCGCTCGGCGGCCAGGCGGTGGCGGGCCAGCATGTCCTCCAGGGCCGGGGCCACCGGCCGGCCGTGCTCGACGACGAAGCGCCCGGCGACGAGCGTGTGGGTCGACGCCAGCGGCCCGCACCGGAGCCAGGCCTCGATCGGGTCGTCGACGGCACCGGCGAGGGCCGGCCCGTCGAGGCGCCACACGGCCAGGTCGGCCGGGGCGCCGACGGCCAGCTGTCCCAGCTCGCCGGCCCGGCCGAGGCAGGCCGCCCCGTCTCGGGTCGCCATCTCGAGGGCTTTCCTGGCGTCGATGGCGTCGGCCCCCGAGACGAGCTTGGCCTGCAGCATCGCCAGGCGGGTCTCCTGCCAGAGCGAGGCCGAGTCGGCCGACGACGACCCGTCGCACCCGATCCCGACCGGGGCCCCGGCCGCCCGGAGGGCCACCGTCGGGGCCAACCCCGACGACAGGATCATGTTCGAGCTCGGGCAGTGGGCCACGCCGACGCCGGCTGCGCCGAGGCGACGGACCTCGTCCGGGTCGGCCCGCACCACGTGGGCGGCCCAGGCCCGGTCGGTGAGCCAACCGACGTCGGCGAAGGCGTCGATCGGGCGCCGCCCGAACCGCTCGAGCGAGTAGGCGTCGTCCTCGGCGTTCTCGGCCAGGTGGGTGTGGAGCCGCACGTCGAGCCGCTCGGCCAGCTCCGCCGTCCGCCGCATCAGGTCGGGGGTGACCGAGAACGGTGAGCACGGGGCGAGGGCGATCCGCAGCATCGACCCAGGCGACGGATCGTGCCAGCGCTCGACCGCAGCCTGGGAGGCGGCGAGGATGTCGTCCTCGTCCTGCACGGCGGCGTCCGGCGGCAGGCCGCCATCGGAGGCGCCGAGGCTCATCGACCCGTACGTCGGGTGGAACCGCATCCCCAGTTCGGCGGCCGCGGCGATCTCCGCCGCCAGCAGATCGCCGGCCCCGGCGGGGTGCACGTAGTGGTGATCGGAGCTGGTCGTGCAGCCGGACAGCGCCAGCTCGACGAGGCCGACCCAGGCGGCCAGGTAGACCGCCTCCTCGTCGAGGTGGTCGGTCCAGATCGGGTACAGCCGCTCGAGCCAGCCGAACAGCGGAGCCGACGTCATCGGCCGCCAGGCCCGCGTCAGGTTCTGGTAGAGGTGGTGATGGGTGTTGATCAGCCCCGGGGTGACCAGGCAGCCGTCGATGTCGACCACCCGCCCGGCCTCGGGCGGCGGCTCGGCCGACGAGCCGAGCCCGCTGACCCGTCCGGCGGTGACGGCGACCCAACCCCCGGGCAGCTCTCGGCGCTCGTCGTCGACGGTGGCGACCAGCCACGCTCCGGAGAGGAGGAGGTCGGCCCGTCCGCCTGCCTGGGTCGGCTCGGACACCACTTCCGACGCTACTCGGCGTCGGAGGCCGCGCCGGCCATGGCCAGGCCCAGGCCCTCCCTGGTGGCGTCGGCCCGGTCGACGACCGTCACGATCCGACCCTCGTACATGACGGCGATGCGGTCGGCGAGGGCCAGGACCTCGTCGAGGTCCTCGGAGATGACCAGCACGGCCACCCCCCGGCCGCGGAGGTCGATCAGCTGGCTGTGGATGTACTCGGCGGCCCCGATGTCGACCCCGCGAGTCGGCTGGGCCGCCAGCAGCACCGTCGGGTCGGAGTCGAGCTCGCGGGCCATGATCAGCTTCTGGATGTTGCCGCCCGACAGCGAGCTGGTCGGGGTGTCGAGCGTCGGCGTCTTGACCGCGAACGCATCGACGAGGCGCTGGCAGTGTTGGCGGATCCGCTCGTTGTCGAACAGGCCGCCCCGGAGGAACGACCGGTTGCGGTGGTTGACCAGCAGCAGGTTCTCGCGGACCTCGAACTCGCCGATGGCCCCGTCCCGCATCCGCTCCTCGGGCACGTACGACAGACCGGCGGACCGGGTGGTGGCCGGGTTGGCGGCGGTGATGTCGGTCCCGTCGAGCTCGACGGTCGAGCCGGCCTCGGCCGGGCGCAGCCCGGCGACGGTCTCGGCCAGCTCCCGCTGCCCGTTGCCGGAGACGCCGGCGACCCCGAGGATCTCACCCCCGGCCACGTCGAGGTCGACCCCGTTCACCGCCAGCGTGCCCCGGTCGCCGATCACGCTGACGTTGCGGAGCACCAGCCGGGCTGCGCCGGTGTCGACCGGCGGCTTGTCGGGGGCCAGGTTGACCTCGCGGCCGACCATCATCTCGGCCAGCTGCTGGCGGCTGGTCTCGGCCGGCACGGTCGAGCCGGTGACCCGACCGTTGCGGAGCACGGTGATCCGGTCGGAGAGGTCCATCACCTCCCGCAGCTTGTGGGAGATGAAGACGAGGCCCCGGCCGGCCTCGGTCATCTGGCGGAGGACGACGAACAGGTCGTCGACCTCCTGGGGCGTCAGCACCGCCGTCGGCTCGTCGAGCACGAGCACCTCGGCGTCGCGATACAGAGCCTTGATGATCTCGACCCGTTGCCGCTCGCCGACCGACAGCTTCCAGACCTCGACCGACGGGTCGACGCTGAGCCCGTAGCGGTCGGCGATCTCGCCCATCCTGGCCGAGACCGCGTCGAGATCGGTCAGGGGACCCCGCGACGAGGTCAGCCCCAAGGCGACGTTCTCGGCCACGGTGAGGGTCGGCACCAGCATGAAGTGCTGGTGGACCATGCCGATCCGCTGCTCGATGGCGTCGGTCGGCGAGGCGATCTCGACCGGCTCACCCCGGAGCCGGATCTCGCCCTCGTCCGGCCGGTAGAGCCCGAAGAGGACCTTCATCAGGGTGCTCTTGCCGGCGCCGTTCTCCCCGAGCAGTGTGTGGACCTCGCCGGCATGGAGGTCGAAGCTGACGTCCTCGTTGGCGACGACCCCGGGGAACCGCTTGGTGATGTTGCGCATCTCGAGGAGGGGAACCGGCTGGTCCCCCTCCTCGAGCCGATCGTCGGCCTCGGGTGGGTTCGCTCGATCGGTCATGCGCTCAGATCCACCTTCTCCGGCTCTACACGCCGGTATCGATGTCGCCGGCGATGATGCCGTCGACGGTGGCCTGGGCCCCGGCGACGAGGTCGGCGGCGCCGTCACGGCAGTCGTTGAACTCGATGACGAGGCCGTTGTTCTCGAGCGTCAGCTCGTAGACCTCACCGCCGAGGGTCCCGCCCTCGATCTGAGCGAAGATGTCGGCCAGCACGACCTCCCAGTGGTAGACCTGCGAGGCGACGACGAGGTCCTCGGCCAGCGTGGTCTGGTTCGACTGGGTGCCGAACCACGGGATGCCCTCGGCCGAGGCGACGTTGATGGCGCCGACCACGTGCTGGGCGGTGCCGGTCAGGACGTCGGCCCCGACGCTGACGTGGGCCTCGGCGGCCTCGGTGGCCAGCTGCACGTCACCGAACGAGCCGGTGTAGGTGATGTTGGTGTCGGCGCCCTCGGCGGCGGCGCCGGCGGCGAAGCCCTCGACGTACAGGGCGGCGTCGCCGGCCTCGACCGGACCGACCATACCGATGGTGCCGGACTCGGTCAGGGCGGCGGCGATGGTGCCGAGCACGTAGCCCCCCTGATCGGCGGCCGGGGTGTAGGCGAAGACGTTCTCGATGCCCTGGGTGTCGCTCGACGTGCCCCAGACGAAGCTGGTCTCGGGGAAGTCGGGGGCGATCTCGGCCAGCGAGCCGCCGTACTGGGTGCCGTGGGCGATCACGACGTCGATGCCGTCCTCGGCGTAGCCGCGGATGGCGGCGGCCGCCTCCTCGACCACGAAGGTGCCGTCGGTGACCTGGGGCTCGATGCCGAGGGCGGTGAGCGAGTCGACCATCGACTGGGTGAAGGCCAGGTCGCCGCTGGCCGACGGAGCGACCAGGGCGACGGTCAGCTCGGTGCTCGGCGAGCTGGGCGTGGCGAACGACGAGCCGTCGCCGCAGGCGACGACGACGACGTTGGCGGAGTCGGACGCAGGCGCGGCATCCTCCTCCTCTTCCATCGCGTCGTCCTCGTCCTCCATGGCGTCGTCGTCCTCGTCCATGGCGTCGGAGTCCTCCTCCTCTTCCATGGCGTCGTCGGCGTCGTCGGCGGTGTCATCGGCGGCCTCGGTGGCCGTGTCGGTGGCGTCGTCGACGGCGTCATCGTCGTCGTCGCTTCCGCAGGCGGCGGCGACGAAGGTCAGGGCCATCAGTGCGGCCAGCAGTTGCAGCCACCGCCGGCGGCGGCTCGGGTTTGGGGTTCGCATGACTACTCTCCTCAGGTTGTCAGTCACGTGGTTTGCTCTGCCGGGGCATCGCCGTTGTCACCAACACGGGTCAGTCACGGGAGAAGGGTTGGGTCAGGGCGGAGGGGGCCTCCACCCGGCCGGCCAGCACGACCAGGGCGACGATGGTCAGCACCGCCGGGGCCATCGCTGCGAGGTCGGAGGCTTCGAGGGGGATGATCTGGCGGGCCTTGAGCTGCAGCACGAGGGCGCCGACGATGCCGTAGAGCAGGGCGCCGAGCATCACCCCCCGCGGCCGCCAGGCCCCGAAGTACACGAGGGCGACGGCGATGAAGCCGAGGCCCTGGGTCAGGTTGTTCTGGAAGTTGCCGAGCCGCAGGGTGAGGGCGGCGCCGGCCAGGCCGGCCATGGCGTTGCCGATCAGGATGGCCCGGAACCGGACCCAGAAGACCGACACGCCGAGGCTGTCGGCCGCCTCGGGGTTCTCGCCGACGGCCCGGACGTTCATGCCGAAGGTGGTCCGGAACAGCAGGAAGGCGATGACCGGGACCATGGCGAAGGCCAGGAACGTCATCAGGTTGTGCTCGAACAGGGCCTCGCCGACGTAGGGGATGTCGGCCAGCAGCGGGACCGAGAGCGTCGGCAGCCGGGCCGACGGCGTCGGGGTCCCGACGATCTCCTCGAACAACAGGTCGCTGAAGCCGAGCCCGAACAGGTAGATGCCGATGCCGCTGATCCCCTGCTCGGCCCGGAACACGAGGGTGATGACGGCGTAGACCACGCCCATCAGGAGGCCGACGAGCATGCCGACGAGGGCGGCCAACCACAGGTTCTCGGTCTCCAGCGCGGTCCAGTAAGCGCCGAAGGCGCTGAGCAGCATGACCCCGTCGACCCCGAGGTTGAGCACGCCGCTGCGCTGCCCGATCGTCTCGCCGAGGGCAGCCAGCAGGTAGGTGGTGGCGAGCCGGACCCCGGAGGCCAGCACGGTGACCAGCACCGACAGGGTGAACAGGTCCCTCACGAGTCACCCCCGCCCGAGGTCGAGCCGGCGGCCGCGGCCACCGGGTCGGCGCCCCCACCGGACCGCTCCGCCCGCTCGGCCCGGTCGTCGAGCGCCCGCTCGATCCAGGCCCGGATCCGCCCGCTCGACACGACGAACACGACCACGATGCCGTTGAGGGCCACCGCCAGCGGCGACGGGATCTGCAGCACCCGCTGCAGATTGTTGGCCCCGGTGAGCAGGCTGCCGAACAGGAACGCCGATGGGATGGTCCAGAGCGGGTGGAGGGCCCCGAACAGCGCGGCGACGATGCCGTTGAACCCGGCGGCACCGGTGAACCCGGCGGTCGACCCGTCGGTGACCATGCGAAGGCTCTCGCTGCCGAACACCAGCACGGCGCCGGCCAGGCCGGACAGCGACCCGCTGATGGCCATGGCGGTCACGAGGCTGCGCTCGACCGAGATGCCGGACGCCCTGGCCGCGTCGGGGTTGTGGCCGACGGCCCGGAGCCGGAAGCCGAGCGGGCTCCGCCACAGCAGCACGTAGACGACGATGGCGGCCACGACCGCGATCACGATCCCGAGGTGGAACCGGGTGCCGGGCACGAGGATCGGGAGGGCGGCGTTGTCGGTCAGCCGCTCGGTCTGGGGGATGCGGCTGCCCTCCAGCTCGGCCTGATCGATCATCGGGCCGCGCAGCAGGTAGTTCATGACCTGGACGGCGACGAGGTTGAGCATGATCGTCGACAGGATCTCGTTGACCGAGGCGTAGGCCTTCAGCACACCGGCGATCGAGCCCCAGATCCCGCCGCCGATCATCCCGACGATCAGGACGAGGGGCAGCAGGAGGGGCCGGGGCGTGTCGGGGATGGCGAGGGCGACGGCGGTGGCCATCAGGGCCCCGATGACGATCTGGCCCTCACCGCCGATGTTGATGACCCTGGCCCGGAACGCCACGGTGATGCCGACGCCGACCAGCAGCAGCGGCGTCGCCCGTACCGCGGTGGTGGCCACCCGCTCGCGGGTGCCGAAGGCACCGTCGAGGATGGCGACCAGCCCGTCGATCGGGTTGGCGCCGAGGGCCAGGATCATGATGGCCCCGAACAGGAAGGCCACCAGGGCCGCGCCGAGGGGGACCACCCCGCCGAGGGCACGCCTGATCATGGCTCGTTCGTCTGCTCCGCCGACGGTTGCACTGGCAGTTCCTTCCGGGACCCACGCCTGCCCCGGCAGGGAAATCTAGCCCACCGGTCCCATCGCCGTGCGCCTCCCCGGGAAACCAATCGTGAAGATGGTGTTTCCGTCGTGTTCACGCATCGGCGTGGTCACGAGCGGTCGATGGCGTTGAGATAGTTGTAGATGGTGATCCGGCTGACACCCATGATGCGGGCCATGTCGTCGACCGCGCCCCGGAGGAGGAACGCCCCCTGCTCCTCGAGCAGGCGGACGACGCGCTGCTTGTCGGCCCGACTCCAGTCGTCGACGGCGGTCCCGATGTCGCGCTCGGCAGCCCGGATCATGCTGGTCAGGGCGTCGTGCAGCGGGCCGACCGACAGGTCCTTCGGGTCGGCGCCGACGTGGATGCGCAGCGACGTGGCCCCGGCGGCCATGGCGTCGCGGACCATCTCCCCGACGGCCTCGGCCACCGTGTCCGGGTCGCCGGAGGCGATGGACGCGAACGGGCCGAGGTCGACCTCGACCCCTCGACGCTCGAACGGCGACAGGGCGGCCTCGACGTGGGGGCCGGGAACCCCCTCGGCGAACGGCTCGACGAGGAACTCGACCGAGAGCGAGCGGTCGAGTTCGTCTGACCGTGCGCCGTTGCCGCGGTCGGCACCGTCGGTTCCAGAGCTCATGGGAGTCAACGTACCGGTTCGACTCGGGCCTGCCCAGTGCACGACACCCGCCGGAGACCCGAGGTCGGGTGTCCTGATTTTACATTTTGTACAGCGTGCTAGGCTGGTGCGGTGACCCAAGCGGCGAAGACCCTGGTTGAGCCCGCGGCGGGCGAGGTCGGCGACACCGCACCGCTCACGCCGATGAGCCTCGGCGCCCTGCTCGGGCGCATCGATCACGAGTTCACCACCCGGAACCGCATCTTCGACCTCCCCACCGGGCGCTTCTGGAAGCCCGACCCCGAGATCGACCTGGGGTTCTCGTTCCTCGGTCGACCGGCGGCGACCCCGATCGGGCCGGCGGCCGGCCCGCACAGCCAGCTGGCCCAGAACATCGCGCTCTCGTGGCTCGGCGGGTCGCGGCTGTTCGAGCTGAAGACGGTCCAGATCCTCGACGAGCTCGAGATCAGCCGGCCGTGCATCGACATGCAGACGATCGGCTACAACATCGAGTGGAGCCAGGAGCTGACGCTCACCCAGAGCCTGACCGAGTACGTCAAGGCGTCGATGCTGCTCGACATCCTCCGCCGCTGGGAACCGCTGTCCGACCTCGTCGGCCCCGATCCTGGCCCTCATGTGTTCGACCTGTCGGTCGGCTACGACCTGGCCGGCATCTCCGACCCTCGGGTCGCGGCCTTCATCGTCGGCATGGGCGACGCCAGGGGCGAGGTCGATCGGCTCAGACCCGAGATCCCCGACGCCTTCGCCGAGTTCCGCGACCTCGACTTCGTCGACGAGCTGTCCGACTCGCTGACGCTCTCGACGTTCCACGGCTGCCCGCCGAACGAGATCGAGGCGATCACCAAGCACCTGATCGACGTCCACGATCTCGACGTCATCGTCAAGCTCAACCCGACGCTGCTCGGCTACGAGACCGTGGCCGGCATCGTCAACGACGAGCTCGGCTACACCGACGTCTCGGTCAAGGAGCAGGCGTTCGCCGAGGACCTGCAGTTCGACCGCGGCATCGAGCTGATCGGCGAGCTGCGGGAGTACGCCATCGAGCGGGGCCATCGCTTCGGCATCAAGCTGACCAACACCCTGGTGGTCGACAACACCAAGCAGTGGATGCCCGAGGACACGATGTACCTCTCGGGCCCGCCGCTGCACGTGTTGGCCATGTCGCTGCTCGAGCGCCTGTCGGACGCCCTGCCGGGGATGCTCGACATCCCCGGTCCGAGCGGCGGCGGTGACGTCCTCGTCAGCTTCTCGGCCGGTGTCTCGCGCAACAACCTGGCCGACACGCTGGCGGCCGGCGTCAACCCGGCCACGATCTGCTCCGATCTGCTCAAGCCCGGTGGCTACGGGCGCCTGGCCCCGATGCTCAAGTCGCTCACCGCTGCGGTGCGCGACGCCGGCTGCACCGACCTGGCCTCGTACCGGGCCAGCCGTCAGGCGGCAAGCGAGGCGGCCGGACACCGCTCGGCGGTCGCGGCCCACGTCGCCACCATCCGGGGCGACGGCAAGGCGTCGTACCACGCCGACGGCAACGCCAAGCTGCCCCGGGAGGTCGACCACCGGCTGGAGATGTTCGGCTGCGTCGCCTGCAACTTCTGCATCACCGTGTGCCCGAACGACGCCTTCTTCTCCATCCCGTCGCTGGAGGGCCAGTCCGACCGCCAGCAGTACCTGCTGTGGGCCGAGCTGTGCAACGAGTGCGGGAACTGCATGACGTTCTGCCCCGAGGAGGGCGACCCGGCCAAGGTGAAGCCGCGCCTGTTCACCAGCCCCGACGTGTTCGATGGCCGGACCGGGCAGGGGTTCCTGGTCGGCGCCGACGGTGACCTGCGAGCTCGCGACGGCCACGAGGCCGATGGCGACGTCGTTGCGCAATTGCTCGGCCGCGACGGCGGCAACCCCCTCGGAGGCGCCCGATGACGGCCGACGACGGCGACGGGCCCGACGCCGCTCGGCGGATGCTCCGGGTCGCCGCCGGCCAGCTCGGGCCGGTCGGCCGCGACGAGCCCCGATCGTCGGTCGTCGCTCGCCTGATCGCCCTGCTCGACCGGGCCGCCGATCGAGGCGTCGAGCTGGTGGCCTTCCCCGAGCTGGCCCTGACCACCTTCTTCCCCCGCTGGTACACCGAGGAGCTCTCGGGCCACGACCACTACTTCGAGACCGAGATGCCCGGCCCCGAGACCAAGCCGCTGTTCGACGCGGCGGCCAGCCACGGCATCGGCTTCTCGCTCGGCTACGCCGAGCTGACCCCGGACGGGCACCGCTACAACACCACGATCCTGGTCGACGGCGCCGGCGGCGAGGTGGCCCGGTTCCGCAAGGTCCACATCCCCGGCCACGAGGACGACGAGCCCTGGCGGCCGTTCCAGCACCTGGAGCGCCGCTACTTCGAGGAGTCCGACCAGGGCTTCGGGGTGTGGCCGGCCTTCGGCGGGCTGGTTGGGATGGCCACCTGCAACGACCGCCGCTGGCCCGAGACCTACCGCGAGATGGGCCTGCAGGGGGTCGAGCTGATCCTGATCGGCTACAACACGCCGATCCACTACGCCCCCGATCCCGGCCAGAACGCCCTGCAGGGGTTCCACAACGCCCTGGTCATGCAGGCCGGCGCCTACCAGAACGGCACGTGGGTGGTCGGGGTGGCCAAGGGCGGCACCGAGGAGGGCGTCGAGTCGCTGGCTCAGTCGGCGATCATCGCCCCGTCCGGGCAGATCGTGGCCCAGGCCGTGACCAGCGGTGACGAGCTCGTCGTCGCCGACTGCGATCTCGACTGGTGCCGGCACTACAAGGAGACGCTGTTCGACTTCGCCCGCTACCGGCGGCCCGAGGTCTACCGACGGATCACGACCCAGAAGGGCGTCGAGGTGCCACCGCCGCGGCACGAAGGAGCGGAACCGTGACCGAAACCGCCGAGAACCCGACCACCACATCCCCCGCGCCACCGACCGAGCGGTGCTCGTTCGTCCTCAACGGCACCCCGGTGTCGATCGGGGGTACGCACGAGCACCTCCTGGCCGCCCTCCGGGACGAGCTGGGGGTGCTCTCCCCGAAGGACGGCTGCGCCCCGTCTGGCCAGTGCGGCTGTTGCACCGTGCTGGTCGACGGCAAGGCCAGGGTCGCGTGCCAGACCTCGCTGGAGCGGACCGAGGGCACCGACGTGGTGACCCTGGAGGGCTTCGACCCCGAGGAGGCGGCCCGCTACGCCGCCGCCTTCGCCGCCAACGGGGCCCTGCAGTGCGGCTTCTGCACGCCGGGGATCGTCGCCCGGGCCAAGGCGATGATCGACAAGAAGGGCGAGGCCCTCCAACGGGAGGATGCGGCCCGCCTGCTCGGCGCCCACCTGTGCCGCTGCACCGGCTACGTCAAGATCCTCGACGCCATCGAGGACCTGGCCAGGGGCGAGACCCCGGTGGTCATCGAGCCGAAGGGTGTCGGCTCCCCCACCGCCTCTGGCGGTGTCGGTGCACGGCTCATCAAGTACGAGGCCGCGACCCTGACCCTCGGCACCCGCCCGTTCATCGACGACATGGTCCCCGACGCGGACCTGGCCGGGCCGCTGCTGCACGGCGCCGTCCACCTGGCCGACCAGGCCAGGGCCGACGTCGTGGCCATCGACACCGCCGCGGCCGAGGCGATGCCCGGCGTGGTCCGGGTCGTCACCGCGGCCGACGTGCCGGGCGAGCTGCGCCACGGCCTGATCCACAAGGACTGGCCGGTGTTCATCCCGGTCGGCGGCCGCACCAGCTACCTCGGCGACGTGCTGGCCCTGGTGGTGGCCGAGGACCGGCCGACGGCGCGCGCTGCGGCCGAGCTGATCGAGGTCACCTACGATGTGCTGGAGCCGGTCACCGATCCGGTCGTGGCCGTCGACCCCGGGGCCAACGCCCCCGATGCGGTGTGGACCCTCGACGGCAACGTGCTGTCCCGCTCGACCTACCGCCGGGGCGACGTCGAGGTGGCGCTGGCGTCGTCGGCCCACGTGGTCACCGAGACGTTCCAGACCCAGCGGATCGAGCACGCCTTCGTCGAGCCCGAGTCGACCCTGGCCGTACCCGTCCCGGCCGGTCGACCGCTGCCGCTGACCGCCGGCGACGCAACGGACGCTGCGACCCCGGCGGTGGCCGACGTCGATCGGATGATCGTCTACAGCGGCGGTCAGGGCATCTGGGACGACCGCAACGACATCGCCCGCATCCTCGACATCGACCCGTCGCTGGTCGTCACCGAGCTGGTGTCGAACGGTGGGGCCTTCGGCGGCAAGGAGGACATGTCGAACCAGGGTCAGACCGCGCTGGCGGCCTGGCTGCTGAGCCGCCCGGTCAGGACCACCTTCTCCCGGGAGGAGTCGCTGCTGGTCCACGCCAAGCGCCACCCGATCCGCATGGAGTACCGGGCCGGCTGCGACGCCGACGGCCGGCTGACCGCCCTCGCCGTGCAGATGGTCGGCGACTCGGGGCCGTATGCATCGGTCGGCATGAAGGTGCTGGAGCGGGCCGCCGGTCACGCCTCGGGCCCCTACGTCGTGCCCAACATCGCCGTCGATGCGGTCGCGGCCCGAACCAACAACTCGGTGTGTGGTGCGTTCCGTGGCTTCGGGGCCAACCAGGCCCAGTTCGCCATGGAGGGGGTCATGGACCGCCTGGCCGCCGCCGTCGGGATCAGCGGGTGGGAGATGCGGAGCCGCAACGTCGTCGACCCCGGCGACGTGTGGGGTCCCGGTCAGATCATGAGCGAGGGCTCGGCCGGGGCCAGGGCCTGCCTCGACGCCGTCCGCGACGACTTCGAGGCGGCGGTGGCCGCCGGCAAGGCGGTCGGGGTCGGCCTCGGGCTCAAGAACTCGGGCCTCGGCAACGGGTTCAAGGAGATCGCCAAGGCGGTCGTGCGCTTCCGCCCCGACGAGGGCGGCGAGGCCGGCCCCCGCATAGAGGTACGGCACTGCTGGACCGAGATGGGTCAGGGGGTGCACACCGTGGCGCTGCAGGTCGCCGTCGAGGAGCTCGGTGTGTCGGCCGACCAGGTCGAGGTCATCGTCGACTCGACCCGTGAGCTCGGCGCCGGCCAGACCACCGGCAGCCGGGGCACCCTGATGGGGGCCGGGGCGGTGGCCGATGCGTGCAAGCGGGCGCTGGCCGACGGCTGCCGGCCCGGCGTCGACTACGAGGGTGAGTACCGGGTCGACTGGACCAACTCGCTGAGCGAGGGCCTCGAGCACCCGGTGATCCACTCGACGTTCGGCTACGCCTCCCAGCTGGTGGTGATGGATCCCGAGACGGCAACCGTCGAGAAGGTGGTGGCGGCCCACGACGTCGGCCGGGCGGTCAACCCGCTGCTGTGCGAGGGCCAGATCGAGGGAGCGGTGCACATGGGCCTCGGCTACGCCCTGTCCGAGGGCTTCCCCTGCGACCCGGACGGCCTGCCGCTCAACGACACCCTCCGCAGCCTGGAGATCATCCGCCCGAAGGACATGCCCCCGGTCGACGTGAAGCTCATCGAGTCGCCCGAGCCCGACGCCCCCTACGGCATCAAGGGCGTCGGTGAGATCGGCCTGGTCCCGACGGCCGGCGCCGTGGCCGCAGCCCTGCGGGCCGCCGACGGCGTCTGGCGAAACGAGCTGCCGCTGGCCAACGAGGCCAACCGGGAGCGCCCGTGGTCGACCACTCCCCTGTCGGAGGTGTTCGACCGGCTGGACCGCGCCGCCGCCGTGGACGAGGCCGGCTGATGAACGACCCGGCTCCTTCGCTGGCGCCCGACCAGACCCCGGGGCTGGTCTGCGCCCACCACCACCTGTACTCGGCGCTGGCCCGGGGCATGCCGGCCCCGCCCCGCACCCCGACCGAGTTCCTCGAGATCCTCGAGCTGGTCTGGTGGCGGCTCGACTGCGCCCTCGACGACGACCTGATCGAGTGGTCGGCCAAGCTCGGCGCCCTGGAGGCGCTGGCCCGGGGCTGCACCTCGATCGTCGACCACCACGAGTCGCCGAACGCCATCGACGGGTCGCTGTCGATCATCGCCGAGGCGTGCGCCGAGGTCGGCGTCCGGGTCAACTGCGCCTACGGCGTGACCGACCGCCACGGACCCGATGGCGCAGCCGCCGGGCTGGCTGAGAACGACCGGTTCCTGCGGGAGGGCGGGTCCGGCATGGTCGGCATCCACGCCGCGTTCACCTGCACCGACGACACGATCGCCGCCGCGGCCGAGCTGGCCAGCAACCACGGCGTCGGGGTCCACGTGCACGTCGCCGAGGGCCCGGCCGACACCTGGGACCGGCTCCGGGGTCACACCGCGGAGGACTGGTGGCTGGTCCACGGCGTCCACCTGCCCGACGACCACGGGCTCACCGGCACCGTGGTCCACAATCCCCGGTCGAACATGAACAACGCCGTCGGCTACGCCAGACCGACCCGCTTCGTCGAGGCCGGCCTGCCGGTCGCGCTCGGCACCGACGGGATCGGTGCGGACATGCTCGACGAGTTCCGGGTGGCCTTCGTCCGGGCCCGGGAGCACGACGTCACCGCCACCCCCGACCTGGCCTGGGGCTGGCTGGAGACGGGCCGCGCGCTGTTCCCCGACTCGGCCGGCGACGTCGTCACCTGGGACTATCCGGTGATGGACCCGTGGCGGCTGGCCTACTCCCCCGGCGTGTCGCCGCTCCGGGTCGAGGTCGACGGGCCGAGCGGCCGGGAGACCCTGTGGGCCGATGGGGCCCCGACCCGGGTCGACGGCGACGAGATCCGAGCAAAGGCGGCCGAGGCCGCGACCCGACTGTTCGACCGACTGGAAGCCTGAGGACCGACGCCGTGACCGCAACGACGACCCACATGACCGCCCCCGCTCCCGGCGCCGGCCTCGCCGTGTTCGACGAGTTCGCCCCCGGCGGCGAGACCGCCTATGCCAACGCCGTGCAGCGGTTCCGGGAGCAGGGCATCGTGTTGCCGACCTTCGCCCAGCTGCGGGACCCGTCGACGATCCCGGCCTCGGTCACCGAGGCCCTGGCGACCGTCGACAAGGACGCCCCCGATCCCCGCAACCTGTTCCGGGTCCACTGGTTCAACGATCACGCGGACGATCCGACCGGGCCCAACCATCCCGGCGTCGTCGACGTGCCCAACCACGTCGAGCTCCCGCCGGAGCTGACCGGGGTCGAGGCCAGGATCGTGCTGGCGTTCGGCAACCGGTTCCCGATGATCCGGGCCCACAAGGTCCTCGCCGCCTACTCGTGCCTGGTCGCCCGCCTGGTCACCGGCCGCTTCGACCCGACCGTCAGCCGGGCCATCTGGCCGTCGACCGGCAACTACGCCAGGGGTGGCGTCGCCATCTCCCGCATCATGGGCTGCCGGGGGGTCGCCGTGCTGCCCGAGGGGATGAGCCGGGAGCGGTTCGAGTGGCTCGATCGCTGGATCGAGCACCCCGACGACGTGATCCGGACCTACGGGACCGAGAGCAACGTCAAGGAGATCTACGACGAGTGCAACCGGCTGGCCCAGGATCCGACCAACGTGATCCTCAACCAGTTCAGCGAGTTCTCGAACCACCTCGGCCACTACGGGGTGACCGGCCCGGCGCTGGAGACCGTGTACCGCCACGTCACCGCCGATCGCCCGGGTCGGCTGGCCGCCTTCGTGTCGGCGTCCGGCTCGGCCGGCACCCTCGGGGCCGGCGACTACCTGAAGGACGCCGAGCAGGCGAGGATCGTGGCCGTCGAGGCCCTCGAGTGCCCGACGCTGCTCTACAACGGCTTCGGCGACCACAACATCCAGGGCATCGGCGACAAGCACGTGCCGCTGATCCACAACGTCACCAACACCGATCTGGTCGTCGGGATCAGCGACCGATCGACCGACGAGCTCGACCTGCTGTTCAACTCCCCCGCCGGCAAGCGGGTCCTGGCCGAGCGTGGCGTGCCCGAGCCGGTGATCGGGGCCCTGGTCGACATGGGCTACTCGTCGATCTGCAACACGCTCGCCGCCATCACCGCGGCCAAGCGCTGGGACCTCGGGCCGGACGACGTGATCGTCACCGTGGCCACCGACGGCTCCGAGCTGTACGACTCGGAGCGGGAGAAGGTCATGTCGACCCACTACCCCGGCGGCTTCGACGACGACGAGGCCGCGGCGGTGTTCAGCCGCCACCTCGAGGACGTGTCGACCGAGCACACCCTCGACATGGGCCCGGTCGAGCGTGACCGGGTGTTCAACCTCGGCTACTTCACCTGGGTCGAGCAGCAGGGGGTGTCGATCCCCGACTTCGAGGTCCGGCGCGACCAGGCCTGGTGGGACGGGCTGCGGCCCCTGCTCGACGGCTGGGACGAGCGGATCCGCCAGTTCAACCGCGACACAGGGTTGGCGGCCGACTGACCGGCCGGCGAACCCGACGGACCCGACGCCTCCCATGCATCCCTTCATCGAGTACCGGGACCGGCTCGACGCCTACCGCCCCGTCGCCGACGGTCGCCTGGGCGACGACCGGTTCGTCGAGCTGGTGGCCCGCCTGGACGCCGAGGTGGCGTCGGTCGACGGCGACGGGTTCGCCGTGACCCCACTGCGGGCCGCCCCCGAGCTGGCGGCGGCCGCCCGGTTCGACGGCGAGCTGTTCGTCAAGGACGAGACCGGCAACGTGGCCGGCTCCCACAAGGCCCGCCACCTGTTCGGCACGGCGCTTGGGCTCTTGGTCGACGAGGAGCTGGGCGCAGCCAGGGCCTCCCGGTTGGCCATCGCCAGCTGCGGCAACGCCGCCCTGGCCGCCGGCGTGGTCGCCGCCGCGCTGGAGCGGACCCTCGAGGTGTTCGTGCCGACCTGGGCCGACGAGTGGATCGTGCACCGGCTGACCGAGCTCGGGGCCACGGTGACCCGCTGCCCTCGCATCGAGGGCGAGGCCGGCGACCCGGCCTACCTGCGGTTCCGGGAGGCGGTGGAGGGTGGCGCCCGCCCGTTCTCCGTCCAGGGCACCGACACGCCATCCGCGTTCGACGGCGGCCGGACCCTCGGCTGGGAGCTGGGCGACCAGCTGCCCGGCGGCGTCGGGCCAGGCGATCACCTCTATCTCCAGGTCGGGGGCGGAGCGATGGCCACCGCCGCCTCGCTCGGCGCCCCCGAGGCCCGCCTGTTCCCGGTCCAGGCCGAGGGTTGCGCCCCGCTGCGCCGGGCCTGGGACCGGCTGGTGGCCGACGGGTTCGACCTCGACCGGGCGGCCGCCGAACCCGATCGCTACATGTGGGCCTGGGAGGCCGAGCCCCAATCGGCCGCCACCGGCATCCTCGACGACATCACCTATGACTGGCTGCCCCTCCTGCGCCGGACGCACGAGACCGGCGGCCAGCCGCTCGTGGTGGCCGAGCCGACCATCGTCCTGGCGAACGAGCTGGCCGTGGCCACGACCGCCATCCCGGTCTCCCACACCGGCTCGGCCGGACTGGCCGGGCTGCTGGCCCAGGTCGAGACCGGCGAGGCACCGACCGGCGGCCGGGCCATCGTCGCCTTCACCGGCGTCGCCCGCTGAGCGCACCGGCGGAGCGACCGCCGCTGCGCCTACCGGTCCGATCGTGTGCGGTGGTACCTTCGCCGGCCATGACCTTCCTCGAACGCCCCGGTGAGCCCGCGATCCACTACGTCGATCACGGCGGCGACGGGCCACCGGCTGTCCTCGTCCACGGCATCACCGAGTCGGGCGCCAGCTGGGACCCGATCGTCGAGCGGCTCGCCGGGAGCAACCGGGTGGTCACCCTGGACCTCCGGGGTCACGGCCGGTCCGGCACCGCCGACCGCTACGACCTGGAGGTGATGGCCGGCGACGTGGTCGCCGTGCTCCAGGCGCTCGACCTGCTCGGCGCCGCCAACTTGGTCGGCCACTCACTCGGCGGGGCGGTCGTCAGCGCCGTCGGGGCGGCGGCGCCCGTCGCCTCGGTGGTGAACGTCGACCAGAGCCTGCAGCTCGGCGGCTTCAAGGCCCAGCTCGCCGAGATCGAGGGCCCGTTGAAGGACTCGGCGTCGTTCCCGGCCGTGATGGAGCAGATGTTCGAGCAGCTGGCCGGCCCGCTGCTGAGCGCGGACGAGCGGAGCCGGATCGGCGCCGTCCGGCGGGCCGACCAGGACGTCGTGCTCGGCATCTGGGCCCTGCTGTTCGACATGTCGGCCGACGAGGTCGACCAGGTCGTTGCCCAGGCCCTCGGCGGCTACGGCGGGCGGGACGTGCCCTACCTGACCGTGTTCGGCGTCGATCCCGGGCCGGGCTACACCGAGTGGCTCGCCGGCTCGATCGCCGGGGCGGAGGTCGAGGTGTGGGCTGACCACGGACACTACCCCCACCTCGTCGATCCCGACCGGTTCGTCCAGGTGGTGCGCGCCTTCTGGGGCTGACCGTCACAACGCGGACCTAGGCTCGGCCAATGCCCTGGGTCGACGTGAACGAGCCGTATGCCCGGCCGCCGAGGCTGCACCGGGTCGAGCCGGCGGGCGACTGGTCCGGCACGCTCGACGTCGACCGGGGTTGGGCGGAGCTGATCGACGTCGCCGCCGGACCCGAGCCGGCGCCCGATCTCGCCGGCTGCACCGAGCTGACGGTGACCGAGTCGGTGGTGACGGGCCTGGTCGGCGCCGAGCCCGGGCTCACGATCGAGGCCAGGCGGAGCCACCTGGTGCACGCCGACCTGAGCCAGGCCTCGATGCGGTCGCTGATCGGTTGCCGCCTGGAGGGTTGCAAGCTGACCGGCGCCGACCTGTCCGGCGCCCGGCTGACCGACGTGGAGCTCGTCCGCTGCTCGCTGCGCTACGCCAACCTGCGGATGACGAGGCTGGAGCGGGTCCGCTTCGTCGACTGCACCCTCGACGAGGCCGACGCCTACGAGGCCGAGGCCACCGACGTCGAGTTCGTCGACACCGCGCTGAGCGAGGTCAACGTCGATCGGCTGCGGGCCGAGCGGGTCGACCTCCGTGGGGCCACGTCGCTGGCCCTCACCGGGATCGGCTCGCTGGCCGGCTGCCTGATCGACGAGACCCAGCTGATGGCCCTCGCCTACCCGCTCGCCTTCGCCGCCGGGCTCGGGATCGAGCGTGACCCGATCGACGAGCCCGGCTGACGAGCGCCTGGTTCCCGGCGGCGACGACCTCGAGCCATGCGGCGAGATCGATCTCCAGGGCTCCCCGGTGGAGCCAGAGAGTTCGCCCTTCGGCGAACTCGTAGAGAACCTGCTCCGCAGGTTCGACTCAGCCGACGTCGGCCACGACCACGGTCACGTTGTCGCCCCCGCCGTTGGCCTTGGCCTGGGCCACCAGCCGATCGGCGACGTCGCCCGGCCGACCGTCGGAGCCGAGGGCGGCGGCGATCTCGCCGCTCGGGACCTCGTTGAACAGTCCGTCGCTGCACAGCAGCAGCCGGTCACCGGCCTGGGGTCTGACGTGGTTCACGCTCGGCGCCACCGATGCGCCGACGCCGAGCGCCAGCGTCAGCACGTGCCGCTCCGGGTGCTCGGCCGCCTCGGCCTCGCTGATCTCGCCGGCCCTGACCAGGTCGGCGACCCGGCTGTGGTCGGAGCTGAGCCGGGTCAGCACGCCGTCCCGGAACAGGTAGACCCGGGAGTCGCCGACGTTGACCACGACCAGGCGGTCCTCGTCGCCCGAGCCGACCCTGGCCACGGCGGCCAACGTCGTGCCCCACGGGCGGTCGTCCGGACCGGACTCGGCCGCCGCAGCCTCGTCGACGGCGGTGTTGGCCCTGGCGACGGCCTCGACCAGGCCGAGGGCGGTCGGTTGCTCGGCGAACGCCTCCTGCAGGGTCTCGATGGCGAGCCGGCTGGCCCGCTCGCCGTTGCCGAGGCCGCCCATCCCGTCGGCGACGGCGAACAGGTCGCCGCCGGCCAGGTAGTGGTCCTCGTTTGATGGGCGCACGTTGCCGGTGTCGGTGACGCCGGCGGTCTCGATGGTGAAGGTGGACATGGTTGCCTCCTGTCGTTGGAGGTGCCGGAGCGCGGCGGTGTAGGACTCACCGGTCTTGGCCGCCCGGGCTCGTACCCGTCGCTTGCGCCGTCGGTTCGCCGTCATCGTCTGCCTCGGTCCTCCGTGCCGGCTGGCGGCCCCCCAGCGACACCCCGGGCCGGCGGGATGACCGTCGATGCGTGCACGCGAGGACGGGTATCCCCTTTGCCTCCGGTCAGCGGTTCGTCTGAACCGAATCCGGCCCGGCTGGGGCGGGCCGATGGAGGTGAGGCGGGCGCAACGCCTGTCCAACGACCCTAACGAGGCGTCGAGGTCGGATCAAGGCACCACGGAGCCGACCGGATCGGTCGCTCCCACCGGCTGGCCCGTATCAGGACCGTCGGCTGGCCGTCTCACCGATGGCGGCGACCACGAACCACCACCGGTCGCGGCGGGAATCGGCGGCTGCGGCGGCCACCGGTTCCCGCCGTCCAGGTCGTGGTGGCCGGCGCCGGTGCGACCGGCCGACGTCAGGCCAGGCCGGGGGTGGCTTCGGCCGCGCCGTAGCGGTCGAGGTAGGCGGCGAGGGCGGACCGGGTCGACTCGTCGAGGTCCATCAGGGCGAGGATCTCGTGCACGGTGACGATGGCAAACGTCGGCATGGCGAACTCGTCGGCCAGCGCCTGCAGGGCCGAGCGGTCGTCGAGCCCACGCTCACAGCGATCGACGGACACGACCAGCCCGGCCAGCTCGATGTCGGCCTGGGCCCGGAGGACCGGGACGATGTCTCGGATGGCGGTGCCGGCGGTGGTGATGTCCTCGACGAGCAGGACACGGTCACCGTCGGCCAGCTCGTGGCCGACGAGCACTCCGCCCTCGCCGTGGTCCTTGGCCTCCTTGCGATTGAAGCAGTAGGCCTTGTCGTGACCGAGCTCGGACAGGGCGATGGCGGTGGTGACCGCGAGCGGGATGCCCTTGTAGGCCGGTCCGACCAGGACGTCGAACGCCTCTGGCCCCAGCCGCTCGAGTATGGCCCCGGCATAGAGCCGGCCGAGCCGGCGGATCTGGTCACCGGTGCGGTAGAGCCCGGTGTTGACGAAGTACGGGCTGGCCCGCCCGCTCTTGGTCACGAACTGCCCGAACCGGAGCACCCCGGCCTCGGTCATCAACTCGATGAGCTCACGCTGGTGGTTCACGTCCTCGGCCATCGACTGGCCACTGTAGAAGCTCGGACCGTCGCCGTGGGTCGACCGGGGCACCGCCGCTCGGGGGCCCGGGACCGCCATGTCCGGCTCAGCCGAGCTCCCAGATCGACAGCGACGGCCCGTCACCTGGCAGGGTGAACGCCCCCGCCCGCGGACGGAGGTCGTCGGCGTCGACGACGGCGGCCAGGGTCTCGGCTCCGAGCAACCGGGCCGGTATCGCCAGCGGCTCGGTCGTCGCCCGCGACGCCCGGACGAGCAGCCGCTGCGACGGGGTCTCGCGCAGGAACACGACCGCGTCCGGGGCGGTGTCGACCCAGCGGAACCCGCCCCGGCGGAGCGCCTCGTGCTTGTTTCGCACGGCGACCAGTCGGCGGTAGTGGGCGAGGAAGCGGTGGTCCCAGGCGGCGGTGTCCCACGGCATCGGGCGCCGGGCCTGCTCCGAGCTGTCGCCGGTCAGGCCGACCTCGTCGCCGTAGAAGAACGTCGGTGCACCGGGGAGGCAGAGCAGCAGGCCGAAGCCGACGAGGGCCCGCTCGTCGTCGGTGCACATCGTGCGCCAGCGGGCGGTGTCGTGGGAGCCGAGCAGGCTCATCGATCCGAGCGTGACCTGCCACGGCATGGCCGCTCGGATGGCGTCCATCGACCGGGCCATCTGGACACCGTCGCGCCCCGCCTGACCGGGGCCGGCCATGAAGGCGCTGAGCGAGGTGAACTCGCCGAGCCACGAGACGATCGGCCGGGTGATACCGGCGTAGTTCATGACCCCGTGCCAGCCGTCGCCCGGGGCGTCGAGGCTGGCGTCGAAGAAGTGCTCGCCCACCAGCCAACGGTCGCCGCCGAGCCCGTCGACGGTGGCCCTGGCCGCCCTCGCCACCTGCTGGTTGAGGTCGAGCGGACCGAGGCGGCCGGTCATGTTGGCCACGTCGATCCGCCAGCCGGCCATGTCGAACGGCGGCTGCAGGTAACGGCCGAGCGTCGAGTCGGGACCGGCGTAGTAGCGTCTGGCCAGCTCGGTGCTGCGGTGGTCGAGCTTGGGCAGGCTGGCGATGCCGAGCCAGCTCTCGTAGCGAACCGGATGATCGGTGAAGTGGTAGAAGCCGGCCTCGACCGAGCCGGCGTCGGCCTTGGCGGCTGCGAACCACTCGTGACCGTCGCCGGTGTGGTTGAGGGTCAGGTCGGTCATCACCCGGATGCCCCGCCGGCCGGCGGCCTCGCTGAGGGCGGCCAGGGCCCGGTCGCCGCCGAGGACGGGATCGACGGTGTCGAAGGTCGAGGCGTCGTAGCGATGGTTGGAGCGGGCGGGGAAGACCGGCGTCAGGTAGATCCCGCCGACCCCGAGGTCGACGAGGTGGTCGAGCCGGCCGATCACACCATCGAGGTCGCCGCCGTACAGCTGGGTCATCGCCGCCGGCCCCGACGCAACCGGGTCGTCCCACTCGGCCCACCGGGCCCAGGAGGTGTCGGTCGGGGTCAACGGATCGGCCGGGCGATTGGTGCCGGAGGTGGCGAAGCGGTCGGGGAAGATCTGGTACCAGACGACGTCGGGGACCCAGTCGGGGGCGCCACCGGCGGTGATCAGCCGGAAGTCCTCGCGGTCGCCCGGGTCGTAGTCGATCAGCCCGATGCCGGTCAGCCAACGGGGCCCGTCCGCCGTGTCGAGGTGGAAGCGGTAGTTGTGGACCGGCTGGGTGATGTCGAACTCGAACCGGAGCCGGTCACCGGCTCCGCCGCCGGCGGCACGGTCGAGCTCACCGTCGACCCAGAACTGCTCCCCGTCCCGCACCCCCCGGAGCCAGCCCCCGTCGACCGCCAGGCCGCCGGCGTCGACGTCGGGCAGCTCGACGTCGACGGTCACCCGGTCGCCGAGCGACGGGCGGGGATGCGACGTGAGCCGATCGGAGGGATCGTGGTGGGGCTTGGTCAGACCGTGCTCGCCCGGCACGGTCATCCCTTGACCGCGCCGGCGGTGAGGCCGGACACGATGTACTTCTGGAGGAACAGGAACAGCACGACCACCGGGATGCCCGACATCACCGAACCGGCGGCGAACTGACCCCACTCCCCGCCCTGACCGTCGATGAACCGGAACATGCCGACGGCAAGCGTGAACTGCTCGGACTCGCCCTGGCCGAGCACCGCCGAGGCGACCAGGAATTCGTTGAGGGTGAACACGAACGTGATCAGGGCGACGACGGCGAGGATCGGGGCGGCGAGCGGCAGGATGACCCGGAAGAAGATCTGGGCGTGGGAGGCGCCGTCGATCAACGCCGACTCGTCGAGGTCGCGGGGGATCGTGTCGAAGTAGCCCTTGATCAGCCACGTGTTCACGCCGAGCGCCCCACCGAGATAGATGATCAGCAGCATCACCCGGGAGCCGAGGCCGAGGCTGGGGAACACCCCGCCGATGTCGCTGACGAAGACGAACATGGCCACGAACAGCAGCGTGGTCGGGAACATCTGGATCAGCAGGATGCTGAGCAGGCCGGTCCGCCGACCGGTGAACCGCATGCGGGAGAAGGCGTAGGAGGCGAACGCCGCCAGGGCGGTGTTGAGGATCGCAGCCCCGCCGGCCACGAAGATCGTGTTGCCGAGCCACGACAGGAACGGGGCCTCGGTGCCGTCGAGCAGCTCCCGGTAGTTGATCAGCGAGAACTCGCTCGGGACGAGCCCGGACCCGGACAGCGTGCCGGCGGCGTTGACGCTCGACGACACGATGAACAGCACCGGGAAGAGGGCGAAGACCAGGGCCGAGATGCCGACGAGGTGCCGCCATCCGACCTCGGCGAACCAGCGGCGCAGTGACGTCGAGCCCATCAGATCTCCTCCAGGCGTGCGGTTCGGCGGAAGCTCCAGGCGCTGAAGAGCGCCACGTGCAGGAAGATCAGGATCGAGATGGCGGTGGCGAAGCCGAGGTCCTGGCCCCGCCCGCTCTCGAAGGCCAACCGGAACGTGTACGACACGAGGATGTCGGTGCTGCCGGCCGGGGTCTGGGCCCCGGCGATCGGCGGCCCGCCCCGGTTGAGGAAGAAGATGACGTTGAAGTTGTTGAAGTTGAAGGCGAACGACGAGATCAGGAGCGGGGCGACGGCGATCAGCAGCAGCGGGAAGGTGACGGCCCGGAAGGCCTGCCGGCCGTTGGCCCCGTCGACGTTGGCCGCCTCGGTCAGCTCGCGGGGGATCGACTGCAGCGCCCCGGTGCAGACCAGGAAGAAGTAGGGGAAGCTCAGCCAGGTGCTGACCAGGAGCACCGACGCCCTCGCCATCCACGGGTCGGTCAGCCAGGGAACGTCGAGCCCGATCAGGTCGTTGATGATGCCGAAGTTGCGGTTCATCATCCCCTGCCACACCAGGACGGTCAGGAACGACGGCAGGGCGTAGGGGAAGATCAGGAGCGCCCGGTAGATCCGCTTGCCCTTGAGGTCGGGGTGGTCGAGCGTGATGGCCAACAGCATGCCGACCACGAACGAGAACACGACCGTGCCGACGGCGAACGCCCAGTTCCACACGAAGACCTGGAGGAACGGCCCCCGGATCGCCTCGGAGGCGAAGACCCGGCGGTAGTTCTCGAAGCCGATGTTGACCTCCCACCCGGGGGTCAGGCGCTCGCCGGCCTCCGACTGGAAGAAGCCCTCGACGGGTGTGTAGGTGGTGCCGGTGGTGACATCGGTGATCGTGTCGGTGCCGGCGTCGTACTGGAGCCGGAAGGCGACCAGGGCGGCCCGGTTGAGGGTCGAGAGCCGGATGATGCCCTCGTCGCTGGCCACCTCGAGGGCGGCGAAGTCGGCCTCGAGGTCGGCCAGCTCACCGAGGAGCAGGGCGACGAAGCCGTCGGCCTCGGCCACCCGGTCGCCGTCGAAGGTGACGTCGACGGCGGGGACGGCCCCGGACTCGGTGCCGACCAGCACGGTCGGCGGGTCGGTCCGCTCGTCGAGGAGCAGCAGGCCGAGCGTGCCGTCGGCGGCCTGGGCCGGACGGGCCGCGAACGACACCGCCCCGTCCCCGCCACCGGTGGTGTCGACCGAGGTGGCGACGACCTGATCGATCGCCGCCTCCTTGTCGAGGATGTTGCCGGTGCCGAGGTTGGTCGTCGAGATGTAGGCGGTGTAGAGCACCGGGTACACCTGGAAGGCGAGCAGCAGCAGCGTGCCCGGCAGCAGGTACTTGAGGGCGATCGACCACCGGGCCCTCGACAGGTAGACGATGTCGATGGCCACCGTGGCGATGACCACGAACGCCACCCCGAGCCAGACCCCGGCCGGCACCAGCCGGGTCAGGGCCCAGATCGAGGTGGCGTTGAGGGTGCCGAGGGCGATGACCTTCACCAGCAGGCCGACCATCGAGCCGGCCAGGAGGCCGGCCCGGGAACGGGTCCCGGGTCGGCGGTCGTCCTGGTCCTGGCCCGCGTCGGAGCCGGCGTCGGTCATCGCCGTCGACATGCGATCAACCTTCGGCGATCAGGGTGCGGATCTGCTCGGCGGCGTTGGTGAACGCCTCGTCGCCCGAGCTCTCACCGGACAGGATCAGGCCGTAGGCGTCGGTCCAGGCCGACCACACCGAACCCATCTCGGGGATGGCGGGGAGGGGCTGGCCGTTGGCACCGGCCTCACCGAAGCCCTGGATGTCGGGATCGCTGGCCGCGGCATCGAAGGCCGCAGTGTGGGCCGGGGGCCGGCCGCCGGCCTCGAACAGCCCGGTCTGGGCCTCCTCGGTCGACATGACCTCGGTGATGAACGTCTGGGCGAACAGCGGGTTCTCGGCGTTGGCCGAGACCATGAACCCCTGGACGCCGACGAACGGCGCTGCGGTGGTGCCGCCCAGGGCGGGGATCGGCTCGACGACGTAGTTGACACCGGTCGCCTTGAAGCCACGGTCGGCGTCGGACACCGCCCACGGACCGGTGATGGCAAACGGGGCGTTGCCCTGGCCGAAGCTCTCGATCATGACGTCGTAGCTGAGGCTGGCGGTGAGCAGGCCGGACTCGGCCCAGGCCTGGAACTGCGAGCCGGCGGCCAGGCCACCGTCGGAGTCGATGCCGAGGTCCTCGGCGTTGTAGCTGCCGTCGGCGTTGAGGCCGAACAGGTAGCCGCCGGCGGCGGTGTACAGCGGGAAGTTGTGGAACGGATCGCCGGGATCGTTCTGGATGGCCAGCGGGACCTCGACGTCGCCGGCGGCGACGAGATCGAGCGCCACCTGCTCCAGCTCCTCCATCGACGCCGGGGCGTCGGGTACCAGGTCGACGTTGCGGATCAGGGCGATGTTCTCGATGGCGTAGGGCACGCCGTACAGCTGACCCTCGTAGCTCATGGCCTCGATGGCGACGGGCGAGAAGTCGCCGGCGTTCGGCAGGTCGACCGGGGCCAGCAGGCCCGAAGTCACGAGCTGGCCGAGCCAGTCGTGGGCGCCGATGATCACGTCGGGACCCTCGCCGGCCGGACCGGCGGTCTGCAGCCGGTCACGGATGTCGCCGAAGTTGACCTCCTGGACGGCGACCGACACGCCGTTCTCGTCGCCGAAGGCCTCGGCCAGCGGCTCGATGACCGGGGTGCGGGTGTCGTCGGCCCAGATCACCAGGTCGGCGTCGGCCCGGACGACCGGCGGCGGCTCCTCCTCGGCCCCGTCCTCAGCGGCCGCGTCCTCGTCCTCGGTTGCCTCGTCCTCGGTGGCCTCGTCGGCGGCCTCGTCGGCCGCCTCGTCCTCGGCCTCGGTGTCGTCGGTCGACTCGGTTGCCTCGGTCTCGTCTGCCGAGCTGCCGGCGTCGTCGTCGTCGGAGCCGCAGGCGGCAGCAACGAGCATCAGTGCCAGCAGGATGGCCAGCAACATCTTCGTTCGGTGGATCACGATCTCTCCTCGGGATGCATCGGTGTCGGCCCAGAAGCATGAACCGACTATCCGGAAAACTACGTCGATCTTTCTGAAAGAACAACCCTTCTTTCACGCAGTTGTGAAGATGGGCCTAGACTGCGGGCCGATGGACCAACCGGCCACCTCGCGACGCCCACCGCTGCGTGACGTCGCCGCGCTCGCTCACGTGAGCGAGCCGACGGTGAGCCGGGTGCTGAACGGCCGCTCGGGCGTCGCCAGCGCCACCCGGACCCGGGTGCTGGCGGCCCTGGCCGAGCTCGGCTTCACCGACGTCCCGGAGCCGGGCCGGATTCGACGGGGCGCGGTCGGCATCGTGTCGCCCGAGCTGACGAACCCGGTCTTCCCCCGCCTGATCCACGAGATCGCCGAGCACCTCGCCCACCACGGCACGGTGGCCACCGTCGGCGTGGCCGCCTCCGGCCTGGCCGGCGAGGACCGGTACCTGACCGAGTTCGCCCAGACGGCGGTCGACGGGCTGGTCCTCATCGGCGGCGCCCACGCCGAGCAACCCGTCGACCTGGGCTCCTACCGGCGCCTGATCGACGAGCGCGCCCCGCTCGTGCTGGTGAACGGTGCCCCGGTCGATCTGCCGGTCCCACAGGTCCGGTGCGACGAGGCCAGAGCGGCGGAACGGGCCACCGACCACCTCGTCTCGCTCGGCCACGAGCGCATCGGTTGCCTCCTCGGGCCAGCCCGCTACCACGCCACCACCAGGTTCATCGATGGCTTCGAGCGGGCCGCCGACCGCCACGGCCTCGCCACCGGACCCGAGCACGTGGCCGAGTCGGTCTTCACCCGCGAGGGCGGCCGGGCCGGCGCCACCCGGCTGCTCGACCGGGGGATGACCGCCGTGATCTGCGGCAACGACCTGATGGCCCTCGGTGCCGTCGCCGCCGCCAGGGCGGCCGGATTGTCGGTGCCGGACGACCTGTCGGTCGTCGGCTACGACGGCACCGACTTCACGGCGACGAGCGACCCGCCGCTGACCACCATGCGCCAGCCGTTCGCCCAGATGGGGGCGCTGGTCGCGGATGCCATCGCCGCGGAGATCGACGGCAACGACCGCTACCGAGACAGCTACGTGTTCACCCCGGAGCTGCTGGCCCGCAACACCACCGGGCCGGCGCCGCGCTGAACCACGTCGGCGACACGTCCGGATGCGGTGGTGGGCGCGATGGCCGACGTGCTTCGATGGGCCGATGACCGGCGAGCGCGACGCCGAGGGTCGACCGCCCGACCGGCTGGGCCGCCGGGCCAGGCTGGAGCGGATCCTGGCCCGCGACGGCGACACCTGCGTCTGGTGTCGGCGGACGGTCGGGACCGGTCTCGTCGAGGCGACGACCGAGCACGTGGTGCCCCGGGTGAAGGGCGGGCCGAGCTGGATCGAGAACGAGGTGGCCGCGTGCCGCCGGTGCAACGCCCGCCGCGGCCACCGGTCGCCGGCCGAGTGGGCCGACCAGTGTGAGCTCCGGGGCTGGGAGCCCGATCGGAATCGACTGCGGCGGGTGCTGGAGGCACTGGAGGAGCGGATCGCCGCCGAGGGCGGTCAGCGACGAGCGCGGCCCTACCTGGCCACGCAGCTCCGCCGGCTCGGGCGGAGCGGCGGGTCGACGCCCGGCCGGCCCTGACCGCCCGGCGCCGGGCTACCCTGCCGGCCAGCACGACGAGCGGGGAGACGAGCCATGGACCCAGCCACCATCCTGATCACCGGCGCCGGGACCGGCTTCGGCCGAGGGGCTGCGGTCGAGCTGGCCCGCCGTGGCCACCGGGTGATCGGCGGCACGATCAGCGACCGTGAGGCGATGAGCCTCGACGCCGAGGGGATCGACGGCCTCACCGGACGCAAGCTCGACATCACCGACGGCGACGACCTGGCGGCGGCCGCCGAGCTGGAGATCGACGTGCTGTTGAACAACGCCGGTCGGGGCCAGCTCGGGCCGCTGGCCCACGTTCCCATGGACGAGGTCCGCCAGGTCTTCGAGGTCAACGTGTTCGGCACGCTGCGGATCACCCAGGCCATGCTGTCGGGGATGATCGAGCGGGGCCGTGGTCGGGTGATCATCGTGTCGTCGATCGCCGGCGTGGCCTCCGGGCCGCTCTCCGGGCCCTACGCGATGACCAAGCATGCGCTGGAGGCGCTGACGATGTCGCTGCGGGCCGAGATGGCGCCGCACGGCATCGAGGTCGTCAAGCTCAACCCCGGCCCCTACGCAACCGGGTTCAACGACCGGATGGTCGACGGGGTGGTCGACCTCGTGGCCGACGAGGGGGCCGAGGCCGAGCTGCTCGACGGCACCAGGACCCGGATGCTCGGCAACCAGCTCGACCCGCAGGAGATCGTCGACACGATGGTCGAGCTGTGTACCGCCGAGACCGTGCCCTGGGAGACGTTCAAGCCGGACGACATCCTCGAGCGCTACCGCCTCCCAACCCGCCCGGTCCGTGACTGAGCAGCCCCCTCAATCGTCGGTGCCGGGGCGGCGGCGGAGCTGCTTGTCTCGGCTGCGGGCCCGCTTGTCGTCGAGCCGGCGGCGCTTCGAGCCGGCGGTCGGTCTGGTCGGGCGCCGGCGCCGGGGCACGACCGAGGCCTCTCGGACCCGTTGGGCCAGCCGGCGGGTGGCGGCGTCGCGGTTGCGTGACTGCGAGCGCTCGTCGTCGGCCACCACCGTGAGGCTCGGTCCGAGACGATCGAGGAGCCGCTCCCGGCGCTGCGGGTGATCGGCGAGGGCCGCCGACCCGGCGAGGTCCCAGGTCAGCTCGGCTCGGGTGTTTGCCCGGTTGGCGTGTTGGCCGCCCGGTCCCCCCGACGGCCCGAACCGCCAGGTCAGCTCGGCGTCGGGGATCGTCAGGCCGTCGTCGACCTCGATACCCATGGCTCCACTGTAGGGACCGGCGCCCGGCCTGGCCGGCGAGTTCCGGCGGCCTATCGGGCTGGGGCTGCGGTCCCGCCCCGGAGCAGGCGGCCGGGACGGGCGCCGGTCAGCTCGCCGCCAACCGACACCTCGACGCCGGCCACGATCGTGTGGTCGTAGCCGTGGCTGCGCTGGATCAGCCGACGACCGCCGGCCGGGAGGTCGTTGGCCACCCGGGGCACCCCGACGCCGAGCCGCTCGAAGTCGACCACGTTGACGTCGGCCCGGTAGCCCGGAGCCAACACGCCCCGGTCGTGGAGGCCGAACGCCCTGGCGGTGTCGCTGGTCTGCTTGGCCACCAGCCGCTCCAGCTCGATCCCGGGACCACGGGTCCGGTCTCTGGCCCAGTGGCTCAACAGGAACGTCGGGTAGCTGGCGTCGCAGATCGTGGCCACGTGGGCCCCGCCGTCGCCGAGGCCGCAGATCGTGTGCTCGTCGACCAGCATCTCCCGGATCACGTCGAGGTTGCCGGCGTGGTAGTTCTCGAACGGGTACAGCAGCATGGTCTCGCCGTCGCCCTGGGCCAACAGGTCGAGGGCCAGCTCCCACGGCGTGCCGCCGATGGCCTCGGCCCGGGCCGCCATCGAGTCGACGGCGGGATCGGGCTCGTAGTCTGGCGGATCGCCGAGCTCGCAGGCCCTGGTCAGGGCATAGGTCATCCACCGGGTGAAGCCGTCGTCGGGGCGATGGTCGAGCAGCGCCGTGCGCAACTCGCCGTCGTTGCGGAGCCTGGCCGCCCGCTCCGGAACCGGGACGTCGGCGAGCGCCCGCATCGCCGGGTGATTGCCGAACGGGTTCACGCTCGTGTCGAGCCCCATGAGGATGCCGATCGGCCGGCAGCCGACCTGGCCGGTCATCGTCAGTCCAGCGGCGTTGGCCCGGCGTATCCCGTCGAGCGTGTGGCGCCAGCGCTCGGGGTCGCTGTCGGTCTGGAGCAACAGCGCCGAGACCGGTCGACCGGAGACCCTGGCCATCTCGGTCAGCAGCTCGACCTCGCCCGGACCGAAATCGCTGTTGCACTGGATCATGCCCCGCCCGGCCAGGGCCATGGCCCTGGCGATGCCGGCCAGCTCGGGCTCGGCTGCGGTGAGACTCGGCGTGAGGCGACCATCGGCCGCCTTGTGCTTGGTGGTGCGGGAGGTCGAGAACCCCAGGGCCCCGGCCTCGAGGGCCCGGGCCACGGCGTCGGCCATCTGGTCGACCTCGGACTCGGTCGGGATCTCGGTGTGGTCGGCCCCCCGCTCCCCCATCACGTAGAACCGGAGCGCGCCGTGCGGGATCTGGGCCCCGACGTCCATCGTGCGGGGTGTCGTCTCCAGGGTGTCGAGATACTCCTCGAACGTGGTCCAGGTGAAGTCGATGCCCTCGGCCAGGACGGTGCCGGGGATGTCCTCGACGCCCTCCATGAGGTTGATCAGGTAGTCCTCGGATCCCGGGCGGAGCGGGGCGAAGCCGACGCCGCAGTTGCCGAAGACGGTGGTGGTGACGCCATGCCAGCACGACGGCGTCAGGTCGGGATCCCACGTGGCCTGGCCGTCGTAATGGGTGTGGACGTCGACCCAGCCGGGCAGGACCAGGCGCCCGCCGGCGTCGATCTCACGGCGACCACGACCGACCGCGTCGGCGATCTCGGTGATCACGCCGTCGTCGACGGCGATGTCGTGGCCGTCGACGGCCGGCGCCCCGGTACCGTCGACCAGGCGTCCTCCGCGAATGACGAGGTCGTGCATGGTCGCGACGTTAGCCAAGGGCAACGGCGGCGGAGAAAACGCCGCTGGCCAGCGGACCGCCGGCCGGCGTCAGCGCAGGTCGGCGAGATGACCGAGCGCGCCGAACGTCTCGACGATCAGATCACCGAGCGGTGTCGTGGCGCCGGATTGCTGCCACCGGTCGAAGGCGACGTCGAGCGCCGCCATCGCCGCCCGGGCCAACAGGGGGGCGTGCTGGCGGTGCTCGGGTGACAGGACCTGGGCCAGCCCTTCGGCCAGCTCGACGGTGTCGTGATAGTCGGCCTCGACCGCGGCCGCATGCAGCTGCTCGGTGGCATAGATGTAGCGGACCCGACGGAGCTGGAACTCGAGGTCGCCGTCGTAGCGCCCGCCGAGCTCGGTGGCGAAGGCGTCGCGCATCGCCTCGAGCGGCGGCTGCGACAGCAGGGCCTTCTCGAGCGCCCGGTTGAGGTCGACCTCGTGCTCGTCCCACAGCACGATCGCCTCCTTGGTCGCGAAGTGCCGGTAGAGCGTCGAGGGGGCCATCCCGACCTCCTCGGCGATCCGTCCGACGGTCACGTCGTCGAAGCCGAGCTCGACGAACAGATCGAGGGCCGTTCGCTGGGTCAGCCGCATGGCGTTGTGCCGGTTGCGCTCTCGGAGCGATCTCATCGGCATCAATGATAGCCAAAACCTACTTGAGATGTATACCCAAATTGGGAGTCACTCGCATATATTGGAGCGCATGGAATCGACGCTGCAAACCGTGACCGAACTCCTCGAGCTCCTCTTCGTGCCGATCCTGGCCGTCGAGCTCGTCTGGCTGTACCGACGCGGCCACCTCCGCTGGAACCGGATCAAGGAGATGCTGGCCAACGCCAGCTCGCTGTTCTTCGTCGTCCCCGGCGGCCTGGTCGGCCTCGCTCTGTGGTTCGGGGTGTTCAACGGGGTCAGCGGGCTGCTCCCCTGGGCCATCCCGACCAACTGGTTCACCGTGATCGTGGCCGTGCTGGCGGCCGACCTCATCTACTACTGGGAGCATCGCTTCGAGCACGAGCACCGCCTGCCGTGGGACCTCTACCACTCGGTCCACCACAGCTCCGAGCGCTTCGACCAGACCACCGGGCTCCGGCTCGGCCTGTTCGACGGGCTGCTGACGTTCGGGTTCAGCCTGCCGATGGTGCTGGTGGGGTTCTCCCCCGTGGTGGCCCTGGCCGCGACCGGTGTGGTCATCGGCTACCAGACCTGGATCCACACCGAGCTGATCGACAAGATGCCACGGTGGTTCGAGGCGGTGTTCAACACCGCCTCCCACCACCGGGCCCACCACGGGGCCGACGAGCACTACCTCGACACCAACTACGGCGGCATCCTGATCGTCTGGGACAAGCTGTTCGGGACCTTCCAACCCGAGACCACCCGGCCGAACTACGGGCTGACGACCCAGATCGAGTCGTCCAACCCGATCGACGTCCAGTTCTCCCAGCTCCGGCTCCTGTGGCGTGACCTGAAGGCGGACCGCAGCTGGGGCGACCGGTTCCGACGACTGTGGAACCGGCCCGGCTGGCAGCCGGCCCACCTCCGGGTGGCCGCCGCGCCGGCGGTCGCCGGCGCCGACGCCCGGTGACCGGGCGGGTCGCCTGCGATCACACGGACGTCCGGTCGGGAGAAACTGATGATCGATGTGGCGCGATCGGCCCGATCCGGCGTTTCCAGGTGTGGACCGCTCGGACGGCGACGGCAACGACCAGGACGACGGCGACGAGCTGACGCAGCTCCTGGCCGAGGCGCAGCCCCGCCTGTGGCGCGCCTTCGCCGGCGCCAGGGGGCCGGACGGGGCCGACGAGGCCGTCGGTGAGGCGCTGGCCTGGGCCTGGGAGCACCGGGCCAGGCTGCTGGCCATGGACAACCCGGTCGGCTACCTCTACCGGGTCGGGTTGAGCCGGTCGACCCCCCGGCGACGGCCCGAGCTGCCGTCGGCGGCCGACGTCGGCCTGCCCCACATCGAGCCGGGACTGGTCCCGGCGCTGCAGCGGCTCCCGATCCGGCAGCGCTCGGCCGTGTGGCTCGTCCACGGCTGCGGCTGGAGCTACGCGGAGGTCGCCGAGGCGCTCGGCGTCTCCACCTCGACGGTCGGGACCCACACCAGTCGGGCCCTCGACGCCCTGCGACAGGCGCTGGAGGTCCAGGTCCATGGATGATCGTCGCTCCATCGATCACGCCGAGCGCGATGGCGAGATCGCCGACCAGCTCCGGGCCTACGCCGAGGCCCTGACCCCGCCGACCGACCGACCGCAACCGATCGTCGGGCTCGAACGGACGGTCGACCGCCGCCGGTTCGGCGCCAGGGCCATCGCCATCGCCGCCGCCCTGCTCGCCGCGACCGTGGTCACCGGCTGGGCGGTGCTGCGGACCGACGGGGCCACGCCGACCGACACCGTCGACTCGGTCGAGCCCGAGCCGAATGGCGACGGGGAGAGGGACGGGGAGCCGACCGACGACGCCATCGATCGCACCGACGACGCAACCGTCGCCGGCGGTCGACCGCTGCTCGACTCGACCCGGTGGGCGATCATCGAGCACCATCCCGCCGACGACGATCCCGCCGACGACGATGCGGCCGCCGTCCCGCCGTCAACCGGGGCTCCGGCCCAGGCCCCGTTGTGGGCGTGGCGCCTCGACGGCGCGGTCTACGTGCTCGTCGAGGGCTACACCGGGGCGGCCGATCCACTCGATCGGGCGGAGCCGTCGGCCGAGGGCAATCGGGTGACGCTCGGCTGGATCGACGGATCGGCCGCGCTCGGGCTCCAGAGCTACGACGTCGACGCGGCGACGGTGCTGGCGACGGCCGGACGGCTCGAACGCCGAGGCGACGGGTGGTCGCTCGCCGGGGGTGAGGTGCTGGTGGCCGATCCCGACCCGGGGCCGCCGATGCCGTCCGACCAGATCGGTCTGGCCCCGATCGACGACGGCCGGGCCGGCCTGGCCGCGACGGTCACGATGCTGGTCAGCGACGGAGGTCCCGCCGCCATGTACCGGGAGCTGTTCGAGGCCAGCAGCATCGGCACGGTGACCGAGGTCGACATCGCCGGCTCCCCCGGCTTCCTGATCGTCGGCCCGTTGGTGTCCTACGCCGTCGCCGCCGGCGACGGGTGGTCGGCGTCGTGGCAGACCCTGGACCCGGACGTCGACCTCGGCGCCGTCGTCGACCAGACCGAGCTCGTCGAGCCGGAGGCCTGGCGGTCGGCGGCCGAGCGGGCGGAGGTCAACCTGGAGGCGGCGCTTGGCGCCGTCGCCGCCGAGCGCCAGGCTCAGGCCGAGCGCCGGGCCGAGGGTGAGGGCGGCGTCGAGGACTCGGCATCGACGGAGCCGCCGTTCGACCCGGCCGACCTGCCCCGCTACCGGCTGCCCGAGCCGTGGCGGCTGGCCTGGGTGACCGACATGGGTCTGTGGACCGACGAGCAGTGGGCGCAACGGCAGGCGCTGTTCGAGGCCAACCGGCCGGCGGGGGTCGTCTTCCCCGACCTGGTCAGGACCCAGGGGTTCCGGATCACCGGCACCGACGCCGGCGTCCCGGTTGCCATCCCCGAGGTGGTGGTGACCATCCACCGGTTCGCCGAGCAACGCCCGGCGGAGCACCTCGTCACCGAGGGCGGTCGCCCGATCGAGGTGGCCGGGCTGACCGGAGCCATCGACGAGGTCATGACCCTCGGCGGCCCGCTCGCCATCATCGGGGTCGGCGACGACCGCCATCACGTCGAGATCCGGGCCGCCGGCATCGCCGAGGACGACCTCGTCGCCTTCGCCGCCACCCTCGGCCCGGTCGGACCCGACCTGGCCGACGGGCTCCGCAGCGACGACCGGGCCGCCGAGCTGGTCGTCGACCTGCCGGGTTCGGCCGGCGAGCGGAGTCGCTTCCGATCGAGGTCACTCACCGCCTACGAGGACCTCCAGGACCCCGACGGCCGCGGCCCGACCGTGTCGGTCGAGACACTCGACCGGCAGCAGTTCGCCCTCGGCCTGGCCCCGCTCCGGCCCCCACTCGACGGGTCCGAGTGGCGGTTGATCGACGGCGGCCGGTTCCTGTTCCAGTCGGCCGACGCCATCCAGGCCGCGGCCGACGCCGACCCGGAGATCCTGATCGACGACCCGGTCCCGTCCACGCTCGTCCGCTACGACCCGGCCGACGAGATTGCCATCACCCTGCACGCCGCCATGGAGCTGGACGAGCTGATCGACCTGTTCGACCGGCTCGAACCGGTCGAGCTCGACGCCTGGCGCGAGCTGGTCGAGCCCTACAACGCCGATCCGGTCCGCCCCCGCTGATGGCGGCCAGCTACGGCGACTGCTTGGCCGCCTTGGCCGCCCTGGCCCGGACGGTCGGGTCGAGCTCGACCTTGCGCAGGCGCACGTGGCTCGGGGTCACCTCGACACACTCGTCCGAGGCGATGAACTCGAGTGCCTGCTCGAGCGACAGGACGCGGGGCGGGGTCAGCTTCACCGTCTGGTCGGCGGCGGCGGCCCGGTGGTTCGTGAGCTGCTTCTCCTTGCAGACGTTGACGTCCATGTCCTCGGGCCGGCTGTTCTCCCCGACGATCATGCCCCCGTAGACCTCGGTGCCTGGGCCGACGAGCATCTCGGCCCGCTCCTGCAGGTTGATCAGCGCGTAGGCGGTGACCGGACCGGTCCGGTCGGCGACCAGCGAGCCGGTTCGTCTGGTCCGCAGCTCGCCGAACCAGGGCTCGAAGCCCTCGAAGCTGTGGTTGAGCACGCCGGCGCCGCGGGTCTCGGTCAGGAACTCGGTACGGAACCCGATCAGGCCGCGGGCCGGCACGAGGTACTCGAGCCGGACCCAGCCGGACCCGCCGTTCGTCGTGCCGTTGGCCCCGCCGTCTCCCGAAGACGTGTGGCCCATCGACTCCATCCGGCCCTTGCGGCTGCCGAGCAGCTGGGTGACGGCGCCGAGGTGCTCCTCGGGCACGTCGACGATCACCCGCTCGACGGGCTCGTGCACCTTGCCGTCGACCTCGGAGATGACCACCTCGGGCTTGCCGACGGTCAGCTCGAAGCCCTCCCGCCGCATCTCCTCGACCAGCACCGCCAGCTGCAGCTCGCCGCGGGCCTGGACCTCCAAGGTACCCGGAGGGGACCCGGCCTCGGGACGGTCGATGGCGTTGACCCGCAGGCTCACGTTGCCGACCAGCTCGGCGTCGAGCCGGTTGCGGATGAGGCGGGCGGTCAGCTTGTCGCCGTCGCTGCCGGCCAGCGGCGCGGTGTTGACCCCGATCGTCATCGACAGCGCCGGCTGGTCGACCTCGATGACCGGCAGCGGGCGGGGGTCGTCGACGTCGACCAGGGTCTCGCCGATCATGATGTCGGCGATGCCGGCGACGGCGACGAGGTCACCGGGACCGGCGTCGTCGGCCGGGACCCGCTCGAGGGCCTCGGTCCGGTACAGCTCGGCCAGCTTGACCCGCTCGATCGTGCCGTCGACCCGGCTGAGCCCGATCGTTCGCCCCTTGCGCAGGGTGCCGTTGACCACCCGGCACAGGGCGAGGCGGCCGACGTAGGGGTCGGCGTCGATGTTGGTGACCCAGGCCTGCAGCGGATGGCCCTCGTGGTGGCGGGGCGCCGGCAGGTGCTCGACCAGGAGCTCGAACAAGGGCTCGAGATCGTCGCCCGACGTCGCCGCGGCGTCGAGCGAGGCCCAGCCGTCGCGGGCCGCGGCGTAGACGATCGGGAAGTCGATCTGGTGGTCCTTGGCGTCGATCTCGAGGAACAGCTCGTAGACCTCGTCGACCACCTCGGACACCCGGGCGTCGGGTCGGTCGACCTTGTTGACCACCAGCACAACCGGCAGGTCGCGGGCCAGCGCCTTGCGCAGCACGAACCGGGTCTGGGGCAGCGGGCCCTCGGCCGCATCGACCAGCAGCACGATGCCGTCGACCATCGTCAGGGCCCGCTCGACCTCGCCGCCGAAGTCGGCGTGTCCGGGGGTGTCGACGACGTTGACGGTGATGCCGTTCCACGTGACCGACGTGTTCTTGGCCAGGATCGTGATGCCCTTCTCCCGCTCGAGGTCGCCGGAGTCCATGACCCGCTCGGCCACGTCCTGGTGCGCTCCGAAGGCACCGGTCTGGCGAAGCATGGCGTCGACCAGCGTGGTCTTGCCGTGGTCGACATGGGCCACGATGGCCACGTTCCTGACGTCGGTCCGCTCGGTCGCGGGCGCGACGGCGGCGGCCGTGGCCGACGGGGCCGTGGACAGCTCGGTGACGGGCGCCGTGCCCTCGGTACTGGTCATCGCGTTCCTCGGGGGCAGGCGTGGAAGTGTCAACCCCCAGGCTACCGCCCGCTGGCCCCGGCTCAGCGGGCGGCCCTAGGCTCGCCACTGTGACCTCTGCCCCGCTCAGCGACGCCCAGGTGGCGGCCTATCGGGAGGCCGGCGTCGTCCACGTGCCCGGCGCCGTCGACGAGGACATGGTGGCGGCGATGGCCGACGCGGTCGAGCAGATCCTCGACGCCCCGAGCCGGTTCGGCGGCGACATCACCGAGCCGGGGCGGCCCGGCCGGTTCTTCCAGGACCGGCACCTGTTCCCCCGCAACGACACCTTCCGGGGCTTCCTGCACGCCACGCCGCTGGCGGCGATGGCGGCCCAGGCCACCGGCTCGGACACGATCCGGGCCTTCTACGACCACGTGTTCGTCAAGGAGCCGGGTACCGCCGAGCAGTTCGCCTGGCATCAGGACCGGCCGTACTGGGCCGTCGACGGCACCCAGGTCTGCTCGACGTGGGTGGCGCTGACCCCGGCCGACGTCGGGTCGAGCGCGCTCGAGTTCGTCGCCGGGTCACACGCCTGGGGCCGCACGTTCCGCCCGGAGTTTCCCGCCCTCGAGGGTCGGGATCCCGACGAGGTGGAGCAGCACCTGTGGCGGGGGGTGGCCGACCACATCCGCTCGTTCGACGACGTCTGCCCCGCCTTCGAGGACGAGCCCGAGACCTACGAGATCCTCGGCTTCGCCGTCGAGCCGGGCGACGCCCTGCTGTTCGACTTCCGCACGGTCCACCGCAGCGGCCCCAACCAGGGCACCGGTCGGCGGGCCGCCATCTCGTGGCGCTGGCTCGGCGACGATGCGATCTGGGCGCCGAAGCCGGGCGCCGACCCGATCGTCCGTCAGGACGACACCTTCCTGGCCCCGGGTGACCGGATCACCGACGACGAGGTGTTCCCCGTCGTCCACCCGCCGTCAGGAGCGGTCGCAGCTCACCAGCCGTAGTCGTGGGTCAGCTCCTCCCCCGGGTCGACGGGGCGGAGCGTGACGAGGCCGAGGTCGGTGAGGGCACCGTTCGGGTCGCCGCTGTGGTTGACGTAGCGGAGGTCGTTGGTCAGCTCGATCGCCAGGTCGTCGGAGAGCCAGAGCACGTGCATCCCGTCCTCGTCGGTCAGGACCCCCTCGAGTCGACCGACCACGACCTCGGCGGCCAGCGGCGCGGCGGCGAACAGGCCGAGTCCGTGGATCGCGCTCGGGCCGACCCGCACCGTTCCCGGCTCGATCGACGGCCGAGCCGGCCGAGGCTCGATCGTCGGCGAAGGCTCGGCGGCGGACAGGAGGGGTGAGGTCACCGCATCGGTGTAGCAGCATCGGCCCGTCGAGACACCCTCGCAACACGGGTGTCCCGACGGACGAGCTCGTCGGCCCTACCCGACCTCCTCCCCCGGTGGCCGCCACCGGTGGAAGTCGGGGTCACGCTTGGCCTGGAAGGCCGCGATGCCCTCGGCCGCGGCGGCCGTGCCGAACGTGGCGTAGTAGACCTGTCGCTCGAAGGCGAGGCCCTCCGACAGGCCCGACTCCTCGGCCCGGTTGACCGCCTGGCGGGCCAGGCGCCCCGTGAGCTCGGCGTAGCCGGCGATCGTGGTGGCGGCGTCGACGGCCTCGTCGAGCGCCCCGCCCTCCTCGACCACCCGGGCCACCAGGCCGGCCTGCAGGGCCCGCTCGGCCCCGAGCATCCGCCCGGTGAGGATCAGGTCCATCGCCAGCTGCTTGCCGACGGCCTTGGTCAGCCGCTGCGTTCCGCCCATGCCCGGGATCAGCCCGAGCTTGATCTCGGGCTGGCCGAAGCGGGCCGTTGTGTCGGCGATGATGAAGTCGCACAGCAGGGCCAGCTCGCAGCCGCCGCCGAGGGCGTAGCCGGTGACGGCGGCGATCTTCGGCGTGCCGATGGCGGCCAGCCGGTCCCAGCCGGCCAGGAACCGCTCGGCGTTGGCCACCTCGAAGTCGAGGTGGTCCATCTCGCCGATGTCGGCGCCGGCGGCGAAGGCCCGACCGACTCCCGTGATCACGAGACAACCGATGCCGGGATCGGCGTCGAGTTCCTCGGCCGCGGTCACCAGCGCTCGCATCAGGTCGTGGTTGAGGGCGTTGAGCACCTCCGGTCGCTGCAGGGTGAGGATGGCGACCCGGCCCCGGCGCTCGACGGCCAGACCGGCCTCGTGGTGCGCCACCCCGCGCCCGCCAGCCGTCGGCGTCGGGTCGATGGTGTGGTCGATCACGTCGCTCATCGTCACGAGTCCCAGATCGCGCCGTAGGCCGGGATGCCCCGCTGCTCCATGCCCTCGACCACCCGCCACGTCAGCGCCGGGTTGGAGATGCAGATCACGGCCTCGGCCCCGGTGGCCAGCACGGCCTCGTTGGCCAGCTCGACGAGGTCGGGCTTGCCGTCGGCGTCGGTGTCCCACACGAGCGCATCGGGCTGCACGGACCGGATCTCGTCGACGAGGTCCTGGCCGTAGGTCCTCACCGGGTTGCGGGTGGCCCAGATCAGGTGGGCCGGCACCTCCTTGGCCAGCAGGTGGGGCAGGCAGGGCCCGATCCCGGAGCCGGTGGCGACGTACACCACCTTGCGGAACAGCACCTCGATGTTGGCGACGCCGGCGGTGGCGATGCCCTTCACCCAGACGTGCTCCGGCTTGTCGTCGATGAACGAGCCGGTCCAGTCGCCCGAGCGGGAGATCGTGAGCCGGAAGCCGTCGCGGCCCGGCTCGGGCACGTTGGCGAACGAGTGCCACTCGAGCAGCGGGTGACGGCTCACCCCGGTCGACGACCCGGCGAACGGCGTGTAGCCGTGGTCGAACCGGGTGAGGGCCACGTGGTCGGACGGCGACACGATCTCGACCGGCACCTTCTTCAACCGCAGCCAGGGCAGGGCCACGCTGATCGTGACCGCCACCAGGGCCCAGACCGGCCAGGCCCCGGTCGCGGCGGCGAGACCGCCGCCCGGGCCCGCCAGCAGCGGCACCAGGGTCACCACCCAGAACAGCACCAGCGCCGACCAGCCGCCGAGACGGTGGACCCGCTCGAACCGGTCGTGGTGCTTCTGGCGGACGAACGGCAGGGCGGTGGCCACGATGGCCACCAGCAGCGCCGCCAGCGCCACGTTGGCGACCAGCAGCACCGCCCCGACCCGGGGGTTGCCGCCGATCGCCCCGGCGGTCAGCACCGCCAGGTGGATGAGGAACCACAGGGTGGCGGCGGTGGCCGCCGAGGTGTGGATGCCCCCGAAGTGGTAGACCTTCCCGAGCGTCCACCGGATCCGGAGGGGCCACGACGTCGGTGCCCGGGTGGCCAGCCAGAACAGTGCGTTGATCACGTACTGCTGGCGGATCAGCACGGCCGCGGTGAGGTTGGCCACCACGAGGTTGGCGGCCGGGGTCGGATCGATCGAGGCCGGGGCACGGAGGTCCCAGCCGCCGACGATCCGCCAGGCCAGCACCAGGTTGACGGCGGCGACCAGCCAGACCAGCCGGTTGTAGTGCTTCATCTCCCGCCGCTTGAAGAACCGCCGGACGGGACCGGGGATCCGCCGCTCGGCCGGACGGCCACCGTCGACCGGTGCATCGGTTGCGGGACCGTGAGCTCGTTCGAGGATCGTCATCACACGACCTCCCCGCGATGGGACGACCCGCCGGCGAGCGGGCCGATGGCCTGCTCGGCCAGCTCACGGAGCGCCCGCTTGTCGATCTTGCCCCGATCGGTTCGGGGGAGGCGGTCGAGGGCGAAGACCCTGGCCGGCACGCAGTAGTACGGCAGGGCCTCGCCGACGGCGGCCGTCGCCGCCTCGGGGTCGACCGTGGCCGGCTCGGCGAAGGCGACCAGGTTGCGGTCGTCGTACCTGAGGGCCACCGCCCGCTCGCACGCCGGCTGGGCCTCGAGCACCGACGACACCGAGTCGAGCTCGACCCGGAAGCCCCGCACCTTGACCTGGTCGTCGGTCCGCCCGAAGTGCTCCAGTTCACCGTCGGCGGTCCAGCGGCCGAGGTCGCGGGTGCGGAACATCTTGCGACCGCCTCCGAGGAACGGGTCGTCGCGGTAGCGGTCGGCGTTGAGGCCGTCGGTCCGCTCGTCCGAGCCGAGATAACCGGCGGTCACGCAGTCGCCGCCGGCCCACATCTCGCCGACCTCACCGATCGGAAGCGGCCGGAGCTGGTCGTCGAGGACGTAGACGGTGTTGTTCGGCGTCGGCGCCCCGATCGTCAGGCCGCGCTCGCCGTCGTAGCGCTGCACGGTGTTGACGATCGTGGTCTCGGTCGGGCCACACGAGTTGTGGAAGCGGGCGAACTCGCTCCACGTGTCGGCCAGCGACACCGGGCAGGGCTCACCGGCCACCGCCACGATCTGCACCCGGTCACGACAGCGCTCGGCGTCGATCGAGGCCAGGATCGACGGGGTGGCGATGACGACGTCGACGTCGGCCGCGCAGGCCTCGATGTCCGCACCGCGGATGACCAGGGTGGCGCCGTGGGTGAGCGCCCCGTGGATCTCCCACTCGGCCATGTCGAAGGCGATGCTCAGGATCTGGCCGACCCGCATGCCCGGCTCGATGCCGAGGTCGCCCGGTCCGGTCAGCACGATGTTGGCGACGTTGCGGTGGGTGACGACCACGCCGTTCGGCGGGCCGGTCGTCCCCGAGGTGAAGAGCACGAAGCAGGGGTCGTCCGGCTGACCGGTCGCCCGTAGCGGCCTGGCGTCGACCGACGACGGCGCGGTGGCGGCCTCACCCCGCGCCGCCTCGTCGAGCAGCACGTCGACGTCGAGCACCTCGGTGTCGGGGAACGCCGGGAGGTGCTGGCGCAGGTGGGACAGCGTGAGCACGACGGGGGCTCCCGTCCGCTCGGCGATGTAGGTCAGCTGACGCTCGGGGGCGACGCCGGCGTGCTGGGGGACGTAGGCCGCCCCGACCTTCAGCACGCCGAGCATGGCCGCCACCATCGGGATCGACCGCTCGACGAACAGCCCGACGAGGTCGCCGCGCCCGACGCCGCCGGCCGTCAGGCGAACGGCGACGGTCTCGGCCAGCGCATCGAGCTGGCGGTAGGTGACCCGATCGGTCCCGTGCTCGACGGCGACGGCCTCGGGTCGGCGGGCGACCTGGGCCTCGAAGGCCCGGTGCAGGAGGTGGTGGGTGGGTGTGGCCACCGGACCCCAACCGAACTCGACGAAGCGTCGACGGTCGTCTGGGCTCAGGTGACCGATCGGCCCCGGCTCGGCCGGGCCGGTCTGCGGGCGCGCCGCGGACGTGTGTTCCAGGATGGACATGTGGTTGTACCCCTCTGTCGGCGAGTCCCAACTCGGTGCCGGGACGGACCACCCCGAAACACGCCGGCCCCGTCCACCGTTCGCATCGGCTCCGTGGTTCAGGACCTCTTCAGAGATGTGAACACCGATGCCGGCGGTCGACCCCGAGCTCACCGGTCAAGGCAGGGACCGCAGCCGAGGCTCGGGCATCCCTCGTCGAGCGGCACCGGATCTTCGACCAGCAGAGCTTGTGAGTCGACCTGCTGTCGTCCGTGGCGCTGGCGGTCAACCTGTTCGGTGACCCCGCCACCGACCTCGATCGGGCCGACCGCCGGAGCTACAGGTGCTGCCCGTCGGCCACCGACTCGGCGACGAAGCCGTCGCCATCGTTGCGAAGCCGGGTGAGCGCACCCGGCGGCACGCCGTCGACGAGCAGCGTCGGCCACCGCTCCCCCACGATCGGATCACCGAGGATCGTGCGGAGCAGGTCGACGGTGACGCCACCGTGGGCGACGGCGACCACGGTCCCCGGGCCACGTCGGCACCACTCGTCGAGCGCCTCGAGGAAGCGGGCGCCCGCCACCCGCGACGAGTCGCCGATCGTCGGCTCGTAGTCGCGATCCTCGGTAGCCCGCTGCCACTCCCGGACGAACGCGTCGAAGCCAGACTCGCCGTCCCAGTTCATGCGCTCGGTCAGCCGATCGTCGACCTCGACGCCGACGCCGAGCGCGTCGGCAACGGGTCCGGCGGTCTCCCGGGCCCGGCGCAGGGGGCTCGAGAGCACCACCGCCGGTTGGCCGACACCCCGCACCGTCCGAGCGGTCCGCCGGGCCTGGTCGAGGCCGAGCGCGGTCAGCCCCGGGTCGCCCGGTGTGTTGGCCTTCTCCCCGTGCTGGACGATCACCACCCGACACACGTCTGCGAGCCTACGCGTGAGCTGATCGCCGGTCGATCGTGCAAGACTCGGGCCATGGTGTACGCCATCGCCCAACTCTCGGACACCCACATCGGAGGTCCGAACGACGGAAGCGGCGAGCGGCTGTCGGCCGCCGTCGACGAGATCAACGCCATGACGCGGCCGCCCGACCTCGTCCTGGCGACCGGCGACCTGACCCACAACGGGACGCCGGCGGAGTGGGCCGAGTTCCGGGAGCGGCTCGACCGTTGCGCCGTTCCGTGGGTCGCCATCAGCGGCAACCACGACCGCCCCATCGCCGAGCTGGCCGGACATCGCTCGATGGAGGCCGGCCCGCTCCGCCTCGTGCTGCTCGACACCAGCAACGACGAGTTCACCGACGGCGACGCCGAGTGGCTCGACGCCGAGCTGGGGGCCTGGCCGGACGCCCCGACGGTGATCGCCGTCCATCACCCGCCCTTCGAGACGGGCATCTGGTGGATGGACTGCGTCGGGCTCCGGGGCGCCGAGCGGCTCGAGGCCGTCGTCCGGCGCCACACCCAGGTGCTCAAGGTCCTGTCCGGCCACGTCCATCGGCTGATCCAGAGCAACTGGGACGGCTGCTCGTTGTGGGTGTGCCCGTCGACCTCGGTCACCGTCGCCGGCGACATCGATCCGAGCCACCAGCCGGCCGAGACGGCGGAGCCGCCGTCGTTCAGCCTGCACGTCTACACCGGTCGGGGGATCGTCTCCCACGTGGTCCCCGTCGGCCCCGAGGCCGACCGGAACCCGATCGAGGCCAACGCCCCCGACTTCGTCCGCTGGGTCGGCACGGTCCAGGCCGAGCGCCCGAGCCTCTTCCGCTGACGTCGCCCGACCGCCGGGTCGGCGACGCGCCCTAGTCGTCGAGCCGGTAGGCCGATGCGGTCGGCTTGACCGGGCGGGCGTACCACAGCGGGCGCCGCAGGCCGTTGCCGTTGGTGCCGGCCGGTCGGGTCTTGGCCAGCCAGTCGAGGTAGGCCTCACGGGACTTCTCGGTGTCGACGACGACGTCGCCGTACTCGTCGCCCGGCGCCGCCGGGGTGACCCGGACCCGCTGGTGCCAGCACTGCATGCCCGAGATCGGGTCGGGCTGGACGCAGAACGTGGCGTTCTGGTGCACGCCGGTGTCGGTCCACCAGATGCGGTTGGTGTCGGCGTCGGCCAGCTCGCCGTCGGACTCGTACGGCCGGTTGCCGTGCTCCCGCTTGAGCGTCCACTCGGTGCCCCCGTTCTTCGATGGCCGAGCGGCGATGTCGACCTTGCCGGCCCCCCACGAGCGGGCCTTGCCCTCCTCGAGCCGCCACCGGCCCATGTGGTGGGAGGCGGCGACGACGCCGGGGCGGATGCCCTCGGTCCGCCACGACCCGATCACGAAGTGGCCGATGCGGGTGGTGACCCGGACCAGGCCGTTCTCCTCGATGCCGAGCTGCTCGGCGTCGGAGGGATGCAGCCAGAGCGGGTGGCGGTGGCTGATCTCGTTGAGCCACTTCGAGTTGGCGCTGCGGGTGTGGATCAGCGTCGGGATGCGGAACGTCGGGAGCAGGATCCGCTCGTCATTCGCCATGTCGAGGTCTTCCCAGTGGACGTGTGAGGGGATCCATCCGGGGGTGGCGTGCTCCTCCCAGCCCCAGTCGGCCAGGGTCTCGGAGTACAGCTCCAGCTTCTTCGACGGGGTCGGGAAACCCTCCCGGGGCAGCCCGCCGACCTCGACCGCGGCCGAGCCGTCGCCGAGGGCCTCCAGCTTCAGATCGTCGAGACCGCCGAGGTCGCCGTCCCACGAGCCAGGGGTGCCGGGCCTGCGGTACACCCCGTCGGCGTCCTTGGTCGTGCCGTCCAGGGCGTCGCCCCCGATGACCCGCTCGTAGGGCTCGTAGCCGACGTCGGGCACGCCGAAGGCCGAGCGCTCCCGCATGTACTCGAGCGGGGTCTGGCCGGCCTCGGCCGCGGCCTCGGGCAGCCCGGGGGTGTTCTCGAACAGCCCGCCGTAGTACTCGTCCATCGTCAGCGGCTCGCCGTCGGCCCCCTCGAACCACTGGCGGATCCCGAGCGAGCCGTCGGGGTCGATCTTCCAGGACAGGTCGATCCAGAACTCGCTCTCCTCCCAGACCTCGCCCGGGTTGTGCTCGTACGAGCGGGTCTGGGGGTCGAGCTCGCGGCCCTCCTTGCGGGCCTTGATCTCGGCGTAGCGGCGGAACGTCGACTGACGGAACCCGAGCCACTTGCCGTTCTGGGTCTCGTAGGAGTGGGTGTCGTGACGCTCGGCCGACACCCCCATCGGCAGCACGTAGTCGGCGAAGTGGGAGGTCTCCGACCACGTCGGGGTCAGGGCGACGTGGCAGCGGACCTTGTCCTCGTCGGTCAGCGCCTCCAGCCAGGTGAACCCGTCCGGGTTGGTCCAGATCGGGTTGTAGACCCGGGAGAAGTAGACGTCGAGCGTGCCCCGGCCCTCCTTCAGGAAGTGGGGCAGCAGGATCGACATCTCGTGGTAGGCGAGCGGGAACTCCTTCGGCCACTCCAGCTCGTTCCACCGCGGCATCGGGGGCGCCCCGACCTTCGGGTTGGGCTTGATCTTGTTCATGCCGTTGCCGGCGGTGCCGCCGACGGTGGCGACCGAGCCGGTGAGCACGTTGAGGAAGAACAGGCAGCGGGCCACCTGCCAGCCGCCGAGGTTGCCGGCGCCGGCCGCCCGCCAGTTGTGGGTGGCCAGCTTGGTCGGGTGGCGGCCGATCAGCTCGGCGATCTCGCGGATCGTGGCGGCGTCGACGCCGGTCTTCTGCTCGGCCGCCTCGGGGGTGTACTCGGCGTACTCGTCGAGCATGGCCTGGCGGACCGACGGCCACTCCTCGGGCAGGTCGGGGCGACGACGGCGGAGGTAGGTCTGCCAGTTGGTCCAGCGGGCGACGAAGCGCTCGTTCCAGTCGCCAGAGGAGATCAGCAGGCGGGCGATGGCCAGCAGCAGGAACGGCTCGGTGCCGGGCCAGGTCGGGAGCCAGTAGTCGGCCTTGGCCCCGGTGTTCGAGAGGCGGGGGTCGCAGGCGATGACCTTGGCCCCGCGCTCCTTGGCCTCCATGATCCGCTGGGCGTGGGGGTTGAAGTAGTGGCCCGACTCGAGGTGGGCCGAGATGAGGAAGATGACCTCGGCGTTGGCGAAGTCGGACGACGGGCGGTCGTGGCCCATCCACGACTGGTAGCCGATCCTGGCGTTGGACGAGCAGATGTTGGTGTGGGAGTTGTGGCCGTCGACCCCCCACGCCTTGAGCACCCGGTCGACGTAGCCGTCCTCGCCGGGTCGGCCGACGTGGTACATGATCTCGTTGTGGCGGTCCTCGGTGATGGCGGTCCGCATCCGGCCGCCGATCTCGGTGAGGGCCTGGTCCCAGGAGATGCGCTCCCACTCGCCACTCCCCCGCTTCCCCTTCCGCTTGAGCGGGTGGAGGATGCGCTCGGGGTCGTAGACCTGGTTGAGGGTGGCCGGGCCCTTGGCGCAGTTGCGGCCCCGGCTGGCCGGGTGCTCGGGGTTGCCCTCGATCTTGGCGATCTGGTCGGTGTCCTGGTCGAAGTAGGCGACCAGCCCGCACCCGGCCTCGCAGTTGAAGCAGGTGGTGGGGACCAGGGTGTAGCGACGCTCGACCCGCTCGGGCCAGGCCTTGGCGTCGAGCTCGGTCCAGTCGTGCCACTGCTCGTGCGGTGGGTAGTTGCGGAGTTCGGTCATCGTCTCGTCGTTTCTCGCGGTGCTCGATCGGGGCGGCTCAGGACAGCGGGACCGACTGGCCGGCCCGGACGAAGCTGTCCTCGTAGTTGAACATGCCGGCCAGGGCGGCGACGCCGCCGACCGCGGCCAGGACCGTCGCCGTGGTGTCGTCGCCGATGAGGAGGGCGGCGATGGCCAGGGCGGCGGGGGCGACCATGCCGAGTCCGACCCCCAGGTACCAGAACTGGTTGGCGTAGCGGCCCCGGGTCATCGCCTCGACCGCCAGCTCGACCGACCGGCTGGTCTGCGAGGTCAGCTCGATGGCGACGAGAGCGGCCGTGGCCAGGACGCCGCCGAGCAACACCCAACGGATCGCCGTCGCCTCCGGCACGTCCATGAACAGGTCCATGATGGCGTAGGCTGCGCCGCCGGCGGTCACCGCCTGGGCCAGCAGGACCGGGAGCAGCAGCGGGGTCTGCCAGAGGTCACGACCCTCGCACTGGCCGAAGAGGAACGCGGTGTAACCGGCGACGCCGGCTGCACCGAGCACGGCGGGGATGGCCAGCACCTGGAGGAACCCGGGTGAGTCGAGCAGGCCGCCGAGCCACCACAGCCCGCAGACGGCGGCGAAGGCCATGAGGATGTAGGCCCCCTTGACCAGCCACGAGTTCCAGTTGCCCCTGGTCAGCAGGTAGTGGAAGCGCCCCGGCTGCTTCAGATCGGCGATGAGCAGCACGCCGGTCGCGGCCAGGAAGACGCCGGCCACCATGGGGGGCACGACGCCGACCGCAGCCTGCGCATCGCCGTGGCCGAGCAGCACCAGCAGGGCGGCCACCGCCATCACGCCGGCGGCGATGGCCTTGGTGACCAGGTAGCCCGAGACCTTCTCGCCCCACGTCATCTGGTGGGCGGTGGTGTAGGTGGTGCGGGCGACGACGCCGTGCACGTCGGTCGGGGTGCCGCCCGGGTCGACCGGCAACGAGGGGTGGGCGTTGACCCCGGTCCTGCCCTCGGTCGGGAGCCGGTCGGCCCAGATCATGCCGTCGTTGGCGATGGCGGTCCTGGTCGGGTCGAGCGACGCCTGATCGGCTCCCCGGTAGTAGACCTTCGGCTTGGTGTTCTGCTCGGGGGCCCGGACCGCCACGTCGTCACGGGCGATGATGCGGCTGATCTCCGAGCGAGGGTCGTCGAGGTCGCCGATCTTGATCGCCTCGGTCGGGCACACGATCTGGCACGACGGCTCCAGCCCGACCTCGAGCCGGTGGTTGCACATGTTGCACTTGTGGGCGGTGTTGGTCTCGGGGTTGATGTACAGGGCGTCGTAGGGGCAGGCGTTCATGCACGACTTGCAGCCGATGCAGTCGTCGTCCTGGAAGTCGACGACGCCGTTGTCGGCCCGGTAGAGGGCCGAGGTGGGGCAGATCGTCATGCACGGAGCGTCGTCGCACTGGTTGCAGCGCATGACGTTGAACTTGCGGGCGACGTCGGGGAACGTTCCCGTCTCGATGTACTTGACCCAGGTCCGGTTGACCCCGAGGGGCACGTCGTGCTCGCTCTTGCAGGCGACGGTGCACGCATGGCAGCCGATGCAGTTGTCGCTGTCGAGCAGGAAACCCATCCGGACCATCCGGCCCTCCTCATTCTCGTGCGCATCCGGGTGCGGTGTTGCCCGGTGCAGCCTGCGGGTCGCCCCCACCGGACCCGAAAGTCAGAATGTACGGCCCTTTCGGGGGCCGGTCAAGGTGGGCCGGGGGCGAGGACGCGACACGACCGGATGCCGATCGCCATCCGGTCGTGTCGAACGAACGATGTTGTGAGGCCGGCTGCGTGTGGAGCGGACAACCGGCCGGCTCGAGGCGTGCGCCGGCTTCGGCTCAGCCGTCGACCTGCTTGACCGGACCGTCGTACTGTCCGCCGAGCAGCTTCGTCAGCGTGTCCGACGCCCGCTTCTTGTCGGCGTAGCCCTGGCCGCCGTCGGTGGCCACCACCTGGCCGTTCGACGCCTTGACCCGGAAGGCCCACTTCCCGTCCTTGCGCTTGTAGATCTCGCCACTTCCCGGCATGGTCGTCTCCTCGTGAACCCCATCGACCCCCGTTCGGGCCGTTGGACACGCAGACTCTAGTGGCGCCACCCGAGGCTCATGCTGATACCGCCCGGGCGTGTTCGGCTCAGGCGGGGTCGGGCTGGAGGCTGCTGCGCGAGCCGGCCGTCCACTCGCTGACGAAGCGGAACCGGTCGCCGCGGATCAGCGTGGTCCGCCACTCGATCGGCGCCCCATCGTTGGTCCCGAGGCGCTCGAGGAAGAAGGTGGCGTCGCCCTTGCGGAGATCGAGCAGCGACCGGTCGCCCGGCGCCGGCACCACCGGTGTGAGCCGCTCCCAGCCCTGGTTCGGCACCGGGCTACCGATGCGGGCCAACTCCCGGTAGAGGGCCGTGTGCGACCAGTCGACCACGAGCAGTGGCTCGGCCAGCTCGCGGGGCAGCCAGGCTCGATCGACGGCCAACGGCTGACCGCCGGCCAGCCGCAACCGGGCCAGGAGCACGAGCTCGGCGTCCTCGGCGACGGCCAGGTGGGAGGCCGCGATCGAGTCCGTCACGATCTCCAGTTGCAGCACCTCGCTGTCCTGCTGCACGCCGGTCGACTCGACCGACTGGTACAGGCTGTAGAGCGTGCCGAGCGACTGCTCGAACTCGGCCCGATTGACGACGGTTCCCCGCCCGCGCTCGCGCTTGAGCAAGCCGGTCTTGTTGAGGTGGCGCACGGCTTCGCGGACCGTGTGCCGGCTGACCTCGTAGGTCTCCGTCAACTCGTGGTCGGTCGGGAAGAACCCCTCGTCGAACTCGCCGGCCTCGAGGCGGCGACGCAGCTCCGCCTCGAGCTGGGCCCAGAGCGGCATCGGGCTGTTGCGATCGAGTGGTTGCGGCGATCGGTCGGACATCGGGGACTCGCTTCCACCCGGTCGGGCGTGAGCCGGGGCCCGAGCCGATCGGGTCACGAGCGGACCGGAACGGGGACACCGGGACAATTTGAAGAAATTGTATGGTACTCGGTACGTCCGGTCAGGTCGAGGATGATGCGACCGGGACCGACTTCGGGTTTTTGGGCCTCCGCGTCACAACTCGGGCCTGCCGCACACATGGGAGGGTGTGAGCGGGTCGAGAGGTCCGCCACGGGGGTCGTGCCCCGTCACCGGTTAGGGGAAGACGGGACGGGGCGCGGCCCCAGGGAGCCCCCGGGCCCCTCATGACGGGCCGGTGGCGGCCGAAACTACGGATCGAGCATCGTTCCACCACCGGGGAAGCACCGTGGCCAAGACCAAACTGGGCAAGATCCACGCCATCCTGGGACGGAGCCATCGCACGGGGCGATGGCGCCTGAGCCCCAAGACCTCCCTGGTCGCGCTGCTGGGATCGTGTCGCCTCGACCTGCGGGAGGCGCACCTCGATGGCGAGGTCTCGAAGATGACGGCCACCGTCGTGCTCGGCGGTGCCACCATCATCATCCCGCCCGGCGTCGAGGTCCGCCCGTCCGGGCTGTCGCTGCTCGGTGGCGCGTCCGTCGACGTCCCCCCGTTCGAGGGCGACGAGGCCGCAGCGTTGATCGAGATCGAGTGGACCTCGGTGTTCGGCCGACTGCGGATCGGCGCCGACCTCGACGAGCAGGACGCGCAGGACGAGGCCGCGCCGGACGACGAGGCCGCCGCCCCGGCTCCCGCCGCTCCCCCGGCGGTGGCGGCGCCGACGACACCGGAGACGACCCCGAAGCCACCACCAGCGATCGGCTTCGAGGACCTCGACGAGCCCGAACCAGCCCCCGCCATCGGCTTCGACGACCTCGACGCACCAACACCAGCCGAACCAGCCCCCGCCATCGGCTTCGACGACCTCGACGCACCAACACCAGCCGAACCAGCCCCCGCCATCGGCTTCGACGACCTCGACGAGCCCGAACCAGCCGAACCAGCCCCCGCCATCGGCTTCGACGACCTCGAC
>JANQPB010000022.1 GCA_028285495.1 Acidimicrobiales bacterium
TGTACTCAGCTGTGAGGTTGGTGACAGCGGCTGATGGGTGGGTGGCCTCCGAGGGCGTGGTGTCGTCTGGTGTGGTTGTAGGTGTGGAGGAAGTCTGGCAGAGCGGCGCAGCGTTCGTTGTTTGAGGTGTAGGTGCGCTGGTAGGCCCACTCGGTCTGGAGGGTCCGGTTGAAGCGTTCGACTTTGCCGTTCTGCCAGGGGCAGTGGGGTTTGATGCGTTTGTGTTTGGCTCCCAGCCCAGCAATGGCGTCGGCCACTGAGCGGCTCTTGGTGTAGCTCCAGTGGTTGTCGGTCATGACCCGTTCGATGGAGTCGATACCGGTTTGAGCGAAGAACTCAGCGGCTCGTGTGATGAACCCTGCGGCGGTGTCGCCTTGTTCGTCGGGGTGGATCTCTGAGTAGGCGAGTCGTGTGTGGTCATCGACCATCGAGTGGATGTAGTCGTAACCGATCCGGGCCTTCTTCTTGGCTGAGGTCGACCCCATCTGACGGCCGTGGGCTCGCCAGCCGCCCCCGTCGGGGATCCGTCCGATCTTCTTGACATCAACATGGACCAGCTCGCCTGGGCGGTCGCGTTCGTAGCGGACCGCGGTGGTCTTCGAGGCCCGGATCACTTCACCGGTCATCGGGTCGATCTCACAGAGTCGGGGGAGGCCGTTGCGGCGCAGGATCGCGGTGATCGTTCGGGCCGGGACACCGGTCTCCCACGACAGCCACTCCGGTCCGCGGCGATACTCGAGCCGGGCCGCGATCACCGTGTCCTCGACATCGGGTGAGGTTTGGCGGGCACAGCTGTGGGGTCGAGACGAGCGATCGAACAGACCGGCCTCGCCTTCGAGCTCGAAGCGTCGGATCCACTTGTGAGCGCACTGGCGGCTGACTCCCATGGCCTTGGCCACATGAGCGACTGGCATCCCCTGGGCGCGGACACGATCAACGAGCAAACGTCGACCCTGAAACGTCAACCGGGCATTACGGTGAGACACGAAGACCTCCTGGTTCGTGTGAGGACGGCAATCTCCACACTGCCCGGAGGTCTTCACATACTCAGGGACCCGTCACCAACCTCTCCGCCAAGTACAACTAGACCCCGATGGCGGGGATGGCGGTCTCGGCGATGCGCCGGTTCAACTGGGCCAGGTCACCGTCGATCAGCCCGTCGAGGCGCGCGATCTGCTCCTCGATCTGCGCCGTGTGCAGCTCGACCAGCTCGACCGATGACGCGGTCGGCGGGGCGTCGGCGCTGGCCACGACCGGGATCAGCGAGGCCAGCTTCTCGTGCAACCTGGCCCGGTCGTGCAGGCGGAACGTGTCCCGGTGCTCACCCGGCTTGATCAGGTGGTCCTCGATGTCGTCGAGCTCGTCGGCCACCGATCGGGCCAGCGCCGCGCCGTCTTCGTCGACCGCGCCGTTGCCCCTCGCACCGTCGAGCCCGCCGTCGGCCAGCCGTCGGCGCCACGTCTCGACCTGGGGCCGCAAGGCCCGGATCCGAATGACCGCCCGGTGGGCGTCGGAGACCGTGTCGCGGATCGCCAGCAGCAGCTCGAGCTGGTCGACGAGGTGATCGGGCTCGACGTCGACCCTCGGATCGTTGACCACCTCGAACTCGTGCTCCTGCATCACCTCGACGCCGTCGTCGGTCGCGATCGCCAGGCGGGCTGCGTAGCGGCCTGGCAGGATCAGCGGACCGACGTCGGCGTCGCCGGTCATCTTGTTGCCGAGCACCCGCTCGGCGCCGGGGAACCGCAGGTCCCACACGAAGGTGTTGAGGCCCGGCTCGACGGTCAGCCACGGACCGGGCTCGAACGCCTTCTCGTCGTCGCTTCGCTTGTCCCACCCGACCGGCTTCGGTCGGAAGGTGCGGATCGGCTCGCCGCCGACGTCGACGAAGGTGAGCGAGAGCGTCGGGCCGGCCTCCTCGTCGGTTCCCCCGCCCCCATCGGCCTGGCGGCGCCGCACCCCGTCGACCCAGGCCTCGCTGAGGTGGTAGTGGACGGTCACGCCGAGCGGGGCGCTGGTGCCGGCGTCGAGCACGGTCCGCTCGGCCCGACCGGTGCCGTCCGGCGCGGCGTCGAAGACGACGGGCTTGCCCCCGCCGACGCCGTAGCCACGACCATCGGTCGGGGCCCAACCGGCGATCAGGTTCGGCAGCAGCCGCCAGGTCGTCGGCGGGGCGAACAGGTGGGCCGGGCTGCCGGCCCCGAGGTCGCCGAGGGTCCGGACCGGACCGAGGTCGTCGAGGACCCAGAACGACCGCCCGTGGGTTGCCAGTACGAGGTCGTCGCCCTTGACGACGAGGTCGTAGATCGGCACGACGGGGAGGTTGGCGTCCCACCGATACCAGCTGACGCCGTCGTCGGCCGAGACGAACAGGCCGGTCTCGGTACCGAGGTAGAGCAGCCCGGCGACCTCCGGATCGACCCGCAGCACCCGCACGATCGTCTCGTCCGGCAACGCCCCCTGGCCGACACCGGTGATCGACGTCCATGTCGCCCCCCGGTCGGTGCTGCGGTAGAGGTAGGGCGCAGGGTCGTCGAGCTTGTAGCGGGTGGCGGCGAGGTAGACGGTGTCGGGGTCGTCCGGCGACGGCTCGATCGTGCGGACGAAGCTCCAGTCGGGCAGCTCCGGCGGCGTGACGTCGACCCACGTCCCGCCGCCGTCGGTGGTCAGGTGGACGAGGCCGTCGTCCGACCCGGCCCAGAGCACGCCGGCCTCGTGCGGTGACTCCCGCAGCGTCGCGATGGTGCAGTAGTGCTCGGCCCCGCTGGTGTCACGGGTGATCGGCCCGCCGGACGGACCGAGCTTGTCGGGGTCGTCGCGGGTCAGGTCGCCGCTGATCGGCTCCCACGAGTGGCCCTCGTCCGTGCTGCGGAACACGACGTTGCCCGCCGTGTAGAGCACGCCCGCATCGTGGGGTGAGAACAGGATGGGGAAGGTCCACGGGAACCGGTGGCGAAGCTCCATCGGACCGATCCCACCGTGCTCCTCCGGCCACACGTTGATCAGGCGGATCTGACCCGTGCGCCGGTCGTAGCGCTGCAGCGCCCCCTGCCCGCCCGGTGAGCTGCCGACGGCGCCGACGAACAGCACGTCGTCGTCGCGCGGGTCGACGGCGACGAAGCCGCTCTCGCCGGTGCCCGCCGGGTAGCAGTCGGACCAGGCGATGGCGTCGTCGTTGGTCGACACGGGCACGGCGATGCTCGTGTTGTCCTGCTGGGTGCCGTACACGTGGTAGAAGGGCGCGCGGTCGTCGGTGGTCACCGTGTAGAGCTGGGCGGTCAGCTGGTTGTGGATCGGCGTCCAGCTCGCCCCGCCGTTGAACGACACGTTGGCCCCACCGTCGTTGCTCTGGACCATGCGCCGGTTGTCGACCGGGTCGATCCACAGGTCGTGGTTGTCGCCGTGGGGGGTGGCGATCTGGGTGAAGTTGCGGCCACCGTCGGTCGAGCGCCAGAGCCCGAGGTTGTTGACGTAGACCGTGTCGCCCTCGATCGGGTCGGCGAAGACGTGCATGTAGTACCAGGGGCGATAGCGGAGGTCGTTGCGGTCGCTGACCAGCTCCCAGGTCTCGCCGTGGTCGTCGGAGCGGTAGAGGCCCGGATCGACGTCGCACTCGACGATGGCCCAGACCCGGCCGGGTCGGGCCGGCGAGGCGCTCAGCCCGATCTTGCCGAGCAGCCCGGTCGGCAGGCCGCGGCTCGTGGTGATGTCGGTCCAGGTCCGGCCGCCGTCGTCCGATCGCCAGATGCCGCTGTCCGGTCCGCCGCTGCTCAGCTCCCAGAAGTTGCGGTGGGCCTCCCACAGGCTGGCGTAGATCACGTCCGGGTTGGCCGGGTCGATCGTGAGGTCGGCGGCGCCGGCCCGATCGCTGACGTACAGCACGCGCTCCCACGACTCGCCACCGTCGTCGGTCCGGAACACCCCGCGCTGCTCGTTCGGGCCGAATGCATGACCGAAGGCGGCGACCAGCGCACGATCGGGATCTCGGGGATGGACGACGATCTCGCTGATGTGGCGCGTGTCGTCGAGCCCGCAGTGCTCCCACGTGCGCCCACCGTCGGTCGATCGATACACGCCGTCACCGTGTGACACGTCGCCCCGGATCGTGCCCTCGCCGGTGCCGACCCAGATGACGTTCGGATCGGAGTCCGACACCGTCAGCGCACCGACGGCCGAGGTGAGGAAGTGGTCGTCGCTGACGTTGCGCCACGTGCGCCCTGCGTCGTCGGTCTTCCAGACGCCGCCGGCGACCGCGCCGAAATAGAAGACGGCGGGGTCGTCCGGATCGCCGGCGACGGCAACGCTCCGCCCGCCGCGGGGCGGCCCGATGCAACGGAACGACAGGGAGTCGAGCACCTCCCAGGCCGCGGGCGTGCTGAGGTCTGGACGGGTGGCCATCGGCTCTCCTGCTGCTCGGGTTCGGCGACGATCGACGAGACCGGACGCTCGTGCTCGCTGGCCGCAGCATAGTGATCGCGCCTGCGCCGGGTCGTCGCCGGCCCGCGGCCGAAGCTCATCACGGCGCCGGCATCGCCGACGGAATCGCATGGATCGACGAAGCATCGACGGAATTCTTGGCGGTAGATGATTGACTGGTCGGGTCATGGCGCGCACGAGTCGACATCTGGTGGTCGACGGATCCAACATCGCGACCGAGGGTCGCACCCTCCCGAGCCTGGCCCAGCTCGACGAGGCGGTCCGAGCGATCCAGGCCGAGGACCCCGACCGGACGGTCACCGTCATCGTCGATGCCACGTTCGCCCACCGCATCGACGCATCCGAGCGATCGACGTTCGAGGGCGCCAGCGACAACGGTGAGATCCTGATGCCGCCGGCGGGCGCCGTCGGTCGGGGCGACGCGTTCATCCTGCAGGTGGCCGAGAAGGCCGACGCCGCCGTGCTGTCCAACGACTCGTTCCAGGAGTTCCACGGCGAGCACCCGTGGCTGTTCGACGAGGGCCGGCTCATCGGGGGCAAGCCGGTCGAGGGCATCGGCTGGGTGTTCGTCGAGCGGGTGCCCGTCCGTGGACCGGCCAGCCGGCGAGCCACCCGCGATGCCAGGAAGGGCCGCAGTCGCAGCTCGTCGGCGTCGACCAAGAAGGCGGGCCGGTCGCGGGCGAGCAAGGAGGCGCAGGGGCCGGCACCGGTGCCGAGCGCCGACACGCCGCCGCCGGCGGCCAAGCGCAGCCGGTCGCGCTCCAGGTCGTCATCGTCATCGGGGTCGGGGTCGGGGTCGGGGTCGGGGTCGGGGTCGGGGTCGGCGAGCGAGACGACCTCGAAGGCGTCCAAGACCTCGAAGGCGTCCAAGGCCTCGAAGGGCTCAAAGGGTCCGAAGGCCTCGAAGACGTCGACGGTCTCCAAGCGATCGAGGCAGCGGAGCTACGAGGAGCTCAACAGTCCCGAGGTCTTCCTCGGGTTCGTCACCCGACACTCGATCGGCGACGAGGTCGAGGCCGAGGTCGAGCGCTACTCCTCACACGGTTGCTACGTGCGAGCGTCGGGCGCCCAGTGCTACCTCCCGTCTTCGGCGATGGGCGACCCACCACCGAGTCGAGCCCGCGACGTCGTTTCGATCGGGCAAACCACGATCGTGAAGGTCGAGTCATTAGACTCCGACCGTCGCGGCATCAACGTCGAGTTGGTGCGCACCGTCACGGATGACGGATCACGACAGAACCTCCGAGCGGGAAGTTCCCGCCGGCAGGCGAACAACCAAACCTCTCAGCAATCTGCGGACGTCGCCGACGAAGCAGCCGGAGAGGCGAATCCCACAAGGAGCGATACCACCGTGGCTACCAAGAAGTCGGCCAAGAAGGCGGCCAAGAAGTCCGCCAAGAAGGCCAGCAAGAAGGCGACCAAGAAGGCTCCGGCCAAGGCAACGGCTTCGGCCCGGGCCGCCAAGGCCACGGCTCGCAAGTCGGCCAAGAAGGCCGCCAAGAAGACCACGAAGAAGGCGCCGGCCCGCAAGGCCGCCAAGAAGTCCGCCAAGAAGACCACGAAGAAGGCGCCGGCCCGCAAGGCCGCCAAGAAGACCACGAAGAAGGCCGCCAAGAAGGCACCGGCCCGCAAGGCCGCCAAGAAGACCACGAAGAAGGCGACCAAGAAGGCGGCGACGCGGCGCTGACCGCGCTCACGGTCTCGGTCGGGTCGACCGACCGGCGGCCGGCGACGAGATGAACGAAGGCCCCGGCTCCGGCCGGGGCCTTCGTCGTCGACGGCGACCGACCCCATCGCGGCGCCGGTAACCTCGCGGTCATGTCGGCACAGTTCATCTACACCATGCACAAGGTCGGTCGCTTCCACCCGCCCGACCGCCAGGTGCTGGAGAACATCTCGCTGTCGTTCTTCCCGGGGGCGAAGATCGGCGTGCTCGGCGCAAACGGCGCGGGCAAGTCGTCGCTGCTGAAGATCATGGGCGGCCTCGACGACGGCTACACGGGCGACGCCCGTCTGACCCCGGGCTTCACCGTCGGCTACCTCGAGCAGGAGCCGACGCTCGACACCGGCAAGGACGTGCAGGGCAACGTCATGGACGGCACCGGCGAGGCGGTGTCGCTGCTGGCCGCGTACGAGAAGGTGCTGGCCGGCTGGTCCGATCCCGACGCCGACTACGAGAAGCTCGGCGCCGAGCAGGCCGACCTCGAGAACAAGATCGAGGCCGTCGGCGCCTGGGACCTCCAGCGGACGATCGACATCGCCATGGAGGCGCTGCGGCTGCCGCCGAAGGACTCGGGGGTCGAGCACCTGTCGGGCGGCGAGCGGCGCCGGGTGGCGCTGTGCCGGCTCCTGCTCTCGACGCCCGATCTGCTGCTGCTCGACGAGCCGACCAACCACCTCGACGCCGAGTCGGTCGCCTGGCTCGAGCGCTACCTGCAGGACTACCCCGGCACGGTCGTCGCCATCACCCACGATCGCTACTTCCTCGACAACGTGGCCGGCTGGATCCTCGAGCTCGACCGCGGCCGCGGCATTCCCTTCGAGGGCAACTACTCGAGCTGGCTCGAGCAGAAGCAGGGTCGGCTCGATCAGGAGAAGCGCGAGCAGGACGCCAAGGCCCGCACCCTGGCCCGCGAGCTCGAGTGGGTCCGCATGGCGCCGAAGGCCAGGCAGGCGAAGGGCAAGGCCCGGCTGAGCGCCTACGAGTCGCTGCTGGCCGACGCCGAGGCCTACAACCCGGCCGACGAGAAGGTGCAGATCCACATCCCACCGGGCAAGCGCCTCGGCGATCAGGTGATCGAGGTCGAGCACCTGGCCAAGGGCTTCGACGACCGGCTGCTCATCGAGGACCTGTCGTTCTCGCTGCCACCGGCCGGCATCGTCGGGGTCATCGGCGGCAACGGCGCCGGCAAGACGACGCTGTTCAACATGCTGATCGCGGCGGCGGCCGGAGACGGCGAGCAGCCGGACTCGGGCACGATCACCGTCGGCTCGACGGTCGAGATGGCCTACGTCGACCAGTCCCGTGAGGTGTTGAACGACGACGACACGGTCTACGAGGCGATCACCGAAGGACACGACACGCTGAAGGTCGGCGACCGCGAGGTCAACGGTCGGGCCTACGTCGCCTCGTTCAACTTCCGGGGCTCCGACCAGCAGAAGCCGGTGTCGGTGCTGTCCGGCGGCGAGCGCAACCGGGTCCACCTCGCTCGCGTGCTGAAGCGGGGTGGCAACGTGCTGCTGCTCGACGAGCCGACCAACGACCTCGACGTCGACACCCTGCGGGCCCTGGAAGACGGGCTCGAGCGGTACCCCGGCTGCGCCGTGGTGATCAGCCACGACCGGTGGTTCCTCGATCGGATCGCCACCCACATCCTGTCGTTCGAGGGCAACTCGCAGGTCCGGTGGTTCGAGGGCAACTTCTCGGAGTACGAGGAGTTCCGCCTGCGGGAGTTCGGCGAGGACGCGATCCCGTCGCGGGTGACCTACAAGCCGCTGACCCGCTGACGTGGGGCGGGCGTCGCCCGCAACCTCCAGTTCCGGCCTCCGGCTGCGAACGTCGCAGCCCCGGTCGCTCACGTCCACCGCCTCCCCGCCGATGGAGCCGGCATGGCGTCGACCACCCAGAAGAAGGCCAGCAAGCGGAAGAAGACCGGGGGCGACTCGCCGACCGTCTGGGAGAGCCGGGCCGTGCTTCGGCTCATCGAGCCGGGCAGCGTGGCCGAGTGCCCGCACTGCGGTGAGCGCGTGAAGTTCCGGGCCCGCCATCGCGACCAGCAGGTGATCTGCAACGTGTACGAGGACGGCGTGTGGCAGCGGGTGGAGCAGTACCACCTCCTCTGCTACGAGGAGGCCGGCTCCCCGTACGGCGATGCGGTCAAGCAGTGATCGCCGCCGGCGAGATCCGAGCGCGCCGGCCGCGGCGGCTGGGTGAAGCCGCCCGGACCGGGTGCCAGGCCGCTACCAGTACGGTGTTGGGGTGACAACCGCAACCGACGATCATCGCCTGGCCAGGGAGTTGGCCACCGAGGCGGGCAAGATCCTGGTCGAGCTCCGGGCCGCGATGGCCGACGAGCAGGCCGACCCCCGCGCCATCAAGGACGCCGGCGACCTCGCGGCCCACCGGTACCTGATGGAGACGCTGGCGGTCGAGCGCCCGGACGACGCCGTGCTGTCCGAGGAGGGCGCAGACGGCCAGGCCCGCCTCAGCGCCGATCGGACCTGGATCGTCGACCCGCTCGACGGCACCCGGGAGTTCGGCGAGCCACCACGCGTCGACTGGGCGGTGCACGTCGCGCTGGTGTCGGCGGGCCAGCCGATCGCCGGCGCCGTCGCCCTGCCGGCCGAGGAGCTGACGCTCGCCACCGACGAGCCGCCGGCGCTCGGGCCAGGCGGCGAGATCCCCCGCGTGATCGTCAGCCGCACCCGCCGTCCCGCCCCCGCGCTGCAACTGGCCGACGAGCTCGGGGCCGAGTACATCGAGCTGGGCTCGGCCGGCGCCAAGACGATGGCGGTGGTCCGCGGTGAGGCCGACATCTACCCCCACGCCGGCGGTCAGTACGAGTGGGACTCGTGTGCGCCGGTCGCGGTGGCCAGGGCTGCCGGGCTGCACTGCTCGCGCCTCGACGGCTCGCCGCTCACCTACAACAACCCGGACCCCTACCTTCCGGATCTGTTGATCTGCCGGCCGGAGTGGGCCCAGCGCTGCCTGGAGATCCTCAACCGGGGCTGAGCGCCGCCGCTCCCCTGGTCCCCGGCCGGGCCCCCGCATAGCCTGTGGCCCATGGGGACGGAGCGCACATGGAGCTGAAGGCCACCGAGTACGAGCTGGTCGACCGCACGGCCGTGGTCCGGTTGGCCCGCCCCCATCGGGGCAACGCCTGGACCGGGCGCATGCACGCCGAGTACGTGCACCTGGTCGGACGGGCCGACGCCGACCCCGACGTCCGGGTCATCGTGGTCACCGGGGCCGGCGGGGCGTTCTGCGTCGGCGGCGACAGCGAGGCGCTGTCCGGCCACGCCGAGCGGGGTTCCTACGACGACGGTCTGGCCGCCAGCTCCGGTTCGCCGTCCGGCCGGGGGGCGGCGGCCGACGCGCCGGCCGGCCACGGGCTGCACCCGGAGTTCGAGACCCAGATGACGTTCCACTACGGGCTCTCGAAGCCGGTCATCGCCGCCATCAACGGTCCGGCGGCCGGCATCGGGCTGGCGCTGGCCTGCTTCGCCGACCTGCGGTTCGCCCGCCCGGGGGCCAAGCTCACCACCGCCCACGGCAAGCTCAATCTGCCGGCCGAGTACGGGCTGTCGTGGCTGTTGCCCCGCCATGTCGGCCTGACCCGGGCCATGGACCTCCTGCTCACCTCCCGGGTGTTCCTGACCGACGAGGCGGCCGAGCTCGGACTGGTCAACGAGCTCCACCCGCCCGACGAACTGTTCGACCGGACCCTGGCCTACGCCGAGCGCCTGGCCTCGACCGTGTCGGCCGGCTCGCTGCGGGCGACCCGACACCAGGTGTATCTCGACCAGCATCGAGGCGTCGGTGTCTCGGTCGACGACTCGCGAGACCGCCTCAACGTCATGATGGGCGAGCCCGACTACGCCAAGGGCGTCGCCGCACTGCGGGACAGGCGACCGCCGGCGTTCTAGTCGCCGCCGACCGGCTCTCCGGTCGAGACCCGACCCGCCGTTCCCGGCCACCGTCGGCCACACTGAGCGGGTGACCACTGGCCTCCACTCCGGCCGCTCGCAGCCGACCGGGAACACGAACCCATGAGCATCACCTCCGCAGACGCCCCCGGATCGACCGGTGCCGCCGATGACCTGCACCTCGGCTCGTTCTCCGACGACCCGCCGTGGAGCCTGGCCGGCGCCATCCCGACGTGGCGTCGCCCGGTCGACATCCTCCGCCGCCACCAGGCCGAGCAGCTCCCCTGGCTGACCCGCCCGCCCCGGATCCCGCCCGTTCGCCGGGCCATGACCGTCGTGCGGGTCCTCGGGCTCGCCATCGCCGTCTGGTACCTGCGGGAGCGTGGCACCGAGCAGTCGCGGGCCGGGCTGTCCCGCCGGATCCGGCTGGCGGCCGAGAGGCTCGGGCCGACGTACATCAAGCTGGCCCAGATCATCTCGGCCGGCGAGGGCGTGTTCCCGGCCGAGCTGGTGGCCGAGTGCAAGAAGTGTCGAGATCAGGTCCCGGCCGTGCCGTTCGACCAGGTCCGCGAGGTGGTCGAGGGCGAGCTCGGCCGCCCGATCGAGGAGGTGTTCCGCTCGTTCGACCGTCGGCCCCTGGCCGCCGCCTCGATCGCCCAGGTCCACGCCGCCACCCTGCACAGCGGCCAGGAGGTCGTGGTCAAGGTCCAGCGGCCCCGCATCGACGTCGTCGTCCGCCAGGACCTGCGGGTGCTGGCGTGGCTGGCGCCGTTCCTGGTCGGCCGGATCCCGGTGGCGGCGCTGGCCAACCCGCCCGGTCTCGTCGAGCTGTTCGCCGAGACGATCGTCGAGGAGCTCGACTTCCGGCTCGAGGCGGCCAACATGCTCGACGTGGCCCGGGTCTTCGTCGAGCTCGACCAGCGTGGCTTCGTCGTGCCCCGCCCCCATCCCGAGTACGTGACCCGCAGGATCCTGGTCATGGAGCGCCTTCGGGGGTTCAACTTCAACGACGTCGCCGGCATGAAGGCGGCCGGCGTCGACACCGAGGCGGTCATCCGCACCGGGATGATCGGGTTCCTCGAGGGTGCGTTCCTGCACGGCATCTTCCACGGCGACCTGCACGGCGGCAACCTGTTCGTGATGGCCGACGGCCGCACGGCGCTGCTCGACTTCGGCATCACGGGCCGTCTGACCGAGGACGAGCGCATTGGCTTCCTCAAGATGATGATGACGGCGACGAGCAACGACGTTCGGGGGCAGGTGGCGGCCCTGCGGGACCTTGGCTTCCTGCCGGCCGACACCGACGTCGAGAGCGTCGTCGCCGACCTCAAGCTCGACGGCCCACCGATCGACCCGACGGCGCTGACCCCGGACGAGCTGGTCAAGGAGATCCAGGGCGTGGTCAAGGCGCTGCTCGGCTACGGGGCCAGGATGCCGAAGCCGCTGATGCTCTACATCAAGAACCTCATCTTCATCGACGGGGCGATCGCCACCCTGGCTCCGGAGCTCGACATGTTCGCCACCGTCACCGACGTGGCCACCCACTTCGCCGTCACCCACGGGCCGACGATCGCCTCCCAGCTCGGGCTGGCCGGCGAGACCTGGGCCGTCGACATGGACGGGATCAAGGCCGGCTTCGGTGTCGACCCCGCCACCACCAACCGCCTCACCTACGCCGAGCTGCAGGAGCGCCGAGCCCTGATCAACCGCCGGCTCGCCGGCAAGCGCCTGACCTGAGCCGGGCCGGCCGGTTGCCCGGCGTTGGTTGCCCGCCGCCGACCGGCTCGACCAAGATGGCGCCATGGTGACGTGGAGAGCGGGCGATGGCCCGCCCATCCGCTTTGCCGAGGCCAGGGGGGCGCGCATCGCCTACCAGGACTTCGGCCTCGAGGATCCGGTCGTCGTTGCCGTACCGCCACTGGCCCAGAACCTGGAGCTGGCCTTCGAGGCCCCGATCAAGCGGCTGATGTTCGAGCGGTTCGGGGGCTTCTGCCGCTGGATCCAGTTCGACAAGCGAGGAACGGGCAGCTCCGACCGCCGGGTCAGGGTCCCCGGACTGGACGAGCGGGTCGACGACCTGCGAGCGGTGATGGACGCGGCCGGCGTCGACCGGGCCCACCTCTTCGGCCAATCGGAGGGTGGGCCGATGGCCATCCTGTTCGCCGTCACCTACCCGGACCGGGTCGAGTCGTTGACCCTGTTCGGGACCGGTCCCCGGTGCATGCGGCGCTTCACCGACGACGACCTGCCGGCGGTCAAGGAGGTCCTCGACCGGATGTCCGACGACTGGGGGACGGCGGCGTCGCAGATCCTGGCCGCCTTCGCCCCGACGGTGGCCGACGAGCCGGAGCTGCAGGCCTGGTGGCCCCGCTACGAGCGCAACTCCGCCGACCGAGACTCGATCCGCGAGCTGCTCGACATCAACCTCGACATCGACGTGACCGAGGTCCTCGACCAGGTCGCCGTTCCGACGCTGGTCCTGCACCGGACCGACGACCCGATCGTGCCGATCGAGCTCGGCCGGGAGGCGGCCGACGGGATCCCCGGCGCCCGGCTGGTCGAGCTGCCCGGCATCGACCACTTCGGGTTCGCCGGCGACATGGACGCCTGGGTCGACGAGATGGAGCGGTTCATCACCGGCGCCGTCGCCCCCCGACCGGTCCGGCCGGCGCGGGGAACGCCGAGGATCGAGACCCTCGGACGGTTCGCCGTGGTCCGCGACGGCGAGGAGGTGCCGGTCTCGGACTGGGGGTCGCGCCTGGCCAGGACGCTGTGCAAGCGACTGGCCGCAGCGCGGGGCCGACCGGTGACCCGGGAGGAGCTGATCGACCTCCTGTGGCCGGACGAGACCGATCTGTCCAGGCTCGGGGCCAGGCTCTCGGTCCAACTGTCGGCGGTCCGGCGGGTCCTCGGCGGCGGGGTGGTGGCCGACCGCACGACCGTCGCCCTCGATCTCGGCGAGGTCGCCACCGATCTCGAGGACGTGCACGCCGCGGCCGATGCCGGCGACGATCGGGGCGTGGTCGACGCCTACGGCGGCGAGTTCCTGCCCGAGGATCGCTACGACGGCTGGACCGCCGGAGCCCGTGACGAGGCCAGGGCCCGCTTCGGCGGGGCGGCCCGTCGCCTGGCCGCCATCGCCATCGACGAGGCCGACTGGCACGAGGCGGCGTCGCTGGCCCGTCGGCTGATCGAGTCAGACCCGTTCGGCGACGACGGGCACCGGCTCCTCGTCATCGCCCTCGATGGTGCCGGGGCCGACGGCGACGCCAGGCGGGCCCACGAGCGCTGGGCCGAGGCCGCAGCCGAACTCGGCCATGCCGTCGCCCCGCTGGCCGACGTCCTGGCCGCCGACCGGTCGGCCTGACCGACCGGTCGAAAGGTTTCCTGAAGGGTCCCGGAACACCCTGGGACCATGAGCACGACAGCAGAGAAGACCGTCGCCGAGCCCTACGTCCTCCAGCGGGACGAGGGCGGGCACCATCACTTCCTCAACCACCTGGCCACGACCAAGGTGGCCGGCGAGGCCGCCGGCTCCATGGGCGTCGTCGAGTTCCGGGCCCCCCGGGACTTCGGGCCGCCGGTCCACCAGCATGACGACGAGGACGAGCTGATCGTCGTGTTGGATGGCGAGATCGCCTTCCAGACCGGCGATCGCGAGATCGTCGCCACGGCCGGCGCCTGCGCCTTCCTCCCCCACGGCGTCCCCCACTGCTTCCAGGTGCTGTCCGAGGAGGCCAGGTTCCTGGCCATCACCGCCTCGGCAACGTCGAGGCCGCAGTTCGACGCCTTCGTTGCCGCAGTCGGCACGCCGACCCCCGAGCCGACGATGCCCGAGCCGGGTCCGATCGACCCCGAGCGCCTGGCCCGGATCTCCGAAGCCCACGACATCGCCGTCCTCGGCCCGCCCCCGGCGCCCCGCTCATGAGGTCGACGACGGGACCGGCGGCCCGTACCGCCGGCACGCTCCTCCTCGCCGGACTCCTCGCCGGACTCCTCGCCGGGCTCGTCGCCGGTTGCGGTGACGACGCCGATGCCCTCGCCCAGACGACGATCGACGTCGTCGGCGTCGACTACGGCTTCGAGGGCCTCCCCGACGAGGTGGCGGCCGGCAGCGAGATCGTCTTCCGCAACGAGAGCGAGGTGGAGGTGCACGAGTTCGTCGCCCTCCGGCTCGACGACGGTGACGACCGCAGCGCCGCCGACCTGCTGGCCCTGCCCCCCGAGGAGCTCGGTCCGATGCTGGCCGACGTCTCGTCGGTGATCATCGCCCCGCCGGCGGTCGACGGCACCGCCGCCGATGGCTTCGTTGTCGATGGATCCGCCACCCTCGACGATCCGGGCCGCTACGTGATCTTCTGCCTGATCCCGACCGGCGCCGACCCCGAGGCCTACCTGGCGGCAGCGGCCGAGGCCGAGGGCGGCCCCCCAGACGTGCCCGGCGGTCCCCCGCACGCGGTCGAGGGGATGGTGGCGGAGGTCGTGGTGCGAGGGGCCTCGGGCTGAGCGCCGACGGCCGGGTCGGGTTGCTGCGACCCGGCCGTCGAGCTGCTACACAGCAGGGGTGCGCCTCGTCATCGCCGACTGCACCGTCGACTACGACGGCCGCCTCACCGCCCACCTGCCCCGGGCCACCCGGCTGATCATGGTCAAGGCCGACGGCTGCGTGGCCGTGCACGCCGACGGCGGGGCCTACAAGCCGCTGAACTGGATGAACGCCCCCAACCTTCTCGTCGCCGACGACGAGAAGTGGGTGGTCACCAACCCGAAGGGCGAGGCGCTGACGATCACCCTGTACCAGGTGCTGAGCGACGTCAGCCACGACTTCGGCGACGACCCCGGGCTGCAGAAGGACGGCGTGGAGGCCCACCTCCAGGAGCTGCTGGCCGTCGATCCCGAACAGCTCGAGGACGGGCTGCGACTCGTGCGGCGGGAGTACCCGACCGAGATCGGTCCGGTCGACCTGCTGTGCCGCGACGCCGATGGCCGGGTGGTGGCCGTCGAGGTGAAGCGGCGGGGCGAGATCGACGGGGTCGAGCAGCTCACCCGCTATCTCGAGTTCCTCAACCGCCAACCCGACCTGTCACCGGTCCGCGGGATGTTCGTCGCCCAGGAGATCAAGCTGCAGGCCAAGACGCTGGCCAACGACCGGTCGATCGACTGGGTCGAGGTCGACTACGACGTGTTGCGGGGCATCGAGCGACCACAGCAGAAGCTGTTCTAGCGGGCTGCTAGCGCAGGTCGCCTCGATCGTCGACGCCGGGGACCGTCAGGTCGGCCCAGTCGGCCGCCGCGCCGTCGGCCAGCAGCCCGTCGAGCACGGTCCGGCCGAGGCGCTCGCCGATGGCCCGAACCGACCGGTCGAGCATCGTCGCATCGAGCGGGTGGGGACGGTAGCCGACCTCCCGCCCGACCCGACCGGCGAAACCGGCCAGCCGGGCGGCCGATTCGTCGTCGCCTCGGCGCTGGGCCAGGAGCGCACCCATGCGTGTGGCCAGGGCCCGCCCGACCCGGGTGTCGGTGCGGAACGGCACGAACTCCTCGCCGGCCCGTTCGATGTCGCCGACGTCGACCGCGGCCAGGGCGAACTGCTGGCGCATCAGGAACTGGTGGAGGGTCACCCCGCCGGCCCGATCGATCCCCTCGGCCAGGATCAGCACGTCGGCTGAACGACCGGTCGCTCGGAGGGCGTGGGCCCGGCAGTAGATCAACACGCTCTCCTCCCAGACGCTGGTCGCCTCGATCCCGTCGATCGAGGCCAGGATCGAGCCGGGATCGTCGGACACGACGGCCGCCGCCAGCCGGATGATCGGCATGGTGACGGTGGCCAGGCCGCGCTCGTCACCGAGGCCGTCGGTGGCCAGGATCTCGGCGAAGACCGCGGGCGAGCTCATCCACCAGGCCGGCAGCATCCGGTTGGTGACCGCCGCCCGCCACATGGGGTCACCGGCCTCCCGGAGGGCGCCGGTGGCATCGACCAGGAGCCGGTCGCTGGCGGCGAGGTCGTCGAGGGTCAGCTCGACCGCGATCGCATTGGCCAGCAGCCCGCGGGAGCTCGGGTCGTCGACCTCGTCGATGCGGCGCTCGGCTGCGGGGAGCAGCTCGGCCGATCGCTCGGCGTCGGCCATGTTGTGGGCATCGACGATGGCGTAGGCCAGCGCCCGATCGCTCAGCGGGGAGGCGGCGCCGGTGCCGAGCGTCCGCAGGCCGAGGGTCAGCCAGTGCAGCGACGCTCGACCGAGGCCGAGCCCCCAGAACACGAGCCGCAACGGCACGGCGAGATCGAGCAGGCGCTGGCCGGCTCCCGACTCGGCCGCCCGGGACAGCGCCACCCGGTAGTTGGCGAGGTCGCGGCGGCCGCCGTCGACCGGTGCGGGCTCAGCGCTCCGGAGCCGGTCGGTCAGCGCCCGGGCCCGGGCGGTGTAGTGGGCCAGATGTCGATCCCGGACACCGTCGGTCTCGCCGGCTGCGACCAACCGATCGAGCCCGAATCGGCGGACGGTCTCCAGCAGCCGATAGCGGGTGTCCCCGCCGGTGTCGCCATCGCCGACCGACAGCAGCGAGGCGTCGACCAGCCGGTTCAGCCCGTCGAGGACGTCGAAGTCGGACTGACCGTCGCCGGCGGCGACGGCCTTGGCGGCGTCGAGATCGAAGCCGTCGGCGAACACGCCGAGCCGGCGGAGGAGGACCTGGTCGGGCGGCGACAGCAGATCGTTCGACCAGTCCATCATCGCCTGCAGCGTCCGCTGGCGCTCGGCCGCCGTGCGGCTGCCACCGGTGAGGAAGCGGAAGCGGTCGTCGAGGTTGGCGTCGATGGCCTCGACCGACAGGACGTTCAGACGGGCGGTGGCCAGCTCGATGGCGAGCGGGATCCCGTCGAGGCGCCGGCACAGCCGGGCCACGGTCTCCCGGTTGGCCTCGGTCACGGCCACGTCCGGTCGCACGAGGCGAGCCCGGTCGGCGAACAACTCGACGGCGGAGCCGTCCGCCTCGACGCCGAGCGGTTGGACCAACCGGCGAGCCTCGCCAGCCACCCCGAGGGCCGAGCGGCTGGTCGCCAGTATCCGCAGCTCCGGGCACGACCGCAGCAGGTGGTCGACCAGCTCCGCCACCGGATCGAGCAGGTGCTCGGCGTTGTCGACGACGAGCAGCGCCCGCCGATCGACCAGCTCACCGACCACCTGGTCCCGGCTCGGCGTCGGGCCGTCGCCCGGTAGGGCCAGCGCGGCGGCAACGGCATCGGCCAGCTGGCCGCCGTCGTCGAGCGGGGCCACCTCGACCAGCCACACGCCGTCGTGGCCGTCGGCCCGACCGTCGCCCGCCAATCGGCGGGCGACCTCGATGGCCAGGCGGGTCTTGCCGACGCCCCCGATGCCGGTCAGCGTGACCAGCCGGGCCTGGCCGAGCAGGCGCTCGATCTCCCCGAGCTCGTCGAGCCGGCCGACGAAGCTGCTGACCGGAGCCGGCAGGTTGTGACGCGGTCGCTCGAGCCGGCGGAGCGCTCGCTCGGCCAGGCGGGCGTCGATCGCCAGCGCCCGGTCTCGCACCTCGACGGCCGCTTGGCTCGGCACGACCCCGAGCTCGTCGGCGAGCACACGCTCCAGCTCCTCGAAACGGCGGAGCACGCCCTCGCGATCGCCGTCCTCGATCGCCGCCGTCATCAGTGCGACGTTGGCCTCCTCATCGGCCGGGTCGAGCCGCAGGACGTCCAGCCAGCGATCCCGGGCCCGGAGCAGGTCGAGCAGACGGAGCCGGAGCCGGGCCCTGGCCTCGATCGTCCACTCGGCGTACGGGATGTCGGGCAGCAGCTCGCCGACATCGGCCGCCAGGACCCGGTCGACGGCCTCGCCGTCACCCGGGTCGACCGTCAGGACGCGATGCACGTCGACGTCGACCTCGACGCCGGGGAAGAGGGCGACCACGCCGCCGCCGACCACGATCGCCGACTTGTCGCCGAGGGCCCGGCGAGCGTAGCTCGAGGCCTTGCTCAGGTTGTTCGAGGCGGTCGACGGTGCCGCATCGGGCCACAGGGCGTCGATCACCTGGTCGCGAGGGAGGCGTCGACGCTCGCTGAGAGCGAGGAGCTGGACCAGCTCGGCCGCCGCGGCCCGCTCGAAGTGACGCCGCTCCACCGTTCGACCGTCCAACTCGACCCGGAAGTCGTCGATCAGCGTCACCGTCACCTCGGCGGTCACGGCCCGACCCTAACAGGCGGCCACCGCCGGCCGGACGGGCCGGCCCGGCCCCGATCGGGAAGCGACGGGGAAGGACTGCGGAAGCCCGGTCGTCGAGCGTGACGGCAACCGATCGAGACGAGACGAGGAACGGACCCGTGTACATCGACCCAACCACCCACCTCCGCCACCACGCGCAGCGAACCGGGGAACGGCAACGACTGGCCTCCGAGCGCCACCTGGCCCGCCATCTTGCCCGTCGGCGGCGACGGTCGATCGTGCCCCTTCAACGAACGAAGCCGGCCCCGCAGGACCGGCCCGGTGTCGGAGGGACCGTCGGGGGGCGGCCGGCCCCCCGACCAGCCACCCCCTGACGCGTTCTCGTGTGGCTCCAGCGTAGCGGGACGTCGCTAGGACACGAACCTCACGCCACCGTTGTCGATCACCACCCGACCGTCGTCACCGCAGGTCTGGAAGACGGCACTGCCGTCGCCGTTGTCCCAGACCCGCACGGTGAGCGCCTCGCCCGGCAGGACCGGCGAGCTGAACCGCCCCTCCATGCCGCTGAAGTTCTCCGGCTCCGACCCGCACAGGGTGTGGAGCAGGGCCCGGCCGGTGAAGCCGTAGGTGCAGAGCCCGTGCAGGATCGGCTTCGGGAAGCCGCCGACGTCGGAGAACTGCTTGTCGGAGTGCAGCGGGTTGCGGTCGCCGCACAGCCGGTACAACAGGGCCTGGTCCGGACGGGTCTGGTAGGTGACCTCGTAGTCGGGGCCACGGTCGGGGGCGACGTTCGGCCGCTCGCTCGGGCCCCGATCCCCGCCGAAGCCACCCTCGCCGACGATGAACACCGACGACATGAGCTCGTAGAGCGGCTCGCTGTCACCGACCAGCGTTGCCGTCGTCTTCGTGGCGACCACGGCCCCCTTGCCCTTGTCGTAGATGCCGGTGATCTCGTCGACGGTGTCGACCTCACCGTTGGTCGGCAGCGGCTTGAACAGGTTCACCCCCTGCTCGCCGTGGACCAGCATGCGGTTGTCCCACGTGCCGGCCTGTGACATGGCCGACTTGCCGCCCCTGGCGGTGAAGCCGGCCATCACGGCGAAGGTGGGGAACACCTTCTGGTCGACCCCGGCGGTGTTCTCGGTGGTGAACTCCAGCTCGTAGCCGACCGGGTCCTCGACCCCGGCTCCGATCCCGAGGGCGTACAGCAGGCAGTCGTCGGCGTTCCAGCTGGCCCGGCGGGCCTCGCCTCTCGCACCGACGGCGTCTGGGTTGACGGGCATCTCGTGCTCCTTCTCTCGGCGTCGTTCGACGGTGACGTCCGGCGGGGGTGCCGGCTAGTACGGCGTCGGTCGGCCGGGGCCGGTGACCGGGGCGCCCTGCATGTCGGAGTTCGGCTGGGCCTCGGCCATCAGCTGCTTGACCGCCTGAGCCATCTCGGTCGGGTCGTCGACCGGCTCGATCGTCGGGCCACGGTGCCACATGTTGGCGATGCCGAGCACCCGTCCGGAGGCCTCGAAGACCCGGCCGGTCACCGGGGCCGACTCGGCGGAGGCCAGCCAGGTGCAGATCGGGGCGATCCACCGGGGGTGCATCATCTCCTTCTCCTCGTCGCTGGCCTGGCCCATGCCGAGGTTCTCGGTCATGCGGGTCAGGGCGCCGGGGGCGATGGCGTTCACGGTGACGCCGTAGCGGTGCAGCTCCTGGGCGGCGATGATCGTGAAGGCGGCGATGCCGGCCTTGGCGGCGCCGTAGTTGGTCTGGCCGGGGTTGCCGTAGATGCCGGAGACCGAGCTGGTGTTGATGATCCTGGCGTCGTTGGTCTCGCCGGCCTTGGCCCGCTCACGCCAGTAGGCGGCGGCCCACCGGGCCGGACCGAACGTGCCCTTGAGGTGGACCTTGATGACGGCGTCCCACTCCTCCTCGGTCATGTTCGACAGCATGCGATCGCGGAGGATGCCGGCGTTGTTGACGACCACGTCGAGACCGCCGAAGGTCTCGATGGCCTGGTTGACCATCCGCTGGGCGCCCTCCCAGTCGGACACGTCGTCGCCGTTGGCGACGGCCTCGCCGCCGCCCTCCTTGATGAGCTCGACCACTTCCTGGGCCGGGGTCATGGTGCCGCCGCTGCCGTCGACCTCGCCGCCGAGGTCGTTGACCACGACCTTGGCCCCGTGCTGGGCCAGCATGAGCGCGTGCTCGCGCCCGATGCCTCGTCCGGCGCCGGTGACGATGGCCACCCGTCCTTCACACAATCCAGTCATCAGTACCTCTTGTCGGTTCTGTCGATCGGCCGACCCGCCGGCGGAGCGGCCACGAGCTGCTCCACGACCCCGCGCCGGCCGGCTCGGCCGGTCCGATCGGGGCCCGTCGGGGGTGACCTGTGGCCCCGATCATGACACAGGCCCGCTCGGCCGACGAAAAGGGACATGACCTCACCGCGACCGGGCCGGCGACTACATTGGTCGCACTCGGCGGAAGACCTCTTCTTGATGATGGGAGCGCTGGCCCCGGGTCGGTGCCGGTGTGGACAGCGAGGACGGCGAGGGCAGTGGAACCATCCGATTCGCCAGCGGAAGAACACGCGGCGGACGGCCCGCCGAGCGCCGGGTCACCCGATGCGCCGACGGCGCTCGACGATCGGGGTGGTGAGCCGGAACAGTCCGAGAGCGAGCCGGACGGCGGGTCCGAGGTCGCCGTCGAGACCGCCGACGGGCTGACGATCGAGGCCGACCCGGACGGGATCTCGGTCGACGAGTGGCTCGAGGTCGACGCGGCCCCGGCCGACGACGGCGACGCCTCATCGGCGTCGGCCCCGGCGCCGCCGTCCCTGCCATCGGCGGCAACCGTCGGTGACGGCGGGGCCGACGAGACCGTCCAGATCACCGCCGACATGCTGGCCCCGCCGACCCCGACCGCGCTGCCCGGTGCCGGCCAAGGCCAGGCGACGGCCGACGACGTGAACGGAAGCGGAGGCGGGAAGGGGTCGGGGGCCGGTGGCCCGCTCGACGGGGCCGCGGCGGCCGACGGGGCGGTCGGCGAGCCCGGCGGTGCCGATGGCGAGTCCACCACCGGCACCGCCGATACCGACCCGACCACCGGCGACGAGACGGGCACGGCCGCCGCCGCCACGACCACCGGCGACACGGGCGCCGCCGATACCGACCCGACCACCGGCGACGCCGACACCGATCCGCCCGGCATCGCCACCAACGACGAGACGGGCACCGCCGCCGCCACGACCACCGGCGACGCCGAGGCGACCCTCGCCGACACGGAGGCCGCCGGCGACGCCGACCGCCGGACCACCGGCGACGACAACGAGACCACCGGCGACGAGACGGGCACGGCCGCCGCCGACGCGACCACCGGCGACGCCGACACCCAGGCGGCCGACGCAGGCGACGGCGACGCCGAATCGGCGACCGACGCCGACACCGAGACCACCGGCGACGACGCCGGCGCCGCCGACGCGACCGACGGCGACGCTGCGGCCACCGCCCCGGTGCCTGCCGTCGTCCGCGACGGCGACGAGCCGCTCGACGCGACGGCGGTCATGCCGGCGGTGCCCGCCGTCGAGCCGGCCTCGCCGCCGCCGACCGAACCCCGGCGGACCGGCCGGCGGCTGGTCCTGGCCACGATCGGGACGGCCGTGGTCCTCTACCTGCTGCTCGCCGCCGCCTGGGCGGTCGACTCGGCCACCCACCGCGACCGGGCGATGCGGGGCGTGCACCTCGAGGACATCGACGTCGGTGGCGAGGATCGCGACGGCATGGGCGATGCCATCGACACCCTGACCGAAGCGCTGGCGGCCTCGCCGCTCGAGGTGTCGGTGGGTACGACCACCGTCGCCACCGACCCGGTGACGATGGGCGCGGTGCCGGACGGCGACACGATGATCGACGAGGCCCTCGAGGCTCGGCGAGGTGGCTTCCTGCCCGTCCGCCCGATCACCTGGGCGGCCGGTCTGTTCAGCCGGCACACGGTGCCGGCCCGCTACCTGGTCGAGCCGGTCACCACCCGTCGCGGCGTCGACGCGGTGATCGAGCCGGCGCTCGCCGAGGCGGTCGAGCCCGGCCTCGAGTTCGACGGCCGCTCGATGGTGCTCGTGCCCGGATCGCCCGGCGTCGCCGTCGACCCCGAGGCCGTGATCGATGCGCTGCCCGCCACCATCGAGGACGGCGAGCCGTTCCGCCTCGAGGTCGACGAGCTGGAGGCTGCGCCGACGTTCAGCGACGACGACATCGCCACCCTGGCCGACGAGCTCAACGAGGCCACCTCCGAGCCGATCACCGTGCGGGTGCTCGACCAGGAGGCGGCCGTCTCGCCGAACAGCCAGCGGTCGTGGATCGAGCTCGACACGTCCGACGGCGCCGCCGGTTGGACGGTCGACGAGCGAGCCGCCCTCGACGAGCTGCAGCCGCTCTTCCCCGCGCTGGGGTCGGAGGACCAGCAGGCCCGCTTCGAGGTGGTCGACGGCGAGCCGATCATCATCCCGGCGGCCGAGACGGTCGTCTGCTGCGAGGACGGCGCGGCCGAGACGCTGGTCGAGGCCATCTCGTCGCCCATCCCGGTCCCGAGCGACGACGCCGACGACGAGGACGACGCTGCGACCGACGACGGGGAGGAGGCCGAGCCCGAGCTCCGGGTCGCCCAGCTCGAACCGAAGATCACCGGGTTCGACGAGGGAGTGGCCGAGCTGGAGACGTTGGGGATCGTCGAGCTGGTCTCCACGTTCACCACCGAGCACGCCTGCTGCGAGAACCGGGTCAGGAACATCCAGCGCTTCGCCGACCTGATCCAGGGCACGATCATCCGGCCGGGCGAGGAGTTCTCGCTGAACGGCGCCGTCGGTCGCCGAACCCGGGAGAACGGCTTCTTCGCCGCCGGGGCCATCGCCCAGGGCAACTTCGAGGACCAGGTCGGCGGCGGTATCAGCCAGTACGCCACGACGTTCTTCAATGCCGCCTTCTTCGCCGGCATCGAGTTCCTCGAGTACCAGTCGCACTCGATCTACATCTCGCGCTATCCCCGGGGCCGGGAGGCGACGATCTCCTGGCCGCGGCCCGACCTCAAGGTCCTCAACAACACCCCGTACGGGATCCTCGTCTGGAACGAGTACACGCCGACGTCGATCACGGTCTCCTTCTACTCGACCGACCACCTCGAGGTGGAGGCGCTCGATCGGCGCCGATCGTCGGATCGCCAGTGCCGGATCGACATCACGCCACGCCAGATCACCTTCCCGGACGGCACGGTCGAGGAGGACACGGTCCGGGCGATCTACCGGCCGGGCGAGGGGCTCGACTGCAACGGCAACTCCACCCGCCCCGAGGAGGACGAGCCACCGCCACCGCCGACGCCGGAGCCCGATCCCGATCCCGATCCCGAACCCGAGCCGCCACCCCCCGAGCCCGAGCCCGAGCCCGACCCCGACCCGGATCCGGGCGACGACGGCGGAGACGACGACGTGCTCCCGCCGGGCGGCTGACACCGATCGCCGCACCGGCGGCCTCGGTACGACCCCGGGCAGTGCGGCCGCCTATCGTGACCCGGTGGCCGATCTGCGAGCGCACACCTCCGTCGACCTGCTGATCGTGGGCGCCGGCCCCGCCGGGTCGGCCGCCGCCATCGAGGCGACGGCCTCCGGGCTCGACGTGCTGGTCGTCGACAAGGCGACGTTCCCCCGCGACAAGTGCTGCGGCGACGGCCTGACCACCGGGGCCCTCCGCCGGCTCGACGCACTCGGTCTCGATCCGTCCGCGGTGCCGAGCTGGCAGGTGGTCGATGACGTCACGCTGCGGACGCCAGCCGGTCACGACATCGTGTTCCCGCTCCCGGGCGATGGCGTGTTCGCCGCGGTGGCCAGGCGGAGCGAGCTCGACGCAGCGCTCGTGGCCAGGGCCCGAGCGGCCGGGGCGATGGTGGCCGAGGGGTGCACCTTGGCCGCGATCGACGTCGGTGGCGGCGGTCGGCATCGCGTGCGGGCGACGATCGAGGTCGGCGACGGCGGACCAGCGACCACGGTCCTGGCCCGGTTCGCCATCGCCGCCGACGGCATGTGGTCGCCGACCCGCAAGCTCCTCGGACTCGACGACGGCCGCTATCGGGGCGAGTGGCACGCCTTCCGGCAGTACTTCACGAAGGTGTCCGGCCCGGCCGCCACCGACCTGTTGGTCTGGTTCGAGCCCGACCTGCTGCCCGGGTACGCCTGGTCGTTCCCGCTGGCCGGCGGGGCCGCCAATGTCGGCTTCGGCATCCTCCGCCAGCCGGGCCAATCGGTCCAACCGATGAAGCGGCTCTGGCCCGAGCTCCTCGCTCGCCCGCACGTGGCCGACGCGCTCGGCCCGGCCGCCGAGCCCGAGGCTCCGCATCGGGCCTGGCCGATCCCGGCCCGACTCGGTCGGCTACCGGTGGCCAGCGGGCCGGTGCTGTTCGTCGGCGATGCGCTGGCCGCCGCCGACCCGATGACCGGCGAGGGCATCGGCCAGGCGCTGGAGACGGGCCAGGCCGCCGTCGCTGCGATCGTCGCCGACGTGGACGATCCGCCGGCCGCCGTCGAACGGTACCGCCGGGACCTCGACCGCACCATGGTCCGCGACCACGGACTGGCCCGGGCGCTCGGCCGCGTCCTGGCCTCGCCCCGTGGCGCCGAGGCCGCCGTGCGGATCGCCGGGGCCACGGGCTGGACCAGACGCAACTTCGCCCGCTGGCTGTTCGAGGACTACCCCCGCGCCGCCCTGGCCACGCCGAACCGGTGGCACCGGCGACTCTTCACCTCGCCGGGGGCCTACCGGGATGGCCGGGCGTGGCGCTCAGACGGCGGCGCCGGCACCCTCGGCCGCGAGTCTGGCGTCGGCGAACCGGTAGAGCCGATGCAGGGTCTGCAGGAGCGACAGCCAGACCAGCAGCTCGACGATCTGCTCGGCGTCGAGGTGGGGGGCGATGGCGGCGACGACGATCTCGGAGATGTCGGCCGGACTGGCGGCGCAGGCACGGGCCAGCAGGACGGCGGCCCCCTCGACCAGATCGAGGCCGGTCGGTAGCTCGACGGCGTCGATCGGGGCGTCGGCGAACCGGCCGATCGACCGCAGGAGCCACGGGTCGGGGTCGGCGGCGATCAGGTCGAGCAGCAGGGTGCACTCCTGCACCAGGACCGGCGACTCGACGTGATGGGCGTAGACGAGCCCAGCCACCAGCTTGGCCTCGATCCCGACCGTCGACTGGGACGGATCGAGGTTGTCCCGCAGGGCCGTGGTCAGCGCCCGAACGACCCGGTGGCTGCTGATCGAGGCCAGGATCGGGAAGCCGTAGCCGATCCGCTCCTCCAGCAGCAGCAGGGCCTCGGCCACGCGGCCGGGCACGCCCCGGGTCCACGAGCGCTCGAGCCGAGCGGCCCCGGGGGCCTGACGCATGACCCGCAGGTAGGTGCCGAGCCCGTCGATCGGGATCTCGTCGGACGTGTCGTCGCGGGCCCACGCCGGCTCGGGCGCGGGCGGTGCATCGTCGGCGCCCCCGTCGACGTGCTTGCCCGGATGCCAACCGTCGACCCGCAACAGGGCCTGGACGTCGGCCAGGCTGCTCGGTTCAAGCTCGACGCCGACCGCGTCCATGAACTTGTTGAGGAAGCCACCGAGGGCGACGGCCAGGGCGAGCCACTCGAGATCCGCCGGCGACAGGTGGGCCTCGGCCCGGCGCACGTGGTCGGGGGTGACGGTCGACGGCACCGTGGCCATGGCCGCGGCCAGCTCGACCACCGCATCCTCGGCCGGCGAGCGCTGCCCGAACACCGCATCGCGACCGACACCACGGCGAAGGGCGTAGCCGCAGTGGTGGGCGATGCAGTACGAGCAGCCGGCGGCCCGGCTGGAGGCGTAGAGCCCGAGGGCGACGAGGTCCTTCGGCGCCCCCTGGCCGACGAGGGCCATCGGCAGGTTCAACAGGTTCGGCACGAGCACGTTGAAGGTGCGCAGGCCCGGCGGCCAGATGGCGAGGACGGGGTAGCAGTTCGGTACCACCCCGACCAGCTCCTCGAGCATCGACAGGATCGGGCGGTGGTTCTCGGGCAGCTCGTGATGGGGGACGGCGTGGGCGGCCAGCTCCCGGGCCAACGTCTCGTTCACTTGGGTTCCATCCGATCCATCGCTCTAGCCCTGTCAGCCCGCGATCGCCCGCCCCCGCCACGATCGCGCGAACGTTCGACAACGTTCGGCAGGCGGCATGCTAGACGAGCGGTGTGACAGGGACGGGGATGGTGGGAGGTCGACCCGGCGTCAGCGGCCCGGCAGGCCGTCGATGGCGCGCGTCGCCTCGGACACGAGGTCGTCCATGACGTCGGCGACCGGACGCAGCTCGGAGGCGTAGCCGATCCCCTGCCCCGCCCCCGAGTGCAGCAATGGCTCGACGCCGTGCTCGTCGATGGCACCGAGCAGATCGCCGACGAGCACGTCCTGGTACGGCATGCGCAGGGGCTCCGGTGCGTCCGGGGCGTCCCACTCGTCGCTCCAGGCCGAGCGGATCTGACGGAAGGTCTTGCCGCTCTCGGATCGGGTGACGACGGTGTCGGCCGATCCCGCGGCCAGCAGCTTCGGCACCAGCTTGGGATGGAGGTGGGCGGCGTGCTCCGTCGTCGTCAGCCACGTCGTGCCGAGCCACACGCCCTGGGCGCCCATGGCCAGTGCGGCGGCGATGTGGCGGCCGGTGGCCACGCCGCCGGCCGCCAGCACCGGCACCCGACCGTCCGAGCCATCGGCCACGGCGTCGACGATCTGCGGGATCAGTGTGAAGGTCCCGATCGGTCCGGTGTGGGCGCCGGCGTCGTAGCCCTGGGCCACGATGATGTCGACCCCGGCCTCGAGCGCCCGGCGGACGTGGCGGGGGCTGCCGATGAGTGCCGCCGTGGTCTTGCCGAGCTCCCGGGCCCGCTCGACCGCCGGCCTCGGCGCCCCGATCCCACAGGCGAACAGGTCGACGTCGGAGGCCATGACCGCCTCGAGCTGGTCGCTCTCGATCTCGGCCGAGCGGATGAACCGGGTCCGCATGCCGGGACCGCTGGGGTCGGGCACGTCGTACTTGTCGATCAGGCCGGCGACGAACGCACGGTGCTCGTCGGGGATGTGGCGCTCGATGTCGGCCCGGCTGTTGTGCTCGGGCATCCCGTCGGGCAGGACGAGGTCGACCCCGAACGGCCGATCGCCGACGAGGCGGCGGATCTCGGCCAGCTCGTCGGCGATCTCGTGTGGGAACCGCCTGGTCGCCCCGTAGACGCCGATCCCACCGGCGTTGGTGATGGCGGCGACGGTGGTGATGTCATGGGCGAAGCCGAAGATCGGGTGCTCGATGCCGAGCTGGTCGACCACCGGGGTGCGCAGTGCGGACATGGCCGGACGTTAGTCGCCGTCGCCGGTCCGGCCGAACTACGTTGGATCGATGGCTTCGTCATCCTCCGATCGACCCGACGTCGTGAGCGGTCGGTCCGACCTGCCCCCGGCCGACTACATCGAGGAGACCCGCCGGCTGTACGACTCGCTCGGCTACGACGCCTACCGCTGGGCCGAGCGCCCGGAGACGGCGCCGTGGACGCCGCTGACGAAACCGCTGTCGGAGTCACGGGTGCTGCTGATCGGCTCGGGTGGGCTCTACCGCCACGGCCAGATCGCCTTCCACACGAGGGACGACACGTCGATCCGGGTCATCCCGAGCGACGTCGACACCGCCGAGCTGCGGACCGCCCACTTCGCCTACGACCAGGCCGACGCCCGCACCGACCCGAACTGCGTGTTCCCGCTCGATCGGCTGCGGGAGCTGGTCGACGACGGCACGATCGGCGGGCTGTGCGAGGAGGCGTACGGGTTCATGGGCGGCATCTACTCGATCCGCCGGATGGAGGCGGAGACGGCGGCGCTGCTCGAGGAGCGGTGCCGGGCCCAGGAGCCCGACGTCGTGCTGCTCGTCCCCGTTTGACCGGTCTGCCATCAGTCGGTCGGTCTGATCGCACGACACCTGGAAGGCGCCGGCTTCCCGACGATCGGGTTCACCTCGGCCTACTCGATCACCGCATCGACGAATCCGCCCCGCTCGGTGTTCCTCGACGTCCCCCTCGGCCACACCACCGGCGGCCCGAACGACCCCGAGACGCAACGGTCGATCGTCCGAACCGGCCTGCAGGCGGGCGCGGCGATGGCGGGGCCGGGCACGATCATCGATCTCCCGTGGCGCTGGCGTGACGACGGGTGGAAGGCCGACCCGCTCTCGTGGAGTCGGCGCCGCCAGGACGCCGGGCAGAGCGGCAAGCCGGCCGGCGACACGAGGACCGCACGCTCACCGGAGCCCCGGTACCAGTCCGACGGCGACCGGGCCGCGGCCGAAGCCCGCAGCCACGACGAGCAGTGTCTCGTCTGCCTCGGGATCCCGGACCCGAGCTGACCTGACCCTGCCGGCCGACCGACGCCTGTCGGCATGGTGGTTTCGCCCAACGTGGAACACCGGTTCCACGACCACACCAGGTGGAACACCGGTTCCATGACCACACCAGGTGGAACACCGGTTCCACGATGAGCGGACCACGACGTGGAACGGCGGTTCCACAGGTGCCGGACGCGGGTCGGGTGGTCAACAACCGGCGCGACCGATCTGCCCGCAGACCGACGCCGTCGGCCGATCGACCCGGTCGGCGATCGATCGACTCAGCCGGCGAGGTCAGCCGGGGGGCCGGTGACCGGGTCGAAGTCCGGCGGACGCTTCTCGAGGAAGCTCGACACGCCCTCCTTGAAGTCCGACCGCTTCAGCGACGCCCGCATGAAACCGTTCGACTCGGTCATCGCCTGATCGAGCGGCAACTGCGGATGGCGGTAGACCTGGTGCTTCATGATCGCCATCGACGTCGGGGCGGCGTTCGTCGCCAGGTCGTCTGCGTAGGCCAGGGTCTCGTCGAGCAGCCGGTCCGGCGGGTAGACCCGGGCCACCAGCCCGAGCTCCTTCGCCTCCTCCGCCAGCACGACCCGGCCGGACAGCAACAGGTCGAGGGCGTTGGCCTGGCCGACCAGGCGGGGCAGCGTCCACGAGATGCCGTGCTCGGCGATCAGCCCCCGGCGGCTGAACGCCGTGGTGAACTTGGCCCCCTCGGCCGCGAACCGGATGTCGCAAGCCACGGCGTGAACCAGACCGAGGCCGGCGCAGGCCCCGTTGACGGCGGCGATGATCGGCTTGGGAATCGACATCGCGTAGGTGGCATCCCGGGTGTCGGGCTCACCGCCGCCTCCGGATCCGCCGCTGCCGATGCCCTGCAACACGTCCATGTCGGCCCCGGCGCAGAACCCGCGGCCGGCGCCCGTCACCACGATCGCAGCCACCTCGGGATCGGCGGCGGCCCGGTCGAGCGAGTCGAAGTAGCCGGCTGCGAGATCGGCGTTCCAGGCGTTGAGTCGCTCGGGTCGGTTGAGCGTGACCAGGGCCACCCGGCCCCGGACCTCGTAGAGCACGGCATCGGCAGCGGTTGACATGATGGTCGGCCTCCCGGATCGACTCCCCGACCCGCGAACCTAGTGCTGGGCCGGCCGCTCAGGCCAGAACGGGGGCGGCGTGGTGGACGACGATCCGCCAGGCCTCGCCGTCGTGCTGGAAGATGTTGAGCGCCGCCGCGGCCCCGGTGTTCTCGCCCGAGATCATGTTCTCGATGGCGGTGACCCAGGCCACCGTGCCCCGGCGATCGATCCGCTCCTCGGTCAGGATGATCTGCGGATTGCCGCCGGACCCGAGGATCGCCTCCCACGACGCCCACACCTCGTCCCAGCCGATGAGCGGGGTGCGGCCGGGGTGGGCGCAGATGGCGTCGTCGGTGTGGACCCAGACCGCATGCATCTCATCGAGATCGGCCCGCTCCAGCGCCTCGTAGAACCGGCCGTTGGCCCGGCTCACCGCCTCGTCGGACAGATCGGCGACGGCGCCATCCTCCGGCGCCACCGCCGCGCCGTCGCCCGACCCGACCGCCGGGCCGTCGTCGGACGACTCGTCATGCGGGTTCGACGACGGCTCCGAGGTCATCGGTGCACTGTAGACGAGCGTCCCCTCGGCCGGCCCGACCGGTCGCCCCCGGACCCGCCCCTACACTGGCCGCCTTGGTGGCCCTGCGACGACTGGTGCGCGACTTCGACGAGTGGGGCGACGGGCTGTTCGCCCCGCTCCGAGGGCGTCGGATCCCCGACGCCGTGTTCTGGGCGGCCAGCGAGGGGGCCGACTACTCCCGGGCGTGGCATGCGATCAACCTGGCGCTGCTGGCAACCGGTCGCCACCGACGCGGCGAGGCGATACGCCTGGCCGTTGCGCTCGGGGTCGAGTCGGCGATCGTGAACGGTGGACTGAAGAACCTGTTGCCGCGGGAGCGTCCACCGCTGCACGACGACGCCACGTTCGAGGTCCGTCGGCCGCGGACCAAGAGCTTCCCGAGCGGTCACGCCAGCTCGGCCTGCCTGACCGCCGTGCTGCTGTCGGACACCGTCCCGGTGCTCCGGCCGGTCTGGTGGTCGTTGGCCGCCGTCGTTGCCGCCAGCCGGGTCCACAACCGGATGCATCACCCATCCGACGTGGTCGCCGGAGCTGCGATCGGTCTCGCCATGGGCGTCGCGGTCCGCCGCCGCTGGCCCCGCGCCTAGACGTGCGCCTTTCTGACCGGACCGGGAAGATCGCCTCGGACGTGTCGCGCCCGGCGCTGACCGGCCCTTCCTAGCCCTGCTCGCTGAGGAGGGTCCGGACGTCGAGCAGCAGGTCGGCCACCTCGGCGGCCGACACCAGCTGACGCTCGGTGAGGCCACCGAGGCCCTGGTCGATCAGGGCCAGGGCCTCCTCGATCGGGGTCAGTTCCGTCACGTCGAGTTCTTCGAGATCGGTCACGATCGTGCTCCTCGGCAGAGGCACCGCCAACGAGCGGCACCGGCAATGGTCGTGAGAACGTTGGGCGGGGGCCGGTTCATTCCAGGATCCGAAGGATCCGGCCGCCGCTGCGATGCATGTCACCCTACCGCACGCCCCGATCCGCTCGGTGTCGGTTCGGTCAGGCGGGCGAGGCTGCTCATCGCCCGCGGAACGCCGGATCCCGCTTCTGGAGGAAGGCGTCGATCGCCTCCCGCGTGTCGGACGTGGCGAAATTCACGGTCTGGGCCATGCCCTCGGCCTCGAGGGCCGAGGGGAAGTCGGCCGAGGCGTTGAAGGTCAGGAGCCGCTTGGTCATGGCCATGGCCAGCGGCGGGCCGGCGGCGAGCCTGGACGACCAGTCGTCGACGAAGGCGTCGAGCTCGTCGTGGGCCACGACGTGGTTGACGAACCCGAACCGCTCGGCGTCTGCGGCCGAGATCACGTCGCCGAACAGCGCCAGCTCCTTGGCCTTGTGGAGCCCGATCAGCCGGGGCAGGATCCACGTGCCGCCGAAGTCGACGCTGAGCCCACGCCGGGCGAAGATCTCCGAGAACCGGGCCTGATCGCTGGCCACGATCAGGTCGCAGGCCAGCGCCATGTTCATGCCGGCGCCGGCGGCAACGCCGTTCACCTTGGCGATCACCGGCACCATGATCGAGTAGAGGGCCTGGATCGTCCGGTGGATCATGTTCATCGCCTGGAGCTGGTGCATGTCCCGGTCGCCCCCGCCGCCGAGGTCGGCCCCCGAGCAGAACCCGTCGCCGGCACCGGTCATGACAACGCAGCGGACGGTCGGGTCGAGCCCGATCTCGTCCCACGTCTGGCGCAACTCGTCCCACATCGTGCCGTTGGCCGCGTTCTTCTTCGCCGGCCGGTTCATGGTGACCGTCACCACCCCGTCGTCGGTGACGTCGACCAGCAGCGTTTCCATCTCTCGGGAGTCCACGGCCAGACGCTACCCGTCGGCAATCAACCGCACGAAAACGTCGGATTCCCGCAGCGGACGTGCAAGGCTGGGCCGCCATGGAGCGCAAGGCTGGAGAACTGTTCGTCGGCGAGCGGATCGAGACGGGCTCGGGCGACCGCACCGGCGAGCCCGTCCTGCTCGACTCGGGCGACTTCACCACCCACGGGGTGATCGTCGGCATGACCGGCTCGGGCAAGACCGGCCTCGGCGTCGTCCTGCTCGAGGAGGCGCTGCTGGCCGGCATCCCGGTGCTGGCCATCGACCCAAAGGGCGACCTCGGCAACCTGTGCCTGACGTTCCCCGACCTCGATGCCGCCAGCTTCGAGCCGTGGATGGATGCCGGCACCGCCAGGGTCGAGCAGACGACCACCGCCGACCTGGCCGCCTCGACCGCCGACCTGTGGCGCAACGGCCTGGCCTCGTGGGGGCTGGACGGCGGCGACGTCGGCGCCCTGCAGCGGGCGGCCGACCCGGTGATCTACACGCCCGGATCGGACGCCGGGGTGCCGGTCGACGTGCTCGGCCGGCTCAGCGTGCCCGCCACCGACGACCCGTCGGCCCGCCAGGACGAGGTCGACTCGACCGTGTCCGGCCTGCTCGGCCTCGTGGGGATCGACTCCGATCCCCTCTCGGGCCGGGAGCACATCCTGCTGGCCAACCTGATCGCCCGGTCGTGGGACGAGGGCAAGGACCTCGACCTGCCGACCCTGCTCGGCCAGATCCTCGACCCGCCAATGCGCAAGCTCGGTGTGCTCGACCTCGACTCGTTCTTCCCCACCGGCGACCGCAACGCCCTCGTGATGAAGCTCAACGGCCTGCTGGCCTCGCCGTCGTTCGCAGCCTGGGCCGAGGGCGCCCCGCTCGACATCGAGCGGCTGCTCTACCACGACGACGGGCGGGCCAGGGCGGCGGTGATGTCGCTCGGCCATCTCGAGGAGTCGGAGCGGCAGTTCGCGGTCACCCTGATCCTGTCGAAGCTGATCTCGTGGATGCGGACCAAGCCCGGCACCGGCGAGCTGCGTGCGCTCGTCTACATCGACGAGGTGATGGGCCTCGCCCCGCCGAACGGCAACCCGCCGCCCAAGAAGCCGATCCTGACCCTGCTCAAGCAGGCCAGGGCCTTCGGCGTCGGCCTCGTGCTGTCGACCCAGAACCCGGTCGACCTCGACTACAAGGCGATCTCCAACGCCGGCACGTGGCTGATCGGCCGGCTCCAGACCGAGCAGGACAAGAACCGACTGGTCGACGGGCTGAAGGCGGCCGACGGCGGCGTCGACATCACGACCGTCAACGAGACGATCTCGGCCCTGGGCAAGCGCCAGTTCCTGCTGCGGACCACCCGCTCGTCCGAGCTGCCGGTGCTGACCACCCGGTGGGCGATGAGCTACCTGGCCGGCCCGCTGACCCGCGACCAGATCGACCGGCTGATGGCCGACGACCGGGCCGCACTGGTCGGCGGTGAGGCCGCAGGCGCCGCCGGCACCGGAGCCGGACCGGGCCAGCCGGCGGCGGCCGCCCCTGCCCCGGCCACCGGGCCCCGACTGGCCGACGACGAGTCGGCCGTCCATCCCCCGGTCCCCGACTCGCTCGCCGTCCGCTACGCCCGCCCCGCATCGCCCTGGCTGGTCGACCTCGACGCCACACCGGGCGGCGACCGGCTGCGGCCGGCGCTGGCCGCCCGCGTCGGCCTGGTCTACGACGAGCGGGCCGCCGACCTCCGCCACACCGACGAGTGGGAGGCCATCATCCCCGTCGGGCCGGACGGGTTCGACGTCGACGCCGCCGTCCCGGTCGACTTCGACGACCGCGACTTCGCCACCGACGCCCCCGATGGTGCCGTCTACATCCTCCCGGCCGACGACATCACCGCCGGCGATCTCCGCAAGGTGCCATCGGCGATCAAGAACCGGCTGGTGGCCGACCAGACGCTCACCCTCCGACGCAACCGGGAGCTGAAGCTGTGGTCCCGCCCCGGCGAGACCCCCGAGGCGTTCGCCCTCCGCTGCCAGGCGGCGGCCGACGACGGGGCCGACGCCGACGCGGCCAAGATCCGCGACCGGCTGGAGTCGAAGCGGGACAAGCTCGAGGCGGCGCTGGCCAAGGCCGAGGACCGGGTGGCCGAGCTGGAGGTCCAGGCCGACGGCCGCAAGCAGCAGCAGTGGATCGACGTCGGCACGTCGATCCTCGGCGGCCTCCTCGGCGGGCGAGGCCGGAGCCGGGGCCTGGCCTCGGCGGCCAGGCGGGTGTCGTCCGGGCGTCGGCAGTCGGCATCGGCCGAGGCCAGGCTCGAGTCGGCCCAGAACCGGGCGGCGGAGAAGATCGACGACATCGAGGAGCTCGAGGTCGAGCTGCAGGAGGCCCTTATCGAGATCGACGACGAGTGGTCGGCCAAGGCCGAGGCGGTCGAGGACGTCGAGGTCCCGCTGGAGAAGTCCGACATCACGGTCGAGGACCCGGTCCTGGTCTGGCTCCCGATCGAGCGCTGAACGATGGCCGGCGGCGAGACCGATGACGCCGCCGGCGTCGCCGACGCCGCATCGCTCGAGATCGTCGATCCCGATGATCCCGGCGGGCACCAGGTCGAGGCGATCGGGCGGGCCTGCCGGTCCCTCGGGTTCTCCCGCATCCCGTTCCCATCGACGGCGAGCCGCCGCCGGGCGCGCTGCGGGCCGGCGCCCACAGCGACGACGGCACCCTGACGATCCTGCGGACCGACGGCGTGCCCGGCCTCGAGGTGCACCGGCGGGACGGAACGTGGGCGCCGGTCGCCGACGAGCCAGACACCTTCGTCGTCAACCTCGGCGACTCGATCGCCCGGTTGACCAACGATCGCTGGCGCTCGACGGTCCACCGGGTGACGACCGTCGATCGCGGCCGGCGGCGGTCGCTGGCCTTCTTCCCCGTGGCCAACTGGGACGCCCGCATCGAGTGCCTGCCCACCTGCCCGGAGCCGGGCGAGTCGCCACGGCACGAGCCGGTGCTGGCCGGCCCGTGGCTGATGTCGAAGTTCCAGCGCAGCGTCGGCTCGAACGACGGGCCGGTTGGCGACCGGGCGAGGACGCCGCGGTGCTGGACCCGGTAGTGTCTGGCCCGTGCACACGCCACGGGTCACCATGATCGGGGTCGGCCACCTGCTCGAGGTGATCTGGCCAATCGTCGATCGCAACATCGGCGGGCCCGATGCCGCCGAGCGGTTCGTCGGCGTCACCGCGGACGCCGCCGACGTGGCCCGCAAGCGCGACGTCTTCGGCTTCGAGATCGTGCTCGACGACAACCTCGGTGCGCTGCGCCGCAACCGCCCCGATCTCGTGCTCTTCGCCCCGCCGCCGACGGTGGCGCCGGAGCTGATCCGGTCGGTCCTGGCCCCGTACGTGGCCGAGCGCCGGGCCGACGGAGGCCCCCTGCCGGTCGTCTACGCCTTCCCGCCGGTGCCGGCCGGATCGGCCTACCTCGAGGCCATCGGGACCGACGTGCTCGTGGCCAACATCATCCCGAACAACGTCACGACGATCGGCGGCGTACCCGTCGACGACGAGGGCTTCTACGTCTGCACCTTCCCGGCCCCGTGGCCGGCCGAGCACCGTGACCTGCTCCGGTCGGTGTTCGACGGCCAGGGAGCGCAGGTCGAGCTGGAGCCCCATCAGCTGATCCCGATGCTGGGCGGGGCGGCGACCGTCTCGGCCCTCTGGTACGCCATCCCGGCGATCGCCGACCTGTCCGGCGCCGACCACAACCAGGTCGGTCGGTTTCTGCGGGCCCACCTCGACCCGAGCGTCGGGCCGGCCGCGGCGCCACCGGGGGCCGGCGCGCTGGCCGGCCTGATCGAGGGCTGGCGCGACGGCGTGGCCCGCTACCAGGGCGAGACCGACATCGACCCCGCAGCGGCCGATGTCCTGCGGACACGGGGCCTCGACCTCACGCTGCACACCGCAGCGGTCGAGCCCCGTGGCGTCCTGCACGGCCACGCGGTCGGCGCGGCGACGAAGGGCGGGGTGCTCGAGCTGGCGATCACGCGAACCGGCGAGCACCTGTTGCCCGCGGTGGAGACGGCGCTCGGCCGTCAGGCCGACCCGGCGTGGCCAGGGCGGGTCGCCGGCCTCGTGGCCGAGACCTGCCGAGCGGTCCGGGATCACGGTCGGACCCTGGCCGGCTGACCGGACGCCGCCGGGCGGTCAGCCGGTCCTGGCCGGCACCGGCGTTCGGCGGTCGGCGGTCAGCGGTCGGCGAGGGCGGGCCCTACGAACCGGTGGGGGCGAGGTCCCGGATCGCCTGCATCGGGTCGACGCCGGCGAAGCCCATGACCGACAACGCCGGCGTGTCGACCCCGGCCTCGACGTAGCGGGCGATGTGCTCCCGGCAGGCTTCGGGGGCGCCGTGGATGATCAGCTCGTCGACGACGTGGTCGGGGATGACGTCGAGCGCCTTCTTGCGATCCCCCTCGCCCCACGCCGCCCACATCGGCCCCAGATCCTCGGAGCGGCCGATCCACTCGTGGAAGGCCCGGTAGACCGGCACGTTCAGATAGGCGGCGATCGCCCGCTTGGCCTGGGCCCTGACCGTGTCGGCATCGGTGCTCGGGCACACGAAGATCCGGGCCACGATCTCCCGGGGCTCGCCGTCGGCGGCCCCGTGCACGATCGGGGCGACGGTTCGGACGTCGTCGGCTGACAGCCAGTTGATGATGGCCCCGTCGCCCTCCCGACCGGCCATCCGGAGCATGCCCTCCCGCAGTGCGGCGACGAGGATCGGGGGCTGCTGCTCGGGAACCACCCCACAGCGGAAGCCGTTGACGGCGAAGGTGGCGTACTCCTCGGTCACCTTCTCGCCGGTCAGGGCCGCCTTGAGGAAGCGGACCATGTCGCGGGTCTGCTTGTACGGCTCGGCGAACGGGATGCCGTTCCAGCGCTCGACGATCACGTTCGACGACGCCCCGATGCCCATGGCGAAGCGGCCGGGGGCGGCGTCGGCCAGGGCGGCCGCGCTCTGGGCCAGCAGCGCCGGCCCCCTGGTGTAGGCGGGCAGGATGGCAACGCCGAGCCGCAGCTCGGGAGCCCAGGCCGCGGCCAGCGCCAACGGGGTCAGGCCGTCGCTGCCGTCGGCCTCGGCGGTCCACACGTCGGTGTAGCCGAGGTCGACCAGCTCCCGGAAGACGTCTCGGTGCTGGTGGAGTCGCCGACCGGCGACGGGGACGGTCATGCCGTAGGCGTTGGTCGATCGGGCCATGGCCGCACGGTAGTCGGCCGCCGGTGCGGGGCGCCCGGTGGCTCCGGTCGACGGCGGCGCCCCGATTCGTTCCGATCGGGTGTCCGGACCGGCGTCGCCCGTTCGTCGAGTGGTCGTGGAGGGGGACGACCGGTCCCGCCCGAACACCGACAACGAGCAGGAGACGATCATGACCAAGTACGTGTTGAGCTTCCACGGCGGCGACGCCGAGATCCCGACCGACCCGGCGGAGGTCGAGCAGTTGATGGCGGCGTGGGGCGCCTGGTTCGGACAACTGGGCGATGCCGTCGTCGACGGCGGGAACCCGATCGGTGCGGCCAGCACCATCGCCCCGGACGGCTCGGTCACCGACGGCCAGCGGGTGAGCCTCACCGGCTACAGCATCCTGGAGGCGGCCAGCCTCGACGACGCGGTGGCGATGGCCAAGGGGTGTCCGGTGCTGTCCGGCGGCGGCTCGGTCCAGGTCGGCGAGGCCATCGAGATGTAGCCCGCCGCCATCGACCGACGCCGCCCGCACGGCGCGGTCGGGAGAGGGTGGCGCCGGCCGACCGCCGATGCGGCCGGCGCCACCAGAGCCGGGGAGCGGGGGAAGCTGGGCCCCGGCTCGTTGCTGTTCATCATCTCCCGGTGAGAGGAACGGTGACATCGGGGGAACCCCCCACTGTCGCCTGGGGTCCCCCGATCCGCCGGCCTCGGTCGGCGGCCTCGGTCGGCGGCCTCAGTCGGCGGCCCGGTCGGGGTCCTCGCCACCGATGGCCGACGAGGTCCGCAGCGGGGCTTCGCGCACGAAGAGCCCGAAGAGCAGGACCAGGCTCATCACCGGGACCGACCACCAGACCAGCGCAACCACCGACTCGCTGACCGCCTCGACGGCGGCCGCCTGCAACTCGTCCGGCAGGTCCCGAACCACAGCCGGGCTGCGGATCAGGCCGGCCGCCCCGTCGAGGTCGTCGAGGCGCTCGGGGCCGAGTCGGTCGAGCAGTCGATCGTCGAGCTGGGTGGTCATCACCGCCCCGCCGACCGCCGCCCCGAAGGCCCCGCCCATGCTGCGGAAGAAGTTGGAGGTCGACGTGGCGATCCCGAGATCCTCGAACCGGGAGGCGTTCTGCACGGTGAGGGTGAGATTGGGGAAGATCAGCCCGAGCCCGAAGCCGAACAGGGTGAGGGGCGGCGCCAGCTCCAGGGCCCCGGTGTCGGGCCCGATGGTGGTGAGCAGGACGAGCGCGACGACCGTGAGGGCCGGGCCGACGAGCAGCGTCCACTTGTAGCGACCGGTGCGCGACACCAGCCAGCCGCTGGCGGCGGCGATGGCCGAGATCCCGACGCTCTGGGGGGTCAGCAACAGCCCGCTGCGGGTGGCGGAGGCCCCGGTCGAGACCTGCAGGAAGAGCGGCAGGAACGTCGACACCGAGATCAGGGCCGCCATCAGCAGGAACCCCATGGCGAAGATGAGTGCGACCGAGCGGTCGGCGAACAGGTGGAGCGGGATGATCGGCTCGACCGCCCGACGCTCCTGGGCCAGGAACAGCACCGATCCGCCGACCCCGATCGCGGCGGTGGCCAGGAGCGGGGCGGAGGTCCAGGCGTACGTCTCGCCTCCCCAGATCGGCACGAGGATCAGTCCGGTCGAGGCGACGACCAGGAGGACGATGCCGAGCCAGTCGATGCGGGGCTCGCGGGTGGCGAAGGGGAGGCGCAGGCCTCGATTGGTGACGACGAGGGCGGCCAGGCCGATGGGGACGACCGTCCAGAACACCCAGCGCCAGCCGGGCCCGTCGACGAGGAGGCCACCCCAGACCGGGCCGGTCACCGCCGACACGGTGAACACCGCGGTGAACAGGCCGATGTAGCGGCCACGCTCGCGGGGCGACACGACGTCGCCGACGATCACGAACGCCAGCGACAGCAGCCCGCCGCCGCCGAGGCCCTGGACGGCGCGAGCGGCCACCAGCTGGTTCATCGTCTGGGCCAGCGCGCACAGCACCGAGCCGACGAGGAACACCGCGATGGCGGTCTGGTAGACGATGCGGCGGCCGTAGAGGTCCGACATCTTCCCGTAGAGCGGGGTGACGATCGTCGACGTGAGGAGGTAGGCGGAGACGACCCAGGCCAGGCGATTGGCACCGCCGAGCTCGCCCGCCATCGTCGGCAGGGCCGTTGCGACGATGCTCTGCTCGGCCGAGGACAGGAACAGCCCGACCATGAGGCCGGCCATCAACCACCGGAGCTGGTCCGGCCGCAGCCCGGTCCCGGTCCGGGGCTCGCTCGCCACCATTCGGCTCAACCTAACCCCCGCCGGGCGGCGGGGCGACTCGACGGTGGGAATCGATGGGAATACCTCTGGCCGAGCGGGTGTTTTCTTGAGTGTCACACCCCGTCTGGATACTGGAACCATGGCAAGCGCACAGCTCACCCTCATCGACACCGATCGGCCGTGGAAGCTCGACCATCGCACGGTCGAGATCGGCCGGGCCGGCCTGGCCCAGGCCAGGGCTGCCCTCGCTGCGGCCTCGAAGCCCGAGCCGACGGCGGAAGAGATCCTGCTCGGCGGCGGCGACCACACCGACCACCACACCGATCGCCACGACGACCACCACGACGACAGCCACCAGCTCGCGGCCTGAGCGGCCGAGTGGTCCGCCGTCGGTCGTGGTCTCCGATGCTCGACATGCGTCGGTCGCTCGCCCTCCCGTAGGCTCGCACCATGCCTGAAGTCGTGATCGTCGATGCCGTCCGCTCCCCCATCGGTCGCCGAAACGGTGGCCTGTCCGGCCTCCATCCCGCCGAGCTGCTGTCGATGGTGCAGCGCGAGCTGATCGACCGCACCGGGATCGACCCCGCCTCGGTCGGCCAGGTCGTCACCGGCTGCGTGAGCCAGGTTGGCGAGCAGTCCTACAACGTCGGCCGCACGGCCTGGCTCGCCGCCGGGCTCCCGCTCGAGGTCCCGGCCACCACGGTCGACACCCAGTGCGGTTCGTCGCAACAGGCCACCAACCTCGGCACGGCGCTGGTCCAGGCCGGCGTCGTCGACGTCGCCGTCGCCTGCGGCGTCGAGGTGATGAGCCGGATCCCGATCGGCTCCAACTCGTCCAAGAAGCTGGGTCTCGGCATCCCGATCCCGAAGCCGTACTTCGACGAGTACGAGATGACGAGCCAATTCGAGGGGGCCGAGCGCATCGCCGACAAGTGGGGCATCACCCGCGACGACGCCGACCAGTTCGGCCTCCGCTCCCAGACGCTGGCCGCCCAGGCCTGGGCCGAGGAGCGCTTCGCCACCCAGGTGCTGCCGATCGACGCCCCCGTCCTCGACGACGAGGGCAAGCCGACCGGCGACACCAAGCGCATCGAGCGCGACGAGGGCCTGCGTGACACCACGATCGAGGCGCTGGCCGGGCTCAAGCCGGTGGCCCGTGAGAACGGCGTGCACACGGCAGGCTCGTCCTCGCAGATCTCCGACGGCGCCTCGGCGGTGCTGCTCATGACCGCCGAGAAGGCGGCCGAGCTCGGCATGACGCCGAAGGCCCGCATCGTCGACACGTGCCTGGTCGGGGTCGATCCGGTCCTGATGCTGACCGGCCCGATCGACGCCACCCGCCACCTGTTCGAGCGCACCGGCATGACGATGGGTGACCTGGACCTCGTCGAGATCAACGAGGCCTTCGCCTCCGTTGCCCTGGCCTGGGCCCGCGAGCTCGACGCCCCGATGGATATCGTCAACCCGAACGGTGGCGCCATCGCACTGGGCCACCCCCTCGGAGGCACCGGCGCCTTCCTGATGACCAAGGCGGTGCACGAGCTGGAGCGATCCGATTCCTCGACCGCCCTGATCACGATGTGCTGTGGCGGTGGCCTGGGAACCGGAACGATCATCGAACGACTCTCGTAGCCGAGCGGCGGCCGTCGCCGCCGCGCTGGCTGCCGCGCTCGGCCTGCTCGGCGGCTGCCGGTCGACACCGGGGCGCGATCTCGGGCCCGACCGGGCCGTCGTGGTCGATGTCGTCGACGGCGACACCGTCGAGCTGGCGATCGGCGGCCACCACGAGCGGGTCCGACTCCTCGGGATCGACGCGCCCGAGTCGGTCCATCCCAGCCTGCCGGTCCAGTGCTTCGGGCCCGAAGCGGCGGCCCGCCTGGCCACGCTGCTTCCGGCCGGCTCGGTTGTCCGGATCGAGCGAGACGTCGAGGCCCGCGACCGCTACGACCGACTGTTGCTGTACCTCTACCGGGCGGACGACGGGCTCTTCGTCAACGGCTGGCTGGTCGCCAACGGGCTGGCCGACACCTCCTTCTACGACCCCAACACGGCCCTGGCCCCCGAGCTGACCCTGAGCCGCGACCGGGCCAGGGCCGACGCCGTCGGGCTGTGGGGCCGCTGCGACGGGCCCGACCAGCCGCTCGATCCCCCCTGACCGGGTGAGCGGTGGGAGAGGCCTCCGGCCGGTGCAGGATGGAGCCGATGCCAACCGCCCCCGACACCGCCCTTCCCATCGAGGCCGTGGTCCCCGACGTGGCCGACGCCCTGGCCGGGACCGGGCTGTGCGTGCTGACCGCCGAGCCCGGGGCCGGCAAGACCACCGTGGTCCCCCTCCGGCTGCTCGGCTCCGACTGGCTCGGTGACCACCGGATCCTGGTGCTCGAGCCCCGTCGGGTGGCGGCCCGAGCGGTGGCCCGCCGCATGGCCGAGCTGCTCGGTGAACCCGTCGGGGCCACCGTGGGGTGGCGAACCCGGGACGACCGCCGGATCGGGCCCGGGACCCGCATCGAGGTCGTGACCGAGGGCATCCTCACCCGCCGGATCCAACACGACCCCGAGCTCGGCGGTGTCGGCGCCGTGCTGTTCGACGAGTTCCACGAGCGCAGCATCCACGCCGACCTCGGTCTGGCGCTGGCCATCGAGGCCCGGGAGGCCCTGCGACCCGACCTGCGGCTGCTGGTGATGTCGGCCACGATCGACGCCTCGGCGGTGGCCACGCTGCTCGGCGGTGACGAACCGGCACCGGTCGTCGAGTGCCCGGGCCGGACCCATCCGGTCGACATCGTCTGGCGGCCGATGCAGCGCCGCCAGCGGGTCGATGACGCCGCCGCCGATGCGGTGGCCTGGGCGCTGGCCACGCCGCTCGACCGGACGGCCGGCGCAGCCGCCGGGGCCGGCGGTGACGGCGACGTGCTGGCCTTCCTGCCGGGGATGGGCGAGATCCGCCGGACGATCGAGCGGCTGGAGGGTCGGGTCGACGCCGAGGTCCTCCCGCTCTACGGCGCCCTCGACGCCCGGGAGCAGGACGCCGCCCTGCGAGCCGTTCCGGGTCGACGGCGGGTGGTCGTGGCCACCGACGTGGCCGAGACGTCGCTGACGGTCGACGGCGTCACCACCGTGGTCGACGCCGGCCTGGCCCGGCGCCCCCGCTACGACCCGGCCACCGGCCTGTCCCGCCTGGTCACCGTGTCCAACTCGAAGTCATCGGCCGACCAGCGGGCCGGTCGGGCCGGTCGGCTCCGCCCTGGCCGGGCCGTCCGTCTGTGGTCGAAGGTCGAGCACGCCGCCCGCCCCCGCCACGACAAGCCCGAGATCCTCGACACCGACCTGGCCCCGCTTCTGTTGGAGTCGCTGGCCTGGGGCGTCCCCGATCCCCGCACGCTCCGGTTGCTCGACCCCCCGAGCGACGCCGCCGTGGCCGAGGCCGCCGAGGTGTTGGCGTTGATCGAGGCGGTCGACGACGACGGCCGTATCACCGACGCCGGCCGCCGCATGCTGACCCTGCCGGTCCACCCCCGGCTGGCGGCCATGCTCGACGGCGTCGGCACGGGGCCCCTGGCCTGGCCGGCGGCCATTCTGGCCGCGCTGTTGACCGAGCGCGACGTGATCGGCGGCCGGCCGGCCGAGCGCCCGTCCGATCTGTGGCCCCGGGTCCAGCTGGTCGCCGACCGGGACCACCGGCTTCCCGACACCGACATCGGCGCCCTTCGCGGCGTCCGCCGCCGGGCCGACGAGCTGCTCGGCCGGGTCGGGGGCGACCGGACGCAGGTGCATCCCGGCGACCTCGGCCGCACGCTCGCCCTCGCCTACCCCGATCGGCTGGCCCAGCGCCGCCGAGGCCAGGGCGGCCGCTTCCGGCTTCGCAACGGCATGGGCGGCGAGATCGACCGCAGCGACGCCCTGGCCGGCGAGGACATGCTCGTCGTCGCCGACCTGCAGGGCCCCAAGCGCCGGGTCCGGATCGCCAGGGCCGCGGCCATCGACCCGATCGACGTCGAGCTCGGCTTCGCATCCGAGGTGGCCGAGCGCTCGTTCCTCACGTGGGACGAGGAGCGCAACGACCTCCGCCTCCGAGTCGAGCGACGGCTCGGCTCGCTCGATTTCGGCACCGTCGACCAACCGGTCGAACCGTCCGACGACGTCACCGCCGCCCTCGTCGACCGGATCGCCGAGACCGGGCTCGCCGTGCTGCCGTGGACCGACCGGACCCGGCAGCTCCAGGCCAGGGCCGCCGTCGTCGACGAGCACCGTCCGGGGGCGCTCGAACCAGCCGACGGTCCGATCGACGACGCCAGCCTCCTGGCCGATGCACCGGCGATCTTCGGGCCGTGGCTCCCCGGGGCAACCGGCCGGGCCGACCTCGACACCTTCGACCTGCTCGGGTTGCTGCGGGCCCGTCTCGGTGCGGCAGCGCTGGCGACGCTCGACCGCATGGCACCCGAGCGGATCGAGCTCCCGAACGGCCGACAGGCCACGATCGACTACGGCGCCGAGACGCCACGCATCTCGGTCCGGGCCCAGGCGGTCTACGGGTTGCCGACCACGCCGACGCTGCTCGACGGCTCGCTGCCCCTGACCGTCGAGCTGCTGTCGCCGGCCGACCGTCCGATCCAGGTCACGGCCGACCTGGCCGGGTTCTGGACGGGATCGTGGGCCGAGGTCCGCAAGGAGATGGCCGGACGGTACCCGAAGCACCACTGGCCGGCCGACCCGACGGCGAGCGGCCCGCCGGCCTGAGCCGGCGACCCGGCTCCCCCGTTTGGCGTCGACCGGCGGCCCCTCGGGATAGCGTCGAGGGGTGACCGCGCTGCTGGAACTGCTCGGCCGTCGCCCCGAGGACCGGCTGGTGATCCTGACCTGCGAGGGCCTTGGCTCGTTCAACGCCGCCAACCTCGGCATCGAGGCGGCCCTCGGCACCGGCGTGGCCACCTCGGCTGCGCTCCAGGTGCCCTGCCCGTGGTCCCGGGGGGCCGCCCGCAACCACCGGGGCCACGACGTCGGCGTCTCCCTGACCCTCAACGCGGAGCACGACTGCTTCCGGTGGGGGCCCATCACCCGGGCACCGTCGCTGCTCGACGGCGACGGCGGGTTCCCCCGAACGGCCGACGACCTCGGCGAGCACGCCGACGTCGACGAGGTCCGTCGCGAGTGCCGGGCCCAGATCGAGCGGGCCATCCTGTGGGGCTTCGACCCGTCGCACCTGACGTCACACCTCGACGCCCTCTGCCGCCGGCCCGAGCTCTTCGACGTCTACCTCGACCTGGCGGTCGACTTCGGCCTGCCGATCAGCCTGCCGGACCCGTCGGTCGATCTCGGGTTCCCGGCCAGGAAGCTAGCGGCGGAGGAGGGCATCCTGGCTCCCGACCGGGTGGTGGCCGCACCCCGCCACCGCAGCTCGCAGCCGACCGTCGATCAGGCCATGCGCAACCTGCCCCCCGGGGTCACCGAGGTCCGGGTCCGGCCGGCGGCCGACACCCCGGAGGCCCGGGCCGTGACCGACGACTGGGCGGCGATGGTCGGTGACGCCCACCTGGTCACCCACGACTGGGCCTTCCGGGCTGCGCTCCAGCGCTCGGGGGCCGAGCTGATCGGGTTCCGGGAGCTCCGCCGGGCGCAGCGGCGGTCGGCCGGGCCGGCGGACTGAGGCCGGTCGGCCGGGCCGGCGGGCGGCGGCCGAACCACGAGTCGGCGATGGCCCGGCCGCTCAGGCGGACAGGTTGGCCCGGAATCCCTCGTCGTCGAACAGGGCCAGCATCGGCAGCAGCGCGCCGGTGGAGCCGACCGGCTTCAGGTCGCCCCGCATGTAGGCCTGCGTCATCGAGTCGGACCCGGCCACGAAGTCGTCGAGCTGGGCCGCCGTCACCGGGATGCTGACATCGGGCTGGCGGTCGTCGTCGACCGACCCGACGACGCGGCCGTCGACCACGTCGACCACGGCCCGCTCGGTCTTGCCGATGGTGACCTCGACGGCGGCCGACCGGGGCATCGGCCGCTCGACGGCCCCGCTGGCCTCGGTGAGGGCGGCGACGAAGGCCTCGTCGAGGGTGGCCATCACGAGGGCTCCCGGACGGCGACGACCGGATCGGCGGCCGCAGCGGGGTCGACGCCGCCCGGCGTCGTCGCCGCCTCGCCATCCCGGGCGGCGTCATCCCCGGTGGCCGCGATCCCGGCGAACAGATCGCTCTCGGGCAGGTCGGTGTCGACCAGCGACCTGGCGAGGATGTAGTCCTCGTAGGGGTAGGCGGCGGCTGCGTCCTGGTCCGGCAGGCCGAACCAGAACTTCTCGTCGGGGTCGACCTGGGTTGCGTGGGCCAGCAGCGCCGCCCGTCGGACGCCGTACCACCGGCCGATGTCGACCTTCGTCGTCACCCGGTGGTCCTGTGACGGCCGCTCGAACCAGCGATCGTCGTAGGGCGACTCGAGGCCGAGCTCGATGAACTTCTCGTGGTGGGCGATCAGCCTGGCCCGGCTCCACGTCGAGTAGTAGAGCTTCTCGGGCTGCCAGACCGGGCCGGCGTCCGGATACCACGCCTCGTCACCGGCCCGCTCGAAGGCCAGGACGCTGATGTCGTGCACCCGGAGGTGGTCGGGGTGCTGATAGCCCTGCTGGTCGTCCGAGTAGGTGACGATCACGTTCGGCCGGAACCGGCGGACGATGGCAACCAGCCGACCCGTCGCCTCGTCGAGGTCGGCCATGGCGAAGCAGTCGGGGTGGGTGTTGGCCTCGCTGTCGGGCATGCCCGAGTCGCGGTAGCCGAGCCAGTCGAGCTCGTGGTAGCCGATGGCCTCGACCGAGGCCTCCAGCTCGCGGGCCCGGATGGCCGGCAGGTCGGCCCGAACCTGATCGTTGTCGAGCGCCTTGTTGAGGATGTCGCCCTCCTCGCCCCCGGTGGCGCAGACCAGGCGGGCCCGGTGGCCCTCGGCCACGTAGCGGGCCACCGTCGGGGCTCCCTTGGAGGCCTCGTCATCGGGATGGGCGTGAACACAGAGCAGGCGGGCCATCGGTTCAACCTACCGGCGACGTCATGGTCGTAACGAGCCGGCCGCTGGAACCAGCCCGAGGCCCGCGACGTTAGTAGTGTCAGAGACAGGCAAAGACACCCAGCTCGCCCCGACCGGCGCCTCCGGAGGGGCCAGACAGAAAGGCATCAACACGATGACCCAGTCCGCGATCTGGGCTGCGATCTGGCTGGCAGCCGCCGCCACCTTTGGTATCGGGGAGATCCTCATCGCCGGATCGTTCTTCCTGATGCCCTTCGCCGTCGGAGCCCTGGCCGCCGCCGTCTCGTCCCTGCTCGGCTCGGTCCTGCTCAGCTGGCTCGTCTTCCTGGTCGTCTCGGTGGCCTCGTTCTTCGCCATGCGACCGCTGGCCAGACGGCTCGAGTCGAGGGCGCCGAGCGTCGCCGGCATCGGCGCCAACCGCCTGGTCGGAGCCGAGGGCGTCGTCCTGGCCCCCATCTCCCCGACCCCGGGCGACGCCGGCCTGGTCAAGGTCGGCTCCGAGGAGTGGCGGGCCGACACCCGTCCCGGCGTCTCGCTGACGGCCGGCTCCAAGGTCCGGATCATCGAGATCCAGGGAACCCGGCTCCTGGTGGAGCCGACCGGCATCGACGACGTCATCGACTGAATCCGAGCGGCATTCGAGCCGATTCCTGTCCGAGACCCGCTCGTCGACGACCGACCAGACCTCCGGCAACCAACCGAAGCCAACATCCAGCGTCACCCACCACAGGAGGAATCACCCCACATGGAGACCATTGCAGGACTCTTGATCTTCGTCGTCCTGGCCTTCACCGTCGTCTACGTCGCCATGGGCGTGCGGATCGTTCGCCCGTACCAGCGAGGCGTCGTCGAGCAGCTCGGACGCTACAAGGAGACGGTCGACCCCGGTCTCCGCATCATCAAGCCCGTGATCGAGCGTCTCCGGGCGGTCGACATGCGGGAGCAGGTGATCGACGTCCCACCCCAGGAGGTCATCACCGAGGACAACGTGGCGGTCTCGGTCGACGCCGTCATCTACTTCGAGCCGACCGATCCCCAGCGGCTCCTCTACAACATCTCGAACTTCGTGCTGGCCGTGACCAAGCTGGCCCAGACCAACCTGCGGAACGTGATCGGCGAGATGAGCCTCGACGAGGCCTTCACCTCCCGTGAGCGGGTCAACGCCGCCCTCCGGCAGATCCTCGACGACGCCACCGACAAGTGGGGCGTGCGGGTGGTCCGGGTCGAGATCCAGCGGATCGACCCGCCGGCCGACGTCATGCACGCCATGCACGAGCAGATGAAGGCCGAGCGCAGCCGGCGGGCCATGGTCACCGAGGCCGAGGGCACCAAGGAGGCCCAGATCCGTCGGGCCGAGGGTGAGAAGCAGTCCGCCATCCTCACCGCCGAGGGCATGCGGCAGCGGGAGATCCTGGTGGCCGAGGGTGAGGCCCAGGCCGTGCGGACCCGGGCCGAGGCCGAGCAGTACCGCCAGGAGGTCGTGGCCATGGGTGAGGCCGAGGCCGTCCGCAACGTCTACGGCGCCATCCACGACGCCGGCACCGACGACCGGGTCATCGCCATCAAGTACCTGGAGACGCTGGAGGCGATGGCCGACGGCAACGCCACCAAGATCTTCGTGCCGACCGACATGGGCGCCACGCTGAGCGCCATCGGCGGCATCGGGGAGATGCTCAAGGACGGCGAGTTCCCGGCCCCGAGGACCAACGGCGGCAACGGCACGGGCGAGCGGCGGCCGTCTGCGGCCGTCGAGGCTCAGCGCCGGGCCTCCGAGGAGGCCAGGCAGGCGGCCGAGCGGGCCCGGCTGGAGGCCGAGGCCAGCGCTGCGGCGCTGGTCGAGGAGTTGCCTCCGCCGATCCCGCCGGGTGAGTTCCCGCCACCGGCCCTGCCGCCGAGCTGATCACCGCTCGGCCGGTCCGAGCTCCCGATCGCCGGCCCGTCCGGGCATCCCGAGTGTCGGGACGCCGGGCGGGCCCTCGGCGTTCCGACCGCGGTCGACGCCAGCCGACGTCGTCTCGCCTCGGGCCAGCCGACGGGTCGAGGCTCGTGACGCTTCGCCGCTGCGGCTCAGCCGGCGGTCAGCGGTTCGAGGACGAGCTCGTCCTCCTCGTCGACCAGCAGCCGCCATCCGAACAGCTCGGCCAGGGCGGCCCGGCCCTCCTCCGGGCCGCTGGCCAGCACGGTGTCGTCGACCCGCAGCTCGACGTGGCGACGGGGTCGGTAGAGGTAGCGGCCGTCCCGCTCGATGGCGAGCACGGTGAACCCGGGCTCGATCGGCAGCTCGAGGCCACCGAGCGAGCGGCCGGCCGCCGGGGCCCCGGTGGCGACGGGCAGCCGGACCACGATGTCGTCGGTGTCGCCGAGCGCCATGTGCAGCACCGGGTGGAGCTCGGACGACTTCTCGACGAGCCACACCATCTGCTGGGCCTGATCCCCGAGGTCCTCGGCCGCCGCAGCCAGGTGCAGGAGCCCGCGCAGCGGCTTCGGGTCGACCCCGACGCCACCCTGCTGTCCGTCGCCGGCGGCCCGGAGCACCCACAGCTCGAGTCGGATCTTCATCTCGTCGAGGCGGTCCTCCAGGTGACGGACCTCGGCCGCCAGGCTGCGATCCCGGAACACCAGCGACGAGTAGGCCAGACCGACGGCCACCTCGGACAGGTTCTTCATCTCCACGATCGTGTCGACCGCCCGGTCGAGGTCGGTGAGGGCCGACGCCTCCTCGGCCGCCGGTGGCCGGTAGGCCGGCGCGCCGGCCAGCTCCCGCAGGCGGGTGATGCCCTCGGGGGCGCCACGGAGGAAGAGCACGTCGCCGGGATTGATGATGTCGTCGCCGCCCGGATCGACCAACCAGGTTCGACCACGCCGGATGGCCAGCACCCGCATGCCGGTGACGACGGGCAGCTCGAACGAGCCGAGCGGCCGGTTGGCGAAGTGGGAGCCCTCCGCCACCTCGACCCGGTGCGAGACCTCCTCGGCGTCCATCAGGTCGAGCACCAACTGCCGGGGGATGCCGAGGCGGCGGGTCACGATGCGGGCGATGTCGACCGCGTCGTTGCCGATCCGCTCGACGGAGCTGATCACCTGCAGCACCGCCGACATGGCCTCGGCCTCGCGGGGGTTGCGGACGGCGACGATGCACAGCGCTCGCATCCGGTGCACCAGCTCGCTGATCTCGTGCTCGAGCTCGTCGACCTCGTCGGCCATGTCGGCGTCGTCGAAGAACAGCGAGGCGTAGGCCAGGTCGACCATCACCTCGCTGGTGTCCTTGGCCTCGGCCAACATCTCCCGCAGGGTTCGCGGTTCCATCGCTGCGTCAGTCCCTCCGTCGGAGTCCAGTGATCATGCCACGCCCCACAGCACGAGCGCCCCGATGAGCGTTGCGGCACCGACCAGGTCGAGGCTGGCCGAGACCAGGGGCACGCCGTGGGTGTCTGGGTCCAGCCCGAAGCGGACGGCGGCGATCGTGCCGTAGTAGGCGACGACGGCCACGAAGGCCGTGGCCACCACCCCGCCGGTGAGGGCAACCGCCAGCAGCGACGGCAGGCCGGGCGAGGTGCGGTCGGCCAGTGCCCCGAACGAGGCGCCGAGCAGGGCGAGGAAGGCGAAGATCGGCAGGGCGAGGGCCATGGTGATCCGCATGTCGGCCCTGGCCGCGGCCCGGGGCAACGGGGCCGCCTCGACGAGACCGAGGTGGATCTTGGTCGACAGCCGGTTGGCCAGGATGCCGCCGAGGGCGCCGGCGATCGACAGGTAGCCCGGCAGCAGCACGATCAGGACCGAGAAGGCGAGGAAGCGGTCGAGCGACCGCTCCAGCACCACGCCGGCGATCAGGCTGAGGGAGCCGGCGACCAGGAGGATGGGGACGGCCTCGATCAGGATCCGCCGAGCGGTGGCCAGCGACGAGCGGAGCACCCAGGCGGCCGACGCCACCACCAGCGCGGTGGCGATGCCGGCCAGGATCCAGGTGGTGGAGCCGCGACCGAGCAGACCGGCGACGGCGACGATGGCCGGGAGGGTGACGAAGTCGCCCGAGGCGGACACGATCGGAGCGACCACGTTGTCGAGGTCCCAGTCGAAGCGGGCGGCGGCGATGGCCAGCCCGAGCGTGATGACCAGCACCACCACCGAGGCGATCGTCCCGCCGATCACCGAGACGACGACGAAGTCGGCCACCCCGAGCACCGGCTCCGATTGGTCCCGCACCGACAGCACCACCACCTCGGCCACCAGCGACAGCACGAAGGCTGCGACCAACGAACTGGCCATCGCCCCGATGACGTTCTGGCCGAGCAACGAGTCCCGACGCCACGACCACGAGAGGGTGCCGGTCTGCAGCGCCGTCGACAGGCGGCTGCCGAGCGGCCCGAACACGTTGCCACGGAGGCCGATGGCGGCCGGGATGAACAGCAGCAACCCCGGGTTGTCCCGCAGCGTGTCGGCGAAGAGGGCGAACGTGAACCCGGTGACCAGGCTGGCGATGGCCGAGACCGCCAGCGCCCCGAGGCTCTGGCCGGCGTCGCTCGCCGCCGGACCGAGCAGACCACCGAGCGGACGTCGGACCAACCGGGGGACGGCGAGCCGTCGCCCGAGCCGCCGTCGCTCATCCTCGACCGCCGAGCGGCCGACCAGGCCCCGCAGCCGGGTGAGCCGGAGCCGGGTGAACACGCGCAACCGGTCGGTGGGCACGGGGCAACGCTACCGGATGGGTCGCCGACCCCGGGGCGTGCCCGGCCGCTACCCTCCACAGGCGTGGAGACCACCCGATTCCCGCCGCCGGCGAGCCGCCGTCGCAGCCGATGGCGGCCGGCGACCGGCCTCGGGATCGCGCTGCTCGCGCTCGGGCTGCTCGCCACCGGCTGCGCCAGCGACGGCCGCGATCTGGCGGCCCCGGCGGCCTGGCAGACCACGACCACCCGTCCGCCGCCCCCGACGTCGGCCCCGAACCAGGAGGTCTCCGAGGGCGGCCTGACCCTCACCAGCCCCCTGTTCGAACCCGGCGGCGATCTCCCGACGTCGGCCACCTGCCTGGAACCCGACCAGAACCGGTTCCCCGACCTGACCTGGACCGGCGTCCCGCCGGGGGCCCAGGAGCTGGCGGTCACGCTGTCCGATCAGACCGACCCGACCGAGCCGCTGCTGCTGTGGCTGATGGCGGGCATCGACCCGTCGCTCGAGGGCCTCGACTCGGGCATCATGCCGGTCGGCGCCTTCGAAACGCTCAACGACTACGGCAACCCGGGCTTCGGCACGCCCTGCCTCGATTCGTTCGCCACCGGGCTCCGCGATCTTCAGTTCCGGGTCCACGTGATGGACCAGCCGTCTGGCATCGCCCCCGGCGATCCCGGCAACGAGGCGTGGGACGCGGTCCTGGCCCGATCGGTCGAGTCGGCGTCGCTGCTGGCCCGCATCGACAGCCAGGGCTGAGCGAGCGCCGCCGGGGGTCGAGCCGGCTGACGGTCGAGCGTGGCCGGGCCGCTCAGCAGGTCCCACCGGACGAGTTGCGGGGGACCGACGGATCGACCACCTCGACGTGCACGTGGGGCCACGACGGCTCCCCGGTCAGCTCGTCGATCTGGGACACGAACGGGAAGCGCGTCGCCCGTGCCGCCAGGCGCTGGCCGACCTCGACCCGGTCCCCGGCCCCGACGGCGACACCCTGGACGTGCAGCACCTTGACCTCGAGGTCCGGTCGGCCGTCCGGGTTGATCACGACGAACCCGTCCCGGTAGCGGCAGTACAGGATGTACTCGCCGGCCCGGGCCACGGTGCCGGCGATCGGGGCGACGACGGCGGTCGACGGCTCGACCGCGACGTCGATCGCCCCCTGACGGTCGGTCCCCCGGTTGCGGGAGGCCATCACGCTGGTCCGGATCGGGGCCGGGTCGGAGGCCTCCATCCGGAGCGCCCCGGGATGGCTGGACTGGTGGAACCCGGCCCGCTCGACGACCGCCGCCGGTGCCCGCAGCGTCAGGCCGGCCACCGTGGCGAGCACGTGCTCGGTCGGGTCGTCGAACGTGTGGACGCTCCGCCCGGTCGGCGCGCCATCGAAGGTCTGGCAGCTCCGGCCGGGCACCCCGTCTGACGGGTAGCGATGGCGGCCGGTGAACTCGCTCGACAGCGACACGTTGAGCACGACCCCGCCCCTGGTCAGCTCGCCCCGAGTCAGGAGCCCGAGCCAGTAGGCCCGGCCGGCGGGCTCGGCCCCCCGGCGCAGCACGTTGCGGTAGATCCGGTCGACGAACGCGCCGTCGTCGAGCGGCCCGTAGCGGTTGACGAACTCGCGGCCGTCGGCGAACAGCTCGGCGATGGCGTCGAGACCGACGCACGCCTCCTGACGCTCGATCCAGTAGAGGGCCCCAGCGGCGTCCGGCTGGCGGTCGAAGAAGGCGTGGTACAGGCGGAACAGCCGGGCGTGCTCCTCGGTCAGCTCGTCGAGTGCGGCGACGGTCTCGAAGTCGGCGGTCTCCGGGTCCTGGGCTGCGGCGGGAGCGGCGGCGACGACCCCGAGCAGGGCGAGGGCAGCGAAGGGGGAAGCGAGCAGCTTGGCGGCGGAGAACCGGAGGGGCATGTCGATCCCGTCGGCGGTTGGCGGGCGGGTTGGAGTCGACGGGCTCCGACCCCGGCCATGACCGTACCCGCGACCGACGCCGGCTCCGGTGATTTGCCCGCAGCGCCGGACGAGCCCAGGATTGTCCGGTGCCGGGCCCGACCAACGACGACTTCGACCCAGACGCCGTTCCCGTTCGCCATGCGGCGACGGTCATGGTCCTCGACGACCGCGGCCCCGACGACGACCTGCACGTCCTCATGGTCCACCGGACGGCCAAGGTGGTGTTCGCCCCCGACATGTGGGTGTTCCCCGGCGGTCGGGTCGACCCGGACGACCACCTCGACGACTTCGACACGCTGTGCCGCGGACTGAGCGACCACGAGGCGTCGACGATCCTCGACGTCGAGCGGGGTGGCCTGGCCTGGTGGGTCGCTGCGGCGAGGGAGACCCTGGAGGAGGCCGGGATCCTGCTCGCCGCCCTCGACCCGGAGGGCCGGCGCCGGACGGTGGCCGAGCTGCGCCAACTGGTGCGGACCGACGAGAACCTGTTCCCCGACCTGCTGCTGGAACGGGGCATCACCCTCGACGTCAGCCCGATCGAGGAGGTGGCCCGCTTCATCACCCCCGTCGGCTCACCCCGCCGCTTCGACGCTCGGTTCTTCGTGGCCAGGGCCCCGGAGGACCAGGACGTCAGCCACGACGACGGCGAGATCGTCAACCACTCGTGGATCCGGCCGCAGGATGCCCTCGACCGGTGGCGGGCCGACGAGATGACGATGATGTCGCCGACGGTGCGGATGGTGGCCTGCCTGGCCCGCTATCGCTCGGCCGACGAGGTGCTGGCCGTGGCCCGCCGCCGACTTCCCTACCAGCGGGTCCGGGTCGACGATCCCGACGGCGACTACCGGGTGCTGCTGCCGGGCGAGCCGGGCTACGAGGCTGCCGACCTGGAGATCGAGACCGGCTGGGTGCGCCTCTGGGAGGGTGAGCGTCCCTGAGGCGGACCCGGCCGGCCAGCCGGAGATCGCCGGCCGGTTCAGCCGCCGTAGAGCCGCCCGAACTCGAGCAGGTTCGCGCCCAGATGGTCCGGGTAGGCGTCGATCATGGCCGCATTGAAGCTCTCGACGTCTGCGCTGTCGGCGAATGCCGTTCGGGCCGTGGTCAGGTAGTCGATGCCCTCGTCGATGATCTCGGGACCGCCGGGGGGACCATGGCCGGGGATGACCAGCTCCAGGCCCTCCGTGGCCTTGAGCGTGTCCAGGATCGACAGCCAGTTGTCGAAGGTCGGGCTCATGACGACGTGGTAGTCGTTGTAGACGAGATCGCCGATGAGCATCACGCCGTGGTCTGGCAGGGTGATGACGATCTGCTCGTCGGCCTCGGCATCGGCGAAGACGTCGATGCGGTAGGTGACGCCGTCGATCTCGGTCTCGCCTGGCTCGATCACGCTGGTGATGGTGGTGCCGGCGGCGGCAACGGCCTCGACGACGCCGGCCGACGAGGCCGACTCGACGTCGGAGAAGACCGGCTCGATGCCGCCGATGTGGTCGGGGTGCTCGTGGGTGATCAACAGCCGGTCGATCGGCTTGCCGAGCGATTCGGCCAGGGCCCGGAACTCGGCTGCGGGCTCGGCTCCGAAGTGGGCATCGACCAGGACGACCGCCGTGTCGCTCTCGATGACCGTCGTGGTGTTGCCGAAGCCGGCTTCGGTGTTGGTGTAGGTGTGCACGATCACGCCGTCGGCGTCGAAGCGTTCGATCGTGGCTCCCGAGGCCAAGGTCCCCGGTTCGAAGGAGGTCTCGTCTGCGGTGTCGCCGGCCTCGTCGGCCGTGGTGTCGTCGACCACGGTGTCGCCGGCCTCGTCATCCTCGTTGCCACACGCACCGGCCAGCAGGGCGATGGCAGCGAGGAGGGCGAGGAGCGATCGAGTGGTTCGGCGGCGGGGGGAGGTTGGCATGGCGCGCTCCTTGTCGGATCGTCGTCGGGTCGAGGTGGGCTCGGCGGGTCAGCCGCCGACCAACCAGTACCGCTACGCGATGTAGCGTTGCAGTGCTACAAAACGTAGCGAAGACACAGACCAATATGCAACGATCTGTAGCGATTCGACGCGCAGCGCGGCAACGTTCGGCGGAACGGCTCCTAGCGGAAGTCGCGGGACTTCGGCGTGCCGCCGACCCGGAGCGGTTCGAGCTTCTCGGCCACGATGTTGACCACCGCCTCCTGACGCTCGACCCGACCCCGGATCAGCAGGGCCGGGCTGTTGCGGGCGTGATGGCGGTAGCGATGCCAACACCCGACCGACACCACCACGTTGATCAGGCCGGTCTCGTCCTCCAGGCCCATGAAGGTGGTGCCCGAGGCGGTCGCCGGTCGCTGGCGGTGGGTCACCACCCCGCCGACCAGCACCTTGTCGCCGTGGGTCGTTGCCGGCAGATCGCAGGCCCGGACCACCCCACGGGCGTCGAGCTCGGCCCGCAGGAACCGGGTTGGGTGACCGTCGGCCGACACCCCGGTGGCCCACAGGTCGGCCAGGGCCTCCTCCTGCTCCGACATCCCCGGCAGCGGCGGCGCCTCGACCCCGGTCACGATCCCCTCGAGCCGACCGGGCCCGCCGTGGGCCACCGCCCCGGCCTGCCACAGCGCTTCGCGACGGCCTCCCCGGGCCGCCGATGCTCTCCTCCGGTCGCCTCGGTCCTCCGAGGCTCTCCTCCGGTCGCCTCGGTCCTCCGAGGCTCCGCGGCGGCCCTTGCGGTCGGGCTCGGGTGACGGCGGGCGGTCGGCCAGCTCCGGTGCGTCGAAGCAGGCGAAGGCCCCGGCGGTGGCCAGGGCCTCCAGCCCCTTGCTCGGCACCCCGGCCCGGCGGGCCACGTCCTCGATCGAGGCGTAGGGCCGCCCCGCCTCCAGCCGCTCGGCCAGGTCGTCGCCGATGTGGCGGACCGAGCCGACCCCCATCCGCACCGCCCAGCCGTGGTCACGGCGCTCGCCCAGGATGTCCTCCGGGGCGTCGAGGTCGCCGGCGATCGCCACCACCTCGGGTGGCTCCATGCCCGGTGGCATCCGCTCGAGCGTCGGGTTGGCCCCCGAGGCGTTGATGCAGACCCCCAGCGTCGGCACCCCGTGACGGCGGGCGTCCTGGACCAGCGAGTGGGGTGAGTAGAACCCCATCGGCTGGGCCCGCAGCAGCGCGGCACAGAACGCGGCCGGGTAGTGCAACTTCAGCCACGACGAGGCGTAGACCAGGTAGGCGAAGCTGATCGAGTGGCTCTCGGGGAAGCCGTAGTTGGCGAAGGCGGCCAGCTTGTCCCAGATCTTGGCGATGATGTCGTCGTCGAGGCCCTTGGCCCCGGCCCCGGCGACGAAGCGCTCCCGCAACTGCTCCATCCGCTCCCGTGACCGCTTGGCCCCGAGGGCCTGGCGCAGTTCGTCGGCGTCGCCGGCCGAGAACCCGGCAACGTCGATCGTGATCTGCATCAGCTGCTCCTGGAACAGGGGGATGCCGAGCGTCTTGTGCAGCGCCCCCTCCAGCAGCGGGTGGAGGTAGGTGACCGGCTCCTGCCCGTTGCGGCGGCGGATGTAGGGGTGGACCGAGCCGCCCTGGATCGGCCCCGGCCGGATCAGGGCCACCTCGACCACCAGGTCGTAGAAGCTGCGGGGCTTCAACCGGGGCAGGGTGCCCATCTGGGCCCGGGACTCGACCTGGAACACCCCGATCGAATCGGCCCGGCACAACATCCGGTACACCGCGTCCTCCTGGCCGAGCGCGGCCAGGTCGACGGTGACCCCATGGTGCTCGGCCACCAGGTCGAGGGTGTGGTGCAGAGCCTCCAGCATCCCGAGGCCCAACAGGTCGAACTTGACCAGCCCGGCGGCCGCACAGTCGTCCTTGTCCCACTGCAGGACGGTCCGGTCCTCCATCCTGGCCCACTCGACCGGGCAGACCTCGATCACCGGCCGGTCGCACATCACCATCCCCCCGGAGTGGATCCCGAGGTGGCGGGGCAGGTCGGCGAACTCGCCGGCCAGCTCGACGACATCGGCCGGCAGGTCGTCGCCGCTGCCGACCGAGCCCCATCGGTCCATCGATTTGGCGAACCGGTCCTGCTGGCCGGGGGCGTAGCCGAGGGCCTTGGCCGCATCGCGAACGGCCGAGCGGGCGCGGTAGCCGATCACGTTGGCCACCTGGGCCGCGTGGCGGCGGCCGTGCATGTCGTAGACGTGCTGGATCGCCTCCTCCCGCCGACCCGACTCGATGTCGAGGTCGATGTCGGGCGGCCCGTCGCGCTCGGGGGACAGGAAGCGCTCGAACAGCAGGCCGAGGCTGACCGCGTCGGCCTTCGTGATGTCGAGCACGTAGCAGACCGCCGAGTTGGCGGCCGAGCCACGGCCCTGGCAGAGGATCCCGTTCTTGTTGCAGAAGTCGACGATCTCCCACACCACGAGGAAGTAGCCGGGGAAGTCGAGCTGCTCGATCAGGTCGAGCTCGGCGTCGAGCTGCTCCCACGCCCCCGGCACCCGGGGGGCGTCGCGGGTCCCGTAGCGGGCCAGGCCGCCCTCGGTGACCAGGCGGCGGAGGTACTGCATCTCCGTCAGCCCGTCCGGGCAGGGGTACGGCGGCAGCTGGGGGGCGACCAGCGACAGGTCGAAGGCGCAGTCGAGGCCGAGCTCGGCCGCCCGCTCGACCACCCCGGGGTAGCGGGCGAAGCGCCTGGCCTGCTCGTCACCCGAGCGGAGGTGGGCGCACGACGCCGGACCGAGCCAGCCCTCCATCTCGTCGAGCGAGCGCCGGGCCCGGACCGCGGCCAGGGCGGTGGCCAGCCGGCGCCGGGACGGGGTGGCGTAGTGGACGTTGTTGGTGGCCACCGGCTCGACCCCGAACCGGATGGCCAGGTCGGCCATGGCGTCGTTGCGGGCCCCGTCGAGCGGGGCCCCGTGGTCCCACAGCTCGACGGCGACGTTGGCCCGGCCGAACCGGTCGATCAGCGAGCCGAGGGCCCGACCGGCGGCGGCCGGCCCCTCCCGCTCGAGGGCCCGGGGCACCGCCGCCTTGCGGCAACCGGTGAGCACGAGCCAGTGGGCCAGCTCGTCGTCGGTGGTCCACCGGTCGAGGTCGGACATCGTGAACCGGGGCGCCCCCTTCTCCCCCGCCAGTTGGGCCTCGCTGATCACCCGGGCCAGGGCCCGGTAGCCGGTCGGGTCCCGGGCCAGGACCAGGAGGTGGGTGCCGTCCGGGTCGGGCTGGCCCGGCGAGATGTCGAGCTTGTCGACCGTCAGCTCGGCCCCGAACACCGTCGGCAGGCCGACCGCCCTGGCCGCCTCGGCGAAGCGGACCACGCCGTAGAACCCGTCGTGGTCGGTGACGGCGAGGGCCCGCAGGTCGAGCCGGGCCGCCTCCTCGGCCAGCTCCTCGGGCTGGGAGGCCCCGTCGAGGAAGCTGAAGGCCGAGTGGGCGTGCAGCTCGGCGTATGGCGTGGCCGACGGTCGCCGCTCGATCGCCGGGGCCCGGTAGGTCGGCCTGGTGTAGGACCAGGCCGGGCTGTCACCCCCGTCGGCCCCCGGCCCGAAGGGGACGGCCCCGGGGTGCTGCTTGCCGGACGGCGGCTTGCTCGACGGGCCCGAGACCCGATCGGAGAGCTGCTCCTCGATGGCCCGCCAGGGAACGGGGGGATTCTGCCAGCCCATGGATCGAGCCTAGTCAGGACCGACCCGAAAATCGAACAGCTGTTCGATCGGCCTCGTTCAGCGGGCCGGGGTGCCCGATCGCATCGCCTGCACCAGGGGGCCGACGAGATGGGCGGCGCCGGCCAGCGACTCGAACAGGGCCACGGTGCGCTCGTCGCCCTGGTCGAGCCGGCCCATCAGCTCGATCCCGATGAACAGGCACGAGATGGCGTGGGCCAGGTCGCCGGTCGGCACCACCTGGCCGAGCACCGAGCCGTCGAGGCTCCGCCGCAGGGCGGCCTCGACCAGGTCGTCCCAGGGGCGCAGGATCTCGACGATCCGCTTGCCGACATCACCGTCGCTCGGCCAGCCGGCGACGAGGGCGGTCAGCGCCGACTGGTCGCCGTCGACGTCGTCCCGCTTGAGGTCGATGGCGACCTCGACCAGGCCGGCGAGCGAGTCGACCTCCTCCAGCCGAGGCCGGAAGCGCTCCATGCGCCGATCGTTGGCCCGCTGGAGCGCGGCCAGGAGGAGCTCTTCGATCGAGCCGAAGTGGTAGAAGACGAGCGCCTGGTTGAAGTCGCCGGTCCGGGCGATGGCCCGGGCGCTGGTGCCGACCAGGCCCCCGGCCCTGACGGTCTCCAGCGCGGCGTCGACGATCCGGTCGCGCGTCTCGTTGCCGGCGCGGCTGCGCCGACGCTCCCCTGTTGTGCCCATCACCTCCATTGTGCCAACCCGGCCCGGATCGTGCGTGATCAGGCGGCCCGGGCGCCCAGTGCGATGCGGAGCCGCTCGGCCTGGGGCGGCGAGAGCCCCCGGTGGGTCAGCTGATCGACCGGCGCCTCGACGAGGTACCTGACCAGTGCCGCCGCTCGGCCGTCGTCGGCGACGAACGGTCGCAGCGGGTCCTGCTGGATCCGGATCGTGAACAGGATCCAGCCGCTCGCGTGCAGCCGGCGGAGCGTCTGACGCTCGCTGCGAAGGTGGAGGTCGTCGAGGCAGCGGTCCGGTTCGATCACCGGGTCACCGGCGGGCGGACGATCGGGTTGGAACAGGGCCGGGTCGGGATGCACGAACCAGTTGCGTCGCAGCACGATGCGCTCGCCGAGGTGGTCGAAGAGGCGATCGACCCGGGTGGCCAACGCCTCGGCGTAGCCGTCGACCGGCCCGTGGGTCGCGGTGATCGACCGGCCGAGCTTCTCGCCGAGCCGCCACCGGCTGGGAAAGCACAGCGAGGCGGCGGCCAGGACCCAGCTACCGTGCCCCGGTCGGACCAGGCAGAGGTCCTCCTGCACCGAGCGGCCGGCCCGGTCGAGCGGATGGAGGCCCCCGCCGCCAGCCGGCCCGAGCAGCCGATGTCGTTCGAGCTCGCCCTCGACCAGGTCGAGGGTCTCCCGACCGGCGAGCAACGCCCCGGCCTCCACCCCTGGCTCGACGGCGAACACCTCGTCGTGGCGATCGGTGCCGAGGCGCTCCTTCAGCGCCAGCTCGACGTCGCGGCGGTCGTCGATCACCAGCCAGGGGCGGTCACCGAGCTGGCGTGTCCCGATCCGACGCCAGTGCGCGGCCGGATCGAGATCGATCTCCTCGAACCAGCCCCGACCGGGCCCGACCGTGCCATCCATCACCCACCAGGGTACGGCCGAGCGATTCTCCCGTCGGCCCGGCCGCTTGTACCCTGACCCCGTGACCGAGACCGACAGCGAGACCCGTCTGACCGCGGCGATCGAGGCGATCGGGCCGCTTGTCGTCGCCTTCTCCGGCGGCGTCGACTCGGCGCTGCTGGCCGTCGCCGCCAACCGGGTGCTCGGGGAGCGGGCGTTGGCCGTGACCGCCGACTCGGCCTCGCTGGCCGACGGCGAGCTCGACCACTGCCGGTCGCTGGCGGAGCGCCACGGGCTGGCCTGGCGGGCGGTGGCAACCGACGAGCTGACCGACCCCCGCTACCGGGCCAACGACGGCGACCGCTGTTTCTGGTGCAAGTCGGCCCTGATGGACCAGCTCCAGCCGCTGGCCGAGGCCCGCTCGGCCACCGTCGCTCTCGGGGTCAACCTCGACGATCTCGGTGACCATCGCCCCGGTCAGGCGGCGGCGGCCGAGCGGGGCGCCCGCTTCCCGCTGGTCGAGGCCGGGCTCGACAAGGCGGCCATCCGGGCTCTGGCCAGGCATTGGGGCCTCGAGGTGTGGGACCGGCCGGCCATGCCCTGCCTGTCGAGCCGCCTGCCCTACGGCACGTCCGTCTCGGTCGACCTGCTGAGCCGGGTCGACCGGGCCGAGGCCGCCATCCGCCGACTCGGCTTCAGCGACGTGCGGGTCCGACACTACGACGACACCGCCCGCATCGAGATGCCGCCAGCCGACCTGGCCACCGCCGTCGAGCGGGCCGACGAGATCGTGGCCGGGGTCGGCGCCGCCGGCTACCGGTATGTCACGCTCGACCTGGCCGGACTCCGAAGCGGCAACCTCAACGGTGCCCTGTCCGTCGACGGCCGGGCGAACGGGTCTGGATCGCTGATCGTCGATGGGTCCTGACGCCGAGCAGCGCCCTGGCCGGACCGATGCAGCCCGGCTCGACCTCGGTCGGACCGAGCGGATCGACCTGCCCGAGGCCGTCTACTGCCGGTCGAAGACCGTCGGGCAGTGCGTCGACATCGTCGCCGCCATGCTGGCCGACGGGACCGACGCCGTGATCGCCACCCGGACCACCGACGAGCAGCGCCTGGCCCTGGCCGCCCTCGGGCCCGAGGCATCGGCCGCCGGCACGCTGGTCTGGCGGCCCCGGCCGGCCACCGGGGCCACCGCCGCCGTGGTCGCCGCCGGCACCTCCGACCTCCCGGTGGCCGAAGAGTGCCGGCTCACCCTCGAGGCGATGGGTCACGGGGTCGAGCTGACCGTCGACGTCGGCGTCGCCGGGCTGCATCGGCTGCTCGACGTCGTGCCGTCCCTGGCCACCGCCGACGTGATCGTGGCCGTCGCCGGCATGGAGGGGGCGCTGCCGACCGTGCTCGGTGGCCTGGTGGCCCAACCGCTGATCGCCGTGCCGACCTCGGTCGGCTACGGCACCGCGTTCGAGGGCATGACCGCCCTGGCCGGGATGATGACCAGCTGCGCCCCTGGGGTCGCCGTGATCGGGATCGACAATGGCTACGGCGCCGCCTGCGCCGCCCACCGGTTCCTCCGCCGGCTCGGCTCCGACCCGACATGAACGGCGGCCACGCCCGGTCGGGGTCGGCCGAGACCACCGGGGCGGCGTCGAGCCGGGGTCGTCACGTCTGGTTCGACCCGACGTTCGGCGCCGCCGGTGACATGATCCTCGGCGCGCTGCTCGGCCTCGGGGCCCCGGTCGACGAGGTCAGGGCCGGGCTGGCGGGGCTCGGGATCGACGGCTGGTCGCTCGACCACGCACGGGTCGAGCGGGGCTCGCTGGCGGCCGACCGGGCCGAGGTCGACGCGCCGGCCGGCGACCACCACCGCAGCTGGTCGACGATCGATGCGCTGCTGGCCGGCGCCGATCTCCCGAGGATCGTGAGCGACGGCGCCAGGACGACGTTCCGCCGGCTCGGCGAGGTCGAGGCCGCCATCCACCGGGTCGGTCTCGACGAGGTCCACTTCCACGAGGTCGGTGCCATCGACGCCATCGTCGACATCGTCGGCTCCTGGCTGGCCCTCGACCGGCTCGGGGTCACCGGAGCGTCGTCCGGGCCGGTCGGCATCGGCTCGGGCAGCGCCGCGGCGGCCCACGGTCGGCTGCCGATCCCGGCCCCGGCCACCGCCGACCTGCTGGTCGGGGCCCCGATCCACCCGATCGACGTCGCCGCCGAGACCGTCACCCCGACCGGGGCCGCCCTGCTCACCACCATGGCCACGCGGTGGGGGCCGATCCCGGCCGGCCGGCTGCTGGCCACCGCCAGGGGTGCCGGCGGGCGCGACCCCGATGGCCACCCGAACGTCGTCACCGCCCACCTGCTCGAGCCGAGCGACGGCCCCGGCGGCGATCAGGCCGGCCCGACACCGGCGGCCCACCAGCCGGCCGTGCAGCTGACCACCAACCTCGACGACCTCGCCCCCGAGGTGATCGGCCACGTCATCGGCCGAGCCATCGACGCCGGGGCCGACGACGCCTGGGCCGGTCCGATCGTCATGAAGAAGAACCGGCCCGGCGTGGCGTTGCACGTGTTGTGCCACCCCGACCGGTTGCCCGAGCTCCAGGAGCTGGTGTTCACCGAGACGGGCACGCTCGGGCTGCGGGTGCAGGCGGCCGACAAGCGGGTGCTCGACCGTCGCTTCGAGACGGTGGTGGTGCGAGGCCACACGATCCGGGTGAAGGTCGGGCCCCACGGTGCCAAGCCGGAACACGACGACCTGGTGGCGGCGTCGGCCCAGACCGGGATCCCGGTCCGCCGGCTCGCCGCCGAGGTGGCCGCCGCCCGGGCCGAAACCGGCCATATCGGTGGCGATGCGACCACGGGCGGCGAGATGAACTAGCAAAACGCCCCGCCGCAGGGCCAAACTCTTGGGGTGTCCGTTACCGAAGCTACGTCAGACGCCCGGATCCAGCGGCGTGTCGGCTCCGCTTGGCGGCAGATCCGGCGAGGGGCGTCGATGGTCACCGTCAAGGACCTCTTCTACGGCCAGGGTGGGGAACCCCTCGACATCGCCCTGGCCGATGCGCTGACCCTGATCTGCCAGAAGGGTCCGATGCGGATGGGCGAACTGGCCGAGCTGATGCACATCACGCCGGCCTCGACCACCAGGGCCGTCGGCTGCCTGGTCGACAAGGGCTTCGTCGAGCGGGTCAGGGCCGAGGACGACCAGCGGTCGATCGTCGTCATGGCCACCATGGAGGGCCGCGAGCGCTACGGCGAGATCGCCAGGCGGGTCCAGTACGGGCTCGACCAGATCCTGGCCGACTTCAGCCCGGACGAGCAGGCCCAGCTGGCCGAGTACCTCGAGCGGTTCGTCGCCGCGGTCGACAAACTCGCACAGTCAGCCGAGCAGCAGTAACTTGCTCAGGTCGCCGAGCCGGCGGCCACGGTGGGGCGCCGAGCGCTCCGCCCGACCAGACGCCTCGACCCGAGCTGTCGCTCGAGAGAAGGAGTGGGCCGATGAAGGCCGCCGTCCTGAACGCCGCCCCCGGTCAGCTGGAGATCGAGGACATCCAGATCGACAGCCCCGGCCCCCGCGAGGTCCTCATCGAGACCAAGGCCGCCGGGCTCTGCCACAGCGACCTCCACTTCATGGAGGCCCTCTATCCGTTCCCGCTGCCGGCGGTGCTCGGTCACGAGTCGGCCGGGGTGGTGGCCGAGGTCGGATCCGACGTGCACTACGTCAAGCCGGGCGACCACGTGATCACCTGCCTCTCCGCGTTCTGCGGGACGTGTGAGCAGTGCATCAGCGGCCACCTGTCGCGCTGCGAGCGCAAGGCCATCGAGCTGGTCCGACAGCCCGGCCAGCCCTCCCGGCTGTCCCGCAACGGTGAGGACGTCAACACGTTCCTCCACCTGTCGTCGTTCGCCGAGCAGATGCTCGTCCACGAGCACGCCCTGGTGAAGATCCAGCCGGACATGCCCCTCGACAAGGCGGCCCTGATCGGCTGCGGGGTCACCACCGGGCTCGGGGCCGTGTTCCGCACCGCCCGGGTCGAGCCGGGCGAGGTCATGGCCGTCATCGGCTGCGGCGGCATCGGCCTGTCGGCCATCCAGGGCGGTCGGATCGCCGGTGCCAACAAGGTGATCGCCGTCGACACCAACCCGTCCAAGCTCGAGCTGGCCCAGACCCTCGGCGCCACCCACGTGGTCAACGCGGCCGACGGCGACCCGGTCGAGCAGATCCGGGAGCTCACCGACGGCTTGGGCGTGCACCACAGCTTCGAGGCGGTCGGGATGAAGGAGACGGCCGAGCAGGCGTTCCGCATGCTGCGCTCGGGCGGTCAGGCCACGGTCATCGGGATGATCCCGGTCGGCACCAAGGTCGAGCTGCACGGCGTCGACTTCCTGTCCGAGAAGACGATGACCGGCTCGAACATGGGCTCCAACCAGTTCCGGACCGATATGCCCCGGTTCGTCGACATGTACCTCGACGGGCGGCTGATGCTCGACGAGATGGTGTCGAAGCACATCGACATCGAGCAGATCAACGACGGCTTCGCCGAGATGAAGGCCGGGACCGTCGCCCGCTCGGTGATCACGTTCGATTAGCTGAGGATCGCGAGGGCCGCGAAGCCCCACTCCACCTGATCACGATCGACTGACGACGCCAGACCGGTCGACCGGCGTCGCCGCAGCCGGCTGCGCCGTCCGAGCCTCGGCCCCCGCCCGCCAGAAGAGGTAGAGCGGAAAGGCCAGCGACAGCCCGACGAACAGCGTGGCCGGGACGACCGGCCACCATCGCTCGATGCCGACTCGGCGGCTGTCGAGGTACGACCACACCCAGAACACCGTCGCCGTGATCAGCAGGTCGGCCGAGAAGCCGCCGGCTGCGCCGTTGGCGAACAGCGCCTCGACGAAGCCGACGAGATCGGCCCCGTCGTCGGCCAGGAACGAGCCGAAGAAGAGCCACGGCACCACGGTGCCGGCGACCGCCGCGGTCAGATAGAACCATCGCACGCCGGAGAGGGGCGCCACCTGTCGTGTCTGCATGTGGCTCATCGTGACGCCGTGGCCGCCGCCGGGCGATGACGTGTGAGGTCATGCCCCGGTGCCTCCCACGCCCTTTCACCTCCACGAAACAAACGGGAAACATGGTCCCTCTACCGTCTGGGGCATGACGGTCGAGCTCGTGCACTGGCCGAAGGAGCGAAGCCGCCGAGACCGCCTGCATGAGCTGAACCAGCCTCGGCTCCTCCTGGTCGATCCGGAGGCCGATCCTCCGCTGACGGTCGACCCGAGCGAGGACTGGGTCCGCCTGCCGGCCAACCACGAGGACGTGCAGGCCCGGATCGAGTCGCTGCGGCGCCGGGCCGAGGCCGAGCCCATCCTCGACGACGGCGTGCTCCGCACCGCCGCCGGATGGGTGGCGCTGCCCGAGCTCGAGGCCAGGATCATGGAGGTCCTGCTCCAGCGGTTCGGCCGGGTGGCGGACCGCCAGTCGGTGCTCGCCGCCGGGTGGCCGGGCGAGACACCCAACCGCAACGTGCTCGACGTGCACCTCCATAGGTTGCGCCGCCGGATCGAGCCGATCGACCTCCGCATCCGGACGGTCCGCAAGCGGGGCTACATCCTCGAGCCCGGCTACCGCTGACGCCGCCCCGGCGCCTCGACCCGGTCGAACCGGCCATCCCGGTCGGGCGCCTCGGGTGGCGCGTGACCCTTGTGACGGGCCGCCGCTGCGGACCGGCCGGGGGTTCAGGTTTGCGAAAGATATGCGTGACCGGAGCGCAACGGTCACGGAACAGCGGGGAAACCCACCCTTCGTAGCTTCGGGAAGCATGTCCAGAAGGGAGACGAATGTGGGTAGGCGTATGAAACGCAAACTGGGAGTGTCACTGGCGGTCATGTTGGGGCTCCTGCTCCTGACCTCGGGTACGGCTTCGGCGCAGGAACCGGCGTCGCAGGTCGTGCTCGACAACCTGTGGATCTTCCTGGCCGGTGTGCTGGTCTTCTTCATGCAGGCGGGCTTCGCCCTGCTCGAGGCCGGCCTCACCCGAGCCAAGAACGTGTCCAACATCATGATGAAGAACCTGATGGACATGTCGGCCGGCGTGCTGGCCTTCGGTCTCATCGGCTTCGGCATCGCCTTCACCGGCACCGAGCAGCTCAGCGGCTGGTTCGGCTGGGGCGGGTTCTTCTTCGCCGACTTCGAGGATCCGGAGACGGCGTTCGCCGCCAACCTGTCGGTCCCGACGTTCTTCTTCTTCCAGGCCGCCTTCGCCGCGACTGCGGCAACGATCGTGTCCGGGGCCATGGCGGAGCGGACGAAGTTCCGGTCGTACTTCGTCTACTCGTTCATCATCACGGCCCTGATCTACCCGATCGTGCTGCGGTGGACGTGGGGCGGCGGCTGGCTGGCCCAGCTCGACACGCCGTTCTCCGACTTCGCCGGCTCGACCATCGTGCACGCCACCGGCGGTTGGGCCGCCATGATGGGCGCCATCGTGCTCGGCCCCCGCATCGGCAAGTACTCGTCGGAGGGTCGGCTCCAGGCCCTGCCCGGTCACAGCATCCCCTTCGTGGTGCTCGGCGCCATGATCCTGTTCATCGGCTGGTTCGGCTTCAACCCCGGCTCGGAGCTGGCGGCGGACAACCTGGTCATGCCGATCGCGGTCAAGACCCTCGTGGCCGCATGTGGCGGTGCGGTCGTCGCCACCTTCCTCGTGTGGGCGCTCGACGGCAAGCCCGACGTGTCGATGGCGGCCAACGGCCTCCTGGCCGGCCTGGTCTCGATCACCGCCCCGGTCGGCGCCGTGACCACCTGGTGGGCGCTGATCATCGGCATGATCGGCGGAGCCATCGTGGTGTTCTCGGTCAAGATGTTCGACCGCATCAAGATCGACGATCCGGTCGGCGCCATCTCGGTCCACGGTGTCTGTGGAACCTGGGGCACGCTGTCGATCGGCCTGTTCGCCACCTACGACGATGCCTTCCTCGGCCGTGAGGACGCCGGGCTGTTCTACGGCGGCGGCTTCAGCCAGCTCGGCACCCAGCTGATCATGGTCGTCGTCCACTTCATCTTCGTCGTCGTCGCCTCGGGCGCCATGTTCTACGCCATCAAGACCACCATCGGCCTGCGGGTCAGCGAGGAGGAGGAGCTGGCCGGCCTCGACATCGAGGAACACGGCAGCCCGGGCTACGGCCCCGAGATCATGTCCGGTTCGACCATCTAGGCCACGAGCGAGCAGAGAGGTATTCCAATCATGAAACTGATCACCGCAGTGGTGAAACCACACGTGCTCGACGGGGTGAAGGACGCCCTCGCCCAAGTCGGCGTCTCGGGCATGACCGTCACCGAGGTCAAGGGCTACGGCCGCCAGGGCGGCCACACCGAGACCTACCGAGGTGCCGAGTACAAGGTCGACTTCGTCCCCAAGCTCCGACTCGAGGTCGTCGTCGACGAGCCCGCGGCCGGCCAGGTGGTCGAGGCCATCCAGGGCGCGGCCCGCACCGGCAACATCGGCGACGGCAAGATCTGGGTCACCCCGGTCGAGTCGTTGGTTCGCATCCGGACGGGCGAGGCCGGCCCCGACGCCGTCTAGCCCCCGACCGAGAACCCGAGGGGTCCCTGTTTCCCCCCTCCATGGACCGTCCCCGCTGATCTCCTCGGTCGGCGGGGACGGTCGCGTCGTCACCGGGGCCGGCGGACGGGGTCGAGCGGGCGGGAACGTCGGTCCGAGCGTCGGCGGAGCGGTACGGTCGCACCGTGGGCCGATCCGACGACGACCTGCGCGACTACTACGAGCGGGAGGCCAGGCTGCGCCGACGCCGACCGCCTCGGGGTCGCCGGGTCGACCTCCGGTCCGCCTTCATCGATCGCCTGGCCGCGGAGGGCCGGGCGTCGGTCCTCGACCTCGGCGGCGGCCCGGGTCGAGACGCCGAGGCCTTCGAGGCCGCCGGCCATCGGGTGGTCGGCATCGACCTGGCCAACGGCAACGCCGTACTGGCGGCCGAGCTCGGTCTGCTGGCGATCCAGGGCTCGGTGACCGCGCTGCCGATCCGGTCGTCGTCGTTCGACGCCGGCTGGTCGATGAGCGTGCTCATGCACCTCGACGACGCCTCGGCGGCCGAGGCCGCAGCCGAGCTGGCCAGGGCGCTACGACCGGGAGCGCCGGCCGTCATCGGCCTCTGGGGGCGCGAGTCGGAGGAGCTGATCGTCGAGTCGGACGAGCTTCCCGGCAGCCGCCGCCCCTTCCACCTCCGCAGCTTCGAGCACAACCGAGACCTGGTGGCCCGTTTGGGCACGCTCGAGGCGGCCGACCACTGGCCGGACGCCGCCCCCGGCGAGGACTACCAGGTGTTCCACCTCCGGCGGTCCTGACGGCCCGGGATGCGGACGGCGCCGGGCGAGGACCGCAGCGGCCCGCCGGGCGTCAGCCGCGACCCGGCGTCGGGCTCAGGGTCGGGCCCGATGGTGACGGGGCCGACGTCGGCGGCGTGGTCACCGGCTCGACCGGGGGCTCGAGCTCCGCCCGGTCGGGGCGGATCGCGGCGAGCCCGCCCTCGAACACGACGTAGAGGAGCACCGACGCCATCGCCACGGCGCCCATGCCGACGATGACCTGACGCAGGCCGATCAGCTCGGCCAGGAACCCGAGCGGGGCGGCGGCCATGCCGAAGCCGGCGAACGAGAGCTGCATCAGCGACTGGACCCGGCCCTGGTGGCTGTCGTCGGCCATGCCGAGGGCGAGCGTGTTCGAGAGGGACTGGTAGATCGTGGTGAAGCAGCCGACGACCACGATCACGGCGAAGGCGACCCAGAACGACGGTGAGAGCCCGAACAGGATCACCCCGGCTCCGAAGCCGAGGCCGCCGAGCACCATGGCGGTCCGGGCCCACGGCGAATCGGCGCTGCCGGCCAGCGGGATCGAGACGGCGACGGCGCCGATGGCACTGGCCGAGCTGATGTAGCCGACCCAGGCATCGTCGAGTCCGAAGATGCCCTCGATCATGGCCGGGTAGAAGGCGATGTAGTTGAAGCCGAACATGATGACGAAGAACGACGAGAGGACGAGCCGTCGCAGCGGCGGGCGCTGGTAGACGTAACGAACGCCCTCGGCGATGTCGGCGAACGGGTTGCGGCCGGACGGGACGGGCCGGGCCGCATCGGAGGTCGCCGGCAGGCGGAGGAGATAGAGGAAGCTGATGGCCGAGGTGACGGCGGCCACGAGGTAGGCCCCACCGATGCCGACGGCGGCGACGCCGGCCAGGACGCCGGCGAGCGACGGGGCGAAGATCCGGGTGCCGTTCAGGCTCAGCAGCGAGAGGGTGATGGCGTTGCCGAGCTGGTCGCGGCCGACGTACTCGGCCGACAGGGCGACCCGGGCCGGCCCGAAGAACCCGAACGAGGCCCCCTGGACCATGCCGGCGACCAGCAGCATCCAGAACTGGGCGGCGTCGAGCAGCACGAGCACGCCCATCAGCGAGGCGGCCGTCATGATGGCCGCCTGGCTGCAGATCAGGATGAAGCGCCGGGAGAAGCGGTCGCTGGCCACCCCACCGAGGGGAGTGGCGATCAGCATGCTGACGCCGAAGGCCAGGTAGACGAGGCCGAGGGCGCCCTCCCGCTCGGTAAGATCCCAGGCGAGCAGTCCTCGGAGGATGAACTGCATCTGGACGGAGATGAAGGAGAAGAGCCCGCCCCACCACAGGGTCCGATAGTCGGGGACTCGCAGCGACGAGAAGGCGGCGGAGAAGCGTGCGTTCACGGCCGCTCCATCGGTTTGGCGGGATCCATAGTTAGAGAGGCTAATTGATTCGCCGAGCAGTTAGCGAAGCGAATGAAATGTGCCACACGGCGATGGGGCGGGGTCGCCCGACGCTCAGGACGGTGACGACCAGCGGGCCGGCGGCTGGCTCGGCGGCGGGGGCGGCCAGGCCGCCGGCGGAGGCGGAGCCGCCACCGGTGTCCGCAGTGCCAGCACGAAGCCGACGGCGCTGGCCGTGATCCCGAAGACGGTCAGAACGAGGCCGATGAGCCAGATCCTGGCGAACGAGTCGAACCCGTTCGGGTCGAACGGGTCGAGGAACAGCGGCAGGACGAGGGGCAACCAGACGGCGAGGATGGCGACGTTGAGGATGGTGGCCCACAACGCATGTCGCCGAGCCAGCGACTCGCGGCGCCTCCAGTTCATGGCGAGGATGACCGCCGGCACCAGCGGACCCATCACGAAGATGCCGCCCCAGGCGACGATCGCCATCACCCGATCCTCGTTGTTCAACGCCTGGTCGCCCATGGGCCAACCGTACCGCCCGGTGGCGCTCGGCACCGGCCGAGCCGACGACGTTCGCCGAAGGCGAACTCGGGGTCCCGATGCTCCGCACCGGGACACCCAGTCGTAGCCGCCCAACTCGATCCCCAACGCACCCCGGCCGAGCCGACGACGTTCGCCGAAGGCGAACTCGGGGTCCCGGTGCTCCGCACCGGGACACTCAGTCGTAGGTGGCCTCGATCGACCAGGTGCCTCCCTCGATGATCAGCAGGTGGGCGGTGCCGTCGTCGAGCGTCACTTGCATCCGGGCCCGCCGGCGCCGGGTGAGCGGGTCCCACCAGCGCTGCTCCGCCGGCCACGGACCGGCCCAGCCGACGATCGCCCGCCGCCGGCCCGCCGAACCGCCGCCGACCACGCCGGTGCCACCCCTACCGGTGCCGCCCCCAGCGCCGCCGAAACCGCCGGAACCGCCGGGACCGACGACCAGGGCGACCGGTGGGGCACTGGGCTCGCCACGGGCGTCGACCGCGACCGCCCGACCGACGTCGTCGACGAGGTCGACCGGGAGCGGGTCGGGGTGGACCCGGGCCGGCGACGGTGGCGGGACCTGACCGGGCCACGGCTCGGCCACCGCATGGACCTCGGCCCCGGGGCGCTCCTCGCCGAGGTCGACGGCGGCGGCCGGCACCAGGCGGAGCCGCTCCCCCGGCCCCAGGCCGCCCCGGTACTCGGCCACGGTCACCGCATCGGGGCCGAGCATCCCCTGGAGCCGTCCGACGACCCGCGTCACCTCCTCCGAGCGGTCGTTGCGAGCCCCCCACAGTCCGAGCTGGCGCCCACGGGCCGGCACCACCTCGTCGGGGACCAGGGTGAGGCGGACCACCCCCGAGGTCGGGCGCCCGGGGCCACCCCGGTTGAGCCAGCCGTCGAGCTGCCACCGGACCCGGTCGGCCAGATCGGCCGCCGACAGCGCTCCCTGGTGCCGCCACAACCGGAACTGGCTCTCACCCCGCTCGGTCTCGGCCTCGATCGCCACCCGCACACATGACAGGCCCCGGGCCAGCAGGCTGTGGTGGAGCTCGTCGGCCAGGGCCTTGGCCGCGTAGGCGCAGTGCTCCAGGCGCTCGGCCGGCGGATCGAAGGCCCAGGTCACGGCCAGCTCGGGGGCCGGGTGCCGCAGGTCGGGCGGGTGGTCGTCCTCGCCCGAGGCCAACCGGTGGGCCAACCGGCCATCGCGACCGAAGCGGCCGATCACGTCGACCCGGGGCAGGGCGGCCAGCGAGCCGAGCGTGGTCAGGCCGAGGCGGTTCAGCACGTCGACCAGGTCGGGCATCTCCAGGGCGACGATCGGCAGCTCGGCCAGGAAGGCCGGACTCCCGCCCGGCTCGAGGATCCGGATCGGCAGATCGCCCGAATCCCCCGCACCGGCCCCGGCGGTGACGGCCCGAGCGGCCAGGCGGGCGGCGAACACCCCGTCGGCCACCGCCACCCGAACCGGGGCCCGGCGGGGCAGGGCCGGTCGCACCAGGTCGAGGGTGTGCACGGCCAGCGGCTCGTCACCCCCGAAGAACCGTGACGGTCCCCTGGTCGGGAAGCCGACCAGACCGGGCCCGGCCACCTCGACCCGGGGGGTGATGGCGTCGAGGGCCGACGCCACCGGCTCGAACAGCCGGGCCTCCCGGTCGGCGTCTCGCATCAACACCGCCAGCTCGGGGCAGCGACCCTGGGCATCTCGCCGCCGCTGGCCCCGGGCCACGCCGTTGGCCCGGGCGGCGGGTGACGTGGCGACCACCCGGTTGGCCACCAGGACCGCCGCCGGCTCGTCGAGCGGCACCCCCCAGGACACGATCGGCCAGTCCGGGCACCACACCACGACCATCCGGATCCCGGCCACGACCCTCTCCTCTCCGCCCCGCCCTACCCGACCGCCCGGACCAGCGCCGGGACCGGCCCGTCGCTCCCGACCCCCCGGGTGGTCGCCGCCGCCGTCGCCCCAGCCCCCCACTCCTCGGGGACGAGCACCGACGGTGAGGCCAGGCCCCCACCGGGCCCGGGCAACAGGACCTCGACCCGCCGGGGTTGGGCCATGGCCCGCCGGCCGGTCGCGGTGATCGCGACCGGCCGGGCCCGGAGGTGCCCGTGGCCCGATTCCAGACCGATCCAGGGACCGGGGGTGACCTCGAGGACGACGTCGAGCCCCTGGGGCCAGGACCGCCCACCGTCGAGGTGGACCAGCGCCGCTTCCTGCTCCCGGGCCCGGGCCGCCAGCCGGCGGGCGTCACGGGCGGCGAAGGCACCGATCGGGCCGAGACAGATCACGTCGACCACCTCGACCAGGGCCGCCACCACCTCGGCCTGGCGGGCCGAGCCCGGCGTCTCGACCAGCAGCAGCCGCTGGAGGGGGACACCGAGCTCGTCGGCGGCGACCAGGCCGAGCTCGTCGGCCCCAACAGCGGCGGCCCAGCCGTCGCCCCGCAGCACCGGCCCGAGCAGGGCAAGGGCCAGCGACCAGCCACCGACCCCGGTGACCCCGACCGACCACCCCCGCTGCAGCCCACCGCCAGGGAACAGCGGCTCCAGCAGCTCGGGCACCGGGAGCAACCGCAACCCGGCCCGGGTGACCGGCGCGACCCGCTGCTCCAGGTCGGCCGGGAGCGGCCGCCGCCGTGCGGATCGGCGGGAGGTCTGCGGAAGCGTCGGTCCCATCACCCGATGGTAGCGAACAAACGTTCGATCAGGGCAACCCGTCGACGGTGCCCGCGTTGGAATCCGTGACCGTCGACCCTGGGCGTCGGACGCAGCCCTCACTACGCTGACCCCGCACCCCGAACCCGCGGGCAGGATCAGGAGGTTCTCGATGTCACAGGACCAGTGGGCCGACGTCAAGAGCAAGGTCGAGGGGCTTGGGCTCAAGCTCAAGCTCCACCTCCAGCAGGAGGTCGACGAGGACGACGAGCGGGAGCCCGGCAGCACCAGGGCGGCCATGGAGGACCTCGGCGAGCGGTTGGAGGATGCCTTCGAGGCGTTCGGCAACGCGGCGAGAGACCCGGCGGTCCAGGCCGACATCAAGGAGATCGGCCTGCTCCTGCGCGACGCGCTCAACGACACGATGTCCCAGGCCGGCGAGCGGATGCGGGCCGCCGCCGACTCGGCCGGGCGGAGCGACGCCGGTTCGTCCGGCTCGCCCGAGCCGTCCGGGCCGAGCCCGTTCAAGGACTCGCCGGACGACCCGACCCAGGACACCGTCGGCGAGGGCTGACCATCGACGGGTCACCTTCCCGCCGAGGGGCGGTCAGTTGGCGAGACGGCCGAGGGGCGGTCAGTTGGCGAGACGACGGAGCAGCGGGAGCCAGTGGTCGAGCGGCGGGACGTCGAGGCCGGCCACCTTGGCCTCCTCGTCCCACCGCCGCAGCCGGACGGCGCCGTCGGCATGGTCGCCGGCCTCGAACGCGGCGACCTCGTCCGGCGACATCACCCCACCCTGCACGGCCAGGCTCCGGACCGACGCCGGCGACAGCCGGTCGTGGTAGTCGGGCTCGACCGCGCAGAGGTAGCGCTTGGCCGCAACGTGCAGGCGGACGGGCTCGGCCACGTCCGGCCCGAACAGCTCGTCCAGCGCATCGGCCCCGGCCTGCTCGTGGCGGAGGTCGACGTCGAGATCATCGTCGATCGGCCGATGGTCGCGCAGCAGCAGGTGGCCGACGTCGTGCAGCAGGGCGGCGGCGACCAGCTCGTCACCGGCACCCTGGCCATCGGCCAGGGCCGCGGCCTGCAGCGCGTGCTCGTGCTCGGTCACCGACTCGTCGTAGCGGGTCCTGGCCGACTCGCCGCGGTACAGGTCGACCAGCTCGTCGATCGTGATGGTCATGGCGTCGCCTCCCTCATCGTCGACTCGCTCGCCGGCTCGACCGGCCGGCCGAGGAAGTCGTCGTTGATGCTGATCCGCACCCGGTCGCGGCCGAAGGTGCCGTCGGCATCGGCGAACTCGGCCAGCTTGTCTGCGTAGTAGGCCAGCCGGTGGTCGCCCCGGCTGGCGGCGTTGTAGGTCAGGTACAGCACCCGGCGGGACCGGTCGGTGGTGTTGGTGTCGGACCGGTGGGGAGCGTAGGAGTCGAAGAAGACCACGTCCCCGGGCTCGGCCTCGAGCGGGGTCCAGGCCAGCTGCTCGACGACGTCGGGGGCGATGCGGCCGCCCTCGCCGGTCGGGAGCCGACCGCGCCGATGACCGTCGGCGAACCACAGGCAACCCGATGCCAGCGTGGCCGGGTCGATCGGCACCATCACCGAGATGTGGTGGTCGACGAACCGGTAGGCGGTGGCGTCCTGGTGGGGGGCGAAGCCGCCGCCGCCGGGGTGCTTGTAGTTGACCTTCTCCTTGAACAGCACCGGCGGTCCGTCGAACAGGGCGGTCAGGACCCCGACCAGGGTCTCGTCGCTGCGCACGAAGTCGCCGAGCCGCTCGTGATCGTCGGCGAAGCGCTCGCTTCGGGCCAGGACCGGGCCGGCGTCGGTCTGCTCACGGTGGTGCAGGCCGGGACCGGCGGGGTCGGCCGACCAGGCGGCGACCTCGTCGACCCAGGTCCGCAGCGCGCCGACCAGCGCCGGGTCGAGGGCGCCGGGAAGGTGGAGCCGACCATGGACCTCCCACTCGTCGAGTCGCTCGCCGTCGACGGTCACGCCGTCGCCTCCTGCGCCGGCTCACCGGCCGTTGCGCCGCCCGACCCCGTCTCGGCACCCCCGGTGTCGGCGCCAACGGCGCCTCGCCCCACCGGCGCCGCGGATCGGTTGGACCGGTCGGTCAGATCGACGATCGGCCGACCGGGACGCCAGGCCAGGCCGAGCAGCTCACACGCCTCGCCGGCCCACTGCGTTGCCGGCGGTCGGGCCCGCGAGATCCGGCCGGCCAGGCCGACCACGGCGGGATGTCCGCCGCCGACGACGGCCAGCTGGGTTGCGGTCCGGGGCGAGCCGTGGTCGCCCTTGCCGTACACGGCACCGAACACCTGCCCGGGGGCGCCCCAGACCACGTGGTGCTCGTCGTCGAGCGACGTCGAGCCGACGACGGCCGGCAGCGCCAGCAGGTCGGCGTCGGTCATCGGGCCGACGAGCAGCGAGGCGGTGCCCTGGTGGCAGACCTCGACGCCGTCCGGCAGGTGGCCGGCGAAGTCGGCCGGCTCCCCCGGTCCGACGTCCTCCTGGTCGTGGTCGCTGAGCACCAGCATCACCGTGTCGTCCCAGCGGGGTCGGAGCTGCTCGACGAGGCGGCCGAGGGCGGCGTCCGTCCGGTGGCACTGCTCGCTGGCCTCGTCGCTCCAGGCGCCGAAGCGGTGGCGGGTGCTGTCGACCTCGTCGAGCTGCACGACGAGGAGGTCGACGTCGAGGTCGGTCTCGCCGAGGACCCGGATCACCTCGTCGTCCGGCAGGTAGCCACCGGCCGACCGGGGCGTGCCGTCTGGCACCGACCCCTGGGGCGGCCAGTGCTCGTCTGCGGTCCTGGCCCCGCAGACCCCGATCAGGTTCTGATCGCCGACGACGGCGACACTGCTGCGGCCCTCGGCCCGGCAGGCATCGAACAGCGTCGGGACGGCCGGCCCGACGTTGGCCGCGCCGACCCACAGCTCACCCTGCAGGACCTTGTTGGTGATCATGCCGTGGTCGAGCGTCGACCGGCCGGTGACGAACGTGGCGTGGTTCGGATAGGTCGCGGCGGTGGCCTCGGCCACGCCGCCGGCACGGCTGCGGCCGCCCTCGGCGGCCAGGTGGTGCAGCGTCGGGGTCAGGCGCTCGTCGACCAGGGCATGGGGGAAGGCGTCGAGCACCACCATCACCACCCGCACCCGATCTCCGCCTCGCGGTCCTGCTCGGCCCATCACCCCGACCCTTTCCCGGAGATCCGCTCGGGAACGTGCGACCCCGGTCGCGAGCCGACGGTAGTGCGTCCGGGACCGACTCGTCAGCCACCGAGACGGATCGTGGTCACGCGTTCATCGACCCGCGGCGACCGTTCACTCCCGGTTCATGCCGGCGTCGTCGGCGACGGGGAGCGTCGCCACGGCGGCCAGCGACGAGCCGGCACCCTCGTTGCCGTCGTCGGCGTCGCCCGGATCGTCCGACGGTCCGGACAGTGGCACCACCGTGGCCCCGAGCTCGCCCATCTCGGCGGCGATCCGCTCCAGGTGGTCGGCATCGGTGTGGGAGCCGACGACGGCACCACCCGACCCGGCGAACGTGGCCGGGGCCCCGGCCCGCTCGGCCGCATCGACCAGCGCCAGCTGGGCCTCGGGCAGCGGGCCGAGAAGGCGACGAAGGGCCATGTTCTCGGCGAGCAGCTCGGCGAAGCGGGCCCCGTCGTGCCACCGGAGCGCCGCCTCGCCCTCGACGGCCAGCCCGGCCAGGTGGTGCATGGCGTCCCGCACCGTGGCGTCGCCCTCCTCCCACCGATGGCGCAGCCGACGGTGGTACTCGTCGCTCGGCTCGGCCGCCTGCTCCCGGTAGGCGACGAACAGGGCCGGCAGCGACGACGGATCGAGGGATCGGTACTGGCCGTGGGTCACGCCGTAGCGGGCGTCGACGTCCATCTCACCGAAGCTCATCGCCACCAGCCCGCCGATGCTCTGGACCACCCGGTCCTGGAGCCCGGCGGTGATCCCGAGCTGCTCGGTCTCGACCCGCAGGGCGACCGACGCCAGGACCGGCGGCGGGAGCCGCAGGCCGGTCAGCTCGCCGATGGCCCGGATGGCGGCGATGACGAGGGCGGACGAGCCGGCCAGGCCGACACTGCGAGGGATCGTCGTGTCGTACCGGATCCGGCAGCCGAAGCGCTCGAAGCCGGGGTGCTCGACCGATCGGGCCACGTCGGCCAGGGTCCTGACGGTGGCCGCCAGGAGCTGGGGGCCGGTGCCGTAGCCGTGACGGTCGATCCGGCCGACCAGGTCGGCAAGCGAATCCCAGCGGGGCCGGTCGGCGTCGAGCTCGACGATCTCGAAGCCGGCCGCCGGCTCGACCTCGACCGTCGCCTGGAACGCGGGGACGGCAAGGCCGAGGGTGCGCCCGCCGTAGCCGTCGGACGGGTTGCCGAGCAGGCCGACCCGAGCCGGCGCCGAGCCGACGGCCCCACCGTTGGCCGTGCGGACCAACCCGTCGGCGGGCCGATCGAGGGGCACGGTCAGCCCTCGGAGGCGAACATCTCCGGCGTCGGTACCTCGACCCCGGGCAGGTAGTGGATGTAGATGTCCTCGAGGATCTTGGCCAGACCGGACGAGTCCTCGCCGGCCTGGAGCTTCACCGTGATCGTCTGGGCGTACACGTGCACCTCGTCGACCTTGCCGGAGGCGAACAGGGCCCTGGCCACGTCGTCGGGCGGGCGATCGCGGTGGATCGGGTCGCCGACCCGGTAGCTCTCGTGGCCCATCCCGGTGAACGACCGGTTGGTCTCGAACCGCACGTAGCCGTGCCGGCCCGACTCCTGCTCGATGACGGTTACTGGCTCACCCATCGCTTCGAGGGTAGCCGACGGGATGTCGAGAGCCTGCGCCGGCGCGGCGACGAGTGGCGACCAGGGCGACGGCGGCCAGGACGATCGACACGACCGCCAGGACGACGTGGACCACGATGAAGCCGAGGTCGTGGTCGCCGATGGCGATGTCGACCGCCCGGGGGACCCAGACCGCCACGGTCAACGCGCCGAGGGCGGCCACCGTCGGCACGAGGAGCGTGGTCGCCCGGTCGAGGCGCCCGGCCGTGACCGCGACGGCCGCGAGCCCGAGGGCCAGCGAGACGAAGGCGATCGACGCGACGAGGGACCACCGGTTGGCATCGGCCAACGGCCCCGGTTCCTGGACGAGGTTTCGCAGCCGGCCGCCCCACACGAAGAGGGTCCAGGCTACGAAGGCAAGCGGCCAGGCGAGCCGTCGACCGATCGATCGTCCGACCGGATCGGTCACCGACCGGCCTCGGGGGTGACCGGGTCTGGTCGAGGTCATCGCCGTCCAGGATACCGGGCCGGCCCAACTGGGCCCGGTTCGGGGGTACCGGTTACCTTGGCCCCATGCCTGAAGAAACGCGTCCCGAGATCAGCCTCGACGACTTCCGCGAGGAGTGCCGGACCTTCCTCGACGCCAACGCCAAGCCGAAGGCCGAGTCGAAGGCGTTCGTGTGGGGCGAGGGCCCGGACGACGCCTCGCTGTTCGAGGAGATCGACCGGGAGAAGGAGAAGGTCGAGCTGGTCGAGGCCAAGGCCTGGCGGGCCAAGCGCTACGACGCCGGCCTCGGCTGGATCACCGGCGACCCGGCCATCGGCGGGCGGGGCCTGACCCGCCGCCACGAGCAGGTCTACACCGACCTCGAGAGCCAGTACGACGTCCCCGACCAGGGCTTCTTCGGGATCGGCCTCGGCATGGTCGCCCCGACGATCAACGACCACGCCAACGACGACGTGCGGGCCGACCTGCTGCCGAAGCTGTACCGGGGCGACCTGGTCGGCTGCCAGCTGTTCTCCGAGCCGGGCGCCGGCTCCGACCTGGCCAGCCTGCAGATGCGGGCCGAGCGGGACGGCGACGAGTGGATCGTCAACGGCCAGAAGGTGTGGACCTCGGGGGCCCACTACTCCGACGTCGGCGAGGTGATCGCCAGGACCGAGCCCGACCTGCCGAAGCACAAGGGCCTGACCGGCTTCATGGTCGACATGAACGCGCCCGGCGTCGAGATCCGGCCGCTCCGGCAGATGACCGGCGGCGCCAACTTCAACGAGGTCTTCTTCAACGACGTGCGGGTGCCGGACACCCACCGCCTCGGCGACGTCAACGACGGCTGGCGGGTGGCGCTGACCACCCTGATGAACGAGCGGGCCTCGATCGGTGGGGGCGGCGGCGGGGGCGGCGGCTTCACCCGGCTCAAGGAGATGGTCCGCCACTTCGACCTCGGCGACGACCCGGTCACCCGCCAGGGCCTGATGGACATCTACATCCGGGGCCAGGTCCTCAAGCTCAACAACCAGCGGGCGCTGGCGGCGATGAAGCGGGGCCAGCTCCCCGGGCCCGAGATGTCGGGCGGCAAGCTGCTGCTGACCGAGAACATGCGTCGCACCTCGGCCTTCGTCTCCCAGGTCCTCGGCCCGAAGCTGGTGGCCGACACCGGCGAGTGGGGCACGTTCTCCTGGGCCGGGTACGTGCTCGGCATGCCGGCCATGGCCATCGCCGGCGGCTCCGACCAGGTGCTCCGCAACATCATGGGTGAGCGGGTGCTCGGCCTGCCGAAGGAGCCGGGCATCGACACGACGAGCCCGTTCAAGGACCTCCTGGTCGGGACCCAAGGTCGTGACTGAGTCCCGACCAGGCGTGGTCGGGACCCAAGGTCGTGACTGAGTCCCGACCAGGCCTGGTCGGGACCCAACGGAACGAGGGCTGAGCGACCGGGCTCCGGCTCGGGAGGGGGAGCCATGCTGACCATCGAGGAGCGCGAGCGGGTCCTGGCCCCGCTTGAGGAGGCCTGGACCCTGCCGCCCCGCGCCTACACCGACCCGGCGGTGTGGGACGCCGAGGTCGAGCACGTCTTCCGGCGCGACTGGATCTGCGTCGCCCGCGTCGACCAGGTCGGCGAGGCCGGCATCCAGCTCCCGGTCGACGTGGCCGGCCAGCCGATCGTCCTGACCAACGCAACCGGGGGAGCCGAGGGGATCCGGGCGCTGGCCAACGTCTGCCTCCATCGGGCGATGCCACTCGTCGACGAGCCGGCCACCGGTCGCCACCTCACCTGCCCGTACCACCTCTGGTCCTACGACCTGACCGGCCGGCTCCGCACCGCCCCGCTGATGGACGGCTGCGCCGGCTTCGAGGTCGGCGACCAGCAGCTGCCCGAGATCCCGGTCGAGGTGTGGGAGGGCTTCGTCTTCGTCTGCCTCGCCCCCGAGCCCGAGCCGCTGGCCCCCCGGCTCGAGCCACTGCGCCGGCTCGTGGCCGACCACGCCGTCGGCGACCTGGTGATCGGTGGCACGATCGAGTTCGACAGCCCGTGGAACTGGAAGCTGCTGGTCGAGAACTTCATGGAGGCCTACCACCACATCGGGCCCCACCGCCGGACCTTCCAGCCGATCTACCCGGCCGCTCACTCGTCGGTGCCGGACAACGAGGGCGGCCCGTGGTCGTTGCTCCGCATGCCCGGCAACCGGGACGATCTGGACGGCGACGGCCGCGACGGCCTCCCGTTCCTCCCCGGCCTGCGGGGCCGGCAGCGCGACGAGCTGCTGGCCGCCTGCGTGTTCCCGACCCTGCTGTTCGCCCCGTCGAGCACGCTGGCCGTGTGGTACGAGCTCCGACCGCGAGCCCACGACCGGATGCTGCTCCGCATCCACCTGCTGTTGCCGCCGGAGACGCTGGCCCGGCCCGAGATCGAGGCTGCGGTGCCGGCGATCCTCGACGACATCGATCACGTCCACCGGGAGGACATCGCGGTCAACGAGGGACCCTGGCGGGGGCTGCAGGCCCCGCTGACCGGCCAGGGCCGGCTGTCACCGCTCGAGCGGTCGATCCACCAGCTCAACCAGCTCTGGTTGGACCGGGTCGACCCCGGCCGCTAAGCGGTGCCGGTGTCGTCGGTGCCGCCGTCGAGGGTGACGACGTTGAGCGGGCCACGCTGGACGCTGGCGATGGCGTCGTGGCGGCGCCCGCAGTACCAGACCGCGGCCTGATCGTCGGCCTCGAGGTTCCTGACCCACTGGGAGCCGGAGCGAACCGTCGAGACCACCACCCGGTCGCCGACCCGCACCCCGAGCAACGGCACCTCCCGGGGCTGGCCGCTGACCCGGCCGGTGGTCTCCAGCACCACGGCCCCGAGCCCGACGGGGAGCGGCGAGCCGAGCCCGGCCTTGACCAGGGGCTTGACCACCCGGTTGAGGCTGCGGAAGAGCTGCCTGGTCGGATCGGGTCGGGTGGCGCCGCTCATGGCTCCCAGTCAACCACCACCGACGGATTGCCGGCCGATCCGACGATGGAGTGGATGGATAGGATCGTCGAGACCGATTGGAGCCGGCACATGCCACAGCGAGCCTTCTTCTCCGTCCTCAGCACCGACCTGGCCCGATCGCGGGACTGGTACACGTCGCTGTTCGGGTACCGGGTGGAGTTCGACAGCGACTGGTTCGTCCACCTCCAGGATCCCGACACCCCAACCCTCGAGCTCGGACTGATCGCCCGCGACCACGAGATCGTCGACGAGCGGATGCGGCCCCATCCGACGGGCGGCGTCGTCACGCTGGTGGTCGACGACGTCGACGGGCTGCACGCCGAGGCGGTGTCCCGCGGCATCGAGGTCGTCCAGCCGCCGACCGACCTGTTCTACGGCCAGCGGCGGCTGTTGATCGTCGACCCGGACGGGCAGGTCCTCGACGTCAGCTCCGAATGCGAGCCCGACCCCGAGTGGGTCGCCACCCTCGGCTGATGGGTCTCGGCTGATGCGGCTCGATCGCCGATGACCGCAGCCGCCTTCGAGTCGGTCTCGACCTGGCGCCAGGTGATGCCCGAGCCGGCATCACCGGCCCGGACGGCCCTGATCGACGAGGTGGCGGCCCGGATCTGCGCCATCGGACCGGGGCGGCTCCGGATCGCCGTCGACGGCTTCACCGCGGCGGGCAAGACCTCGTTCGGCCACGAGCTGGCGGCGGCCGTCCGCCGGCTCGGCCGCCCGACCATGCGGGCGTCGTTCGACGACTTCAAGAAGCCGTGGCGCGACGCCATCGAGCGGGGCTACGACCGGACGTCGGGCGAGGGCTACTACCGCAACGCGCCCGACTTCCAGTCGGCCAGGACGCTCCTGCTGGAGCCAGCCGGGCCCGACGGCTCCGGCCGGGTCGCGCTCTGCGGCCACGACCCGCTGACCGGTGTCGACCATCGGGCGACCACGGTCGAGGCGCCGCCCGATACCGTGCTGATCGTCGACTCGGTGTTCGCCTTCCGCCCGGAGTACGACGAGTTCTGGGACCTGCGGATCTGGCTCGACATCGCCCCCGAGCTGTCGCTGGCCCGCGGCATCGAGCGCGACACCGAGATGGAGGGCGGCCGGAGCGAGGCCGAGCGCCTGCATCGCGACCGGTACCACGCGGCCGAGCAGCTCTACGTCGCCGAGGTCGACCCGATCGCCCGGGCCGACCTCGTCATCGACAACGCCGACTGGGCGGCGCCGATGGTCGTCCACCGTCGAGGTCCCGCGGCCGGCTGACGCCGTGCCGGTGACCCGCCGCCCGCCTGAACCCAGCCCGTCGGCCGCGCCGCCGATGCGGCCGGCCTCCCGACCTGCGGGCCGGGAGACGGGCTAGGCGAAGTCGGCGCCGAGGTGGGCGGCGGCGGCGCCGACGCCCGAGCCGCCGAGCGGTGCCCCCATCGACACCAGGGCGGCCTCGATCGTGCCGAGCGTGCCGAGCAGCATCGGTGGATTGAGGTGGCCCATGTGGCCGATCCGGAAGTGGTTGCCCAGCCCGCCGATGGCCGATCCGAGCGTGACCCCGGCCCCCGTCTGGCAGCGGCGGCGCAGCTCCTCGGAGTCGATGTCACCGGTGAGGACCGTGGTCACCGCCGTCGACCGATGGGCCGGCTCGGCGATGTTGAGCCGGATGCCGCCATCGGTCGACCAGGCGCCGACGGCGGCCCACACCGCCCCGGCCAGCCGGGTGTGGCGGTGCCAGCGGGCCTCGAGGCCCTCCTCGGCGATCATGGCCAGCGCCTCCCGCAGCCCGTACAGGTGCGGGACCGGCGGGGTGCCGGCGTAGAGGTAGTAGTGCACCTCGGGATCGATCCGGGGGCCCCAGTCGAGATAGCCGACCCGGAGGTCGGCCCGGTGGTAGGCCTCCAGCGCCTTCGGACCGGCCCAGACGAAGGCGACCCCCGGCGGGACCATGATCCCCTTCTGGGAGGCGGCGACGGTCACGTCGACCCCCCACCCGGTCATCTCGTAGGGCTCGCAGCCGAGCGAGGCGATGCAGTCGACCATCAGCAGCGCCGGGTGACCGGCGGCGTCGATGGCGGCCCGGATGGCGGGGATGTCGTTGCGGACCGACGTGGCGGTGTCGGTCTGGACGACCAGCACGGCCTTGATCTCGTGGTCGCGGTCGTCGGCCAACCGGGCCTGGAGGGCGGCGGGGTCGACCGGGCCGTCGTCGCGCCCCGGCAGGGTCTCCGACTTGACCCCGGACACGGCGGCCTGCTCGCCCCAGGCAACGGCGAACCGGCCGGACTCGCAGGCCAGCACTGTGTCGCCCCGGGACAGCGTGTTGCAGATCGCCATCTGCCAGGCGGCGTGGCCGTTGCCGATCACGACGAACGGCTGGGCCTCGGGACTGCGGACCAGCCCGGGCAGCCCGGCGAACACGGTGTCGGAGGCGTCGACCAGGTCGCCGGCGTAGATGTCGGGCATCGGCCGGTTCATGGCGGCCCGGATCCGCTCGGGGACGATCGACGGGCCGGGGATGGCCACCGTCTCCAGCCCGTTGGCCAGGCCACCGATGGCCTGGTCGGCGATGGCGCTGGCGGTGTCCGGATCCGGGTTCGTCGACATTCCCCCGATGCTACTTGCGGACCCCCGGGGAGGCGTCTTCCTGACCCCGTGGCGGACGGCACGTCATCGGCGCCGATCCCCGTCCTGCCACCGGTGCCGGTCGGGATCTGGGACACTGGCCCCGTGACCACGAACCCGAGCCCCGACCCCGGCGATCGGCGAGGCCTCGTCGCCAAGGTCTCGGCCCTGCTGGCCAAGGCCGCCAGCACCGACCACGAGCCCGAGCGGCGGGCGTTCGAGGCCAAGGCCCAGGCCCTGATCACGCGGCACCAGATCGACGAGGGCGAGCTCGGCTCGGGCGACCGCACCATCGGCGAGCGGGAGCTCGTCGTCGAGGGCTGGGGCAACGCCACCCGGGGCGTGGTCCACCTGTGGGCCGGGGTGGCCCAGCTCAACCGCTGCGCCGTCGCCCACCGCACCGGCCGGGGGTGGTCCCGGGTCCTGCTGGCCGGATCGGAGGTCGATGCCGAGCTGACCTGCCGGCTGGTCGAGCACCTGCTCCCCCAGCTCCGGCTGGCCATCCTGGCCGACCGACCACGGTCGCGGATGAGCTACGCCATCGGCTGGGCCCACGAGGTGATCGACCGACTGTCCGAGGCCACGCGGGGGGCGGCGGTCGCCGCCGCCGCCGATCGGGGGCGGGGCGACGAGGCGGCCGCCGCCCTGGTGCCGACCAACATGGCGGCCGCCGAGTCGCTGGCCAGGGCCCACACGCTCCGCTCCGAGCGACGGGCCACCGTCGACGCCGGCGCCTACGACTCGGGCCTCTCGGCCGGCCAGCAGGCGGATCTCGGCCAGGTCAGGCTCGACGACCGGCGCGGCGACGGCGAGCGGAATGCCGTCGGCCGGGGCTAGGTTCCGTCGCCATGGCTTCCATCACCGCCGAACTGCTCGGCGACTACCGGGTCGACATCACGAACGGCACCCACACCTGGCGGGCCGACGAGCCGATCGACCTCGGGGGCGACGACACGGGCCCCAACCCCTACGACCTGCTGCTCGGCTCCCTCGCCGCCTGCACCTCGATCACGCTCTCGATGTACACCAGGCGAAAGGGCATCGAGATGACCTCGCTGTCCGTCGAGTACAGCTACGACAAGGTGCACGCGGATGACTGCGAGCTCTGCGAGGAGGACGCCGTTGGGATGATCGACCGCGTCACCTCCCGCATCTTCATCGACGGCAACTTCGACGAGGCCACCCGCAAGCGGCTGATCGACATCGCCCAGCGCTGCCCCGTTCACAAGACGCTGGAGAACGGCATCCACTTCGAGGAGACCGTGTACGCGGGGTAGCCGCCTCCTGCCCCGCCCGACGTCAGGCGCCGAACAGGTCGAGCTGACCGCCAGGCGGGAGGCGCTTGATCGCCGTCCACGGCTGGGTGTCCATGAAGACCCAGGACCGCCGGTGGATCGACGTCGGCCCGTAGCCCTGGATCGCGGCCCGGTGGCGGGGACAGGGGTAGCCCTTGTTGGCCTCGAAGTCGAAGCCGGGGAAGCTGTCGGCCTGTTCCCGCATCATGCGGTCGCGCACCACCTTGGCCAGGATCGACGCCGCTGCGACCGACAGGCACCGGGCGTCGGCCTTGATCAGCCGCCGGGTCACCGGGTGGCCGACGAAGTCCCACTTGCCGTCCAGGATGACCGCGTCTGGCCGCAGGCCGAGGCCATCGATCGCCCGGCGGGCGGCCAGCTTCTGGGCGGCCGACATGCCGAGCCGGTCGCACTCCGTGTGGCTGGCGTGGCCGATCGACCACGCCTCACACCAGTCGGCGATCCGCTCGAAGAGGGCCTCCCGCTCCGCTTCGGTCAGGGCCTTGGAGTCACGGAGCTTGTAGATCCGGCGATCCTTCGGTACCACGGCGGCCCCGATGGTCAGCGGCCCGGCCCAGGCGCCGCGGCCGACCTCGTCGACCCCGACGACGACCTCGTGGCCGGCGTCCCACAGCGCCCGCTCCTCGGCGAGGCCGGGAGCCTTGGCCTTCAGGGCCTTCCGCAGTCGGGGCACGGTCGCCGTCGCCATCGCCGTCGAACCTACCACGGCCGGGCGACGCCCCGGACCGGCGACACCCCGGCCGGACGACGGCCGGGGCGGCGGGCCGACGATGCTCAGGAGAAGCTGTCGCCTGGCTCGGGGGCGGCGGGCAGGGCCGACGGTGAGCCGGTGAGCAGGGTCTCGCCCCTCGGCTCGTCGGTCGACCAGTCGGGGTCGAGTCCTGGGCAGGTGAGCCGAACCGGTTCGGTCGGACCGGCCGCGGTCCCGCCGCCGGTCGGGTCGGTCTCCGAGCCGTCGCCGTCGGCCGGGTCGACCTGCCAGAGCAGGGCCGGGCGGTAGCCGTGCCAGCGGATGGCGAACGACACCCGGGCGCCCCCGGCGGGGATCCGGTGGGCCTCGACCTCGCCCCCGAGCCACGCCGTCGGCATCGACGGCAGGAGCTGCACGGTGGTCCGGCCGCCACCGGCCGGAGCGGCCCCCGGGGTCGACCCCGACCGGGACGACCCGAGCTCGGACCGGCTCACTGCGGCTGCGGCCGGGACGGGGTCGGCCCGCAGCAGCAGCGACCGGGTGGCCAGCAGGAAGTTGGCGGCGGCGCCGGCCCGGTCGGCGGGCGGCCATGCGCCGGTCGGGCGCGCCTCGGCGGCCAACGCGGTCACCTCGTCGAGGGTTGCCGTCCGGCCGTCGTCGACGGTCCCGGCGACGGCGCGCGACGCTCGCAGGTGGGCGGCCGCCTCGGGCTGTCCGGCCGCGGCGGTCAGGCGGGCCAGGGCGGCGGCGGCCGTAGCGGTCGGGCCCGGCTCGCCCACCCGCTCGATCAGGGCCAGCAGCTGGGCGGCGGACGCCAGCAGCTCATCGGCCGCCTCGCGGCCGAGCAGCAGCGCGCCGGCGACGACGGCTCGCATGGTGTCGGCCCCGGCCTCGGCCGGCGATCGGTCGCCGATGCCACCGGCGGGCAGCCGGGCCGGGAAGCGTTGCGCCAGCCGCTCGACGGCGGGCCGGCACTCGTCGGCATGCCCGAACCGGGCCAGCGCCTCGACCATCCGGGCGGCCCGAGGGTCGATCGCCTCGACCCCCTCGGCCAGGCCGGGAGCGGCGAGCACCAGCCGGGCCCTGGCCGCGCCGACCAGCTCGGTGAGCCCGGGGTCGGGCAGTCGGAGGCCGGCGGCCCGATCGACCACCGTGGCCCAGCCCCGGGTCACGGCCTCGGGCCCCGGCAGCGCATCGGGCCGGAAGCGGGCGGCGGCGCCGGCATCGGGTGCCGCCTCGGGATCGAGCGCGACGACGCGAAGCGAGGTGCTGTGGGGAAGCGGGTACAGGCAGGCTGCGGTCGCCGACCGTCCGCTGACCGGACCGTCCCAGCGCAGGGTCTCGCCGGCCTGGACGAGCGCCAGCACGTCACCGTCGCCATCGGCGACCCGCTGGTTCGGCGGTCGGGGCAGGACGAGGGCGGGTGCGCCGTCGACGGTGAGCACGGTGCCGTCGACCAGCTCGAGGCGACGGGACCGGACCTCGTCGCCGTCGAGCTCGAGCGGGCGGATGGCGAGGGCGACCGCCACCGGCACCGGTGACCGGTTCTCGATCTCGACGGCGGTCGCCGGGCGGTCGCCGACCAGGACCGGGTAGGCGGTGGCCACGACGTCGCCGGACGGGATTCGCATCGACGTGACGACGATCGGGCCTGGACCGGACCGGTGCTGGCGGACGGCGGGCTCCCGGGCCGGGAGGTACCACCGGTCGTCGGCCCCGATCCACCAGTCGAGGGCCCACCCGGCGCCGCTCGGACTGACCAGCCCGCCGCCGTCGACCCGGGCCGGCGACCGACCGCCGATCCCGGCCACCAGCGTCCAGCCGGCGTCGGCCGGTCGCTCGATCGCCCTGGTGCCGAGCAGCAGGGGACCGGAGGCGACGGTGGCGTTCGGTTGCTCCACGCCGTGACGCTAGCGCGCCGCCGAGCCCGGCCGGCGGGCCGGGTCGGCGGGCCGGCCGAGCCCGGGGGTCCCGGTGCCCGGCACCGGGAACCTCAACCGGTGGCGGGGCCCGCCTGCTCGTGGCCGAGGCGGCCCCGGAGCAACGACTCGTGGGCGAAGTCGGGATCGCGGCCCTCCCAGCACACCTGGTAGACCTGCTCGGCGATCGGCATGAAGACCCGGTGCTTGCGCGACAGCTCCCGGACGACCTTGACCGCCTTCACGCCCTCGGCCACCTGATCCATCTCGTCGAGGATCTGCTCGAGCGGCACCCCCTCGCCGAGGCGGCGCCCGACGCTCGAGTTCCGGCTCTGGGGGCTGATGCAGGTGGCGAGCAGGTCGCCGACGCCGGCCAGGCCGGCCAGGGTCAGCGGCTCGCCTCCCATCTTGGTGCCGAGATCGATCAGCTCGGCCAGCCCGCGGGTGATCACCGCCGACCGGGCGTTGTCGCCGAGCTTCCGCCCCTCGACCGTGCCGGCGGCGATGGCGTAGACGTTCTTCAGGGCGCCGCCGAGCTCGCAGCCGACGACGTCGTGGTGGGCGAACACCCGGAAGACCTGGGTGGTGAACACGTCCTGGAGCCGGCTGGCGATGTGCTGCTCGCTGAGGGCCACCACCGCAGCAGCGGGCTGGCCGGCCAGGATCTCCTTGGCCAGGTTCGGGCCGGTCAGGACCCCGACCGGCCGGTCCGGCAGGACCTCCTCGACGATCTGGGTCATCCGCAGTCGGGTCTCGGGCTCGAACCCCTTGGCCAGGCTGACCACCGGCACCCAGGGGCGGAGGTGGGGAGCGATGATCTCGCAGGTCGCCCGGAAGGCGCTGGTCGGCACGCCGAGCACGAGCAGGTCGGTGTCGGCCGCGGCGGCGACGAGATCGCCGGTCGCCCGCAGCTCGGGGTGGAGCGGGTGGTCGGGCAGGTAGCGGCGATTGAGGTGGTCGGCGTTGATCGACTCGACGGTGCCAGCGTCGCGGGCCCAGAGCGTGGTCGGTCCGTTGTGGGCGGCCAGGTGGGCAACGGTCGTTCCCCACGATCCGCCGCCGGCCACCAGCACCCGGAGCCGTCCCTGGTCGATCCGCTCCTGCCGTGCCGCTGCTGCACTCCCCATGCCGTCCCCTTTCGTCCGCTCGATACTGGCACGGCCGTCCGCCTCGCGCCTGCGGGCCGGACGGCCCGCTCGGATCGCCGTTGACGCCGGGTCCCCGGACCGGGCCGCGGCGTGGCCCGGTCCACTTACCGTGCCGGCAAGCCGGACGGTACGCTCGGCGGTGCCCATGACCAGTCCAACTCCCCCGGAGCCCCGGTCGGCCGCAGTGCTCGTTCCGGTCAAGTCGTTCGACCTGGCCAAGGGTCGCCTTGCCGATGCGCTGTCCGCAGGCGAGCGGGCTCGCCTGGCTCGGTCGATGGCCGAACGGGTGGTGGCGGCCGCCTCCGGGCTACCGGCGTTCGTCGTGTGCAGCAGCGACGAGGTGGCCGAGTGGGCGGCCGGCACCGGCGCCGAGGTGATCCACTTCGAGCCGCCCGGCCTCAATCCTGCGGTGGCCCATGCGGCGGCCGAGCTGGCCGAGCGCGGCTTCGACGAGATGATCGTCGCCCACGGTGACCTGCCGCTGGCCCAGGACCTGACGTGGTTGGCCGGCTTCGACGGTGTGACCGTGGTCGCCGATCGGCGGGGCGACGGGACGAACGTCCTCGTCGTGCCCCTGGGCGCCGAGTTCGAGTTCCACTACGGGCCCGGCTCGGCCAGGGCCCACCGGACCGAGGCCCGCCGGGTCGGCTTGCCCCACCGCACGATCGACGACCCCGAGCTCGGCTGGGACGTCGACACCCCCGACGACCTGAACCTGCCCGAGGTCGACCTCCGGACGGCGCCGAGCGAGGATGCCCCCGGCGTCGCCGACGATGCCTCGGCCGGCGACTGACCGCCGATGGCCGAGGCCCAGAACCCACTGACCCCCCGCCCGGTCCGGCTCGACGACGGCTTCACCTCGGACCTGCCGATCCCCGGCCGGGCCCTCGCCATCGGCGCCCACCCGGACGACGTCGACTTCTTCTGCGGGGCGACCCTGGCCAAGTGGGCGGCCGGCGGTTGCGAGGTCCACATCCTGGTCTGCACCGACGGCTCCAAGGGCACCTGGGACCCGGCCGCCGACGAGGGGGAGCTGATCGCGGCCCGCCAACGCGAGCAGCGGGCGGCGGCCGCTGCGCTCGGGGCGACGGGCGAGGTCGGCTTCCTCGGCTGGGCGGACGGCGAGCTGGCCTCCGGCCTGGAGCAGCGGGCCCAGGTGGCCGGGTTCATCCGGCGGACCAGGCCGAACGTCGTCCTCGGCCACGACCCGTGGAGGCGCTACCGGCTGCATCCCGACCACCGCAACGCCGGCTGGCTGACCACCGATGGCGTGGTGGCCGCCCGCGACCCCAAGTTCTTCCCCGACCAGCCCGTCCCCCACCACCGTCCCGACCGACTGCTGCTGTTCGAGGCCGACCAACCCGACCACGCCGAGGACGTGACCGGCCACCTCGACGCCAAGTACGCGGCGCTACTGGCCCACGAGAGCCAGTTCGAGTCGACGATGAAGGCCGGCTCCGACCCCGAGCTGGTGCGGTTCCGCCAGCGGGTCGAGGCCCGGCTCGAGGCCGCGGGCCGGGCCGCCGGCACCACCCACGCCGAGGTGTTCAAGCTCATCGACGACCTGTGAGCCGACCGGCTGACCCGAGCCGCCCGGTCGTCGGCGTCGACGGCTGCCGGGGCCGGTGGCTGGTCGTCCGTCGACGTCCCGGCGTCGGGGCGACGGCCGAGCTGGTCGACGATCTGGGCCCCCTCGTCGAGGCCGTACGGATCGGCCGGATCGCTGCGCTGGCGATCGACATGCCGATCGGCATCCTCGACCACCACCCCAGGGCCTCCGACGTCGCCGCCCGCCGGCTGCTCGGCCGGCGACGCTCATCGGTGTTCCCGGCCCCGGTCCGGTCCGTGCTCGGCGCCGCCGACTACGACGAGGCCCGCACCCGCTCCCGAGCGACCGCCGGCGTCGCCCCGTCGCGCCAGGCCTTCAACCTCGTCCCGGCGATCGCCCACCTCGACTCGCTGGTCGAGCCCGGCGACCAGGACCTGGTCGTCGAGGCCCATCCCGAGCTGGCCTTCGCCAGGCTCGCGGCCGGCGACGCCGGGGCGGCCGCGCCCCTGGACGAGCCGAAGCGGACCGGCGCCGGACGCCGCCGACGCCGCCACCTGCTCGTCCGCCACGACCCGACCCTCGCCGCGCTCCTCGATGCCAGCCCGCTGCCCGTCGTCGACCTGCTCGACGCCGCCGTCCTGACGGTCACCGCGGCGCGGGTGGCGACCGGCACCGAGCGCCGCCTCGGCGACGAGCGCGACCGCTTCGGCCGGCGGGCCGAGATCGTCTGGTGACCGCCCGCCGAGCGCCCCCGTCCGGTCCCGCCGGCCGAAGGGGACCGATGGCCCTACTGACCGGCCGACGGCGATCGGAGACTTGAGGTGGACGCCGGGGCGCCCGGGCCGGATGGCGCGGCGACGACCCCGAAGCGCCGGACGGAAAGGCTCCGATGACCGCTGCATCCAACCCCGACCCGGACCTCGAGCACGTCGGGGTCGCCGAACCGGCCGGGGACCAGCCCGGCATCGACGAGCGGACCGGCCTGCTGAAGCTGAGCCTCGACCAGTGCGTCGAGGTCCTGGCCTCGTCATCGATCGGGCGGATCGTCTTCCTCGACGGCGACCAGCCGGTGGCCCTCCCGGTCAACTACGGCTGGTTCGAGGAGTCGGTGGTGTTCCGGACCGGCGAGGGCCTGAAGCTGACGGCGGCCATCGAGGGTCAGCGGGTCGGGTTCGAGGTCGACGACATCGACCACTCCACGCTCAGCGGGCTGAGCGTGCTCGTCAAGGGCGACGCCAGGGTCGTCGAGAACTGGGCCGAGCAGGAACAGCTCGAACAGCTCGACGTGCGACCGTGGCAGCGCCAGCCGTGGCGGCGGGGCTGGGTCCGGGTCGTGCCGATCGAGATCACGGGGCGCAAGCTGGAGCGGCAGTGACGGGCGCCCGATGAGCGCGTCCGACACGGCCTCGCATCGGTCGATCACCGTCGACGGCAACGAGGCCGCAGCCAGGGTCGCCTACGAGCTGTCCGACGTCATCGCCATCTACCCGATCACGCCGGCGTCGCCGATGGGTGAGCTGTGCGATGCCTGGGCCGCCGCCGGTCGCACCAACCGGTCGGGTCTCGTGCCGACCGTCATCGAGATGCAGAGCGAGGGCGGCGCCGCCGGGGCCATGCACGGGGCGCTGCAGGCGGGGGCGGCGACCACCACGTTCACCGCGTCGCAGGGCCTCCTGCTGATGATCCCCAACCTCTACAAGCTGGTCGGGGAGCTGACGCCGGCGGTCATCCACGTCGCCGCCCGGGCGGTCGCCACCCACGCCCTGAGCATCTTCGGCGACCACAGCGACGTGATGGCCGCCCGCCAGACCGGGGCCGCGCTGTTGGCGTCGTCGTCGGTGCAGGAGGCCCAGGACCTGGCGCTGGTCGCCCACGCCGCCACGCTGGCCACCCGGGTGCCGTTCCTCCACTTCTTCGACGGCTTCCGGACGAGCCACGAGGTGGCCAAGATCGACGCCATCCCAGACGAGGCCATCGACCTGCTGATCGATCGCGAGCTGGTCCGCGACCACCGTCGGCGGGCCCTGGACCCCAACCACCCGGTGCTCCGGGGCACGGCCCAGAACCCCGACGTCTTCTTCCAGGCCCGAGAGGCCGCCAACCCGTTCCACGACGCCGTTCCCGAGGCCGTCCAGGAGGCGATGGACCGTCTCGGTGACCTCACCGGGCGGCGCTATCACCTGTTCGACTACGCCGGCCACCCCGAGGCGACCGACGTGCTGGTCCTCATGGGCTCCGGCAGCGGCGCCGCCGCCGACTGGCTCGACGGGGCGCTGGCCGCCGGCCGCCGGGTCGGCGTGCTCACCGTCCGGCTGTACCGACCGTTCTCCCCGACCCATCTGGTGGCGGCCATGCCGGCGACGACCGAGCGGATCGCCGTGCTCGATCGGACCAAGGAACCGGGAGCGGTCGGCGAGCCCCTCTACGTCGACGTCTGCGCTGCGCTCCAGGAGTCGTGGGAGCCGCAGGCCGCTCCGCTGCCCCGCGTGATCGGCGGCCGCTACGGACTCGGCTCCAAGGAGTTCACGCCGTCGATGGTCGAGGCCGTCTTCGCCGAGCTGGCCGCCGACGAGCCGAGGCGCCATGTCACCATCGGCATCAACGACGACGTCGGCGGCACCAGCCTGGCGATCGACCGCCGCACCGACCAGCCGTCGACGGCGACGCTCCAGGCCATCTTCTACGGCATGGGCAGCGACGGCACGGTCGGGGCGAACAAGACGACGGCGAAGATCGTCGGCGACCTCACCGACCTCCGGGTCCAGGGCTACTTCGTCTACGACTCGAAGAAGTCGGGGGCGATGACCGTCTCCCACCTGCGTTTCGCCCCGGACCCGATCCGGTCGACGTACCTGATCGACGAGGCCGAGTTCGTCGCCTGCCACCGCTACGCCCTCCTCGATCGGGCCGACGTGGTCGAGCACTGCGCCCCCGGCGGCACGCTGCTGCTGAACGCACCCGTCGCCGCCGACCGGGTCTGGGGTGATCTCCCACCCCGGGTCCGGGACGAGATCCGCGACCGCGACCTGGCGGTGTGGACGATCGACGCCAACCGGATCGCAGCCGAGGCCGGGCTGGGCGGCCGGGTCAACACCGTCCTGCAGGCCTGCTTCTTCGCCCTGACCGACCTGGTCGACACCGACGCCGCCATCGAGGCGATGAAGGACCGGCTGTCGAGCTCGTACGGCCGCCAGGGGGCGGTGATCGTCGAGCGCAACGCCGCGGCCATCGACGCTGCGATCGACGGGCTCGACCGGCTCGAGGTCCCGGCCGACACCGACGATGCCGAGCCGGCGACCCCGCCGACGCTCACGCCGGTCGCCGATCGTCCGGCGCTGCTGGCCGAGCTGCTGGCCGGTCGGGGCGACCTGGTCCCGGTGAGCGCCCTGCCGGTCGACGGCACGTTCCCCACCGGCACCTCCAGGTACGAGAAGCGCAACATCGCCGCCGAGATCCCGATCTGGGAACCCGATCTCTGCATCGACTGCGGCCGCTGCGCCCTCGTCTGCCCCCACGCCGCCATCCGCATGAAGGTCCTCGAGGAGGGATCGCTCGAGCATCAGCCGGGGCCGTTCCGGTCCAAGGTCTGGAAGGGCCCCGAGGGCGACCGCATGACCATCCAGGTCGCCCCGGACGACTGCACCGGCTGCGGGGTGTGCGTCGACATCTGCCCGGCCAAGAGCAAGACCGAGGTCAAGCGCAAGGCGATCAACATGGCACCGATCGCGCCCCACCTGGTCGACGAGCGCGTCAACTTCGACTACTTCCTGGCCCTGGCCGAGGCCGACCGGACCACACTCAAGCTCGGCAGCGTCAAGGGCTCGCAGCTGGCCCAACCGCTGTTCGAGTTCTCGGGGGCCTGCGCCGGGTGCGGCGAGACGCCGTACCTCAAGCTGCTCAGCCAGCTCTTCGGGGACCGGACCGTCATCGCCAACGCGACGGGCTGCTCGTCGATCTACGGGGCCAACCTGCCGACGACGCCGTGGACCACCGGCTCGGACGGTCGGGGCCCGGCCTGGGCCAACTCCCTGTTCGAGGACAACGCCGAGTTCGGGCTCGGGATGCGCCTCGCCGTCGACCACCACCAGCAGCGGGCACGGCACCTGCTGGCGGAGCTGGCCGACGATCCGGAGGCCATCGACCCCGATCTGGTGGTCGCCCTCGCCGAGCCGGGCGGGCGGACCGAGGAGGCGATCGCCGAGCGTCGGGCCGCCATCGCCGAGCTGCGGGCCGCGCTGGACGGCCGCACCGACCAAGCTGCGATCGAGCTCGATGGCCTGGCCGACCACCTGCTCCACACCGAGGTCTGGATCGTCGGCGGTGACGGGTGGGCCTACGACATCGGCTTCGGCGGCGTCGACCACGTGCTGGCGTCCGGGCTCGACGTCAACATCCTCGTGCTCGACACCGAGGTGTACTCCAACACCGGCGGCCAGCGCTCGAAGTCGACGCCACGGGCTGCGGTGGCCAAGTTCGCCACCGGCGGCAAGACCGGACCGAAGAAGGATCTTGGCATGCTGGCGATGGCCTACGGCGACGTCTACGTGGCCCAGATCGCCATGGGCGCCAACATGACCCAGACCGTCAAGGCGTTCCACGAGGCCGCGGCCCATCCCGGTCCGTCGTTGATCATCGCCTACAGCCCGTGCATCGCCCACGGCATCGACATGTCGACGATGATGGGTCACCAGAAACTGGCGGCCGAGACCGGCTACTGGCCGCTCTATCGCTACGACCCCGGGCGGGAGGCCTCCGGCGACCACGGCCTGCACCTCGACTCGCGTCCGCCGACCGTGCCGTTCCTCGAGTTCGCCCGGTCCGAAGGGCGGTTCGCCGCCCTGGAGCGGGCCGATCGCGACACCGCCACCCGCCTGTTCGACGCGGCCCAGGCCGACATCGACAACCGCTGGCACCTCTACGAGCAGATGGTGAACGTCGAGCGGGTGGCCCGCTACGTCGACCACGACGAGCACGAGGAGCACGACGGATGAGCAGGCCGACGATCCGGACCGGCGTCGACCTGACCACCAGGTATCTCGGCCTGACGCTGACCACCCCGATCGTGGCCTCGGCCTCACCGATGACGGGCCGGCTCGACGACCTGGAGCGGATCGAGGCCGCCGGGGCCGGGGCGGTGGTACTGCCGTCGCTGTTCGAGGAACAGATCGACGCCGACGCCCTCCTGGTCGACGAGTTCGGCGGCTTCGACCTCGGGCCCGAGGCCACGCTCGGCCACGCCCCACCGGTCCCCCACCTCGTCGACGGCCCCGATCACTACCTGACGCTGGTCGAGCGCGCCGTCGACACGCTGTCGATCCCGGTCGTCGCCAGCCTCAACGGGGTGACCGCCGGCGGCTGGACCACCTTCGCCGCGCTGGTCGAGGAGGCGGGGGCCGACGCCATCGAGCTGAACGTGTACCGGGTGGCCGCCGATCCGACCGTCAGCGGGGCCGAGGTCGAGCGGCACACGGTCGGCCTCGTCTCCGACGTCCGCCAGGTCGTCGAGGTACCGATCGCCGTGAAGCTGAGCCCCTACTTCAGCTCGCTGGCCGACATGGCCAGGCGGCTGGTCGACGTCGGGGCCGACGGGCTCGTGTTGTTCAACCGCTTCTATCAACCCGACGTCGACCTCGAGCACCTCACGGTCGAGCCCCGGGTCGAGCTGAGCACCTCGGCCGAGCTGCGGCCGGTGCTGCGATGGACGTCGATCCTGCGGAGCCAGCTCTGGTGCTCGCTGGCGGCCAGTACCGGCGTCCACCAGCCCGAGGACGCCGTCAAGGCCATCCTGTCGGGGGCCGACGTGGCCATGATGACCTCGGCGATCCTCCGCCACGGGCCGGAGCGGGTGACCGACGTGGTCGCCGGACTGGCCTCGTGGTTGGCCGAGCGCGACTACGAGTCGGTTGCCCAGGCCTGTGGCAGCCTCAGCCAGGGGGCGATCCCGAACCCGGCGGCGGTCGAGCGGGCCAACTACGCCGAGACCCTGGCGTCCTGGCGCCCGCCCCGCTGACCGTCCGGGGCCGGTGAGCGGCCGCCGGGCCGACGGCCTGGTGGCATGGCCAACGTTGTTCCATACTGGCGCGATGAGCGCGGGCCGCAACCAGGCACTCGACCTGGAGGATCTCCTCAACCCAGACGAGCAGCGGCGGTTCCGCCGCCTCTGCATCGAGACCTCACCCGAGGAGCTCGGCGAGCTCGGGGCGGTGATCGAGTTGCACGTCGAGCAGGTGGCGGCCAACGCCGGGCCGGCAACCGACGTCGACACGGCGAGGCTGATCGGGCGCTCGCTGTGTCGACTGCTCGGCAGCGGGGCCGACTTCGATGCCGACCAGCGGGCCCAGATCCGTGGCGCCATCGAGTACTTCGTGATGACCGACGACGCCAGCAGCGACCTCGACGACGTGCTCGGCTTCGACGACGACGCACGTGTCCTCAACGCCATGCTGTCGCGGATCGGCCACCAGACCTACGCGGTCGAGCTGCCGGGCTGACCACCGGCCGGTCCCCTGCCATGGCCGACAGCGCCGGCATCGTCGTCCACCGGCCCGGGCCCCGTGGCCCCGAGATCCTGCTCGTGCACCCGGGCGGTCCGTTCTGGGCCGGCAAGGACGAGCACGCCTGGTCGATCCCGAAGGGTGAGTACGACCCGGACGACGAGGACGCCGAGACGGCCGCCGCCCGCGAGTTCGCGGAGGAGCTGGGTCACCCGATACCGGACGGGGACCGGATCGAGCTACCGGCGTTCCGGGCCGGCAGGAAGCGGATCCGGGCCTGGCTGGTGGCCGGCGACCTCGATCCCGACACGATCCGGTCCAACACGTTCGAGCTCGAGTGGCCGCCCCGGTCCGGTCGGATGCAGCACGTCCCCGAGGTCGATCGAGCCGCCTGGTTCGACCTCGACGAGGCCGAGACCCGCCTCCACAAGGGCCAACGGCCGCTGGTCGAGCTGGTCCGCGCCGCCATCGCCGGGGATCAGACCGCCGGGTAGCAGGGCGCTCCGGCCTCCGCCGTCGAGTGTCCACCACTGCGAGTGGCGACCGCACTACATTCCCTCGAGCGGACACGTGGGGCAACACGGACGTACGCGGACGACGTACGGGGACAACGAGGTATGGGACCAACGTGCTTGTCAAACCACCGCTCTACGGGCTGGCGATCGCCTTCGATCGCCCACCTGGGCCGACCGACCCGCCAACGGGGGTCGACGGGGCCATCGTGCTCGATCCGTTCGCCAGCGTCATCGTCGGCGCCGGCCTGAGCACGATCGACGGCGACGAGTACTACGACGGTCCCGAGCGGCGGATCCTGTCGCTCCTCGACCAGCGGTTCGCCGTGCTCGAGCCCGGGATCATCACCACCTGGAACGGCTCGATCCTCGACCTCCCCCTGCTCGGCGCCAGGGCCCGGGCCCTCGACATCGGACTCGGCCTTCGGATCCGCCCGGACCGCCGCCGCAGTCTCCGCCTCGTCGGCCGCACCGACCCGCCGCCGGCGCAGCGGCCCGCCTACCAGATCGGCGGCACCCGGCCGGTGGCGGGGGCCTGGCACCGCCAGCGCCACCTCGACCTCCGGTGGGTCTATGGCGACGTGACCGCGTCGGACGGGATCACCTCACCCGACCCGTGCCGCGGGGCGCACCTGGCCAGGGCGCTGGCCGAGCGCCGGTGGAACCGGGCCCGTCGCCACCTCGATCGGATGCCACCGGCCCAGGCCATGACGAGCTACGCCTGGGCCTGTCTCGACGCCGACGCCGAGGACGGCCCGATGGTCGAGGTCCCCGAGTCGGCCAGGCGGCGCCATCCGTCGGCCGGTCTGGCGACCCGCCGCTGACCGCCGACCGTCCGTTTCGGCCGGAGGTTCCCGTCGCTACGCTCACACGACGATGGTGCTGGATCTTGGCCCCTGCCCAGCCGAGGACGCCCTCGACTGGTCGATGTTCGCCCGTCGAATCGTGGTCGAGCTGCGGAGCTCGCCCGACCTGGCCCCGGCGGTCTCCCCCGACCTGCTCGACCTCTGGTCGACCACGATCGACCAGTGGTCGGCCGCGGCGGCCGACTGCCGCCGGGGCGGCCGGCCGTTCCGGTGGGCGTCCGAGGTCGATCCGGAGCTGGCCGAGTTCCTGCTCGCCGGCCTCGACCGCGGCCTCCACTCCCCCGAGCTCCGGCTGCTGTGCACCGACGACGAGATCGAGCGGCAGCTGCCGTTCACCGTGCTCGTGCTCCGCAGCTTCATCGACGGCCTCGCCTCGGAGAGCGACGGCTGCCGACAGTACGCCGACCACGTGGCGGTGTCGCTCCAGGGACTCCTGCCGGACTGATCGGCCGCCGAGCCGGCTTGACGCCTACGAGGCCGCGCTCCGCATGGCCGAGCCGGCCAGGACCGTGCGGTCCTCCTGACCGCCCCGTCGGGCCACACGACCGGCGACGATCACGTCGTCGATCCCGAGCGACGGTCTGGCCGGGGCGGCGATGGTGGCCCGGTCGACGATCGCCGTCGGATCGAACACGACGAGGTCGGCGTCGGCCCCCCGCTGGACCCGGCCCTTGCCGGCCATGGCCGGCAGCATGCCCTCGACCCGCCTGGTCGGCAGGATCGTCATCTTGGCCAGCGCCCGCATGAGGTCGAGCCGACGACGGTCCCGGACGTAGCGGGCGATCGTCCGGGCGAACGTGCCGGCGCCGCGGGGATGGTTGTTGCCGGCCAGGGTGGGGATGGCATCGCTGGCCACCATCACCCACTCCCGTTCGAGGGCCAGCTCGACGTCGGTCTCGGGGATCGAGCCGATGGCGGCCACGAGCCTGTTGTCGGCGGTGGCGGCCCCGATCGTGTCCGGGGACAGCCGGGTGGCCGTGCCGGCGATCTGCAGGTCGTCCTCGGTGAGGCCGTAGCGCTCCTGCCAGCCCGGGGCGAAGCGGGCGCTGGCCAGGAACGTCCCCCAGAAGTCGTACGGGTACACGCAGGCCGTCACGTCCAGCCCACGGGCCCTGGCCGCCTCGAGCCGGTCGAGCGCCTCGCCCATCACGTGGGTGCCACCGGTGCTGGCCAGGTGGCTGATGTGGACCGCCACCCCCGTGGCATCGGCCAGGTCGATGACCTCGTCGATGGCCTCGAGGCTCGTCCCCGGCGGCGTCGGGTCGCTGTGGCGGACGTGCACGAAGCACACGTGGTTGCGGGCGGCGGCGGCCCCGGCGAGGCCGAGCAGCTCGGCCGTCGAGGTCCCGGGTGAGTACTCGGGCGAGAGGGCAATGCCGGCGAAGCCGCCCGTCAGCCCGTCGGCGGCCAGACCGACCAGACGGTCGACCTGGCCCGGCGTCAGCGGCAGATCGATCCTGGCCCCGATGTCGAAGCCCCGCATGAAGTGCTGGTGGAACGCACCGCCGAAGTGGATCGGCGTCTGGTCCCGGTAGCGGTCGAAGAAGGCGGGGGCATAGTTGTTCACCCCGTGCATGGCCAGGTTGGTCGTCACCCCGTCTGCCAGCTTGAGCCACACCCCGAACGGGTTTGGCTCGTACGACAGCAGGTCGACGAAGCCGGGCGCCACCACCCGGCCGGTTGCGTCGATCGAGTCCCGCCCCCGGAGCGGCACGGACGAGATGGAGGTGATGCGATCGCCGTCGATGCCGACGTCGGCCAGACCGTCGAAGCCGGTGTCGGGGTCCATCACCCGGCCGCCGGCGACGACAAGGTCGAACACGTGGTCGGGCCCGGGGGCCGGTGGCGCCCCCGGCCGGGCCGGGGTCGGCGCGGTCGGGGGATCGGCTGGCCGGGAGACGGCCGGCGACGCCGACCCGGGGGCGGAGACCCGAGGGCCAGCCGGATCGGCCGTGGTCGGCGCCGACGGTTGCGCCCCCGACGGCAGGTCGAGGCGGTGGAGCAGACCGACGTTGACCGCCGTGGCGCCGAAGGCCAGCAGCAGTCGTCGACGGTCGGCGGACGGCGGCGGTTCGCCCGGATCATCAGCCATTGCTCCGACCGACGGTAGCCCCGGGTCGCCGGCCTGGCGTCGATCCCGGTCGCCCGTCCCGAGCGGGCCGGCCCGAGCGGGCACGGTCGCCTGGCCGGTGCCGCTCGGCGAGTACTGTTTGGGGCGTGACCGACGATCTGCCCGCCCTCTATCGCCTCGGCATCGTCGGGTCGGGCCAGATCGCGCGGATGATGCACATGTCGGCGGTCAAGCTCGGGATCACGCCCCGCCTGTTCGCCGAGCGCTTCGACGACTCGGCCGCCCTCGCCGCCCCCGAGGCGGTGTTCAGCCACCCAGACGCCCTCGCCGGCTTCGCCGCCGACTGCGAGGTGCTGACCTTCGAGCACGAGCGGATGGACATCCGGCTGCTCCAGGCGCTGCAGGACGGGGGCAACCTGCTGCGTCCCGGCACCAAGACGCTGCAGGCGGCGTTCGACAAGCTGCACCTCCGGCGGGTCCTGCAGAACCGGGGCTACCAGGTGCCGGCCACCGCCGAGGTCCGGAGCCCAGACGACGTGCTCGACTTCGCCGCCACCCACGGCTACCCGTTCGCCATGAAGACCGTCCGGGCCGCCCCGCCGGGCGAGCTGGGCATGTGGATGGTCGAGGACCGGAACGAAGCCCTGCGGGTGCTGGCGGCCCGATCGGGTCAGGAGCTCCTGGCCGAGGAGCACCAGGCGATCATCAAGGAGCTCGTGGTGCTGGTGGCCCGCCGGCCCGGCGGCCACGCCCGCTGCTACCCGATCACCGAGGTGACCAACCGCGACGGCATGGTCCGGGAGAGCCGGGCCCCGGCCGACATCGGTCACCGGCTGGCCACCGAGGCCCGCCAGATCGCGCTCGACCTGGCCAACCAGTTCGAGGCGGTCGGGGTGCTGGCGGTCGAGCTGTTCCTGACGACCGAGGGGCTGGTGGTCAACGAGCTGGCGGCCAGGCCGCACAACGCCGGCCACATGACGATCGAGAGCTGTCACGTGTCGCAGTTCGAGAACCACGTGCGGGCGGTGCTCGACCTCCCCCTCGGGCCGACCTGGGCCAGGGTGCCGGCGGCGGCCACGATCAACGTCATCGGCCGCATCGACGGCTTCGACCCGGCCCAGCACCTGCCCGAGGCCCTCGCGGTCGAGGGGGCCCACGTCCACCTCTACGGCAAGGTGCCGAAGCAGGGCCGCAAGCTCGGTCACGTCACCGCCGTGGCCGACGACATGGAGCAGGCCTCGGCGCTGGCCCGCCGGGCCGAGGCTGCGCTGCACGGGCGCCGACCCCCGCCGTGACCGGAGGGCCGACGACGCCGACGGGTGTCCGACCGCCCCTCGAACGACCTCGCCTTCCCCTGGACTCCGCCCGTGGGCGTATGCTCCAGGGTCATGACGGGAACGCTGACGGTCGTCGACCACCCGCTGGTCGCCCACAAGATCACGATGCTGCGGGACCGCGACACCGAGTCGTCGGCGTTCCGGGCCCTGTGCCAGGAGGTGACGCTGCTCACCGCCTACGAGGCGCTGCGCCACCTGAAGACCGAGCCGGTCGACGTCGAGACCCCGGTCGCCCCGACCCGATCGCCGTTGCTCGCCGGACCGGAACCGGCGATCGTCGGCATCCTGCGGGCCGGGCTGGTCATGGTCGAGGCGATCCTGACCCTGATCCCGACGGGCAAGGTCGGCCACCTCGGTCTGTTCCGCGACCCGGAGACCCACCAGCCGGTCGAGTACTACACGAAGCTGCCGGATCGCATCGCCGACCGAGAGGTGCTGCTGGTCGACCCGATGCTGGCGACCGGCGGCAGCGCCGTGCACGCCCTCGACGTGCTGTCCGAGGCCGGTGCGACCAACGTCGACCTGCTGTCGATCATCGGCTGCCCGGAGGGCGTCGCCGCCGTGCACGACCGCTATCCCGAGACGGTCATCACGCTGGCCGCCATGGACGAGCGGCTCAACGAGCACGCCTACATCGTCCCCGGCCTCGGCGACGCCGGCGACCGGATCTACGGCACGAAATGAGCCCCGGGGACGCCAGCCGATGACCGGGATCGACTGGGACGCCCTGCGAGCAGCGGCCGCCGAGGCCGCGACCAGGGCCTACGCCCCCTACTCGAAGTTCCACGTCGGCGCCGCGGCCCTGGTCGACGACGGGCGCATCGTCAGCGGCTGCAACGTCGAGAACGTGTCGTACGGTCTGACCCTGTGCGCCGAGTGCGGGCTGGTGTCGGACCTGCACCGCACCGGCGGCGGGCGGCTGGTGGCCGTTGCCATCGTGTCGGGGTCGGGTCGGCCGTGCAGCCCCTGCGGCCGGTGCCGCCAGCTCCTGTATGAGCACGGGGGGCCCGACTGCCTGGTCGAGGGCGGCGACGAGATCCTCACTGCGGCCGAGCTGCTCCCGGACGGCTTCGGCCCCGACCGCCTGGCCGAGGGCTAGGGTCGGCAGCCGCCGATCAGGGGGAGATGCCGCACGCGGCGTCGACCTGGTCGAAGACGGCGAACGCGTCCTCGCTCTGCAGCAGGTCGTCCGGCAGGCCGTCGGGGAACGCCGTCGCCAGCTCGTCGTTGATGCAGGCGATCTGGTCGTCGTCGAGGAAGCCGAGCGGCAGCCCGAACTGCTCGAGCAGCTGGGTCGCCGCGTCCTCGCCGCCGCCGGCCGGAGGCACCGACACGTCGGGGGCGCCGGCATCGCCACCGAGGTCGACCCCGAGGTCGACGCCGCAGACGTCACGGCTGTAGGCGTCGATGTCGTCGGCGGCCGCGGTCAGCTCGGGAGCGTCGAACGTGGCGAGGAACTCCGGGTCGCTCCCGAGCGACAGCAGGTCACCGCCGGCCTCGTTGACCTTGTCGTTCAGCGTCTGGAAGGCGCCGACCAGCGTGCCGACCTGGGTCTCGATCTCCGGCGGGGCCTGGTCCTGCCAGCGCTCCAGCTCGGCCATGTTCTCGTTGAAGCGGGCGACGATCTCGTCCGGCGTGAGGGTGAACACGTCGAAGTCGAGTGGGCTGGCGTCGCCATCGGCGGCCGAGCGGACGGCGTCGCACCAGTCGGACCCGCTGTCGCCGGTCATCGCCTCGCCGTCGTCGTCGCCGTCGCCGTCGGAGGCGTCGTCGGTCGAGGTCTGGGCGTCATCGGTGGCGTCGGTGCCGGCGCTGCCGAGCTCGCCCTCGTCGTCGCTTCCGCAGGCCCCGGCCACCAGGGTCAGCGCCATCGCCGCTGCAACCAGTCGTCGTCGCATCTCGTCTCTCCTTCGCAGACGGTGCACCCTACTCGCCCCGACCGGGGGGTTGCGCCCGCCCTGGGCTTCAGGGCGTGGTCAGCCCGTCGAGCAGCTCGGGCAGCTGGGCGAACCGGGCGAGCTGGTGGAAGCGGGGATCGTCCGGCGCCTCCTCGACGTGCTCGTGACCCCAGAGGATGCCGTAGGGGATGTGGATCCCCCGTCCGCCGATGCCGATGACGGGAAGCACGTCTGACCGCAGGGAATTGCCGACCATGGCGAACTGCGTCGGCTCGACCCCGAGGTCGCCGAGCACCCGCCGGTACGTGTCCGGCGACTTCTCGGAGAGGATCTCGATGGCCTCGAACTCGGCGGCCAGGCCCGACTCGGCGATCTTGGTCTCCTGGTGGAACAGGTCACCCTTGGTGATCAGCACCAGGCGATGCGATCGGCCGAGCACGTCGATCGTCTCGGCCACGCCGGGGAGCAGCTCGACGGGGTGGGCCATCATCTCCTTGCCCCACTCGACGATCTGCTGCACGGCGCCTGCGTCGACGGCGCCGTCGCTGGCTTCGATGGCGGTCTCGATCATCGAGAGGGTGAACCCCTTGACCCCGTAGCCGAAGACCTTCAGGTTGGCCCGCTCGCGGTCGAGCAGCCGGCGGGCCGCCTCGTCACCGGCGACCCAGGGCTCCAGCAGGTCGGTGAAGCGCCGCTCGGTGACGGCGAAGTGGTTCTCGGAGTGCCACAGGGTGTCGTCGGCGTCGAGCCCCAGGGTGGTGATCGTCATTTCGGTCAGGCTACTCCCGGTCGTGTCGGCCTCGGCTGCGTCGCGGGGCCCGTCCCCATCGGCCGCGCCCTACGATGTTGTATGGCTTCCGACACCGCCGACGCCGCTCCGACCAACTCCCGCTTCGCCATCCAGGCCCGCGAGGCCCCCAAGGTGCTGCTCCACGACCACCTCGACGGCAGCATGCGTCCCGCCACCGTCATCGAGCTGGCCGCGGAGCAGGGCTACGACAACCTGCCGACCACCGACCCGGACGACCTGGCCAAGTGGTTCACCCGTGGCGCCGACCGTCGCAACCTCGAGATGTACCTCGAGACGTTCGCCCACACCGGCGCCGTCACCCAGACCCGTGACGGCCTGATGCGGGCCGCGGCCGAGTCGGCCGAGGACATGGCGGCAGACGGCATCGTCTACGCCGAGATCCGCTTCGCCCCCGAGCTGCACACCGAGGAGGGGCTGACCCTCGACGAGGTGGTCGATGCGGTCCTGGAGGGGTTCCGCATCGGCTCGGCCGGCAAGCCCATCGCGATCGGCACCCTGTGCACGGCGATGCGCACCGCGGCCCGGTCCTACGAGATCGCCGAGCTGGCCCTTCGCCACCGCGACGCCGGGGTCGTCGGGTTCGACATCGCCGGGGCCGAGGCCGGCTTCCCCCCGAGCCGCCACCTCGACGCCTTCCAGCTGTGCATGCGGGAGAGCTTCCCGATCACGATCCACGCCGGCGAGGCGTTCGGGCTGCCGTCGATCGCCGAGGCCCTCAACTACTGCGGGGCCGAGCGGCTCGGCCACGGGGTCCGCATCGTCGACGACATCGAGATCGGCGCCGACGGCAGTGCCACCCTCGGCCGCCTGGCCGCCTGGGTGCGGGACCGGCGGATCCCGTTGGAGATGTGCCCGACGTCGAACGTCAACACCGGCGCCGCCCCGTCGATCGCCGAGCACCCGATCGGGCTGCTGCGGCGGCTGCGGTTCCGGGTCACGGTCAACACCGACAACCGGCTGATGAGCGACGTGCAGCTCTCCGACGAGTTCGTCAAGCTGAACGAGGCGTTCGGCTGGGGGCTCGACGACATGGAGTGGCTGACGATCAACGCCATGAAGAGCGCGTTCTGGCCCTTCGAGCAGCGGCTGCGCATCATCAACGAGCAGATCAAGCCCGGCTACGCCCGCCTCAAGGCCGCCGACCTCTGACCGCTCAGCGGGGGCAGGGGATCCGGAGGGCGTCGGCCGGATCGATGGTGTCGGGGTCGCCACCGAGCACACCGACGTTGGCGGCCCAGATCCGCCGGACGTAGGCCCCGGTCGACTCGGTGAACGGCCCTGGGTCACACCCGAGCGCCTCGGGATCACCGCGAGCGTCGACCGCGACCGCCCACAGCGATTCGCCGACGGCCAGGGCGCGGGTCGGCGACGTCCGCTCGACCCCACCGAGCGCCAGCGCCGTCACCTCGTCGCGCTCGGCCGCCGGGACCTCGGACCGGATGATGCCGCGGAGCGCCTCGTCGTCGCGGATCGAGGCGACGGCATCGGTGACGATCCGCTCGACCTCCTCGGCGGTCAGCCGCCCGGTGAGCGCCAGCGCCAGCTCCTCGCGGATCGCCACCCGGAGCGGGTCGGTGCCGGCGCCGGCGCCGGTCGTGGTCGTGGTCGTGGTCTCCAACGTCTCCTCCACCACCGTCTTGACGTCCTCGGCCGTCAGGTCCTCGTCGGCGGCCTCGACGGCGACGGCGCTGGCGCCGACCAGGGCGGCACCGGCGGCGAACGGCGCAGCCCGGAGCGCCATCGACGCCACGGTCGTCAGCTGCGACAACCCGACCCGGACCCCGGCCACGCCGTCTGGGGCGACCCCGGTCCTCGCCACCTGCCGCATCAGGCGCCTGGCCCGGAGTCGTCGCAGGAGCGGGGGCCTGGCCCCGTCGCCGAGCAGCCGCTGGCGGGCCACCCGCTCGATCTCACCCCGGATGCCGGCGAGCCGCCGCGAGACGTCGGCCCGGACCTCGCCGGTGACCTCGTCCCGCCACTCGGTCGCCTGCAGCCGGAGCTCGTCCTCGACCTGGCCGAGCAGGCCGTTGATCTCGGCCCAGACGACCGAGGCGTCCGGGCTCGACAGGACCACGGTCTCGCCTGGCAGCAGGTCGAGTGCGGCGATCTCCTGGTCGTCGGTGAAGTGGTCGGGGTCGTCGTCCGGACCGGGGCGGGCCAACCGGTAGGTCAGGGGCCGCTTGTCGACGGTCCGCCACGGCAGGTCGAAGAGCTCGACCAGGCGCCGGATCGTCACCCCGACCGTGTGCCGCTCGTGGACCTGCACCGTCTCGCTCGCGCTGCGGATCTCATCCTCGACGACGATCTCGATCACGTCCCGCCCCTTCCCGCTGGCGGCGACGCTAGTGGCCCGACCGGGCCCCGAGGAGGATGCCCGCCCGAGCGCCCGCTCCTGGCCGGGATGCCAGGGTCCCGCCGTCGGCAGTCGGCCGATGGCCGCCTCGAGCCGATCGGTGCCCGTCGGCTCGACGAGCGCCGCGACCTCCGCGGTCCCGCCGGGGGCGAGCTGGTCGCCGAGCCTCGTGCCGGTCCGCCTCGTGACCCCGGCCACCATCGATGGACCGATCGGGCGGGTGGGACGTCTGGGGCGAGTCGGCGAGTCGGCGCCGACCGGGGGACGGGTCCGGGCCGCTCAGTTCAGCCGGGGATCGAGCGGGTAGTGGGCGTACCAGGCCAGGCGACCGGGCTGGCGCCGCATCACCCTGACCCAGAGGCCGTCGGGATCGGCGGTGAAGAGGTCGTCGATCGTGGCGTCGACCACCCACCAGGCGTCGGCCTCGAGCTCGCCCTCGAGCTGGCCCGGGTCCCAGCCGGCGTAGCCGGCGAAGATCCGCACCTCGTCGATCCCCTCGGCCTCGACGAGGGCCGGCTGCTGGTCGAGGTCGACCGGATGGGCGCCGAGCACCAGCTCACCCGGTCCGTGGGTCGAGCGGCCGAGGGCGATGAGGGCGTCGCCGTCGACGGGGCCGCCGGCGAAGATCACCTTCGGATCGGCCCCGAGGTCCTCCCAGTCAGGGAAGGCCTCGGCCAGCGGCACGGGCGACGGCCGATTGAGCACGACCGCGAGCGCACCCTCGGAGCCGTGCTCGAGCAGCAGCATCATCGTGGCGTGGAATCGCGGGTCTGGCAGGTCGGGTCGAGCCACCAGGATCCGCCCAGCCAGCGACATATCGATGAAGGGTACTTTCGCTTCTTCCATGAGATCGTCTCCGGGAACGACAATGCTCGCTGGTTCACCCATCGGCCGAAGGTCGCCGTCCTTGATCCACCGGCCGAAGCCGATGCACCGTCGAGCCAACGCCATGCCAACCGCAATCGCCGTACCCGGGCATGCCATTCCCTCTCCGGGAAGCTCAGTCCGAGAACCTGTCCGCCGCCCCGCATCACCCAACTTAGTCGAGTTTCTGACGACGTCAACGACTGATTGTCGCTTTGTGTGGCCAAAACCACACTGAGCGTTCATCGGCGCGCCGGCCGTCGTTCCCACCGCAGGAGCGCCGACGGCCCGGACCAGCGGCGTGGTTGCGACCCCACCTACACTGGACCCATGGCAGATGTCCCCAAGGCCAACGACCCCTGCTGGTGCGGGAGTGGCAAGAAGTTCAAGCGCTGTCACAAGAACGCATCGACGGCCATCCGCCCCGGCCGGGTGTCACCGCTCCGGCCCGTTCCGGACACGATCGCCAAGCCGACGTGGGCCGACGGCGGCACGGTCGAGCGCTGGGACGAGCCAAGGGTCAAGTCGCCCGACATCATCGAGCGCATGCGCCGGACCGGCCGCGAGGCGGCCGATACGCTGGCCGCCCTCGGCCAGCTGATCCAGCCGGGCATCACCACCGAGGAGATCGACGCCGCCTGCCACCAGATGGCGATCGAGCGCAACAGCTACCCGAGCCCGCTCGAGTACCCGGGCATGGTCGATCCCTTCCCGAAGTCGGTCTGCTCCTCGGTCAACGAGGTCATCTGCCACGGGATCCCCGACGACCGACCCCTCGTCGACGGCGACATCATCAACCTCGACGTCACCCTGTTCAAGGAGGGCGTGCACGGCGACACCAACGCAACGTTCTTCGTCGGCGACGTCGACGAGCTCTCGCAGCGCCTGGTCCGGGTCACCCGGGAGTCGCTCGAGCGGGGCATCGAGGCCGCCCGCCCCGGCCGCCCACTCAACGAGATCGGGCGGGCCATCCAGGAGCACGCCGAGGCCGCCGGCTTCGGTGTGGTCCGTGACTTCGTCGGCCACGGCATCGGCCAGCAGTTCCACACCGACCTGCAGATCTGCCACTACTACCACCCCCGTCAGACCGACATCATCGAGCCGGGGATGACGTTCACCATCGAGCCGATGATCACCGCCGGGTCCTGGAAGGTCCGGCTGTGGGACGACGGCTGGACGGCGGTCACCGCAGACGGCAGCCGCACGGCCCAGTTCGAGCACACGCTGGTGATCACCGACGACGGGGCCGACATCCTCACCACACCGAGCGACACCTCGATCCACCCCTACTGGTCGCTGGCGGCGACGCCGGCGTAGGGCCCGGGCGGGCACCCTCCCCCGGGGGCGGGCCGGCCGCGGACGGTCGAGCCAGGTCAGGTGATCCCGAGCACGTCCCACAGGCCGAGCATCCGCGACGCCAGCACCAGCACCACCACGATCAGCACCGGGCGGATGACGCGCTCGCCGCCGTCGACGGCGATGTTGGCCCCCAGGTAGCCGCCGATGCCCATCCCGACGCTCAGCACGAGCGCCGGGATCCACCGGACCTGGTCGTTGACGATGAACACCGGGACGGCGAGGGCGGTCACGCCGAGGATGACGACGGTCTTCATGGCGTTGGCGGTGACGAGGTCGAAGCCGGCCCGGGACAGCACGAGCAGGATGATCAGCCCGACCCCGGCCTGCACCGCACCGGCGTAGAAGCCGACGCCGACGAACACGACCGAGCTGAGCCACAGCGGCCACGGCTCGCGGTCGGGGTCGACCTCGGGCTTGCGGATCGACAGGTACAGCAGTGGCAGCATCAGCAGGCCGAAGATGCGCTCGAACGCCTCGTCGGGGATCTGCGAGGCGACCAGCGAGCCGACCAACCCGCCGAGCATCGCCGGGACGAGGACCTGGATCGTGCGCCGGCGGTCGCCGACGTCACGCCTGGCGTAGCCGTAGGCCCCGGTGATGTTCTGGACCAGCACGGCGATCCGATTCGTCCCGTTGGCGACGGTGCCCCCGACCCCGGCGAGGGAGAGCAGCGGCACCGAGAGCAGCGATCCCCCGCCGGCCATCGAGTTGATGATCCCGGCCAGGATCCCCCCGACCAGGAGCACCACCGCTTCGACCTCGGTCATGTCACCTCTCCCCGTGGCCCGGCGCCGGCAACGGCCCGGACGAACGACACAGTATGGCGGGACCGGCTCAGGAACGCCCGATGGCGGCCGACGGGAGGTCGGCGCGGACCGATGCACCGGCTGCCGACCCCGATGCGATACTGACGTGTCCACCCTTCGCCCCGCCCGACCGACCGACGGAGACCCATGCGCCGCGGACTGGCCTCGCTGATCACCGGACTCTCGCTCATCGTCGCCACGATGAGCTGGGCCGGGTTCACGCTGTCCAGGACGATCCTCGACCCGGGCAGCTCCGAGCGCCTGGCCGAGCAGCTCCTCGACAACCCCCAGGTCCGGGACGCCCTCGTGGTCCGCTTGGCCGATGCCGTCGAGCCCCAGATCCCGCCCGAGGTGCCGGTGTCGCGCTCGCTGATCGAGTCGGGGGCGGCCACCGCCCTCGACGACCCCCGGGTCCGGGCCCTCGTCGTCGACGGCTTCGTCCGGTACCACCAGAACGCACTGGAGGGTGAGACCCAGCCGGTGGTCATCGACGCCGGTGACCTCGGCGAGGCCAGCAGGGACGCCCTGGTCGGGGTCCGGCCCGAGCTCGACGAGTTCCTCCCGACCGCCCCCGCCGTCGAGGTCGAGCTGCCGACCGCCGGGTTCGGCTGGCTGGCCTCGGTCAAGGACGTCGTCGACCGGTTCACCCTGCTCGGTGCGCTGGTCGCCGCCGCCGGGGCCACGCTGGCGCTGGCCGTTGCCCGCAACCGGGGCGCCGTGCTCCGCCGGGTCGCCTTCTGGGGCTACGGCGCCGCCGCCTTCTGGTTGCTGGTCGGCCTCGGCGTCCCCCGGTTGGCCGACCTGCTGTCGCCGACGTCGGGGGCGATCGCCTCGGCTGCGGTCGACGTGTTCCTCGGAGCGATGATCGGGCCGGCGATCGTGATGGCCGTCGCCTCGACCGTTCTGTTGGTGCTCGGCTTCGCCCTCCCCGTGCTCGGCCGGAAACGGGCGGCCGGGGTCCTGCAGCCGAGGAACCCGGCCGTCGTCGGCCGAGCGGGCCAACCGGTGGCCACGCCAGGCGGGCTGGCCACCGGCGGCGTCGGCGGCCCGACCGTTCGGCAGCCGGCGCGAGCGCCCGACCCGAGCCCGGTCGCCCCCCAGCCCCTCGTGACACGACCGGACCCGACGATGGTGGCCCCCGGTGGCATCCCGGACCGCTCGGCCGGCCCGGTTCAGGCGGGTGCGAACGGAGGCGGGGGGAGGCCCGACCCCGCCCCGGCCCGGACGACGCCGGTCCGACCCGCGCCGTCGGTCGCCCCGCTCACATCGCCCCAACGGTCATCGCGACCCGATCCGGAGCCGCCGCCTCTCTCGCCGACCGTCGTCCAACCGTGGACCGTCACCGCGCCGTTGCCGCCATCGGCCGGGCTGCCGGACGGACCCCGGACCAAGCCCCTCGCCGACGACCGTCCGACCCCGCCAGCCGCCGACCGGACCGCGGCCGGCGAGGACGGCCCGGAGCGTGCGCCGGCATGGGAGGAGGGCGTCGGCTACCTCGACGACGGCCCCCGCCGCTGAGGGGCGCCGACCCGCCGAGCCGTCAGCTCGACGCCAGCTGACCCCGCAGCCAGGCCTCGATCTCGCCCATCACGTCGTCCTGCTCTGGCTCGTTCAGGCACTCGTGCCGCAGCCCGGGCCAGAGGCGCCTGGTCACCCCGTCGAGATCGGCAAGGGGCTCGGAGGCCGATGGCGGGACGACGGGATCATCGGCCCCGTGCAGCACGTAGGTCGGCACCCGCAGGCGGGGCAGCCGCTCGTTCACCCGCTCCATCGCCCGGAAGATCGAGAGCCCGAGCCGAGCCGTGGCGCCGGCCACCAGCAGCGGGTCCTCGGCGTAGGCCCGCTGCACCTCGGGATCGCGGGACAGGCCACCACCCTCGATCTCCGAGGGGAAGAACATCGTCGGCCGGACCCGGCCGAGCACCGGGGCGGCCATCCGCTGCCAGCGGGGCACGTCGGCGGCCAGCGCCGGCGAGCTGAGCACCGCCAGGTCGGGTTCCGGGCGATCGCCGAGGAGGTAGTCGATGGCCATCAGCCCGCCGAGGGAGTGGCCGAGCAGGACGACCGGCACGCCGAGGGAGCGGCGCTCGGCCAGCCGGTGCTCGATGTCGTCGAGGAACACCGGGAAGCGCTCGACGTGCCCTCGGGCCCCTCCGCTGCGACCGAAACCCCGATTGTCGAACGCGGCGACGTCGAAGCCGCGGTCGGCGAAGAACCGGCCGACGTGCTGGTACCGGCCGGAGTGCTCGCCGATCCCGTGGACGACGAGCATGGCGGCGTCGGGATCGTCGACCGCCCAGCGCCGCCGCAGCTGCGCCGTGCCGTCGCCCGTCTCCGCCAGCTCCACCGTCATCATCCCGTCGGTCACCGCCGCATCCTAGTGGTCCGAGATGGAGCGGGTCCGGTGGCATCGGCGGGCCATCGGTGCAGACTGATGGCCGATGGCACGGTGGCAACGGACCCTGGCGGCGGTGGCCGCTGGCGGGTCGCTTGGCGCTCTGGCCCGCTGGGGCGTCGTCCGGCTCGGCGGGCCCGATGACGCCGAGACGATCATCGTTGCCGTGAACGTGGCCGGCTCGTTGCTGCTGGGGCTGCTGTACGGCATCAGGGAGCGGCTCGACCCCGACCTCCTGCTCGGCCTCGGGACCGGGTTCGCCGGTGGCTTCACCACCTTCTCGAGCTATGCGGTGGCCGTGGCCACCCACCTCGACGAGGGCGACGTCCTCGCCGCCGCCGCCAACGGTCTCGGCACACCTGTGGCGGCGGTGGTGGCGGCCGGGCTCGGCTACCGGGCCGGCCGTCTCTGGGGCGCCCGACCCGGCTCCGGCCGGCGGCGCCGACGCCGGGTGCGGACGTCGGGTCCCGGCGCCGGACGACGGAGGCGACCGTGAGCGCAACCGACGCCCTCGTCGTCGTTCTGGTGATCGTGGCCGCCTCGATCGGGGCGGTCGTCCGCTACCTGATGGCGTTGCGGTTCGATCGCGAGCTCCCGGTCGGCACGCTGACGGTGAACCTCGCCGCCTCCGCCGCCCTCGGCCTCGCCGCCTCGGCCCCCACCCCGGTCGCCACCGTGCTCGGGGTCGGGGCGCTCGGCGCGCTCTCGACCTGGTCGGCCGTCGCCAACGAGGCGGCGGCGATGGCCCGCGACGGCCACGGTGGGCTCGGGCTCGGCTATCTGGCCCTCACCGCCACCAGCGGGGTGCTGGCCGCCTGGGTCGGGCTGCGGCTCGGCGTCGCCCTCTTCGGCTGAGCAGGCCGCCAGCGGACCAGGGCGCAGCCTCAGCCGTCGCCGCGGAGCTTGGCGCAGTCGACGGTGAACTCGGTGAGGATCTCGTCGGTCTCCGGGTCGACGGCCCTCACGTAGCCCTGGGCCAGGTCGGGGTCGTCCTCGCACTGGCGCTCGGCCTCGGCCCGCATCTGGTCGGTCGGCTCGATGACATGGGTGACGTCGGTCAGATCGGGAGCGGTGGTCGGCGGGTTGGCCGGGTCGATGGGGATCGCCTCCTCGCCCGTGCAGGCGCCGAGCACCAGCATCGAGGCCGCACCGACGATGGCGAGCACGGACACGGGCCGGTTGAGCCGGCGATGGCGGTCGGATGGGCTCGACATCGGGTCCCACGGTACCGCCGCCGCAGCGACGGCGATGGGCCGGACGCTCCAGAACCGGCCGGAGCGGCCGATGCGAGAGCCATGGTCCGATCGGCCCCGATCACCCGACGTCGACCGCGGTTCGAGTACCCCGACGACTTCGACCCGATGTGGACACCGGCGCGACCCGAGTTCGCCTGCGCCGCCAACGCCGTGTCGTTGATGATGCCGACGATCGAGCCCTACTTCGTCCGCACGGTCACCGGATTCGTCCCCGAGCTGGAACCGGCGCTGGCCCGGTCGACGGAGGACTACGTGGCCCAGGAGCGGGCCCATCACGGCGCCCATCACCGCTTCAACCGGCTGCTGACGGCCCGCTACCCGCGGCTCGGGCCGGTCGAGCGCCTGCTCGGGCGCAGCTACGGGGCCCTGGAGCGCCTGGCCTCGCCCCGGTTCAACCTGGCGGTGGTCGCGGTGTCGGAGACCATGGCCTACTCGGCCGCCCGCTGGGCCGCGGACCACCGCCGCGAGCTGTTCGACGGGGCCGACCCGGCCGCGGCCGCCCTGTACTGGTGGCACCTGGCCGAGGAGGTGGAGCACAAGGCGTCGGCCCACGAGGTCCACCGGGCCATCGAGGCGGATCGGCGGTGGTGGCGACTGCGGCTCGTGGCGGCCATGGCGGTGTCGCTCGCCCTCGTGATGGTGTTCGTGGCGCTCGGGACGGCGACGATGGTGGCGGCCGAGCGACGGCTCCATCATCCGCTCGCCTGGTCTCGGCTGCTGCGGTGGAGCGTCACCTTCGCCTTCGAGCTGCTGGCCAACCTGGCGCTGAGCCTCCGGGCCGGGCACCACCCGGACGACCTGACCGACCCCCTGTGGTACGAGGTGTGGCTCCGCCAGCTCGACGGTGACCCCGATGCCGAGCCAGACGGCGACCGCGATACCGGGCTCGACGGTTGGCTGGCCGCGCCGGACCAGCCGGCGGCGGCATCGTGAGCGGTACGACCGCGCCGGCCGGCCCGATCGTCGATCGGCTGACCGGGCTGGCCGGCCGGGAGCAGATCGTTCGGGTCGTCGACCAGGCCGACCGCGATCGTGACCGCCTGATCGCCGCGGTCCTCGCCATCGACGGTCTGGCCGAGATCAACCAGCTGTCGGGCCACGACGCCGGCGACGCCCTGCTCCGCCGGGTCGGGCCGGTCCTCGGCCAGCAGGTGAGCGTCGACGTGACCGTCGGCCGGATCGGCGGCGGGCGCCTCGGTCTCGTGGTCGCCCCGGCCGGTGACCGTGAGCCCGAGTCGACCGTGCGACCGGTGCTCGAGGCGCTCGGCGGCGCCCTGGCCGCCTGGTCGGCCGACCAGGCCACCCTCGGCACCCCCTCCCCCGTCGAGCCGGCGGTCCGGGCCGGAGTGGCGGTCGGCGAGGGTGCCAGCACCCTGGTGGCGGCCGAGGCGGCGCTGGCCGCTGCGCTCGCCGATCCGGACGGACCGTCGCTGGTGCTCGCCGGCTCGGACCATCCGGGCCTGGTCCGCCACCGCAGACGGCGGCGGGTGATCGAGCACCTCGTCGAGACCATCGACCGCGGGCTCGTGTCGGTGGCCGACGACCCGATCGAGGACCTGACCGGCGCCGGCGCGGCCTGGCGGCGGCTCCGACCCGACTCGACGGTGCCCGTCCGCTCCGGGGACCCGGCGGCGCTCGACCATCGTGACCTCGGCCCGACACCGGGACTCGCCGCCCGTCTCGATCGCCTGCTGCTCACCCGGGCCGCCGACGCCGCAGCCGCCACCGCGGTCGCGGCCCACGGGTCGACCGTGATCGTGCCCCTGCTCGGCCCGCTCGCCGGTCGGCGCTCGGCCATGTCCGGCGAGGTCCCCACCGGGACCGGGCACCTGGTCGTCGAGGCCGCCCGGTCCCAGCTGACCGGAATCGACCCGGCGGCGCTGGCCCGCCGGCTCGGCGAGCTCGGGCTGACCGTCGGCGTGGTCGATGCCGTTGGCGGCTGGGACGACGCCCGCCTGCTCCGCCAGCTCCCGGTCCATCACGTCCGACCGGTCCTCGATCTGGCCGAGGCCGCGGTCGCCGACGATCCGGCCGGCGTGCGAGCCCTCGACGACCTGGTGACGATCGCCCGCGGGCTCGGCGCCGACGTCGTCGCCCCGGCCGGCCTGACCGGCGGCGACGACGCCACCCTCCGGCGGCTCGGCTGCACCCGCATCCACCGCCAGGCCTGACCGGCCCGGACCGCCGGCGGCCGATCGCCGGACGGCCTCGCTCAACCGATGCCGGCGCCGTCGACCTCGGGACCGAGGGCCACCAGCGACGGCCCCTCGGCGAACCCCTCGAGCACGGGCGTGCGGAGCGGTCCGGCCTGCTCGTCGGCGGGCGGCTCGGCCAGGCCGGCCAGGCGGTGCCCGGCGCCACGAGCCCGGGCACCGACGACCTCGTCGCCGGCCGCCGGGGCCAGGCCGACCACCGCGGCAACGGCGGTGGCCTGCGCCCGCCGGTCACCCTGGAGCACGGCCGCCCCGACCGCCCGCCTGGCCAGCACGAGGGCGGTCGCCGCATCGTCCTCGGTGGCGGCCTGGAGCAGCAGCGCCCGGACGAGGCACCGGAGATCGCCGTGGCGGCGGAACGCCTCGGCCGCCCGACCGGCGAGGTCGAGGCCGACGTCGGCGGTCCCGGAGGCCACGGCCCACTCGGCCCGGGCGGCGACGGCGTGGGCCCGGTCGTGTCGAAGGCCGGCGTTGTCCCGGGCGAAGCGGTCGCACTCGTCGAGCCACACGGGGACCTCGGCGAGGCGGATCCTGGCCTCGATGGCCCGGCGGGCCAACATGAGCCTGACCGAGTTGGCGTGCCACCGGTTGCCGGCCCGGCGGCAGGTCAGCAGCGACGCTTCGAGGGCGGCGACCGCCGCCTCCGGATCGCTGCCGACCAGCCCCTCGGCCATGAGGCACAGCCCGACCATCTCCCGGTCGCCGGCCGCCTCGAAGGTCGCCCTGGCCTCGGCGAGCGCCCCGAGTGCGCTGGCCTCCCGCCCCAGGTACCCGTCGGCGAACCCGGCGGCCCAGCGGCCCAGGGCGTCCTCGGCCGGGGTGTCCGCACGCTCGACGGCGGCGACGGCCGCCCGCTCCATGAGCTCGAGGTCGAGGTAGTTCAGCACGACGCCGGCCCAGGCCAACGGCTCGGTCGGCCAGCCGTCCGGCAGCGCCCGGTCGACGACGACCCTCCTCAGCTCGTCGAGGACCGCAACCGTCGGGTCGAGCTCGTAGCGGCGGGCGATGCCGGTCAACAACCGCTCGGCCAGCTCCCGATCGCCCGGCCCCGGCTGGTCGGCGGCCCACCGCAGCGCCCCGAGCAGGGTCCGGCGGGAGACGTCGTCGTCGTAGTCCCAGGACTCGGCGGCCAGCGCCAGGCCGACGGCCCGCTCGACCCCGCCGGCATGGTGGGTGGCATGGGCCCGTCTGAACCGGTCCAGGGTCGCCCCGTCGAGCCCGTCGAGCACGACCGACCGGATCGTCTCCAGCACCCGGTAGGTCGTCGGCCCCGGCCCGAGGCGGGGTTCGAGCAGCGACTGGTCCACCAGATCGAGCACGGCCCTGGCGGTGTCGATGCCGGCGTCCCCCCGATCGGCGCCGTCCCGACGGCCGGCATCGCCCGCCGCGCCGGCCGAGACCACGACCCGGAGCTCGTCGAGCGTGCAGGCGGTCGGCAGGCTGGCGACGGCCCGGAGCACCTCCAGCTCGCCCGGCGAGAGGGCGGCGATGGACCCGTCGAGCGCAGCGACCAGGGACCGATGACGGTCGGCGCCGGGCTGGTCCAACAGGTCCATCCGGTCGGCCAGCATCGCCTCGAGCTCGGCCACCTCGATCGAGGCCAGCCTGGCCGCGGCCAGCTCCAGGGCGAGCGGCAATCCGTCGAGGCGACGGCAGAGCCGGGCCACCGCCTCGGCGTTGGCCCGGTCGACGGCGAAGCCGGGCCGGACCGCAGCGGCCCGGTCGGCCAGCAACCGGCCGGCGGCGCTGGCCGCGACCGAGCGGGACCGGTCGTCGGTCGGGAGCTCCAGGGGATTGACCGGCTGCACGGCCTCGACCGCCAGACCGAGCCGGCGGCGGCTGGTGAGCACGATCCGCAGGCCGGGCGACGCCGGCACGAGCGGGCCGAGCAGCCGGCCGAGCGATTCGGCCACCGGGTCGGCGTTGTCGACGACGAGCAGCAGGTCCCGGTCGGCCAGGGCCAGGGCGAGGCCACCGACGACGTCGGCCCCCTCGGCCGAGGCCACCCCGATCGCATCCGCCACCGCGACGGCCAGACCGTCGTCGTCACCGTCGACCCCGACCAGGTCGACCAGCCGGACCTCGCCTGGCCAGCGGCGAGCCAGCTCCCGGGCGAGGCGGCTCTTGCCGACACCGGCCGGGCCGAGCAGGGTGACAAGCCGGTCGGCCGCCAGCCGGGTCTCGAGGGCGGCCAGCTCGTCGTCGCGTCCGACGAAGCTGGACTCCGAGCCCGCCACCGCCGACCGGCGGGCGAGCCGGGTGGCCGCCTCGATCAGCTCACCCCGGCTGGTCGCTCCGAGCTTGCGCCGGAGCGATGCAACGTGGCTCTCCACGGTGCGGACCGACACGTGCAGCTCCTCGGCCAGCTCGCCGTTGGTGAGCCGGCGGCCGATGGCGCGGAGCACGTCGGCCTCCCGCCGGGTCAGGGCGTCGGGGCCCGCTCCGCCCGGATGTCGGGTGGCCATCCCGGGATCATCCCACATCGGACTCGGCCCCGTCCGTGCCGGCGTCCGTGACGATTTCCGTGCTCGGCACGGATGACGCCCGGCCCGGCCGGGTGCACGATCGGCCCATGAGCACCAGCGAGCGCACCACGATCCCGCCGACCACCGCCTCCGACGGCGTCGACCAGCAACCCGCCGTCGATCGGGCCCGGTCCGATGCCGGGCAGGTCGCGGCCGACGCGGCCGAGGTCTACGAGCGGTTCTTCGTCCCGGCGCTGTTCGGCGACTGGCCCCCGATCCTGCTGGACCGGGCCGGCGTGGCCGACGGCCACCGGGTCCTCGACGTCGGCTGCGGCACCGGCGTCGTTGCCCGGGCTGCGGTCGGGCGGGTCGGCGATGACGGCGAGGTCGTCGGGCTCGACCTCAACCCGGGGATGCTGGCCGTCGCCGCCCGCGCCGCCCCCGACGTCACCTGGCGGCAGGGCGCCGTCGAGGAGCTGCCGTTCGAGACCGACTCGTTCGACCGGGTCCTCAGCCAGTTCGCCCTCATGTTCTTCGCCGACCGCGACGCCGGCGTGGCCGAGATGGCCCGGGTGGCCCGACCGGGCACGCCGGTCACCGTCGCAACGTGGGCCACCCTGGCCGACACCCCTGGCTATGCGGCGATGGCCGCCCTGCTCGACCGGCTCTTCGGGCCCGAGGTGGCGTCCGCCATCGAGGCCCCGTACGTGCTCGGCGAGCCGCAGGCGGTCGGTGAGCTGCTGTCCGGCCACCTGGACGACGTCGCGGTCGAGGTCGTCGACGGCACGGCCCGGTTCCCGTCGATCGACGACTGGGTCCGCACCGACATCCGGGGCTGGACCCTGTCCGATGCCCTCACCGACACCCAGTTCGACGTGCTGCTGACCGAGGCCCGCCGTGACCTCGCCCGGTTCGCCGATGGCGACGGCCGGGTCCGGTTCCCGGCCCCGGCACTGGTGACCACCGGGCTCGCCCGCCGCTGACGCCGGTCGGCGGCGTCGCCTCGGCTACTCCGTCGACGCGGTCGGGGCGAGCTCGCGCTCGGGCGTGGCCTCGGCCAGCTCGCGCTGCAGCCGGTCCTCGTCGTAGCGGCTGAACAGCACCGCGGCGACGGCGTAGAGGATCGCACCGCCGATGCCGGTCAGCCGGACCCCGAGGTCGTCGCCGACGTCACGCCCGAGCTGCAGGAGCAGGGCGAACATCACGACCCCGAGGGTGGTGGCCAGCTTCTGGAGGAAGGTCCGGGTGGCGTAGAACATCGCGGCCTGGGCCTCGCCGCCGGTCCGGACCGCGTGCTCGGCGATGTCGGCCAGGATCCACTGCGGCATCACGCTCAGGATGGCGAACGGCAGGGCGAACACGACGATCGGAATCGCCCCCTGGAGGAACGGGACCCGGTCGATGACACCGAGCCCGCTGATCGTCAGGAACACCACGCTGGCCAGCAGGAAGGCGAAGATCGTGAGTCGCTTGCCCCCACCCTGGCGCCTGGCCCAGCCGGCGACGGCCGGGAACAGGAACACCGACACCACCACCATCAGCACCAGCAGGACCGACGAGAACCACTCCTCGAGCTCCAACAGCACCGTCACGTAGAAGAGGACGCCGGTCTGGATGATGGCCAGGCCGCTGAAGTAGGAGAAGTCGGCGGCGGCGTAGAAGCGGAAGAACGGGTTGCCGAGCACGGTCCTGAGCGACTGCAGCAACGGCTGGGTGGTCGGCTCGTTGCGGGCCCAGCGAGGCTCGTCGATCTTCAACACGGGGATCACCATGAAGACCAGCGCGATGGCGCAGACGATGGCGATCGACCCCTGCCAGGCTCGATAGGTCTCCAGCGGGCCGTCGAGGATGGGGGCGATGAAGAAGATCTGGGCCCCGAGGATCAGCCCGATCGCCCACGCAACCGACGTCCAGGTCGACAGCTTGAGCCGCTCCCCCGGCGTGGCCCCGAGGTCGGCGACCAGGGCAAACGCCGGCGTGGCATAGGCGGTCAGGGCGACGTAGAGCACGAGCTGGACCGCCAGCAGCCAGACGATGTTCCAGCCGCTCTCGCGATCGACCGGGGGAACGAACATGAGCACGGTGGCCAGCGCCGCCGGGACCATGCCGAGGGCCATGAACGGGATTCGCCGACCCCGGCGGTTGGTCGACCGGTCGGACCAGGCGGCGATCAGCGGGTCGGTGATCGAGTCGGTCAACCGGCCGGCGGCGGCGATGAGGGCCACCACGTTCAGGACGCCGAGCAGCGTGGCGTCGGTGACCAGGGTGGGGAGGCCGGCGGTGTCCGGCGGCAGGTAGAAGAAGACCAGGATCACGTTGATCAGGTTCATCAGCACCGACATGCCGAGGAAGCCAGCCGACAGCGCCAGGACCACCGACCGGGGCAGCTCGTCGTCCATGCGGCTCGACGCACCCACGTCCACCGCTGGAGGGTACCTCTGGGGCCAGGTCGGCAGCGACACGGCGGAGCGGCCGCGGCGCTCGTCGAGGTGATCGATCGAGGCGCCGACGCCGCCGGGTGAGCAGATCGCCCCAGAACGGCCCGAGAGGGTCGACCGGCGGGACCGGACCGAGCAGACTCTGCCTGTCGATGCATGTCGTCGACACCGCCAGCGACCAGGGAGAGCCCGTGGCCGAGCCGAACGCGCCAACCGGCGCCAGCCCGAACCGACGCGCCGCGCCGGCGTCCGAGTGGCGCCGTCGTTGCCGGCGGCCGATCGTCGGTTGGCTGCTGCTGACCGCCGCCCTTGCCCTGCTCGCCGCCACCACCGGCGCCTCACCGGCGGCCGCCCAGACCGGGACGATCCGACCGGTCCACTCCGACCTCTGCCTCGGCGTCGCGGACGGCTCGACGGCCTCGGGGGCGGCGATCGTGCAACTCCCCTGCGACGGCTCGGCGTCGCAGACGTTCACGGTCACCGACGTCGGCGGCGGCCACCACCGGCTCCGGCTCGCCCACTCGGGCAAGTGCGTCGACATCGAGGGCGCGTCGACCGCCTCATTGGCCCCCGCCATCCAGTGGGACTGCCACGGCGGCGCGAATCAGCAGTTCACCCTCCAGCTCGGCGGCGCCACCACCCTCGTTGCTCGGCACTCCGGGTCGTGTCTCGACGTCGAGCGCGCCGCCACCACGGGCGGCGCGGCCCTGCTCCAGTACGCCTGCCACGGCGGCGACAACCAGCGATTCGCCGTCGGGAGCGGCGGCGCCGACCCGAGCCGGGGCCGCTGGAGCTCGCCGTCGTCCCTGCCGCTGGTCCCGGTGGCCGGCTCCAACCTCGGCAACGGCAAGGTGTTGCTGTGGTCGGCCTACGAGCGGTTCACGTTCGGCGGTGACCGGGGCCGGACCCAGACCGTGCTGTTCGACCCGGCGACCGGGCAGTCGTCGCTCCGGCAGGTGTCGAACACCGGTCACGACATGTTCTGTCCCGGCATCGCCAACCTGGCCGACGGTCGCATCCTGGTCAACGGCGGCTCGTCGGCGGCCGAGACCAGCATCTACGACCCGGCGAGCGACTCCTGGCAGGACGCGGCCGACATGAACATCCCCCGTGGCTACCAGGGCACGACGCTGCTGTCGGACGGCTCGGCCTTCACCCTCGGCGGCTCGTGGTCCGGCGGCCAGGGCAACAAGCACGCCGAGGTCTGGACCGAGGGCGGCGGCTGGCGCCGTCTCACCGGCGTCCGGGCCGAGCCGTTCACCGCCGACGACCCCCGGGGGGTCTACCGGGGCGACAACCACCTGTGGCTGTTCGCCTGGACCGGCAACCGGGTGTTCCACGCCGGCCCGACCCGGGCCATGCACTGGATCGACACCGCCGGCAACGGCTCGGTCACCGGGGCCGGCAACCGCGGCAGCGACGGCTACGCCATGAATGGCAACGCCGTGATGTACGAGCCCGGCAAGATCCTGGCCGTCGGCGGCGGGCCGGCGTACCAGGAGACCGAGACGACGGCCAACGCCACCGTCATCGACCTCAACGGCGGGTCGGTGTCGACCCGCTCGGTCGCCCCGATGGCCAACCGCCGCGGCTTCCACAGCAGCGTGGTGCTGCCGAGTGGGGAGGTGGTCGTCGTCGGCGGCCAGTCCTACGTCGTGCCGTTCACCGACACGACGGCCGTGCTGACCCCCGAGCTGTGGGACCCCGACACCGAGACGTTCCGCTCGCTCGCCCCGATGGCGATCCCCCGGACCTACCACAGCTTCGCCCTCCTGTTGCCGGACGGCCGGGTCATGGCCGGCGGTGGCGGACTGTGCGGCGACTGCTCGACCAACCACCCCGACGTCGAGATCCTGACCCCGCCCTACCTGCTCGACGGCGACGGCAACGAGGCGCAACGGCCGACGATCACGTCGGCCCCGTCATCGGTCGACCTGAACGAGCGGTTCGACGTGCGGGCCTCGGCCGGGGTGGCCGAGTTCACCCTCGTCCGCCTGTCGTCGGCCACCCACTCGGTCAACAACGACCAGCGCCGGATCCCGCTGAGCTTCTCGGGCGGCGGCAACGGCGCCTACCGATTGACCGCCCCGGCCGAGGGCGGGATCGCCCCGCCGGGCGACTACTTCCTGTTCGCCATCGACGGCTCCGGCGTGCCGTCGGTTGCCGCCGTGGTCAACCTGACGACGACCGTCGACCCCGGCGACGACGGGCCCGGGGCCATCGCCGGCACGGTGACCGACGAGTCGGGCTCGCCGGTCGGCGGGGTGGCGGTCGACCTCTTCGTGGCCGCCGCCGACGGCAGCCGCGGCCAATGGCTCCGCCAGATCACCACCGACACAGCCGGCAACTACCGCTTCGACGTCCAACCCGGCTGCTACGTCCTCACCTTCATCGCACCGACCGGACGCACCTTCACCAACGGCTCACGCTGGTACCAACCCGGCCGCTGCGTCGACCCAGACCAGACCATCACCGGCGTCGACGCCACCCTCGGCTGAGCCGGGCCGGGCCGCACGCGGCGACGACGCCGGCGGATGCGGTCGTCGTCTGACTGGCCGGGTCCTCGATCCTCGCTGGCCACCGCGGCGACGCCCTCGCCCATCTCCCCGGCCCTGGCGGCCTCGATGGTCGCGCTCGACGCCAGCGAGGTTGGCCTGCTCGGCGATGACCCCGGGGGCCGCCGACCGCGAACGGGACAGGGCCGCACCGCCCTCCTACCATGACCGGACCGCCCGTGGCGGCACCGCACGAAACCGGAACGGAGGACGATCGCCCGATGCTGACGACCACACCGGAGGCCGAGCCGGACGACGCCGAACTGGTCGACATCCTGGAGCGGATGGTGGCCGGGCAGGTCTACTCGACCCGCTGCTTCAACCTCCAGCGCCAGGGTCGCATGGGCACGATGGCCCCGATCGACGGCTCCGAGGCCCTGGTGGCCGGGGCGGCCAGCGCCCTCGACCCGACCACCGACTGGGTCTTCCCCCAGTACCGCGAGCAGTTCGCCCTCGGCCGCTTCGGCGACGAGGTGATCGACCGGGTCGTGCTCTACAACATCGGCCATCCGGCCGGCGGCCACTACGCCGAGCACCTGCGGGTCTTCCCCCACCAGATCAGCCTGGCCTGCCAGATCCCCCACGCGGTCGGGATGGCCTGGGGGATGAAGGTGACGGGCGAGCCCGGGTGCGTGGCCACGTTCTTCGGCGACGGCTCCAGCTCCGAGGGCGACTTCTACGAGGCGGCCAACCTGGCCGGCGTGCTCGACGCACCCGTGATCTTCGTGCTCGTCAACAACGGCTGGGCCATCTCGACACCGACGGCGGCCCAGACCGGAGCCGAGTCGTTCGCGGCCAAGGCCCACGCCTTCGGCTTTCCCGGGATGCAGGTCGACGGCCGTGACCCGCTGGCCGTCCGGGCCGCCGTCTTCGAGGCCAGGGAGCGGGCCGTCGGGGGCCGGGGCCCGATGCTGATCGAGGCGGTGACCGTCCGCCACGGCCCACACACGACGGCGGACGACCCGACGAAGTACCGATCGGCCGACGAGCTGGCCAGGGCCCGCGACGACGAGCCGATCCGGCGCTTCGCCGCCCAGCTGACCGAGCGGGGGCTGTGGAGCGAGGAGCGCCAACGCGAGGTCGAGGCGGCGGCCGACGCCCGGTTCGACCTGGCCTGGGACCGGAGCCAGGAGGCGGCGGCCACCCTCGACCCGGCGACTGCGCTGTTCGAGCACGTCTACGCCGAGCCGACTGCGAGGATGCAACGTCAGCGGGGCGAGCTGCGGGCCCACCTCGACGCCATGGCCAACGGGGCGGCCAACGGATCGGCGGCCGGATGACCGCCACTGCGCCGGGAACGGCGACGCAGGACATGACGATGGTCGAGGCCATCAACCACACGTTGCACGAGGAGATGGCCCGGGACGAGCGGGTGATGGTGTTCGGCGAGGACGTCGCCGTCAACGGGGGCGTGTTCCGGGCGACCGAGGGCCTGATCGACGCCTTCGGCCCGGACCGGGTGGTCGACATGCCGCTGGCCGAGGCGGTGATCGTCGGCGCCAGCGTCGGGCTGGCCGCCGCCGGGCTGGTGCCGGTGGCCGAGATCCAGTTCCTCGGGTTCAGCTACCAGGCCATGCACCAGCTCGTCGGCCAGGTGGCCCGGCTCCGCAGCCGGACCCAGGGCCGGTTCGACGCCCCGATCACGGTGCGGGCCCCGTTCGGCGGCGGCGTCCGGACCCCCGAGCTGCACTCGGAGTCGCTCGAATCGCAGTACGCCAACTGCCCCGGGCTCAAGATCGCGGCCCCGGCGACGGCGGCCGATGCCAAGGGCCTGCTGGCCGCCGCCATCCGCGACCCCGACCCGGTCCTGTTCCTCGAGCCGCTGCGCGGCTACCGGATGATCCGGGGCCCGGTCCCGGAGGATGACCACGTCGTCCCGCTCGGGCGATCCCGCCAGGCCCGATCGGGGACCGACCTGGTGATCGTGGCCTGGAGCTACCAGGCCGAGCTGGCCTGCCGGGCCGCCGATCGCCTGGCCGCCGATGGCCTGTCGGTCGGCGTGCTCGACCTGCGCTCGATCGTGCCCCTCGACGTCGATGGCCTGGCCGAGGCCGTGTCGAGCGTCGGGCGGGCGATCGTCGTCCAGGAGGCGCCGGAGACCTGCGGGTTCGCCTCCGAGATCATCGCCACGATCAACGACCACTGCTTCTACGACCTCGAGGCCCCGGTCGAGCGGGTCTCGGGCTTCGACGTCCCCTACCCGGTCGGGCTGCTGGAGGACTTCTACGTGCCCGACGTCGACCGCATCGTCGCCGCGGCGAGACGAACCCTGGCGATGGCGCCGTGACCCCGGAGCACCTGCGATGACCGTCGAGTTCACCCTGCCCGACATCGGCGAGGGCCTGCACGAGGCCGAGATCGTCCGCTGGCTGGTCGCCGAAGGCGACGAGATCAACCGGAACCAACCGTTCGTGGAGATCCTGACCGACAAGTCGAACGTCGAGATGCCGGCCCCGGCCGCCGGGGTGGTGGCCCGGCTCGGAGCCGACGAGGGCCAGCTGGTCCAGGTCGGCGAGCTGCTGATCGTGATCGAGGACCGCGGGTCGAGCGACCCCTCGCCACCGGACGGCGCCGACGCCGCGTCGCCGGCGCCCGGAACACAGCCGGAAACGGCGCCCGGGACACAGCCGGAAACGGCGCCCGGAACACAGCCGGCGGTCGAGCACGGCTCGGCGGCCCGAGCGGGCGGCGGGGCCGGCAAGCGGCCGAAGGCCTCGCCGGCCACCCGGAAGCTGGCGGTCGAGCTCGGCGTCGACCTGACCACGGTGCCCGGCACGGGGCCAGGCGGCCGCATCCTGGCCGACGACGTCCGGGCATGGGCCGAGGACGATCTCGAACCCGAGCCGGCGGCCCCGCCCGCCACCCCGCCGCCGACCCCGGCGAGCCGCCCGACACCCGCTGCGGCGCCTGGCGGGCTCGGCTGGATGGAGGTCGGCACCCACCCGCTCCGGGGGATCCGCCGGTCGACGGCCAGGGCCATGGACCGCTCGTGGTCGACGATCCCCCACATCAGCGCCTCCAGGGAGATCGACGCCACCCCACTGCTGGCGGCCCGAGCGGAACTACGGGACCTGCAGGGCGACGACGGGCCGCCGATCACGCCGCTGGCGCTCGTGACCCTGGCGGTGGCCAGGGCCCTGCGCCGCTACCCGGTGATCGGGGCCAGCCTCGACCTCGACGGCGAGACGATCACCGTGCCGGACCACGTCGGCATCGGCATCGCCGTCGCCACCGACCGGGGCCTCGTGGTGCCGGTGGTGGCCGACGCCGACCGGCACGGTGTCGCCGGGCTGGCGGCGGAGATCCATCGCCTGTCGACCGCCGCCAGGGACCACGCGCTCACGCCGAGCGACACCACGGGCGGGACCCACACCATCACCAACTACGGCTCGGCCGGTGGCCACCTGGCCACACCGATCATCCGACCGGGCGAGACGGCGATAACCGGGCTCGGCGGGATCGAGCCGCGACCGATCGTCGTCGACGGCGAGGTGGTGGCCCGACCGACGCTGCCCGTCGTCGTCTGCGCCGACCACCGGCTGATCGACGGCGACGTCATGTCGGCGTTCCACGGCGACCTCTGCCGGAGCCTGTCGGCCCCGGTCGGGCTGCTGCTGTGACCGCCGTGCCGGCCTCGCCCCTCGCTCGCCAACGACCGCACGCGACGACCGCAGCTCGCCGCTGATGGTCGTCGGCGAGGTCTCGACGTCGGCCGAGGTGCTGGTCATCGGCGCCGGGCCGGGCGGGTACGCGGCGGCGCTGCGGGCGGCGGGCCTCGGCCGGCGGGTGACCCTGGTCGAGCGGGAGCACGTCGGCGGGACGTGCCTCAACGTCGGCTGCATCCCGTCCAAGGTCCTCATCCACGCCGCCGATCTGGCCCACCTGCCCGAGATGACCGCACCGACCGGCGTCACGCTGACCGCATCGGTCGACCTGGCTGCGGTCCAGGACCACCTGCGGACCGTCGTCGGCGGCCTGACGTCCGGGGTCGAGGGCCTGCTGGCACGGGCCGGAGTCGAGGTGATCCGGGGCACCGCCCGCTTCGCACGGGCCAACCGCGTCGTGGTCACCGCCGGCGACGGGGTGCAACACGTCGAGTTCGAGCACGCCATCGTCGCCACCGGTTCCCGGCCGGTCGAGCTCCCGGCGCTCCCGTTCGACGGCACGACGGTCGTCGACTCGACCGGCGCCCTCTTCGGCTTCGATCGGATACCCGAGCGGCTCGTGGTGGTCGGCGGCGGCTACATCGGGGTCGAGTTGGGCACGGCGTGGGCCAAGCTCGGCTCGGCGGTGACGATCGTGGAGGCCGCTCCGTCGATCCTGCCCGGCCTCGACGCCCGCCTGGCCCGGGTCGCCGCCCGCAGCCTGACCCGGCTCGGGGTCGAGGTCCGCACCGATTGCATCGCCGCCGGGCTGGCTCCGGGCCAGGACGGCGGGCGGGCGCTGACGCTGACCCGAGGCGACGGCAGCGTGACGGAGACCGTGGCGACGGAGGCGGTGATCGTCGCCGTCGGCCGCCGGCCGAACACCGACGAGCTCGGCCTGGAGGTGGTCGGTGTCGAGGTCGACGACGACGGCCTGATCCCGGTCGACGCCGCACGGCGGGCCACCCGCACGGTCCTGGCCATCGGCGATGTCACGGCCGGGCCGGCCCTGGCCCACAAGGCGACCGCCGAGGCCGAGGTGGCGGCCAGGACCGTGGCCGGGCTGCCCGCCGCCTTCGATCCGGCGGCGATCCCGGCCGTCGTCTTCGCCGATCCCGAGCTGGCCACGGTCGGCCTGACCCGGGCCGAGGCCGAGGCCGACGGCCTCGACGTCACCGGCTTCGTGTTCCCGATCTCGGCCTCGTCCCGGGCCCGGACGCTCGACGCCGAGGCCGGACACGTCGAGCTGGTGGCCGACGCCGCCGGCACGGTGCTCGGTGCCCACCTGGCCGGGCCCGGTGTCTCCGAGCTCGTCGGCGAGGCGGCGCTGGCGATCGAGATGGCGGCCACCGTCGAGGAGGTGGCGGCCACCATCCACCCCCACCCGACGATGTCCGAGGGGCTGCTCGAGGCGGCGCACGGTGCGTTGGGGCTGCCGTTGCACGTCTCCGGCCGACCGAGGAGCTCGCCGAGTGGTGGATCCTCCGGGTGAGCGGCGGTCGCCGCCCGATCACCCGGGGGTCCTTGCCCCACCAGGGGGCCACTCGGTACGCTCCGATGGCAAGAAAAGACAAGCAACCCTCTAGGTGCCTCGACGGGCGAACGCGTGTTGGCAGTGGGAAGGACGGCCTCCAATGGCTTGGGTTATCGGAATCATCGGCTCGATCATCGCCGGTGGCATCATCGGCTTCATTGCCCGGGCGCTCGTGCCCGGCCGCCAGAACCTCTCGATCCCGATGACCGTCGGTCTCGGCATCGTCGGCATGCTGCTCGGCCAGATCGTCGGCCGGGTCATCACCCCGGACAACGAGGGCGTCCCCTGGATCGCCGGCGTCCTCTGTGCGGTCGTCGTGCTCTTCGCCCTGGTGCGGACCGGCAACCTCTCCCGCTTCACCGACTCCTGACGCAGGCCCGCAGGGCCGGCGTCAACCGTCGGCGATGACGGTGGCGTCGATCTCCACCAACTGACCGCCGAAGCCCAACAGGTGGGCCCCCAGGAGCGTCGCCGGCGGCACCGAGCCGCCGAACCAGTCGCGCACGGCGGCCCAGGCGTCGAGCAGGTTCTGGTGCGGTCCGACGACGTGCACGGTCACGCGGCGGACGTCGTCGACGGCGAACCCGTTGACGTCGAGCACCGTCCGGAGGTTCTCCAGGCAGGCGATGGCCTGCCCGACCGGGTCGTCGGCGCCGACCAGCTCGCCGTCGCCGTCGAGCGGGACCTGGCCGGCGACGAACAGCTGGTCGCCGACCCGCTCGGCGTAGCGATACCCCGGGGTCTGGACCAGCCCGGCGTCGAGCTCCGCCTCGTTCATCACCGGGTCGCCTCCGTCGCTGCCTGGACTCATGGCGGCAGCCTACCGAGCGGGCCGTTCGGCCAGCAGCCGATCGAGGGCTCGGGCCATGATGTCGGCGAGGGGGTGCCGGCGGGGCCGGTAGTAGAGGATCGCCGCCACCGCGTGCTGCAGCTCGAAGGCCCGACCACGGAGCCAGGTCGCCTCGTCGACCTCGAGCGCCTCCCGGAAGACCCGCCGGCCTCGGGGCCCGAGCACCGACCAGGCCGGCGTGAGGTCCTGGGCCGGGTCGGCCAACCCGGCCGATCCCCAGTCGATGATCGCCCCGAGCCCGCCACCGCCATGCGGTCCCGGGCCGACGAGCAGGTTGCCGGGGAGCAGGTCGCCGTGGACCAGCACGGGCTCGACCGGCCCTGCGTCGGCGACCTCCAACGTCTCGTCTGCGGCCAGGCGGACGGCGACGACGTCGAGGTGCTGCGGGGCCGACCACCGCGGATCGTCGAGCCAGCGGTGCACGTCGTCGACGATGGGCCCGATCGGCCCGCCCCGCTGCCCGGGTGACCGGCCCGGCCCGCCGGCGGCGTCGATGGATCGCATGGCTCGCACCGCGCCGGCCAGGTCGAGGGCGAGGCCGTCGTCACCGTCGGTCTCGGCGGCCGCGATCCGGTCCCGGGCGGCCCAGGCGTCGTCGCCGTCGAGCCAGCCGAGCACCAGCCAGGGGTGGGGGAAGTCGGGTCCTGGCTCGCCGGCGTGCACGATCTCGGGGGTCGGCACCGGCAGCGGGCCGTCGCCGGCGACCAGCCCGAGCGCCCACCGCTCCCGCTCGATGGCGGCGGCTGCACCCGCCATCCGGGGGAGGCGGACGACGAGATCGCCGTCGCCGGGGTCGCCGACCCGCCACATGGCGTTGTCGGTCCCCGACGAGCGGATCGGCGTGAGCGGCCGGTCGGCCGACGCCGGCAGGTGCCGGCGCAGCAGGGCCCGGACCACGGTCTCCCCGGTCTCGGTCTCGCGATCGTGGATGGGCTCGACCATCGACCGAGTCTCGCCGAACGGCGGGCCGTTGGTCGTGGAATTCCCGCTCACGCAGCGAGGGCCGGCGCCGGCTGGATGGCACCGACCGGGCGCTCGCCCTCGAGGGTGCCCGAGTCGAGCACGAGGGTGAACCCGAGCGACCGGAAGAGCTGGGCCGCCGGACGGTTGGCCGGGTGCACGTAGATCTCGAAGCGCTCGATGTGGCGGTCGACGGCGAGCACGTCGAGGGCGGCGACCAGCCTGCGGGCCAGTCCACGTCCCCGGTGGGCCTCGGCCACCGACACGGCCACCTCGGCCACCGTCGGGCGACGGGTGCTCCGGATGAAGCGGGCGACGCCGGCGCAGGTCCCGTCGGCGAAGGCACCGACGGCGACGTGGTCGATGCCGTCCATCCCGGTCAGCAGCTCCATGACGGCCCTCGGGTAGGCCGGCATCGGTCGGAAGAACCGGTAGTAGCGATCCTGGTCGGACAGGCCCGTGAACAGGCCCTCGATGTGCTCGCCGTCGGCCTCGCCGAGCTGGCGGACCTCGATGGGGTCGAGTTGCAGCACGTTCATGGGGATCATGCTGAGCCACCGGGCCCGATCGGGCTTGGAGGGACCCTGGAGAAGTCCTGGAGCCGGTCTGGTGACCGACGGCGCCGTTCCGACCCGGATCGGGCCGAGACCGGGACGCGATCGGGATGGGATTCAGGACGCGATCAGGTCCTCGACGTCGCCGAGCAGGTTGCCGTAGCCGGCCCGGCGGACGGTGCCGTCGTCGTCGATGAACACGTACGTGCGCTGCTGGGTGACGCCGAATCGCTCCCAGATGACGCCCTCGCCGTCGGGGATGTGGGGGAACGCGCCGGCACCGGTGTCGGACACGAACCGGACCATCGACTCGGGCTCGGCCAGGCCAGGCACGCCGACGAAGCGGACCTGGTCGCCGAAGCGCCGCTGCATCTCCACGACCGTGGAGGCCTCACGGCGTCAGAACGGTCACCACGGGGCCCAGAACCACAGGACCACGTCCTGGCCTTCGAGGTCGCCGAGGTCGATCGAGGTCCCCTCGATGGTCTCGAACGTGCCGGACAGCGCCGAGTCGCCCTCGGCGGCGATCGACCCGGCCGGCGAGCTCGTCTGGCTCGACGACGACCCGCAGGCGGCGGCCACCAGGGCGAGCCCAAGCAGCGCGGCGAGCGGTCGTGTCCTCGGCACGGATCGGTGAACCGACCATGCAGGGCCGGCATTCCCCGTGATCCGGACGGTTCCGTCGACCACACCGACCGGGCGTTCGACGGTCGGCGCCGGCTGGTGGACACTGGTGCCATGCGCTCGGGCGGGTGTGGCGATCGGATCGCGGTGCGAGCGCCCTGATGGGGGCGCTCTTCGGTTCGCTCGGCGCGCTCAGCATCGGCCTGTCCGACCTGTTCGGGCGGCGGGTCGTGCTGGCCAGCTCGGCCCTGACCGCCGCCGTGGCCATGCAGCTCGTCGCCCTCGTGACGTCGCTGGCGGCCACCGTGCTCGACCCCGGCCGACCGTCGGCGAACGACCTGACCCTCGGCGCCGTCTCGGGCATCGGGCTCGGCGTTGGCCTGTCGTTCTACTACGGCGGGCTGCGACGGTCGTCTGCGGCGGTCGTGGCCCCGCTGGTGGCGACGCTGGCCGCCGTCATCCCCTTTGCGCTGACGGCCGTCACGGGGTCGCCGCCGTCGGCCCCGGCCTGGGTCGGGGCGGCGGTCGCCGTCGCCGGGCTCGGCCTCATCACGGCCGGCGGGGCGGCCAGCGGCGTCCGTGCGGGGCTGTTCTGGGGCACCATCTCGGGGCTCGGCTACGGCATCGGCACCGCGGTGCTGACCGAGGTGTCGGCGGCGTCCGGCCAGTGGCCGGCGGTGTCGCAGCGGGCGGCGGCCTTCGTGCTGCTGACCGCCGTGGCGAGCAACCGGGGCCGGGCCATCGTGCCACCGGCCGGGTATCGGGTGGCGGCGCTGCTCGCCGGGGCGCTCGCCGGCCTGACCACGATCTTCATCATCCTCGGGGTGGCCAGCGATCCCCGGGCCACGGTCGTCACGGTCTCGATGTTCCCTGCGGCCTCGGTCGCGGTCGGCTGGCTCGTGTTCCGCGACGCGGTGTCCCGGCTGCAGGTCGTCGGCCTCGTCGCCGTGCTGGCCGGCGTCGCCGCCGTGGTCGCCGGTTGAGCGGCCGCAACGGCGATCCGGCCACGACCCGACCCCGGTCGAGCGGCGGTCCGGCCGCCGTCTTGCCGTCACCCCGGCCGCGGCCTAGACACGGAACCGTTGCCAGGAGGTTGAGCAGGTGCAGCACCAACGACCCGTGATCATCGCGGGGGCCGGTCCGGTCGGTCTCGGCGCCGCCATCGAACTGGCCCGGTTCGGGATCCGCTCGATCGTGCTCGAGCGTCGACCGACGACGTCGTGGCACCCGAAGACCCGCAACGTCAACACCAGGACGATGGAGATCGTCCGGGGATGGGGGCCGGCCGTCTACCGGCGGGTGCGGTCGATCGACGCCCCGCCTGGCTGGAAGAGCCCGATCCGGTTCCTCGACACGGCGACCGGCACCGAGTTCGGCCACATCGACTCACACGGCTTCCTCGGTCCCGGGCCCGACGTCTCCCCGGCCGAGCCGGTGATGTCGTCCCAGGACCTGGTCGAGGAGATCCTCGTCGACGCGGCCAGGGCGTCGGGGCTGGTCGACCTCCGGTTCTCGACCGAGGTCGTCCGGCTCGTGCGGGGCGGCGGCCCAGACGACGTCGATGCGGCCGTCGAGGTCGAGGTCGACGGTCGGACCGAGACGATCGAGGGTCCGGCACTGCTGGCCGCCGACGGGGCCGCAAGCTTCGTCCGCCAGGCCGTCGGCGTCGACCTCGAGGGTCGCCGCGAGCTCGCCAACTTCGTCAATGCCTACTTCCTGGCCGACATCGAACCGCTGGTCGACGATCGACGGGGCGTGCTGTTCTTCGTGTCGACCGATGGCGCCGACGGGGTGCTGCAACCGCTCGACGCATCGGGTCGGTGGCTGTGCCAGATCAACGCCACCCCGGACGCGTCGAACCGGGAGTCGTTCGACGACGGAACGGTGCGAGCGTGGGTGCGGTCGGCGGTCGGGGTCGACGACCTCGACGTCGAGGTCGTGTCGGTCGGCTTCTGGCAGCTCAACGCCACGGTGGCCGAGCGGTTCGTCACCGGCCGCACGATCCTGGTCGGCGACGCCGCCCACCAGTTCCCGCCGACCGGCGGGCTCGGCGTGAACACCGGTCTTCAGGGCATGCACAACGTCGTCTGGAAGCTGGCCTGGCACCTGCACCACGGGGCGCCGTGGTCGCTCGTCGAGACCTACGGGGCCGAGCGCCGCGAGCTGTCGCGGCGGATCACGGAGCAGTCGCTGCGCAACTCGGGCAACGTGGCTCGGATCCGCTCGGCCATGACCTCGGGCGAGGTCGACGAGCTCGACGCCGACGAGCTGATGCGAGCATCCCGCCGCTACGGCAACCACCTCGGTGTCGAGCTCGGCACGGTCTACGCCTCGTCGGCCGTCGTCCCGGACGGGACGGCGTCGCCGGGGGTCGACGACGACTACGCCGACTACGTCCCGAGCGCCACCCCGGGGGCCAGGGCGCCCCACGGGTGGCTCGGCGCCGACGGCGAGGCCCTGTCGACCCTCGACCTGGTCGGGACCGGCCTGACCCTGTTGGCCGGTCCGGACGGCGCGCCGTGGATCGACGCCGCCCGTGCCGTCGCCGCAGACGGACCGATCCCGATCGACGCCTATCGCATCGGCGCCCCCGGCCTGACGGATCGGGGCGACCTGCCGGCCGCCTTCGCCGTCGGCACCGGTGGGGCGGTGATGCTGCGACCGGACGGACACGTGGCCTGGCGCCATCCCTCCGGCCCCGGCGGTGGCGACGATGGCGAGCGGGTCCTCCGGGAGGTGGTCGAGCGGCTCGTCGGCCGCTGACCGGCCGGACGGCCGGACGGGCTCAGCCGGTGAGGAGCCGGCGGGCGGCCTCGATCAGGTCAGCCCGTGACGCGATGGCGACCCGATCGCCGGCGTCGAGCGGAGGATCGCGGTCTGGCTCGAGGACGTCGGGCGTGCGGTCGCGTATGACGCCGAGGATCAGCGCGTCGTCGGTCGTCGAGTGCAGGATGTCGGACGGGCGGCGGCCGATGCTCGGCGCCCCGTCCGGCACCGTGATCGTGTCGACCAGCACGGTGTCGGCGTCGATCGCCGGGTCGTCCCGCACATCGATCGAGAAGTGGGCCCCGAGCAGCAGCGCCCCGAGCATGGTCGCCTGCTCCCTGGTCAGCCCCATGGCGGGGACCTCGTCGCGGTCACCGTCGGCGAAGCCGATCGACCGGCCGCCGTCCGGGGTCGTGATCACCACGAGGCGCCTGGTCTCGTCGAGGTCCATCTCGTAGCGCTGGCCGATGCCGGGCAACCGTTGCTCGCGAATGCTGATCTGCACGTTTCAGGTCCTCTAGTCTCGGGTGCGACCCCGTCGGGGCCGCAGCGTAACGTGGTGCTCCGCACCCATGGTGACCGAACGACGGCGGCGCCGGGGAGCCGGCCGGGCCGACGCTCTCGTCGGGGACGATCGCCGACGGTCACGGCTCGAGGCTGCCGACGCCCTCGAAGAGCGCGGTCAGCACCTCGTGGTGGCCGACGCCGGCCAGCAGGAGCACGACATCGCCCGGCAGGAAGATCGTCGTGCCCTCGGGCAGGAGGTGGGACCCGTCGCGGGTGATCAGCAGCACGAGGACCCCCCGGGGGAGGCCGAGGTCGACGAGCTGCTGGTCGACCGCGGGTGCATCGACCCCGACCACCAGCTCGATCGTGTCCATGTCGGAGCCGGCATCGACCGGGTTGAAGGCGAGCGGTGAGGCCGGGCGCATCGGCGACGGGGTGGCGACACCGAGCAGGTCGGCCGCCTGGGCCACGGTCGTGCCCTGGACCGCGACCGACACCAGCACCGTGAAGAACACGACGTTGAAGATCAGGTCGGCGTGCTCGACGTCCTCGGCCAGTGCGAAGGTGGCCAACACGATCGGCGCTGCGCCCCGCAGGCCGACCCAGGCCAGCAGCAGCCGACCGCGAACGGTGAACCGGTTGGTCGGCAGGGCGGCGAAGGTGGAGATCGGCCGGGCGACGAGCACGAGAACGGCGGTGAGGAGCAGGCCCTCGGGGGCGACGGCGACGACGTCGGAGGGGAACGACAGCAGCCCGAGAACGAGGAACATGGCGATCTGCGACAGCCAGGCCAGGGCGTCGTGGAAGCGGAGGACGGAGTGGCGGTGGACGATGCGGCTGTTGCCGATGACGATCCCGGCGAGGTAGACGGCGAGGAACCCGCTGCCGCCGACCACGGCGGTGCCGCCGAAGATGGCGAGCGCGATCGCCGTGGTCAGGACGGGGTACAGGCCCTCCTCGTTGAGCCGCATCCGGTTGATCACGCTCGATGCGACCCGGCCGAGCGAGTAGCCGAGCACGGCGCCGAGCACCATCTGGCGAACGAAGAGCACGAGGAGCTCGGCGAGGCTCGTCGACGGCTCGGTGATCACGGTCAGGACACCGACGGTGAGGAAGACCGCCATCGGGTCGTTGCTGCCGCTCTCGAGCTCGAGCGTCGGCCTGAGCTCGCCCCGGAGCCCGACGGCCTGGGCCCGGAGGACCGAGAAGACGGCGGCGGCGTCGGTCGAGGAGACGATGGCGCCGACCAGCAGTCCCGTCGTCCAGGGCACACCGAGCAGCACGGCCGATGCGGAGCCGACGATCAGGCAGGTCACGGCCACGCCGACGGTGGCCATCGACATCGCCGGCCCCCGGACCGGCCTCACCTGTCGGACGTCGGTGTCCAGCCCACCCGAGAACAGGATGAAGGCGAGCGCCGTGATCCCGACCGCCTGCGCCACCTCGTAGTCGACGAAATCGATGCCCCCGATCCCCTCCGGCCCGGCGAGCATGCCGAGGCCGATGAACACCAACAGCACCGGGATCCCGAACCGGCCGGTCAACCGGCTGGCTCCGACGGCGATGAGCAGCAGGATGGCGGCCACCGCCAGAGCCGGTTCAACCGTCGACATGCTCGGGCCTCACCCCACCGTCGGGAGGGAGCGGGGACGCTCGTCGAGGCGCCGGTGGTCGACCATCACCTCGAACCTACTCCGTCGTCCGAGCCGGCCGACCACCCGGGTCCGAACTCGGGACGGCGGTCGGGTCGGTGCGGCCGTCACCGCCGATCCCGGGCCGTCGCAGCGGGGTGTGTGACCTACCGCCGGTGCCGCTCGGACGAGGTGAGCGCCTGCCGGTACTGCGCCGGGCTCTGCCCGGTCCAGCGACGGAAGGCGCGACGGAACGCGCTGTCGGTGGAGTAGCCGAGCGTCCTCGCGACCTCGAGCAGGCTCAGCTCGGGGTCGGCGAGCAGCTGGCGAGCGGTGGCGACGCGCACCTCGTCGATGAGCGAGCGAACCGAGGTGCCCAGCTCGGCGGTGCGGCGCTGCAGGGTCCTCGGGCTCATGCCGAGGCGGCGGGCCAGCGCCGCCGCCTCGTACTCCCCCCTGGCCGCGTTGTCGGCGACCGCATCGCGGATCTGTCTGAGCTCGGCCGGGTCCTCCTGCTGCTCGAGCTGCTGGCGGACCAGCTCCAGGTTGGCCCGCACCACCCGCAGGCGGGCGCCGGCGTCCGGATCGACGGGGTCGTCGAGCCGGTGGGCGTGGAACAGCAAGGCGTTGAACGGGGCGTCGAACCGGACGGGCACCGAGAAGGCGTCGACGTAGCGCTCCTCTGGCGCCGTCGGGCCGTGATCGAGCCACACCTGGCGGAGGGCGTCGGGCAGGCCGAAGACCTCGGCGAGCGCACGGGCGCCCATCGCCAGACCCATCTCCGAGCCCTGCGGGCCGAACTCGACGTCGTTCGGGTGCTCGAACCGCAGCATCGGACCGGGCGACGCTTCGACGAACTCGAGGTCGAAGCTCGTCGACAGCACCGTCCGGAAGCGGACGAACATCTCGAGCCCGGCACGCAGGTCGGGCACCACGCGGCCGATGGGCTCGAGCGGTCCGAGGAAGTGCAGCGGTGCCGCCTCCACCATGCCGAGGCCGACCGCCTCGTCCGGGAATCGCCGCTGGAGCAGCTCGAGGATGCGGGCCAGGGCGTGGTCGGGCACCCGCTCCGGTGCGGCGATCAGGACGTGCGGCTCGAGGCCGGCGGCCTCGGCGACGTGCTCGAGCGGCAGCCCCCGCTTGACCGCATAGCTGGCGGCGGCCGTCATCAGGGTCGCCAGCATCGACGGGCCCGGCGGGTCGGCGTCAACGGCTCGGTCTTCGTCGTGCATCGGGCGGCCTGCCGGCGGGAGGGTCGTCAGGGTTCGGGTGCGGTCGACTCTAGGCGACCGACACCCGAACCGCCCGGGGGCGACGAGCCCGACGGCGGCGCGGTGGCAGCGATGGCGAGGAGCCCTGCGGTCCGGCGTCGTCCCCGATCCCGCCGCCGCCGGGGATACAGATTCGGGGGTGCCCTGCATCGGGGCGTACGTGGCCGCTACCGGCGTCAAGCCGGCAGCGGACGATGGACGGAGTACAGCTAGCGGGCGAGGTATGGCCCTGTCGCGGCCATGACCTCGTCGAGGGCCCAGAACGTCTGGGAGTGACCCCCGGTCGCAAGGACAGCGGTCGGGATACCGAGCATCGCGGAACGCGCCAACACGACCTCGAGTACCTCTTCACCGTCGCCGAGGTGGCCAATCGTCGGAACAGGCGGTCGTTGCCACGGCCCGTTGTCGGTCGCCCACGCCCCCAGGACCGCGGCCATTGCCTTCGGGTCGTTGGTCGTCGACATGTACTGCTTCACCGGCTCCGGCAACTCGGCCGGGAAGCCGGACCAGAACGTCTTCCAGTCGCCGGCGCTGAGTGCCGCGATCTGGGCTGATGGAGCGATGACCTCAACCGGCACTCCGACCGGTGTCCCGCCGAGCACCATGAGTTCAACTCGTTCCGGATGCGCCTCGGCGACTAGCCAAGCCAGCCGTCCGCCCCGGGAGTATCCCCAGATGATGGCCCTCTCGATGTCTTCGTGATCCATGACCGTCCGGGTGTGGTCGACGAGCTCGGCGGGCTCATAGGCCTCGATGTCGTGTGGCTTTGCGCTCTCTCCGTGACCGAGCGGATCGATAGTCACGACGACGAAATCGCTCTTGAGCCGGTCGACATAGCCGGCGTCGGACCAGCGGCCTCGGTTCATGAAGGCACCACAGAGCAGGATCACCGCACGACCGCCAGTCCCTCGGATGTCATAAGCGATTTCGTGCCCAGTCCCACTGACCACGCGCCGTGTCTCGCCCTCGTCAGCAGGCATCCGCATCCCCCTCGGTCCAGCCGTGTCAGATGATCTCAATCTACCTATCCACCGGACCGTGGATCGACTCACGGGCCGCCACGAGCGCAACGGCGCTCCTCGGATTCTCGACATCACCGGCAGCCGTCGCTCAGACTGCAGCGACAGTCGTGGCGCCAAGTCGGGCAGCAGCGATCAGGTTCGGTCGCAGAATCTGGTGATGGTATGGGGCGACGCGGCGGAGGTGTTCTTTGTGCGAAGCTGCCGAAGAGGGAGGCAAGATGCGTCTACGCGAAGGCACCGTCGAAGTCGAACCTGGCCGCCGTGTCGGGTTCGCCGAGTACGGAGTCCGAGGTGGGCCCGTTGTGCTGCTGTTCCACGGATATCCCGGGGGTCGTGCCGCCGACTTGAGCTCCCGGGCGCTCGCGGAAGCCGGCGTCTCGTTGTTGTCGATCGAACGGCCGGGGTTCGGTCTGTCAGATGAGGTGCCAGGTCGCACACTGCTTGGCTGGGCCGACGATGTGAGATCGTTCGCCGATGCGATCGGTGCTGCCAGGTTCGGCATCGTGGGAGTATCGGGCGGAGCTCCGTATGCGTTGGCGGTGGCTCGCTCCCTGCCAGCGCGTGTCGCCGCGGTGGCACTGTTGTGTCCGGCGTGCATCCAAGTCGACGAACCGGCTCTGGACGACCTGCTACCAACGTCGTTTCGCGACCAGATCGTTCAGTATCGAACCGAGCCGGGAGCTGCGCTGGCCACCGAGCGAGCACAACTCGAGCTTCGTTCGGAGCAGTGGTCGTCCGATCCGAACGGTCTTCTCGACGAGATGTTCGCCGGAGTGTCCATCGCCGATCCGGTCGCGAGCGCACGGTTTCGCGAGAAGTGGTCGAGCGTCCTCAGCGCAACGTTTGGAGCAGCCCCGAGCCTCGATGAGTTCCGCATCATGTGCGAGCCATGGGGATTCGACCTCACCGAGGTCGCCACTCCTGTCCATGCGTGGCACGGCGACGCAGACACCAGTGTCCCCCTCGCTCTCACCGAGCATGCGGTGGCCTCACTGCCGAACGCTGAGCTCACCGCGTGTCCCGGCGAGGGTCACTTCCTCTCACCAGCCCACCACCGCCCGGCTCTCGACTTCCTGGTCAGCCACCTCTGACGCCACCCGTGAAACGGGTACGTGGCCGGTCCACACCCGGGGAAGCCGGCCGGGTGCCACCGACGACCGCCAGAAGGGAAACAACCAAAAACCCCGCTGGTGGAGCGGGGTTTTCGGTGTCTGTGCGGTTGTGGCACCCCGTACGGGATTTGAACCCGTGCTACCGGCATGAGAAGCCGGCGTCCTAGGCCGCTAGACGAACGGGGCAGACGAAGCTCGCATCGTAGCGCCTTTCCCCGATCGTTCCGTCAGGAGACGCCGTCGGGTCGAGGTGCAGACTGGAGCACCGAGCTCGGGGAGGAGGACTTGAACCCCCAATGACTGGACCAGAACCAGTTGTGTTGCCAATTACACCATCCCCGAAGGACCTCACCAGGCTATCGGCGCCCGTCCCCGATCGACCACCGTATTCCGCCGCTGGCGGCTCGGGAGCGGGGGCGATCGGGTCCGGTCAGCGGATGGCCAGCAGCACCACGTAGAGGATCGACAGCACGAGCATGACGGCCGCCGGCATCATCTCCTGGGGCGGGTCGGCGGCCCGGCGGTGGTAGACGATGGCCCCGGCCGTCACGATGATCAGCCCGATGGCGGCCAGCGTGCCGAGCAACTCGACGTTGCCGTCACCGGTCAGGCCGATGATCAGTCCGATGGCCCCGAGGATCTCCAGGCCCCCGACGGCGGTGAACAGGTTCGGACTGATCCCAAGGCGATCGCGGGAGGCCACCATCTGCTCGACCCCACGGACCTTGGCCGCGCCGGCCATGATGAAGCCGCCGGCCAGCAAGAGGCCGACGATCCAGGCGACGACGTTCATCTCCACTCCCTTCGGGCTGGTCGACGATCGGGGACAGCACCACGCTCATCGTGACACACTCCATCGATCAGCAGCGCCATGCTCGGTCGACGCTGCGGTCGACGCGTCGAGATCGGCGGTCGATGGACGGGTCGGCCCCGCTCGCTACACGTCGAGGTAGGCGTCGACCCGGCGGAAGCCGAGGATGCGGCCGATCGAGGTGGCCACCGACTCCCGGACCAGCCTGGTCAGACCGAGACCAGCGTCGGTCGACACCAGCTCGGCGTCGAGCCCCACCTCTCCCGCGATCAACTGGGAGCGCCTGGCGTGATACGGGTCGGTGACGAGGATGATGTCGTCGATGTCCTCGGCGGCCAGGAAGCGGGCCACGGCGGCCAACGACTGGTAGGTGGAGGTGCCGTCGACCTCGAGGCGGAGGTCCTCGTCCGGCATGCCGGCGGTCTGGCGGAGGTAGTCGTAGCCGGTCTTGGCCTCCGTGGTGATGTCGGCCTCCTGCCCACCGCCGGTCACCACCACCAGGTCGACCCGGCCGTCGAGATACAGCTCGGCCGCCCGGTCGAGCCGACCCTGCAGCGCCGCCGACGGCGAGCCGTTGTACTGCGCCGCCCCCATGACCACGGCGGCGGGGGCCGAGCCCTCGTAGTCGGCGGTCGAGCCGACGACCACGTCGAGCAGGTTGAACAGGTAGTACGCGGCCAGCAGGCCGAGGACGGCCAGGCCGATCCGGCCCCGGGTCACCAACCGGCGCCGAGGCGGCCGCTCGGCGGCCGCCTCCTCCCGCTCCGCCTCGTCACAGTCGACCACGGGCGTCCCGGAGCCGGCGCAGCACCTCGTCACGGTCGAGGGCCGCCATCGGCTCGAACAGGGGGAGGCCGGCCCGGCTGCCGGTGACGGCCATCCGGACCGGCAGCTGGGACCGGGTGCCGAGCTCGTCGCCGACCCCCATGACCACCGACCCCAGGTGCTCCGGCGTCCAGGGCCCCTCGGCCAACCGCGCGACCACGGCGTCGAGGACCTCGGGCACCAGGTCCTTGTTCATGACCTTCCGCCACTCCTTGCCCGGGGTCTCGGGCGGCGGCCCGACGACCCAGCCGAGCAGGGCGGGGACCTCCTCGTAGCGGCGGACCCGCTCCTGCACGCCGGGGGCGAGCGAGCGGTAGAGGTCGGCGTCGACCGGCGTGCCGTCCGGCCCGATGGCGTAGGGCGCCGACTGCTCGACGAACGTGTCGAGGTCGAGCATGCGGATGTACTCGCCGTTGAAGTGGTCGAGCTTCTTCACGTCGAAGAACGCCGGGGCCTTGTTGATGTCGACGAGGTCGAAGCGCTCGACCAGTTCCTCGATCGGTCGGATCTCGACGTCGTCCTTCGGCCCCCAGCCGAGCGTCAGGAGGTAGTTGCGGAAGGCCTCGGGCAGGTAGCCCCGGCTGCGGTAGTCACCGACGGCGACGTCGTCGCGCCGCTTCGACAGCTTCTTGCGCTGCTCGTTGACGATCAGCGGCAGGTGGGCGTAGACGGGGTGCTCGGTCGCCCCCATCGCCTCCCGGAGCAGCAGGACCCGTGGGGTGGCGTTGACCAGGTCCTCGCCCCGCACGACGTGGGTGATGCCCATGTCGAGGTCGTCGTAGGCGTTGGCCACGTGGAACATGGGCACGCCGGACGAGCGAACGATCACGAAGTCGTCCATGTCGGCGTTGTCGAACTCGACCCGGCCCCGGATCACGTCGTCCCAGGCGGTGGTGCCATCGTCCGGCGTCCGGAACCGGACCACCCGTCCCTCACCGGGGCCGAGGCCCCGATCCCGGGAGTAGCCGTCGTAGCCCCCGTGCTCGCCGACCCGGGCCTTGATCTCCTCCGGCGTGTTGTCGCAGTAGTAGGCGCGGCCGTCGGCCACCAGCTTCTCGACCACCTCCCGGTACCGGTCGAAGCGGTCGGACTGGCGGTACTCCTCGTCCCAGTCGATGCCGAGCCACCGCAACGACTCCCGGATGGCCTCGACGAGCTGCGGTTGGCTGCGATCGGCGTCGGTGTCCTCGATGCGGAGGACGAACGCACCCCCGGTCTTGCGGGCGTACATCCAGTTGAACAGGGCCGACCGGGCGCTGCCGACGTGCAGGTAGCCCGTCGGGGCCGGGGAGAAGCGAACGCGTACGGTCACCCCGTCAACGTTACTGGCTTCGTACCTGGCGGCGGGGTTGCTGGGGTCGTCGCCCTACGACGACGCCTCCTCGACGAAGAGCTCGGTCCAATCCGCCTGGTACTGGATGGCGATCTTGTCGTGGGGCTTGCGCAGCCACCCGGCGTCGACCCGGTCGACCACGTTCCGCCGCTCGAAGTAGTGGTGGCCGTTGGCCACCTCGGCGAACATCTCCTCGCGGATCTCGACCAGCTCGCTCGGTGGATCGGGGTCGAGGAAGCCGTAGATCGTGAACGCGGCCCGCAGATCGTGGACGACGGGGGCCCGGCCGAACAGCGCCGAGCGCTTCATGGCCAGGGCGACACACCCGGCGACGGCGTCGTCGCGGTGCACCGAACCGAGGTTGAGCTGCTCGTCGAAGAGGTGGACGAGCTTGTAGGCGTAGCCCTGGTCGGGGCCGGCGGTGCCGAGGGCCCGACCGGTCGGCTGCGGCCCGCCGATCTCACCGGGCCGGTCACCCAACCACGGGTCGGGCCGGCGGGGCGGCGACGAGTAGCCCCGCACCTGCTGCGTCGGGTCGATGGGGACGTAGTCGGGAGCGGCCACGCCGGAAGTCTAGTGGTCCCCGGTCAGGAGCAGGGCGTAGACGATCGAGTCGGACAGCGCCTGCCACGACGCCTCGATGATGTTCTCGCTGACGCCGATGGTGCTCCACGAGCGCTCGCCGTTGCCGGCGTCGATCAGCACCCGGGTCACGGCCCCGGTCCCCGCACCCGGATCGATGATCCGGACCTTGTAGTCGGTCAGCTGGACGGTCGACAGCGCCGGGAAGCGGTCGCCGGCGGCTTGGCGGAAGGCGGCGTCGAGGGCGTTGACCGGACCGTTGCCCTCCCCCGTCGCCACGATGCGCTCACCACCGACTCCCCCGTCGAACGCGGCGGGGGAGTCGGCCCGGCCGTCGCCGACCCCGGATACTCCGAAGCGGATCTTGATCGTGGCCTCGGTCTCGACGCCGTCGTAGTGGCCGAGCGGGTTCTGGGCCAGCGCCGTCTTCTCGCCCGGCCGGTGCTCGACCATCACCCGGAACGACTCGAGGGCGAAGAACCGGTTGTTCCAACCGGCGGCTCGCCGCATGAGCAGCTCGAGCGACGCATCGGCGGCCTCGAAGTGGTAGCCGGCGTGCTCCAGCCCCTTGAGCTCGTCGAGGATCGAGCGCAGCAGCCCGCCGTCCAGCTCGAGCCCGAGCTCCTTGGCCTTCAGCTCGATGGTGGCCCGACCGGACAGGTCGGAGACGAGGAACCGGGTGCCGTTGCCGACGGTGGTCGGGTCGACGTGCTCGTAGGCGTCCGGTCGACGGGCGATGGCCGAGGTGTGCAGCCCGGCCTTGTGGGCGAACGCCGACTTGCCGACGTAGGGCTGGGAGGGGATCGGCGGCAGGTTGACCAGCTCGGCCACGTGGTTGGAGATCGTGGTCAGCTGCCCCATGCGACCCGGCGGCAGCGTCTCGATGCCCATCTTGAGGGTGAGGTTGGGCACGAAGGTGGTCAGGTCGCAGTTGCCGGTCCGCTCGCCGTAGCCGTTGATCGTGCCCTGAACGTGGCGGGAGCCGGCCCGGACCCCGGCAATGGCGTTGGCCACGGCACAGCCGGTGTCGTTCTGGGTGTGCATCCCGACCACGAGCTCGGGGAAGTGGCCGACGACGGCCGCGGTGGCCGCCTCGACCTCGTGGGGGAGGGAGCCACCGTTGGTGTCGCACAACACGAGCGTCTCGGCCCCGTTGACGGCGGCCGCCTCGACCGCCCGCAGTGCGAACTCGGGGTTGTGCTTGTAGCCGTCGAAGAAGTGCTCGAAGTCGACGAACACCCGCCGCCCCTCGCCCACCAGGTGGGTGACCGAGTCGGCGATCATGGCGACTCCCTCGTCGAGCGTGGTCCGCAGCGCCTCGGTGACGTGGTAGTCCCACGACTTGGCCACGATGCACACCGTCGAGGTCTCGGCCCCGAGCAGGTTGGCCAGGGTCTGGTCGACGTCGACCTTGCCCTGGGGTCGGCGGGTCGAGCCGAACGCGACGAGCGTGGACGTGCCGAACCGGAGCTCGCCGGCCGCGGCCCGGCGGAAGAACTCGTCGTCTCGGGGGTTGGCGCCCGGCCACCCGCCCTCGATCCAGTGGACGCCGAGACGATCGAGCAACGCTGCGATCTTGAGCTTGTCGTCGGCGGTGAGGGCGATGCCCTCGAACTGGGAGCCGTCGCGCAGCGTCGTGTCGAAGATCTCGACCGCAGCCGGCCACGCCGGATCGCGCTCGACGGGTCGTCGACCCGGGGCGGTCACACCGTCGTCAGCGGCACCGGGGCCGCCGGTCTCACCCATGGCGCTACAACTTGGCCATGACGGCGTCGGCCACCTCGACCGTCGAGCCGTCGAGCTCGGCACAGGCGTCGCAGGCGGCCTCGATGCGCCTGGCCGCCTCGCCCTGGCCGAGGAAGTCGAGCATCAGCGCGCCGGAGAGGATGGCGGCGATCGGGTTGGCCTTGTTCTGGCCGGCGATGTCGGGAGCCGAGCCGTGCACGGGTTCGAACATCGATGGGCCGGTGCGGTCGGGGTTGAGGTTGGCCGACGAGGCCAGCCCGATCCCCCCGGAGACGGCTCCGCCGAGGTCGGTGAGGATGTCGCCGAAGAGGTTGTCGGTGACGATCACGTCGTAGCGCTGCGGGTCCTGCACGAAATAGATGCAGGCCGCATCGACGTGGTTGTAGGCGGTGTCGACGCCGGGGTACTCACCCCCGACCTCGGTGAAGGTCCGGTCCCACAGGTCGCCCGAGAAGGTGAGCACGTTGGTCTTGTGGACCAGCGTCAGATGGTCGTTTCGGCGGGTGGCCAGGTCGTAGGCGTAGCGGATGCACCGCTCGGCCCCCATGCGGGTGTTGACCGAGCCCTGGGTGGCGATCTCGTGCGGGGTTCCCTTGCGGAGGAAGCCGCCCTCGCCGGCGTAGGTGCCCTCGGTGTTCTCCCGGATGACCACGAAGTCGTGGCCGGGGACACCGTCGGCCTCGTTGGCCGAGCCGCCCCCGGCGGCGGCGAGCTTGAACGGGCGCTGGTTGACGTAGAGGTCGAGCTCGAAGCGCATCTTCAACAGGAGGCCCCGCTCGATCACCCCGGGCGGGACGTCGGGGGTGCCGACCGCACCGAGATAGATGGCGTGGACGTCACGCCACTCCGCCAACACCTCGTCCGGCAGGATCGTGCCGTCCCGCAGGTACCGGGAGCCGCCGAGGTCGTAGTGCTCGGTCTCGAGCGACACCCCGGCGGCCTCGATGACCCGCAGGCCCTGCTCGATCACCTCGGGACCGATCCCGTCGCCGCCGACGACGGCGACCCGAAGCTGTTCGCCACTGCTCTCGCTCATGGTGGCACCCCTTTCGTGGCTCGACCACGAGGCTAGTGGCGCGTCACCCGATCCGCGATGGGCGCCCGCCGGGAGACCAGCCGGCTCAAGGCCCAGGCGACATCGGCCGATGACACGGGCCAGAGGAGGCCTCTGCGCAACCGCCATGAACGATCACCGTCAACCGGCAGCCGCGCCCGACCCGATGGGCCGGCCGGCCGACATCAACCTCGATCCGAACCGTCTGGTCACGGTGGCCGACGTGCCGACGGGCTGGGTCGAGGCCGAGCGCCTGGCCCCGACGCCGGTCAGCGGTGGGCCCGTCAGGCGGGGGCGGAGCGGTCTGGCCGCAGTGCCCATGCGCCGCGAGGGCGGGTTCGTGGCCAACGCCGTCGCCGCCGCCTCCGGGTTCGTCGCCGGGGCGGCGTGGTACACCGCCGACCGCATCGACCTCTACGACGGACCGTGGGCTCCGGTCGCGGTTGCGCTGGTCGTCGCCGCCGCCGTCCGGTTGTTCAGTCACGCCCACCCGACCCACAAGGCGATCGTGACCGTCGTGACGTACCTCGTCGTCGTCCTCGCCGTGCTCCTGGCCCTGACCCATGGTGACCTGGTCAGCGTGTACGGACGGATCGACGACTACCGCACCTACGAGCAGTCCCTGATGCGCAGCCGGCTCGAGGACCCGCTCCACCTCCTGGGGTACGGACTCGGCGGTCTGCTCGCCCTCGTCGTTCCCCCGCTCGGCGAGCGTCGCTGACCGCCGGCGGCCGACGACCGCCGCCGACACGACCCATCGCCGACGACGATCGCCGGGGAGCAGACGCCCGGTCCGGGACTAGCATGTTCCGGATGTCCGAGACCCAGAAGCTCTCGCCGGAGGCCTTCGACCGCCTGCAGACCGAGCACGATGACCTGACCACCAGGGGCCGGATCGAGATCGCCAAGAAGATCGAAGCCGCTCGCGAGCTCGGCGATCTCTCCGAGAACGGCGACTATCACGCAGCCAAGGAGGAGCAGGGGAAGATGGAGGGCCGGATCGCCCACCTCGCCGCCATCATCGAGAACGCCGAGATCGTCGACGTCGGGGCCATCGCCGGTGATCTGACCGTCCAGGCGGGCTGCGTGGTCTCGATCCGCTACGAGGGCGACGACGAGGCCGAGCGCTATCTCATCGGCTCGATCGAGGAGCGCCGGGACGACGTCACCGTGATGTCGCCCGGCTCGCCGCTCGGCCAGGCGCTCATGGGTGCGGCCAAGGGCGACACCGTGACCTTCGAGGCCCCGAACGGCCCGCTGAACGTGACCGTCGACGACATCGAGATCTGAGCCGGGAACCCGGGAGAGGAGAGCAACGATGACCGCGCCGAAGACGCTGGCTGACCACATCGCCGAGGCCCGAGGAGCCCGCCGATGACCGCGCCGAAGACGCTGGCTGACAAGGTCTGGGAGCGTCATGTGGTGGCCGCCGGATCGAACGGCGAGCCCGACCTGCTCTACATCGATCTCCACCTCGTGCACGAGGTCACGTCGCCCCAAGCCTTCGACGGCCTCCGGCTGGCCGGCCGCAAGGTCCGCCGCCCCGATCTCACGGTGGCCACCGAGGACCACAACGTCCCGACCGAGGGCATCGACAAGCCGATCGAGGACCCGATCTCGGCCAAGCAGATCGAGACGCTGCGGGCCAACGCCGCCGAGTTCGGCATCGTCAACCACGAGATGGGCTCGCCCGGCCAGGGCATCGTGCACGTGATCGGGCCGGAGCAGGGCCTGACCCAGCCGGGCATGACCGTCGTCTGCGGCGACTCCCACACCGCCACCCACGGTGCGTTCGGTGCGATCGCCTTCGGCATCGGCACCAGCGAGGTCGAGCACGTGCTCGCCACCCAGACGCTGCCCCAGATGCGGCCGCGGTCGATGGCGATCACCGTCGACGGCTCGCTGGCCGGCGGGGCGACGGCCAAGGACGTCATCCTGGCCATCATCGGCCGCATCGGCACCGGCGGCGGCATCGGCCACATCATCGAGTACCGCGGTTCGGTGTTCGAGGCGATGTCGATGGAGGGCCGGATGACGGTCTGCAACATGTCGATCGAGGCCGGGGCCAAGGCCGGCATGATCGCCCCGGACGACATCACGTTCGCCTACCTCGACGGCCGTGAGCACGCGCCGTCCGGCGCCGCCTGGGAGCAGGCGCTCGACGACTGGCGGGCGCTGCCGTCCGACCCCGGGGCCACGTTCGACACCGAGATCGTCATCGACGGGGCCACGATCGGCCCCCAGGTCACGTGGGGCACCAACCCCGGGCAGGTCACGGCACTCGATGCCGCCGTGCCCGACCCCGATGCGTTCGACAGCGACTCCGAGCGCGACGCCGCCGCCCGGGCCATCGACTACATGGACCTGACGCCGGGCACCCCGATGCGCGACGTCGCCGTCGACACCGTCTTCATCGGCTCCTGCACCAACTCCCGGATCGAGGACCTGCGGGCCGCAGCCGATGTGGCCAAGGGCCGCAAGGTGGCCAGGGGGGTCAGGACCCTGGTGGTGCCGGGCTCGTTCGCGGTGAAGACGCAGGCCGAGGCCGAAGGGCTCGACACGATCTTCCGCGACGCCGGCTTCGACTGGCGGGAGCCCGGGTGCTCGATGTGCCTGGCCATGAACCCGGACAAGCTGTCGCCTGGCGAGCGGTCGGCCTCGACCAGCAACCGCAACTTCGAGGGCCGTCAGGGCCGCGGTGGGCGGACCCACCTCGTCGCCCCCGGTGTGGCCGCGGCGACCGCCATCGCCGGCCGCTTCGCCGCCCCGGCCGACCTCGACTGACCCGGACCGAAGGAGAGCGATCGATGGAAGCCGTGAGAATCGTGCAGGGTCGGGCCGTTCCGCTCGACCGGTCCGACGTCGACACCGACCAGATCATCCCGTCCGACTGGCTCAAGCAGGTCGAGCGGACCGGGTTCGAGAAGGGGCTGTTCTCCGAGTGGCGCGACGACCCCGCCTTCGTGATGAACGACGAGCGCTTCGCCGGGGCCAACCTGATCATCGCCGGGCCCAACTTCGGGGTCGGCTCGTCGCGTGAGCACGCCGTGTGGGCGATCCAGCAGTCGGGGTTCCAGGCGGTCATCTCCCCCCGGTTCGGCGACATCTTCCGCAACAACTCGACCAAGAACGGCCTCGTGCCGGTGGTGGTGTCGCCCGAGGTCGGGCGTCAGCTCCTCGACGCGGTCGAGGCCGACCCGTCGCTCGAGATCATCGTCGACGTCGAGAAACGACTGCTCGAGGCGCCGGCGATCGGGCTGTCGGAGCCGTTCCCGCTCGACGACGCCACCCAGGAGCGGTTCCTGCAGGGGCTCGACGACATCGGCCTCAGCCTTCGCCACGAAACCTCGATCGACGCCTTCGAGTCTCGCCGGCCCGGCTGGATGCCGGCCGCCAGGGTCTGACCATCGCCCGGGACGTCGGGCGACACGACCGGGCGCCGCTCCCTTAGTCTGGCGACATGTCGGATCTGCCCGCACCCATCGACGCGTACACCCGAGCACTGGCCGATCGAGACGTCGACCGCGCCGTCACCCTCTACGGGCCCGAGGCCACGGTCGTCCAGTACGAGGGCGTGGCCAGGGGGCCGGACGAGATCCGCGCCTTCCTCGTCGGCCTCTTCGCCGCCTACGACCACTTCGACCTCATCTCCGTCGACCAGGTCCAGCGAGCCGACGACATGGTCATCTGGGACTCGACGAACGAGACGGGCGGCGGGGTGTTGCGCACCACGAACATCGTCCAGCTCGACGACGCCGGCCTGATCAGCCGGCACATCCCCCTCGTCGGCGGCTACTGGGGTCGGACCTGAGGTTCGCCGACCGGCCGGCGCCGCCGGGCGGCCCGGTCGGCGCCGCTCACATCGGCATGCGGGGCCGCATCTCGTCGACCACCTCGGCCTCGGGCATGACGTCGTCGTCCGGCATCGTCTCGTTGCGGGCGGCGAACCAGTCGGCGTAGCGGTCGGCCGCCGGCCCGGCGCTCAGCCCGTGCAGCACGATGCTGGCCGCCACCGTCCACGTCACCACGTCGAGCACGACCTCGCCACCACCGAGATCGACCTCCTCCACCACGCTCAGCCCGAACAGGATCGACGCCAGCCCGCGGGGCCCGAACCACCCGAGGTAGGCGACGGTGGGCCAGGCCAGGCCGAGCCCGAGCAGGCTGATCGCCACCGGCACCATCCGAACGACGGTCAGGAAGGCGAGGGCGCAGAGCGCGACGGTCGGGGTCAGGTCGTCGAGCCGCGGGCCGAGCAGCAACGCACCGAAGAAGAGGAAGGTGAGCAACGCCAGGAGCTGGCCCTCGTCCTCGGTGAAGTCGGCGGCGTCGTGACACCGGTCCCTGGCCGCGACCCCGAAGGCCATGCCGGCGACGAAGGCGGCAACGAACCCGTTGCCCTCGACCACCTCGGCCCCGGCGAAGGCGGCGACGGCCAGGGCCAGCGTGGCGATCTGTCGCATCGCCCCCTCGACCCAGCCCCGACCCGCGAAGTGGTCGATGGCCCGGCCGCCGAGGTAGCCGACCGCGATGCCGACCAACACGCCGAAGCCGATCTGGCGGGCCGCGAACTCCGCCCAGTGGGCGGCCGACTCCGCACCGGCCTCGGCCCCGGCCAGCGCGGTGAGCACGGCGATGGCCGGCAGCATCAGCCCGTCGTTCAGGCCACTCTCCACGTTGAGGGCCTGGCGGATGCGCACCGGCACCCGAGGGTTGCCGACGACGGCCTGGCCGAGGGCGGCGTCGGTCGGCGTCAGCACGGCGGCGACAACGGCGGCGCCGGCCAGCGACAGGTCGTCGATGGCGAGGGCGGTGACGAAGGTGCCGGCGGCGAGCGTCAGCGGCAGCCCGATGCCGAGCATCCGGGCCGGGATGGCCACCTGGGACCGGAGGAGGCGGAGGTCGATGCGGGTGGCGTCGCCGAACAGCAGCACCACCAGGGTGGCCTCGGCCAGCAGCTCCACCGCCCCCTCGTCGAAGCTGCCGCCGACCACGTCGAGGGCCGATGGCCCCAACAGGACGCCGATCGCGGTGAAGACCATCGGGCCGGACACCGACCACCGCTCGACCCTGGCCGAGATCAGGGCGTAGCCGACGAAGAGCAGGGCGACCACCAGGATCGCCTCGAAGCTCATGGTCCATCCGATCGCCGGCCGCTCACGGCGCACACCCTAGACGCCGGGGGCGGCGGACGACGGCAGCGCGACGCCGGGCGCCCGCCGTCCCGCTCGACGGAGTCACGAGACCGTAACCTGCTCTCCGGGGATCCGGGGAACCAGCGCCCCTGCGGCGGTCGTCCTAGACACCGACAACGAGCAAGGAAGGGACCCATGTCCGTGCAACGCATCGCCACCGGCCTGCTGGCTCTGGCCCTCGGAGCCACCGCCTGCACCTCGGGCAGCGACGACCCGTCGACCACACCGGCAACCAACCTCAGCGGCGACGAGATCGTGCTGACCTCGGCGCTGGTCACCGTCGACAGCTGTGACGCCCTCCTCGACCATCTCCGCACCGAGGGAGCCGAGCGGGTCGGCGCCTACGGCTTCGGCCAGGGCGGCCCGTTCATCGCCTTCGGCGATGAGATGGACATGGAGGCCGACGACGCCATGGAGGAGAGCGCCGCATCCTTCGACTCGACCGACGACGGCGCCGCGACCGCCGCGGCCCCGGCCGCCGACGGCGCGACCAGGGCGGAGGGCGGAACCGACGAGTTCTCCGGCACCAACAACCAGGAGGCGGACGTCGACGAGGCCGATCTGGTCAAGACCGACGGCCGGCGGCTGGTCGTCGTGTCGGGCACCCAGCTCCAGATCATCGACGTCACCGGCGAGGTCCCCCGTCTGGTCGACACCGTGCAGCTGCCCGACGAGTTCTGGGGCGGCGAGCTGTTCCTGTCGGGCGACACCGCCCTGCTGATGACCAGCGGGTGGACGGCCGAGCCGTTCGCCAGGACCGCCGTCGACACCTCCTGGTTCCCCGGCGCCCCGACCGGCCGGATCGTCGAGATCGATCTGGCGGCCGGCGAGATCGGCACCACGATGGACTTCGAGGGCTCGTACCTGTCAGCCCGCGAGGTCGACGGCTCGATCCGGATCGTGCTCACCGCAGCCGAGAACCGGTTCAACTTCGTCTTCCCGTCGAATCCCGGGGCCGAGGACACCGCGGCCGAGGCCAACAGGCGGCTGATCGCCGAGTCGACCATCGACATGTGGATCCCGACCTACCGGGTCACCGGCGCCGACGGCACCGTCACCGAGGGACCGATCGTCGAGTGTGACCAGGTCCACCTGCCCGGCGACTTCGCCGGCTTCGGCTCCCTGGTCGTGCTGACGGTCGACATCGAGGACGGCCTGCAGCTGCAGGACTCGCTCTCGGTCTTCACCGACGGCCAGACCGTCTACGCGTCGACCGACCGCCTGGCCGTCGCCACTCCCCGCTGGCCCGAGTTCGACGCCGACGGCGAGATCCGGGAGGACGACGACTACCGCACCGCGATCCACACCTTCGACATCTCCGACCCGACGACCACCAGCTACAACGCCTCGGGAACCGTGCGTGGTCACCTGCTCAACCAGTTCAGCATGTCGGAGCACGAGGGCTACCTTCGGGTCGCCACCACCGACGGCACCCCGTGGGACTCCCGCAACAGCGAGAGCTTCGTCACCGTGTTGTCCGAGGTCGGCGGCGAGCTGGCCCAGGTCGGCCAGGTCGGCGGCCTCGGCGAGGGCGAGCAGATCTTCGCCGTCCGCTTCCTCGGAGACATCGGCTACGTGGTCACGTTCGAGCAGATCGACCCGCTGTACTCGATCGACCTGTCCGACCCCGAGAACCCGGTCACCCGGGGCGAGCTCAAGATCCCCGGCTTCTCGAGCTACCTGCACCCGTGGGGTGACTACCTGATCGGGATCGGGACCGACGGCGACGACGAGGGCCGCACGTTCGGCGCCGTCGCCTCCCTCTTCGACGTCAGCGACATCGACGACCCGCAGCTGGTCGACAAGGTGTCGCTCGCCCCGGCCGCCCCCGAGGACTTCGACTGGTTCGACTCGTCGAGCCCGGTGTCGTGGGACGCCAAGGCGTTCAACGCCTGGGAGGACACGATCATCGTGCCGGTGTCCTGGTGGGGCTACGCCGAGGGACCGAATCAGTTCCAGGAGGCCAACGGCAACGCCGCCACCCTGATCCGGGTCGACACCGAGTCCGGCCGCTTCGAGCCGATCGGCCGCATCGGCCACCCCGAGACCCGCGAGTGCGAGGGCGGACCGATTCCGATCGAGCCGCTCGAGGACCCGATCGTGGTCGAGAGCATCGACGGCGCCACCACCAACGACGGTACCGGCGGCGACTCGGGCAGCGCATCGGACGACGCCGAGGCCGAGTTCACCAGGGCCGAGGAGGCGCCGGCGGCGGACGCCGAGGCGATCTCCCCGCCCGAGGAGTTCTGCTGGAGCTACCAGCCGGAGATCCGGCGCTCGGTTGTCATCGGTGACGACCTCTACACCATCTCCGACGCCGGCGTGGCGGTGAACACCTTCGACGGGCTCGAGTCCGTCACCTGGATCCCCTTCGAGCGTCGCTGAGCACCGGCCGCCCCCCGGTCCGGAACGCCGCCGACACCCCGGTTAGGATCCCTGGCCGGGGTGTCGGCGCGTCCGGGCGCCTGGCGACACCGACGTCGACCGGAGGACGATCACGATGAGCGAGCCGTACCGGGTGCTGATCATCGGCGCCGGCCTGGCGGGCCTGACCGCAGCCGACGCGCTGACCGTCGGGGCCGGTGCCGGGCCGCCGATCGAGGTGACGATCGTCGACAAGGCCAAGGGCCCGGGCGGCCGCCTCGCCACCCGGCGGATCGGTGGCGCCACCCTCGACCACGGGGCCCAGTTCTTCACGGTTCGCTCGGACGACTTCCGGGCCCGGGTCGACCGCTGGCTGGCCGACGGGGTGGTCGAGGAGTGGTGTCGGGGCTTCGAGCAGACAGACGGCTACCCCCGCTATCGCGCCGCAGGGGGGATGAACCACCTCGGCAAGCACCTGGCGGCCGAGCTGGCCGATCGGGTGACGCTCGTCGCCCGGCAGCGCGCCGAGGCCATCATCGCCGGCCCGGACCGGTGGGCCGTGACCTACGAGGCGGCCACCCGCGACGTCGACGAGGCCGATGCCATCATCGCCACCCCACCGATCCCCCAGACCGTCGAGCTCCTGCGGGCCGGAGCGGCGCTGCCGGGCGGGGAGCTCGGCGAGAGGTTGACCGGCACCGCCTACCACAAGGTCCTGGCGATCCTCGCTACCGTCGACCCCGCTCCCGGGCTGCCGTCCCCCGGTGCCCTCCAGCGGCCCGACCACCCGATCTTCACCTTCGTGGCCGACAACCAGGCCAAGGGCATCAGCGACGAGGCCGCCGTCACGTTCCACCTCGCCCACGCCCTGTCGGCCGAGCTGTGGGACGCAGCGGACGACGAGGTCCTGGCCCGGGTCGACGACGAGCTCCGGACCGTGCTCGGGCCGGCCGCCGTGACCGAGATCCAGGTCAAGCGGTGGCGCTACGCCGGGCCGGCGATCCCGTCACCCGAGCACTCGTTGCAGATCGCGGCGCGTCCGGGGCCCCTGCTGCTGGCCGGCGACGCCTTCGCCGGGGCAAAAGTCGAGGGGGCGTTCCTGTCCGGCCTCGACGCCGGGCGGGCGGTCCACCGGCTCGCCGGCGAGCGGGCCGCGGGCTGAGGAACGCCGGTCGCAGCCCCACCCGTCGCCCGTCAGGGCCCGGCTGGCCCGTAGAGCAGGTACGGCCTCCTCGTCGCGTCCCAGGCCGCCAGGTCGCCGTCCCAACCGGCGACGATCGCCACCGGGTCCCGCTCGGCGAGCAGGGCCAGGCGGAGCTCGGATCCGCCGGCCAGCAGGTCGAAGAAGTCGGGCCGGTCGATGACCGTCCGGTCGCCGGCCTGACCGAGCAGTCCGGCGATGAGGTGGACGCCGACGGCGAACGGCCGCAGCGCCCCCGGATCGGTGACGGCGAGGCGGACCCCGGGCACGTCCTCGGCGCTTGACCCGGCACCGCCGTTGCCGTTGCCGTTGCCGTCGCCGCCGACATCGTCGTCGCCCGGAACGAACCGGGTCGGCTCGAAGGCGACCCCCGGGAGGTCGGCCGCCTCCAGCTCGGCGACCAGCGCCGGGGCGTCCAGCCACGGCGCACCGACCTGGCCGAACGGTCGGTCGGTGCCACGGCCGAAGCTGACGGTGGTGGCCTCCAGGAGCACGGTCGCCGGGTACAGCAACGACAGCTCGGCCGACGGGAGTCCGGGGCTCGGCGGCACCCACGGCAGCCCGGTCGCCTCCCACCGCTGGCTCCGGTCCCAGCCCTCCAGCTCGACGACGTCCAGATCGAGGGAGCCGAGCCCCTCGAGCCAGCCCTCGCCCCGGATGGCCAGCGCCAGCTCGCCGACCGTCAGACCGTGCACGGCCGGGATCGGGTACAGCCCGACGAACGAGCTGGCGCCGTCGGTCCTGAGGGCGCCGTCCGGCCGGTCTCCGCCGAGCGGGTTCGGCCGGTCGAGCACGACCATCGGTACGCCGGCCCTGGCCGCCGACTGCATGGCCAGGCCGAGCGTCGAGATGTAGGTGTAGAAACGGGCCCCGACGCCCTGGAGGTCGAACACGAGCACGTCGAGCTCGGCCATGGCCCCGGGTCGGGGCGCCCGATCGGCGCCGTAGAGGCTGTGGACCACGACGCCGGTCAGGCCGTCGGTCCCGGCTGGCACGATGGCACCGGCGGCGTCGTCGGCCTCGACCCCGTGCTCCGGCGCGAACAGGGCCACGAGGTCGACATCGGGGTCGGCGTGCAGCAGATCGATCAGCGGCTCGCCGCCGACCGTCGAGGCCCGGTTGGCGATCAGCCCGACCCGACGGCCGGCGAGCAGGCCGAACCCGTCGCCGGCGGCGACGTCGGCCCCGGTCAGGACGACCGCCGAGATGTCGACGCCGGCACCGGCGGGCGAGCTGGTCGCCGACGAGGTCGGTGTGGTCGACGCCGTCGTCGAACCGGTGGTCGGCAGCGCCCGACCGACCCCGGCGGCGGCCGTCGCCACCGAGCCGCCGGTGGTCGGCGGTACCGTCTGACGGCCCGACACCGGCTCGGCCAGGACACCGGCGCCGCGCTGCTCGCCGTCGTCCGAGCCGCCGCATCCCGAGGCCACCATCACCACGGCCGTCACCAGGGCCACGACGGCCCGGGCCGGGGAGGGCCGGGAACCGGGTGCCATCGCAGGCCAGGATAGTCACCCGCTGGCGGGTCGGCCGGGCGAGTCGACCCATGGGATGGACCTTTCCCCGCTCGTCCGTGGCGGGTATCTTCTCACCATGGATCTGGAGATCGCCGCCATCGGCGGGTCCGATCCACCACGGCCGCGGGGGTGACAGCTGCGGCCACCACCGCCGGGACGGTCCCGATCGACCCGACGCCGCCGTATCGCCGAACACCGTCGCAGAGCACCGATGAAGACCATGGAACGCCGACCCTGGACTCGTTTCCAGCGTCGGCGGTCAACGACCCAGACCCCGCTGCGCACGTCGATCGAGCTGCGCGGCGTGTCGTACACCGACGAGGACGGCACCGCGATCCTCCGGACCGCCGACCTCGTCCTGCCGCCGGGGACGACCACGTGCATCGTCGGCTCAAGCGGCCGCGACCAGGCGGCGCTGGCCGGGCTCCTGCTCGGGCTGCACCGACCCGACCGGGGTTCGATCGTGGTCGCCGATCGCGACCTGGCCAGGCGATCGCTGGTGGAGGCCCGGCAGCTCGTCGCCGGCGTGCTCCAGGATCCGTGGCTCGACGACGGGTCGGTCGGCGACAACCTCCGGGCCGAGCGGCGGATGTTCGAGCGTCGTGGCCTCGACCGGCGGGCCGCCGATCGCGCCTCGCTCGACGACCTGTGCCGCCGCACGGGCTGCGACCACCTCCTCGACCGACTCCCGGCCGGCCTCGACACCCCGGTCGGCGAGCTCGACCTGGGCGAGCGGCGCCGCGTCGCCCTGGCCAGGGCACTGCTGCGCGACCCGGCCGTGCTCGTGCTCGAGGAGCCGACGACCGACCTCGAACCGGACGAGGAGCGGGAGGTCATCCGGGCCATCGATGCGGCCAGGCAGGACCGGACCACGGTCGTGCTGACCCACCGCCTCAGCCTCGCCCGCCGGGGCGACGCCGTGCTGGTCATCGAGGATGGCCAGGTCGTGCCCTACCAGGCGGGCGCCAGCGGCCACTCGGCCCTCTGGGACACCCGGGTCCCGCCGGTCGTCAACCGCGACGAGCGACCACACCTCCGGGTCGTCGGCTCCAACCGTCGCCGCCCGGCTCAACCGAACCGGGGGTCGTGGGACATCGCCATCGGCTCCGAGTTCGTTCCCGGCCACCTGGCCTCCGGCCTGCTCAGCCGCAGCGCCAACACCGAGACGTGGGTGGCGTGGAGCATCCGCCGCGAGCGGCCGGTTCGGGTCAAGGTGCCCCGCATCACGACCGCGATCGAGACCAGCCACCCGGACGACCCGGTCAGCTATCGGGCCTGGGAGCAGCTGGCCAGGGAGCACCGGGTGCTCGACGGCCTCGACCACCCCGGCGTGACCCGGCCGCTCGAGGTCGACCTCGAGGCCGAGATGCCCTACCTGGTGCTCGAGTACCTCGACTCGACGTCGATGGCCCGGGTTCTGCAACGGGAGGCCGACGGCATGGCCCCGCTCGACGTCCTCCACATCGGCTTCGAGCTGGCCGGGACCCTCCACCATCTCCACCAGCGGGGCCACGTGCACCTGAACCTCCGGGCCGGTCACATCCGGACCCGGGGCGACCTGGTGGTCATCACCGACTTCACGCAGTGCCGGCCGACCGGCGCCGCCCTCCCCGACTCGTCGCGACCCCAGCGGTCGCTGCACATCGAGCGACCCCTCTTCGCCCCCGAGTTCCGGACCGGCCGTCCGGCCGACCCGAAGATGGACATCTACGCACTCGGCACGCTGCTGCACCGGGCCACCGCCGGTACGATCGTGGCCTCGACCTCGGCCGGCCGGGGCCGACCGATCGCCTACGCCGAGCTGGCCGAGGACATCCCCTCACCGATGGCGGGGATCGTCGACCGCATGCTCTCGGTCGACCCCTCGACCCGCCCCGACGCCGGCGAGGTGCTCTCGCAGTTCCGCCACATCCTGCCCCGCTCGCTCGCCCGACCCCGGGTCTCGACGGTCCGAACGCGATCGAATCGGCTCCGCCTGGTCGGCCAGACGAACTGACGCCACGGACCCCCCGGCACGGGCGCCGGGACCGGCGCTCAGGTCATCCAGGCGACCACGTCGGCGGCGATGCGGTCGGGGTCCTCGAGCGGCCCGAAGTGGGTCAGCTCCTCGTAGGTGGCCAGCTCGAGGTGTCGGTGCCGGGCGGCCGCGGCCCGGCAGGCCTCGGCCGGCAACTGGCCGTCGCCGCTGGCGGCCATGCGATACGGGATGGCGATCCCCGCGAGGGCGGCTGGCGCATCCGAGTGGTGGTGCTCGAACACGCCGGCCTCGTCGTCGGGTCGGCACCGGAGGGTGACCTGGCCGTCGGGGGTGTCGGCGAACCCGTGGTCGACGTAGGCCCGCAGGGCCCGATCGTCGAGACCGTCGAGCGGCGGCCTTGACCGGTAGCGGGCGTAGGCCTCCTGGCGGGAGGCGAACGTGGCCCGACGCCTGCGGGCGCCCTCGGAGATCGGCGACGGCTGGGGGCCGACGAGGTCGGGGGTGCGCTCGAACAGGATCGGCTCGAACGCCCAGATGCGTCGGAAGGTCCCAGGCCGGGCGCCCTCGGCCATGGTGAGCGCCGTGCCGCCCATCGAGTGCCCGACTGCGGCGAGCGGCTCACCCGGATCGAGCCAGTCGACGACGGCCAGCACGTCGGCGGCCATCCCGTCCCAGGCCAGCGGCCGATCGGGCCGGGTGCTGTGACCATGGGCCCGGAAGTCGATGGCGTGGCAGTGGAACCGGGCGCCGAGGGTCTCCACCACCGGCTCCCAGACCCGCCCGCAGAAGCCGGTGGCGTGGGCCAGGAGCAGCGGCGGGCCGTCGCCGCCGAGGTCGTGGACGGCGATCCGGACCGTGTCGGTCGACTCGACGTGCTGCGGTGTCGGTGTCGGGTCGGTTCCGGTCACGAGCCGAAGCCGACGGCACCATCGGGCGCTGCGATCACGTCAGCCGGCTCGAAGCCGAACACCTGCCCGTAGAACCACAGCTCGACCTCGAACGAGCGGATCAGGTTCTCGGCCTTGCGGAACCCGTGCTGCTCGCCCTCGAACGTGACGTAGGCGTGGGGCAGGCCCTTGGCCGCCACGGCGGCGACGATCGCCTCCGACTGGTTCGGCGGCACGATCTCGTCCTCGAGTCCCTGGAGCACGAGCAGGGGCGACGAGAGGCGGTCGGTGTGGTTGATCGGCGACCGCTCGGTGTAGAGGTCCTCGCGCTCGGGGTAGGGCCCGATCAGCCCGTCGAGGTAGCGGCTCTCGAACTTGTGGGTGTCGGCGGCCAGGGCGCTGAGGTCGGCGACGCCGAACAGGTTGGTGCCGGCACCGAAGCGCTCCGACTGCTCCAGGGCGGCCAGCACGGTGAAGCCACCGGCGGAGCCGCCGCGGATGGCCAGGCGATCGCCGTCGACCCGACCCCGGTCGGCCAGCCAGACGGCGGCGTTGATGCAGTCCTCGACGTCGACGATGCCCCAGGTGCCCTGCAGCAGGCGGCGATAGCCCCGCCCGAAGCCGCTGGAGCCGCCGTAGTTGACGTCGACGACGGCGAAGCCGCGGCTGGTCCAGTACTGGACCTTGAGGCTGAGGGCCGGGTCGGCGTGGGCGGTCGGTCCGCCGTGACCCATCACGATGAGGGGCGGTGCCTGCCCGGCCGGGCCATCGATGCCCGGGGCGGTCGGCGGGTAGAAGAAGGCGTTGGCGGTGCGTCCTCCGGCCCCGCCCGGCCCGGCTGGTCCGCCGGACGGGTACGAGATCGCCTCGCCGGCGCTGAACCAGGCCGGGTCGACGCCGGTGTCGTCCGGCGGGCGGACGACGGTCTCCGCACCACCGTCCGGGTCGATCAGGCGGACCGACGACAGCGATCGGGGCCCGGCGCCGACGACGGCGACCCGTCCGTCGGCGGTGGCGGCGAGGCCGCCGACCTCGGCGAGGTCCTCGACGGCCAACGGCGTCGGCACGGTCGGTCCGGCGCCGGGGGCGGGCGGGGTCAGCACGGCAAGCGAGTCGACCGCGTCGGTGGTGACGGCGACGACCAGCCGTCCGTCGGGCAGCTCGACCCACCGCTGGAGCCCGAACACCCAGGCCGGTCCACCGATCTCGGCTCCCTCGAGCGCCGTGAGGGCCTGGCTCTCGGTGCCCTCCGGGTGCCAGGCGTGCAGGTTCCACCAGCCGTTGGCGTCCGTCGAGTAGACCAGCCGGCCGGCCGCGGTCCAGTCGGCCCCGACGACCGACGTCGCCCCGGCCCCGAGGTCCTGGGACCCGGCCACGGTGACCGGGTTGCCGAGGCGGTGGTTGGCGAACACCGGCGCGGCCCTGAGCACGGTGGCGTCCCAGGGCATGGCCGGGTGGTTCCACTCGATCCAGCTCAGCCATCGCCCGTCTGGCGAGAACCGGGGGGCGGCCACGAAGTCGGGGCCCGAGACCAGGACCACCGGGTCGCCGCCGTCGGTCGGGACGGCCACGATCTCGTTGGCCGCCTCGGTCTTGTCGCCGTCGCCGACGCGGTGATGATCCTCTCGAACCGTGGCGAGCCAGGACCCGTCGGGATGCTCCCGACCGTCGGCCCAGCGCCAGCCGTGCTGGACGGCGGGCTCGGGGGTCAGCGCCTCCGGCTCGGCCGGCGCCTGGCCGCCGGACAGCGGCAGCCGATACAGGCGCTGGTCGGACCACTCGGCCACGTACAGGTGCTCGCGCCCCAACCACCAGGCCCCGCCCCCGTACTCGTGGACCCGGGTCCTGGCCGACCACGGGGCGGCCAGCCGGTCGACGGGGCCATCGCCGCCGGCGCCGGCGCTGACGGGGACGCTGCGGCCCCCCTCGGTCGGGCGGAGCTCCGACCACCAGATCGTGTCGCCGTCGGCGGCCGGGCCGGACACGCCGACCCCGCCGGCGGCCACCAGCTCGGCCGAGATCGGTGACGGCCAGGAGCCGTGGGGCAGTTCGGTTGCCATGGTCGGTCTCCTTGTCGACGCGGGCGTTGCGGCCGCCCGATCGGCCGCGACGGATGGTGCGGGTTCGGTCGGCTAGTCGGTGGCGAGCAGGTCGCCGAGGCGGCCGAGGCCCTCGCCCAGATCGTCGTCACCCAGGGCGAACGAGAACCGGGCGTAGCCGGGGCTGCCGAAGGCCTCGCCTGGCACGAACGCCACCTTGGCCTGCTCGAGGGCCAGGTCGGCCAGCTGCAACGTCGACTCGACGGTCACCCCGCCGACGGTCTGGCCGATCAGCCCCTCGAACGACGGGAAGGCGTAGAACGCACCCTCGGGCAGCAGGCACTCGACCCCCCGCATGCCCGACAGGAGCTGGTGCATGGCCTTGCGGCGCCGGTCGAAGGCGGTGCGCATCTCGGCCACCGCCGTCAGGTCGCCGGAGACGGCGGCCAGCGCCGCGATCTGCGACACGTTGGCCACGTTCGAGGTCTGGTGCGACTGCAGGCTCGTCAGCGCCGTGGTCACGTCGGCCGGGCCGACGATCCAGCCGACCCGCCAGCCGGTCATGGCGTAGGTCTTGGCCACGCCGTTGAGCACGAGGCAGCGGTCGGCCAGCTCGGGCACGACCACCGGCATCGAGTGGAACTCGTGCTCGTCGTAGACCAGGTGCTCGTAGATCTCGTCGGTGATGACCCAGATCCCGTGCTCGACCGCCCAGCGGCCGATGGCCTCGATCTGGTCGCGGCTGTACACGCCACCGGACGGGTTCGACGGGCTGACGAAGATCAGGGCCTTGGTCTTGTCGGTCCTGGCTGCCTCCAGCGCGTCGACCGAGGCCTTGAACCCGTCGGTGATGGTGGTCGGCACCGGAACGGGCACGCCGCCGGCCAGGGCGACGGGCTCGGGATAGGTGGTCCAGTACGGCGTCGGGATCAGGACCTCGTCGCCGGGGTCGATGATGCCGGCCATGGCGTTGTAGACGGCGTGCTTGCCACCGTTGGTGACGACGACCTGGGACGGATCGACGTCGTAGCCCGAGTCCCGCTTCGTCTTGGCCGCCAGCGCCTCCTTCAGCGCCGGCAGCCCGCCGGCCGGGGTGTAGCGGTGATTGGCCGTGTCGCGGCAGGCGGCGACGGCGGCCTCGACGATGTAGTCGGGCGTCGGGAAGTCGGGCTCGCCGGCGCCGAACCCGACCACCGGCTCGCCGGCGGCCCGCAGCGCCTTGGCCTTGTTGGTGACCGCCAGGGTGGCGGAGGGGGCGATGGACGCCACCCGGGCGGAGATTCGGCCTTCGGTCATGGGAGGAGCTCCGTTGGAGTCGGTTGGACGGCGTCGCCTGCGACCGCTGGCAACGCACCGCGAACGGTAGCCGCCGCAGGACTCGCAACCAGCCAGATTCTGGGCGAATTCGTGGTTGGGTCCGGGCCGACCGACCCATGCACCACCACACCGTAGATTGACTATGCTCCGACACGTGGCCGACGGGTGACCGGGCCGATGTGGGGGACGACGACATGGTGGGCAGTCCAGGCGACGACGGTGGCCGGTCCGCACCGGTCCGCCGCCCAGCGGCCGACCGGTACAGCGATCTGGTCGATACCCGGGAGCTGATGCTCGAGGCCGAGCAGGAGACGAAACGGGCGAACCGCTCGATCGCCCTGATCATGCTCGGGCTCATCGGACTCGCCGTCGCCATGGCCTGGTGGACCCGCTTCGGCGACGAGGACGGCAACGACGACGTCGGCTCCGTCGCCTCCCAACCGGTCGAGGAGACCGGCGATGGTGCGGCGACCGAGGCCGACGAGGTCGCCGCCGACGCCGAGCCGGACGCCGGCGAGCCGGCGACCGCGGATGCAGGGGACCCCGACGTCGGGCCTGACGACCAACCGGCCGACGACGACGGTGGCGACTCGACCGAGGCCTCCCCGCCGGTCACCGCGCTGCCCACCCCGCCGGCCGACGGGCCCTATGTCGACGCCACGCTCACCGACAACGTCTTCGTGTTGTCCGGGGTGGTCCCGAGCGAGGAGATCAAGCAGGCGCTCGAGGCCCAGGCCGAGCTGGCCTACGCCCCGTTCGGATCGTCGGAGCTCCAGGTCGACCCGAGCGTCGGACCAGCCGAGTGGCTGGCGACCGCCCCGCAGGTGGTCGGGTTGCTCCCCATGATCACCGACGGCACGATCCGTCTCCAGGACGACCGCATCACCCTCGCCGGCCGGTCGCCCAACCCGGAGTACGCCGCCGGCTTCGAGCGGGTGGTGACCCGATTGACGGGCCTGCCGGTGTCGGCCGACGGCATCGCCATCACCGATCTGGCACCGCCCCGGTTCGTGGCCACGGTGGAGGACGGCGAGGTTTTGCTCGAGGGTGAGATCCCGTCGCAGGTCCTCCTGGACACGTTCATCCAGGGTGCCGCTGCGGTCTACGGTCCAGACCGCGTCACCAGCACGATGACGGTCGACGAGGGGACCTACACCTCGTTCTGGAACTACACCATGCCCGGCATCTTCCAGCTGTTCGCCCCCTTCCCGGCCTACCGGATCCAGGTCGAGAACGGGGTCACGACGGGGACGATGCAGGGAGGGGTGCTGTTCGACCTCAACTCGTCGACGATCGGCCCCGAAGCCGCCGAGGTCCTCAACGTCGGCGTCGCCCTCCTGACGCGAGACCGCTCGTTGGACATGATCGTCATCGGCCACACCGACAGCCTCGGCCCGGACGATCTGAACGACCGCCTGAGCCTGGCCAGGGCCCAGTCGGTGACCGAGTACCTGGCCGCGGCCGGTGTCGACCCGGAACGGCTCACCGCCGACGGCAAGGGCTCGACGGAGCCGATCGCCGACAACGGCACGCCCGATGGTCGGGCACTGAACCGCCGGGTCGAGTTCCTCTTCGACTGAGTCGAGGTTGTTCGACTGAGCCCGGGTTGCCGGGCCCAGTCGACAGTCAGGACTCGTCCTCGACCTTCTCGAGGTCGAGCGACGCCGAGTTCATGCAGTAGCGCTCACCGGTCGGCTGGGGGCCGTCGGGGAACACGTGGCCGAGATGGGCGCCGCAGTTGGCACACACGACCTCGGTCCGGACCATCCCGTAGCTGCGGTCCTCCTTGAGGACCACCTTGTCGGACTCCATCGGCTGGTAGAAGCTCGGCCAGCCGCTGCCGGAGTCGTACTTGGTGTCGGAGTCGAACAGGGCGTCGCCGCAGACGATGCAGCGGTAGATGCCCTTGTCCTTGGTGTCGTGGTAGATGCCGGTGAACGCCCGCTCGGTGCCGGCGTTCTGGGTGACCTCGTACTGCTCGGGGGTCAGGCGCTCCCGGAGCTCCTCGTCGGTGAAGGTCGTCTCGGGCATGTGATGATGCTCCTCTGGTCGGGCGGCGGACGGGTGTCGTCGACGCCGCAGTCGTTTGATCAACGTTTCGATCACGGTTGTTCGATCACCCGGTAGAACCCGGAACCCGCCTGGCCTGTTCCACGAGGTTGATGTCGTACAGGACCTGGTCGAGCAGGTCGCCGGCCTCGATGGCCGAGAACCGCTGCGGGTTCTCCGGCCCGATGCACGACGGCACCGGCGACAGGATCGTCCACGGCGTCGGGTGGCAGAACTGGACGACCGAGTAGCGGTCACCCGGCTGGTCGGGGTCGGCGACGACCCGGTGGATGCCCTGGGGGATCACGCCGTTGGTCAGGTGCTCGAGCATGATCCCGGTGTTGATGATCACCCCGTCGTCCGGCGGGATGGCGTCGACCCACCCGTCGTCGGTCTCCACCTGCAGACCGCGGGCGGTTGCCCGGGGCAGGGCGGTGATGAGGTTGATGTCGCCGTGCTCGGCCGCCCAGACGTGCTCGGCGCCGGGGGCGAGGTCCATGGCCGGGTAGTGGATGGCCCGGGTCAGGGTGGTGCCGCCCTCGATCATGGCGTCGAAGAACGTCTCGTGGCAGCCGATCCCGATGGCGATGACCCGCAGGAACCGGCGCTGCAGGTCGAGGACCCGCTCGTAGAACTCGACGAGCACCTCGGTGATGCCGGGGACCTGGGCCTCGGGCAGCTGGGGGCCGAGGTAGCGGTGGGGGAAGCGACGGCGGAGCGGGTGACCCTCGGGCAGGTCGGCCCCCCAGTTCAGCATCTCCTTCCAGTCGGGCGTGTCGGAGATGGCTGCGGTCTCGACCAGCAGGCCGGTGTAGCCGGCCTGCCCGTTCGACCCCTCGACGACCGCCTGCTGTTTCTGCTCGGGCGGGAGGGAGAAGAACTCCTCCAGCATCCCGTAGGCGGTGTCGAGCAGGTCGGCGCTGAGGTCGTGGCTGGTGTAGACGAAGCCGGTGCGGAGACTGGTCCGCACCCCGTCGATCACGGCCTGGCGTTGCTGCTCGCTCCCCGTCTCGAAGGCGAGCAGGTCGACGTCGAGGATGGACGACATCCTCCGAGCATAGGTAGACGCGCCGGTCACGGGGGGAGCCGACGCCGGTCGTCAGCGCAGGCCGGAGCCGAGGTCGGTCACCGAGCCGACGAGCACGAGCACGACGACGGCGACCAGGATGGCGACCAGGACCAGCCCGGCCAGCCGCTGGACGGTGGCGGCGAGGCTCCCGTCCGTCCGGACGTCACCCCGATCGGACGGGTCGAGGTCGCGGGTCACGAGCAGTTCCGGCACCTGGACCCCCGACATCCAGTCCGGGGGTGAGGGGGCGGGCCGGTCGACCACCGACCCCCCGGAGCTCCACGAGTCCGGCGTCGGGGCCCGACCCGGGTGGACCGGGCCGCGCATCCCGTCGTCGGCCGGCACCTCGCCCGTGACCGCCGGTACCTCGCCGGTGACCCGGATGCGAGGCGGGGCGTTGTATGGGGCGTTGGCCCGCGGCGGCCGCTCGGGACGCGGCGGGAGCGACCGATGGGCGGGCGGTTGGGGCTGGGGGAACCCGTGGTCGTCGAGATTGTCCTCTGACTCGGTCACCGCCGCGACGCCTTCCGCTCGGCCTGGCCGGCGACCGGTGGTGTCCGGCCGGCCCCGCCGACGATCTTACTCGGGATCGCTCTCGGAGATCGTCACGGCGTTGATGACCACGTCGGTGTTCGGGCGGTCACCGGCACCGGTGGGGACCTTCTCCATGGCGTCGACCACGTCGAGCCCGCTGACCACCTTGCCGAACAGCGAGTACTGCGGCGGGAGGCCGGCCCCGCTCGGGCCGCTGATGATGAAGAACTGGCTTCCGTTCGTGTTCGGACCGGCGTTGGCCATGGCCAGCGAGCCGATCTCGTACCGGCCCGGCTTCGGCAGCTCGTCGGCGAAGCGGTAGCCGGGACCGCCGCGGCCGGAGCCCTCGGGGCACCCGCCCTGACAGACGAAGCCCTGGATGATGCGGTGGAAGATCAGCCCGTCGTAGTAGTGGTAGCGGGCCAGCGACACGAAGTTGTTGACCGTCTTCGGGGCGGCCGCGGCGTCGAGCAGGATCGTGAGCGATCCCATCGAGGTGTCCATCTCGGCGGTGTAGGTCTTCGCCGGGTCGATGCACATCGGGAACTCGCCATCGAAGCTGGTCTGGCGCTCGCTGGAACCGTCGGCTGCGGGGCACTCGGGCACGGTGGATCCTCCAGGATTGGGAAGGGCGCAGCCTAGCGGTGCGCCCGCGGCGGCCCTACGTGTCGGCCCGAGCCCCGGTTGGCCTCGTTCTGGCGGTGGATCCGGCCGTCTTCGGGCAGATCCACCGCCAGAAGCGGGGCGGTTCGTCACGTCCGAGGATCAGCCGGCGTCCTTGGCGGCCCGGAAGCCGGCCTCGAGGTCGGCGATGATGTCGTCGATCGATTCGAGGCCGACCGAGAGCCGGACCAGGCCGGGGTGGACGCCGGTCGACAGCTGCTCGGCTTCGGTCAGCTGGCTGTGGGTGGTCGACGCCGGGTGGATGACCAGCGAGCGGACGTCGCCGATGTTGGCGACGTGGCTGTGCAGCTCGAGCGCCTCCACGAAGGCCTGCCCGGCCTCCCGGCCACCCTTGATGATGAACGCCGGCACCGACCCGGCCCCCCGACCCTGGGTGTACTTCTCCGCCGCCGCGTGCCATGGGGAGCCGGGCAGACCGGCGTAGAACACCTCCTCGACCTCGTCACGGGCGGCCAGCCACTCGGCCACCTTCTTGGCGTTGTCGACGTGGCGCTCCATCCGCAGCGAGAGCGTCTCCAGCCCCTGGAGGACCAGGAAGGCGTTGAACGGGCTGATGGCGGCGCCGATGTCACGCAGCAGCTGGACCCTGGCCTTGGCGATGAACGAGCCGGCGCCGAGCATCGGCCAGTACTGGAGGCCGTGGTAGGACGGGTCGGGCTCGTTGTAGTTCGGGAACTTCTCGGCGTCGCTGAACTCGAACGACCCGCCGTCGATGATGGCGCCGGCGATGGCCGTGCCGTGGCCGCCGAGGAACTTGGTGGCGGAGTGCACGACGATGTCGGCCCCCCAGTCGAGCGGGCGGATGAGGTACGGCGTCGCGACGGTGTTGTCGACCACGAGGGGAACGCCGGCATCGTGGGCGACCGAGGCGACGCCCTCGATGTCGAGGATGTTGTTCATCGGGTTGCCGATGGTCTCGCCGTAGAACAGCTTCGTGTTCGGCCTGACGGCGGCCCGCCACTCGTCGAGGTCGTCGGCGTCGTTGACGAACGTGGTCTCGATCCCCATCTTCGGCAGCGTGTAGTGCAGCAGGTTGTAGGTGCCGCCGTAGAGCGCGGCGGCCGAGACCACGTGGCCGCCGGCCTCGGCGATGTTGAGGATCGTCATCGTCTCGGCCGCCTGGCCGGACGCCACCACCAGGGCCCCGGGCACGCCGGCTGCGGTCGACGACAGCCCGTTCTCCAGGGCGGCCAGCCTGACCTCGGCCACGCCCTGGGTCGGGTTCATGATCCGGGTGTAGATGTTGCCCGGCTCGCCGAGGGCGAACAGGTTGGCGGCGTGGGCCGAGTCACGGAACTGGTAGGCCGTGGTCTGGTAGATCGGCACCGCCCGCGAGCCGGTGGCCGAATCCGGCTCCTGGCCGGCGTGGATCTGTCGGGTCTCGAAGCCCCAGGACTCGCTCATCGATTGCTCCTCGGTCGGGTCGGCATCTCGCTCGACGCCCATTCCTGACCGAGGTTATCAACAATCGTGTCCGCTCCCCGGGCCGGTGTAGGTGGCGATGTAGGGGAGGTTGCGGTACCGCTGGGCCACGTCGAGCCCGTAGCCGACCACGAACGCCGGCGGGATCCGGAACCCGACGTAGTCGAGCTCGAACCCATCGACCATGGCCGACTCGCGGACCAGCAGCGAGCACGTCTTGAGCTCGGCCGGCCGGCGGGTGGTCAGGTGCTCGACGAGGAACTGCATGGTCAGCCCGGAGTCGATGATGTCCTCGACGAGCACGACCGAGCGACCGTCGATGTCGGAGTCGAGGTCCTTGAGGATCTTGACGACACCGCTCGACCGGGTGGCCTGGCCGTACGACGACACGGCCAGGAAGTCGACCTCGACCGGCCCCTCGACCGCCCGAACGAGGTCGGCGACGAATATGGCCGACCCCTTGAGCACGCCGATCACGAGCGGCGTGCGCCCGGCGACGTCGTCGGCGATCCGCTCCCCCAGCTCGGCGACGCGGCGCTGGATCTCGGCTGCGGTGAAGAGGACCTCGCCGATCTCGCCCGGCGGCGGGTAGGCGGGCCGGTCGAGTCCGGTCATCGACCGCTGAACGTCGCCTTGCCCGGACCGTTCTCCAGGAAGCTCGTGATGCCGGTCACCGCATCGTCGGTCTGGAAGGCGTTGACGAACTCGCGGGCCTCGACCTCGATGGCCTCCTCGAGCGACACGTGCAACCCGTCCATGATCGACTTCTTGGCCTGGCGGAGGCTGGCCGGGCCATCGACGTAGGCGGCGACGAGGTCGACGGCCCGGTCGAGCACCTCCTCGTCCGGGTGGACGGCCGAGACCAGACCGATCGCCAGCGCCTCGTCGGCCTTCACGTTGCGGCCCGAGTAGCAGAGCTCCTTGGCCTTGGTCACGCCGACCAGTCGGGTCAGGCGCTGGGTCCCCCCGGCACCGGGGATGATGCCGAGCAGGATCTCGGGCTGGCCGAACACGGCGGACTCACCGCAGATCCGGAAGTCGGTGCTCATCGACAGCTCGCAGCCACCGCCGAGGGCGAAGCCGTTCACCGCGGCGACGGTGATCTGGGGAAGGTTCTCGATGGCGAAGATGGCCCGGTTGAGATCGACCGTCATCGACGACGGGTCGCGGTGACCCTCGTTGACCGGGAAGTCGCCGATGTCGGCACCGGCGGCGAAGATCCGAGGGCCACCCCAGACGACGACGCCCCGGACGTCGTCGCGGGTTGCCAGCTGGTCGGCGGCGGCGAGCAGTTCCTGGCCGACCTGGGGGTTCAGCGCATTGACCTTGGGGCGCTCGAGGCGCAGGACCGCCACCTTGTCGTTCGCAGAGGCATCGATGCGGACGAACTCGCCGATGGGGTCGGAGGTGCTGTCAGACATGGGTCACGGTATAGCTGCTCGGCCCGGCCCGGTCGATACGGTTGCCGCTACCGTTGGGTGGGTGGGAGCCGAGAACCAGCCCGAGACCCCGCACCAGCACCCTGGCAACGCCCCGGGAGCGCCGGCGCCGCAGCCCGACCTGCGAACCGTCAACCTCGACGCCATGGACGGGGCCGATGTCGACGTCCTGGTCGTCGGCGGCGGCATCAACGGCGCGGTGGCCGCCGCGGCCCTGGCCGACCGCGGCCTGTCGGTCGCCCTGGCCGAGCGGGGCGACTTCGCCGGCATGACCAGCCAGGAGTCGTCGAACCTGGTGTGGGGCGGCTTCAAGTACCTGGAGAACTACGAGCTGCCGCTCGTATGGAAGCTGTGCCGCTCCCGCAACCAGCTGATGCGGTCGTACCCGACGAACATCACCGAGATCGGGTTCCTGGCCACGCTCGACAAGACATCACCGTTCCCACCGTGGCTGGCCACGCTCGGGTCGATCGGCTACTGGGGCATCGGTTCGTTCTTCACCCGGCGCCCCTCGTACTACCGGCCGAAGGGCATCGCCCGCCGCGAGCCGGTGGTCGACGTCGAGACGGCGGCCGGTGCCATCGAGTACGCGGATGCCTACCTGAACGACAACGACGCCCGGTTCGTGTGGTCCTTCATCCGCTCGGCCATGGACCGGGGGGCCAGGGCCGCCAACTACCTCTCGGTCGATGCCATCACCCGAACCTCGGCCGGCTGGGAGGCGGCGGCGACCGACACGATCGACGGTCGCACGATCAACCTCACCGCCAGGTCCGTCGTCAACGCGGGCGGGCCGCTGGTCGACGGCGTGAACCGCGGGATGGACGTCTCGACCCGGCACCAGATCGTCTTCTCGAAGGGCATCCATCTGGTGGTGCCGAAGCTGACCGACTCCGAGCGGGTGCTGGCGTTCTTCGACGACACCCAGCGCCTGTTCTACGTCATCCCGATGGCCCACCGGTCGGTCATCGGTACCACCGACACCCGCACCGAGTCACACGACGAGAAGGTCACCGACGACGACCGCTCGTTCCTGCTCGAGCAGATCAACGCCCGCCTCCGGTTGGAGAAGCCGCTCACCACCGACGACATCATCGCCGAGCGCTGCGGCGTGCGGCCGCTCGTGGTCGAGCGGGCGGACGACAGTCACGAGGAGCAGGACTGGACGTCGCTGTCCCGCAAGCACGAGATCGAGGTCGACCGGGCCCGCAAGGTCGTGTCGATCTTCGGCGGCAAGCTGACCGACTGCCTGAACGTCGGCGACGAGGTGGTCGAAGCCGTAAGGCAACTCGGCCTCAAGCCGGGCCGAGGGACCGACCACTGGTACGGCGAGCCGTCGCAGGCCGAGCGCGAGCGCTACCTCCTCCGGGCCGCCACCCTCGGGCTCGACCGGGCCCCCGAGGTCGAGCGGGGCGACAGCATCGCCCTCGTGCTCTGGCGCCGGCACGGGCTGGCGGCCAACGACGTGCTCGACGCCGTCGCCCAGGACCCGGCGGCGGCCCAGCCGGTGCTGGCCGAGTCCGACGTGCTCCGGGGCGAGCTCGAGCTGTTCAGGCGGCGGGAGATGATCGTCACCATCGACGACTTCCTCCGCCGCCGGACCAAGCTCTCGCTGATCCACCGCTCCGAGACCCTCGCCGCCGACCCGGGCATGGTCGAGCTCTGCGAGGCGCTCGGCGTCGAGGCGCCGTAGCTCCACACGGCCCACCCGGGCCAGCGGTCCGACAGCCGACGGCGAGCCGGTGGCCTGGAGCCGATCGCGCCCATCGCCGTCGCCATCGGTGTATCTGGTCGACCCGCTTCGACGTCCTGCCAGACAGAGCGGCAGCGCGCCGCTCCGGGCCGCCAACGACGGACGGCCCTGGAGGGAACACCAGGAGCAGAGAAGCCCATGTCAGACGACGACATCATCCAGGCTGCGGTGGCAGCCGAGGTCCCCGAGGACCTGACCAGAGTTGCGACCCAGCAGGCCAGGAGCCAGGACGAGTTGCTCGCCCTCGACAACGTGGTCGGTGTCGGGGTCGGTCGCAAGATCACCGACGGCGAGGAGACCGACACCAACGCACTCGTGGTGCTGGTCACCCACAAGATGCCCGAGGACGCCCTCGGCGACCAGGCCGTCCGGGGATCGATCAACCGGGTCCCGACCGACGTCATCGAGGTCGGCAACATCTTCGCCGGCGGCCAGACGGTCGCCCCCGAGCCGGTCACCCAGGACTCGGTCGACGTCGAGACCCTGCGCAGCCGGGTCCGTCCGGTCCGCCCGGGCTACTCGGTCGGCCACCCGCTGGTCACGGCCGGGACCATCGGCGCCGGGGCCTACGACCTCAGCCCGATGCCGGGCAAGCCGAGCAGGTACTACATCCTCAGCAACAACCATGTCATCGCCAACTCGAACGACGCGGCGCCAGGCGACCCGATCATCCAGCCCGGCCGGGTCGACGGTGGCACGGTGCCCCGTGACGTGATCGGCCGGCTCGACCGGTTCGTACCGATCCGCTTCATCGAGCCGGGCGAGGAGCCGCCGTGCAACTACGTCGACGCCGCCGTGGCCGAGGTCCCGTTCCACGTCATCGACCGTGACATCTACTGGAACGGCTACCCGTCGAGCCTGTACAAGGCGGCCGAGCCGGGGATGCTGGTCAAGAAGACCGGTCGGACCACCGACTTCACCACCGGGCGCGTCCAGGCCATCAACACGACGGTGAACGTGAACTACGGCGGTGGGCGGGTCGCCCGCTTCTGCCGCCAGATCGTCACCAGCGACATGTCGGCCGGCGGTGACTCGGGCAGTCTGGTCCTCGACGTCGAGAACAACCCGGTCGGGCTGTTGTTCGCCGGGTCGTCGACCGTGACCATCCTGAACCCCATCGCCTGGGTCCAGGGTCTGCTCCGAGTCCGGGTCTGGCCCTGAGCATCGGGAGGGCAAACGGCCGCCGGCCGGGAACTCCCGGTCGGCGGCCGTCGTCTCAGGACCATGCGCTCCTTCATCCGGCGGCGGCGTCCGCTCACCTTCCTCCTCGTCGTGCTGACCCTGATCGGCGCCGGCTGTGGCGACGACGGCGCCGAGACCACGACCGACGACCCGACCGAGACCACGGGCGGCGACGACACCTCGACATCGAGCTCGGCATCGACCTCGGCATCGACCTCGACCGGGGGCACCGACGGTTCGTCCTCGGCGACCACGACCGACCGGACCTCGACCACCGGCGCCGGGGACGGCGGGACGACGTCGACCGAGCGCAGCTCGACGACCGGCACCCCGTCGACGGCGGGAGGCAAGCCGGGCGACCCCACGCTGGTCGACGTGCGGGCCGTGCCCATCGTGCGGCTCGAGAGCCAGGGCCAGACGACGCTCGAACTGACCGTCGAGGGGAGCCCCGATCCCTGCTTCGTCATCGACCGGGTCGAGCGGACCGAGTCGGACGACGAGGTCGAGCTGACCGTCCACGCCGGCTCCGAGCCGGGGGCGATCTGCATCCAGGTCATCGAGGAGCACCGGGTGGTCGTCGAGCTCGACGCACCGCTCGGGAGCCGGACGATCATCGACGGGGCGACCGGTCAGCGGCGCTGACGCTCACACGCGGAGGTCCGACTCGCAGCCGTGCGGCCGCTGGCGACTCAGTCCTCGGCGGCCTCGACCCGGAACGGATCGGTGCCGCTCAGCACGACCGGATGGTCGCCGACCGAGCTCGGGATGCGGCGACGGGTGTCGGCATCGAGCGTGGACACGAAGACGACGACGCACGGCTCGCCATCGTCGGTTCGGCCCTCGCCGACGCCCTCGATGCCGTCACCGATCCAGCTCGACGCCTCGGCGACGGCGCGCTCGATCGACGACGGCTCGGCGTCGAGGTCTGCCAGCAACTCGTCCTCGGGATCGCCCATGCGACCAGCATAGCCGTGGGCCCCGGGTGGGCTCTCGGAGCTCGGACCGGCGCCGAGCCCCGGGACGGGTCGATCGGGCGACCGGGGCGCTCAGCCGACGCCGACGGGGGTCCTGGACCGGGTCGGGGCTCCGGCGGGCGCCAGGACGACCGGCACCGGCGACTGGCTCAGCTGGAGTTGCAGGGCCGGGTAGGTGACCGAGGACGCATCGATGATGACGGCGGTGGCGTCGGCCAGGGCCGGGTGCTCCAGCGGGAGGCGGGCGCCGTCGGCGATCGGCAGCACCGCCGCGCCGGGGTCGATCATCTGGCGGTAGCGCTCGGTCAGCCGCTCGAGGGCGATCTCCTGGGCGGTGCCGAAGTCGAGCTCCTCCGAGGCGGCGAAGCGGTCGATGTCGGCCCGGAAGGCGGGCGAGAGGCGCAGCAGGACGGTGGCTCGTCCACCGGCGACGACGGTCTTGCGGGCCAGCTCGGCCACCTCGTCACGACCGGCGACCGGCTCGATCACCGCAACGACATGATCCAGCAGCGACATGACGTGCTCCTTGCACGGAACGAGGGCGGTTCCGACTCACTCGGGTGGGGGGGGTTTGGCGCGGCCGGCCCTCTGGCGGCCACATCGTCATTTTAGAACGTGAAGCTCGCTGACATGCCTCGATGAGATGCACGTCACGTCGAGACGGTGGTCACGGCAGCCGAGCCGGTCCGGACGCCGGTGGACGCCGGGACGTGGTTCGGGCGGCTGCGCTCGACCTTGCGCCGCCGGCCCCGGGTCGAGAACCCGGGCCGGCGGCGACGAGCGCCGTTCGACGGCGGCGAGGGGCTAGCCCTGGCCGCCCGAGGTCTCGCGAACGGAGGCCTTGCCCTCGGAGATCCACGGCATCATGTCGCGCAGCTCCCGGCCGACCTTCTCGATCGGGTGGTCGTGACCGGCCTCCTCGAGCTTCAGGAAGTTGGGTCGGCCGGAGCGTGACTCGGCCACCCATTCCTCGGCGAACTGGCCGGACTGGATCTCGCCCAGGATGGCCCGCATCTCGTCCTTGACCGCGGCGTTGACCACGCGGGGGCCTCGGGTGAGGTCGCCGTACTCGGCGGTGTCGGACACCGAGTAGCGCATGCCGGCGATGCCCTCCTCGTACATGAGGTCGACGATCAGCTTCAGCTCGTGGAGGCACTCGAAGTAGGCGACCTCGGGCTGGTAGCCGGCCTCGATCAGGGTCTCGAACCCGGCCTGGACCAGGGCGGTGGTGCCGCCGCAGAGCACGGTCTGCTCGCCGAACAGGTCGGTCTCGGTCTCCTCGGTGAAGGTGGTCTCGATCACGCCGGCCCGAGCACCGCCGATGGCGTCGGCGTAGGCGAGGGCCAGGCCCTTGGCGTTGCCGGTGGCGTCGGACTCCATGGCGATCAGGCAGGGAACGCCGCCGCCCTCGACGTAGGTCCGGCGGACGAGGTGGCCCGGGCCCTTGGGGGCGACCATGCACACGTCGATGCCGGCCGCCGGCTTGATCAGGTCGAAGCGGATGTTGAACCCGTGGGCGAAGAACAGGGCGTTGCCGTCGGTCAGGTTCGGCTCGACGTGCTCGCTGTAGATGGCCGCCATCTCGGTGTCGGGCATCAGCATCATCACGACGTCGGCCTCGGCCGACGCCTCGGCGATCGAGCGGACCTCGAGGCCGGCCTCGCTGGCCTTGGCCGCGGACGACGAGCCCTCGCGCAGGCCCACCCGCACGTCGACGCCCGACTCCTTCAGGTTCAGGGCGTGGGCATGACCCTGCGAGCCGTAGCCCAGGATCGCCACCTTGCGATCGGCGATCAGCGACCGGTCGACGTCGGCTTCGTAGTAGATGTTGGCCATTGACTTGGGATCCTCCAGTTGAGTCAGTTGCGAGAGTTCGGCGTTCCGCCGGAGGCGGAACTCGGGGTCACCGGGCGCAGACCGGTCACACGGCGGCCCGGAGCCGCGGGACCTGGCGGCCCACCTTCGGCAGCGCGATACGGCCGGAGCGCTGCAGGTCGACGATGGTGTAGTCCCCCAGGAGGGCCTCGAAGTCGTCGAGCTTGTCTGGCCTGCCGTCGAGGCTAACCGTGAGGCTCCCCGGTGCAACGGCCAGGATCTTGCCCTCGAAGATGTCGACGATCTCGACGATCTGGCTCCGGTTCTCCGGTGACACCTCGACGGTCACCAGCAGCAGCTCCCGCTCGACCGAGTCGCCAGGCGCCAGCTCGGCGATCTCGACCACGTTGATCAGCTTGAACAGCTGCTTGACGATCTGGTCGAGCGGGGTCGACTCGATGTCGACCACGATCGTGAGCCGGCTGAACCGATCGTCGTCGGTCGGGGCGACGGCGAGCGAGACGATGTTGTAGCCGCGACGGGCGAAGAGGTCGGCCACCCGGGCCAGCACACCGGCCTTGTTCTCGACGAGGACCACGATGGTCCGGTGGGGGGCGTTCGAGGGATTGACCATCACTGCGCTCCTTCTGGCGAGTCGGCCCGTTGACTGGGGTCGACGAGGATGTCGTCGTTCGAGCCGCCGGCCGGGACCATCGGGTAGACCTTCTCCTCGGACAGGCAGCGGAACTCGACGACGACCGGCCGGTCGTTGATCTGGTTGGCCTTGGCGATCGTGACGTCGACCTCGTCCGGCTCCTCGACCCGGAAGCCGACACACCCCATCGACTCGGCCCACTTCACGTAGTCGGGCAGGTCGTAGCCGAGGTGGACCTCGGAGTAGCGCTCGTCGTAGAACAGCTCCTGCCACTGGCGGACCATGCCGAGGTAGGCGTTGTTGAGCAGCGCCACCTTGATCGGGATCCGCTCGATGGCGGCGGTGATCAGCTCCTGGCCCGTCATCTGGAAGCAGCCGTCGCCGTCGACCGCCCAGACCATGCGGTCGGGGAAGGCGGCCTTCGCTCCGATGGCGGCCGGGATCGAGAAGCCCATCGTGCCGAGGCCGCCGGAGTTGATCCAGGTGTAGGGGTGGTCGAAGTTCCAGTACTGGCTGGCCCACATCTGGTGCTGGCCGACGCCGGAGGCGACGATCGTGTCGGCCGGGCAGGCGTCGCGCAGCCGCTCGAGCACGTACTGGGGCTTGAGGTACTCGCCGGGCTGCGAGGGCTGGTAGGTCAGCGGGTAGGTCTCCTGCCAGCCCGACAGCTGCTGGCGCCACGGGGTGTGGTCGGCGAAGGCCGACGGGCCGCCGGCCGCCTCGAGCTCGGCCACCATCGCCTCCATGACGACCCGGCAGTCGCCGACGATCGCCACGTCGGGCCGCCTGACCTTGCCGTGCTCGGCCGGGTCGACGTCGACGTGGATGATCTTGGCATCGGGGGCGAAGGCGCCGACCTTGCCGGTGACCCGGTCGTCGAACCGGCTGCCCATGGCGATCAGCAGGTCGCTCTGCTGCATGGCGGTGACCGCCGTGTAGTTGCCGTGCATGCCGGGCATGCCCAGGCAGAGCTCGTGGCTGTCGGGGAACGCGCCCCTGGCCATGAGGGTGGTGACGACCGGGAGGTCGCCCAGCTCGGCCAGCCGGAGGAGGGCCTCGGCGCCGCGGGACTTGAGCACGCCGCCGCCGACGTACAGCACGGGCCGCTCGGCCGCCCGCATCAGCTCGACGGCCCGATCGACCGCAACCGCATCGACCCCGGTCTCGGGGGCGTAGCCCGGCAGGTTCACCTCGGTCGGGTAGACGAAGTCGAAGTAGGCGGCCGGGTTGTTGGCGTCGACGATGTCCTTGGGGATGTCGACCAGCACCGGGCCGGGGCGGCCGGTGGTGGCGATGTGGAACGCCTCCTTGATCGCCATCGGGATGTCCTCGGCCCGGGTCACCAGCATGTTGTGCTTGGTGATCGAGCGGGTGATGCCGGTGGTGTCGCACTCCTGGAAGGCATCGGTGCCGATGGCGGCGAGCGCGACCTGGCCCGTGATGCAGACCATGGGCACGGAATCGAGGTAGGCGTCGGCCAGTGGGGTGACGACGTTGGTGGCCGCCGGGCCGCTGGTGACCATGCACACGCCCGGCTTGCCCGTCGCATGGGCGTAGCCCTCGGCGGCGTGGCCGGCCCCCTGCTCGTGGCGGACCAGCACGTGGCGCAGCTTGGCGTCGATGATCGGGTCGTACACCGGGAGGATGGCGCCGCCGGGGTAGCCGAACACCACCTCGACCCCTTCCATCTCGAGGCTCTTGATCAGGGCCTGGGCCCCGTTCAGTCGTATCGGTGAGGCGTTGGTCTCCGACATGGCGTGGTCTCTCTGGTTCGTCGCGGGGTTGGATCGGGGTTCGGGTCGGTCAGGGCGGTCAGGGCGGTCAAAAAACACGAAAGCCCCCCGGTCCGGGAGGCTCGCGCACGCAGCATCATCGATGACGGCGTGCGCTAGGGAAGTACGAGAATCCCGAGCAGCGCGGAGCCGACGGCGGGGCGGACCGTGGTCCGGTGCTCGTTCGACGGCGCGCTGCGGGACATCGGCTTCATTCAACCAGCTCCGTCCGCCGGGGGCAACGCCCTTTGTGCACGAGTTCGTCGCTGCCGACTACCGATGCATGGCCATGCTGGGCGATGATGATGGCCCGACATCCGCCATCGATCCGTCAACCCGTGACCAGAGAACGCTCCGCCTCCCGCCCGGCGGTTCCGATACCGCTGGCCGTGCTGCTCGGCTTCGTCGCGGCCACCTGGCTCCTGCTGGCCTGGCCGGCGGCGGCCGGCGGGTCCACCATCGAGGGCGAGGGCCCGGTCCTCCCGCCCGGGTCCGAGCCGGGGTCGGCGACCCTCGAGGGGGTCGTGGTCGACGAGGTCGGTCGACCCTTCCTCGGCGCCATCGTCCGGCTCCACCTGGCCACCGACGAGGGTCGCCCCGGGGTCTACCTGCGACCGGCCTACACCGGCGTCGACGGGACCTATCGGCTCGATGACCTGGCGGCCGCCTGCTACGCGGTGATCGTCGAGGCACCGGCCGGCACCGAGTTCGGCTCGGGGGCCGCGACCGACGAGCAGGTGCGCTGCCTCGACGGCGGGCAGGCCGACGACAGCCTCCGCTCGGTCGCCCGCCGCCCCAGCGCCGGGCCGTCGAGCGCCGATGCCGGGACGTCCGGCCGGACGGGGACGGCGGCGGACGCTGCGTCCGGGGCCCTCGACCCGGCCGGCACCGATCCGGTTCCGGCCGTCCGAGCGGCCGCGCCCGCCAGGACCCTCACGCTGCTGCACGTCGGCCAGCACCGGGGCCGAGTCGAACCGCTGCAGCTCGAGCTGCAGCTCGGCGACGTCGCCGTGGAGGCCGAGGTCGGCGGCTGGGCCCGCATCGTCACCGCCCTCGACCGGGCCCGTCCGGCGGACGCACCGGAGTCGGTGCTCGCCGTGCACACCGGCGGCGTGCTCGGCGGGTCGGCGCTGGCCCGGGTGTTCGGCGGCGCCGCCGGGGCCGACCTCCTCAACCACGCCTGCCTCGACTACCTCGCTCCCGGTCCGGCCGACCGGGCCCGCAGCGACGAGCTCGATGTCTTCCACCACTTCCTCAGCGACGGCCGCTGCGACACGACGATGCTCGGCAGCATCGAGCCGCCGGTTGCGCTCCACCCGATCGGCGACGAGACCGTGGCGCTGGTGGCCGCCGACGGCGGCGCCGACGGAGGCCCGGCGGGCGACGGGGACCTGGCCGGCGTCGTCGCCGCCACGGGCGATCGGATCGAGCGCCTGCTCGACGACGGGATCACCACGATCGTCGTGGTCAGTGGGCTCGGCCTCGATGCCGACCGTGAGCTGGCGGCGGCGCTGCCCGCGGTCGACGCCGTGATCGGGGGTGGTGGCTCGTCGCTGCTGGGCGACCTCGCCCCGCTCGGCCTCGCCCCCGACGGGCCCTACCCCGAGCGGCTCACCAACGCGGACGGCGATCCGGTCTGCCTCGGCCACACGGGCACCGGCGGCCGGTCGGTCGGCCGCCTCGAGCTCGGGCTCGACGAGCGCGGCCGGGTGGTCCGATGCGGCGGTCGGCTGCAGTTCCTGCTCGGCGCCCAGGCGGTGGCGGCCGACGGGACCGGGCCGCTGCCGGACGACGATCGAGCCGCCGTGGCCCGGGAGATCGCCACCCATCCCGAGCTGTCGACCGTCGAGCCGGACGCCGGGGTGACGGCGGCGCTGGCCCGCTGGACCGCAGCGCTCGATCTACGGCTCGATGACCCGGTGGCCACCGTCACCGACGAGCTGTGCCACACGTCGGTCCCGAGCCGGACGGTCGGCTTGCTGTGCGGCCCCGGCGATCACGTCGTCGACATCACCGGGCCCCGACCCGACGTCCAGCAGGTGGTGGCCGACGCCTTCCGTTGGTGGGGCGGATCCGACCGGTCGGCCGGCTCCGGGCCGATCGTGTCGGTCATCGACTCGGCCACCACCGCCGACGCCGTCGGCCCGGGACCGCTCACGCTGCTGGAGGCCTATCGCCTGCTCGGCCACCAGCCCCACCTCGTCGTGGTCGAGCTCACCGGCGCCGAGCTGGCGGCGGCGCTCGAGGAGGCCGTCGCCGCCGGGCTCGACGCCGATCCGACCACCCAGTCGGCCTACCCCCACACCTCCGGGGTGCGGTCGTCGCCCGACCTCGCCGAGCCCGAGGGCCGTCGGGTCGGGCCGATCGAGGTGCTCACCGGCGACGACCGCTGGGAACCGATCGACCCGACGGGCGGCTACGTGGTGATCACGACCGATCTGCTCGTCGGCCCGGCTTCACCGCATGCGACCATTCGGGCCGCGGTCGAGGCGGGGCGGGGGACGACCACCAACGTCGGCGGCGCCGAGGTGCTGGTCGACTACGTCGATCGGGTGCTCGACGGGGTGATCGAGCCGCCGAACTGGCCGGCCGCGAGCTCGCCGGCGGACGCTCAGGACGACGGCAGCTGATCGAGCGCCCGCTCCAACTCACCCTGGCCGATGATCCCCTCGAAGCTGGCGGTGATCAGCCCGTCGGCGTCGACCACGAAGACCCACGGCTCGGTCAGCAGGTTCCAGTCGAGCATCACCGGGAGCGGCTCGAGGATGCCCTGGGGCGCGAGCTCGAGGTCGAACGGTTCGACGTGCACGACGTCGAGTCCGTCCCGGCCCGCGGTGGCGGTCTTCACGGACTCGATGGTCGGGCCGCACAGCGCGGTGCGGCAGAAGGCCGGGGTGGCGAAGGCGATCACCGTCGGCCGACCGTTGGCCACCGCCTCGTCGATCGACAGGTCGTAGAACCCGGCCTCGGGCTCGGGGTCGGTGCTGATGGCGGCGATCTCCTCGGCGGTCTCGCCGGTCGGCGTCACCGTGGCCGGTGCCGGGTCGCCGACGTTCGGCACGACCGATTCGTCGACCACCTCGATCAGCGCCCCGCCGACCTCCTGGTCGCCGGCCAGCACCGTCACCTCCCACAGCCCGGCCTCGGCGAAGGCGACCGGGGCGACGTACAACCCGAGCGAGGACGCATCGGTGGTCAACCACTCACCCGGCACGTCCTCGGTGATGTCGGCGTCGAGCGCCGAGAACCGGACGGTGACCGGCACCTCGGGACCGCCGAGGTAGGCGTTCGGTCCCTCGCCGAGCAGGGCCGCCATCACCCGCTGCCGCCCGACGGTGCTCAGCGTGCCCGGGCTGTTGGGCACCACGACCGTGACCGAGCCGTCGACCAGTCCTGGAGGAATCCGGTCGCCGGTGGCGGCCTCGTCGTCGCCGTCGGTCGCCGGGTCGTCGGCGGCGACGGCGTCCGTGCCGTCGGATGCGGCATCGTCGGCGGAGTTCGAGGAACCGCAGCCGGCAGCCAGCAACGCGAGCACGACGGCGGCGAGGAGGTGGGGGAACCGGACGAGCGGCGGGCGACGGCGCGGGTGATCGACCGGCGAGGTGGCGGAGCGCGGGGGCATGCCCTAGATGTACCAGGTCCGGCGGCCCCGGAGCTGCCATCGACGAGCATCGGGCGCGGCTCCAGGGCTAGATTCGGAGCCCGAAGACGCCGGCCGGTGACGCCGGCGGACCATTGGACCCGGAGAGGGGATCACCGTGCCACAGGAAGTCAGAGGAGTCATCGCCAGGGCGAAGGGCGAGCCGGTCACGGTCGAGACGATCGTGGTCCCGGATCCCGGGCCGGGCGAGGCGGTCGTGGCCATCCAGGCCTGCGGCGTGTGCCACACCGACCTCCACTATCGGGAGGGTGGCATCAACGACGAGTTCCCCTTCCTGCTCGGCCACGAGGCGGCGGGCCTGGTCGAGACCGTCGGCGACGGCGTCACCGACGTCGCTCCCGGCGACTTCGTGATCCTCAACTGGCGGGCGGTCTGCGGGTCCTGCCGCTCGTGTGAGAAGGGCAAGCCGCAGTACTGCTTCGCCACCCACAACGCCGAGCAGAAGATGACGCTGACCGACGGCACCGAGCTGTCGCCGGCCCTCGGCATCGGCGCCTTCTGCGAGAAGACCCTGGTGGCCGCCGGCCAGTGCACCAAGGTCGACCCGTCGGCCAAGCCCGAGGTCGCCGGCCTGCTCGGCTGCGGCGTGATGGCCGGGCTGGGGGCGGCGATGAACACCGGCGGCGTCGGCCGGGGCGACTCGGTTGCGGTGTTCGGCTGCGGCGGCGTCGGCGACGCCGCCCTCGAGGGGGCCAGGCTGGCCGGGGCCAGCACGATCATCGCCGTCGACATCGACGACCAGAAGCTCGAGTGGGCCAAGGACTTCGGCGCCACCCACACGATCAACTCGACCAAGGAGGACCCGGTCGAGAGGATCCGGGAGCTGACCGACGGCAACGGGGTCGACGTCGCCATCGAGGCCATCGGCCTGCCCGAGACCTACGAGCAGGCGTTCTACGCCCGCGACCTGGCCGGCACCGTGGTGCTGGTCGGCGTGCCCAACCCCGAGATGAAGATCGAGCTGCCCTACATCGAGATCTTCGGTCGGGGCGGGGCGCTGAAGTCGAGCTGGTACGGCGACTGCCTGCCGTCGCGCGACTTCCCGATGCTGATCGACCTCCACCTGCAGGGCCGGCTCAACCTGGAGGGCTTCGTGTCGGAGACGATCGCCATCGACGACGTCGAGGAGGCCTTCCACAAGATGGAGCGGGGCGAGGTCCTGCGCTCCGTCGTCGTCATCTAGGACGCCGGGATGACCGCCCGGATCGACCACCTGATCACGTCGGGGATCTTCAGCCTCGATGGGCAGGACTTCGACGTCGACAACAACGTGTGGATCGTCGGCGACGACCGCGAGGTCGTGGTGATCGACGCGGCCCACGACGCCAGGGCCATCGCCGAGGCAATCGGCGACCGGCACCTGAAGGGCATCCTCTGCACCCACGGCCACAACGACCACATCAACGCCGCGGTCGAGCTGTCCGAGGCCACCGACGCCCCGATCCACCTCCACCCCGACGACGCCATGCTCTGGGAGACGGTCTACCCCGAGCACCGGTTCGACACCGAGCTGACCGGCGGCGACCGGATCCGGGTCGGCGGCAGCGTGCTCGACGTGCTGCACACCCCCGGCCACTCCCCCGGCGGCTGCTGCTTCCACGTGCGGGCCGACGGCGTCGTCTTCTCGGGCGACACCCTGTTCCAGGGCGGACCGGGGGCCACCGGGCGGTCGTTCAGCAGCTACGAGGTCATCGTCGAGTCGATCCGCAAGCGGCTCCTGTCGCTGCCCGAGGCCACGGTGGTCCACACCGGCCACGGCGACTCCACCTCGATCGGGGCCGAGGCCCCGAGCCTGCCCGAGTGGCTGTCCAAGCTCGACCAGACGTGATCGGCCGGTCGACCGGGCGATGACGATCTGGGTGGCGCTGCTGCGAGGGGTCAACGTCGGCGGCCACAACAAGGTGCCGATGGGTGCGCTCCGGCAGGCCCTCGCCGACGCCGGACTCGGCGAGGTCACCACCTACATCGCCTCGGGCAACCTCGTGCTGGCGGCCGACGACGACCCGGCCGGCGCCATCGCCGCCGTCATCACCGACTCCTTCGGCCTCGACATCGCGGTGCTGACCCGCACCGCGGACGAGCTCCGCTCGGCCGCAGGCGCCAACCCGTTCGCCGAGCTGGCGGCCACGGCGCCGAAGGCCGTTCACTGCTTCTTCACCAGCACCCCCGTCACCGCCGAGGTGCTCGACGCCTTCGACGGCGAGCGGTACGCGCCGGACCGGCTCGACGTGGCCGCCGGCGAGCTCTTCGCCGCCTACCCGGATGGCATGGCCCGCTCGACGCTGACCAACGTCGTCATCGACCGGGTGGCCGGCGGGCCGACGACGGCCCGCAACTGGAACACCGTCGGCAGGCTCGTCGAGCTGGCGACCGAGCGGGAGGGGTCGGCCGCCGACGGCGGCTGACCGGCGGGACGGGACGGGGCGATGGCCGAGGGTGACGTCTTCTGGACCGTGGTGACCGGGGTGGTCATGGTCGTCGGGCTGGCCGGCGTGATCGTCCCCGTCGTCCCCGGCCTGCTGCTGATGTGGGGGGCGGCCCTGCTCTACGGGTTCGCCGTCGGCTGGAGCGGGCTCGGGATCGGCGTCGTCTCGCTCCTGGGCGTGCTCGTGGTGGTCAGCCTGGTCTCGGGTGTGATCGTGCCCCGCCGGGCCGCGGCCGACTCGGGGGCCTCCGGCCTGGCCCAGCTCGGGGCGGTGATCGGGGCCGTCGCCGGCTTCTTCCTCATCCCGGTCGTCGGCGTCATCGTCGGGGCCGTCGTCGGCCTGCTGGTCGTCGAGTACCTCCGCAACGACGACTGGGATGCGGCCTGGACCGCGGCCAAGGGCACGCTGCGCGGGTTCGGGATCAGCGTGCTCATCGACCTCGGCCTCGGCACGGTGATGCTCGCCGCGTGGTCGGCCTGGGCGGCGACGGTCGTCTTCTGACCGTCCGGCCCCCGCCGAGCGATACCGCCGGGCCCGCGTCTCTGCACCCCGCCTCGGCCAACTACCGTTGGGGGACGCTGGCCACCGACCGACCGGTTCGGACCGACCAGGAGGCGTGCGACGTTGGCCATGAAGGGCGGAACGACTCCCGACATCGACGGGCTCTCGGGCCTGGAGCACATCGGGGCCGGCGGCTACTCGACGGTGTTCGTCGGGACCGACGAGGCGTTCAGCCGCAAGGTGGCGGTGAAGGTCCTCGATGTCCTCGGCGACGCCGGGCGCCGACGGTTCGAGCGCGAGCTGGCGCTGATGGGACGACTCGACGGCCACCCAAACGTCATCACCCCCTACCGTTCCGGATACACCGGCGACGGGTCCGCCTACCTCATCATGGAGTACGCAGCCAACGGGTCGCTGCAGGACCAGCTCGACCACGGCCACGTCTTCACCTGGGAGCAGGCGGTCGCCTACCTGGGTCCGGTGGCCCAGGCGCTCGGGGCCGCCCACGCCGACGGCATCCTCCACCACGACATCAAGCCGGCCAACATCCTGCTCACCGCCGACTGGGTCCCCAAGCTGACCGACTTCGGCATCGCCTCGATCCGGGAGGGAACGGCGACCGGATCGGTCACCTTCACCCTGGCCCACACCTCGCCCGAGACGTTCACCGGCGGCGTCGACCGGCGAGACGAGCGGTCGGACCTGTACTCCCTGGCCTCGACGATGTTCGCCATGGTCGCCGGCCGGGCCCCGTTCGACGTCGACGGGCCCGACTCCCATCCGGCCTACCTGCATCGCATCGCCACCCATCCGGTGCCGGGCCTCGGCCGGGGCGAGGCGGTCGACCGCTTCATGACCTCGGCCCTCGACAAGGACCCGGACCGGCGACCGGCGTCGGCCCGAGCGTTCCTCGAGGCGCTGCCCGGTTGGTCCTGGCCGGACGGATCCGGTCGGGTCGTCATCACCCCGGGGCCGGCGACCTCGGGCCCGGTCGGCGGCGACGGGGCCGCGGCCGGCTGGTCGTCGTCCGGCGGGGTCGGCGGTCCCGGCGGGCCCGACACGGTCAGCGTGCCACCCCCGAGGTCGCCTGGCGGGGCCGGTCCAGGCGGCGGTTCCCAGCCGGTGCTGTGGTTGGCGCTGGCCGCGGTCGCCGTGCTGGCGGTCGTCGGGGTGGTCGCGGCCTCGCAGCTGCTCGGCGGCGACGAGTCGGCCGGCGGCGACGGGCCGGTTGCGGGCGGCGACCCGTCGGAGAGCGATGGCGACGACGACATCGCACCGGTCGACGACCCGTCCTCGGACACGACCGGCCCGGAGCGGACCGATCCCGACGGCGGGGCCGAGACGGAATCGACGACCTCGACCACGGCCGCAAGCCCGGCGACGCCTGGCGCTCCGGCGGTGACCGACCCGGACCCGGAGGCCGACCGGGAGGTGGCCGAGCGGATCGCCCTGCAGACCGCCGATCTCGACCCGGCCTGGGAGGCGGTCACCAGGCGGCCCCGGGCGGAGGTGCTGGCCGACTACGAGGCACTGGCGGCCTGCGCGTCGGCCGTGCCTGCCATCCGCGGCGACGGCGAGACGGCCGTTGCCGGTCGGGACGAGAGCTACGTGGCCGGCAATACGGCGGTCAGCGTCACCGTGACCTTCTACGAGACCGAGCAGCTGGCCTCCGAGCGAGGACCGCTGCTGGTGCTCGACCGGGACTACCAGCAGTGCACCAGGACGCTGCTCGAGAAGTCGGTGACCGGGACCAACCCGACGCTCACCGGTCTGACCTCGACCAGTGCGGCACTCCCGGCCCCCGACTTCGGTCAGCGGACCGAGGCCGTCCAGTTCGCCACCTCGTTCGAGCTCGAGCAGCTGGGCCGCAAGACGCTGTTCCTCGACGAGTGGGTGGTGCAGATCGGGCGAGCGGTCCTGGTGATGACCTGGGCCGGCGACATCGAGTTCGACCCCCGGGAGGCGCAGATCCTGCAGACCGTGGCCGGTCGGTTCGAGCGGGAGCTGCTGACCGCCGGCGGCTGACCGTCGAACGTCGGGCGGCCGTCAGGCGACGCTCGGGCCCTCGATGCGCTGCGGTCGGAGGACCACGGCCAGCCCGCCTGCGCCGTCACCGCCTCGGCCGCTGCTGGCCACCGATGCCCACGACCGCACCTCGACCACCCGATCGGGGGCTTCGGGGTCGGCGAGCAGCACGGTGCACCGACCGTCGAGCCGGAGGTCGTTGGCCGCGGGACCGCGCTCGTCGATGGTCAGCCGGATCCGGTCGTGCTCGATCGAGGGGTGGACGACGGTGAGCCGGGGGCGGCCGTCTGCGCCGTTGGTGGCCAGCGTGGCCGGCCGAACGGCGACGCCGGTCGCCGGGAGGCCGGCGAGCGACGGTGCCGGCGGCACGTCGATGCCGAACCGGGCATCGAGCGTCGCCTCGATCTCCGCGTCGTCGAGGTCGCGCTCCGACCGGTCACCCCCGACCTCGGTCTCGATGAGCCGCCGGTCCGACAGGGTGAGCCGGCCGGCCGGCGTGAGGCGGGTGCAGATCCGGCGACCGGTGAAGTGGCTGTCGGGGCTCGACTGCTGGAACCGGTTCATCCCCTCGAACGCGCCGAGGTGCTGCGGCGTCACGGTGAACCGGTACCAGAGCCGCCAGCCATCGCCCCGGTCCTCCTCGTAGTCCCAGTGGTCGCCGTGGTCGACGAGGCGGACGCGACGGTCCCGGTCGGCCACCTCGGCACCGCTGTGCAGCGGCAGGGGGACGGTGAAGGCGTCGCCGAAGCCGACGTCGACCAGGTGGGTCCGCTCGAGGGCGCCACCGGCGACGAGCAGGGCGAGGTGGTCGAACTCGGGGCTGAGACCACCCCGGTCGAACGGGATCCGGACCGAGACGAGCGTGACGTCGAACCCGAACGACGTCAGCAGCCTGGCGAAGGCCGAGTTCAGCTCGTAGCAGTAGCCACCCCGCCGCCGGCCGACCACCTTGGCCAGCACCCGGTCGGGTTCCAGGCTGATCCCCCGCCCGAGGTGGATGTCGAGGTTCTCGAACGGCACGGCCAGGAGGTGGGCAAGCTGGAGCCGAGCGAGCAGCGGGGGCCCGGCCTCGGCCCCGGGCTCGTCGGCGGCGAGACCGATCCGGTCGAGATAGGCCGCCCGCTCGGTCGACGTCAGCCCGGGGAGATCGCTCATCGACGGAGCCTACGTCCGCGGCCGGGACAACGGGCCGGCCGCTCGACGCACCTCCTAAGCTGGCCCGATGGTCGAGCCCGACTTCCTCCGCTTCGACACCCTCAGCCTGCACGCCGGTCAACGCCCCGACCCGGCGACGGGCGCTCGGGCGGTGCCGATCTACTTCACCACGTCGTACGCCTTCGACGACGTCGACACCGCAGCGTCGCTGTTCAACCTGGAGGTTCCCGGCCACATCTACAGTCGGATCTCCAACCCGACGGTCGCCGTCCTCGAGGAGCGGCTGGCCGCCCTCGAGGGCGGGGTCGGGGCCGTCTGCACGGCCTCCGGTCAGGCCGCACTGCATCTTGCCCTCGCCACCCTGGCCGGGGCCGGCGACCACGTCGTCGCCTCCCGGAACCTCTACGGGGGCTCCCACCAACTCCTCAACCTGACGATGCCGAGGTTCGGGATCACGACCACGTTCGTCGATCCCCGTGATCCCGACGCCTTCGCCGCCGCCATCCGTCCCGAGACCCGGGCGGTCTACGCCGAGACGCTGGGCAACCCGGGCATCGAGGTGCTCGACGTCGCCGCCATCGCCGAGGTCGCCAACGCCAACGGCCTGCCCCTGGTCGTCGACTCGACGTTCGCAACCCCCTACCTGTTGCGCCCGATCGAGCACGGGGCCGATGTGGTCATCCACTCGGCCACCAAGTTCCTCGGCGGCCACGGCGTCGCCCTCGGCGGTGTGGTGGTGGACGGCGGCCGGTTCGACTGGGCGTCGTCCGATCGCCACCCGACGCTGACCGAGCCCTACGCCGGCTACCACGGGCTCAGCTTCGCCGAGGAGTTCGGACCGGCGGCGCTCGGCATGCGGGCCCGGGCCGAGGGCCTGCGCGACTTCGGGGCGGCGATGAGCCCGGCCAACGCCTTCCAGATCCTGCAGGGGGTCGAGACCCTGCCGCTGCGCATGGCCCGCCACGTCGACAACACCGATGCGGTGCTCGACCTGCTGGTCGGTCACGACGCGGTCAGCTGGGTGAGCCACCCCCGGGTACCCGACCACCCCGACCACGAGCTGGCGGCCCGTCTCTACCCGAAGGGGGCCGGGGCCATCCTCAGCTTCGGCGTGCACGGGGGGCGGGAGGCCGGGCGGAGGTTCATCGAGGCGGTGCGGCTCTCGTCGCACCTGGCCAACGTCGGCGACGCCAAGACGCTGGTCATCCACCCGGCATCGACCACGCACCAGCAGATGTCGGCCGCCGACCTGGAGGCGGCCGGGATCGGGGAGGACCTGATCCGCCTGTCGGTCGGTCTGGAGGACCCCGCCGACATCGTCGACGATCTGAGCCGAGCCCTGAAGGCGAGCCAGCGATGATCGTCGACGCAATCGAGCAACGCGACGATCTGAGCCGAGCCCTGAAGGCGAGCCAGCGATGATCGTCGAGGTCGACGGTCACCCGGCCCACGCCGCAACCGGGGGGCTCGACCTCGCCGGCCGCGGTGACCAGCCGGCGATGGTGCTCATCCACGGCGCAGGCATGGACGGCACGGTCTGGCAGCTGCAGACCCGCTACCTGGCCCACCGTGGCCACCGGGTCGCCGCGGTCGACCTGCCCGGCCACGGCCGGTCGGCCGGCGAGCCCCTTGGCTCGATCGCCGAGCTGGCCGACTGGGTCGGGCGGTTCCTCGACGCCGCCGGGCTGACCCCGGCCCGGGTGGTCGGCCACTCGATGGGCTCGTTCATCGGCCTCGACCTCGCCGCCCGCCGGCCGGAGCTGGTGACCTCGCTGACGCTGCTCGGCACGGCCGACGGCATGCCGGTCCACCCCGACCTGCTGAGCGCCTCGGAGGATCGGTTGGCCGACGCCGCGGCGCTGATGGCGTCGTGGGGTCACGCCCCGCCGGCCCACGTCGGGCTCAACCCGACGCCCGGTCTGTGGATGCTCGGCGGGGCCAGGGCCCTCGTCGAGACGAGCGCCGCCGGCGTGCTGGCCACCGACTTCCGGGCGTGCATGGACTACGGCGACGCGCTGGAGCGGGCGGCGGCGGTCACCTGCCCCGTCGAGGTGGTCATCGGATCGGCTGACAAGATGACCCCGCCACGGGCGACCGCCAAGCTCGTCGAGGCACTGCGTGACGGCGCCGCAGCATCGGTCGAGGTGACGACGCTCGCCGACAGCGGCCACATGATGATGGTGGAGTCGCCGGCCGCCGTGCGACGGGTGCTGGCATCGGCCGGGAGCGGCCCCGGTCAGGATGCGAGCGACTCGATGTAGGCGACGATGGCGTCGACCTCGTCGTCGCTCATCTCGATCGCCGGCATCGGCACCACGACGAAGCCGTCGACGACCTCGGCCGCAGGCTGCTCGATGGCCCGGACGAGGTAGTCGCGGTCGACGACGACGGTCGAGCCGTCGGTGAGGCGCTCGACGGAGCCGTCCAGGCCCAGCCACGTCGGCCCGACGCCGTCGGTGCCGTCGGCCGAGTGGCACGAGACGCAGTTGCGGTCGACGGCCAGCCGGCGTCCGGCCTCCGCCTGCGGGTCGGGTGCGGCGGCTGCGGCCGGTCGGTCGACTGCGGTCCCGGCCGCCGCCGGGGTTTCGAGGTCGGTGCCGCCGGCACAGGCTGCGAGCACCAGGGTGACGGCGACCGGGGCGACGACCCGGACCGCGGCCGCCACGACGCTCACGACACCACCTCCAGGACGCCGCTCATGCCCCGCTGGCGGTGCTCGCCGACCGAGCAGTGGAAGGCCACCGTCTCGGGCAGCTCGCCGGCGTCGAACTCGATCACCGACCAACGCCGGGCCGGTACCCAGACCTCGAGGTCGATGGCGTCGATCGTGACCGTGTGGGGGACGTCGGTCGGGTTGTCGAGACGGAACCGGTGGGTCCCCGACCGGTCGATGGTGACCACGCCGGGGTCGTAGCGGTCGTTGAGCAGGTCGATCGTCGGCAGGGCCGCCAGCTCGGCATGGGACAGGTCTCGACCGAAGCCCGGATGGTCGGCCACGGCCGGGGCGAGCACGAGGAACGCCAGGCCGAGCGCGAGGCCCCCGACGGCCGCAACCGACCAGGGCGGCGTCGGGTCCGGCGGCTCGGTCCGGGGCTCGTCCGTTGACGGAGCCGAGGGTCGGCCCCGAAGGCCGACCGTCATGGCGGCCGCGGTGCCGAGGCCGAGGGTGACGAGGCTGACGACGCCGTACCAGCGCCACGCCACCGAGTCGACGGCCGACAGGTTGAAGGCCAGCTCCCGGCTGGCGGGGGACGCGAACAGGGCGATCGGGAACACGAGGTAGAACCAGCCGGCCAACCGGTACCCGACGACCACCGCGCCGGTGGCGGCGACGAGGGCGATGGCGATCGGCAGCAGGATGGCGTCGACCGGGCTGACCGCCCGGAAGGCGAAGAGGGCGGCGAAGGCGACCGCACCGCCGAGGGCCAGCGTGCGGGCGACGCCGGTGCCGGTCGACCGCCCGGGTCGGGCCGTGGTGACCGTGCCGCTCACGATGCCCGCTCCCCGGCGCGGGCTCGGTACCACTCGACGGTGGTGGCGACGACGTCGGCCAGCGGCGTTGCCTCGACGCCGAGGCGCTCGGTCGTCTCGGTGCTGTCGACCACCAGGTCGTCGTCGAACTCGTACAGCAGCTCGACCATCTCCCGCACCTCGGGCACGACCAGCCCCAGCAGGCGAACCTGCCAGCCCCTGCGCCGGCGGAAGCGGGGAGCCACCCCGGCCGCGTCGGCGATGAGGGCGACGAGCTGGCGCTGGGTCACCGCCGGGGCGTTCGGGGCCAGCCACGCCCGGCCGATGGCGTCGGGATCGGCGGCGGCGGCGACCAGGCTCGCCGCCAGGTCGGGGACGTAGGTCACCGTGTGGCGGGCGTCCGGATCGCCGAGCAGGTCGGCCCTGCCGCCGGCGACGAGCGGGCCGACGAACCGCTCGCCGTAGGCGGATCCGGTGACGCCGGGGCCGATGAAGTCGCTGCCCCGGACGGCGACCACCGGCAGCCGTCCGGCCTGGTCGGCCCGGGCCAGCTCGCGCCACATCTCACCCCGGACCGTGCCCTTCCTGGTGGTGGCGGCGAGCGGGAGGTCTGCGGTGATCGGCCCGCGGACGTGCCCGTAGCCGTAGAGGTTCTCGACGACCGCCAGGGTGGCGCCGGTCGCCGCCGCGCCGTCGACGATCCGGCGCTGGAGGGTGGGGAACTCCTCCGGCCAGCGCGTGTAGGCCGGCTGGGCGGCCTGGAACACGACGGTGGCCCCGGCGAGGGCCGGCTCGATCTGGGCCGGATCGGTCAGATCGGCGGTGACGGCCCGCGAACCGGGGAGGGTGGTCCCCGATCGGGTGACGACGGCCGGTGTGTGACCGCGACCCGACAGCTCGGCGACGAGGGCTCGACCGACCGGGCCGGCGCCGAGCACCACCGGTCGTTCGAGGGTTGACAGGTGGGCCGCCGTGCCATCGTCGACGGCGCTCTTGTCAAACGTTGTTCGTTTTCCAATCGATGATTGATCCATGGGTCGATCATCGATCAAACGGTGTTTGAAAAGCAACGCTCGTTTGGGTAATGTCGGTCACATGCAGACAGAGCCGTCGGCGCCACCGGACGCGCCGGAGAGCCGCCGGGACCGGCAACGGCGGGAGCTGACGGCCGAGATCGTCGCCATCGCCCGCCGCCAGCTGGCCGAGGGCGGTCGGGCCGGGGTGTCGTGGCGGGCGATCGCCCGCGAGGTCGGGATGAACCCGGCGTCGCTCTACACCTACTTCGCCAGCCTCGACGAGCTGTTCACCGCCGTCATCATCGACACCTACGGCGGCCTGGCCGACGCCCTCGAACGGGCCCTCGACGCCGCGACCGGCGGTGAAGCACCCACCGATCCACCCGGCACGAGCGCCGAACGGACCGTCGAGCCCGATCCAGCGCCGCTGGTCGCCGTGGTCCAGGCCTACCGCCGATGGGCCATCGACCACCCGGCCCACTACAACCTCATCTTCACCGACCAGATCCCGGGCTACGCCGCGCCGCCGGGCGGGCCGACGGTCGACGCCGAGGTCGACATGCTCCGCCCGCTCATCGCCTCCTTCGGGCTGGCGGTCGGGCGGGTCGCATCGGTCGAGCAACAAGCCGACGCCCCGCCCGACGTGGTCGCCCGGATGGTCGCCACCTGGGGCACGCTGCACGGGCTCGTCGCCCTGGAGATCAACAACCACCTCCCCTTCGTCGACCAGCGCGAGGCCCTGCTCGTCGAAGCCGTGCTCCGCGCCGTCGGCGGCGGCTCGGCCCCGGACGGCTGGACGACCTGAGATGGCCCGTCTCCTCGTCGTCCACCACACCCCCTCCCCCGCCCTGCACACCCTGTTCGAGCGGGTGCTCGACGGTGCGGACCAGCCCGAGCTGGGCGACGTCGAGGTGGTGAGCCGGGCCGCTCTCGCCACAACGGCAAGCGACGTGCTGGCGGCCGACGGCTACGTGATCGGCTCGCCGGCCAACCTCGGCTACCTCAGCGGGGCGGTCAAGCACTTCTTCGACACCATCTACTACCCGTGCCTGGCCGAGACCATCGGCCGGCCACACGGCCTCTACCTGCACGGCAACGACGACTGCACCGGGGCGCTCCGGGCGGCCGAGACGATCATCACCGGGCTGCGTTGGCGGGCGGTGGCCGAACCGGTCGTCGTCACCGGCGCCCCCGGTCAGGACGATCTCGACCGCTGCTGGGAGCTCGGCGCCGTGGTCGCGGCCAACCTGCTCGATCCGTGAGGCCGATCCGCCCCGCCCCGCCGTCGCCGGCACCCCGGGGCCTCTCGGGGTCCGATCAGGGTTGACCCCGATGCCGCTTCCCTGCTGGTCCGGGGCATGATGGCAGCCATGACGACCGTCGCACGCGAGCACGGGACCGCCCTGGTGGCGGCCGATGGGGTGATGAAGCGGTACGGATCGTTCACGGTCCTGACCGGCGTCGACTTCGTCATCGGCGGCGGCATCACCGGGCTGCTCGGCGCGAACGGCACGGGCAAGACCACCCTGCTCGGCATGATGCTCGGCCTCCACCCGACCGATGGCGGCTCGCTCCGGGTGCTCGGCATCGACCCCTACACCGCCGGGGCCGAGGTGCGGGCCCGGCTCGGCTACGCCCCCGAGCACCACACCCTGCCGCCCGACGTCAAGGCGTCCGACTTCGTCCGCCACGTCGCCGAGCTGCACGGGTTGCCGAAGCGGGAGGCGACCACCCGGGCCAGCGATGCCCTGTGGCTGGTCGGCCTCGGCGAGGAGCGATTCCGCCCGCTTGGCACGATGAGCACCGGCCAACGCCAGCGGGTCAAGCTGGCCCAGGCCATCGCCCACGACCCCAGCCTGGTCCTGCTCGACGAGCCGACCGACGGCCTCGACCCGGTCCAACGAGACGACATGCTGGCCCTGATCAGGCGGGTGGCGACCGAGTACGGGATCGACGTGGTCCTCAGCTCCCACCTGCTCGACGAGGTCCAGCAGATCTGCGACGGGGCGGTGATCATCGGTGACGGCCGGGTGCTGGCCTCCGGCTCACTCGAGGAGCTCCGGGGCGGCGGCTCCGACATCGTCGTCGAGCTCGAGGACGCCGCCACCGTGCAACCGGTCGTCGCCGGGCTGCAGGCCCGGGACATCGCGGTCACCGTCGACGGGCGGCTGCTGGTGGCCACCGGCCAGGACGACCGGGTGTTCGACATCGCCCGAGACGTCTGCGCTCACGCCGGCGCCGGCATCACCCGCCTGAGTCGCCGGCGATTGAGCCTGGAAGACGTGTTCCTGGAGACGACGTCATGACCGATGCCGCCATCTACGAGCAGGGCTACCGGTCCTACGGCGGCGAGCGGACCGGCGTCGGCGGCGCCATCCGCACCCTGGTGGCCCACAGCGCCAGGGCCGTTCTCGGCATCGGCCGCTCGGCCCGCCACAAGGTCATGCCGGTTGCCGTCATCCTCATGGCCTACACGCCGGCCGCCGTCTTCCTCGGCGTCGCCGCCCTGCTCCCCAACGAGATCGAGGGCGAGGTCCTGCCGAGCTACGCCGGCTACTACGGGTTCGTCAGCGCCGCCCTGTTGCTGTTCGCCTCCTTCGTCGCCCCCGAGCTGCTCTGCACCGATCGCCGCACCGGGATGCTCGGGGTCTACCTCGCCTCCCCGCTCGATCGTCGCACGTACCTGCTCGGCAAGACGCTGGCCATCGGCTCGATCCTGGCCGTCGTCACCATCGGTCCGCCGCTCGTGCTGCTGATCGGGCTGTGGCTGGCCGACTCCGGGCCTGACGGCCTCGGCGACGGGCTGCAGCTGGCCTGGCGGATCATCCTGTCGGGCGCGGTGATGAGCGCCTTCTACGCCGCCATCTCGATGGCGGTGAGCGCCGCCACCGACCGCAAGGGGGCGGCCACCGCCACGATCATCGGCCTCTTCTTCGGCTCGCTGGCGATCAGCAACGCCGTCGTCGAGGCCGGCGACCAGTCCGAGCTGTACCGGCTCGCCGACCTGGTCTCGCTGCCGTTCGAGCTGACGTCGCGCATCCACGGCGAGGAGGGCGACTGGGCCAGCCGCGACATCTCGACCGGTCTCATCTGGCTGACCGTGCTCGGCATCATCGTCGGCTGCGGGCTGTTCGTCTGGGACCGCTACCGCCGGATGCTGGTGCGGCGATGACCGCGGACGGGCACTCGCTCGACGAGGAGATGGGCCGATGACGATCGATTCGACGCCGCCACCGCCGCCGCCACCACCCTCCGAGGGCGCGGCCGGTGCAGCCGTCGCCGACGGCGCAGCCGGTGCGGTCCCGCCCCCGCCGCCGACCGGCGCCCCCGTGGCCGGCCCGCCGCCGACCCGGCCGGCGCTGCTCGTTCCCCCGACCGCCACCGTCGTGGTCGACAACGTGTCGAAGGCCTTCGGCTCGCTGGTCGCGGTGTCCGAGGTGTCGTTTGCGATCGAGCCGGGGGTCACCGCCCTGCTCGGCCCGAACGGGGCCGGCAAGTCGACGCTGCTCCGGGTGCTCTGCGGCCTCACCCCGCCGACGACCGGCCGCATCCTGATCGGCGGCGGCGACCCGAGGACCGACGCCGGCGCCAGGGCCCGGGTCGGCCTCGTGCCCCAGCAGGACGGGATCTTCGAGCGCGACACGGTCTACCAGTTCGTCCACCTGGCCGCAGTGCTGGCCGGCGTCGGCGACCCGCAGGCCGCCGCCAGGGCCGCCCTGAACGCCGTCGAGCTCGACCCGGGCCTCGAGCGACCGCTCGGCGCCTTCTCCAAGGGCATGCGCCAGCGGGCCAAGATCGCGGCCGCCCTCGTGCACCAGCCGCCGGTGCTGGTGCTCGACGAGCCGCTCAACGGCCTCGACCCGAAGCAGCGGCGGCAGATGATCTCGCTGTTCCACCGGCTCGGCGACGAGGGCCGGACCGTGCTCGTGTCCAGCCACGTGCTGGAGGAGGTTGAGCGCTTCGGTACCCGGGTGCTCGTCCTGGCCAAGGGCCGCCTGGCCGCCGAGGGCGACTTCCGGGCCATCCGGGAGCTGATGAACGACCAGCCGCTGACCTACCGGATCGGCTGCTCCGATCCGAGGACGGTCGCAGCCGAGCTGATCAGCGAGGGCCTGGTCGCCGGGTGCGAGCTGACCGAGGGCGGCGGCCTCGAGATCACCACCGCCGATGCCGTCGGTTTCCGAAGGCGGCTCCCGGCCATCTGCAGCACCGCCGGGATCCGGCTCGAGGAGCTCACCCCGCTCGACGCCGACCTGGAGAGCGTCTTCCGCTACCTGGTCGGCCCCTGACCCGGGTACCCGCCATGCGACGATCGGCCGACAACACCCGCAGGCTCGAAGACGGAGCACCGACGACATGACCACACCAACGCAGCCTCCCCCGGCGCCGATGCCGGCCCCCGATCCGAGCCGAACGAGCTTCCCGGCAGCGGCCGACCCGGCCCCCGGTCGCATCCGCACCCCGGGAGCCCTGGGCGCCCTCTACCGGCTGGTGCTGCGGCACCAGCTGACCCGGGGTCGCCTGGTGCTGTTCGGCGTCATCCTCACGATCTGCACGATCCTCGGGTGGTTGATCGGCCGCGACAACGTGTCCCGGGTCTCCGACGCCGTCGACGTGGTGAGCGCCTTCGGGCTCGGCCTGATCGTCCCGGTCGTTGCCCTCGTGCTCGGGAGCGCAGCCCTCGGCAACTGGGTCGAGGACGAGACCCTGGTCTACGTGTGGCTGCGGCCGGTGGCCCGGTCCCGGCTGGCGCTGGCCGCGGTGGCCGCAGCGGCGACCGTCGCCGTGCCCATCACCGTGGTGTCGCTCGGCCTCATGGCCGCCCTCGGCTCCGGCGGCGACGCCGACGCCCTGCTCGGCACGGTCATCGGCACCACCCTCGGCAGCCTGGCCTACGTGTCGGTGTTCGTCGCCCTCGGCCTGCTGGTCAAGCGGGCTCTGTTGTGGGGCCTGGTGTACGTGTTCATCTGGGAGTTCTTCATCGCCAGGGCGGGCGACGGCGCCGCCCGACTCTCGATCAACAGCTACGCCTCGTCGCTGCTGGCCGACTACTCCGACCAGAGCATCCGCCTGGCCGATCGCGGACTGACCGCCAGCTACGTCGTGCTGCTGGCCGTGTCGTGGGTGGCCCTTGCCTTCACCACCTGGCGGTTGCAGCGGGCCAGCGTGGCCTGAGTCCTCGGTGAGGGGCCGGGCCGGGGCGGCTCAGGCCAGCCAGGCCACCAGGGCGGCGGCGACGTCCTCGCCCCGATCGTCCTGCAGGAAGTGTCCGCCCGGCTCGAAGGTCTGGTGGGGTTGGCCGGCGGCGCCGGGCACCCGCTCGATGAACGCAGCACCGAGCTGGCCGAGCACCTGGTCCCCGGGACACCACAGGGTGAGGAACGGCTTCGTCCACGACTCCAGGACCTCCCAGGCGGCCAGGTTCTCCTGCACCCCGCCGTGTTCGGGCGTGATCGGGACCAGGCACGGGAACTCGAGCGCGCCGGCGGTGAACGCCGCGTCGGGGAACGGGGCCGAGTAGGCCGCCTTCTCCGCCTCGGTCAGCTCGCGGGCCTGCATCGCCCGCTCCATCAGCGCCCCGGTGTCGGTGAAGTCGGTCGCCTGCGACAGCTCCAGCCAGAAGTCGAAGCCGGGGCCGAGCGACTCACCGATCGGGAGGCCGGTGTTGCCGATGGCGATGCGGTCGAACCGCTCGGGTGACCCGGTGGCGACCCGCAGACCGATCAGGCCACCCCAGTCCTGGGCGAACAGGGTGGCCGGCGGGAGGTCGATGGCGTCGAGGAAGCCCTGCAGCCAGCCGACGTGGGCGGCATAGGTGTAGGCCGATCGCTCGGTCGGCTTGTCCGATCGACCAAACCCGATCAGGTCGGGGACGACACACCGGCGGCCGGCCTCGACGAGGATCGGGATCATGCGCCGGTAGAGATAGCCCCAGGTCGGCTCGCCGTGCAACAGGAGCAGGGGCGGGGCGTCGGCCGGTCCCGCCTCGACGTAGGCCATGCGGAGGCCGTCGACGTCGACGTAGCGGGGCTCGTGGGCGAAGTCGTCGAGCCCCTCGAAGCGGGCGTCGGGGGTGCGGACGAACGAGACGCCGCCCGGCGTCCTCTTGGCATCGGTCATGGGGCGAACCTACTGCGACACCCCGACCTGGTCCATCGGTGGACCGGCGCTGGCACGTCACCCCCGCCGCCCAAAACGCGGAGCAGCCAGGATGTGCTTGGCCTACCCGGGTGCCGGCGGGTCGAAGGCGACGAGGAAGCTGTGCTCCCAGGATCCCTCACCCGGACGGTACTTCTCGGCCAGGAGCGCCCCGGCGAGCGATCGCTCGCGATCGTCGAGCCGGAAGCGGGCCCGGACCGGCCGATCGATCGGCCCGACCCGCAACCGTGCGTCGGGATCGGCCCGCAGGTTGCGGACCCAGTCCGAGGTCTCGCCGCCTCCGGAGACGAGATAGACGATGCCATCGAGATAGCCCCACCAGATCTCGATCTCGTGGGGGCGACCGCTTCGCCGGCCGGTTGTCGTCAGGTAGGCGTTCACCTCGTCGGCACGGGCGGCGAACGGCTCCAGCGTTGCGCTCACAGGCCAACCACCTGCGACGCAACCTCCCCGTTGACGAAGCCGACCGTGTCCCGGATGAACGCGCCGGGGAAGCCGAGGTCGACCGGCGCGGCGGCGTCGATGCTGGCCAACTGGTCCTCGCTGAGCCGGAGATCGACGGCGCCGAGCGCGTCGATCACCTGCCCGACCCGGGTCGAGCCGACGATCGGGTGGGGCGCCGACGGTCGGGCCAGCAGCCAGGCGAGTGCGACCTGCGCGCTCGATGCCCCGGTCTGGCCGGCGACCTCGGCGACGGCGAGGGCCGTGGCCCGCTCGGGCCCGCTCAGCGCCGACGCGGCGTCGCCGTCGGCGTATCGACCGGAGAGGATGCCGCCGCTCAGCGGGCTCCAGGCCGCCATGGCCAGCCCGTAGGCCTTCGCCATCGGCACGAGCTCCCGCTCGACGTCGCGAGCCACGGCGCTGTAGGGGACCTGGATCGCCGAGAACGGCGTCCGACCGAGGCCGGCGGCCCACGTGTTGGCCCGGGCGACCACCCAGGCCGGGGTGTCGGAGATGCCGGCCGCCAGCACGACACCCCGGGTGACCAGGTCGTCGACCCCGCGCACGGTCTCCTCGATGTCGGTCAGGTGATCCCAGACGTGGACCCACAGGATGTCGATGTGGTCGGTGCCGAGTCGCTCCAGGCTCCGTTCGACCGATCGGCGGAGGCTCTTGCGGTGGTTCCCGGCCGAGTTGGGATCGGTGCCGTCGACGCCGAGCGAGTACTTGGTCGACAGGATGATCGAGTCCCGCTCGCTGGCGACGAGGTCGCCGACCATCCGCTCGCTCAGACCGTCGGTGTAGCGGTTCGCCGTGTCGATCGTGTTGCCGCCTGCGGCCCGGTAGGCCTCGTAGATCTTGGCGGCCTCGGTGGCATCGGCGGTCCGACGACCGGCCCAGTCGGTGCCGTCACCGAACATCATCGTGCCGAGGATGAGATCCGACACCCGGATCCCGGAGGTGCCGAACGCCCGATAGCGCATGTTGGGACTCCTTCGCGTTGACGTCCACGAGAAAGACAGACCTGTCTGTTCAATCGAACCTAGCGGCCGATCAGCGTGACCACGACCCCGGCATCCAGGGCCGATCGCCGCCCGCCCTAGACTGCGGCCGTGGCTACTCCGGCGCCCCGTGGCGGCCCTGGCGCCCCCGGCGCCCGGGAGCGCATCTTGGCGACCTCGGCCGAGCTGTTCTACGCCAACGGGTTCGGCGCGGTCGGCGTCGACCGCATCATCGCCGAGGCCGGGGTGGCCAAGGCCACGCTGTACCGCCACTTCCGGACCAAGGACGAGCTCGTCGTCGCCTACCTCCAGCAGGCCAACGACGACTTCTGGGCCTGGATCGAGGGCGGCGTCGGCCCGGATGCCGAGGGCGCCGACCTGCTCGTCGAGATCTTTCGGCTGATCGAGGCCCAGGCCACCAGCCCCGTGTGCCGTGGCTGCGCCTTCCAGGCCACGGCGGCCGAGTTCCCCGATCCGACGCACCCGGCCCACGCCGTCGCCGCGGCCCACAAGCGGGAGGCGCTCGATCGGTTCACCGCGATCGCCACCGACGCCGGACTGCGCGATCCCCGCGGACTGGCCTCGACGCTGCTGCTGCTGATGGATGGCGCGTGGGCCGCGACCCGGATGTTCGGGGCCGACAACCACAGCGCAGGCCTGGCCGCGACTGTCCGCCGGCTCGTCGCCGCCGACACCGACACCGACGGTTAGTCGCGGCGAGAGCGGGGGCGTGCCGCCGGCGGTGTGGTCGCCACGGACAACGGGGAGACCCCCGGGCACCGGCCCGGGGGTCTCCGTCGTCACGGGCCCCGCTCGGCGGGGCGACCGCTCGGGTCAGCGGTTGTCGACGTCGATCAGGGTCAGGCCGATGAGGCCGGCCCCGTCACTGTGCGACACCGCACCGATGTGCCATTCGCCGGCGGTGGCGCCGGTCCAGGACACACCGACGTCGGCCGACTGGCCGAGCGTGGCCGACGACGGTGCGTCGACGACCAGGCTGCCGCCCGGCGTTGCCGAGATGACCCAGGTGTACAGGTCGTACGGCGAGTCACCGCCCGGAGCCGACCAGCCTTGCACCCAGATGTCGTAGGTGTCGTCGGCCGGCAGGATCAGGCTGATCTCCTCGTCGGTGCCGCCGGCGGTGCTGGACGCCACCTGGTTCCCGTTCGAGTCGAGGACGAAGAGGTCGATGTCGGCCGCGGCCTCGGTGGCCTCGGGCGGCATCTTGATCAGCAACGCCGCCGCACCGGAGGTGGTGACCTGGTGCAGGTTCGAGGCGCCGTCGTCCGGATCGAAGCTCTGGTCCGGGTCCTGGGCGACGACGCCGCTGGACACGGTCGCCGCCTCGAGGCCGTGACCGGCGGCGATGTAGTCACCGGTGTACCCGAAGGTGACCGGAACGGTGACCTCGCCGTCGACCCCGCTGCCATCGACCTGGGCCGGGGCGGCCAGGCTGACGCCACGGACGGCGATCGGGCTCCGGACCTTGTAGTTGCCGCCGGCCCACGTGAGGGAGCCGTGGCGCCACTCGCCGACCGGAGCGGACACGTTGGTGATCGTCACCTGGAACGTTGCGCTCTGACCCGGCATCAGCTTCATGGTCGACGGGGTGACCTCGACCTCGTAGCCGTCGGGGGCGTCGACGATCGGGCGGTACATGACGGCGTGCTTCTCTTCGGCCACGCTCGTCACGGTCCTGGTGATCGTCTGCGACCCGCCGAGGTTGGCGATGCCGATCGACGGGTAGTTGAGATCGACGGCCTTGATCGGGACGCCGATCGAGTCGAGGAACGGACACGTCGTCGGGTTCAACGCCTCCGGGAAGGCGTCACACATGAAGCCGAGGTAGTCGAAGAAGCCGGCCTCGTAGACCAGACCCGGCTGGAAGGCCGAGCCGTGACGGCGAGGCTTGCCGATGTCGACGTGGCCGGCACCGAAGTCGAAGGGATCGGCCGCCGTGGCCTGGTCGTCGTCGACCACGTCCTGGTGGGCCGTGGTCATCAGCGCCGACTTGACCGCCGCCGCGCTCCAGTCGGGATGGGCCTCATCCATCAGGGCCATGAGACCGGCGACGTGCGGGCTCGACATCGAGGTGCCGGCGATCGCCGCGAACTGGCTGCCGTCCGGCGTGGCCACCGGCGAGTAGCCGGCCAGGATCTGCAGACCCGGGGCGGTCACGTCCGGCTTGATGATGTCGGCGGCGACCGGGTTCGGACCACGAGACGAGAAGATCGTCATCGACGGGGCGGCGTCGAAGCTGGTCTTGCCGACGATCGTGATGTTGGCCCTGGCGTTGGGGCGCTGGGCGATGAACTGCTTGAGCGCCATGCCGTCGGTGTAGTTGAGGTGGACGCTCGGCACCGAGTGCGGGTCGGTGAACAGGTTGTCGTTGTCGGTGTTGTTGTACAGCACCATGCCGACACCACCGGCCTGCAGCACGGCAAGGCTCTTGGCCGCCCTGGCCGTGGCACCACGGCGACAGAGCACGATCTTGCCCGTCACCTCGGCCGGGTCGAGCGTGCCCGGGATGCAGAGGTCGCCGCCGGCGAACTCGGCGTCGACGACGTTGTTGCGACCGAGGCCCGGCGTCAGCGAGGCGCCGCGGAACCGGACGTTGGAGTTGAACCGGACCTCGGAGCCGAAGAACCGCTCCTGGGTGCTGGCACCGACGGTGGTCAGCCACGGCTTGGTCGCCGGGTCGCCGAGCGTGGCGGCACCGGAACCGGAGTTGCCGGCCGAGGTGGCCACGTGGACACCGGCGTCGGCCGCGAACAGGAAGGCGATCTCGTCGGCACCGACGCCGCCGGCGCCACCACCGATCGAGTAGTTGATCACGTCGACACCGTCGAACACGGCCTGGTCGATCGACAGCGCCAGGTCGGAGGTGAAGCCACCGAGGACACCGAGGCCCTTGTAGGCGATGATCCGGGCCCGGGGAGCGACACCGGAGATCTTGCCGAGCTTGCGGCCGAAGATCTCGGCCTCGACGTTGGCGTTGCCAGCCGCCGTGGTGGCGGTGTGGGTGCCGTGGCCGTCGTCGTCACGGGCCGAGTCGAACTCGTTCGGGTCGGCGCCGATCACGGACCGATAGGTCGGGATCGTCTGCCGGGCGCCGATGAGCTTGTTGTTGCACTCGAACGGCGCGTCGAGCGGGTTGTGGGCCGTGTTGCCGAAGTCACAGGCCGGGAAGAACGTCTCGTCGAGCACGATGCCGAGGTCGGAGTAGCTGCCGTCGTCGGCCACCGATGGGTGCTCCGGCCAGATGCCCGAGTCGATGATGCCGACGATGACGTCCTCGCCGAGCAGGCCCGACCGGTGGGCCTCACCCTGGCCGGTCAGGCCGAGGAACTCGAGGCTCGAGTCGGTCTGCGGCTGGCGCAGGAAGTCCTCCAGCACCATCAGCACGCCGTCGTTCGACTTGGCCCGCGCCACCTGTGCGTCGGTCATCTCGGCGGCGAAGCCGTTGAGGGCGGCGGTGTACTTGCTCGAGATGGCGTCGCGGCCGAGCCCGGCTGCGGCGGCGACGGCGTCCTGATCGGCCTTGAGCTCGGCGGCCCTGGCCTGGGCGGCTGCACTGTTGACGCCGTCGATCCCGAACTCGGTGATCAGCGGCTCGTCCGCGAGGACGACGACGTAGCGGCCGCTCTGCTCGTCTGGGGTCGGCGGACCGTCGTCGAACTCGGCGGACACCGGCGAGGCCAGTGCGCCGACGACGGCGAGGGAGAGTGCAGCGGCAAGCCACGCTCGAAGCGATCTTCTGGTCACGGGAGCAGCCTTCCTTGGTGGAGATAGGTGTCGAATCTGCAAACTAGTCGTCATGTCTGCGTGAATCTAGAAGCAGGCAATTTTCCCTTGGGTGTCCCCAAGGTCGAGCAGCGACCCGGACGGAGATTCGCTACAATCCGGCCCGCTCGATGCCGGGAACTGTCAGAAACGAGACATGATCGTCTCGGCGAAGGTCTCGATCTTCCGCCTGGCCCGTTCACGGTCGTCGATCAGGTCGGGCAGCATCAATGGGCACATCAGCCGATCGGCGCCAAGGTCCTCGAATCGTCGAGCCGTCTCGAGATCGAGCACGTTGCCTGCCGTGATCTCGATGGCGGCCGGGTCACGACCGGCGTCGACCGCCGCCGAGCGGACGGTCTCGAGAAGCGGACCGAGATCGTCCGGCGTGGCCCTGGCGGGGAAGAAGCCGTCGCCGAGCCGACCCGCTCGGCGGGCCGCGGCCTGGCTGTGGCCACCGATCAGGATGGGGACGGCCGGCCGGCCGTCGATGCGTTGCTCGGGCTTGGGGAACAGCACCGCGCGGTCGAGGCGGGTGAACCGCCCGTCGAACGTGGCCTCGTCGTCGGCCCACAACGTGCGCAGGACCTGGATGGCCTCGTCGGTCCTCGCCGCCCGCTCGGCGAACGGCACCCCGACGGCGTCGAACTCCTCCTCGAGCCAGCCGACGCCGATCCCGAACGACAACCGACCGCCCGACATGGCGTCGATCGTGGCCAGTTCCTTGGCCAGGACGACCGGGTTCCGCTGGGGCAGGATCACGATCGCCGTGCCGAGCCGGATCCGCTCGGTGGCGCCGGCGATCGTGGCCAGCCAGGGCAGCGGGTCGGGGTAGTCGAGGTCCTCGGGCCAGCCGAAGCGACCGTCGTCCGAGTACGGGTAGGCGGAGGTGTAGCCGGCGGGGATGACGACGTGCTCGATCGTCCACAGCGACTCGAAGCCGAGCGACTCGGCGTGGCGGGCCAGGTCGATCGCCGGCTCCCGGCGCGACAGCGGACCGATGTTGGCATAGCGCAGCCCGAACTTCATGGTCTCCCCTCCGACCGGTTGCTCCCGGGTGCCCGGGGGTCGGGCGTAGGGTAACGTGCCGGTCCATGTCGGCCCAGCACAACCCGTCGCTGCCCGCCACCCCCTATCCGTCGCCAGACGTCCGCCGCTGGCGGGTCTACGCCATCAAGTACGCCGAGCGCGACGCTCGCCGCCCCGAGCACTTCATCGGCGGCGACCCGCACGACGCCCCGATGCCGATGGACTACTTCGTGTGGGCCATCGTCGGCTCCCCGGACGACCCGGGCGGCGCCGCCGGGGACGGCGACGCCGCGCAGGTCTGGGTCGTCGACACGGGCTTCGACGCCGACGAGGCGGCGAGACGCCAGCGGACGCTCGTCCGGTCGGTGACCGACGGGCTGGCCTCCCTCGGCATCGTCGCCGGCGAGGTGACCGACGTCGTCCTCACCCACCTGCACTACGACCACGTCGGTGGTCACCACCAGTTCCCGTCGGCCCGGTTCCATCTGCAGGATCGCGAGATGGAGTACGCGACGGGCCGATCGATGACCCACCCCGCGATCAGCCACGCCTTCACGGCCGGCCACGTCGCCGACCTGGTCCGCCAGGTGTACGACCAGCGTGTGGTGTTCCACGACGGGGACGCCGAGCTCGCCCCCGGGATCTCGCTCCACCTGGTCGGCGGTCATACCAAGGGGCTGCAGGTGGTGCGGGTGGCCACCGAGGTCGGCTGGGTGGTGCTGGCCTCCGACGCCAGCCACTACTACGAGAACATGGAGACCGGCCGACCGTTCACGATCGTGTGGAACCTCGAGGACATGCTCGAGGGTCACCGGCACTGCTTCCGCCTGGCCTCGTCGCCCGACCTGGTGGTCCCCGGTCACGACCCCGAGGTCCTGCGTCGCTATCCCCCGGCCCGCCCCGGGCTGGAGGGCGTTGCGGTCCGGCTCGACGTGCACCCGTCGGCGCCGTCGGACACCCGACCGGCGCCGGCCGTCCCCGACCGGCGCTGACGATCGTCGCCGTCCGTCGGCAGGTCGGCCCGGCCGGCGGCCGGAGCATCGCCGGTCCCCTGCCCCCGCCCCGGTCGGGCTGATCAGCCGGGACCGAGCAGGCGACGGAGGGCGGGGAAGTAGTGGTCGGCCAGACCGGCCTCGGCCGTGGCCGCCAGCAGCTCGCCGACGGTTCGGGCCCCGACGGCGTCGACCCCGGTCTCGGCCGCCAGCTCCATGGCGTAGGCCAGGTCCTTGGCTGCGTACGTGGTCGAGAAGGCCCGCAGCGGGTAGTCGTCCGGCAGGATTGCCGTCCGGCCGTGGTTGGCCAGCGCGAAGCTGCCACCCGACGCACCGATGATCACGTCGAACACCGTCTCCACGTCGAGCCCGAGGCCGTCGCCGTGGAGCCGGTCGAGCCCGGTGGCGATGGCGTGGGCCTCGGCCACGGCCCGAACGTTCTGGAACAGCATCATGTTGTTGAGCAGCTTGGTCACCTGGCCGGAGCCGACGCCGCCGCACCGGGTGACGTCGCTGGCCATCGCCGCCAGGACGGGGCGGACCCGCTCGACGTCGACCGGGTCGCCGCCGACCATGATGCTGAGCGTGCCGTCGATCGCAGCCTGGCGGGTGCGGGCGATCGGGGCGTCACACCAGCCGGCGCCGAGCTCGGCACAGCGGGCGGCGAGCCGGCGGGTCAGCGCAACCGGGGCCGTCGTGTGGTCGACGACCAGCTGGCCCGGCCCCAGCGCCGAGAGCACGCCGTCGGGGCCGGCCACCACCGAGTCGAGCTCCGGCCCACCGGGCAGGCTGAGCAGCACGACGTCGACCCGCTCGACGACGCCGGCGACCGAGCCGCCGGCGACCGCCCCGGCCTCGACCAGACCGGCAACCGGCTCGGATCGGACGTCGTGGACCACCACCCCGTCGACGGCGGCACCACCGGCCGCGACGAGGTTCCGACACATCGGCTCGCCCATGACCCCCAGTCCGATGAACCCCACTCGCATGATGCCGAGGTTAGGGCCGCCGACACGACCGACGCCCACCCGCTCGCTCGTGCGTTACCCAGGCCGGGGACCTACGATTGTCGCCCGAGCGTCGGGTCACCGTGACCGACGGGTGAGATCGACAGGAGCGAGCATGCGCATTCGGATCGACGAGGAGAAGTGCCAGGGCCACAACCGGTGCTACGCCCTGGCCCCGGAGCTGGTCGATGTCGACGACATGGGCACCGCCTTCACACTCAACGACGGGCTGGTGCCGACGGAGCTCGAGGACAAGGCGCAGCTGATCGTCGACAACTGCCCCGAGTACGCCATCGAGATCGTCCCGGACTAGCCGCTTCTCGCCCGCCGGCCGACCACCATCGGCGGGTGCGATCGAACAATCCCCCGGACTTCGCCGACCAAGACCGAGCCGCCTTTCCCCGAGGCGAACATCTGCGTATCTTTGAGGTATGCCACAACCGGTCCTGGGTAAGCGGGTGCGCTACCACCGCCGCAAGGCGGGGATGACGCTCGATGCCCTGAGCACCGCGGTCGGCCGGCCCGCCTCCTACCTGTCGCAACTCGAGAACGGACTCAACGACCCGAGAGCGTCGCTCATCGAGCAGCTGGCCGAGGCGCTCGGCTGCACCCAGGAGGACCTGACCGACCCGACGCCGCCGACCCGGCGCGACGAGCTCGAGATCGCGGTCGAGCGCCACCAGCGGGAGAACCGCTACGAGGAGCTCGGCCTGCCGTGGCTGAAGCCGACGGCCCGCACCCCGGACGAGGTGCTCGAACACCTCAACTCCCTCTACCAGGCGCTGACCGCAGCCGACGAGGCCGCCGCCATCCGCCCGGGCGACGACCAGCGGGCCGCCAACAACCTCATGCGCGACGAGATGCGCGAGCGCAACAACTACTTCCCGGAGATCGAGGCCGAGGCCACCCGGGTGCTCGACGCCGTCGGCTACGACGGCGGGCCGATGTCGGAGCGGGTGTTCACCGACGTCGTCGCCCACTACGGGTTCACGGTCGAGCGGATCCAGGACCTGCCCGACTCGACCCGCTCGATCACCGACCAGCGGGCCCGCAAGATCTACATCCCCCAGCGCAACCGGCTGACGACCCGGGCCTCGCGTTCGGTCGTGCTCCAGACGCTCGGCCACTTCGTGCTCGGCCACCGCGACTCGGACGAGTTCGCCGACTACGTGCGCCAGCGGGTCGAGGCCAACTACTACGCCGGGGCCGTGCTGGCCCCCGAGGCCCATGCGGTCCGGTTCCTCAAGACCGCCTACGACCGCGAAGACCTGAGCGTCGAGGACTTCCGCGAGGTGTTCTACATCTCCTACGAGATGGGGGCCCACCGGCTCACCAACCTGGCCACCGAGCACTTCGGGCTGACCCTGCACTTCATCCGCTCCGACGCCGAGGGCGTGATCTGGAAGGCGTACCACAACGACGACCTGCCGCTGCCGGCCGACGTCGACGGCACCGTCGAGGGCCAGCGGCTGTGCCGGATGTGGGGAACCCGCCAGGCCTTCGGCTCCGAGCACGCCTACGACCTCTACTACCAGTGGACCGAGACGCCGAGCGGCGACTTCTGGTGCGTGACCTACATCGAGCCGGACCGTCACCCGCCCCATGCGGTCACGGTCGGGACCGACGCCGCCCAGGCCAAGTACTTCCGGGGAAGCGAGACGACGAACCGGTTGGTGTCGCGCTGCCCCAGCCCGGCCTGCTGCCGGGAGCCGGGCAAGAGCCAGAGTCAGCGGTGGCGTGGTGCGGCCTGGCCGTCGGCCACCGACCGCAGCCACGTGCTGTCCGGGCTACCGGCCGAGCGACCGACGTTCTCCAAGTTCCCCGGCGTCGACATGGTCGAGGTCTTCGACTTCCTCGACCGCCACTCGCGCTGAGGAGACGCGACCACACCCCATAAACGCAACCGTTTGATTGCGCGTTGGCCTGGCCGGCGGTACGGTCGGAGTCATGACCAACGTGCGCCCGATCCGCTTCGGCCTCCAGGTGACCCCGACCGCCGACACGATCGACACCATCGGTCCCGCGGCGGAGGCGGCCGGCTTCGAGGTGCTGACCGTCGCCGACCACGTCGGCCCCGACCTCCCATCGCCGCTGATCACGCTGGCCGGCCTGGCCGCAACGACCGAGACGATCCGGGTCGGCACGATGGTGCTCAACAACGACATGCGCAACCCGGTCCAGCTGGCCTGGGACGTGGCCACGTTGCAGCACCAGAGCGGCGACCGGGTCGAGCTCGGCCTCGGAGCGGGGCACACGCCGCACGAGTACGCGGCGACCGGGATCGGGCTCGACCCGCCCCGCATCCGCAAGGAGCGCCTGGCCGAGTCGGTCGAGCTGCTCGGCGCGCTGCTGGCCGGCGGCCCCGTCGATCACGACGGCGTGCACTACCACGTCGAGGGGGCCGAGCTGCCGCCGATCGAGCGGCCGCCGATCCTGGTCGGCGGCAACGGCTCGCACCTCCTCCGCCACGCCGCGGTCAACGCCGACGCCATCGGCCTCCAGGGTCTCGGACGGACGCGCGAGGACGGTCACCGCCACGAGGTCAAGTGGTCGGTCGAGCACCTCGAGGCCCAGCTGGCCACGATCGGCGCCGCGGCCGAGCCGGCGGGCCGCCGACCCGAGCTGCAGGCCCTCGTCCAGTCGGTGGTGATCACCGACGACCGGGAGCGGGCGCTGCACGAGTTCCTCGAGCGGGCGCCGAGCCTCTCGATGGACGACGCCGCCGCCACCCCCTACCTGGCCATCGGCACCGTCGACGAGATCGCCGAGCAGTTCGTGGCCAACAACCGGCGCTGGGGTCTGTCGTACCTGACGGTCCGCGAGCCCGAGCTTGGGCCGATCATCCGCCGGGTCCGCGAGCTGGAGGCGGCCGGCGGCTGACTACCGCTCGGCGCCGACCGGGCCAGACGCTCACGCCTCGGGGATCGGCTCCCAGGCGCCGTCGACCGACAGGAAGCGGTCGTCCCGGTAGAAGGTGTCGGCGCCGGCGTCGACCAGGACCTGCAGCATGCGGGGCAGCGGCCGACCCTCGCGCTCGATGCGCTCGACGAACCGGGTGGTGCCGATCGTGTCGAGCAGCTCGAACGGACCCTGCGCCCAGTTGAAGCCCCACCGCATGGCCCGGTCGATGTTGACGACGTCGTCGCTGATCTCGGGCACCAGGTCGGCGGCGTAGCGGAGCCCACCCCCGAAGACCTCCCACGCCAGCTGCCCATGGGGGGTCTCGGTGAACAGCACCTCGCCCAGGTCGCCAGGCACGCCATCGAGATCGGGCTCGACGGCCGGGCGCCACTGCTCGGTGGTCAGATCGAAGGTCTCGAAGTCCTTGCTGCCGTCCTCGTGGCGGATCATGCGGCCGAAGCCGCCGCCGGTCTTGCGGCCGAGCTGGCCCCGATCGAGCATCCGCTGCTCGGCACCGGGGAACCGGGCGTAGGCGAGCCCGGGGTCGTCGTCACCGAGGTTCTCGGCCAGGTTGGTGCCGACGAGGTCCATCACGTCGAGGCCGATCAGGTCGAGCAGGCCGTACATCCCGGTCGGGGGGAGGCCGACGGGCCGGCCGAGCACGGCGTCGATCGTCTCCTGGGTCATCCCGTCGGCCAGGTACGGCTTGGCCAGGTGGAGGCCGGCCAACATGAGGTAGCAGCCGACCCGGTTGCCGATGAAGTTCGGCGTGTCCTTCGCATACACCACGCCCTTGCCGAGCGGACCGGTGGCGAAGGCGGCCAGCGTCTCGATCACCTCCGGCGCCGTGTCGGCCCCTGGCACCAGCTCGAAGAGCTTCATCAGCTGGGGTGGGTTGAAGAAGTGGGTGATGGCCACGTCGGCCCCGAACCGCTCCCCCATCCCCTCGGACAGGTCGCGTAGGGGGATGCCCGAGGTGTTGGAGGTGACGATCGAGCCGTCCCGCCTGACGGCCTCGACCCGCTCGAACAGGCGCCGCTTGATCGCGAGGTCCTCGACGATGGCCTCGACGATCCAGTCGACCTCCGCCAGCGCGTCGAGGTCGGCATCGAACGTACCGGCGGTGACGAGATGCCGATCGGCCTCGTCGACCCGGCCCCGCCCGGCCTCGGCCGCCTCGGTGGTGACGTCGAGCAGGCGCACGGGACGACCGGCGGCGGCGCAGATGGCGGCGATTCCCGCTCCCATCGTCCCGGCTCCGAGCACGGCAACGGATTCGATCTGTCGAGTCATGGCGGACAGTGTGCCAGGCCGCCGCGCCGCTCCGACCCCCGACCCTCGACCCTCGACCGGCCGGTTCGCCGGACCGCAGGCCGAGCCCTCCGCTACCCTGGCGGCATGGACCGACGGGGGAACCGGCTCCGGGCATGGTGGGCTCGGTTCTCCGCATGGCTCGGCCGGGACGCCGGTGAGCCGGTCGACCTGCTGACCGTCGACCCGGCCCGCCACTTTCGCGAGTGGGATCGCGACCTCCCGAGTCGCTACTGGGGCTGAGCGCCTCCCCCGGGTCGCCGCTTGGCCCGATCCCGCCGAGATCGCGGCAGACCGGTCGAAATCGGGTCCGCTCGTTCGTCGAAGGAGGCAAGGCGGGGCCGCCGGCCCCGCAGGAGGAGGATCGACGATGGAAGCCCTACCGATGACCACCCTGTCGGTCGACGACCACGAGGTCGTCGACCGCAACGCCTGGCTGGCCGCCCATCAGGCCCATCTGGCCAACGAGAAGGCCTTCACCCGAGAGCGGGAGGCGATGGCCGCGGCCAGGCGCGACCTGCCATGGCTGGAGATCACCGAGCCCTACGTGTTCGACACCGCCGACGGCGAGACCGATCTGCTCGGCCTGTTCGACATCGCCGGGCGGCCGGAGGGCCCGGCAAGCCAGCTCGTCGTCTACCACTTCATGTACGGGCCGGACTGGGGCGAAGAGGGTTGCCCGAGCTGCTCGTTCTGGGCCGACAACTACAACGGCACGCCGATCCACCTGGCCAACCGGGACACGGCGTTCGCCGCCATCTCCCGGGCATCGATGGAGCAGATCACGGCCTACCGGAAGCGGATGGGCTGGGACTTCCCGTGGGTGTCGAGCGGGCGGTCGACGTTCAATCACGACCTCGGGGTGAGTGCGACCCCGGAACAGCTCGAGGCCGGCACCACGACCTACAACCTGGAGACGGCGACCCCCATGGGCCCGGAGTCACCCGGGGTGAGCGTGTTCGCCCGAGACGGCGAGCGGGTCTTCCTGACCTACCAGGTGTTCGCCCGCGGCCTCGACCTGTTCAACGGCACCTATCACCTGCTCGACCTGACGCCCAAGGGGCGCGACGAGGCGGTCCTCCCCTGGTCGATGGCGTGGCTCCATCGCCACGACGCCTACCCGAGCTGAGCCGGTCCGACGAGTCGTCCCTGCGGCCCTTCTGTCGCTCGGCGTGTTCGATTCTGGGCACCCCGACCGACAGAACGGTGAGCGCCTCCGGCGCTCACACGCCGTCGGTCACGACCCCACCGATCTCCAGGGCACCCCGACCGAGCCAGCGACGTTCCGCCGCAGGCGGAACTCGAGGTGAGCGCCCCCGGCGCTCACACTCCGTCGGTGATGCAGCCGTGTGAGGCGTCCTCGACGACCTTGATGTACTTCCAGAGCGTGCCGGCCGACGCCTTGAACGGCGGGGCCTCCCACGCCGCGGCCCTGGCCCCCAGCTCGTCGTCCGACACGTCGACCGACATCGTGTGCTCCTCGTCGTCGATCGTGATCGTGTCGCCGTCGCGGACCAGGGCGATCGGGCCGCCCTCCTGGGCCTCGGGCACGACGTGGCCGATGATGAAGCCGTGGCTGCCGCCGGAGAACCGGCCGTCGGTGATCAGGGCCACGTCGTCGAGGAACCCGGCGCCGGCCAGGGCGCTGGTCGGCGTCAGCATCTCGGGCATGCCGGGCCCGCCCTTCGGCCCCTCGTAGCGGATCACGATCACGTCGCCCGACTGGATCCGGCCCTGCTCGAGGCCTTCGAGCATGTCCTCCTCGGAGTCGAAGACCCGGGCCGGCCCCTCGAACCGAAGGCCCTCCTTGCCGGTGATCTTGCCGACGGCGCCGCCGGGGGCGAGGTTGCCCCGCAGGATCGAGATGTGGCCGCGGGGCTTGACCGAGCGCTCGAGGCGGGCCACCACCTCCTGGTCGTCGGTGAGGGCGGGCAGGTCGGTCAGGTTCTCGCCGATCGTCTTGCCGGTGACGGTCATCTGACTGCCGTCGAGGAAGCCCTCGGCCAGCAGGTACTTCATGACGCCGGGCACGCCGCCGACCTCGTGCAGCTCCTCCATCACGTACTGCCCGGACGGCTTGAGGTCGGCCAGCATCGGGACCCGGTTCGACGTGTCGAGCCAGTCGTCGATCGTCAGCTCGAGGCCGAACGACCGGGCGATGGCGATCAGGTGCAGCACGGCGTTGGTCGAGCCGCCGAGGGCCATCGTCATGGCCATGGCGTTCTCCAGCGAGGCCCGGGTGACGATCTTGCGGGGGGTCAGGTCCCGCTCGAGCAGCGTCCGCATGGCCCGGCCGGCGGCGATGCACTCCTCGGTCTTGTCCTTGTGCAGGGCCGGGGTCGACGACGAGTAGGGCAGCGACAGACCCATCACCTCGATGGCGGTCGCCATCGTGTTGGCGGTGTACATGCCGCCACAGGCCCCGGCGCCGGGGCAGGCCTCGGCCACGATCGCCTGCCGATCCTCCTCGGTGATCGTGCCGGCAAGGCTCTGGCCGTAGCTCTGGAACGCCGACACGACGTCGACCTTGGTCTCGACGCCACCGACGGTGGCGCAGCCCGGTTGGATGGTGCCGCCGTAGACCATGATGGCCGGACGATCGAGGCGGCCCATGGCCATGACCACGCCGGGCATGTTCTTGTCGCAGCCGGGGATGGTGACGAGCCCGTCGTACCACTGGGCGCTCATCACCGTCTCGATCGAGTCGGCGATCAGGTCACGGCTCTGGAGCGAGTACGACATCCCGTCGGTCCCCATCGAGATGCCGTCCGACACGCCGATGGTGTTGAACCGCATGCCGATCAGGTCGACCTCGGACACCCCCCGATGCACCTGGCCGGCCAGGTCGCCCAGGTGCATGTTGCACGGGTTGCCCTCGAACCAGCACGAGGCGATCCCGACCTGGCCCTTGTCCATGTCCTCGCGGCTCAGCCCGGCGCCGTACAGCATGGCCTGGGAGGCGCCCTGGCTCGCCGGCTGGGTGATGCGGGAAGAGAATTTGTTGAGTCCGTCGGCCCCGTTCATGATGACACGCTCCTTCTTCGGGTCCCCCGTCCGGCCGACCGGTCCCCCGGTGGCCAGGTGGAGGAATCTACCCGGAGCGGGGCTCGAATGGCGTCGAGTTCGGGTCGTCTGACGGTCTCTCGGCGGGAACGTCGTCACACCGGCGCCACCCGGAACGCGGGCGGTACCCTGTGTGTCTCTCATCCGACAAGCAGGCGGAGACCGCATGAGCGAGCATCCCTCAACACCCGATCACGGTCCCCTCAGCCACTGGCCCGAGCCCCTGGCGTTCGTCCTCTCCGGTGGCGGAGCCTACGGCGCCGTCCAGGTCGGCATGCTGCGGGCGCTGTCCGAGGCCGGGATCAAGCCCGACCTGATCGTCGGGTCATCGGTCGGGGCGCTCAACGGGATCCGCTACGCCGCCAGCCCCGGCGATGCCATCGACGCCCTCACCACGGTCTGGCTGGAGATGAACCGGGCGGGCGTGTTCGGTGGCCGCACCCGCATCGGGCAGCTCTGGTCGGCCGGGCGACGTTTCGTCCGCCGCAACACGCCGTCGCTGTGCGATCCGACCAGGCTCCGGCAGCTGATCGACGAGAACACCCCGATCCCGGCGCTCGAGGACCTGCCGATCCGGGCGGCCATCGTGGTCACCGACGCCCTGCTCGGGCGGCCCAAGACGATCACCCAGGGGCAGATCGCCCCGCTGTTGCAGGCGACCTCGGCCCTGCCGGGGATCTTCCCTCCGGTCAAGATGGACGGCTGTTTCTACCTCGACGGTGGCGTCACCGCCAACGTGCCGATCCGCCAGGCCATCGGCCTCGGCGCCCGCGGCGTCGTCGTGCTCGACGCCAACCCACCGTCGATGCCGGGCACCGTGCCCGATTCCGTGATCGGCTCGGCGCTCCACGCATCGATGATCATGCTCCGCAATCAGCGGGCCGACGCCGACGACGAGCTGAAGGGTCGACTGCCGATCCTCCACCTGCCCCAGCCGACGCCGCCCGAGCAGAGCTCGTTCGACTTCGGGCAGTCGCAGGCGCTGATCGAGGCCGGTTTCGCCAGCACCAAGGCCTTCCTGGCCCAGCTACCCGATCTGGCCGACACCACCCGTGGCCTGTCGGAGCGCTCGTCGTCGGCCACGCCACCGCCCGTCGCGGTGCCCGAGCCTGACGACGTCTCGCGGCAGCCGAAGCTCGAGGTGAGCGCCCCCGGCGCCCACACGCCGACCGTCGAGCTGTAGAGCCGGTCCGGGCCGGGCGACGCTCGGCCGGCCACGCCGGCACCGACACCGCCACCGGCACCGCCACCGATGCCGATGCCGATGCCGATGCCGACGAAGGTGTCGGCGGAGACCGAGGTGCGTGCCGCTGGTGGTCACACGCCGGCCGCAGCGGTCCGCCCCCCGACGGAGCCGCTACGGCCGGCGATCATCGTCGGGCCAACCGGCCCGGGTGGTCAGGCTGATCCGCGGCGGCGCACCGACCGACTTCGGCACGGCGTGCTCCCAGTGGTGCTGGGTCGCCCCGCCCATCACCAGCAGATCGCCGCTGTGGAGCACCCAGCGCTCGGCTGGCGAGTGACCGCTCGTGTCGCGCATGGCGAAGGTGCGGGGCCCGCCGAGGCTGATGATCGCGACCAGCGGATCGACGACCCGCCGACCGATCCGGTCGCCGTGCCAGGCCACGCTGTCGGCGCCGCTGCGGTAGTAGTTGCAGAACAGACCGCTGAACGCTCGCCGGTAGTGGCCGTCGAGCACCTCGACGATGTCGGCGACGACCTGCGAGACCGGGGCCGGCAGCTCCGGCGTGTCGAGGTCGAGGGCGGCGGTGAGTCGGGGCTCGTCGAGCCAGCGGCCGTACATCAGCCTTCGCCCCTGCTCCCACTCGAAACCGCGCTCGACCTCGTCGAACAGCGAGTCGGCGCCGGCGACGAACCCCTCGACCCGATCGACCCAGCAGCACGGGTCGAGCTGCTGGCGAACGAACCGGGGCCGACCGACCACGGCGGCGGACGAGGCCCCGAAGAGGGTCCGGGGAAGCGGGGCGACCAACACGCCCCCACCCTATCGAACAGTTGTTCGTTTCGCCAGCGCGCCGCGTCTCGCCCCCGGAGGGGCGGTCACGTCGGGTCGACGGCGACGAACAGGGTGCGGGCCTCGACCAGGGCCGTCCCGTTGGTTGTGCGGATCGATCCGCGCACCCGGACGATGCGCCCCCTCGGTCGCTCGGGCTCCGCTTCGATCCGGTACGGCCCGTCGGCCAGCGGGACCGGCGACGGGTAGCGGACGTCGAGACGCCCGGTCACCACCGGTCGACCGAGGGCGGCCGTCGCCGCCCCGGCGCAGACGTGATCGAGCAGGGTGGCCGCGAACCCGCCGTGCAGCCAGCCCGCTCGGCCGCGGTGCTCACCCTGGGGCTCGTAGGTGGCCACGGCGACGCCGTCGACGATGTCGATGTGGGGCCGCAGCCCCCGGATCACCCGCTCGACGTCGGAGCCGCCGGGGGCGACGTCGCCGCTCACACCACTCGCCCGCGGTCGCCGGTGGCGGACTGGGTGGCGACGTCGGCGTCGAGGGCCGCCCCGGCGATGATGTCGATCGTGAGTTTGCCCATGTCGCCCCGCTCGAATCGCCGGTCGTCCGAGTGTAGGAGTCCGGTCGGGGTCGGGCCCGCCCGGCGCCGTCGGTAGATTCGGGCGGGTGCTCCGCGGCGTGTATCCGGGTTCGTTCAACCCGCCGACGACCGCCCACCTGGCCATCGCCGAGGCCGCCAGGAACCGTCACGATCTCGATCGGGTGGTGCTGAGCGTGTCCCGCTCGGCCCTGGCCAAGCAGCACGTCGACCACCCGCGCTTCGACGACCGCATCGCCGTGCTGGAGGCCTCGGTGGCCGAGCACGACTGGCTCTCGGTCCGGGTGACCGAGCTGCAGCTGCTGGCCGACATCGCCGAGGGGTTCGACGTGCTCGTCGTCGGGGCCGACAAGTGGTGGCAGATCCAGGACCCGGCCTGGTACGGGGGCGACGAGGCCGCCCGCGATGCGGCGATGGGCCGCCTGCCGACGCTGGCGGTGGTGCCACGCGAAGATCTGGAGGTCCCCGTCGAGGTCCGCCTGGACGTGCCAGCCGACCGGATCGACGGGGTCTCGTCGACCCGGGCCCGGGCCGGCGAGCTGGAGCTGATGACCGAGGCGGCTCGGGCCTTCGCTCGGCGAACCGGGGCGTGGATCGACCGCCAGCGCTACGAGGCGTCCGGGTCCGGCGGCGCCATCGACTGAGTCCTCGCTGGGGAGCAGCTCAACCCGAGCTCGGCTCCGGCGACCGTCGCCGGCCCCGCCGGGGTGCCCTGGAGATCACTCCGGCGGCGTCGCCCGAGCCGGCCCGGCCGCGGCCATGCCGGCGACCAGGATCGGCACGAAGCGGTCGACCATGTGCTCGGCCGGCACGGCCCGGCCCTGCTTGATCTCGTCGATCCGGGTGAGCTTCGGCTGCAGCTCGACCAGGCCCTGCATGGAGCTCCAGCACAGCTTGGCCGCATCGTTGATCTGCAGATCGGGGTTGTAGCGCTCGGCGATGGCCTCGATCGTGGCCTCGAGCACGCCGTAGGCGATCATGCCGGCCTCCTGGTAGGCCCGCTCCTCGACGTCGATCAGGTCCTCCCGCCAGATCACCTCGCAGTGGGCGGGATTGGCCGCGGCCACCCGCACGTAGGCCCGACCGATCGCCCCCAGCCGCTCGGCCGGCTCGTCCTCGGTCGCCGCCGCCTGCGTCATCTCCCGTCCGAGCGCCTGCATGCCCTGGGTGGCCAGGGCCGTGAGCAGGCCCCGGAGGTCGCCGAAGTGGTAGCCCGGTGCGGCGTGGGACACGCCGGCCCGTCTGGCGACCTCACGCAGGCTGAACGAGCCGAGGCCCTTCTCGATGATCACCTCGGCTGCGGCGTTGCACAGGGCGGCGGGCAGGCCGGCCTCGGCGCCGCCGCCGACGCTCGGCACCTCCGACCCAACGGGCGCCACGTCTCCAGTCGTCGTCACGATCCCAGTATGGATCGGACACTTGACAGCGTCAACCCGCGGACTTTACCGTGACAAGTCATGAGCTTGACAGTGTCATCTCCGGGGCCGGGCGACGGTCCGACCAGCGACGACGTGACCGCCGAGGCCGTGCCGGACCGCGGCCACCCCCGGCGGTGGCTCGCCCTGGCGGTCGTCTCGATCGCCGTGTTCATCACCACCCTCGACGGCCTGATCGTCAACATCGCCCTGCCGACCCTCGCGGTCGAGCTCGGAGCGACCAACCGGCAGCTCCAGTGGATCGTCGACTCCTACCTCCTCCTCTTCACCGGCCTCCTGCTGGCCGCCGGTGGTCTCGGCGACCGCTTCGGCCGCCGAGCCTTCCTGATCGGCGGGCTCCTGTTCTTCGGCGCGACCTCGGCCTATGCGGGCACGGTCGACACGCCGAACGACCTGATCGTCGCCCGCGGCCTGATGGGCATCGGTGCCGCCGCCATCTTCCCCGCAACCCTGGCCATCATCACCAACCTCTTCACCGAGGCCAGGGAGCGGGCGGCGGCCATCGGGATCTGGAGCGCCGTGTCGGGCGTCGGGGTCGCCGCCGGTCCGATCGCCGGCGGCTGGCTGCTCGAGCACTACTGGTGGGGCTCGGTGTTCTTCATCAACATCCCGGTCGTCATCGTGGCGGTCGCCGCCACCCTGGCCGTCGTCCCCGAGTCCCGCGACACGTCGGCTCCCCGGCTCGATCTCGGCGGGCTGGTCCTGTCGATCGGGGCCATCGGCGCCCTCGTGTTCACGATCATCGAGGCCCCCGAGCTCGGCTGGCTGAGCGGCCCGACCATCGGCGGGTTCGCCGCCTCGGCCGCCCTGCTGGCGCTGTTCGTAGTCTGGGAGCTCCGGGTCGACAACCCGCTGCTGCCGGTTCGCATCTTCGAGGACCTGCGGTTCTCGGCCGCCAGCGTGTCGATCACCGCCGGCTTCTTCGCCCTCTTCGGCTTCGTGTTCCTGATCACCCAGTACTTCCAGCTGATCCGCGGCTACGGCCCGTTCGAGGCCGGCCTGCGGACGCTCCCGGTCGCCGTTTCGATCGCCGCCGCCTCGGTGCTGTCGCCGAAGCTGGTCGAGCGGATCGGCACCAAGCTCGTGGTGTCGGGCGGGCTGGCGCTGATGTCGGCCGGGTTCTTCTGGGTCTCGTTCGCCGACGAGACCACCAGCTACGCGACGATCGTCGGACAGATGCTGTTCCTCGGGGTCGGGCTCGGCTCGACCACCGCACCGGCAACCGAGTCGATCATGGGCTCGCTCTCGGTCGACAAGGCCGGCATCGGCTCGGCGGTCAACGACACCACCCGCGAGCTCGGCGGCACCCTCGGTGTCGCCGTCATCGGCTCCATCTTCAGCTCGGTCTACATCGACGCCCTCGGCGACGGCACCGTCGTCGAGTCGCTGCCGGCCGGGGCCAGGGAGGCGACCGAGGAGTCGGTCGCCGCCGCCGGCATCGTCGCCCGATCCCTCGGCGAGGCCGCTCCCGCCTACCTGGGTGAGGTCAACGACGCCTTCCTGTCCGGGCTCGGCGTCGCTTGCCTGGCCGTGGCTGCGGTGGCGGCCGCCGGCTCGCTGTTCGCCCTCCGGTTCCTGCCGGCCCGGGCCCGCTGAGGGCTACGCCGGGCGGGGGGCCGACGGCGTCACCGATCGGCGACACGGGGGCGCGAACCGGGGACGGCCGATCGGCCTGGCAGACTGTCGCCATGGACAGTGGCGCCCACGCCAGCCGATCGCCGGGCCCGGGGCCCGGTCGCGACCCCCGGTCGGGGGGCCGCGACCGAGCCATCGACCTCACCCACAGCCACGGGCACGGCCACGGGCTGGAGGGCAGCTGGGAGCGGTGGCTCGGGGTGCCTGCGCTGCGGGTCATCCTCGGCGCGATCGCCGTCGTCGGCGTGGCCGCCGTGATCGGTCTCATCGCCCTGTGGCCGGACGGCAGCGGCCGGGCGGCGGCCATCGAGTCGGCGGCCCAGCTCGGTCTGGCCACCGAGCAGTTCGAGGCCACGGTCAACTCCGTCGTCGAGGCCCGGTGCTCCTACTCGACGGCCGACGACCCACAGGACTGCCGGACCTACGACTTCATCGTCCACCAGGGCCCCGATGCCGGCACGCTGATCGCCCTCCCCGAGTACAACCTCACGATCGGGGCGCCGGCGCCGACGCTGGCGGTCGGCGACGCGGTCTTCATCGGCTACGAGCCGACCACCGCCTACTACTTCTACGCCGACCGCGATCGCGGCAACACGCTCGTCTGGCTCTCGGTGCTCTTCGCCATCGTCGTGGTCGCGCTCGCCCGCTGGCGGGGCTTCTCGGCGCTGGTGGCCATGGTCGCCACCCTCGCGATGCTGATCGGTTTCGTCGCGCCGTCGGTGCTCGACGGCAACGATCCGGTGCTGGTGGCCGCCGTCGCCGGTGCCGCCATCGCCTTCGTCAGCCTCTACATGACCCACGGCTTCAACCCGACGACCACCGTCGCCCTCGCCGGCACGTTGGCGTCGCTGCTGCTGACCCTCGTGGTGTCGGCGCTGTTCTTCGACCTCGCCAGCTTCAGCGGCCTGGCCACCGAGGAGGGGTTGACCCTGCCGCTGCTGGCCGACATCAACGTGTCATCGCTCCTGCTGGCCGGGGCGGTCATCGGTGCGCTCGGCGCCCTCGACGACATCACGGTGACCCAGGTGGCGGCCGTGGCCGAGCTCCACCACCGAAACGATCGGCTGACGGTGAGCGAGCTGGTCACGTCCGGCATCCGGGTCGGCCGCGAGCACATCGCCTCGGTGGTGAACACCCTCCTCCTGGCCTACGCCGGCGCCAGCATGCCGCTACTCCTCGTGTTCGCCGCCTCCGACCAGCCGCTCGGGACCGTGGCCAACTCCGAGATCGTCGCCGTCGAGATCGTCCGCACGCTGTGCGGGTCGATCGGGCTGGTTGCCGCCGTTCCGGTGACCACGCTCATGGCCGCACTGCTGGTCGGCACGGCCGATCTCGGCGCGACGGACGCCGACGGCCACGAGCACACCGCCGACGACGATCATGCGTCGGGCCACGACCGCACGCCGGGCGACGACCATGCGTCGGGCGAGGGCGGCGATGAGGGCGGCGCCGAGCCACCGTCTCGTCGGGAGGCGAGCCCGAGGCCCGAGCCGGCGACCCCGGCCCCAATCCCCGCCCCGGCGCCACGCCGACCGGCGGCGAGCTGGGACGACTTCGCGCCGCCGGACGACCTCGACTTCTGAGGGGCCCGGCCGGCGGCGGCGCCGGCGACGGCGACGGCGACGGCGAGTCGACCCGAGGCCGGCGGCCTACGGACCCTCGCTGCGGATCCGCTCGACCTCGGTCATCGCCTCCTTGAGGCGGTCGATCCACTCGGCCTGGTGCTCGCCGACCTGGCGAACGCACCAGGCCAGGGCCTCCGAGCGGCTGCGAACGACCCCGGTGTCGATCAGCGTGTCGAGCACCTGACGCTGGTCGAACCGGAGGCGGGTCATGACCGGGATCGAGGCCGTGGTGAACCGGGCCTCGACCGGCCCGCAGGTGGCCGCCCACGACACGACCCGACCCCAGCGGGCCTGGGCCGCCTCGGCGATCTTCATCCGCTGCAGGCGGGTGTCCTCCCGGAAGCCGCTGATCCTGGCCTCGGCCGCCACCCGCACGGCGTCCTCGCCCTCGGGGGCCGACTCCGGCACGGCCAGCTGGCCGGTGACCAGGATCTCGTCACGATCGGAGCGGACGACGATCGGGGCGGCGAACCACTCGTCGGGGATGCGCCCGGCGAACCAGGCTGCGGCTTCGACGTCATCACATTCGACTCGGCGTCCCATTCTCATACCTTCTCGATTTCGGGGGCGGATCTGGAATAGATCCGCGTTTCCTGACGTTGAACGTATATCCGAGATTACTTGTAATCAAGTAATTGCTGCTACTTCGTTGCTTCCCCGCTGAAAGGGGCCTTCGTCCCATGCCTACGACCAACGTTCCTCCCGCCTCCGACCGTGACCGCTCGTCAGACGGCGGCGACGCGGGCGCCCCGAGCCTGCCCGTGCTCCCCCTCCCGGACGGCGTGATCCTGCCCGACATGGTCGTCACGGTGACCATGCAGTCGTCCGAGGCCCGCCAGGTCCTGGCCGCCGTGTCCGACGGCAGGGTCCTGCTGGTGCCCCGCATCGACGGCGTGTTCGCCAAGGTCGGCGTCGTCGCCACCATCGAGGACCAGGACACCCTCCCCGACGGCTCGCCAACCGTCACCCTCCGGGCCCACGAGCGGGCCCGGGTCGGCGCCGGGCTGCTCGGCGCCACCGGCGGCCTGTGGGTCGCCGCCCACCCGATCACGGACCCCCGCCCAGACGACGAGACGATCCGCCTGGCCACCACCTACCGGGCCGCGGCCACCAACCTGCTCGACAAGGTCGGCGGTCGCCGCATGGCCGGCGCCATCCCGTCGGTCGACCAGCCCGGCGCCCTGGCCGACTCGATCGCCTACTGGCCCGAGCTGAGCATCGAGCAGCGGGTCGAGCTGCTGGAGACGATCGACGTCAAGGAGCGCCTCCGCCTGGCCACCGAGTGGATCAAGGAGGCCCTGGCCGAGATCGAGATCCGGGAGAAGATCCGCAAGGACGTCTCCGAGGACCTGGAGTCGTCGCAGCGGGAGGCCATCCTCCGCCGCCAGATGGCGGCCATCCAGTCCGAGCTCGGCCAGATCAACGGCTCGGACGGCGGCGACGCCATCGCCGACTACCGGACCAAGCTCGACGAGCTGGTCGAGACCAACGCGGTCAACCAGGCCACGGGCGAGGCCATCGGCCGGGAGATCGACCGCCTGGAGCGCACCGGCAACGAGTCGATGGAGGCCAACTGGATCCGGACCTGGCTCGACAACGTCTTCGGCATCCCCTGGACCGAGCGCTCGACCGAGCGACTCGACCTCACCGAGGCCCGCTCGATCCTCGACGCCGACCACACCGGTCTCGATGAGGTCAAGGACCGGCTGATCGAGCACCTCGCCGTCCGCAAGCTGCGGGCCGACCGCGAGCTCGACGCCGCCACCGACGACACCGAGGAGCGGGCCACCAGCGTGGCCAGGCGGGGCGGCGCCATCCTGGCCCTCGTCGGCCCGCCCGGGGTCGGCAAGACCTCGCTCGGCGAGTCGGTGGCCCGCTCGCTCGGCCGGAAGTTCGTCCGCCTCGCCCTCGGCGGCGTACGCGACGAGGCCGAGATCCGGGGCCACCGTCGGACCTACGTCGGGGCCCGCCCCGGCCGCCTGGTCGCCGCCCTCACCGAGGCCGGCTCGATGAACCCGGTCATCCTGCTCGACGAGATCGACAAGGTCTCGGGCGGCTGGCAGGGCGACCCGTCGGCGGCCCTGCTCGAGGTGCTGGACCCGGCCCAGAACCACTCGTTCCGGGATCACTACCTCGAGTTCGAGCTCGACCTGTCCGACGTGGTGTTCATCGCCACGGCCAACGTGATCGACACCATCCCCGGTCCGCTGCTCGACCGCCTCGAGATCATCACCCTGGACGGCTACACCGAGGTCGAGAAGGCCACGATCGCCCGCGACCACCTCCTGCCCCGGCTCGAGAAGCGCAACGGGCTGCGATCCGGCGAGGTCGAGCTGACGGACGAGGCCATCGCCGGCGTCGTCGGCGACTACACCAGGGAGGCCGGCGTCCGCCGGCTCGAGCGCCAGCTCGACAAGCTCCTGCGCAAGAGCGTCACGAAGATCGCGCTGCGGGACGAGCCCGACTCGGGCGCCACCGATGGCGAGACCGCCGAGCCGGACCCGATCGTCATCACCGACGAGGACCTCGGCGAGCTGCTTGGCAAGCCGATCCCCCACGAGGAGGTGACCGGCCGGATCGACCGGCCCGGCATCGCCACCGGGTTGGCCGTGACCGGCGCCGGCGGTGACGTGTTGTTCGTCGAGACCGCCCTGGTCGACGGCGAGGGTGACCCGATCCTCACCGGCCAGCTCGGCGACGTCATGAAGGAGTCGGCCACGATCGTCCGCTCGATCGTGGCCACCCGGGCCGACCAGCTCGGCGTCGACGTGCCCGATGGCAAGCGGCTCCATGTGCACTTCCCGGCCGGTGCGGTGCCGAAGGACGGCCCGTCGGCCGGCGTGACCATGACCACGGCACTGACCAGCCTCCTCACCGGCCGTCAGGTCCGCTCCGACGTGGCCATGACCGGCGAGGTCACCCTCCAGGGTCGGGTCCTGCCGATCGGTGGCGTCAAGCAGAAGGTGCTGGCGGCCCATCGGGCCGGGATCACCACCGTGCTGTTGCCGAAGGACAACGAGCGGGATCTGGAGGACGTGCCGGACGAGGTGGTCGAGACCCTCGACATCCACCTGGTCGGCGACGTCGACCGCCTGCTCGAGCTGGCACTCGAGCCGGCGGCGACGACGGCAACCGCCGGCTGATCTCGGCCGGCCGCCGGCCGACCGGCAACGATCGCGGACGGGCTCCGGACCTCTCCCCCCGCCGGAGCCCGCCCGTCGCCAACTCCCCGTGACCATCGGGGAGTCGACCCGGCCCGACGCGGCGACCGACCACGGTCGAACCGCTAGGGTCGGGTCGAGTCGCGTCCGGACAGGAGGGCATGTGATGGCGAAGTCGATCATGGAGCAGGTGGCGGAGGCCAAGGCCCAGGTGCCCGACATCAGCCCCGAGGAGGCCGACGCCCTGCGGGGCCGGGACGACGTGGTGTTCGTCGACGTCCGCGACGCCGGCGAGGTGGCCGAGAGCGGCAGGGTGGCCGGGGCCATCAACATCTCCCGGGGGATGCTCGAGTTCCGGGCCGACAGCAGCACCCCGTACCACGAGCCGGAGCTGACGCCCGGCAAGACAGTCGTCGTCTACTGCGCCTCGGGTGGCCGCTCGGCCCTCGCCGGGAAGGCGCTGCAGGAGCTCGGCTACACCGACGTGCGCAACCTCGGCGGGTTCGGGGCCTGGGCCGAGGCCGGCCTCCCCGTCGACGGCGGCTCCTGAGCGCAGAGGCCGCTCGGCTCAGCCGGTGCCACCGCCGGAGCGGGGGACGTCCCGGAAGGGGATCTCGCGGTCGACCGAGACGTCCTTCGGCAGACCGAGACCGCGCTCGCCGATGATGTTGCGCTGGATCTCGTCGGACCCGCCGGCGATCGACGACGACGGGACCGACAGCACCATGTCGGTGACCTGCCCGTCGGCCGGGGCGTCGGTTCCGGCCAGCATGCCGTCGGCCCCGAGCGACCGGGGCCCGAGGTGCTGGGCGGCCCGCCCGATGTGGGACCCCATGAGCTTGGCCACGTTGGCCGCCGACCCCGGTGACTCGCCGGCCCTCGCCGCCGCCCTGGCCCGCTGGGCCGACCACGCCGCCACCTTGCCGAGCGCGCGCATCGCCATCAACTCCTGACGCAGCGCCGCATCGTCGCCCCGGCCGCGCTCGTCGGCCAGCTCGGCGATCTCCGACCACGAGCGGAAGGCCCGGCTACCCAGACCGGTGTCGGCCGGCTCGGCCACGACGTCGCCGGCCCGACGGTCGAGCACCCCGGCCTTCTCACCCGGCAGACCGACGACCTGCCCGGCGACCCGGTTCGACAGGCCCGACCGCTCGAAGGCCAGCGTGGCAACGGCTGCGGCCCAACCCTGGCCCTCACCCCCGATCAGGTCGGCGTCGGACACCCGGGCATCGGTGAAGAACACCTCGTTGAAGTGAGCCTGGCCGTTCATCTGCTTGAGCGGCCGGATCTCGATGCCGGGCTGGTCGACGTCGATGATGAAGTAGCTCAGGCCCCGGTGCTTTGGCACGTCCCAGTTCGACCGGGCCACGAGCATCCCCCGGCTGGCGACCCGGGCCGCCGAGGTCCAGACCTTCTGGCCGTTGATGACCCACTCGTCGCCGTCGCGCTCGGCCGTGGTCCGGAGACCGGCGAGGTCCGAGCCGGCCTCGGGCTCGGAGAAGAACTGGCACCACGACTCCAGGCCGGCGGCCAGCGGCGGAACCAGACGGTTGCGCTGCTCGTCGCTCCCCTGCTGGAGCACGACCGGCGCCCCCATGACCTGCCCCAGGCTGAACGGCGGCCCCAACGCCCCGGCCTCGACCACCTCGGCGGCAACGATCCGGCCGTCGGTGGCCGACAGGCCCCGCCCGCCGAGCCCCTCCGGCCAGGTCGGGAACTGCCAGCCGGCGTCGGCCATGCGTTGCCACCAGTCCCGGACGCTCAGATCGGGATCCCAGTTGTCACCCAACCAGGACCGGATCTCATCGCTGATGTCGTTGCCGACGTCGTTTCCCTGCGCATCCCCCGAAGCCATGGCCCCACGCTAGGACACACCGGCGGGGCGCGAAAAAGTGCGGTGGACTTCGACCGGCCGGTGGCCAGCGGCAATACTGGGCCCGCATTCGGCGGGCCGGACCAACGGCCCATCCGGCACCGCATGCATTGGTCGCAGTTCGTAGGAGGAGCTCCATGACCGCAGTCCAGGGATCGATTCTCGGCAACGCCGTGCTCCGGCGCGAGGATCCCACCCTCCTGAAGGGGTCAGACAAGTACTACGACGACATGGCGGTCGATGGCCTCGGCTACGTCCACTTCGTCCGCTCCCCCTACGCCCACGCCACCCTCGGGGCGGTCGACACGTCCGAGGCGGCGGCGATGCCAGGGGTGATCGGTGTCTGGGCCAACGGTGACCTGGAGATTCCCGACTACCAGGGCTTCCCGATGTTCCCGCCCGAGTTCAACCGGCCGGTGCTGGCCACCGGCAAGGTCCGCTTCGTCGGCGACATCGTCGCCGTCGTCGTGGCCGAGAGCCGGGAGGAGGCGGCCGACGCGGCCGAGGCCGTCGTCGTCGACTACGACCCCCTGCCGGCGGTGGTCGACATGGAGGCCGCCCTGGCCGACGATGCCCCGGTGCTGTTCGAGGCCCACGGCTCGAACCTCGTGTTCGAGACGGCCATCGGGGCGGACGAGGACCCGCTCGAGGGCGCCTCGACCGTCGCCAACTGCAAGGTCCTGAGCCAGCGGCTCGCCGGTGTGCCGATGGAGCCGAACGGCTGCCTGTCGATCCCCGAGGGCGACCACATGACCGTGTGGATCCCCAGCCAGAACCCGATCGCGGTCCGCGACGCCATCGTCGGCATGTGCGGGCTCGACCCGGCCAACGTCCGGGTCGCCGCCCCGACCGTCGGCGGCGGGTTCGGCCCGAAGGCCGGCCCCTACGTCGAGCACTTCATCACCACCAAGCTGGCCCAGGTCACCGGACGCCCGATGAAGTGGACCGAGGAGCGCTCCGAGGACATGGTCTCGCTGGCCCACGGCCGGGCCATGGTGCTCGACGCCAAGCTGGGGCTGACCGACGACGGCACGATCGTCGGCCTCGACTGTGACGTGGTCGCCGACTCGGGTGCCTACCCGGCGATCGGCGGCTTCCTCACCATGTTCACCCAGACGATGATCCAGGGCGTCTACAAGATCCCCAAGATCCGGTTCCACGCCCGCTCGGCCGCCACCAACACCACGACGACGGCGGCCTACCGGGGCGCCGGCCGCCCCGAGGCCACCCAGATGCTCGAGCGGGTGATCGACGTCGCCGCCGACGAGCTCGGCATGGATCCGGCCGAGATCCGGCGCAAGAACTTCCTGCAGCCGGACGAGTTCCCGCTGACCACCCACGGCGGGGCCAACTACGACTCGGGCGAGTACGAGAAGTCGCTCGACGCCGCGCTTGAGGCGGCCGACTACCAGGGCCTCCTGGCCCAGCAGGCGGAGCGCCGGGCCTCGGGCGATGCCAAGCAGCTCGGGATCGGCGTGTCCTCGTACGTGGAGGTGACCGCCCCCGCCGGCCTGCACGTCGAGTACGGCGCCGTGCAGGTCAACGAGGACGGCACGGTCACCGCCAGGGTCGGCACGTCGGCCCACGGGCAGGGCCACATCACCGCCTTCTCCATGATCGTGTCCGACATGCTCGGCGTCCCCATGGACCAGATCACGATCCTGCAGTCCGATACCGACGAGATCCCCCGGGGCGCCGGGACGATGGGGTCGCGGTCGTTGCAGACCGCCGGCTCGGCCGTCCATGTGGCCTCCGAGACCGTGCTCGGCAAGGCCAAGGAGCTGGCCGGACACCTGCTGGAGGCCTCGGCCGACGACATCGTGGTCGGCGACGGCGGTCTCCAGGTGGCCGGCGTGCCGACGTCGGCCATGAGCTGGGCCGACCTGGCGCAGGCGGCCAACGACGCCTCGAAGCTGCCGGATGGCATGGAGCCGGGCCTCGACCACGAGCTCGACTTCGACGGCAGCGACGCCACCTTCCCCTTCGGCTCACACGTCTCGCTCGTCGAGGTCGACACCGAGACCGGCGAGGTGACGATGCTGCGCCACGTGGCCGTCGACGACTGCGGCCGGATCCTCAACCCGCTGCTGGTCACCGGCCAGCAGCACGGCGGCATCGCCCAGGGCGCGGCCCAGGCGCTGTACGAGGTCGTCAGCTATGACGACGATGGCAACCCCATCACCTCGAACCTGATGGACTACGCCATCCCGTCGGCGGCCGAGCTGTGCTCGTTCGAGACCTCGAACACCGAGACGCCGAGCCCCCGCAACCCGCTCGGGGCCAAGGGCATCGGCGAATCGGGCACCATCGGCTCGACCCCGGCGATCCACAACGCCGTGATCGACGCCGTGTCGCACCTCGGGGTGAAGCACATCGACATGCCGCTGACCGCCCAGCGGGTCTGGGCAGCGATCCAGAGCTCGGCGAGCTGACCCGGGGCCCGCGGGGCACTCGGCAGCGGGCCGGACGGCCCTCGGCAGACCAACCCGGCCGACCGGGCCGAACGACTCACCGGAGCGGAGCCGGAGCGCACCAGCGCTCCGGCTCCTGCCGTTTCGTGGGCCCGACGACCCGGGTCGCTGCCCGGCCATGCCCATCGGCGGCGGGTCCCGCAGCCCCGTCCTCGTCGGTGACGACCACTCATGGAGGGCCGAACGGGCGCTCTCCACACTGACCTCACCACTTCATCGACGGCGAACGAGTGAGGGATTGAGGACGCGGTATGCGGGTTGGTGTCATCGGTTGCGGCTACTGGGGCTCGAAGCACGTTCGGGTGCTGACCGAGTTGCCGGAGGTGAGCGACGTCGTCGTCATCGACGAGCGACCGCCGGTCCTGGCCACGATGATGGCCAACCACATCGGCGTGCTACCCCGTTCGTCGCTGCGGGCCGCGCTCGACGACATCGATGCGCTGATCGTCGCCACCCCGCCGGTGACCCACGCCACGGTGGCGATCGAGGCCATGGAGGCCGGCAAGCACGTGCTCGTCGAGAAGCCGATGGCCACCTCGACGACCGAGGCGCTCTCGATGGTGGCCAGCGCCAAGCGGTCGGGCGTGATCCTCGCCGCCGGCCACACCTTCGTGGCCAACGACGCCGTCCGGAAGCTGACCGCGATCGTCAGGCAGGGTGAGCTCGGCCGGCTCCACCACCTCGATGCGGCCAGGCTCAGCCTCGGGCTCTACCGCGACGACGTGAACGTCCTGTGGGACCTGGCTGCCCACGACATCTCGATCACCAACCTCCTCGTCGGCACCGTGCCCGACCTCGTCTCGGCCTGGGGCGACCGCCACACGGCCGGATTCCGCGAGGACGTCGCCTCGCTGCGGATGGTCTTCACCGACCGCAACATCACCTCGACCGTGCGGGCCAGCTGGCTCAGCCCGGAGAAGGTGCGACGGACCACGGTCGTCGGATCCGAGCAGATGGCGATCTACGACGACACGATGGCCGACGCCAAGCTCCAGGTCTTCGACAAGGGCCGTCGGCTCCGGGTCCGTCTCGGCTCGACCGAGCCGATGGCGGTCAACTACCGGGACGGCGAGGTGCGGGTGCCCTACGTCGCCTTCCGTGAGCCCTTGAAGGTCCAGGCCCGCGAGTTCATCGAGTGCTGCACGACCGGGCAACGGCCGATCGTCGACGGCTGGGCCGGGCTCGAGCTGGTCGCCGTGCTCGAGGCGGCCGACCGCTCGCTGCGCGAGCACGGCGCGCCGGTGCCGGTCGAGATCCCGACGCTCGGCCCGACCGTCCCCCGCCGGGCCGCGGCCTGACGCCGCCATCCCCACTCCTGCCCCCGTCACGACCCCACAGCGGAGAGAACCACGATGACCCTCGTCCACAACCAGATCGGCCAGGTCGCCTTCCTCGACCTCGCCGCCCTCCACGCTCCGATACGGCACCGGCTGGACGCCGCCTGGGAGCACACCCTGCTCGGGTCTGGCTTCATCGGCGGCGCGGCGGTCGCCGCCTTCGAGGAGCGGTGGGCCGAGTACTGCGGGACCGAGCACTGCGTCGGCGTTGCCAATGGGACCGATGCCATCGAGCTCGTGCTCGCCGGACTCGGCGTCGGGCCCGGCGACGAGGTGCTCGTCCCGGCCAACACCTTCGTCGCCACCGCCGAGGCGGTCGTGGCCAACGGGGCGACGCCCGTCTTCGTCGACGTCGACCCCGGCTCGCTCCTGATCACCGCCGGGACGATCGCCGCCGCCATCACCCCGGCCACCCGGGCGGCCCTGGTCGTCCACCTGTACGGCCAGATCCCCGACATGGACGCCATCAGCGCCGTGACCACGGCGGCCGGCATCCACCTGATCGAGGATGCGGCCCAGGCCCACGGCGCCACGTTCCACGGCCGGCGGGCCGGGAGCTTCGGCACGGCCGCGACCTTCAGCTTCTACCCGGGCAAGAACCTCGGAGCGCTCGGCGACGGTGGTGCCGTCGTGACCGACGACGCCGAGCTCGCCTCGGAGATCCGGACCCTGGCCAACCACGGCCGGGACACCCACCTCCTCCACACGAGGCGAGGGCGCAACAGCCGCCTCGACGGCCTGCAGGCCGCCGCCCTCGACATCAAGCTCGACTACCTCGACCGGTGGAACCACCACCGCCGCATGGTCCACCGGCTCTACCGGCAACAGCTCGGCGACATCGTCGAGATGCTGACCAACGTGCCCGGCAGCGTGCCGGTGCACCACCTCGAGGTCATCCGGGTCGACGACCGGGACGGCATGCGCCAGGCCCTCAACGATCGGGGGATCCAGACCGGCGTGCACTACGCCAGCGCCTGCCATCAACATCCGGCGTTCGCCGAGTTCAACCGGGGTCCGCTGCCGGTGTCGGAGGCGGCGGCCGATCGGCAGCTCTCCCTACCGATGCACCCGACGCTGACGGTCGACGAGGTCGACTACGTGACCCGCACCGTCCGGGGGCTGCTGTGACCGCCATCTCGAACGGCAACGGATCGATCCGGCTCGGGCGGCGGCGTCGGTCGAAGCGCGCCGCGGCGGCTGCGGCCGAGGCCGAGTCCCTGACCGAGGAGGCCGAAGCCGAGTCCCTGACCGAGGAGGCCGAAGCCGAGTCACCGGTCGAGGAAGCCGAGACCCCGGTCGACGATCCCGCGGACCAGGCCGAGACCGCCGACGACGCGACCGACGACGAGACGGACGCCTCCACCGATGACGCGACCGACGACGAGACGGGCCCCGCCACCGACGACGCGACCGACGACGGGGCCACGACCACGACCGACGAGGCCGAGACGGATGGGACCGACGAGATCGAGCCCGGGTCACAGCTCGACACCGACGAGCCCGAGTCACAGCTCGACACCGACGAGCCCGAGTCACAGCTCGACACCGACGAGGCCGAGTCACAGCTCGACACCGACGACGCCGACGAGCTCGACGAGTCGGACGACGTCGCAGACGGGACGGACACCGACGACGCCATCGAGGACCGCACCGACTCCGACGACGCCGACGACGAGACCACCGACGACGACACATCCGACGACGCCGCCGACGCCATCGAGGACCGCGCCGACCCCGACACCGACGACGCCATCGAGGACCGTACCGACCCCGACGGCGCCGACGACGAGAACACTGACGACGACACATCCGACGACGCCGCCGACGCCATCGAGGACCGCGCCGACCCCGACCACGACCCCGAGGCCGACGAGCACGTCGCCGAGACGGACGCCGACGGGCCGGATGCCGGCGGCGCCATCGTCGTTGCGCCCAGGCCGGACCAGGCCGGTGCCGAGGCCGATGACGGCGGTGCCGAGGCCGATGACGGCGGTGCCGAGGCCGATGACGGCGGTGCCGAGCCCGATGACGTCGTCTCCCCTGACGACGACGTGGCTGCCGACGACGGGGCCGCAGACGCCGACGGCACCGACGGGGCGTCGGCGGAGCCCGGGGCTGAGGCGGAGCCCGGGGCTGAGGCGGAGCCGGTCGCCGAGGACTCGGGCACGCCCGGCACGGCGACCGAGCCCGGCCGGGTCACCGAGTCGACCTTCACCCCGACGCCCCCGCTGCCGATGGTCGACGCCATCGCCACCGCCAACGAGTTCACGACCCGCCAGCTCGGGTCGATGCTCGTCCGGGCGATCGCCGTCGTCGCCGTCCTGGCCCAGATCGGCTTCCTGGCCGGGCTGACCAGGGGCGCAACCAACGTGGCCAGGGCCGAGTTCGTCTACACCCTCGACCAGTCGGTGCCGGACAGCTTCCTCCGCGAGGACCGCCGGCTGCTGACCCAGGTCGCCACGTTCACCAGCGACGCAGTGCTCGAACCGGTCTCGCGCCAGTTCGCCGTCGGTCTCGACGACCTCCGGGCCGCCATCGAGATCGAGACCGTGGCCCTCTCCGAGGTCCTCCGCCTCGAGGTGACCGACGCCGACGCCGGGCGGGCCCTGGCCATCAACCGGGCGATCGTCGACCAGTACCTCCAGGTCACCAACGACACCAGCCCGGCCGGCGACAGCCGCGAGCTGACCCAGCGCCGCGACGAGGTGCTGGCCGAGCTGGCCGAGGCAGACGGGCAGCGGCAGACCATCGAGCGGACCGGCGAGCAGGATGCGGTCCTGGCCGTCCGCCAGGACAGCATCCAGCGCCGGATCGATCTGGCCCGCGACCGGATCGCCAGCCTCCAGGGCCTGCTCGACGACGCCCTGATCGGGGCCGTGCCGGCCAGCCGCACCGAGGAGCTGACGGTCGAGCTCGACGAGGCGACCGCCGAGCTGGCCGACCTCGAGAGCGACCTGGCCACCGTGGCGGCGGAGCGGAGCGACCTGTCGGTCACCGCCTCGAGCAGCCAGGCCATCGACCGGGAGATCGAGCGGCTCGAATCGCAGCTGAGCACCATCGACGAGGAGCTGAGCCAGCGCCAGCTCGGGCCCCTGGTGGCGTCGCCGATCCGGGAGCTGAGCGATCCGCTTGTCATCGAGCGCTCGGCCGTCCGATCCGGCATCCAGGGCGCCGCCCTCGGCGCCATGGTCGGTCTGCCGATCGCCGCCTGGGTCGCCTACCGGACCCGTCGACGCCAGCTCTGGCTCGCCTAGGGATCGACGGGCGGAACCGAGGACACCGTGACCACCGACGGCGACGACCCCGAACGGGGGTCGATGATCGGGGACTCGAGCCGCATCGCTGCGGCCGTGGTCCTCAGCCGGATCACCGGTCTGCTGCGGATCGTGGTCGCGGCGTCGGTGCTCGGGGCCACCGTGCTCGGCGACCTGTTCGTCGCCGTCAACGTCCTCCCCCTGACCCTCTACGACGTCCTGGCCGGCTCGGCGATCTCGTCGGTCCTGGTCCCGCCGCTCGTTCGGTTCGGGGCCGAGCGGGCCCGCCGACTGGCCGGGTTGGTGCTCGGCACGCTCGGCGTCGTGATGGCCCTGGTGGCCGTCGCCGGCGTCCTCGGGCGAGACCTGATCGCCGGTGCCCTGACGGCCGGCGTCGACCGGGCCATCGCCGGCGACGCCAGGGCGGTCGCCGCCCTCCTGGTTGCGCTGATCGTGCCCCAACTGGTCGTCTACGCCGCCATCGGCGTCCTGGTCGCCGTCCAGCACGCCGACCGTCGCTTCCTGTTGCCGTCGGCCGCCCCGATCGTCGAGAACGTCGGGCTGCTGGTCACGATCGGCGTGGCCTGGTGGCGGTACGGATCCGGCCTCGAGGTCGACGAGGCGCCGACCGGGCTGGTGTTGACGCTGGCCATCGGCTCCGGCCTGTCGGTGCTGGCCCACGCCGCCGTACAGTTCGTCGGCGCCGCCCGATCGATGGGAGTCCTGCGACCGCGCCTCGGGTTCCGGGACCCGGACCTGCGGGCGTTGGTCGAGCCGGCCAGGGCGTCGTTCGGCTGGTCCTCGATGGTGGCCGCCCGGCAGTTCGCCCTCGTCGTCGCCGCAGCCTGGGCCGGGGCCGGCGGGGTCCAGGCCTTCGAGATGGCCCTGCTGGTCTCGTTCATCCCGATGGCGGTGATCGGCCGCCCGATCGCCTCCGCCGCCCTCCCCCGTCTCGCCGGCTGGTCGGACGACCCGGCCCGCCTCCTGGCCGCCTACCGCAACTGCCTGAGGCTGGCGGCCTGGCTGGCCGTCCCGGCCGGGCTGGCGATGGTTGCCCTCGCCCGTCCCCTGGCCGAGCTCATCGGCCAGGGCCGCTTCGACACCCCTCGGGCCGTCGAGCTGCTCACCCTCGCCCTCGCCGGGCTCGGTCTCGGCGCATCGAGCGAGGCCCTGTTCGAGGTCGGCCGTCAGACGGTGATGGCCGTCGGTCCCGACGGCGTGGGCACCAGACGGCGCGGTCTCGTGGCCTCGACCTGGGTGCGGCTTGTCGTTGCCGCCGTCGGTATCCCGACCGCCGTGCTGCTCGTCGACGGTCCGGCGCTGCTGCTGGCCCTCGGCCTCGTCGTGTCGCTCGCCGACCTGGGGGCGCTGGCGCTCGTCCATCGCAGCCTCCGGGTCCATCCGGCGTGGGCCGCGGCCGGCGACGACCGGCGTGGTCACGGTGCCCGGGTGCTCGTTGCGTCCGTTGCGGCGATGGGTCCGGTCCTGCTCGTCGACCGGCTGATCGAGCCGGGGTGGACCCCGCCGACGGCCCTGGCGACGGCGGCCGGCGCTGCGGCCGGCTACGTCGTCACCGCCTGGCTCGTCACCGGACGCGGCCGGCTCATCCGGAGCCTCGTCGCCGGCCTGGAGGGCCGACCGCCGACCGACGCCGTCCCGACCGCGCCCGAGCCCGTCCCATCGGCACCGACCGTGGCCGAGCCCGCCGCCCCGATCCGCTGGCGGCCGGCGCTCCTGGTGGCGGTCTACCTCGTGGCCATGCCGTTCCTGGCCGGGCTGCCCCGGGGCTCGCTGCTCCCGGTGGTCCGCCCGAGCGAGGCGCTGCAGGGGGCGGTGACGGCCGTCGCCGTCGCCGTCGGGGCGGCAGCGCTCGTGGCCAACCGTCGCTGGCGGCTCCGCGTCCAGCCGCTCGAGTGGTGGCTGGTCGCCCTGGTCGTCACGTCGTCGGTCGGCCCGGCGTTGTGGCTGCTGGCCCGAGGCCGGGACCTGGGGGCCGGCGAGCTGCTGTCGACCCTGCCGTTCCTCAAGTACGCCGCGCTCTACGTCCTGGTGCGGGCGCTGGTGCGATCCCGAGACGAGGTCGACGCCGTCGTCGGTGCTGCGGTCGCCTCGGCCTCCGTCATCGCCGTGATCTCGGTGGCCCAGGCCGTCGGCGTCGGACCGGTCATCGCCGTGCTGGAGCGGTTCTTCGTCAGCAGCGCCGAGGACGTCATCGACGGCGGCCGGGGCACGACCACCATCGGCTCGTCGATCGCCACCGGCGCCTACCTCAGCCTGGCCGCCGGCCTCGCGCTGTCCCGGACCTGGATCACGGGCCGGCTCGTGTGGGCCGCGGCCACCGCCGTGTGCCTGACGGGTGCGCTCGCCTCGGGACAGGCCGGCACCCTCGTCGCCCTGGCGGTGATCGTGCCGGCGGTCGCCCATCGCCACGGTCGCCTCGGCCAGGTCGTCCGCTGGAGCGTACCCGTCGGCGCCGTCGGGGCCGTCGGCCTCTCGACCGTGCTCGCAGCCCGGCTCACCGATCTCGATCCGTCGTCCGGACTGCCGATCAGCTGGCTCGTCCGGTGGAACAACCTCTCGGAGCTGTACCTCCCCGACCTGCGGGACGGCGGCTGGCTGCTCGGCGTCTCGCCCGATGCCATCGTCGTGCCTCCCGACGTGTGGCGGACCACGGTCTACCTCGAGAGCGGCTACCTGTGGCTGCTCTGGGTCGGTGGGGTTCCGCTGCTCGCCGCCGCCGCCGGCTTCCTCGTCGCCACCTGGCGGGCGATGGCCCCCGAGCGAGGCGACGTCGGTCCTCGCCGCGGCGTCGACACCGTCCGGTCGGTCGCCCGCCCCGCCGTGGCCATGATGGCGGTGCTCAGCATCATCGACCCCCACCTCACGCTGCGGGCCGGCGCCGACCTGTTCTTCGTCGTGGTTGCGCTCGGATCGGCCGGCCGCCCGCTGCTCGTGCCGGCGGTGGCCGCCCCAGAGCGGTGGCGGGCGCTCCTCGGGGCCGGACGGCTCGGCGATCCCGCCATCCGGCTGCGACTCGGCGAGATCGCCGGCGGCGCCGACCTCGACGGGCCGGCGCCCGAGATCCGGTTGGCCATCACGTCGGCCGGGGACGGTCGGGTCGGCGGCGCGGTCGAGCTCGATCTCCACCGGCGAGGCCGCCAGCTGCACGGCGTGCTCGGGCCGATCGAAGCCGGCGACGCGGAGCAGCGGGCGCTGCTCTGGAGGTCGGTTGCGCTCGTCGGCCGATCGCTTCGCCTGCAGGGTCTCCGGGTCGACCAGGCGGAGCCGACGCTGGCCGGTGCCGCTCCCGTGACGGCCGACGAGCTGCGGTCGGCGGCCGGGCTGGCCCGGCAGCTGGAGCGGCGGCGGGTCCTCGGCCCCCGACGGATCTACCGGGTCCGCCGGGCCGACGTCGGCCCCGACGATCACGCCGTCGACCCGACCGACGTCGACGCCGACCGCGCACCGCCGCCGATCCGCCTCGAGCCGTGGATCGGCATCCCGCCGGCCAAGCGAGCGATCGACGTCGTGACCGCCGGGCTGGCGCTCATCGCCGCCGCACCCCTCCTGGCCATGGTCGCCACCCTGGTCCGCCGGTCCGGACCGGGACCGATCGTGTTCCGCCAGGTCCGCATCGGTGCCGGCGGCCTCCCGTTCCAGATGGCCAAGTTCCGCACGATGCACGTCGACAACGACGACTCGGCCCATCGGGCCCAGAACCGGCGGGAGATCCTCGACGGAGCCGGTGCGGTCAAGGACGAGCACGATCCCCGCATCACCCGGGTCGGCGGCGTCCTCCGCCGGTTGTCGCTCGACGAGCTGCCCCAGCTCGTCAACGTGCTCCGGGGTGAGATGTCGCTGGTCGGGCCCCGGCCGTCGCTGCTGTGGGAGAGCGAGTTGTTCCCACCGAGGCTCCGCCGCCGGCTGACCACCCGACCGGGGCTGACCGGGCTGTGGCAGGTCAGCGGCCGGGCCGACCTGTCGATGACCGAGATGCTCGAGCTCGATCTCGACTACGTCGAGCAGGCCAGCCTCGGGCTCGACCTGCGGTGTCTGGCCAGGACCGCGACCTCGGTCCTGGCCCGGGAGGGAGCCAAGTGACCGACGACCGACCACTCGACCAACCCGATCCCGGCCGTCGACCGGGTCGTCACCCGGCGCAGACGGCGTTCGTGGCCACGATCGGGGGACACATCACCGAACTGGTGGCGCTGGCCGATCGGCTGCCGGACGGCGACGGGGTCTGGATCACCGCCGACACGCCCCAGACCCGCGACCTGCTGGCCGGGCGAACGGTCGAGTACGTGCCGTTCATCGGCGAGCGCGACCTCGGCGGGGTGTTGCGGGCGGTGCCGCAGGCGGTGCGGCTCCTCCGCCGCCACCGGGTCGAGCGGGTGGTGTCGACCGGTTCCGCCATCGCCCTGGCCTACCTGCCGACGGCCGCCGCCCTCGGTCTGACGACGCACTACATCGAGAGCTCGACCCGGGTCACCTCGCGCTCGGTCACGGGCCGGCTGCTGGCCAGGACCCCCGGCGTGCGCTGCTGGTGGCAGTACGACCCGGCGCCGGCCGGGTTCACCCCGCTGCCCGGCGTCTACGCCAACTACCGGAGCGAGCCGGTGGTCGATCCGGCCCTCGTCGGCGCCGGCACGCCGGGCCGGGCACCACGCCTCGACCGGGTCGTGGTGACGGTCGGGACGACCGACCGCTGCTTCCGCCGCCTCATCGCCCGCCTCGTCGAGATCCTGCCGGCCGAGGCCGAGGTCCTGTGGCAGACCGGCCACTCCCGGGTCGACGATCTCGGCATCGACGCCAGGCGGCTGGTGCCCGAGGACGAGCTGGTGGCGGCCGTGGCCGAGGCCGACGTCGTCGTCAGCCACGCCGGCGCCGGGTCGCTCGCCCTGGCCCTGGCCGCCGGGACCTGCCCGGTGTTCGTCCCGCGGCGGGCCGCCGCCGGCGAGCAGATCGACGACCACCAGGTCGAGCTGGCCGAGTGGGCCGCCGACCGGGGCCTGGCCGTGGCGGCCGAGGCCGACCTGGTCGAACTGTCCGATCTCCGGCGGGCCGCGGCCCGCCGGATCGTCGCTGATCCAACCGAGGAGCTGTTGCTGACATGACCGACCATCGAACCGACTCGCCGACCACGTCGCCGGCGGGACCCCTGGCCGAGCCGACGCTGTTCCACAGCGAGCCATGGCGCCAGGCGGTCGAGCAGGCGTTCGAGGTGAAGATCCTGCCCTTCACCCCCCGCTCGGAGCCGACCGGGCTGGCCTGGTACAGCGCGCTGGCCGACATCCGGGGCGAGCGGATCGTGGCCACCCCGTTCAGCGACTTCTGTGACCCGCTGATCGAGACCGAGGCCGGCTGGCTCGAGTTCGCCGACCACGTGCGCTCGTTCGGGCGGCCGGTGACGGTGCGCCCGTTCCGCAACCCGCTCGCCGTTCGCGGTCCGGGCGGCGGCCACGACATCGGCGACGGGTACGGCGATCGCGACGGGTTCGACCGGCGGCGGGAGCTGCTGTGGCACGGCGTCGACCTGACGAACGGGGCCGACGCCGTCTGGGACGGGCTCAAGACCAAGCTGCGGACCACGATCCGGCGGGCGCCGAAGACCGGGCTCCGTTTCCGGTTCTCGAACTCGATGGACGACGTCGTCGCCTTCCACCGGATGCACGTCGACCTGCGCAAGACGAAGTACGGCCTGCTGGCCCAACCGCTCCACTTCTTCGAGGCCCTGCACGACCGCTTCGGCGACGACATGGCGGTGCTGATCGCCGAGGAGGCGGACGGCACCCCGGTGGCGGCCATGGTCTACTTCGCCTGGAACGGGGTGTGGTACTACAAGTTCAGCGCGTCCTACCCGCGCCGCTACCGGCCGAACTCGGCGATGATCATGGAGGCCTGCCGAGAGGGGGCCGAACGGGGGCTCGACCTGCTCGACATGGGCCGGAGCGACCTCGACCAGCCCGGTCTCGTCGACTTCAAGCGCCAGTTCGCCTCCGAGGAGCTGGAGCTGACGACGCTGCACTGGACACCGCCGGACTGGGACGACCCGGTCGGCGCCGAGGTCGGCCAGCTGCTCGGTCGGGTCACCGAGCTGTTCACCGGCCCCGAGGTGCCGAACGAGCTGACGGCCCAGGCCGGCGCCCTGCTGTACCGCTACTTCGGCTGAGTGGCCGGTCCGGCGCTACCCGGCGTCGGACCGGTAGTCCTCCCAGGTCCGCTCGGTCAGGTGACCCCGGACCTCGGCGATGTAGCGCTCGGCCCCCTCGTCGTACCAGTGTCCGGAGAACCAGGCCCCGACGCAGCCCCACTCGTCACCGACCTCGTAGCCCTCGGCTTCGAGCCAGGTGAACGAGCCCTCGTAGCAGGCCCGCAGCCAGGCCATGGCGTAGTCGACCCCGAACGCCGTCGACTCGGTCGATCGGGGGTAGGTGCCCTCGTGCACGGTGCCCTTGACCTGCAGCAGGCCGTGGCTCTGGGCACACGGCGCCTCGAGCTCGATCAGCGCGCACAGCTCGGGATCCTCGGTGACGTCGCCGGCGGTGTCCATCGACCACGAGCTCTCCGTCACCGCCCTGGCCCGGGTGATGTTCTCGTCGAAGCCCCACTTGCAGGCCCCCCACAGCAGGACCTGCTCGGTCGTCCCGGCGTAGTCGCCGGTGACCCTCGGGGCGAGCTCGGCATTCCACCGCTCGTCGGCGCCGTCGATGTCGACCGTCGGTCCACCGGTGGTGGTGTTGCGCTCGGCGTTGTCCGGGTTGGTCTCGGGCCGATCGATCGTGTCCACCTGCTCGCCACAGATCGCACCGCTCGGCAGCTGGGAACCGGGGCTGACGGTGGCGAAGTGCGGGTCGCCGTCGCACCCGGCGGCGGCGACCGTCACGACGAGGACGGCGAGCAGGAAGCCGAGGAGCGGCGACCGGGAGCGGTGCGGGCCGGGACCGTCGGCCCCTCGACCGCGATCGGGGGCCGGGGGGCGCGGGGACGAGCTCATCGTCCCCCATCGGCCGCGCCGGCCCCGGCTCAAGCACGGGCCGGGGGCGGAGATCACCGGCGGGAGGCCGGAGCACAACGGGCGGTACCATCGTGGCCGTGAGCAGCGACGGGCCACGGGATGCGCGTTCGAGCGACGGCCCGACCATCGGGCTGGTGCTCGGGGGCGGCGGCATCGCCGGGTACGCCTTCCACTGCGGCGTGCTCGCCGCGCTCGACGAGATCGGCTTCGACCCACGGACCGCCTCGGTCGTGGTCGGCACGTCGGCCGGTTCGATCGTCGCCGCCCTCCTCCGGGGCGGGGTCATGGCGCCGACGATCCGCGACCGGCTCCTGGCCGACCTGCAGGACCCGAACGAGATGGCCCGCATCCGGCTGCTGGCCGGCCGATCGACCAGGGCCGTTCCCCGGGTGTGGGCCGGGCCAGGATCGCCTGGCCTCGCCCTGGCCGAGTTGCGCAAGGGTCCCGGTCTGCGCCTGACCCGGCTGGCCACCGGCCTCCTCCCCCGGGGTCGGCTGGAGCTCGACCCGGTGAGCGACCCGCTGCACGCCCTGCACGGCGACCGCTGGCCCGACCGACCGCTGTGGATCCCGGCCACCGATCTGGCCAGCGGGCGGCGGACGGTCTTCGGCCGCGACCACCACCCCCCGGTTGCCCGGGCGGTGGCCGCCAGCTGCGCCCTCCCCGGCTTCTTCGAACCGGCCGAGGTCGACGGCAGGACCTACGTCGACGGCGGCGTCGACTCCCCGTTCAACCTCGATCTGCTGGCCGAGCACCGCACGCCCGAAGGTCGACCGCTCGACCTGGTCGTGATCGCCGCGCCGCTGTCGGTCAAGCGGATCCAGCCGACCTCACCGCTCGACGCCGTCGCCAGGGCGCTGCCCCGCCGTCGCCTCCGGAGCGAGATGGGCCGGATCACCGGATCCGGGGTTCCGGTTCTGGCCCTCGAACCGAACCGGGCGTCGGCCAGGGCGATGGGGCTGAACCCGATGGACTACCACGGCCTCGACGACATCATCGGGCGGTCGGCCGAGATGGTCGACCGGCGCATCGACCGGCTCGGGCCGATCGTGCGGGCCATCCTCGAGAGCGCCGACCGGCTGGAGCGGCCGCCCGCCGTGCCCTATCCGGACACGTCCGCCGCCGCCTGAACGCCGACCGGCGACCGGTCGGCGGGTCCTCGGTCGGCGGTCAGCCCCGCTCGACCGTGATCTGGCCGGCGCCGACCCGGAGGTCGAGGTCGATCTGCGGGTCGTCGGTGGTGGTCACCACGCTTGCGGTGATGCCGTCGTCCTCGGCATCGAACACCACGACCTCCCCGAGGCCGGCCTCGGCCTCGACATCGACGGCCACGCCGTCCGGCACCAGCACGGTGACCTCGCCGAGGCCGAGGTCGACGTCGATGTCGACGGGCCGCTCGACGCCGGGCTCGTCGAAGCCCGCCAGGTCCAGCTCGGTCAGGTCGAGGGTGATCTCCCCGGTGTCGTGGTCGATCGTCGCAGGCAGGTCGTCGACCGTCAGCGGCCGGTACAGCGCCTCGAAGTCCGAGTCGATGTTGATGCCGTTGCCGACGAGCAGGCCGGCGACGATGGCGACGAGGAAGAGGGGGATGAGCAGGAAGACGAGCACCAGCCAGAAGACGACGCGCCCCCAGCGGCGACGCCGACGGGGCGCCGGCGGGGCGGGTGGCGGCGGGTTCGAGCCCATGCCTCCGGCGAGGCCGGTCCCGAACGTCGGGTCGATGACCGTGTCGACCGGTTGGGTTGCGCCGGGCGAGCTGAAGGGCGTGGCGAGACCGGGCGCCGGGGAGCCGACGGGCGGCGGGTTCGCCGTCGCCCCCTGGCCGGCCGCGACGTCCGGCCGCAGATCCTCGGCCAGGGGCGGTGACCAGTCGGCCGGGCTGGTCAACGGGTCGGGGCCGGGCCCGGCCAGCGCCCCCTGGGCGGTGGGCTCGGGTTGGCGCAGCAACCAGATGCCTCCGACCATCAGCACGGCCGGCACCACGATCTGGGCCGTGCCGCCGCCGTTGAGGAACAGGGCGGCGAGCGCCCCGAGGATCAGGAGGCCGACCGCCAGCTCGCGGCCGGTGACCGAGCGGACCGGCTGTTGCCGGACGACCGGCGGCCACGCCGGAGCCTTCGGCACGACCAGCCACGCCAGCAGGTACACCATCAGGCCGATGCCGGACGTGAAGGTCAGCAGCACGAAGGCGAGGCGGACGAGCGACACGTCGATGGCGAAGTAGCGGGCCATGCCCGAGGCGACACCGCCGAGGCGGGTGTTGGGGTCGCGAACGAGCTGGCGGCCCGCCACCGGGCCGGCACCGGGGCCGGGCCCGTGACCGAACGAGGAGCCGGCGCCCGAACCCGGTGACGACCACGACGTCGACGGCGCGGCCGATGGGGGCGGAGGCGGCGCCCCGGCGCCCGGGTTGGTGGCGGGGTCGGCCCCCGAACGACCGTCGGTGTACTCGTTCATGGCTCCATCTTCGGCCCGGAGGGCGGGTGCGACCATCGGGCCTTCCCCGGAGGCGACCCTAGCCCCCGCACCGGGGGTCAGGGTCATCTCAGGGGCGCGCCCTGATGCGATTCGGGTCGAGGGCTGCGATCATGGAGCCATGGGGGCCACCCTCACACCCCGGCCCGCCCGGTGGCAGATCCCGCCCCTCGAGGGCGACGACCGATGGGTCGGTGGCGTCGCCGCGGCCATCGCCCGAGAGCTCGGCGTCGAGCCACTCGTCATCCGCTTCGCCTTCGCCCTGCTGGCCATCGCCGGAGGTTGGGGCCTCGTGCTGTACGCCATCGCCTGGGCCGTGCTGGCCTACCTGACCCCGACCCGGCTCGCCCCGTACCACCCCGAGCCGAAGGCGGCCTCGTCGTTCCACCGCCACCTGGCGATCGGGATGATCGTGCTCGGCTTCATCCTCGGCCTGCAGGCCCTGGGGATCGCATTCATCAACAACCAGGTCGTGTTCCCCGTCGGGTTCCTCCTCACCGGCATCCTGATCGCCTGGTCACGCCAGCAGGAGGAGGGTGGGGTCTCGGCCGTCGTCCGGGTCGGGCTCGGGTTGGCGGTGGCCGGCGCGGGCATGACGGCCGTGTTGTTGACCTCGCTCTCGTTCCTCGACGCCATCCAGCTCCTCGTGGTCGCCGTCGCCGTCGTCGGCGGCGTCGCGCTGGTCATCGCCCCGTCGCTCATCCAGATCGGTCAGGACTTCGACGTCGAGCGCCAGGAGCGGGTCAGGGCCGACGAGCGGGCGCGGATGGCGGCACACCTCCACGACTCGGTGCTCCAGACGCTCACGCTCATCCAGCGCAACGCCGACGATCCCAAGCGGACCGCCCAGATCGCCCGCCAGCAGGAGCGGGAGCTCCGGCAGTGGCTCTACGGCAAGGGGCCGGCCCGAGCCGGCGCCGTTCGACTCGAGCCGGCGCTGCAGCAGATGGCCAACCGGGTCGAGCAGCACCACGGGATCAAGGTCGAGGTCGTCGCCGTCGGCGACAACGAGGATCTCGAGCCCGACACGATCGCCGGCCTGGTGGCCGCCACCCAGGAGGCGGTCACCAACGCAGCCAAGCACGCCGAGGTCCCGAAGGTCGACGTGTTCGCCGAGCGGCGGCCCGGGGTGATCGAGGTCTTCGTACGCGACGCGGGCGTCGGTTTCGATCCGACCGTGATCGACGACGACCGCCAGGGCATCCGCTCGTCGATCGTCGATCGCATGGAGCGACACGGCGGCCGGGCGGCCATACACTCCGAGCCCGGGCACGGAACCGAGGTCGAGCTGATCCTCCCGCTACCCGACGCCCCCGAGACCGATGCCGACACCGCAGGAGACCCGACATGATCCGAGTGGTACTGGTCGACGATCACGCACTGGTCCGCTCCGGGGTCAAGGCCGAGCTGCAGCGCGAGGTCGAGGTGGTGGCCGAAGCCGGCGACGTCGGCGAGGCGATCGACGTGATCGTGCGGGCCATGCCGGACGTCGTTGTCTGTGACGTGCACCTGCCGGACGGCACGGCGGCCGACGTCATCGCCGGCACGGTCGAGCGGGGGGTGACCACCAAGTTCCTGGCCCTGTCGGTGTCGGATGCGGCCGAGGACGTCATCCAGGTCATCCGGTCCGGCGCCCGGGGCTACGTGACCAAGGCCATCGAGGGCGACGACCTGATCGACGCCGTCCGCCGGGTCAACGACGGCGACGCCGTCTTCTCACCCCGGCTGGCCGGGTTCGTGCTTGACGCCTTCTCCGCCGATCTGTCGTCGCCGGCCGACCCCGAGCTCGACCAGCTCACCGCCCGCGAGCAGGAGGTCATGCGACTCCTGGCCCGTGGCTATGCCTACAAGGAGATCGCCCGCCGGCTGACGATCTCGATCAAGACGGTCGAGACCCATGCCTCGTCGGTGCTGCGAAAGCTCCAGCTGTCGAGCCGCAACGAGCTGGCCATGTGGGCCGCCAACCGCCGCATCGTGTAGGCGCCGCCGGGGCACGGCCCCAGGTCGACGGCGCGGCATCGGTCACCGGCGTCGGTCACCGCTGCCGGCCGACCGGCCGGCGGGCCCGAGGGAATTCCCGACCTGTCTGGTCGGTTTACTCGGCAACGGCCGATAGTGTCACGATCCGGCCGCTCAGGTTCCCGTCGGCGGGGACCGCGGCCTTGGCCAGAGGAGGTGCCGGTGACCGACACGCTGTCCGCCAGAACCGAGCCGACCGGGCGGGAGATCATCCGGCCCCGCTGGTGGACGGGCACCCCGGCCATCGACCCGTCGGCCTACGTCGTCGACGCCGGCGGTCGCGTCTCGGCCGGCGACCCGGACCTGGCGGCCAGGCTGCGGGCCACGTTCCACGACGTCGGCCTCGTCCATGTGGTCAACACCGGCCTGACCGACCACGCCGACATGCGGGCGGTGGCCAAGCTGGTCCTCGACACCGAGATGGACTACCGGGGCGGCGCCAACCCACGGGTCGCTCTGGAGCCGAACGTCTACGAGGTCGGCGCCCCGCTCACCGCCGCCCTCCACTACCACCACGAGATGGCCTACGTCGGGGCCAGCACCGAGATGGTGGCGTTCCTGGCCAAACAGACCGTGCCGGGCCGAGGGGCGACGTTCGTCAGCGACAACGTGCGGGCGACCGAGGCCATCCTCGAGACCGGGTTCGGTCGGAGACTGGCCGAGCTCGGCGTCAGCTACCACCGGGACCTCACCGACCGGGAGGCGTTCGTCGGCCGGGAGCCGATCGGCGTCTACAACCACTGGCAGCAGTCGTTCGGCACCGACGACCCGGCCGAGGCCGAGGCCAGGGCCAATGCCAAGGGCCTGCACACGTCGTGGGGCCCCGACCGCAAGCTGCGGACCCGCTACGACGCCTCGGCCTTCGAGTACTTCCCCAAACTCGACCGCAACCTGCTGTTCAGCAGCGTCGCCGACCATGCGATGTGGTTCGACTCGTGGCCCCTCGTCGAGCAGCTCCCGCCGCGCCAGCGGCCGCTGTGGATGACCTTCGGCGACGGGTCCGACTTCTCGGTCGAGGACCTCCGCACCTACGTCGACGTCTACGACCGGTTCGGGATGCCGCTCGACTGGCGGGTCGGCGACGTCGCCGTGATCTGCAACTACCGCTTCGCCCACGGCCGCCCGGCGATCCACCTGGAGCCGGGTGAGGAGCGGGAGCTGGGTGTGCTGCTCGGTCGGTCCTTCACCCGGGTCGGCGCCGACCGGGACGCCTGGTAGCGATCATCCCGCCGTGAACGGGAACAGGACCGGCAACAGGGCGATGCTGAGGACCAGCATCACCACCATGAGGGGAACGCCGACCCGCAGGTAGTCGCCGAACCGGTAGCCACCGGCCCCCATCACCAGCGTGTTGGTCGGCGAGGCGACCGGGGTGGCGAAGGCCATCGAGGCGGCCACCGCCACCGCCATCAGCAGGGGTCGGGGACTGACGGCCAGGGTCTCGGCCGCGGCCAGCGCGATCGGCGCGACGATGACGGTCGTCGCGGTGTTCGACAGCACCTGGGTGAAGACCGACGTCAGCACGAACAGCCCGGCCAGCAGCAGCCGCCGGTCGGCTGCGCCGAGCGTGTCGACCAGCCAGTCGGCCGTCGTGTCGACCAGGCCGACCTTCTGCAGCGCCGTCGCCATCGGCAACATGCCGGCGATCAGCACGACGCTGCGCCAGTCGATCGCCCGGTAGGCCTCCTGGGCGGTGAGGCAGCCGAGGGCCAGCATCGCCATCGCCGCCGCCAACGACACGGTGACCACCGGCACGACCCCCCACACCATCAACACGACCATGGCCACCAGCACCCCGAGGGCCCGGCCGGCCCGATCCCGGTGGGGGGCACCCCGCTCCTCCTCGGGGTCGCCGAGCACCACGAAGTCGCGCTTGCGTCGCCGCATCGCCTCGAGGGCCTCCCACGGAGCCTGGACCAGGAGGGTGTCGCCGAACCGCAGCGTCTCCGACAGCGGGTCGAGGGCGTGGTCGGTCCCCGGCCGGCTCAGGGCCAGGATGCGCAGGTTGTACTGCTGGTCGAAGCGGTGGTCGGCCAGCGTCCGACCGACGACCTCGGACCGGGGCGGGAGCACGATCTCGGCCAGGCTCCCGTCGCGGCCGGACAGGGCCTTCACGTCCTTCGGCTTGGCCTCGACCAGGCGCAACCGCCAGGCCGCGGCGGTCGCCTCGACCTCGTCGAGGTCGCCCTCGACGATCAACACGTCGTCGAGCTCGACCCGGAGATCCAGCCGGAAGGCGATCGGGACCATGCGGAACCGTCGACTGTCGGCGTTGTGACCGAGGCTGGCGGCCCTGGCCTGGGCCGACTGCCGGAACGACGACACGTCGGGCGGGCGCATGACCTTGAGCACAACGGCACCGTGCTCGCTGTAGATCCTGGCCTCGGCGAACGTCTTGCCGATGAGCGGTGAGCGGGGGGTCACGACCAGGCGGTGCAGCCGCCGGCGGAGCTCGTAGCGGTCGATCAGCTCCCGTCCGGTGGCGGCCCGACCGTCGCCGTCCTCGGCGGAACCGCCCTCTGGCAGCAGGCGGCGCCCGACCGTGAGCAGGTAGACCAGCCCGACGGCCAGGACGACCGACCCGAACGGCAGGAAGGTGAAGAACCCGAAGGGCTCCTCGCCGGCGTCGCGCAGGGTGCCGCTGACGACCAGGTTCGGCGGCGTGCCGATCAGGGTGGCGGCACCGCCGAGCATCGAGCCGTACGACAGGGGGATCAACAGCTTGGTCGGGGCCAGGTGCCCCTGCCCGGCCATCACCGCGACGGCCGGGAGCAGCACCGCCACCGTGCCGGTGTTGCTCATGAAGCCGGACAGGACGGCAACGGCGACGATCAGCACGACGAGCAGGCGGGTCTCGTCGGTGCCGGCGACGGCGAGGACCCGTCGACCGATCTGGTCGGCCAGCCCGGTCTGCCAGATTGCACCGCCGACGACGAAGAGGAAGGTGATGCTCAGCACCGTGCTGTTGGAGAAGCCGGCGAGCGCCTCCTCGGTGGTCAGCACACCGGAGAGCAAGAGGGCGAGGACGACGCCGAGGGCAACGGCGTCGACCCGGATGCGGTCGGCGATGAACGCCACGACGGCGACCGAGAGGATGAGCAGTACGAGAACGGTGTCCAGCGTCGAGGCTCCTCGATCCGGGTGTCGTCGCGGGAGTGGGGCGGCGGAGGGTGGTGGCCGGGCGACCGGGCCGGCTCAATCTAGCGACCCGCCGGGCGGCCCCGGCCGGTCCCGCTCGGTCGTGAGCGGGCCCGGGGCGACGAGGTCGCCGTCGAGCGGCGCCGGGCGCCGGGCCGGCACCGCCGACGTTCGTGGTCGTTGCTGGCCTAGACCGGGAAGGTCTGCAGACGCATGGGCTCGCCGACCGGCAGGGCCCGGACCTCGCTGAGCACACGGCCGAGCAGGATCGCCCCCTCGTCGATGTGGCTCTCGCCGTCAGGCCAGCGGATCCGCCAGTTCGGTTCGCTCTCGGTGAACCCGAGCTCGTGCATCTGCGAACGGGCGGGGCCGCTGAGCCGCAGCTCGGGCCGCAGCACCCCGTCGCCCTGGGCCTCGATCGTCAGCCGTCCGTCACGGACCAGCCACTGGATGTAGAACTCGGTCGAGACCTGTTCGAGGACCCCGGCCAGGGGCCGACCGGCCCGTACCGCCTCCCGGAGCACGGCCCGCAGGTGCAGCGGCAGCTCGTCGGCCGACGGCAGCTCGAACTCGCTGGTGCGGGCCACCGCGGTGGCCGACGGCACGAGCGCCTTGGCCTGCGGGTCGAAGGCGACCAACTCCTGGCCGTCGATGTGGCGCTTGATCAGGTCGGCCACCTCGTCGACCCGCCCCGGCCGGATCGGCAGGTAGGCCGTCGAGCCGTCGATGCAGTGGAGCAGCGGGGCGTCGGCCCAGGGGCCGTCCTCACCCTCGGGCAGGTCGATGTCGGGGTGGACGGCGAGCAGGGTCTCGACGAAGTGCCGGAGTCCTGGTGTGGCCTCGGCCTGGCTGCGCTCGGCCATCCGCCGCTGGAACTCGGAGGTGGCGTGGGCATTGGAGAGCGGGGCCGGACCCTCCCAGACACCGATGTAGTAGCTCATCGGCTCCTTTCGGCGTCGTCGGCGACTTCGGGAGGCGCCGGCGCCGGGTCGGCCCGGTCGACCGGGTCAGCTCCGGGGCACATCGACCCAGGGAACCTCCTTGTCGACTCGAGGCTCGCCCGGGAGGCCGAGCACCTGCTCACCGAGGATATTACGCATGATCTCGCTGGTGCCGCCCTCGATCGAGTTGGCTCGGACCCGGAGGAAGCTGTGGCCGAGGTCGTTGCCGCCGGTGACCGACAGCTCCTCGGGTCGGCGGAAGGTGAAGTCGTAGCCGACCATCCCCTCGGCGCCCGACAGCGTCACTGCGGTGCTCGTGATCTGCTGGTTGAGCTCGGCCAGTGCCAGCTTGGCCACCGAGCCCTCGGGCCCCGGGTTCCCGGCCCGGCGGTTGGCCGACGCCCGCAGGTTGGTCAGCCGCAGCGCCTCGGCTTCGACCCACAGCTTCATGACCTCGTCCTTGGCCGCGGCCGTCCGGCGGTGCTCGCCTGCCTCCTCCCAGGCCTTGACCAGCATGGCGATGGCGCCCGACCCCCGCTTCGGAGCCCCGCCGCTGCCGATGGCGGTCCGCTCGTTCATCAGCGTCGTGAGCGAGACCCGCCAGCCCTCGCCGACATCGCCGATGCGGTTGGCGTCGGGGATGCGGACGTCGGTCAGGTAGACCTCGTTGAACTCGGCCTCGCCGGTGATCTGGCGGAGCGGGCGGACGTCGACGCCGGGGCTGCGCATGTCGACGGCGAAGTAGGTCATGCCCTTGTGCTTCGGCAGCTCGGGGTTTGACCGGGTGACCAGCATCCCCCAGTCGGCGAGATGGGCGATCGTGTTCCACACCTTCTGGCCGTTGACGATCCACTCGTCGCCGTCGCGCTCGGCCTTGGTGCCGAGCCCGGCGAAGTCGCTGCCGGCGCCCGGCTCGCTGAACAGCTGGCACCAGCGCTCCTCGCCGGTGAACATCGGACGCAGGAAGCGGGCCTTCTGCTCGTCGCTGCCGTGGGTCACGATCGTCGGCCCGGCGAGGTGCTGGAAGAAGCTGGCCGGGTCGGACGGCTTTGCTCCGGCGGCCCGGAGCCGCTCCTCGACGAGGCGTTGGAGCTGGGGCCGGACGCCGAGGCCGCCGTTGCCGTCGGGGAAGTGGACCCACGCCAGACCCTTGTCGAACTGGTGGCCCCGGAACTCCTGCGCCGTCGACGCATCCGGCGGGTGCTCGCTCAGGAGGGCCTCGATGGCGGCCTCGACCCTGGCCGTCTCGGGATCAGCGGACTCGTGGCCGGCCACCGCCGGCGACTCGATCGTGTCGGACATGCCCCAATGATGGAGGCGCAGGAACGGAATACCAAACCCGACCGGAGTCCTGGGCCACGGTGCCGCGGCGGCTCAACCGCCGCTGGTACCACCCGCCGGACCATCGGCCAGGCGTCGGTCGGTCTCGGCCAGCAGCGACCGGTCGAGTGCGCCCTCCAGCACCTGGCGGACGATGGCGATGAGCCGCTGGAGGTCGGCGGCCGGCTGATCGGATCGGGCCAGCACGTGAGCCTCGAACACGTCGGCGAAGCGGCCGACCAACTCGTCGGTCGCCGACTGGAGGTGCGGTCGGCTGGGCCGTTGGGCTTCCCGTCATCGTCAACCTCGCCCAGCTCGTCGCCGACGCACTGATCGTCGAGCCGCACCCGGTCGGCGACACCCACCAGCCGAGCCGGCGCTGAACCCGCTCAGGCGGGGTCGGCCAGCCAGGAGCGCACCAGCGATCGCAGCCGGTCGATCCCGGTGCCCTTGGCGGCGCTGACCCACACCACGTCGCCCGGCTCGAGGTCGCAGCCGTCGGCCAGGTCCCGCTTCCGGCGCTGGCGCTTCGACGACTTCACCTTGTCGTGCTTGGTCGCCACGACGGTATGGGGCAGGCCGTGATCGCGGAGCCAGTCGAGCATCTGCGTATCGAGCCTGGTCGGGCCGACCTCGCCGTCGACGAGCACGACCACCATGACCAGCTCATCGCGCTCCAGCAGGTAGGTCTCGATCATCTGCCCCCACGAGGCCCGCATCTGCTTGGAGGCCTTGGCGTAGCCGTAGCCGGGCAGGTCCATCACCGTGGCCGCCATGGCACCGTCGGAACCGGGCTCCGGGTCGACGGTGAAGAGGTTGAGCAGCCGCGTCCGGCCCGGCGTGTTCGAGACCCGGGCGAGGTTCTTGCGGTTGGCCAGCGCGTTGATCAGCGACGACTTGCCGACGTTCGACCGACCGACCACCGCCACCTCGGCCCGGCTGGCCGGCAGCCGCTCGAACCGATCGGCCGAGGTCACGAACGCCAGCTGCAGCGGCCCACTCACCGCGTCCGACCCGGGCCAGGGCGCCGATCGGCGGTCACCGGGTCCCGGCTCCTGGCCACGTGGTGGGGACGGTCACCAGCTCGCGCGTGATGTCGGCCACCTGCTGGCAGCCGGTCAGGGCCATCGTCCGCTCCATGCCTTCGGCCAGGAAACGCAACAGGTGGTCGACACCCGGCTCGCCGGCCGCCCCGAGGGCGTACAGGTAGGCCCGACCGGCCATCACCGCATCGGCCCCGAGTGCGAGCGCCTTCACGATGTCGGAGCCCCGGCGGACCCCACCGTCGGCGATGATCTCGATCCGGCCGCCGACGGCCTGGGCAACCGGCTCGACGAGCTGGATGATCGACGGGGCCCCGTCGAGCTGGCGGCCGCCGTGGTTGGACAGCGCGATCGCCTCGACCCCGTGCTCGACCGCCAGCTCGGCGTCGGCCACCGTCTGCACGCCCTTGAGCACGATCGGCCCGTCCCAGACCGAGCGCAACCACTCGATCTCCGACCACGACAGCGCCGGGTCGAACTGGGTGTTGATGTACTCGCTGAGGCTCACCGCAGACGAGCCGTCGCCGGCCGGGTTGTCGGTGGCGACGCTGGCGAACGTGATCGGCTCGTTGCGGAGGAAGTCGAGGGTCCAACCGGGGTGGAGGACCCCGTCGAGGATCGTGCCCGGTCCGATCTTGGGTGGCAGGGTGTAGCCGCGGCGGACGTCGCGCTCGCGACGACCGAGCACTGCGGTGTCGACCGTCAACAGGATGGCCTCGTAGCCGGCGGCCTGCGCCCGCTCGAGCAGCGAGCGCACGAGGGCACGGTCTCGCCACGTGTAAACCTGGAACCACTTCGGGCCGGCGCAGACGTCGGCCACCTCCTCGATCGAGCGGGTGCCCATCGTCGACAGCGAGTACGGCACGCCGACCCGGGCCGCGGCCCTGGCGACGGCCAGCTCGCCCTCGGGGTCGGCGATCCGGGTGAACCCGGTCGGTGCCAGCACGAGCGGCAGGGGCAGGGGGCGACCGAGCAGGGTGGTTCCTGTCTCGATCTTCGACACGTCGCGGAGCACCCGGGGGTTGAACCCGATCTCGCGGTAGGAGCCCGCGTTGCCGGCCAGCGCCAGCTCGTCCTCGGCCCCGCCGTCGATGTAGTCGAACACGCCGGCCGGCAGCCGTCGCCTGGCCACCCGGCGAAGGTCCTCGACGCTGGCGGCGGTGGCCAGCCGCCGCTTGACCGGGTCGAGCTCGAGTGGCTTGAACCGGACGACGCTGCGGAACGAGTCGATCATCCCCATGCCGGAAGCCTAGAGGATCCGCTGTCGGGGCAGCCCGTGCGGCGGCGGTCGCCCGGGGCGGGCCGCGGGTTCGCGGCGGTTGACCGGCGGGCCGGAGCGGCCGGCCAGGGCGGACGGCCGGAGCGGGGCCGGGCGGGTCAGGACGACGGGTCGCGGCGCCGGACCGGATCGCCGGCTGCGGCCTGGCGCTCGGCCGGGTCACCGTCGCCACCGCGGCCGCCGTGACCGTTGCCGTTCCCGTTGACCGGGCGACCGAACGCCACCGGCGACGGATCGTCGAGGCCGATCACGTCCGGCTCGCCGGCCGTCTCGTCCCGGTCGGGAACGACGATCTTGCGGATCTCCCCCGTGCCCTTGGTCACGACCTCGTTGATCGTCCACGTGCGCCGGCCCCTGGTCACCCCGAGCCGCTCGCCGAGCAGGAAGTTGACCGCGCCGCCGACCAGGAGCACCTGGGCCGCCAGCCAGATCCAGGTCAGCACCAGCAGCGAGGCCCCGACCGCAGCCCTGACCTCGTTGCTGTTGGACGTGAGGTCGACGTAGCGGGCGAAGCCGACGCTCAGCAGCCACCAGCCGATGGCGGCAACGACCGCACCGGGCAGGTCAAATCGCCAGCGGTGGCGCTCGGCCGGACCGTAGTGGTAGACGACCGAGGCCCACAGCACGAGCACGGCGATGGCCACCAGGCCCCGCAGGACCGATTCGAGGAGTCCGTCGCCGATCTCGGACCACACGAAGACCTCGAGCAGCACGAGGGGGATCGAGATCAGCATGCTGCCGATCCCGAGGATCACGGCGACCACCCTGGTCCAGTACCACGGCCGGCGGTCCTCGATGTCGTAGATGTCCTCGAGGGCCCGGATCAGACCGGCGAACCCACGGCTGACCGACCACAGCACGAAGCTGACCGACACGATGGCCAGGCTGCTGTTCGGCTGCTCGAACAGACCGGTGACCGTCTCGGAGACCGCGTCGGCCTCACCGGTGAAGACCCGGCTGATGAACCGCTCGACCTCGCTCTGGATCGTGTCGGACAGGCCGGCGCCGGTGATCATGCGGTCGAGGGGGCCGAGGAGGGCGAGCAGGGCCAGCACGGAGGCCGGCAGCGAGATCACCAGCCAGAACGTGATGCTGGCCGCCAGGTCGCCGACGCGGCCGTGATACCAGCGCAGAGCGACGTCGACGACGAAGCGCCACGCCGCCACGAGCCAGCCGATCGGACCTTTACCCACACCACCAGGGTAGATCCTGCAGCCCCGCGAGCCGCTATGGCGCCGGTTGGACGCCCTCGGACGAGCCGAGCGACCGGATGACGATGGTGGCGACCGCCGAGCCGATGGGGTAGGCCAGGAGGCCGAGGCCGGACGCCGGCGTCGAGCCGACGGCGAAGGCCGCGACGTGTGACGAGAGCAGCGAAGCGGCGAAGACGGCGACGTCGCGGGCCCGGATCGGCTCGGAGCTGATGACGGCGATCGTCGGCGGCAGGTAGATCACCGCGAGGATGACCGCGAGCAGCGCGAACAGGACACCGGGGATGACCGGGCCGGAATCGGCGAACTGACCTCGGACGAGGGCGATGAGGTAGAGCGCAAGCGGGCCGACGGCGATGAGGCCGCCCATCACGGCCAACGCCGGACGGCCCGGGAGCTCCCCGTTCGACGCCATCGGCACAGGGTATAGGGTGTGTCGATGTCGCCGAGGTCGCCGTTCACCAACCGGAAGGCCGGTGAGGCCTTCCTCGTCGACCCGAAGGGCGGACCGGGGCCTGGCGTGCTGGTCCTGCACTCGTGGTGGGGGCTGACCCCCTGGGTCCGCGACTTCTGCCGACGGCTGGCCGACGTCGGGTTCACCGCCCTGGCCCCCGATCTGCTCGACGGCGTGCAGCCGATGACCGAGGCCGAGGGCGAGGCGGTCCTCGCCGGGCTCGACCCGGACGAGCTGTCCGGCCTGGTGATGTCGTCGGCCCAGACCCTCCGGGCGGCGTCGATCGACGGCGAGCGCCCGATCGCCGTCGTCGGCTTCTCGATGGGGGCCTCGCTGGCGCTGTGGCTGTCGGCCCGGCTGACCAGGGAGGTCGGTTCGGTCGTCGTGTTCTATGGCGCCCAGTCGATCGACTTCGACGAGGCCACCGCCGTCTACCAGGGACACTTCGCCGAGCACGACCACATGGTGTCGGAGGAGGACCGGGTGGTCACCGAGTCGTTCATCCGCCTCGGCGGCCGCGAGACCGACTTCCACCTCTACCCGGGCACGAGCCACTGGTTCTTCGAGGACGGCGAACGCTTCGACGCCGAGGCTGCGGGGCTGGCCTGGGAGCGGACCGAGGCCTTCCTGCAGGAGACGGTCGGCAACGGGGCCGCGGCGGGAACGGCCTGAGCCGAGCTACAGCGCGCCGCCGCTGCCGGCGAAGGCCAGCGCAGCGACGGCGAGGGCGACGCACAGGCCGGCGGTCGCCGCCACCGCCTCACCGATCGAGCGGCCGAACCGGACCGGGAGCCAGGTGACCAACCAGCCGGCGGCGAACCCAGCGGCGATGCCGCCGAAGTGACCCCAGAACGAGATCCGGCCGACCAGCAGGGGCAGGAGCAGGTTGATGCCGAGCACGAACCCGAGCGACGTCTGGGTGATGCTGATCCCCCGCGACCACAGCGCCGCCGCCAGCGCGCCACCGAGGCCGAGCACCGCCCCCGAAGCGCCGAGGGTCGGCGCCGTGAAGTCGAACGCCAGCACCGCGGCCGAGCCGCCGAAGAGGCCGGCGAGGTAGACGAGGACGAAGCGGAGGCGTCCGAGCCCCTCCTCGAGCGGGTGACCGAGGATCCACAGCGCGTACATGTTGAAGCCGATGTGCAGCAGGGACCCGTGCAGGAAAGCCGAGGTGACGATCCGCCACCACTCGCCGTCGGCCACCGACGGGCCGAACAGCAACCCGTCGACGGTGACCGATTCCTGGGAGGCCACCTGGGCCAGGTAGGCGATCACGTTGACGGCGATGAGGCCGATGATCAGCGGCGACCGGTCGGACCGGGGCAGCGTGCGGGCGGTGTAGACCCGCTGATTGGTCTGCGACAGGCACTCCGGGCAGTGGTGTCCTATCGAGGCCTGGGTCATGCACTGAGGGCAGATCGGCCGCTCACAACGCTGGCACCCGACCGCCGCCTGGATCTGGGGGTGCCGGTAGCACGTCGTCTCGTCGGTCAACACCTCTCTCAGCATAGGGAGGCGGGGGAAGGGCGAGATAAAGCCACGACGATGGTGCAGGGACGCGGGCATACTCCCCTGTGCCTTCGATCCGTTCGCCCTACGACCGGGACATCGCCCGGCTGGCGATACCGGCGTTCGGCACGCTGGTGGCCGAGCCACTCTACGTCCTGGCCGACACCGCCATCGTCGGGCGCCTCGGCACCGACGAGTTGGCCGGGCTGGCCCTGGCGACGACCGTGCTCCTCACGGTCCACGCCCTCGCCACCTTCCTGACCTACGGCACGACTGCGACCGTGTCGCGACTGATCGGCGGGGGGCGGGACGCCGAGGCGGCCCGGTGGTCGGTCCAGGGGCTGTGGCTGGCGCTGACCGTCGGGATCGCGTTCGCCGCGACCGGCGTGCTCACCGGGACGGCGCTGATGCGGGCGCTGGGCGGCTCGGGGGCTGCGCTCGAGGCCGGCGAGCGCTACTTCTCCATTCGTCTGGTCGGGTTGCCGTTCCTGCTGCTGGCCCTGGCCGGCGCCGGGGCCTTCACCGGCCGCCAGGACACCCGCACCCCGCTCAAGCTGTCGGTGGCCGGCGCGATCGCCAACCTGGCCATCGAGCTGCTCCTCATCCCCGGCCTCGGCTTCGGGATCGGGGCCGCAGCGGTGTCGACGGTGCTGGCCCAGATCGGCACCGGTTCGGTGTTCGCCGTCGCCGTGTTGCGCTGGGCTCGCGGCCAGGGGGTCGGGCTGTGGCCGGAGCCGCCGGCCATCGGGCGGTTGATGGTCGCCGGGCGGGCACTGATCCTGCGGGCGATCGCGCTGCGGGGCTCGTTCACCCTCGGGGCCGCAGTGGCGGCCCGGATCGGCGTTGCCGAACTGGCCGCCCACCAGATCGCGCTGCAGATCTGGGCGACCCTCGCCCTCGCCGTCGATGCGATCGCCATCGCCGGGCAGGCCCTGACCGGGCGGTGGCTCGGGGCCGGTCGTGCCGAGAAGGCCAAGGCCGCGGCCAGGCGAATGGTCGAGCTCGACGTCGCGGTTGCGGTCGCGCTCGGGCTGGCCGTCGTCGCCGTGCGTCGGCCGCTGGCGGGGCTGTTCAGTACCGACGAGGCGGTCGTGTCGGCCACGGCGTTCGTCCTCGTGTGGGTGGCGATCTCACAGCCGGTCAACGGCTACGTGTTCGCCCTCGACGGCATCCTGATCGGTGCCGGCGACCTGACCTACCTCGGGCGGACGATGGCCGTCGCCGCCGCCGTGTTCGCCGCCGGGGCGCTCGTGCTGATCGAGGTCGATGCCGGGCTCGGCCCGCTGTGGGCCTGGCTGACTGCGTTCATGGGCCTGCGGGCGCTTGCGCTGTGGTGGCGGTGGCGGAGCGACCGCTGGGTCGTGCTCGGCGGCGACGCCACCGCCGTCGGCTGAGTGTGCGAACCGGGGGCGCGCCGGGCCGGGGTCACGGCTCGTGCGACCGCACCACTGCGCCAGGCCGATGCTGGTGCTCCATCAGCGTGACGAGCTCGTCGAGCTCCATCGGATGGGCGACGTGGTAGCCCTGGCCGAGGTCGCAGCCGATGCGCTGGAGCGTGGCCACCGCGGGCGCCTCCTCGACCCCCTCGGCCACGGTGAGGAAGCCCGGGTCGTGGCAGAGGCCAACGATGGCGGCGACGAAGGTCGTGTCGCCGTCGCTCATCTCGCGGATGAACGGTTGGGCGATCTTGATGAGGTCGATCGGCAGGCTCCGGAGGTAGCTCAGGGAGGGGTAGCCGGTGCCGAAGTCGTCGAGGGCGATGCGGGGACCGAGGGCCCGGAGGTCGTCGAGCCGGGAGGCGGCGGCCTCGGCGTCGCCGGCCAGGGCCGACTCGGTGAGCTCGATCACGAGGCCGTCGGCCGGAGCGGACGACGCCACCAGGTCGGCGGCGACCTCCTCGACCAGACCGGGACGGCGAAGCTGCCTGGCCGACAGGTTGACCGTGATGAAGAACCGGGGGTCGATCCGCCGGAGCGGCGCCAGCTGGTCGAGCACCTCGATCCGGACCAGGCGATCGACGGCCGTGATGAGGCCGGACGCGGCCGGCCGGGCCGGTCAGCCGGCCGAGGCCCGCTGGTTCAGGAGCTGGTTGACGACCTTGCCATCGGCCTGGCCCCTGGTCGCCTTCATTACCTGGCCGACGAACACGCCCTGCATCTTCTTGCGGTCGCCGTCGTCGCCGCCGACGAAGCGAGCCCACTCGTCCGGATGGTCGGCGATGATCCCGTCGAGCAGCGACTCCAGCTCGTCGGTGTCCATCGCCTCGAAGCCCTTCTCGGCGGCGATCGTGGCCGGGTCACGCCCGGTCTCGACCATGTCGGCCAGCACCTGCTTCGCCTGGGTTGCCGTGAGCCCCCCACCGGTCTCCAGCTTCACCAGGTCGGCGAAGTGGCTGGCGTCGAGCGACCCGGCGCCCTCGACCGCCAGGTTGTTGGCCACGTGGGTCACGGTCCGCTCGGCGTCGGCGCCGGCCTCGATGGCGGCCAGGGCCAGGCCGTCGAGGTCGCGCTCGACGGCGAGGGCGGCCCCGGCGGCCGGCGCCCCCCGGTCGACCAGGGCCTGCCGGCGATGGCGGGGCAGGGCCGGCAACGCGGCCCTGATCTCGTCGATCCACCCGGGCGACGGGTCGACCGGCACGAGGTCGGGGTCGTCGAAGTACCGGTAGTCCTCGGCCTCCTCCTTCGATCGCCCCGGCCGGGTCCGGCCGTCCTCCTCGTCCCAGTGGCGCGTCTCCTGGCGGGGGGCGTCGCCGGCCTGGTAGAGGTCGACGTGACGCCTGGCCTCGTAGGTGATGGCCCGACCGAGCGACCGGAGCGAGTTCACGTTCTTGATCTCACACCGTGTCCGCAGCTCGCCACTGCCGGCGGGGCGGACCGACACGTTGGCGTCGACCCGGAGCGAGCCCTCCTCCATCTTCCCGTCCGATGCGCCGATGGCGACCAGGATCGCCCGCAGCTCCTCGACGTAGGACTTGGCCTGCTCGGGGTCGCGTAGATCGGGGCGGCTGACGATCTCGATCAGCGGCACCCCGGCCCGGTTGTAGTCGACCAGCGAGTACCCGGCGTCGTGGATCCGGCCGGAATCGCCGATGTGGGTCGACTTGCCGGTGTCCTCCTCGAGGTGGGCCCGCTCGATCCCGACGACCGAGCCGTCGGCCAGCTCGAGGCGACCGTCGACGTTCAGGGCCAGCTCGTACTGGCTGATCTGGTAGTCCTTCGGCATGTCCGGGTAGAAGTAGTTCTTCCTGGCGAACACACATCGTTGGACCGTGCAGTCGAGGGCGAGACCGATGCGGATGCCGAGCTCGATGGCCTTGCCGTTGACGACCGGGAGGGTGCCGGGCAGGCCGAGGCAGACCGGGTGGACGTTGGTGTTCGGCTCACCCCCGAACCGGTTGGGGGCCGGCGAGAACATCTTCGATGCGGTGGCCAGCTCGGCGTGGACCTCGAGCCCGATCACCATCTCCCAGCCGTCCGGGAGCAGCTCGTGGCCGGTTCCGGCATCGGTGGCCGTTGCGGGAGCGGTGGTGGTCATGGCGTGTCCTCCCCGGTCGGATCGGCACCACCGGCGGCTGCGGCGGCCTCCAGCGCGGCGGCGACCCGCATCAGCTCGCCCTCGGACAGCTTCGGACCGAGCACCTGGACGCCGACCGGGAGGCCGGCCTCGCCGGTGCCGAACGGGACCGAGATCGCCGGATGGCCGGTCAGGTTGCTCGGGATGGTGCAGACGTCGTTGTAGTACATGGTCAACGGGTCGGCTTTGGCCCCGAACGGGAAGGCGACGCACGGTGAGGTGGGCGACAGGAGCACGTCGTACTGCTGGTAGACCCGGTCGAACTCGCGGATCATGAGGGTCCGGATCCGCTGGGCCTTGCCGTAGAAGGCATCGTAGTAGCCGGCCGACAGGGCGTAGGTGCCGAGCATGATGCGGCGCTTGACCTCGTCGCCGAACCCCGCGGTCCGGGAGGCGGTCATCATCGCCGCCGTGTTGGCCCCGGGCTGGCGGGCGCCGTAGCGGACCCCGTCGTAGCGGGCCAGGTTCGACGACGCCTCGGCCGGGGCGATCATGTAGTAGGCGGCCAGGCCGGCGACGGCGGTCGGGATCGACACCTCGTCGACCTTGGCCCCGGCGTCGGCCAGCACGTCGGCCGCCCGGTGGCAACGGTCGATCACGGCGGGCTCGAAGGCCCCACCCCGGTCGGCCCGCAGCTCGGGCGCGGTCATCTCGCTGACCACGCCGACCCGGAGGCCCTCGACGCCGTCGGTGAGGCGCTCGACGGTCGGGCGGTGCCCGTCCGGTAGCGACGTCGAGTCTCGGGGGTCGTGGCCGGCGACCGTGTCGTAGGCCAGCGCGGCGTCGGCGACCGACCGGGCGAACGGACCGATCTGGTCGAGTGAGGACGCGAACGCGACGAGGCCGTAGCGGCTGACCGCGCCATAGGTCGGCTTGAGCCCGACGACGCCGCAGAGGGCGGCGGGCTGACGGATGGAGCCGCCGGTGTCGGAGCCGAAGCCGAGGACGGCGAAGTCGGCGGCCACGGCCGCGGCCGAGCCGCCGGACGATCCGCCGGGGACCCTGGTCACGTCGAGTGGGTTGCGGGTCGGGCCGAAGGCCGAGTTCTCGGTCGACGAGCCCATGGCGAACTCGTCCAGGTTCGTCTTGCCGACGACGACGGCGCCGGCCGCCTCCAACCGCTCGACCGCCGTGGCGTCGTAGGGCGGGACCCAGCCGTCGAGGATCCTCGACGAGCAGGTGGTCGGCACGCCCCGAGTGCAGAAGTTGTCCTTGAGCGCAACCGGCACGCCGGCCAGTGGTCCGACGGGTTCGCCGGCGGCGACGGCCCGGTCGACGGCGGCGGCCCGCTCGCGGGCCCGGTCGGCCACCACCGTGTTGAAGGCGTGGATCTCGCCGTCGCCAGCCGCGATGCGGGCGAGGTGCGCGTCGACGATCTCGACGGCCGAGCGGTCACCGGCGGCGACGGCGGCGGCGATCTCGACGGCGCTGCCGCCATCGGCGGCTCCGGCCGCGGTCACGGTGCCTCGCCGAGCGCCGGCGGGACCTTGAACCGACCGTCCTCGACCTCGGGGCCGCCCTCGAGGGCCAGGCGTCGGAACTCGGCCGCCTCGGCGTCGGTCTCGGGCTGATCGCGCCGGAAGACGTTGACCAGGCCGAACGGGTGGGCCGTCGGCGGCACGTCGTCGAGCTCGAAACCGTCGAGCTGGTCGGCGAGGTCGAGCACGGCGTCGAGCTGGGTGGCGAAGCGGCTGCGCTCGTCGTCGGTCAGCTCGAGCAGGGCCAGCCGCGCCACCTTGGCCACCTCCTCGGGCGTGAGGTGGTCTCGGTCGGTCGGTGCGGCGTCGTCGGTGTCGGGCACCCGCTCAGGCTACTGGCCAGGCCGAGCCGTCCCGAACGGATTCCGGCCACCCGGCGACACCCGCGGCCCCGACACCTCGCAGGGTGCTAGACGTAGGGGTCGTCGATCTCCGGCTCGGCCCACCACTCGTCCGGTGACGGCACCCAATCGGGATCGGGGTGGATGCAGTCGACCGGGCACGGGTCGATGCACTTCAGGCAGCCGGAGCACAGCTCGGGGATGATGATGACGTCGAGGTCGTGGTTGAAGATCGCACCGAACGGGCGGGGGCAGGCCCGGAAGCAGGCGTCGCAGTTGATGCAGATGTCCTCGTCGATCTTGAGCGGCGGGTTCTTCCACCGTGGCTCGCGCTCGCGGGTCTCCAGCCGCCGCTGTCGCCCGGACTTGTGCCTTGCGCCGGCGTCCACCCCCTCGGACATCCACCCAAACGTAGGAGATAGCATCACGGGGTGGCCAGCTACCCCTTCCTGTCCCCCGAGTGGATCGAGGCCGCGAGGGCCCTCCGCGACGAGTTCGCCGAGCGGGCGCCCTCGTCGCCGGTCGAGGCCAGGGTCAACGTGATCGTGACCGACATCCCCCACGGCGACGCCTCCGAGATGGAGGGCCACATCGACACCACGTCCGGCCAGACGATCATCGACCACGGCCACGTCGACGATCCCGAGCTGACGATCACCGTCGACTACGCCACCGCCAGGGCCGCATTCGTCACCCGTGACCAGCAGGAGGTCATGGCCGCCTTCCTCGCCGGTCGGATCCTGGTCGACGGCGACGCCACCAAGCTGCTGGCGCTGCAACCCGGGCCACCGCCGGCGGACGTCGACGACCTGGCCCGCGAGCTGTATCGGCGGCTCGACGAGATCACCGACGACGCCGCCTGAGGGTGACGGCCTCCGGCCCGCGAACCCGAGTTCGCCCCCGGGGCCGACGTCGCCGGATGGAGCGCCGAACCGTCGACCGGGACCTGGTTCGACGACGCGATCCCTAGCTACATCGCGACGACGATCCAAATCCCGGTACGGAGATAATCATATGCTGTAAGACCCGGCCTGGGCCAGTCACCGGCCCGACCGCTCGGGGCCGGCGCTCACTCCTGGGTCGAGACGATCGTGACCGTCGCCCCCTGGCGGGCCTCGGCCCCGGCCTGGGGCCGGGTGCCGAGCACCTCGGCCTCGGCCGCCCCCTCGATCCGGACGGTGAAGCCGAGCGCGCTCAGCTCGTTGACCGCCTCGAGGACGGGCCGGCCGGTCAGGTCGGGGATGGCGATCAGGGGCAGGCCCAGCGAGACGGTCACGGTGACCGTCGAGTCGCGGGGTACCTCGGTTCCCGGAGCCGGCGACATCGAGATGATCCGGCCCTCCGGGACCGTCTGGGAGAAGTCCTGGTTGGTGGCCAGGAGGAGGCCGACGGCGGCCATCGCCTGCTCGGCCTCGCCAGGGGTCGAGCCGACGACGTCCGGTACGACACGGGGGGCGGGCCCGGCGCTGACCACGAGATCGACGGTGGTCCCCGTCGGGTGCTCGGCCCCGATCGTGGCCGGTCGGCCGTCGATCGTCGCCCCGAGCACCACCCCGGGCTCGACCTCCTCGTCGTTGACCTCGGTCACCGAGCCGACGCTGAGCCGGGCCGAGCCGATGGCCCGCCTGGCCTCGTCCTCGGTGGCACCGACCAGCTCGGGCACCGTCCGTGGGACCGGGCCGAGGGACACGACCAGCTCGATCTCGGTTCCGCCGATACCACGAACGTCGCCGGGCGGCGGGCTCTGCTCGAGCACCTCGCCTGCCTCGGTTCCGTCGACGTGCCGCTCGACGACCGACACGGTCCACCCGAAGGGCTCGACGGCTGCGGCCGCATCATCGGACCCGCCGGCGGCGAAATCGGGGACCGGCCAGGTCGGCAGACCGGCCTCGATGGCCTCGGTCGGCCCCTCATCGATGCCGGCCAGGTACCAGCCGCCGGCAACGGCGCCGGCGGCGGCGAGCGCGAAGGCCAGGAGGCCGAGCACGAGTCGGCGCCGACCGCGGCCGGAGTCGTCCGGCCCGACCGAGGTGAGGTAGCCGGCGTCGGTCTGGTCGCCGAGGGGTGAACCGGCCCGTGCGGCCGCCGATCCGGCGAGCTCGCCGTTGTCGTCGTGGCCGTCGTGGTCGCCGCCGACGCCGTCGTCTCCAACGTCATTGCCGTCGAGGTGCTCGCCGACGACGAGCTCGCCGTCGAGCTCGGGATCGTGCCATCCCGGGGTGGTGTCGGAGCGGGGCGGGCCGCCCCGGGGGTCGGTGGCCGGGGCCGGTGCGCCGAGCGGCTCGCCAGCCGGGCCCGACGTGAGGTCGATCACGGTGACCGGGTCGAGACCGGCGATCCCGTGGAGCGCGGCCAGCTCGGTGACCAGCTGGTCGGCGGTCGGTCTGGCCGCCCACTCGGCCAGACCGGCCCAGGCCACCAGGTCGGCCATCGACCCGAGCGCCGGTTCGACCGGGATGTCGTGGTCGCGCCGCTGCATCATCGTGGCCAGCGCCGACTCGCCGACGAGCGGCACCTCGTCGGTGGCCATCTCGATCAGGCAGACGGCGAGTGAGTAGATGTCGGCCCGGCCGTTGACCTCACCCCCACCGCCCTGCTCGGGCGCGGCGTAGCGGGCGGTGCCGATCAGGTGCCCCTCCGGCTCGGTCCACGCCGCCTCGGCCACGGCCCTGGCGATCCCGAAGTCGCCGATCCGGACCCGGCCGTCTGCGCCGAACAGCAGGTTGCCCGGCTTGATGTCGCGGTGGACGAGGCCGGCGGCGTGGGCCGCCCGCAGGCCCTGGGCCACCTGCAGGCCGATGCGAGCGATCTCGCCGACCGGGAGCGGCCCCTCCCGGTCGAGCAACTGGCGGAGGGTACCGCCCGTCAGGTACTCGGTGACGATGTAGGCACCGCCGTCGCGCCCGTCCTCGTCGGCGCTCCAGTCGTGGATGGTCAGCACGTTCGGGTGGTCGAGCTGACCCGCGAGATGGGCCTCGGAGCGGAACAGCTTGATGAACCGGGAGTCGCCGCTCAGCTCGGGCTTGAGCTGCTTGACCGCAACGGCACGGCGCAGGTTGAGATCGGTTGCCTGGTAGACGACGGCCGACGCCCCGATCCCGATGCGCTGCTCGAGCCGGTACCGCTGGCTCAGCACCCGCCCGACATCGTGGTCGGTCTCGGCTCCCGGCATAACGTCCGAGCGTAGTGGGACCAGCCGACCGCTTGGCAGAATGGCGGGGTGAGCCCTGCGGTTCCGCCTCGACCGATCGGCGCTTGGCAGAATGGTCGAATGCGCGCTGCGGTCCCACTCCTCCGAACCGGCCGGAAGGCCACGAGGCCCGGTCGGGCCGTCATCGAGGCGTGGCTCCGGTGAACCGGACCAGACAGCGCTTCGCCATGGGGGCCATGGTCCTGGCCGCCGTGCTGGCCATCACCATCGGCGCCGTCTATCAGGACGAAGACCGGCTCGACGACGTCAGCGTGGTCGGCGGCGACGCCTCGGCTCCGGTCAGCACCGCACCGGGCGGAGCGGCGGGCGGCGGCGCGGTCGCCCCGGGCGATGCGGCCGCAGGGCCGAGCGGACCGATCGAGGCCTTCCTCCCCCGCTCGGGTGAGGCCAGCGCCTGCAGCGAGGCCGTCGGGGTCGACCTGATCCCCGGCTACGGGGCCGAGTTGACGATCAACGGCATCGAGATCACCCCCGAGCAGATGAACGTGAACCTCGACGAGAACGGCGAGATCACCGACGTGATCACCGCCTCCCGCTCGCTCGGGCAGTACACGTTCCAGCCGGACGACAACTGCCCGAACGGCAGCCTGCTCCGACCGGTCGACAACGTGCTGGCGGTCTGCGTGTACCGCCTGTCCGACCCGACCCGTCGATGCACGGTCCAGCTGGAGAACGTGTTCGACGCCCTCTAGCCTTCCAGTCCGGGATAGGGGGTTGCTCAGCCATCGCCGGCGGGCTCGGAGGCGGCCTCGGGACCGGCGGTGTCGCGCTCGCCGTCGCTCCCATCGTCGGCATCGTCGGTGTCGTCGGTGTCGTCGGCGGCTCCGGGTAGCCGCCCGGTGGCCAGCAGCTCCTCGAAGCCGGCCTCGTCGAGGATCGGGACGCCGAGGTCCTGGGCCTTGGTCAGCTTCGATGCGCCCGGCTCGGCCCCGACGACGAGCGCCGTTGTCTTCTTCGACACCGAGCCCGGGTTCTTGCCCCCGCGGGACTTGATGGCGTCGGCCGCACCGTCACGCGAGTAGTTGCCGAGGGTGCCGGTGACCACGACGGTCAGGCCGTCGAGCACCTTGGGCACGTCGCTCACCTCGGGCCCGACGAGGTTGACACCGGCGGCCCGGAACTTCTCGACCAGCGCCGCGGCCTCGGGGGTGGCGAAGTAGTCGTGCACGCTGGCGGCGATCGTCGGGCCGACGCCGTCGACGGCCGCCATCTGCTCGACGGTGGCGGCCATGATGGCGTCGATGTGACCGAAGGCGGTCGACAGGTCCTCGGCCCCGGCCGGGCCGAGGTGACGGATGCCGAGCCCGACCAGCAGGCTGGCGAGCGGTCGGTCCTTCGAGGCGTCGATGGCGGCCTTGAGGTTGTCGATCGAGGTCTGGCCGAAGCCGTCGAGCTCGGCGACGTCGTCCCACGGGATGTCGTAGATGTCGCCGGCGTCGTCGATGAACCCGTGCTCGATGAACAGCGCGACCCGGCTCTCGCCCATGCCCTCGATGTCCATCGCCCCCCGGGAGGCGAAGTGCTCGATGCGGCCCTGGCGCTGGGCCGGGCACACCGGGTTGACGCAGAAGATGTGGGCCTCGCCCTCGGGCCGGACGAGGGTGTGATCACACGTCGGGCAGCGCTCGGGGAACTTCCATCGCCGCAGCCGCTTCGGCCGCTCGGACAGCACCGGGCCGAGCACCTCGGGGATCACGTCACCGGCCTTGCGGACGATCACCGTGTCGCCTGGCCTGACGTCCTTCAGCTGGACCTGGTCGTCGTTGTGGAGGGTGGCCACCTGCACGGTGGAGCCGCCGACGAACACCGGCTCCAGCACGGCGAACGGCGTCGCCTTGCCGGTGCGACCGATGGAGACCTGGATCTCGAGCAGCTTGGTGGTGCGCTCCTCGGGCGGGAACTTGTAGGCCATGGCCCAGCGGGGGGCCTTGGCCGTCGCCCCGAGGGCCTCCTGGCGGGCGAGGCGATCGACCTTGATGACGGCGCCGTCGATCTCGTAGTCGAGGTCGTGGCGGTGCTCCAGCCAGTGGTTGGCGAAGGCGACGACCTCCTCGAGCGTGCCGACCCGACGACGCTCGGTGTTGACCGGCAGGCCGAGCGAGGCGATCCAGTCGAGCGCGTCGGCGTGGCCCTCCAGGGCCGGACCGCCGTCGACGACGCCGAGCTGGTACGACCAGAAGGCGAGGCCACGGGAGGCGGTGATCGCCGGGTCCTTCTGGCGCAGGCTGCCGGCGGCCGTGTTGCGTGGGTTGGCGTAGCGGGCGAGGCCGGCCGCCTCCTGGGCCTCGTTCAGCGCCTCGAACGTCGAGACCGGCAGGTAGATCTCGCCCCGGACCTCGACGACGGCCGGAGCGGCGCCGGTCAGCTCGTCGGGGATCACGTCGATCCCCCGGACGTTGGCCGTGATGTCCTCGCCGACCCGACCGTTGCCCCGGGTGGCGGCCTGGACGAGTCGCCCGTCCTCGTAGCGGAGCGAGCAGGCCACCCCGTCGATCTTCAGCTCGCACGTGTAGCCGACGTCGATCGCGCCGATGTCGATCCCCGGGACCTCGACCGGCTCGTCGCCGTCGGTGGCCCGGGCCAGCTCCTCGATCTCGGCCGGCTCGGGCACCTCGGGGGCCAGGTCGAGCCCGCCGACGACCCGGAGGGCCCAGGCCTCCAGCTCGCTCCGGTCGAACGCGTTGTCGAGGCTCATCATCGGCAGGACGTGGGTGACCGGCGCGAACGTGGACGACGGGGCGGCGCCGACGTCGGCCAGGGGCGAGTCGTCGACCGCCAGCTCGGGGTGGGCGGCCTCGAGCTCGCGGAGCGACCGGACGAGCCGGTCGTAGTCGGCGTCCGGGATCTCCGGTGCGTCCTCCCCGTGGTACCGCTCGTCGTGGTAGCGGACCTGGGCCCGCAACTCCTCGATCCGGGCGCCGATCGCCTCGTCGGTCATCTCGGGGGCCTGGTCGGACGCCTGGTCGACGGTGGGTTCAGCAGCCACGAGTCGAGAGTAACCGAGTCCGGTGACGTTCACGGGCGCCCGGTCGGGCACACTGTGGTCGTGAGGTGGTCATGACCACGGGTACGAGCGCAGAGCCCGGCGCCAACGTCGGACGGTTGCTGGAGCGGGCCGGGCTGTGGCCGCTCCGGGTGCTGTGGGTCCTGGCCCCCCTGATCGACGGACGGGCGGTGACCGAGCTGCTCGACGCCAGACGGGATGCGGGCGCCGACGGTGGAGCGGTGGCGGCCGAGGTGCTCCTGTGGGCCGGCTGGTTCGCCGGCTTCGTGGCCACCCTGGTCCCCTCCCCCGTCAGCCTGACGGCCATCCGGTTGACAGCGTCGACGGCGCTCGGTGGCGCCCTGCTGCTGGTCATCGCCGAGCCGGGCGCGCCGGCCCTCGGTGCGCTGCTGTGGGGTCTCGTGACCACCTCGGTGGCCTTCCTGCCCGTGGTCGGCGACACGATGATCAACGGCTCGGCCTACGGGTCGGAGCGGCGCATGGCGCTGCGGCCCCCGGCCTACGTGCTCCTCGGCCCGGCCCAGGTGTCGTGGCTGTGTGTTGCCGGTGGGTTCCTCGCCACGGTGACCCTGGTGCTGGTCGAGCGCTGGATCCTGGCCATCATCGTCGGCCTGCTCGGGGCGGTGCTCGGCTGGGCCGGGTTCCGCATCCTCCACCAGCTGGCCAGGCGATGGATCGTGTTCGTGCCCGCCGGGTTCGTCATCCGGGATCCCATGCACCTGGTCGACGCCATCCTGCTGCGCCGCCAGCAGGTCGCGGCCCTCGGCCCGGCCCTCGAAGCCGAGAGCGGACGGACCGACCTGTCCGGTGGGGCCAGGGGGCTGGCCCTCGAGGTCGAGGTGAAGGAGCCGACGCCGATCACCATCCGGGTCAGCAACGAGGCCACCAATCTCGAGGTCACCAACATCGTCTTCACCCCGACCCTGCCGGGGGCGATGCTGCGCGAAGCCAGGATCCGTGGCCTGAAGATCGGCACCGCGCCCGGCCAGAGCTGACGGTCCCGGCCCGTCGGCCGGGACCGATCGAGCTCAGAGCCGGGACCCGACCAGGCGCTGGAAGCGCTCGGCGTCGCCGAGCGGATCGGTCGGGTCGGGAAACACGGCGATGGCGTCGGCCCCGGCCCGGCCGACCTGCCGGCAGTAGTCGATCGCGTCGTCCGGGGTGCCGATGGCGCCGAGGCTCCGCCACTGCTCGGGCGACAGGCCCTCGACGGCCGCCGGCCAGCCGTCGCGCTCGGCCCGCGCCTCCAGGTCGGCGAAGAACGACGTCCGGCGCAACGAGGCCGGCGCCGAGGCGCACACCTCGGCCAGGAACGGGGCCAGCGCCGAGCGGGCCTCGTCGCCGTCCGGCGACACCGCCATCGAGGCGAACACCGTGACCCGGTGCCCCTCGATGCGACCGGCGCCGCCGTCGATGGCCGAACGGGCCCATCGGACGTAGTCGGGCGAGACGAAGTCGGCGAGGATCGTGCCGTCGGCGCACCGACCCGACAGCTCGAGCGACTTGGGACCGCGGACCCCGGCCGACACCAGCGGTCGGGGCACCGGTGGCGCCTCAAGCGCAACCCGGTCAAGGGTCACGTAGCGACCCTCGGTGGTGAGCTCGTCGCCGGCCAGCAGACCCCGGACCGCGGTGAGCACCTCCTCGAGGGCACCGAGTGGCGAGTCGGGTCGAACCCCCATCTGGGCCATCCACGTCTGGACGCCGTGGCCGATCCCGGCGTGGAAGCGACCGGGGGCGAGGTCGGCCAGCGTGGCGATCTCCATCGCCGTCATCGCCGCGGTCCTGGCCGTCGCCGGCATGATGCCGAGCCCGACCGTCAGCCGCTCGGTCGCCACCAGCGCCGCCGCGGCCAGCGGCACGCCGGCGGTGAAGAAGCAGTCCTCGATGACCCAGAACTCGTCGTAGCCGAGCCGCTCGGCCTGACGGGCCTGCTCGACGACGTCGGCGGCCGGTGCCTCCCGATGGAAGCAGAGCCCGAGCCGGGGGCGGCCGGCCGGCCCCGCGCCCTCAGCCGACAACGGACGGATCCGGGATCAGCGACCGGAGCAGGAACTCGAACGACGAGCGGCCGACGCTCGGCTTCTCGCCCCACTCGGCCATCCGCTTGGCCCCCTCGTCGGAGATGGCGACGGCATCGGGGGCCTTGACGTGGGTCTCGGCCACCCGCTCGGCCATCACGTAGAAGCCGACGGCGGTGGCCACCGACTCGCCGGCCACGAGCAGCCCGTGGTTGCGGAGGATGCACAGCCGGTTGGCCCCCATCGCCTCGGCGATCCGGGTGCCGGCCTCGTAGCTCATGACGTTGAGCTCCTCGTCGTCGAAGATCGACTGCGAGTGCACGAAGCAGCACGCCTCCTGGCTGATGGCCCGGAACGGCAACACGTTGGCCGACCACGGCGTGCCGTAGCCCGTGTGGGTGTGGGCGACGCAGACCACCTCGGGGCGGGCGTCGTGGATCGGCATGTGGATGTGGTAGGCGGTCTCGTTGATCTCGCCGTCGCCGTCGGTAACCGAGCCGTCTGGGGCGACGAGCACGAGGTCGTCGACCGTGGCGTGCCCGAACGGCACCCCGAACCGCAGCAGCCAGAAGCAGTCCGGGCGCTCGGGGTCGCGGGCGCTGATGTGGCCGTCGCCCGTCTGCCCCCAACCGAGGGCGGCGAAGGCCCGGTAGGCCAGCGCACAGTGGCGCTGACGATGGAGGCGCTCCTCACCGACGTCGTCGAACGTCGGCTCGGCACTGCGGCGGGGCATCGGCGGGTAGGCCAGTGGCGGGTACGGCATCGCGGTGTGCTCCTCGGGGTCGGGCGCTCGGGGTCGCAGAGGGTCGGGGCGGTGGCCCGGTCAGGCCAGGGCGTAGACGCGGTAGGTGACCGAGCCGCCGGTCGCCTCGCCGATCCCGACCGCCTGGACGTCGTTGAGCCAGGCGTAGGCCTCGGCCCCGGTCTGGAACAGCGGAGCGGTCCGGATCGACAGGCCGTCGTCGGTCGGGGTGCCGATGCCCTGGTAGGTCATCAGGATGTTCTCGCCGTCGTCGGTGACCAGTTGCAGGCGCACGTCGAGCCGCATCATCCGGTCGGGCTGCACGTTGACCCAGTCACCGCCGGGCGGCACGACCGTGCCCTTGATCCGGGGACCCTCGAAGTGCCCGCCGGTCACGGCGGCCACCACCCGGGTCCCCACCGGGCCCTTGCGGATCGGGTAGCTGTCGTCGCCGATCTCGGCGGTCAGGGAGAAGAGGAACTCGGCGTCGAGCTGGTCGCTGGCCATGGGCGCGACGTTAGTGGCCGCCCTCGGTCGGGGCGAGAGCGTCTCGACCGGCCCCGACCGGCACGAAGACGACCAGCAACCAGCCCGGGTGGTCCGGCAGCGGCAGGCGGTGCTGGTCATAGGTCCGGCGCCCGCCGGCCGGGTGGCGGATCGACCGCATGTGGGGTGCCAGCGGCTCGACGTCGCGCTCGTCCCAGGCGGCGCCGAACGCCGGGTGGTCGGCGCTCAGCTCGGCCACCAGCTCGTCCACGGCCGACGACGGGTGGGCGGTGGCGTGGGCCCGGAACTGGTGGACGAGACGGCGGACCTCGTCGTCCCAGTCCTCGATCGTGGCCGGGAGGTCGGGGTGCTCGAGGAAGAGCCGGAGCAGGTTCGGGCGCTCGGCGGCCGGCAGGCCCTCGTAGCGGCGCAGCAGTGGGAACAGCTCGGCCTCCGGCTCGTTCCACCAGACGACCGTCCAGCCGGGGTCGAGCAGGTACGTCGGGTTGGGGGCCAGCCCGTCGACGAGGCGCCGGAGCCGGAGGTCGACGACACCGTCCGGCGCGGCGGGGTCGCCGGGGTCGGGCGGCAGGTGCACACCGGCCAGCCTGAACAGGTGGTCGCGCTCGGCCGGGCTGAGGCGGAGCGCGTCGGCCAGTGCGCCGAGCACCTCGCCGGAGACGCTGCCGGCCCGGCCCTGCTCGATGCGGGTCAGCCACGATGCGCCGACGCCGGCCAGCACCGCCACCTCCTCCCGGCGCAGGCCCGGGGCCCGGCGCGACGACGTCGTCGGCAGGCCGACCTCGGCCGCGCTGAGCCGCTCCCGGCGGCTGCGGAGAAAGTCCCCCAACTCTCGTCGCTGCACCGGTCCGAGGCTACCGGCGGCCACGGTGGCGGTCGTGGCACTGGTGGTGCCACCCTGTGGCCTGTGGTGGCACTGATGGTGCCACCCTGTGGCCTGTGGTGGCACTGATGGTGCCACCACCACTCGGGGATTCCGATCGGGTCCTGCACCGTTCACGCTCGCCCGATGACCTCGACCCCGACCTCGATCGCGTTGGCCGAACCCCTCCTCAACCACCGGGCCCGGACCGCCCGCTCCTCCGAGCTGCGGGACATGCTCGACCGAGCCCGCGAGCGGGGGATGATCTCGTTCGCCGGCGGGGTGCCCGACGCCGACCGGTTCCCGGTGACGCTCCTGGCCCGACTGGCCGCCGAGTCGATCGCCGACGACGGTCCCCGCTCCCTCCAATACGGTCCGACGGCGGGCGAGCCCGGGGCCCGCCGGGTCCTGGCCGGGCTGTTCGACCCGTTCGCCGACGGCTCGGTCGTCGACGCCGACGACGTCGTCGTCACGAGCGGGGCCCAGCAGGCGCTCGACCTGGTGGCCGGGGTGGTGCTCGAACCGGGCGACGTCGTTGCCTGCGGCGACCCCGACTATCTCGGGTTCCTCAGCGTCCTGCGGGCCCACGGCGCCCGACCCCACCCGGTGCCGATCGACTCGAAGGGGCTCGACGTCGAGCGGCTCGGCGATCAGCTGGCCGCCGGGCTGCGGATCCGGGCCTGCTACCTGGTCCCCCACCACCACAACCCGACCGGCGTGACGATCGACGGCGAGCGGCGGGACGAGCTGCACCGCCTGTCGAGCCGCTACGGGTTCGCGGTGATCGAGGACGACCCGTACCGATCGCTCCACATCACCGACGTCGGCCCGGTCGAGGCCGACGCCGACCCCGAGCTGACCATCCGCATCCGCTCGACGTCGAAGATCCTCACCCCCGGGCTCCGCATCGGGGCGCTCACCGGGCCCCGGGCCGTCACCGAGGCGGTCGTCACGCTCAAGCAGTCGACCGACCTCCACACCTCCAGCCTCAGCCAGGCCCTGGTGACGGCGGCCATCGACACCGGCTTCCTCGACGACCACGTGGCCGAGCTCCGGTCCGCCTACCGGACCAAGCTGGGCGTGCTGCTGGCCGCGCTCGGCGATCGGCTCGGCGATCGGGTCGAGGTCGAGGCGCCGGGCGGGGGGATGTTCGTCTGGCTGCGAGCGCCGGGGGTCGACGCCACCGCCTGGCTCGACCGGGCGCTGGCCCGTGGCGCCTGCTTCGTGCCCGGCTCGGCGTTCGCCGTCGGGGCCGACCTGTCCGACCGGGCCCGGCTCAGCTTCGTCACCGCAGGCGAGCCGGAGCTGGCCAGGGGGGTCGACCGGCTGGCCGCCGCGCTGTCGGACCTGTGATGGCGATCGATCGGTCGGCACCGGCCGACGCCCGGTCCTAGCCTGGGGTGATGGCCATTGCCGACACCCTCAAGGACAACCAGATGCGGTTCATGAACCTGATGCACCGCACCGTGCTCACGGTCTCGGGCGGCCGCATCGGCACCAGCATCGGGTCGATGCCGGTCTACAAGGTGACCACGACCGGGCGGAAGTCGGGCCAGCCCCGCACGATCATGCTCACGGCGCCGGTGACCGAGGGCGACACCTACGTCTTCGTCGCCTCGAAGGGCGGTGACGACCGGGATCCGGACTGGTACCGCAACCTGGTGGCCAACCCCGAGATCCGGGTCGAGCCGGCCGACGGCGGCCCGGCTGTCGACCTGGTGGCCCGCACCGCCTCGGTCGACGAGAAGTCCGAGCTGTGGCCCCGCATCGTCGACGCCTACAAGGGCTACGAGGGCTACCAGCAGGGCACCGACCGGGACATCCCGGTCGTGATCGCCGAGCCGGCCGGCTGAGCGACCGGCTCGGCCGAACGACCTGCGGCGGGGGCTCAGCCCTCCGGCTGCTCCTGTTCGACGCTGATCTGCCACGGCGTGCCGAAGCGGTCGACCAGCGACGCGTAGTACGGCGTCCAGAACTCCTCGTGACCGGGCGAGCGGATGTCGGCGCCGTCCGACAGGCCCTCGAACACCGCCTTGGCCCGATCCATGTCGGTCGTCGAGTAGTGGACCCAGGTGCCGACGGCCGGGGCGAAGTCGTCGTCGTAGCTGTCGGAGGCCATCAGCAGCTCGTCGCCGTTGACGATGGCGGCGTGCATGACCAGGTCGGCCTTGTCGTCGGGGACCGCTCCGGGCGGCGCCTCGCTGCCGTCCATCACGATGAGCTCGCCACCGAACACCTCGTGGTAGAAGGTCATCGCCTCCCGGCACGTGCCGTCGAAGTAGAGGTAGGGGTGATAAGGCATGGCCCGAGTCTCCCGCGCCCGTCCCGGCTCGGCAACGGGTCCGCGCCCGCCGCCCCCTCCCCGGCCGTCACCAGGTGTCCGCGGCGGTCGCTTGCGATCGTCACCAGGTATCGATGTAGGGGCGACGCTTGCCCCGCCGGGGCTCGGCCGGGGGCAGGCTGCGCAGCCCGGCCACGATCCACTCCCGGGTCTCGGCCGGGTCGATCACGTCGTCGATCCCGAAGTTGCTGCCGGCGTTGACCGCCCTGGCCCGCTCGTAGGCCTTGGCCGTCATCTTGTCGAACAGCTCCTTGCGCTCGTCGGCGGTCTCCAGGGCGGCCAGGTCGTTGCGGTAGCCGAGCTTGACCGAGCCCTCGATGTTCATCCCCGCGAACTCGGCCGTCGGCCAGGCGACCGTGATCATCGGCGCCATCGACGAGCCGCCACACATCGCCTGCACGCCGAGCCCGTAGGCCTTGCGGATGATGACCCCGAACAGGGGCACCTGGAGGTTGGCCCCGGTGTTGAACATCCTGGCGCAGTGGCGGACGAGGGCCTCCCGCTCGGCGTCCGGCCCGACCATGATCCCCGGGCAGTCCATGATCGACACGACCGGCAGGTCGAAGGCGTCACAGAGCTGCAGGAAGCGGGCCCCCTTGTCGGCCCCGTCCGAGTCGATGGCGCCGGCCAGGTGGTGGGGGTTGTTGGCGATCAGGCCCATGGGCCGGCCCTCGACGCGGATCAGGGCGGTGATGATGCCGACACCGAAGTCCTTGCGGATCTCCAGCACCGAGTCGACGTCGGCCAGGGTGTCGATCACCTCCCGCACGTCGTACATCCGGACCCGGTTCTCGGGCACGATGTGGCGCATCAACCGCTGGTCGGGCGCCTCCCAGTCGTCGAGCGAGCCCTGGAAGTACGACAGGTACTTCTTGCCGACCTCGACCATCTCGGCGTCGTCCTCGACCAGGATGTCGATCACCCCGTTCGGCACCTGCATCGACATCGGGGCCACCTCCTCGGGGGTGTAGACCCCGAGGCCGCCGCCCTCGATCATCGCCGGACCGCCCATCCCGACCGTCGAGTCCCTCGTGGCGATGATGACGTCGCAGCAGGCCAGGATGGCGGTGTTGCCGGCGAAGCAGCGGCCGGAGTTGAGGCCGACGAGGGGCACGAGGCCGCTCAGCTTCGAGAACATCGTGAAGGTCGGGACCTCCATCCCGATCGAGCCCATCGAGTCGGTGTCGCCCGGTCGGCCACCGCCGCCCTCGGTGAAGAACACGATCGGGAGCTGGTAGCGGGTGGCGACGTCGAACAGCCGGTCCTTCTTGAAGTGGTTGCGGCCTCCCTGGGTGCCGGCCAGCACCGTGTAGTCGTAGGTGATGGCCATGCACCGGGCCGCCTCCGGCCCGAACAGGTCGGCGTTGACGGTGGCCAGGCCGCCGATGAGACCGTCGGCCGGCGTCTTCTCCCGCAGCCACTGCTCGGTCCGTCGGGCCCGCTGGGCGGCGATGGCCAGCGGCCCGTACTCCTGGAAGCTGCCCGGGTCGATCAACGCGGCCAGGTTCTCCCTGGCGGTGAACTGGCCGGTCTTGCGTCGCCTGGCCACGGCATCGGGCCGGTTCTCGTCGAGGGTGTAGGAGCGGCGCTCGTAGAGCTCACCCAGGTCGTCGCGGACGTGATCGGGGTCGGGGCGCTCGTCGGCCTGCAGCTCGCCGACCTCCACGTCGGCCTCCTCGATGAACACGATCGGGAACCCCTCGAGGATCACGTCGCCCTCGACCACCCGGACGGCGCGGACGATCCCGATCCGGTCGGCGGTGATCACGTGCTCCATCTTCATCGCCTCGACGACCACCAGGGTCGAGCCGGGCTGGACGGCGTCGCCCTCGCCGACCGCCACCGACACGATCGTGCCCTGGATCGGGGTCGGGAAGCCGACGGTGCCGTCTGGCCCGTCGGCGGCGACCAGGGCCGCGCCATCGGAGGCGCCGTCGGCTGCGGCCGCGCTGGCCTCCTTCGTCGCCCGGTCGTGGGCGAACAGCGCCAGCGGGTCGGCGGTGTCGACCTGCGCACCGGCCCGGCCGGCTGCGGCCGCGTCGCCGTCGGCGCCGCCCGCCGCCGATGCGGCTTGGGTCTCGTCCGGCGGCGGAACGAGGTCGGCCGCGTGCTCGTCGACGAAGCGGGTGGTGATGCCGCCGCCGGCCAGCTCGGGGCGGTCGAGCAGTCGGCGGAGGAACCCCCGGTTGGTGGCCACCCCGTCGATGCGGAACTCGTCGACGGCCCTGGCCGCCCGCCCGATCGCGCCCCGCAGCGCTCGATCGGGGTCGGGGGCCGCGTCGTGCACGATCACCTTGGCCAGCAGCGAGTCGAACGCCGGGTTGGTGGTGTAGCCGCCGTAGCCGTAGCCGTCGACCCGGACCCCTGGCCCGCCGGGCGGCTCGTAGGCGGTCAACGTGCCACCGGTCGGCTTGACCGAGCCGTCGGCTGCCATCGTCTCGGTATTGACCCGGAGCTGGATCGCACAGCCCCGTGGCTCGATCGTCCGCTCGGGGTCGAGACCGACGTCGGCCAGCGTCGCCCCGTCGGCCACGCGGAGCTGGGTCTGGACGAGGTCGACGCCGGTGACCTCTTCGGTGACCGTGTGCTCGACCTGGAGGCGGGCGTTGGCCTCGATGAACGCGAGCGAGCCCCGCTCGGCGTCGAGCAGGAACTCGAACGTGCCGAGGCTGGTGTAGCCGGTTGCGGTGGCCAGCCGCACGGCGTGACCGTGCAGCTCGTCCCGAACCTCCGGGTCGAGCCCGATGGCCGGGGCCAGCTCGACGATCTTCTGGTGACGGCGCTGGGCGCTGCACTCCCGCTCGCCCAGGTGGCACACGGCACCGGTGTGGTCGCCGACGACCTGGACCTCCAGGTGGCGGGCCCTGGCCACGAGCTGCTCGACGTAGAGGTCGCCGTTGCCGAAGGCCGCGGTCGCCTCGGACGCGCACCGCTCCCAGGCCTCGTCGAGGTCCTCGACCGACGTCACCGCCCGGGTCCCCCGACCCCCGCCGCCGGCGACGGCCTTGACCATGACGGCGCCGCCGGGGCCGAGGAGGTCGAGGAAGGCCCTGGCCTCGTCGAGCGTGACCGCCCGATCGAAGCCGGCGAGCACCGGGACCCCGGCGTCGTCGGCGGCGGCCCTGGCCCGGCCCTTGTCGCCGAACAGCTCCAGCGCATCGGGCGACGGTCCGACGAAGGTCAGCCCGGCGGCGGCACAGCGGCGGGCGAGCTCGGCGTTCTCGGCCAGGAACCCGTAGCCGGGGTGGACGGCGTCGCACCCGGCATCGGTGGCGGCGGCGACCATGGCATCGAGGTCGAGATACCCGGCCACGCCACGCCCGGGCAGGGCGACGGCGTCGTCACCGGCCCGGACGTGTCGGGAGGCGGTGTCGTCGGCGGTGTGCACGGTGACCGCCCGCATCCCGAGCCCGGCCGCAGCCCGGACGATGCGGATGGCGATCTCGCCCCGGTTGGCCACCAACACGCTCGAAAGTGCCATCGATACTCCGATCAGCAATGGGTATGGCCGTTCCCGACCGAACCGCTCTAGAGTTGATGGTCAAGGTCATCATCCACAAATTCCCGGCCCCGAAACCCGACACCCTGTCTCGAGAAACCGCCAGAGGGCGGCAGGGTTCGGAGGGAGAACCACCGGGATGGACAGGGAGGCAAACCCCGTGACCGTTCTTCACGACCTCGTGGCCCGAAAGGGCTTCGCCCTCATCGACGGCGCTACCGGGACCGAGCTGTTCGCTCGCGGCCTCGGGTCGGGTGATCCACCCGAGGCCTGGAACCGCGACGAGCCGGACAAGATCCGGTCGGCCTACCGCGCCTACGTCGACGCCGGGTCTGATCTGTTCCTGACCAACAGCTTCGGCGGAACCCACTACCGCCTGGCCCTGCACAAGCTCGACGACCAGGTCGACGAGCTCAACGCGGCCGCCGCCGGCCTGGCCCGCGAGGTGGCCGACGCAGCGATGGCCGCCGATGCCGAGCGCACGGTGCTCGTGGCCGGGTCGATGGGGCCGACCGGTGAGCTGCTCGAGCCGATGGGCTCGATGACGCCGACCGCCTGCGCCGCCGCCTTCGCCGAGCAGGCCAGGGGCCTGGCCGCCGGCGGAGCCGACCTGATCTGGATCGAGACGATGAGCTCGCTCGACGAGGTCGAAGCCGCGGTCACCGGCGCCCGCCAGGTCTGTGACCTGCCGATCTGCGTGTCGATGAGCTTCGACACCGCGGGCCGCACGATGATGGGTGTCACCGGCACGATGGCCGGCGAGCTGGCCACCCGACTCGAGATCGACGCCATCGGTGCCAACTGCGGAGCCAACCTCATCGACACCGAGAACGCCGTTCGGGAGATCCGGGCCGCGGTCGGCGACATGCTCGTGATCTCCAAGGGCAACGCCGGCATCCCCGAGTGGCACGGCGACGAGCTGCGCTACGACGGCACCCCCGACATCATGGCCGCCTACGCCCACCGGGCCCGCGAGATCGGGGCCCAGCTGATCGGCGGCTGTTGCGGCTCGTCGAGCGAGCACGTTGCCCACATGCGGGCGGTGCTCGACGGCGTGCAGCCGGTGCCCGAGATCGAAGAGGTCAAGGTCGAGACCAGGCTGGCACCGGCCGAGCGGCCGCGGCGCCGCCGTCGCAGCCGGGCCGGCGGCGCCGGCTGACCGTCGAGCGAGACCTGTCTCGGCGCATCGACCGTCTTCCCCCGTCGGCGCGGCCGTCGGGCGTCGAGGCGCGCCGATCGCCGCCGGCGGTCAGCGCGACGGCAGGCGAGGGGCGGCGGCTTTGGCCAATCGATCGAGCACGGCGTCGAGCAGGTCACCCTCGGTCGGCGGGACCACGAGGAGCCGATCGAGGCCGGCCTCGTCGGCCGCTCGGAGCGTGGCGTACAGCCGGCTGGCATAACCGCCGGCATCGGCCGGCAGCAGCCACGACGGTCCCTCCGACGGCCGGCGCCCGCCGTCGACCGGGGCGATGATGCCAACGACATCGGAGGTCGATTCGGCCGACGCCAGCAGACCATCGAGGCGATCGAGGGTGACCACCTGGACGGCCACCTCGGGGGCATAGTGCGAGGCCAGCATGCCCGAGGCCCGGGACTCCCCCGCCCGGTCGTCGACCAGCGGGCGACCGATGACCGCCTCGACCTCGACCGACGAGATCCCACCGGGTCGCAGCAGGGCCGGCGCCGGCCCGGTCAGGTCGACGATCGTCGACTCGACCCCGACCCGGCAGGGTCCACCGTCGAGCACCGCGTCGACCCGGTGACCGAGATCGGCGAGCACGTGGGCGGCCGTCGTCGGGCTGACCGACCCGAACCGGTTGGCCGAGGGGCCGGCGACGCCCCGCCCGAACCGGCCAAGCAAGGCGAGCGCAACCGGATGGTCGGGGACCCGGAGGCCAACCGTCCCCCGGCCGCCGGTGGCCTCGGGCGCCACGTCCGGACCCCGCTCGACGATCAGGGTCAGCGGCCCGGGCCAGAACGCCTCGGCCAGAGCCCGACCGTCGGTCCCGAGCCCCGTGCCGAGGCCGGCCAGACCGGGATCGGCCGCCGCCGTCTCCGACAGGTGCACGATCAGCGGGTGGCCCCGGGGGCGGCCCTTGGCGGCGAAGATCCGCTCGACGGCGGCGGCCGAGGAGGCGTCGGCCCCCAACCCGTAGACGGTCTCGGTCGGGAAGGCGACGAGCCCCCCGCCGTCGAGGACGGCGACCGCCCGATCGATGGCGGCCTCGTCGTGCCCGGGGTCGAGCAGCTCGGCCGTCGGCGACGACCCGGCGGTCACGGCGCGGTGTCGATCGCTCGCCCCGCGGGGTCGATCGTCGATCCGGCGATGCCGCCGGCGACGACGATGTCGCCCCGGTAGAGCACGATCGACTGGCCGGGGGCGACCCGCCGCTGGGGCCGGTGCCAGACGATCGTGGCATCGCCGGGTCGGGGGCCGGCAGCGGCGCCGAAGACGAGGTCGGCCGGGGCCGGGCGTCCGTGGGCCGAGACCTGGACCTCGAACGGGCCATCGACCGGCTCGTGCGACCAGGCCAGTCCCTCGACGGCCTGGGCGGCGACGTCGAGCGCGTCCCGGGGGCCGACGGTGACGGTGGCGGCCGCATGGTCGATGTCGACCGCATACCGTCGCTCGGCCTCGCCTCCCAGGTCGAGGCCCTTGCGCTGGCCGAGGGTGACGAGCTCGATCGACTCCACCGAGCCGACCTCGGACCCCGCCGTGTCGACCAGGCGGGCCGGGCGGAGCGGGATCCGGTCGCCCAGGAAGGCGCGGCGGCCACCGACGGAGTGGATGAAGCACACGTCCTGGCTGTCGGCCTTGGTCGCGGTGCGCAGTCCGAGCTCGGCGGCGATGGCTCGGACCTCGTCCTTCGTCCGGTCGCCGACCGGGAACGAGAGGCGGGCCAGCTGTTGCTGGTCGAGCATGTGCAGCACGTACGACTGGTCCTTGGCCGCATCGGCGCCGCGGGCGATCCGCAGGATCGGCGTGTCACCCGACGGCGGCCGACCGGGTTCGGCGGCCAGGCGGGCGTGGTGGCCGGTGGCCACCCGGTCGAAGCCGAGGGCATCGGCCCGCCGCAGCAGCTTGTCGAACTTCACGTGGCGGTTGCACTCGACGCAGGGGTTGGGGGTGCGGCCCCGGGTGTGGTCCTCGACGTAGGGGTCGACGACGTGGCGCTGGAAGTCGTCGCCGAAGTTGAAGACGTGGTGGTCGATACCCAGTTGCTGGGCCACCCGGCGGGCGTCCTCGACGTCGGAGACCGAGCAGCAGCCCGAGTCGGAGGCACCGCCCCAGAGCTTGAGGGTCACCCCGGTGACGTCGTGGCCATCGGCCAGCAGGAGGGCGGCGGCCACCGACGAGTCGACCCCGCCGGACATGGCGACCAGGATCGGGCCCCGCCGGCCCGGCGCGTCGGCCGACACGACGGCTCAGCTCCCCCGGGCTCGGAGGCGCTCGACGGCCGCCGGCACGGAGCCGATGGCGGCGTCGACGTCGGCGTCGGTGGTGTCGTAGCCGAGCGACAGGCGCAACGAGCCGAACGCCAGGTCACGGTCGAAGCCCATGGCCGCCAGCACGTGGCTCGGCTCCATGGCCCCGCTGGCACACGACGAGGCGGCCGAGGCCATGATGTCGTCCTTCTCCAGCAGGAACAGCAGCGCCTCGCTCTCGATCCCCTCGAAGCAGAGGTGGCAGAGGTTGGCGGTCTTGGCCGAGCGGTCGTCGGTACCGGCGGGGACGCCGGTCTCGACCACGCCGTCGACCCGGCTGCGGATCCCGTCGGCCAACCGGTCGCGGAGCGCCGCCACCCGGGGCACGGCGGTCGGTCGCTCGGCGACCGTCTCGGTTGCGGCGACGGCCATCGCAGCGATGCCGGCCACGTTCTGGGTGCCGCCACGCCGCTCCCGCTCCTGGCCGCCGCCCTTGAGCAACGGGTCGAGGACGATGCTCGCCAGGCCGGGACGGTCGCGGACCACGAGCGCCCCGACGCCCTTCGGTCCGCCGAACTTGTGGGCGCTGACCGACAGCAGGTCGGCCTCGGCCGCCGCCTCGGCCACGTCGATCCAGCACAGGGCCTGCACGGCGTCGGTGTGGACCAGGGCCTCGGGCGCGCTGGTCCGGACCAGCTCGACGATCCGGTCGAGCGGTTGGATGACGCCCGTCTCGTTGTTGGCCAGCATGACCGAGACCAACGCAACGCCATCACCACCCGGGCCGGCTCGCCGCTCGAGGGCGGCGGCGAGCTCGTCGAGGTCGACGGCGCCGGCACCGGTCACGGCGACGACGTCACCGCCGTGGTGGACGACCGGGTCGAGCACGGCGTGGTGCTCGACGGCCGAGCAGATCGGGACCGCCGGACGGCCGGTGCTGGCCCGCACGTGGTTGACCACGCCGGTGACGGCCAGATTGTCGGCCTCGGTCCCGCCGGCGGTGAACACGATCTCGCCAGGGGCGGCGCCGAGGGCGGCGGCCATCGCCTCCCTGGCGTCGTCGAGCACCCGGTTGGCGTCACGGGCCATCCGGTGGGCACCGGACGGGTTGCCGTAGTGCGTGGCCAGCAACGGGACCATCGTCTCGAGGGCAGCCGGCCGGACCGGCGTGGTGGCGGCGTTGTCGAGATAGTGCACTGGCATGATCCCAGGCTACCGAGCCGATCGCCCGGCCTCCCGTGGCGGGCCGCGGTGCCGGCGGCGGAACCGGGCGCAGCCGAACTACCCGGCCGCCTGGCCGCTACTGCTGACCCGGCACCGGTGCGGGGCGGTGCAGCACGGCTCCGACGACGGAGATGACGACGAAGTCGTCCTCGTCGACCCGGGCCTCGCCGTCGACGATCAGGCTGTGGCCGCCCTCCTCCACCGCCGGGAACAGCACGGTCACCGCCGGCCGCATCCGGCAGTTGGCCTGCGCCGTCCTGCCGGCCAGCGTCCGCATCTGGACCTGCCCGTCGGCCGCCGCCACCTGGAACCAGAGGTGGGCGGCGTGGGGGCGACTGTCCATGATCGAGCTGAGCAGGAAGCCCGGCCCCCGGCTCACGATCTCGTCGGGCAGGTCGGTCATCTCCACTCGGATGCTCATGCCCGAAGGGTACCGTTGGCCCGTGGAGCTGGAGCCGGCAGCAGCCGGGCCGGAGTGGCTTGACCTCGATCGCAGCGATGCCTACGGCCGCTCGTTCGCCGACGTCTACGACCGATGGTACGAGGGGGTCACCGACGCCGAGGCCACCGCAGACTTCGTGATCGCCCGCCATGCCGGCGGCCCGGTGCTCGAGCTCGGTGTCGGCACCGGCCGGCTGGCGGGACCGCTGGCCGCCCGGGGCCTGACGGTGGTCGGACTCGACGCCTCGGCGACGATGCTCGATCGCTGCCCCCGCGGCCGCGTCGCCCCGTCGGGGCCGACCGGACCGGCCGCGACCGGCGCTGGCGTCTTCCCGGTCCGGGGCGACATGCGCGCCCTGCCACTGGCAGCGGGCGGCGGCCACCACGCGGGCTTCGGGTCGATCCTGCTCGCCTTCAACACCCTGTTCAACATCACCGAGCGAGCCGACCAGGCCCGCCTCCTCGGCGATCTGGCCGAGCGGCTCGCGCCGTCGGCCCCCGTCGTCGTCGAGATGCTCGACGTCGCCCCGCTGCTCGACGGCCCCGACCGCTCGATCGGGCTGCGACGCCCGGCAACCGACCCCGTGGTGGTCACCGCCACCACCCTCGATCGGGATCGGCAGCTGCTCGGCGGTCGGCACGTCGAGATCACCGACGGCGGCATCGCCGTCCGACCCTGGTTGCTGCGGTGGACCACCTCGTCCGAGCTCGACGCGATGGCGGCCGATGCCGGCCTCACCCTGGGTGAGCGCTACGGCTCGTGGACCGGCGCCCCGGCGCCGGACGACGCCGGCACGGTGATCTCGGTCTACCGCAGGATCTGACCGGGGCCATGCCGTCGTCCCCTTCCCTCGATCCTCGTCGTGCGGGAGATTGCGCCGGCTGATCGGCCGAGACGGTCGGTCGGGAGGTCGAGCCCGTGCGGCACCGGTCCGGCCACGAACGACCGACCTCACGATGCCACACCTGGCCGGTCCCGGGATCTAGCGTCTTGACATGCCCGACGTCACCGTCTCGACCGAGATCGACCGCTCCCCCGCCGAGGTGTGGGCCGACGTGCGGGACATCGACACCCACGTCGACTGGATGGCCGACGCCGTCGAGATCCGGTTCGTCTCGGAGAGCCGCGAGGGACCGGGCACCCAGTTCGAGTGTGACACCAAGGTCGGCCCGATCAAGCTGACCGACGTCATGACGATCACCAGCTGGGTCGATGAGCGGGAGATGGGGGTCCGTCACGTCGGGGTGGTCACCGGCGAGGGCGTCTTCACCCTCGCCCCGCTCGACGACGGCACCCGGACCCGCTTCACGTGGCACGAGGCGCTCAGCTTCCCCTGGTGGCTCGGCGGACCGATCGGCGAGCGGGTGGCCAAGCCAATCCTCAGTGCGATCTGGAGGCGCAACCTCACCCGGTTGAAGCGCCGCCTGGAGCCGTCGACCGCCACCTCCTGAGCGCAGCCGGCGATCCCCGTCCCGGCCCCGAACGGCGGCGACGTTCGACCGCACGCATCGACCTCCCCACCCGCACCCCTCGGTTACCGTCTGGCCGGGCGACGACGACGTCGACCGGTTCTGCGACTGGCAACGTGAGGAGTGGGCAGTGATCCAGGAGTTCAAGGACTTCGTCAACAAGGGCAACGTATTCGAGGCCGCAGTCGGTCTCATCTTGGCCCTGGCCTTCGCGCCCGTCGTGCAGGGCCTCGTCGACAACATCATCATGCCGATCGTGGCCAGGCTCGTCGGTCAACCGGACTTCAGCCAGGTCAGGATCGGGCTCGGTGGCGACCCGCTGCTCGACGCCGAGGGCAATGTCATCGCCGACCAGGCGTACATCGAGATCGGGACCTGGATCACCACCGTGGTCAGCTTCCTGATCCTGGCCTACGTCGTCTTCCTCATGGTCAAGGCCTACAACCGGGCAACGGCCGACCAGGAGGACGAGGACGACGGCCCGTCCGAGGTCGACCTGCTCACCGAGATCCGGGACCAGCTGGCAACCCGCAGCTGACCGGGAGCGTCCGGGAGGCTAGTGGTGGTCGTCGCTCGGCCGGCCGAACGGCAGGTACGAGACGGCGGCCACCACCGCGGCCCCGACGGCGAGACCGACCACCGCCGACAGGCCGGTGTTGACCAGCCAGGCCAGGATCCCGCCGATGCCCCCGATGCCGTCGACCGACTCCTCGGCCGAGTGCACGAGGTCCTCGAGGCCGTGCCAGCCGAGCTCGTCGGTGCCGGCCACGATGATGTGGCCGCCGACCCACAGCATGGCGGCCGTGCCGATGACCGACAGCCAGCGAAGCACCACCGGCATGGCCCGGACGAGGAAGCGGCCGAAGCGCTGCGACGAGCCGGACTCCTGGCTGGCCAGCGCCAGGCCGACGTCGTCCATCCGCACGATGAGAGCGACAACGCCGTAGACGATCACCGTGATCAGGATGGCCACGACGACGAGCACGACCGCCCGCTGGGCGAGGCTCTCCTCGAGCACCTCCTTGAGGGCGATCACCATGATCTCGGCCGAGAGGATGAAGTCGGTGCGGATGGCGCCGGCGACGGTGGCGGCCTCGGCCTCCGGCCCCTTCATGGCCACCGGGACATCGTGATCGTGGTCGTCGCCCTTGATGGCGTGCCAGATCTTGTGCACCCCCTCGTAGCAGAGGAAGGCACCACCGGCCATGAGGATGATCTCGACCAGGACCGGGGCGACGGCGCTCAGCAGCAGCGCAGCCGGGAGGATGAAGAGCAGCTTGTTGCGGAGCGAACCCCTGGCGATCCGCTTGATGATCGGCAGCTCCCGCTCGGCGGCCAGCCCGCGGACGTAGGCCGGCGTGACCGCGGTGTCGTCGACGACCACCCCGGCGGCCTTGGCGCTGGCCCGGCCGGCGGCTGCGCCGACATCGTCGATCGAGGCGGCCGCCAGCTTGGCCAACGCCGCCACATCGTCGAGCAGACCGACGAGCCCACCTGCCACCGACCACCTCCACGTCCGATCGCCAAACGGGGCCGAGACCCCGTCCGACACTAGTTGGCCGGCCGGTCGGCCGGCGATCAATCGTCGTCGCCGTAGGCGAAGACGTCGTCGAGGCCGACGTCGAAGAAGCGGGCGATCCGGAACGCCACCTCCAGCGAGGGCGAGTACTTGCCCCGCTCGATGGCGTTGAGGGTCTGGCGGGTGACGCCGACGTTGGCGGCCAGCTCGCCCTGGGACACGCCGCCAGCCTCCCGGCGGAGCTGACCGATCCGATTGGTGACCCTGGTCGGCTTCACCTCAGCTCGTTCGGCGATAGAACCACAGCTTGGACGCCTCGCTGGCGATCTGGGCGGCGACGAGACCGAAGAGCAGGGCGTTGGCGATGTAGACGTGGGCGACCTCGAGCACGGTCAGCGAGATCACGACCAGCACGGCGACGCCGAGCATCGTCCCGCCGATCTGATCGGCCCGGTGGGAGATCGTGCGGTCCCGCTCGTCGAGCGTGTTCGCCTCGTTCGGCGTGAGGAGGGCGAGGAACACGTGGCTGAAGGCGATCAGCGCGGTGAAGGCGATGACGGCCAGGATCAGCAGGGGCTTGTAGGCGAAGTCGTCGACCCGGCGATCGACGCCGCCGATGAGGACGACGAAGTAGGCGCCGAAGACCAGCAGCAGCGCACCGATGATCGTCGCAGCGCTCCGTTCGTGGAAGGTCATGGAAGCGCTCCTGTTCGGTCGGCCGGGTTGTCGAGGATGTCAAGAATCTTTGACAACCACCACCGTACGGACGACGGAGCAGGATGTCAAGAAAGTTCGACACCCGAGGCTTCCGGTGCGCGCGCCGGACGGAGTCGACACCATCGATGGCATCGTCTCGGCGGCCGTCGCTGGCTCGGCCCGCGCTAGAGCGAGACGGCGGTCCCCTCGTCGAATCCGGCCAGCGCCTTGCCGACGTGACGGACCTCCGTCACGCCATCGATCCGCTGCTTCAGGATCCGCTCGAGGCCCTGCTTGAGCGTCTGGGTCGACGCCGGGCAGTCGACGCAGGCGCCGGTGAGCTCGACCGTGACGAGGCCGGAGCTGGCGTCGGTGTCACGGAGGAAGATGTCGCCCTGGTCGGCCTGGATGGCGGGCCGGATGACCTTCACGACCTGGGCCACCTTCTCGTGGAAGACGGCCTGGGCCGCCTCGTCGCCCGTGGCGTCCCCTTTGGCCGTTCCGGGCGAAGCCGACGAGCCGTCGGCCGGGATGTCATCGGTGACCTCGGCCGAGGCGATCGGAGACGTGTCGGGCATAACCCCACGCTACCGGCGTACGCTGACGGCGTATGAAATCGGCCGCTCCAGCCTTCGCCGATGTGGCGGATGTCGCTCTGTTCGGGCACCAGGGCGGCTGGGACGAGATCCTGCTGGTGGTCGGACCGCTCGCCGTCGTCGCCGGTCTGCTGTGGCTCGCCAACAAGCGGGTGACCGCCCAGCTCGAAGCGGCCGAGCAGGAGGCAGCCGAGCAGGGAGCCACCCCGTCGGCGGAAGGCGGCCGGGGCCCGGACGGTTCCCCCGAGGCCGATCCTCGGCGCTGATCCCCATCCATGGCCCACCTCGAGCACACCGTCATCGTCGATCGTGACGGCCTGGCGCGGCTGCGGGAGCCCCGTCTCGACCTGCTGATCGAGCGCCGGGACGGCCCGGACGCCTGGACGATCGAGCGGGGCCCGTTCCGCCGCTACCGGCGCGAGCTGGTCGTCGAGGATCGGGTCGGTGCCGGCGCCGCCGACGCCATCACGGTCACCGAGCGCTACGACTACAAGCTGGCGCTGCCCGTCTGGTGGCCGTACCTGTGGTTCCTGTTCCGTGGCGGCCTGCGCGACCTCGACCGCACGCCGCGACGGCGCTGGTGGTGGCCCCGTGAGGTCGTCGGGGCCGAGACGTCGACCCTGATCGCCCTGCTCGGCACCGTCGGCATGATGGCGGGCTACATGGGCGTGCTGATCGGCCAGACGATCACGTTCGCAGCCAACGACTTCGGGGTCGACGACGACGACCAGGCCAACACGCTCGCCGCAGTCCGCGTCGGGGTCCTGATCTCGATGGTGCTGCTCGGGCGGGCCGACCGACGGGGCCGCCGACCGCTGGTGCTCGGCTTCGCCCTCACCGCCATCCTGTTCACCGCCTCCGGCGCCCTGTCGACGAGCATGCTCGGCCTCGGGGCCAGCCAGACCGTGGCCCGGGGCCTCACCACCGGGCTGCTGACCCTGGTCACCCTGGCCGCCACCGAGGAGGTGCCGGCATCGTCGCGGGCGCTGAGCATCAGCTTCATGACCCTGACCACCGGCTTCGGGGCCGCGCTGGTGGTGTGGATCCTGCCGGTGGCCGACATCGCCACGGGAGGCTGGCGGATCGCATTCCTCGTGCCGCTGGTCTTCCTGCCCCTGCTGTGGTGGATCGCCCGCCACCTGCCCGAGACCCGGCGCTACGTGGCCGCCGAGATCCACAACGCCCCGGCCCCGATCAACTGGGGTCGCTTCGCCCTGATCGCCGGGACGGCGTTCGTCAGCTTCGCCTACCTGTCGCCGGCGTCGCAGCTGCGCAACGAGTTCCTGCGGGGCGACCTCGGCTTCACCGCGACCGAGGTGTCGACGTTCCAGCTGCTGGTCTCGCTTCCGGCGACGATGGCGGTGCCGATCGGCGGGATCATGGCCGACCGCTACGGCCGCCGCTGGTTCGGTGCCGGCTGCCTGGCCCTGGCCGTGATCTGCAGCGCCATCTCGTACCAGTCGTCCGGCGGCTGGGTGCTGTGGGTGACCGGCGGGCTGGCGGTGTCGCTGTCGGCGGCGTCGGTCCCGGCGCTGCGGGGCTACCAGACCGAGCTGTTCCCCACCAGGGCCCGCGGCCGGGTCGGCGGACTGATCGACACGATCGGGGTGGCCGGCAGCGCCCTCGGCCTCGTCGTGGTCGGCCAGCTGGCCGTCCGCTGGGACGACCTCGGCTCGGCCATCGGCGCCCTCGTGGCGCTCCCGCTGGTGGTGGCGATCGTGATCGTCGTCGCCTTCCCCGAGACGGCCAAGCGGGAGCTGGAGGACTTCAACCCCGGCGATCCCCGCCTGCCCGACACCGATCCCGCCGGGCCGGAACCGAACCGGGCGCCGAGCGGACGGCCTCGGCCGCCGAGCTGACGGGATCATCGGCCAACCGGGCGATCTCGGGGCGCTCCCCCAGTCCAGGGGCGGGCCGGCCGTAGGTTCCGGGCATGCCCTCGATGCCGACCCACACCCGTCGCCGGCTGTCGCACCCTCGCCGGCGCTGTCGCCCTGGCCCGCGATGTCGCCCTCGCCGATGGGCGAACCGGTCGGCGGCTCGCTCGATCGGGCCGACGCCGTCCGGTTCCTCCGGCGGACCACGTTCGGTCCGACGCCGGAGGACGTGACCGAGCTCGAGCGGATCGGCGTCGACGCCTGGCTCGCGGCCACGTTCGGCCGTTGGCTCGGCGTCGGCGAGGGCGATCTCACCGCCGTGGCCCCGAACCTCGCCAACGTCGGCCCTCGAGACCTCGGCCTGTTCGATCCGGGTCCGGTCCCGGACCCACCGCCGACGACGGTCACGACGATCCCGACCACCGTGCCGACGACGATCCAACCGACGACGGAGCCGGACGACGTCCGTTGCCCGCCGTTGCTCCCCCTGGACGACCCTGCGACCACGACGGGCGGCTAGGCCGCCGGGCCGCCCTCAGCGGGCGGACGGACCGAGCCAGTCGGCGATGGCCTCCACGATCTCGTCGTCCCGGGTCGGGCGGGGATCGTGGCCGCCGTCGACCCAGCGCTCGGTCACCGGGCCGGGGATCGCCGGCAGGTGGGCGGCGAACTCGTCCGGCGTCCCGAACGGGTCCTTGCGGCCCTGGACGAGCAGCACCGGTCTCGTCAGCCGGTCGAGGTGATCGACCCGGAGCCGCTCGGGCTTGCCAGGCGGATGCAGCGGGTAGCTGAGCAGCACCAGCCCGGCCGTCTCGAGGCCGCCGGCCATCGCCATCGAGGCGGCCCGGCCGCCCATGGACCGGCCGCCGACGACGAGCCGCTTGGGCGACACGTCCCAGGTCTCGGCCGCCTCGGCCACGGCATCGTTCACCGCCTCGATCAGCTTCGGCATCCGGTCGGGCGGCCGGCGGCCCGGGCCCCGGCGTCGGTAGGGGAAGTTCACCCGGGACATCGGGAGGGCCAGCTCCTGTTCGAGCCGGAGGAAGAGCCGGTGGTCGCGGTCACCGCCGGCGCCGTGGAACAGCACGAGGCCAAGGGGCCGGTAGGGGCGGATCCTGCGAGCCATCGGACGGGCGCTCAGCGCACGACGCTCACCGATGGCGAGCTCGAGGCGAGGGTGTGGCGCACCGTCAGACGCCTGCGAGGAGGATGCGGCGGGCCTCGGTCAGCTCGGCGATCCGGGATGCCGCCTCCTCGGACATCCCACCGTGGTCGGGGTGGGCCTCCCGCAGCAGGGTCCGGAAGCGGCGCTGCACGAGCCGCTTGTTCGGCGCCTCGTCGACTTTGCCCTCGATCTCGAGGATCTCGAGCGCCCAGGAGACGGGGTCGTTCCACGATCGCAGGTCGTCGAGCGTGGCGCCGGCGCCGTCCATCAGCCAGGTGATGAAGGTGGTGTCGACCGGGCGGGCCCAGACGAGCGACGACTGCAGGGCCTCGAACACCGTCGAGCGGGCCGCCGCCGGCAGCGACGCCGCAGCGTAGATCGCACCGAGCGTCAGCTGCACCGGGCGGGCGAGCGAGTCCTCGAGGTCGAAGGCCAGCGTGCCGCCCTCCGACACCAGCCGCTGGGCGCTGACGGTCAGACCGACCCGGTCGACCTGGAACCGATGGCGGACCCGGGGCTGGACCACCCGGCCGCCGGCGGCCAGCGTGTCCATCACCGAGACCAGGTCCTCCCTCAGCTCCGGGGCCACGTTGGGGGCGTTGTGGGCCACGATCCCGGCCAACAGCACCCCGCCGGCGCCGGGGGCCGGATCGACCGGCAGATCGCGGGTGCCGAGGGCGACCCGCCTGGTCGGGGCGATCGGCCGGGAGTGGCAGATCTCGAGTTGGGCCACCACGACCTGCTCGTCGGACACGGAGGTCAACGGTACCGGACCACCGCCGGCGCCGGAGCATCGGGCTGGCCCCCGGCCCGGTCTCGAGCCGGCGGCGGCAACTAGGCTGCCCGGCCATGGCCTTCGACATCGACGAGTATCTGGTCAAGCCGGGCGACAAGGTCGACCTCTCCGGCATCGACACCCGCTCAACTCCGTTCTGGGACCCGGACGACAAGGAGGAGGGCAAGGCCCACCTGCCCGATCTCCAGCAGCGGATGGAGTCCCTGCAGGAGCTGCTGTGGGCCGAGGGCCGCAACCGCGTGTTGGTCGTGCTCCAGGCCATGGATGCCGGCGGCAAGGACGGCACCATCCGTCACGTGTTCGAGGGGGTCAACCCGAGCGGGGTCCGGGTGGCGGCGTTCAAGCGGCCGAGCGAGAAGGAGCTGTCGCACGACTACCTCTGGCGGGTCCACCAGGAGGTCCCCGGTGACGGCGAGCTGGTGGTGTTCAACCGGAGCCACTACGAGGACGTGCTCGTCGTGCGGGTCGAGGAGCTGGTCGACGAGGAGCGGTGGCGCCGCCGCTTCCGCCACATCGTCGAGTTCGAGCGGATGCTGGCCGACGAGGGCACGACGATCGTCAAGATCTACCTCCACATCTCCAAGGACGAGCAGAAGGAGCGGCTCCAGGCCCGCCTGGACGAGCCGAACAAGAACTGGAAGTTCGAGACCGGCGACCTGGTGCCCCGGGCCAAGTGGAAGCAGTACCAGCAGGCGTTCGAGGACGTCCTGAGCGAGACCAGCACCGAGTTCGCGCCCTGGTACGTGATCCCGGCCGACCGCAAGTGGTACCGCAACCTGGCGGTCTCCGAGATCCTGATCCAGACCCTCGATGGCCTCGACATGGCCTATCCCCCGCCGGAGGAGGGCCTCGACCAGGTCGTGATCGACTGATCGGCAGGCCCGTCAGGGCCGACCGAGGGGCTTGATCTCGTCGAGCTTGCTCGGCTGGTGCCTGGCCTCGATGCTCCGCACCGTTCCCGAGCGACCGCGCATCACCAGCGAGTGGGTGACGATGGCGTCCGGCAGGAAGCGGACCCCACGGAGCAGTTCGCCGCTGCTGATCCCGGTGGCGGCGAAGAAGCAGTTCTCGGTGGCCACCAGGTCGTTCAGACCGATGATCTTGTCCGGGTCGTAGCCGGCGTCGACCGCCTCCTGGCGCTCGTCGTCGGTCTGGAACCACAGGCGACCCTGGAGGTCGCCGCCCATGCACCGCAGCGCCGCCGCCGCGATCACCCCTTCGGGCGTGCCGCCGATCCCGAACAGGATGTCGACGCCCGAATCGGGCTGGGCGGTTGCGATGGCGCCGGCCACGTCGCCGTCCTGGATCAGCGTGATCCTGGCCCCGGTCGAGCGGATCTCGGCGATGATGTCGGCGTGGCGGGGCCGATCGAGGACCATGCAGTTCAGGTCACGGATGTCCTTGCGCCTGGCCTTGGCCAGCGCCCACAGGTTCTTCTCGACCGGTAGCCGGATGTCGACGATCCCCGCCCCCTCCGGCCCGACGGCGATCTTCTCCATGTAGACCGCCGGGCCCGGGTCGAACATCGAGCCCTTCTCGGCGACGGCGATCACGGCGATCGCCCCGGCCCCACCCTTTGCGGTGAGCGTGGTGCCGTCGATGGGGTCGACCGCGACGTCGACGTGGGGCGGCTGGCCGTCGCCGACCTCCTCGCCGTTGTAGAGCATCGGCGCCTCGTCCTTCTCGCCCTCACCGATGACAACCGTGCCGTGCATCTCGACCCCGTCGAGCACCGAGCGCATGGCGTCGACCGCGGCCTGGTCGGCTCCGATCTTGTCGCCCCGACCGAACCACCGGGCGGCGGCCATGGCCGCGGCCTCGGTCGTGCGCACGAGCTCGAGGGCCAGGTTGCGATCGGGGGAGATCCATTCCGAGGACATGGCCACACCGTACCGGTCCGCCGCGGGACCGGCGAGAACCCCGACCGGCGGGCGGCGGCGACCGCCAGCCCGGGCCGGCGGCACACTGGAGCGATGGACGAGACGGCGGGCCCGGGCCCCGGAGCGATGCCTCGGGCGGAGGTCGACATCGACGAGGAGCTGGTCGGTCGGCTGCTGGCCGAGCAGCATCCCGACCTGGCCGGGCGCCCCTTGTCGTGGCTGGCCAACGGCTGGGACAACGCCATGCTCCGCCTCGGTGACGACCTCGTGGTCCGGCTCCCGAGGCGTCGGCTGGCGGCCGACCTGGTCGAGCACGAGCAGCGGTGGCTGCCGGTCCTGGCCCCGACGCTGCCGCTGCCGGTCCCGGTCCCGCTCCGGGTCGGCCGCCCGAGCGGCCACGACCCCTGGGCCTGGTCGGTGCTGCCGTGGGTCGACGGCCGACCGGCCGGGGCCGACCCGGACCTCGACGGGCCGACGGCGGCTCGGCAGATCGGGGCGTTCCTGGCCGCGCTCCACCGTCCGGCGCCACCCGACGCACCGGCGAACCCGTTCCGGGGCGGTGCGCTCGCGACCCGAACCGAGCGGTTCGTCGGAGCCCTGGACCGGATCACGCAACCGGTCGACGCCGTCGCCGTGCTCGACCGCTGGCAGGCCTGCCTCGATGCGCCGGCCTGGGGCGGACCGCCGCTGTGGCTGCACGGCGACCTCCACGCCAACAACCTCCTGTCCGCAGGCGGGCGCCTCGTGACCGTCATCGACTTCGGCGACATCACCGCCGGCGATCCCGCCACCGACCTGGCTGCGGCCTGGTCGCTGCTCGACGAGACCGACCGGGCGGCGTTCCGCCAGGCCGCCGACACCCCGGAGCGACCGATCGACGGGGCCATGTGGCTGCGAGCGGAGGGGTGGGCCCTGGCGGTCGGCACCGCCATCCTGGCCAACTCGGGCGACAACCCGGCGATGGCGGCGATGGGTCGCCGCATGGTGGGCCGGTTCCTGGTCGAGCCAGATGAAGGGGACGAGCCGAAGGGCGGCGAGTAGCGTCGCCGCCATGACCGACCCCCGACCCCGCATCACCGACGAGCAGTGGCTGAACCTCAACGAGGGGGTGATCGCCGAGTTCCGGGCCAATGGCGGTCGCTGCGGTGGCCGCTGGGAGGGCAATCCGATGGTCCTGCTGACCACCACCGGCGCTCGCAGCGGCGAGCCCCGCACGTCGCCCCTGACCTACACGAGCGACGGGGACGACCTGGTGGTGATCGCCTCCCGGGCCGGCGACGACCGCCACCCCGACTGGTATCACAACCTGGTGGCCAACCCCGACGTCGTCGTCGAGCTGGGAGCCGAGCGATTCGAGGCCACGGCCTCGGTGGCGCCCGAGCCGGAGCGGACCCGCCTCCTCGACGCCCGCGTCGCCGAGATGCCCCGCTTCGGTGACTACGTCGACCAGACCGACCGGACCATCCCGGTGGTGGTGCTGACCCGCAGGTCCTGAGGTCCCGGCCGGGCCGATGGGCGGGGGCGATGGGTCCCCCGGCCCACCGCGCTGGTCGAGATCCCCGCTGGACACGGGCCATCTGTGTGAGAGAATGGCGCGAACGGAATCGGTGATGGATGCCCGGGGAAGGCACCCCGCACCGGTCGAGGCCGTCGGCTCCGCCCGGCGACCCCGGCGAGACCCGTCCGCCGACACCTGGAGGGACAGCGCGATGCGAGTGGCCGACATACTCCGACAGAAGGGGACCCACACGGCGACGGTGCCCCCGGAAGCCTCGGTGAACCAGGTCGTCGAGCTCCTCCGGGAGTACGGCTACGGCGCGCTGGTGGTGTCGTCGGACGGGTCGACGATCGAGGGCATCGTGTCCGAGCGCGACATCGTGCGGGCGCTCGGACTGCGCAGCGACCTGCTGTCGATCCCGGTCTCGGAGATCATGACCAGCCCCGTGTTCACCTGCGAGCCGACCGACCGGACCGAGCAGCTGATGGCGCAGATGACCGAGAGGCGGATCCGGCACCTGCCGGTGGAGATCGACGGGAAGCTGTCCGGCCTCGTCAGCATCGGCGACGTGGTCAAGTACCGGGTGTCGGAGCTCGAGCACGAGACCCAGGCCATGCAGGAGTACATCCAGCACGGTCGCTGAGGGGGCCCGCCGGGCCGGGGGACCCGGCGGGTGACAATCGGGAGGGGATCCGGTCGACCGGCTCCGGCGGGGTGCGGGCTACACACCGCTGGGGCCGGCCTCGACCGTCGCCTCGAGCTCGAACAGGCTCGCACCCAGGCCGACCGGACCTCGGTGATCGCCGGCGCAGTAGGGTCTTTGGATGACCGCAACCGGGGCTGCGACCGGCTCGCCGGCCGGGGACCGACGCCGGCCGCTGCGTCCGATCGAGCGACTGTCCGGCCGCCAGGTCAACCTGCTGCTCGCGGTGTCGTCGACCGGGGTCCTCGTCACGGGGCTGGTGTCGTGGACCGTCGGCACCGGTTGGGGCCGTTGGTTCACGGCGCTGCACGGCGTGCTCGGCGTGCTGCTGGTGGTGCTGGCCCCGGCCAAGATCCGACGATCGGTCCGCCCCGGCCTGCGGCGGGGGCGGCCCGAGCGCTGGCTGTCGGTGACGCTCGGGATCCTGCTGCTGGTCACCGTCGGGCTCGGGTTCGCCAGCAGCAGCGGGCTCTGGACCGGCGTCGGGACCGGGGCATCGCTGTGGTGGCACGTGCTCGTCGCCGGCCTGACCGTGCCGCTGCTGCTGTGGCACGTCGGCAGCCGCCCGGTGAAGCCGCACCGGGTCGACACCGACCGCCGGCTCGTGCTCGGTGGGCTGACGGCGGCCGGTGCGGCGGCGGCGACGGTCGGCGTGACCGAGGTCGGCATCCGAGCCGCCGGCCTCGCCGGGGCCGACCGGCGGTTCACCGGCTCGCACGAGATCGCCTCCTTCAACCCGTCGCGCCTGCCCCGGGTGTCGTGGCTGGACGACACCGCCCCGGCGGTGACCGACGCCATCGACTGGACGCTGACCCTCGACGGCGTCGCCATGCCGATCGCCGACCTGGCGGCCAGGGCCCGACCCCTCGTCGCCGTCATCGACTGCACGGGGGGATGGTGGAGCGAGCAGCGTTGGGACGTCGTGCCCCTGGCCGAGCTGATCGACGACGGCGTGCTCGATGGCGGCGGCCGCAGCCTGGCCATCACGTCGGCCACCGGCTACGCCAGGATCTTCCCCCGGGCCGACGCCGACTCGACCTTCCTCGCCGTCGGCTACGACGGTCGGCCGCTGCTCCGGGGCCACGGCGCACCCGTCCGGGTGGTGGCACCGGCGAGGCGAGGGCCCTGGTGGGTCAAATGGGTCACGTCCGTCGAGGCGACGTCCCGACCCTGGTGGCTCCAGCTACCGCTCCCACCGACCTGAGCGTGGCGTCGGCGACCGGCCGATCGGACGCTCAGGCCCGGAGCGAGGCCGCCGCAACGCGACCGGCCGCAGCGACGGCCAGGCCGACCCCGACGGCGGCGACCGAGCCGGCGAGCACCGTGCGAGCGGGTGGGTCGGTCGGGCCGACCGGCCGGTCGTCGACGCACAGGACCCGGCCCTGGGAGCGGATGCTGAGGATCGAACCGGCGGACCCGACCGACAGGATGCTGCCGGCGGAGCCGACGCTGAGGATCGAGCCGGCGGATCCGATCGAGAGGATCGATCCGGCGGAACCCACCGACAGGATGCTGCCGACCGAGGCCAACGACTGGATCGACCCGACCGACGCAGCCGAGCGGATGCTGGCGGTCGAGAAGATCGAGGCGATCGACCAGGTGGAGGTTCGGCCGTTGATCGAGCGAGCCGGCGACGAGGGCAGGATGGCCACACCGGCAACCTAGTCGCCCGGTCGGACCCCGGCCCGGCGGCGGCGCCATCGAGGTTCTGACACCGGCGGGGCGAACCGGTAGCGTCCTGGCATGTCGCACCCGAACCTCGATGACTTCCGCTCGGAGGTCCGGACCTTCTTCGACGACGTGCTCGAACCGACCCTCGACGGGATCACCGGCACGGTGGCCCGGGCCAAGGCCTGGCGGGCCGCACTGTTCGACAACGGGCTCGCAGGCCTCGACTACCCGGTCGAGCACGGCGGGCGGGGTCTCGGGCCCGACCACCTGGCCGTCTGGGCCGAGGAGTCCCGCGGCCGCATCCCCCGGGAGGACGCCACGTTCGGCATCGGCGTCGGCATGGCCCTGCCGACCCTGCGGGACCACGGCCACGACGGCCTCAAGGACCGGTTCATCCGCCCGGGCCTGCGGGGCGAGGAGATCTGGTGCCAGATGTACTCCGAACCCGGCTCGGGCTCCGATCTGGCGTCGCTGGCGACCAGGGCCGAGCGCGACGGCGACGAGTGGATCGTGTCCGGTCAGAAGGTCTGGACCTCGGGTGCCCACCACTCGCAGTTCGCCATCCTCTTGGCCCGCACCGATGCAGACGCCCCCAAGCATCGGGGCATCACGATGTTCGTGCTCCCGGTCGAGCAGTCGGGTGTGACGGTGCGCCCGCTCGTCCAGATGACCGGGGCGTCGGAGTTCAACGAGGTGTTCCTCGACGAGGCCAGGATCCCGGTCGACTGGGTGGTCGGCGAGATCAACGGCGGGTGGGCGACGGCGGTGGCGCTGCTGGCCCACGAGCGGGTCCAGACCGGCACCGCCTCGATGAGCGGTGCCGCCACCCAGCGCTCGAAGGCCGGCCGCACCCCGCTGCCGGTGACCCAGCTGATCGAGCTGGCCGAGCGCCAGGGACGGCTCGCCGACCCGCTCGTCCGCCAGGACCTGGCCCGGCTCCACACCGGCGAGCGGGTGGTGGCCTGGCTCGGGGCCAGGAACGGCATCCACCCGTCGATCGGCAAGCTGTGGCGGACCCGCCAGGGCCGGGCCGCAGCCGACCTGGCGGCCCGGTTGGCCTTCCCCGCCTCGCCGGCCTGGGGTCGGGAGCTCGAGGACGGCCCCGACGCCGAGCGCAACGCCGACGACGACTACTTCGCCTATCACATCCTCAACTGCCGGGGCATGAGCCTCGGCGGTGGGACCGACGAGATCCAGCGCAACACGCTGGGCGAGCGGGCCCTCGGCCTGCCCCGTGAGCCGGGCCCCGACCGCGACACGCCGTTCCGCGAGCTCCTGAAGAACTGACCGGATCGGAGCAACCCGTGGACCTCGCCCCCTCATCCACGTCGCTCGAACTGCAGGAGCGGCTCGATGCCTTCATCGCCGACCGGATCGTGCCGGCCGAGGCCGCCTGGTCCGAGGCCAGGGCCGCCAACCCGGGCGAGCAGCCCGGGCTGGTCGACGACCTCGCCGACGAGGCCAAGGCCGCCGGGCTGTGGAACCTGTGCGTCCGTCATCCGGTCAACGGGCCGGGGCTGAGCTTCGTCGACTACGCACCGCTGGCCGAACGGCTCGGCCCCCACCCGCTGGCCCAGGAGGCGACCAACTGCGATCCGCCGTCGAACATCAACGGCGACGCCCTCATCCTCTACGGGAGCGGCGAGCAGAAGGAGCGCTGGCTGCTCCCCCAGCTCGACGGGCGCATCAAGTCGGCGTTTGCCATGACCGAGCCGGACGTGGCCTCGAGCGACGCCGCCAACATCGCCACCACCGCGACCCAGCGCCCCGACGGGAGCTGGGTGCTCGATGGTCGCAAGTGGTACATCAGCGGCGTCCTCCACCCTCGCTGCGCCTACCTGATGACGGTGGCCATGACCGACCCGAACGGCCCGCCCCACGGTCGCCACAGCCAGTTCATCGTGCCGATCGACGCCCCCGGTCTGACGATCGTCCGCGACCTCCCGAAGTTCGGCTACCGCGACCACGACGGCCACGTCGAGCTCGTGCTCGATGGCGTGACCGTTCCCGAGAGTCATCTGCTCGGCCAGCGGGGCGGCGGTTTCGCCATCGGTCAGGCCCGGCTCGGGCCGGCCCGGGTCCAGCACTGCATGCGGATCATCGGCATCGCCGAAGCGGCCCTTCGGCTCATGATCGAGCGGGCGCCGACCCGCACCACGTTCGGGGCGCCGGTGTCGACCCGGGCCAACGTGATGGACTGGATCGCCGAGGCCAGGATCGACCTCGACGCCGCCCGGCTGCTGACGTTGCGGACGGCGTGGCTGATGGACACCGCCGGCGACAAGGCGGCGGCGCCCGAGATGTCGAAGATCAAGGTCCACGTGATGCGGACGGCCACGACCGTGCTCGACCGGGCCATCCAGGTCTTCGGGGCCGCCGGCGTCTCCGACGACACGCCGCTGGCCCGGTGGTACGCGTCGTTGCGGGCCCTCCGGATCGCGGACGGTCCAGACGAGGTCCACCTCATGGCCATCGCCCGGCGCGAGCTTCGCCGGGCCGAAGGCGACGCCAGGCCCGAGCTTCGCCAGGCCGAACACGACGCCAGGCCCGAGCCGGGGACGATCGAGGCGGCGGGATGACGGGCGTCCCGGGCGGAATCCTCGACGGGGTGCGGGTCCTCGAACTGGCCCAGAACGCCGCCATCCCCCACTGCGGCCGGCTGCTGGCCGGGCTGGGAGCCGACGTCGTGAAGGTCGAGCCCCCCGATGGCGACGCGATGCGGGGCCTGGCCCAGCTCGGCCCGAACGAGTCCAAGGCCTATGCCGTGATCAACCCGGGCAAGCGCAGCATCGCCGTCGACCTCGGCGCGCCCGAGGCCGGGGAGATCCTCGACGCCCTGTTCCGCTGGGCCGACGTCGCCATCGTCGCCTTCAAGGGTCCCGACCTGGCCCGGTTCGGGATCGGCTGGGACCACGCCCGGACGGTCAACCCCCGCCTGGTCCACCTCACCCACACGCCGTTCGGACCCGAGGGGCCCGATGCCGACCAGGGCGGCTACGACGCGCTGGTCCAGGGCCGCAGCGGGGTCGGGTTCGTGATGAACCGCTCGGCCGGCGGGGTGCCGCAGCCGACCCGCCCGGCGGTCAACGACTTCGGCACCGGCATGCTCTCGGCGTTCGCCGTGCTGGCCGGCCTCCGCCACCGTGACCGGACCGGCGAGGGCCAGCGCATCGACACCTCCTTGCTCGGCACGGCCATCAGCCTCGGCACGGCGGTGCTCGGTCGCTTCGAGGCGACCGACCCCGAGGTGCTGGACCAGTTCGCCGACGACCTGGCGGCGATGCGGGCCGCCGGCGTCGACTTCGACACCCAGCGCGAGGCCTACGAGGACCGGGTCCAGGCCGGGCAGGGGGCGTTCCGGCTCTACTTCCGTCACTACCGGACCGCCGACGGCCTGATCTCGGTCGCCGGTCTGTCGGCGGGCCTGTTCGCCAAGTTCCACGAGGTGACCGGCCTGCCCGACGTCGACCGGAGCGACCACACGGCCCCGGCGTTCCAGGCCGTCGTCGACGCGGCCGAGGAGCTGTTCACGACCAGGACGACGGCCGAGTGGATCGCCGTGCTGCGGGAGGCCGGCTACCCCTGCAGCCCGTACCACCTGCCCTACGAGGCGCTCGACGACGAGCAGGTCCGGGCCAACGACTTCGTGGTCGACCTCGACCATCCGGTCTTCGGCCGCTACACGACGACCGGCATGCCGGTGCGCTTCGAGAAGGCGCCGTCCGGGGTCGCCGGGCCCTCCCCGACCCTGGCCGCCGACACCGCCGAGGTGCTGGTCGAGGCCGGCCTCACGGCCGAGCGCGTCGCCGAACTGGCCGCCGCCGGGGTCGTCGTCGACGGCTCCGGGGCCCGTTCCTAGTCGGTGCCGACCGCGGGCTGCTTCCAGTAGGTCCGCTTGCCGGCGATGCGCCCGTCGCGAATCGGGTACAGGTCGACCGCCGCGTTGTGGAAGCGACGGCCGGCGCCGTCGACCCCGCTGACCACGAACGTCTGGACCACCAGGTCGTCGGTGTACCGCTCCTGGACGCCGTCGTAGCGCAGCTCGGTCCACTCCCGACCTCGGCGCTCGATCTCGGCCATGACCTCGTCGATGCCCCGCAGGACGTGACCGGTCGGGCGATCGTCGCCGCCGTCGAACCAGTGGAGGTGCCACTCGAAGTCGTCGGTGACCGCCCGACGCAGCGCCTCCCGGTCAGCCCTGGCGAAGCCGCGCTTGAGGTCCCGCATGGCCTCCTCGACCCGGGTGGCCGGCGCCGCCTCCGTCATGTGTCTCGCGCCGCGATCGGCCGCATCCGCCGGCCGGCGAGGGGGTCGGCGTCGAGCGCCCGCCTGAACCACTCCTCGGCGGTGTCGTCGACCACCGTTCGTCGAAGCGACGTCTTGATCCGGGCGGCCCCGGTCGGGTCGTGGGCGGCCAGCCGCTCGGCCAGCTCGAGCGCCGCCGGCCACACCTCGGCGTCGGGAACCGAGGCGTTGGCCAGGCCGAGCCGCACCAGCTCGGGCCCGCCGATCCGGTCGCCGAGCAGGGCCACCCTGGCGGCGAGCGCCTCGGAGTGGCGCAGCCGCAGCCAGGCGGTGTTCATCGGCGCCGCCATGCCCTGCTGGATCTCGCCGACCTGGAGGAACGACTCGTCGCCGGCGACGAGGAAGTCGCAGGCCAGGGCCAGCGCCGCACCGCCGTTGACCGCGGCTCGCTCCAGGGCCCCGACGACGATGCGGTCGCTGTCGAACAGGGCCCGGTGGACGCGCCGCCAGAGGTCGCCGAAGTCGGCGACCCAGTCGGGCTGGGGGTCCTCGTTGAAGGCCTTCAGATCGAGCCCGGAGCAGAAGGCCCCACCGGCGCCGCCGATGGCGACGACCGAGATCGCGTCGTCGTCGTTGACGGCCTCGATGGTCTCGGCCAGCTCGACGGCAAGCGGTCCGGTCAGGGCATTGCGCCGCTCCGGCCGGTTGAGCCGGACCCGGGCCACCCGCGGCGACGGGTGGTCGACCAGCACCAGCGGTTCGCCGCTCGAGCTCATCGGGCTCCTCCCCCGCCGCCGTCGCCGTTGCGAGCGCCGTCGTCGGAGCTCGGCGGTTGCACCGGCACCCGCCGCAACGTGGCCAGTCCGTGGGCGGCCATCGTCTCGCCCTGGAAGAACCGGGTCGACACCAGGAAGTTGGCGCCCCGCTGGTTGACCACCTCGCCCCGGACCGTGAACGTCTCGTCGACGATCGGCTCGAAGTAGTCGCAGTGCAGGTTGAGGGTCGTCAGCCAGTCGCGAGGCGACGACGGATCGCGATCGCCGTCGGTCGAGTGGACGGTGTGCAGCGACACGAAGTCGATGTAGGTGGTGGTGAAGCCGCCGAAGAGCTGACCCTGGGGGTTCTTGAGTCGCTCGGGCAGCTGGCACTCGACGACGAGCACCCCGTCCGCCCGCTCGAGCACCCGCCACCGCCAGGCCTCCAGCACGTCACCGGCCCCGTGGCCCTGGCCAACCAGCCGATCCGGCTCGGTGGTGGCCCACGGTCGATCACCGCTCGCTGCGTCGTTCATCGGCCCTCACCGTACGGGCCCGGGCGCCCGCCGGTCGAGCCCCGGGACCCGGTGGCCACAGGTCGAGCCGCCGACCCCGTGCCGGCTACGGTGGCCGCGAGAGCGACAGCCGAGCGGAAGGGGCCGCCATGGAGGCGCTGGTATCGACCGAGGAACTGGCGGACGAGCTGGGGGGCGACGACCTCCGGATCTTCGATTGCACCGTGTTCCTGCGCCGTCTGGGCGACGGCCGGGTGGAGATCGAGCCGGGCCGGGCCGAGTTCGAGGCCGGACACATCCCGGGCAGCGCCTTCCTCGACCACGCGTCCGAGCTGAGCGACACCGACTCGCCCCTGCGCTTCACCGCCCTCCAGCCCGAGGCGCTCGCGGCGGCGGCTGCGGCCAGGGGCATCGGCGACGGGACCCGTGTGGTGCTGTACGACCGGGCGGTCAACATGTGGGCCACCCGGGTGTGGTGGCTCCTCCGCTCGATCGGGTTCGACGACGCGGCCGTGCTCGACGGCGGCTGGCGGGCCTGGACCGCCGACGGGCGGGAGCAGGCCACCGGGCCGGGCACCGCCTACCCCCCGACCGATCTGACCGCAGCGCCCCGGGCCGGCCTGATCGTCGGTCGGCGCGAGGTCGAGGCCGCCATCGCCGACGACGAGGTCTGCCTGGTCAACGCCCTGTCGCCCGAGGTCCACGACGGCTCCGACACGACCTACGGCCGGCCCGGTCACATCCCCTCGTCGACCAACGTCTACGCCGTCTCGCTCGTCGACCCCGAGACCCACCGCTACCGGCCGCTCGACGAGCTGCGGGCCACCTTCGACGGCGCCGGCGTGACCGGTGGTGCCGGCGGGGACGACGGTCGGGTCATCACCTGGTGCGGCGGCGGCATCGCCGCAACCAGCGACGCCTTCGTGCTGACCGCCCTGCTCGGCCGCGACGACGTCGCCATCTACGACGGCTCGCTCAGCGAGTGGATCGCGGCCGGCCTGCCGCTGGAGACGTGAGCGACATGGCCGATCACGTCTCCGACCACCCCTTCGACGACGCCCTGACCGACGACGAGGCGGCGATCGTCGACGACGCCAGCCGGTTCGCGGCCGACGTGATCGAGCCGATGGCCGAGGCCTGGGAGCGGGAGCGCCGCTTCGCCGCCGAGGCCTTCGCCGCCCTCGGCCCGGCCGGCCTGACCGGTCTGCTCGTCCCGACCGAGCTCGGCGGCCGCGGCGCCGGCCCCGTCGCCCTGGCCCGGGTGCTCGAGGAGCTGGCCGCCGCCGACCTGGCCGCTGCCTTCAGCGCCGTGGTCCACAACAACATGGCCAGGGCCGTGGCCACCAGCGGCAACGAGGGGCTGATCGCCGACCTCCTCCCCCGCCTCCTGTCCGGGGAGACGCTCGGGGCGTTCCTGTTGACCGAGCCCGAGGTCGGCTCCGACGCCGCCGCCATCGGCTGCCTGGCCGAGCGCGACGGCGACGAGTGGGTCATCACCGGCCGCAAGGCGTGGGTCACCAACGCCAGCCACGCCGGCGCCCTCAACCTGTACGCCCAGAGCGACCCGTCGGCCGGTCACCGCGGCATCGTCTCGATCGTCGTCGACCCCGAGGCGCCCGGCGTGACCAGGACCGAGCCATACGAGCTGCTCGGGGCCAACGCCATGGGCACCGGGGGATTCGAGTTCGACGGCGTCCGGGCCCCGGTGGCCGACACGCTGGTGCCGGTCGGCCAGGCCTTCGCCGCCGCCATGGTCGGCATCGACCTGGCCCGCATCCTGGTCGGGGCCATGTGCTGCGGCCTGCTCCGCCGCTCGCTCGAGGTGGCCCTGGCCGCAACCGCCGACCGTCACGTCTTCGGGGCCCCGGTGGCCGACAAGCAGGGCGTGCAGTGGATGCTGGCCGACGTGGCCACCGACCTGGAGGCCACCCGCCTGCTGACCTACCGGGCCGCTCGGCAGCTGCAGGAGGGGTTGGACGCCACCGTGATGGCGGCCCATGCCAAGAAGCAGGCGGCCCGGGTGACCCAGACCAGGGTGGCCGACTGCATGCAGGTCATGGGGGCGACCGGCTACCGCCGCGACGCCCCGACGATCCCCGGCGGCAACCCGCTCCCCCGCCACCTGGCCGCGGCCAAGGTGACCGGCTACATCGACGGGGCGACCGAGATCCAGAACGTGGTCATCGCCCGGCGGCTGTGGGCTCCGGCAACGGGCAGGCCGTGAGCCGGTAGGTCTCCAGCCGGAGCTTCAGCGTCCACAGCAGCAGGCCGATCGCCAGCAGGCCGACGACCGGCTGGACCGGCGCCCACCAGCTCAGCGCCCCCGAGGTTCCGACGAGGGCGACGACCAGCTGGTTGCACACCGGGCAGCCGACGGCGAGGAACGACACCAGCCCGCCGAACAGCGTGCGGGTCTCCTGACGCTCGGTCATCTCCGATGGCTCGGGGCGGATGGCCAGGATCAGGCCGATCAGGGAGGCGGTTGCGGCCAGGATGCCGGCGTCGATCGGCGTCGGGTCGATCGGGCGGCCGAAGATCGGGTTCTCGATCAGGTCGGACGGGATGGCGATGGCCACGGCGGCGATGACGGCGTAGAGCGCCGCCCGGGCCCAGGTGCGGGCCGGGAGCCGGGCGAGGTCCCGCCCCATCGACATCGCCGTCGTCGGCAGCATCGTGACGAGCCTAACCGCTCGACCGGTGGCCGGATCCCGCCACGTCGCCTCACCGCCGGTCTGCGCCGCCGACGCCGACGGTCGGGCGATCGGTGCGGAACAGCCGGGCCGTCTGGCTGCCGCCGGCCAGCAGGTCGGCGGGTGGACCGGCCTCGGCGATGACCCCGCCGTCGAGCAGCCACACCTCGTCGGCCCCGGCGACCCGGCGCTCGTCGTGGGTGATCACGATCGTCGTGCCGTCGCGCTCGGCCAGCAGGCGGTCGACGACCTCGGTCGTGCGGACGTCGAGGTTGGCCTCGGCCTCGTCGAGCAGCAGGAGCCGGGGGGCGCCGAGGGCGGCCCGGGCCAGCAGCAGGCGCTGGCGCTGGCCGGCCGACAGGTTGGCCCCGCCCTCGGCCAGGCGGGTGTCGAGGCCCCGGGACAGGCTCGCCACCAGCTCGGCCAGGTCACACCGATCGAGCAGGTCGGCGACGTCGGCGTCGGTGGCGCCGGGGACCCGGTAGGTCAGGTTCCGCCGGACCGAGCCACGCAGGAGCGGGAGGTCGGGACCGGCGATGCCGACCGCACGACGGAGGTCGATCGGGTCGAGCGCCGACGGGTCGAAGCCGTCGAGCCGGATCCGCCCTCGGTCCGGTTCGAGCAGCCCGGCGACGAGCGAGAACAGGGTCGACTTGCCGGCGCCGTTCGGCCCGACCAGCGCGATCGTCCGGCCAGGATCGGCGACGGCGGTGAGGCCGAGCAGCGTGTCGCCGAAGCGGACGTCGATCAGCTCGAGCCGGCCAGGGCCGGCGGGTAGCGGCCGCTTCGCCGCGACCGCCGCCGCCCGGACCGGTCGATCGAGGAAGCGCTCGATGGCCTCGGCCGCCACGCTCGCCCCCTGGCGGTACTCCTGGATCCTCGTCAGGCCACGGAGGTGCGGCACCAGGAGGCCGAGGACCGTCATGCCCGCGGCCACCGACGGGCCGTCGACGCCGGCCACCATGGCGCCGAGCAGCAGGGCGGCCAGTGCCGCCGTGCCCGAGCCGTCGCCGATCGCACCGAGCCGGCCGAGGTGCCGGGCCCGGCCGACCATGGCCCCCCGGAGACCATCGCTGCCCCTGACCAGGCGGCCACGCTCCCGGGGAACGGCGCCGTTGGCCTGGATGACGCCGACCGAGGCGACGGCCTCGGTGATCCGGCCGGCCAGCCGGGCCCGGCGGCGGCGGGCCTCCCGGTCGGCCGCCCGCAGGCCGGGGCCGACGATCAGCGCGCCACCGCCGGCCACACCGGTGGCCAGTGCGGTCACCACCGCCAGGAGCGGCTCGATCGACCAGAGGGCCAGCAGGGTCGCGGCGATCATCGTCGCGGCCACCGCCAGCCGGGCCAGCCCGAGGCTGACCCAGCGGCGAACGGCCGACAGGTCGCCGACGAAACGGAGGGCGGTCCCGCCGGTCGACCGGTCACTCACGGCGCGGGGGCTCAGCGCCGTGAGGTGATCGAAGAGCTGCAGTCGGAGGTCGTGGACGTATCCCTGGCCGAGCTGCTCGGCGTCGACCCGCTCTCGGGCCCGGAGCCAGGCGCTCGCCCCGATCGACAGTGCGAAGCCGACGACGAGGCCCGCGGCGGCCGGGACGGAGGGACTCGTCCCGGCCGCGATCTGGGTGAAGGTCCGCTGCACGACGAGGGCGAGGGCCAGGGCGGCCCAGGCCTGGCCGAGCCCGTTGGCCACGAGCCGGCAGACCAGCCGCCACCGGCCCCCGGCCAGGATGGGGGTCATCGCCGGTCCGCATCGAGCGGGGCGGGAACGACCGGCCGGCGGTCGGGGCCGAGGTCGTGGCTGCCGGCGTGCAGGTCCTCGAGGGTGAGGATCGGCACGTCGATCGAGGTCCTGGCCTCCCGCACGCCGAGCGGGGCCGCCGTGAACAGTCCCGACGCCGCCCGGACCGGCACGCCGAGCTCCCGCAGGTGGGCGATCCCGGCCCGGGCCCCGATGGCATCCTGCGCGGCGAACACGACGCCGTCGCAGCCATCGAGGACCTGCGACGAGCCGAGCAGGTGGGCGGTCTCGGCCTGGAACAGACCGTCGGCGATCTCGATCACGGCCACGTCGACCGCGGCGTCGGCCAGGTGGCCGAGCAGCACGTCGTGGATCCGGGCGACCGCCGGTCCGCCGAGCCGGTAGGTCGACGGGTGCCCGGCCGCGGTGAAGTCGAGGACCGGGGCGGCCCCGGCGTCGACCATGGTCCAGATGTCGCCGCCGGCACCGGTGCCGGTGACCTTGGCCGACCCGACCCGGAGGCCCCGGCGGCTGAAGCCCCGGATCAGGCCGGCGGCGGTCGTTGTCTTGCCCGAGTTCATGCTGGTGCCGACCACGACCAGGGTGTGGGGGCGGGGGGCGAGGCCGGACGGATCGGGGAGACGATGGTCCCGCAGGTTGACCACGGTCCCGTCCGCCGCCGCCACCAGGCCGACCGGCTGGAGCCGGGTGGCCGGCTTCATCGTGTCGTGGGAGACCCGGACCCGGGAGGCGACGCCACCGGCGGCCACCAGATCACACGGCCCGAGATCGTCCGGGATGATGGCCTCGAACTGGTCCGGGGCGTAGCGGTCGCCGTAGGCGACCAGCACCGGGTCGCCGAGGTAGAGCCGGGCTCGGCGGCCGTCGACGCGCTCGATCCGCTGGTGCTGGCCGATGGCGGTCACGTTGGCCAGGACGAGGTCGCCGACCCGGGGCGCCCGGTCGGTGACCAGGCCAGCGAGGCGGGAGCGGTCGACGAATCGGGTGGTGTAGGCGGCCTTGGCCGAGGCGAGGCCCGGGTGGCGGAGCGGCTCGGTTGCCGGAGCCGACGAGGGGGCGAGGGTGAGGGTCATCATGTCTCCAGGGGGTGCTCGTGAACACCTCCAACGGTGGCGGCGGCGGATGATCGTCCGGTGAGCGGTCGATGAGACCTGTCTCATGGACCGCCGAGCCGGCCGGGCGACCGGTCGCCCCGACCTCAGGCCTCGGCGCAGAGCCGGTAGCCCATCCCCCGCACGGTCTCGATCACGTCGCCCCCCAGCTTCTTGCGGAGGTAGCGGACGTAGACGTCGACCACGTTCGAGCCGGGATCGAAGTCGTAGCCCCAGACCCGGGAAAGCAACTGCTCTCGGCTGAGCACCTGACCGGGGTGGCGGAGGAACGCCTCGAGCAGCGCGAACTCTCGGGCGGTCAGGTCGATCGTGCGGGAGCCGTTGGTGGCCCGGCGAGAGCGGAGGTCGAGGCTGACCTCGCCGGCGGTCAGCACCGTGGTCTCCTCGGCCGGCGCGGTGCGCAGCCGGAGGCGGACGCGGGCGAGCAGCTCCTCGAAGCGGAAGGGCTTGGTCACGTAGTCGTCGGCGCCCTGCTCCAGGCTGCCGACCGTGTCGTCGATGCCGTCCCTGGCCGTGAGCACGATGATCGGCAATCGCTCGCCCCGCATCCGCAGCTCCCGCAGGACCTCCCGGCCGTCCCGGCCGGGGAGGCCGAGGTCGAGGATCAGGAGGTCGAACGTGTCGTCGCGGGCGAGGCTGGCCGCCTCGACCCCGTCACCGACCGCCATCGTGGTGTAGCCCTCGGCCCGAAGGCCCTTCTCGAGGAAGGCCACGATCCGGGGCTCGTCCTCGGCGATCAGGATCCTGGCCATGGCTCACGCTCCTCGTCGCTTCCCGGTGGCTCGCCCGGCAGGTCGATGACGAAGCAGGCGCCCCCCTCGGGCCGGTTCGTGGCCTGCACCGTTCCCCCGTGGGCCCGGACGATGGCGGCCACGATCGACAGCCCGATGCCGAGGCCGTCGCCCCGCCTGACCCGGCTCGCCGCGCCCCGCCGGTGGCGATCGAACACGGTGTCGACCATGCCCGGCTCGAGACCACGGCCGCGATCGCGGACCCAGATCCGCAGCCCCGGACCGCCGTCCGCACCGACCCGGCCCTCGAAGCCGAGCCCGATCTCGGCGTCTGGCTCGGTGTGCTCGACGGCGTTGGTGGCCAGGTTGAGCACGGCCTGGCTGACCCGCTCGGGGTCGACGACAACGGCCAGGGCGCCCGGTCGGGGGGCGGCGTCGAGCCGCCAGGCCCGAGGCCCGAGCGCCTCGGCCTTCTGGTGCAGCGCCTGGGCCAGTTCGCCGACGTCGACCGGGGCCGGGCGCAGGAACTCGGTGGTCTCGGCCTGGGCCAGCAGCAGGAGGTCGTCGACGTAGCGTCGCATGCGCTGCAACTCGTCCTGGACCAGCTCGACGGCCTCGCGACGCTCGTCGGGGTCGTCGCCGAGCAGGTCGAGGTGGCCCTGCACGATCGTGATCGGCGTACGGAGCTCGTGGGCGACGTCGTCGAGGAACTGCCGCTGGTCGGCGAAGCCGACCTCGAGGCGGGTCAGCATGGCGTTGAACGTCTCGCCGAGCTCGGTGAGCTCGTCGCGACCGTCGGTCGGGATCCTGGCCGAGAGGTCGGACTCGGTGATCGTGCGGGCGATGCCGGTCATGGCCAGGACCGGGCGGACGATCCGGCCGGCGACGGTCCAGGCCAGCGCGCCGGTGAGGGTGAACACGGCGAGGCCGACCACGGCCTCGAGACCGGAGACGGCGTCGATCTCGCCGAGGTCGTCCGCCGGGAAGTAGACGACGACGAACACCGCCTCGGACCGGTCGTCGACCACGAGGGGCGTGGCCAGGTAGCGGACGTCGCCGAGCTCGGTGCCGGCGGTGGCCAGCATCGGCTCCTCGGCTGCGGCCCAGGCCGCGACCAGTTCGGGGTCGGCGACCAGTGCGGCCGGCGCCCCGAAGCTGGCCAGGAACGGCACGCCGTCGACCAGCGTGTAGAACGCCTCGTTGTCGGCCGGGATGCTGCGGACGAGGAACGTCGACAGGATGGCCTCGACGTCATCACCGAACGGCTCGCCCGTCTCGGGGTCGATGCCGATGGTGGCCAGGGCCTGCAGCTCCTGGACCTCCTGGGCCAGGGTCTCATCGATCTGGCCGTCGAGACGGGCCCGGAGGGCCTGGCGGGTGACGACCAGCGAGGCGACGAGGGCCAGGGCGAGCAGTCCGAGGTAGGCGACGACGATGCGGCGCCGAATGCCCCACCGCGGCCTCACCCGCCGTCGCCGTCGCCGTCGTCGTCGGGTTCCTCCCCGTCGCCGTCGTCCGGGTCCGGCTCGGGGTCGCCGCCGCTGCCGTCTCCGTCGCGGTCGCCGGGGTCGTCGTCGCCGGGGTCGACGTCGTCGACGTCACCCGGGTCCTCGGCCGACGTCGACCCCGGGGTCGGGACCGGCGGCGGCGGCGGTGCCGTGGCCAGCGGACCGCCGCTGGCCGAACCGGTTCCGCCGGTCGTGGCGTCGGGCGGGCTCGACCGGCCGATCGGGTCGTCGCCGTCGGCCCGGGTGTCGATGCGGTTCGTGGCGCCGTCCGTCGCCCCATCGCCACCGTCGTCGTCGTTGTCGTCGTTGTCGTCGTTGTCGTCGTTGCCGTCGTCGCCGTCGTCGCTGTCGTCGGAGGTCCGGCCGGGCGAGCCCGTGACATCGTCCGTGTCGCCGCCGACGACCACCGGAGCCACCTCGGGCGCGTCTGGCCGCACCGCCCCGGCGACCAGGGTGGTCACGGCCAGACCGACGACGGTGACCAGGGCGATGGCCCCGACGGTCACCGCCCCACCGGCGCGTTCGGAGGCCCGGAGACGGTCGACGACGTTCTCGAACATGGCTCCAGCATGCACGATCCGGGTGGGAGGTCGATGAGCACTCGATGAGGGTTTTCTCATCGAGTGGGCCGGTCGTCTACGGCTCGAAGGCCCCAACGGCGCCGGTACCGGGACGCCGAGCGCCGGTGAAGTCGGTCGGCGCCTGCTTCGACCCGTCGGCCGTGCCGGCCAGGCCGGCGCTCGACAGGGGTCGCCACTGGGTGACCGCGCCACCCGTGCCGGTCGACGAGAAGAGCTGCACGCCACTCGGCAGGAGCTGGTTCCCCCCGCCGGGGGGCGGGCCGGACGAGACGTAGTTGTTGATGAACCGGCTGTTGGTGTTGCGGTTGTCGATGTACGAGGCGATCCCGGAGCGGGGGATCACCAGGTTGTTGTAGAAGTACACGTCGCGCGACTCGCCGACGGTCATCTCGCCACGCCCGTGCAGGATCGAGTCGGTCTGGAGGTTGTGGTACAGGGTGTTGTTGCGGGCCTCGATGTAGTCGGACCGGTAGGAGTGCACGCCCCGCCCGCCGTTCTCGGCGCAGACGTTGTTCTCGATCAGCGTCCAGCCCGAGTACCGGACCTCGTTGTTGCGGTCCATGATGATGCAGTTGCCGTCGGTGATGCGGCCGGCCTCGTGGTGGGGGACCCCGTTGCGGTTGCCGACGACGTAGTTGCCCCGGACCACGTTGGTGAAGCCCGAGTTGGTCGGACCCGCCATCTTGTAGAGCGAGATCCCGCTGCCCTGGTAGAAGCTGCGGTGGGCGTTGTTGCGGACGTCGTTGCCCTCGATGTGGACGCGGGAGCTGTCGATGACCGAGATCCCGGCGCCACCGAAGTTGGAGATCTGATTGCCGATGATCCGGATGTCGTGCGATCGCTGGTCGACGTAGACCCCGCTGCCGTGGATGCTGTCGTTCTTGCCCCGGATCACGAAGCCGGACAGCTCGATGTAGGAGGCGCCGAGGATACCGAAGCCGTTGTCGTACTGCCCGCCGGCCACCAGCTCGACCCGCTCACCCGGGTAGGCGGCGATCCGGATCCAGCGGTCGGCGGTGCCGCTGCGGCTCATCGTGAAGCCCGTGTGGACGGCGGTGTCGTAGGTGCCGGCCCTGATGTAGATCGTGGTGCCGGGCTCGGCGATCGAGAGCGCCTCGACCGGCCGACCGAACGGGCGGTCTTCGGTGCCGGGGTTGCTGCCCGAGCCCCGGCTGCCGTCGACGTACAGCACCCGCTGGTCGGCACCGGGGGCGCCGCCGGTCGGGGTGTTGGTCGGCGGGGGCCGCGGGGCGGTCGTGGTGGTGACCGGCGGGGCGGTGGTCGAGGTGGTGCTGGCCGGCGCGGAACCGGAGCCCCCATCGCCGCCGGCCTCGGTCGACGTCTCGCCGGTGGCCGTGTCACCGGTGGCGTTCGTGGTGTCCGTCGTGCCGCCGTCTGCCGCCGCATCGCCGTCGGCCGCTGCGTCCTGGTCGTCTCCGATCGCGCCCGCGTCGGCGGCCGCCTCATCGGACCCGCCGGTCAGGTCGAGCAGGGCCCCCTGCTGGCCTGACCCGATCGCATCACCGATGGCGTCGGCGCCACTGACGAGGGGCAGCGCATCGAGGGAGCGACCGGCCGACTCGGCCCCGTCGAGGCCGTCTTCGGTGGTCGAGTCGGTCTCCACCCGCTGTGCGGAGTCGCGCTCGGTCAACCGCACCGCTCCCGGTACGACCGCCACCAGGAGTGCCAGCACCGCGAAGGCCGAGACCTTGGCCGCCATTCCCTTGGGCACACTCGAAAGTGAGATCCCGCCGATGCGACGACTCTATCCGCTTGCTGCAGCTCGATCCGACCATCCCCGTGATGATCCTCACAGCAGCGGGGCCACCTCACCGGCCAGGTACGTGAGGATGATGTCGGCCCCGGCCCGCTTGATCGAGGTGAGGATCTCGATCGCGGCCCGGTCACCCTCGATCCAGCCGTTGGCCGCCGCGGCCTTGAGCATGGCGTACTCGCCGCTCACGTGATACGCGGCGAGGGGCACGTCGACCTCGGCCCTGGCCCTGGCGATGATGTCGAGATAGGCCAGGGCCGGCTTCACCATCACCATGTCGGCCCCCTCGCCGAGGTCGAGCCGGATCTCCTCGAGCGCCTCCCTGGCGTTGCGCAGGTCCTGCTGGTAGCCGCTCCGATCGCCCCCGTCTGCGATCGTCACGTCGACCGCATCACGGAACGGCCCGTACAGGGCGCTGGCGTACTTGGCCGAGTAGGCGAGGATGGCGACGTCGGGCTGCTCGGCCTCGTCGAGGGCGTCGCGGATGGCCAGCACCTGACCGTCCATCATCCCGGATGGGGCGACGACGTCGGCCCCGGCCTCGGCCTGGGCGACGGCGGCGTTGGCGTACAGGTCGAGCGTGAGGTCGTTGTCGACCCGGCCGCGCTCGTCGACGATCCCGCAGTGACCGTGGTCGGTGTACTCGTCGACGCAGAGGTCGGCCATCAGCACCAGGTCGTCGCCGACGTCGGCCCGGAGCCGGCGCAGCGCCACCTGGACAACGCCGTCGGGGTTCCAGGCCTCGGAGCCCTCGGCGTCCTTGGTCGCCGGGATCCCGAACAGGATCACCGCCGGCACGCCGAGCCCGGCCAACTTCTCCACCTCGGCCCGGAGCGAGTCCTGGGTGTGCTGGACGACGCCGGGCAGGGAGTCGATCGGTTGCGGCTCGGCGATGCCATCGCGGACGAAGAGGGGGGCGACGAGGTCGTCGACGGTGAGCACGGTCTCGGCCACCAGTCGGCGCATGGCGGGGGTGTGGCGAAGCCGGCGCATCCGGCGCTGCGGGAAGGTCACGGCGCCAGGCTACGACCGTCCCGCAGGCGAGCGACGGCGTCGACCACACCATCCTCGGAGTGGGGCTCGGCCGTGACGACCGGGGTCAGGCCCCGAGCGGCGGCCCGCTCGGCCGTCGCCGGCCCGATGCAGGCCGCGGCCGGACCGGCGGGGCCGAATCGGTCGACCCAGCGGTCGACCACCGACGGCGAGAAGAAGGTGACGATCTCGACCCCGGCCGGATCGGCGTCGGCCGGGTCGACCACGACGGGGTCGGGCGCGACCGTGCGGTAGGCCTCGACCCGGTCGACCTTCCAGCCCTTGGCCGCCAGGCCATCGGTCACCGTGAGACCGGCGAGCTCGGCCAGCGGGGCCAACACGGCGTCCCCGGGCCCACCGGCGCTGGTCGGGAGCTCGTCGACGAGGGCCGCCGCGGTGGCCGTGCCGGCGACGAGCGACACCGGCAGACCGGCGGCTCGGGCCACGTCGGCGGTGGCCGGACCGACGACCGCGACCTCGACCTCGGCCGGCCACGGCGCCGAGGGGCGACGCGCCGCGACCGCCCGCACGCCGTTGGCCGAGGTCAGCACGACCCAGCGGTAGCGCTCGAGCCGGGCGAGGGCGGCGGCGAGCGCCCGGCCGCCGTCGGCCGGACCAACGACCTCGACGAGGGGGACGGCGACGACGTCGAGGGCGAGCGCCCGCAACCGGTCGGCCAGCCCGGCGTTGTCGGCTGCGGTCCTGGTCACGGCGACCCGGAGCCGCCGGCGGTCGGTCGGCCGGCCGGATCCGTGCCAATCAGACATCGGGCGGGGCGGCCGCCTCCAGCATCTTCCGCAGCGTCCGGGCCAGCGACCGGCCCGGATCGTGGGACGGTGGCCCCGTCTCGACCGCCCGCTGGAGCAGCGTGCCGTCCGGGGCGGCGAGCACGCCGCGGACCCGGAGCGCGGGGCCCCGATGGTCGGGATCGCCGTCCGGGCCGGCCTCGCCGGTGACCACCTCGGCATGGGCGCCGGCCGGGAGGTCGCAGTCGCCGCCGAGCTCGGCCAGGAACGACCGCTCGGCTCGGACGGCCAGCGCCGTCGCTTCGTCGTCGATCGCCCGCACGAGCGCAGCCACGGCCGGATCGTCGCTTCGGACCTCGACGGCCAGTGCACCCTGCCCGACCTGGGGAACGAACTCGTCGGCCGGGAGCCGCTCGACGACGGCGGGCTGCACACCGAGCCGGTCGAGTGCGGTGGCCGCCAGCACGATGGCGTGCAGCGCCTCACCCGATGCCGGGTCGGCGGCGGCCGCCAGCTTTGCCAGCCTCGTGTCGACGTTGCCCCGAAGGCCGACGACCTGGAGGTCGGGCCGCCGCTCGATGAGCAGGGCCCGGCGCCGGTTCGAGCCGGTGGCCACCGTGGCACCGGGGGGCAGGTCGGCCATGGTCCGGCCGACGAGCGCGTCTCGGGCGTCGGAGCGGGCGCAGAAGGCGGCGATGGTCAGCCCATCGGGGGTGACGGCCTGCAGGTCCTTGGCCGAGTGCACGGCGAGGTCGGCGTGGCCGGCCAGGACCTGCTGCTGGATCTCCTTGCTGAACACGCCCTTGCCGCCGAGCTCCGGGATCGAGAGGTCCTGGTGGCGGTCGCCGAAGGTCTCCGAGGTCACCAACTCGACCTCGAGGCCCGCGGTGACGGACCGGAGGCGCTTGGCCACGTGCTCCGCCTGCCAGAGGGCCAGGGGGCTCGAACGGGTCGCAATCCGGAGTTTCGTGAGGCTCAGGCTAACGGCTACGTTGACCAGGTGTGGGGTTGGGCCGAGGTTCGATTCCGGCCCCCTCGAACGACCAGAACCGACAATCCAGGGGATCAGCCATGAGCGCCAACGCCGAGACCGCCTACGAGGCCATGAAGGCCCAGATCGGGGCGCCGGCCAAGACCGGTGAGTGGTTCGAGGTGACCCAGGAGCGGATCAACGACTTCGCCGATGCGACGCTCGACCACCAGTTCATCCACGTCGACCCCGAGCGGGCGGCCCAGACCCCGTTCGGCGGCCCGATCGCCCACGGGTTCCTCACGCTCTCGATGCTGGTGCACCTGTCCACCACCATCCCGAACGACCTGCCCCCGCTCGATGGGATGCTGATGGGCGTCAACTACGGGATGAACAAGGTGCGGTTCATCAACCCGGTGCCGGCCGGTGCCCGCATCCGGGCGAGCGCCGAGGTGACCGACGTGACGCTGAAGGGCAACGCGGTCGACCAGATCCGCACGATGACCGTCGAGATCGAGGGCCAGGACAAGCCGGCGCTGATCGCCGAGTGGATCGGCCGGTCCGTCTTCGCCTGACCGTCGATCGGACCGCCTGAGCGCCTGACCGGGCGACCGTCCGATCGGGCGGCCGGGCGGCCGGGCGGCTGGGCGACCCGAGGCTCAGCACTCCGCCGGTGCGGGTTCGACCGGCATCGGCTGCTCGACCTCGAACTCGATGAGCGTGGCCCTCTCGCGGGGCGTCAGGTCGGCGATCGTGCGACCGTCGGCCAGCACGTAGCCCCGGCCGTTGGCCCGCTCGAGCTCGGGTATCGAGTTGGCGATCCGCCGGTGTGACGGGTCGGCCACGTGCCGCTCGAGCAGCAACCGGGTCAGGACCATCTCGTACTGGCCCGACTCGAGCCCGCGCTCGAGCTCGCGCACCTCGTCGACGAGGCGTCGTCTGATCGCCCGCCGTTGTCGCTCAAGCTCGTCCATCGGCGATGTGCTGGTTGCCCGGCGTCCACCACCGGGTCATCTGGACCCAGCAGCCGGACAGGGTGTCGAAACAGTACCGGTGATGCCAGTACCCCCGCTCGCCCCGCCAGATCCCCGGCAGGCTCTCGGTGTAGCAGTTGATGTAGGCGGCGTCGGCCTCGGGGGTCGACACCGACGACCCGATCACGGGGACGTCGGCGACCCCGGGAACCCCGACGATCATCAATGTGGCGATGGCGAGCGCCGCCAGCGCCCGGCTCAACCGTCGGAGCATCAACATCCGTCGCCCTCCTCGCTCGGTGGGAAGAACGCTAGGAGCGAGGCCCCCGACCGTCAAGGGCGGGTCAGGGCTCGTCGAGGGGCACGCCGGCCCCGCCGGACACGGCGGCCTCCCGGCGGGTGTAGAAGCTGAGGATCTGCAGCTCGGTGGCCAGGTCGACCCGCCGGACGACCACGTGGTCGGGCACGTCGAGGGGCCCGGCGGCGAAGCTGAGGATCGACGAGACGCCGGCGTCGACCAGGGCGGCGGCGACGCCGGGGGCGGCCTCGGCCGACGTGGCGATCACCCCGACGGTGATGCCGAGCGCCGGGACCAGCTCACCAAGCCGGTCGACGTGATGGACGGTCACCCCGGCCACCTCCGTGCCGACCAGCCGGTCGTCGACGTCGAACAGCACCTGGACCGGGAAGCCACGGGGGGCCAGGCCGGGGTAGTTGGCGAGCGCCCGACCGAGATTGCCGGCCCCGACGACGGCGACCGGCCACTCGCGATTGACCCCGAGGGCCACGCTGACCTCGAACAGCACGTACTTGACGTCGTAGCCGACCCCTCGGGTCCCGGTTATCCCGAGGGTGGCCAGATCTCGACGGAGGGTGGCGGGATTGACACCGACCTCCCGGGCCAGGCGACCAGACGACACGCTGACGACGTCGTCGGCGGCCAGGTCGACCAGCGCCCGGAGATACGCCGGCAGCCGCGCGACGGTGGCATCCGACACCAGCTGGTCCATGGCGGCCACCGTACGGGCGCCGCATCGCGTTCACAAATGCACAAGCGGAGCGACACCCGATCGGTCGACCATCGCCGCCACCGATGGCGCACATCCGGGCCCGGCCGCGAGGCGAGGTCTGCTCGCCGCCGGACGGACACAGCCGGTACCGTTGGGGGCCGTGGGAGTGTTCCGTCGCCAGAAGGGCTTCGACACCGAGCTCCGTCGTCTCCTGATCGAGCTGACCGAGGACCAGGCGGACATTCGCCCACTCGACGACGACACGGTCCAGGTCGGCGAGCTGGTCATCGGCCTGGCCAACCTCCGGGCCCGCTGGAATCAGCTGCCGATGCCCGACCGCACGCCGTGGCTCCGGGAGACGCTGCCGTCGCTGGTCAGCCCACCCCCGATCCCGGCCCGGCTCCAGTCGACCAGACCGCTCCGGCCCGGCATCCGACCACGGGCGATGCTCGAGGCGGCTCGCCTGGCCAACCTCGGCAGCGAGATCCATCCCGAACGCGACCATCGGGCCCTGATCCCACACCGGCCGTTCGGGGCGGACCTGGTCACCGTCCTGCTGTGGGACACCGAGACGACGATGTCGGTGATCGACCAGGCCCAGCTGGACGACTGGGGGGCCGAGTTCGACGACCTGCTGCCCGTCGCCGTCGACAACCTGAGCGAGCTCCCGGCCTCGGGCTGGACCTCGATCTACAAGCAGGCCTACACCTCGACCGAGGCCGACGACTACGCCGGCGCTCGCATGCTCGACCCCCACTTCCTCGGGACGACCGGCCTCGAGGGCGAGCTGGTCGTGCTGCACCCGAACCGGAGCCGGTTGCTGGTCGCGGCGGTCGACGACGCCAAGGGGATCGCCAAGGCCTGCGAGGCGGTCTTCGAGGAGCTGGGGGCGCCGTCGCCGGTCAGCCTCCGCCCGCTCGTCGGCCGGCCGGGCAACTGGCGCACGCTCGTGCTGCCACCGAGCCACCCGGCCCACGCCATCTGGCAGCGCCTGACCCACCTCGACCGCCAGATGATCCACAACCGGCTGCGCCAGCCGCTGCAGCACCTGCTCGGCCAGGACGTGTCGGTCGGCGAGCACGAGGTCGTCGAGAGCCCGGACGGGGCCTACCACTCCGTCACGACCTGGGCCGAGGGCGTCCCAAGCCTGCTCCCCCGCACCGACCTGATCCGGCTCGAGACCGAGTGGGGGGTCGTGACCGCACCGTGGGACGAGGTCCGCCAGCAGGTCGGGCCGCTGATGGAGCCGACCGAGCACTACCCGGAGCTCTGGCGGGTCGTCGACTTCCCCAGGCCCCAGCTCCTGTCGCAGCTCCGCCACACCACCGGGGCCTGAGCCGTCCGTCGCGGCGGCCCCCGCCGGGGCCAGACGCCGGCCTTCGCTCAGCGGAGGCGGCCCCGCTGCAACTTGCCGGTCGGCCCGATCGGCAGGTCCGGCGCGATCACGATCCGGCTCGGCACCTTGTAGCGGGCCAGCGCAGCCCGGCAGTGGGCCCGCAGGTCGTCCTCGTCGACGTCGCGGCCGGCGGCGGGGACCACGAAGGCCACCACCGCCTCGCCGGTGGCGACCGACGGCTCGCCGACCACGCCGGCGTCGGCCACGTCCGGGTGGTCGACGAGCACCGCCTCGACCTCGGCCGGGAACACGTTGAACCCCGACACGATGATGAGGTCCTTGCGGCGACCGACGATCGCCAGGTGGCCGTCGTCGTCGACCACCGCCAGGTCACCGGTTCGCAACCAGCCGTCGTCGGTGAGCGGCCCCCGGTCGAGCCCGTCCGGCGTCCAGTAGCCGGGGAACACCATCGCCCCTCGGACCAGCAGCTCGCCGGGGTCGCCGACGAGGCAGTCATCGCCGTCCTCGCCGACGATCCGGGCCTCCACCCCTGGGGTGAGCCGCCCGATGCTGCCCGCCGGCGCCTCGGTCGCCACCGTCGAGGCGACGACCGCCCCGGTCTCGGTGAGGCCGTACCCCTCGTCGAGCCGGATCCCGAGCCGGTCGGCGGCGGCCAGCTCGACCAGCGCCGGCAGCTCCGACGCCCCCGACAGGGCCAGCTCGATCGAGGCGACCTGCGACGGGTCGACGTCGACGACGTTGGTCAGGGCCAGCCACAGCGTCGGCGGCCCGAGCGCAACGGTGACCCGGTGGCGCTCGATCAACGCCACGGTCTCGGCCGCACCCGGGTAGCGGCCGAGCACGACGCTGGCCCCGAGCACCAGGGCGAGGTGGAGCACGGCGTTCAGCCCGAGCACGTGGAAGATCGGCACCACGCCGAGGAACACCTGGGGTCGATCGAGCAGGCCGGTCGGCAGCGACAGCATCGACTGCAGCGCCGCGCCGAGGTTGCCGTGGGTCAGGACGGCGGGTCGTGGTGGACCGGCGGTGCCGCTGGTGAAGAGCAGGACGGCCGGGTCGTCGTCGGCGACGTCGACGACCGGGGCGGGGTCGCTGTCGTCGAGCGCGGCCGGGTCGAGTCGGCGGGGCGACAGGCCGACGCTGCCGCCCGGCACCTCGCCGGCGGTCCCGTCGGTTCGTTCGGCGGGGGCCGGCGCAGGGAGGGCCATGGCCTCGTCGACCAGGGCCGATCCGGGCCCGTCGGCCACGACGGCGTCGACCGCGGCCGCCTCCAGCTCGCGGCGGAGCTCGACCGCCGGTGCGTCGGGGTTGAGCATGACGCTGATCGCACCGGAACCGATGACGGCGAGATGGGCCGTGACCGGCACGGCCCCCGGCGCGGCGACGACCGCGACCCGCTGGTGCCGCCGGACCCCGGCCGCAGCAAGGCCGCCTCGCCACCGCCCCACGCGATCGGCCAGCTCGGCGTGGCTGATCTCACCGTCGGCGAGCAGGAGGGCGGCCCGCTCCGTGCGGTGCTCGAGTCGGGCGGCCAGGTTTCGGGGACCACCGTTGACGGCGTGCATGGGGGACCATGCTGGCAGACCGCGGGGCGCGCCGCACGGCTCGGACCCGTGGGGGCGGAGCGGCCCGAGGCCGGCTCGAATCCCACCAAAAGGAGCCGCCGGTCACCGACGGTGGCGAGCGCGAACGAGGAGCGACACTCCCGTGACCTTTGGGATCCGATCCGCTAAAACGGAGGCACGACCCGAGGCGGTGCCCATCCGCCCGGACGAGATTCGAAGCGAGTTGGCGTGGCGGAGAACAGCTCACTGTCCGATGGAACCCGGCAGCCGGTCGACCCAGACCGGCCCCTGCTCGACCGGAGTCGGGCACGATTGCGGCTGCCGGCCGACCTGTTGCAGCCGGCGCTCGACATCGCCAGGTACCAGTCGATGTCGATCGAGAACGGCGCCGGTGTGGCCGGCGTCGGGCCGAGGCAGGTCAAGCGGTTGGCCGACATCAGCAACGACGACGGGCTCGATCCGATCGCGGCCGAGCTGCTGCAGGTGGTCAACCAGGCCAGCCTGATGGTGGCCGTCGACGTGTCGTACGGACCCGATTCCAGCGCGGCCACGATCTGGGCCACCCCGAGGCGGGCGGTGGCCTCGAACCCGTTCGACCCGGCCCAGATCGAGCTCGAGATGGTCCCGGTCAACCAGCTGCCCCAGATCCTCGGCCAGATGATCGTGCTGCAGTCGCCGGCGTGGGTGGCCGAGGGGGCGATCTCGGTCGGGGTCCGCACCCTGTCGACCGCGCTGTCCCGCTCGAGCCGTGACAAGGCGCTCGAGGTCCTGGCCGGCGACGGGCTCGACACCGAGCAGGCACTGCTGGTGCTCGACCTGCAGCTGCCCGACGTCCGCCGGTGGCGGATCAGCTCCAGCTGGTCGACCGAGGGGGAGCCGGACGAGGCCGCGCTGGTCGGGCTCGACGCCGGCCCGAGCGGGCAGTGGCTCGACTCGACGTCCGGGGCCGACGGCGACGGGTTGCGCACGTTCACCCCGCTCGGCCACGGCGAGGGGCTCAGCGCCCTGCGGGCCGTGTTGCCCCGCAACTGGATGGGCACGCCGCTCCAGCGCGTCGCCTGAGCCGTCGCTGCCGACCGGCTGGGGGCCACCCGGCCCGATGGGCCGAACGGCCCGTGGCGGCCGCCGCCGGCGGGCCGGACGACTCAACCGACTCAAGCCGGCGGGAGCCGGGGCCGATTCCTCGCCCCTGCCACCGACATCGGTGGCCTGGAGTCGTCTTGACCATCCATCGCACGATCCGCCCCGCCCTCGCCCTGCTCGTCGCCGCCGTCCTGGCCGTGTCGGCCACGGTGCTGGCCGCCGGCCCGACCTCGGCCGGAGCGGGCGACGAGCAGCGGTTCATCCAGCTGATCAACCAGACCAGGGCGGCGGCCGGCCTGCCGGCGCTGTCGGTCCATCCGGAGCTGACGGCTCAGGCCAGGGCGTGGGCGTCGTCGATGGCGGCCAACGACCAGCTGGCCCACAGCGCCGACATCTCCGTCGGCATCACCGCACCGTGGACGGTGCTCGGTGAGAACGTCGGGGTGCACGGCATCCGCGACGTCGACCAGCTGCACGGCGCCTTCGTGGCCAGCCCGGGTCACTACGCCAACCTCGTCGACGATCGCTATCGCTACGTCGGCGTCGGCGTGGTGGTGACCGAGAGCGGGAAGCTGTGGACGACCCACCGCTTCATGGCAACGGCCGAACCGGCGACGACGCCACCGACGACGTCGCCCCAGACGACGACCGGGCCGACCAGCTCGCCGACGACGACCCAACCGCCGACGACCTCGCCGACGACCATCCCGGCGCCGACGACCCCGGTGCCGACCACCGCGAGCCCGGCGACGGCTCCGACGACCGGACCGAGCAACAGCGCTCCCCCTGGCACCTCGCCGGCCGAGGCCGACGCGACGGGCCCGGGCACGACGGCGACGACCGCGACGACATCTCGCGTCCGGGCCGACGACGGCGACGAGCTGGCGCCGGGCCCGGTCGCCGGCGACGACGGGGAGTTCGAGGTCGTCGCCCCACCCGTCGGGCCGGGACCGGACGACGTCGACACCGTCGAGCGCCTGCTCGACGACCTCGTCGTCGCCGGCATCTGATCGATCCGGGTCGACACGGCGCCGGGGCCGATCGCCGCCGCCGACCTCGGAGCGGGGTCCGGGCGCAGCCGCCCTGGCCAACGATGTGCGAAGCTGGTCCCTCCGGCCGGCGGCGCACGATGCGAGCGATCGGCGGCACGAGCGCAGCGAGGCGATGGTCGATCAGCACGGCGAGCACACCAGTCGGAACCAGCTGCCCCGTGGCTGGTCTCGGACCGGGGCGCCGCCCGGGCTGCGGTCTCCGAGGCCCGAGGCGAGCAGGCGGGTCGTCGTTGCCTGCGTCGTCGGTCTGGTCGCCTTCGTCGGCGCCTGCACCGTGCTCGCGCCCGGTGGGTCGGACGAACCGAACGCCGGCGAGCGCTGGATCGCCGATCTGACGCAACGTCGTTGGTCGAGCGCCCGCGTCGGCCCGTGCGACGACACCGACCCGACCCCGTCGGATCTCGCCATCGAGCGCCGGCTCGCCGACGACTTCGGCGCCGGGATCGACTACTCGTCGATCGACTGGTCGACCGCCGCGGACGGCTCGGCCATCGGCATCGTCACCATCGGCGGTGCCGGCTATCTGATCGACGTCGACACCAGGGTCGAACCGGGCGGCTGGCGGGTGTGCGCCTACGACCTCGAGCCGCTCGACGAGCCCTGACCGGACGGCCGACGCGCTCCGGTTGGCGGTCGGCGGTGGCCCCGGCGTCGCCAGGTGGCGGTCGACCCCGTGCGGCCACTGCTACCGTTCGCCGCGATCCCGACCCTGGCCGATGGGAGCCGACGATGTCGCACCGAGCCTTTCGCAATCCGGCGTTCGATCCCCCGCACGCCATGCGAACGGACGAGTTCCTCGTCCGGCCACTCCTGGTGGCCGATGCGGAGCTCGACTTCGAGGCGGTGATGGAGACTCGCGAGTTCCTGCGCGCCTGGGCCAAGGAACCATGGCCCGAGGACGACTTCACGGTCGACGACAACCGGAAGGACATGGTCACCGCCGAGAGGTGGTTCGCCGACCGGTACGCCTACCTCTACACGATCATGCACCCGTCGGAGGCGACGTGCCTCGGCTGCGTCTACGTCTTCCCGCCTGACGCCAGGTGGCTCGGGGCACCGGCCAAGGTCCCCGTGGCCGACGCGTCGTGGTCCGACATCGATGCGGTGGTGACGTTCTGGGTCCGGGCGTCTCGCCTCGCCGACGGCCTCGATCGGCGCGTGCTCGACGCCCTGCGCAGCTGGTTCGCCACCGACTGGCCGTTCGAGTCCCATGTGATCCACACCAACGAGGATCTCGGCCAGCAGGTGGCGATGCTCGAAGACGCAGGCCTGCGGCTGGCGTTCCGACTCGTGGAGCCGGAGCAGCCGACCGTGAGCCTGGCCTATGCCGAGCCGGGGCCGTCGTCACCACCGCCCCGGGTCGAGTAGGTTGGGGCAACCGACGACGAGCGAGGAGTCGACGTGGCCACCAGCACGGACTCGACGGCAGCGGCCAAGCGCCTGGAGCGCATCTACGGGATGAGCTTCGGGCTCATCTACCCCCTGTACGTCGCCAAGGCCGAGAAGAAGAACCGGACCAAGCGCGAGGTCGACAAGATCATCCGCTGGCTGACCGGCTACAACCAGCGGCAGCTGATGGCCCACGTCCGCAAGGAGACCACCGTCGAAGCGTTCATCGACGGGGCACCGGCGCTGAACCCGGACCGGGCACTGATCACCGGCGTGGTGTGCGGGGTGCGGGTCGAGAACGTCGAGGAGCCGACGCTGCGCGAGCTCCGCTACCTCGACAAGCTCATCGACGAGCTGGCCAGGGGCAAGTCGATGGAGAAGATCCTGCGCAGTCCGGCGAGCACGGTGTGACGAGCAACGAGCAACGTGTGACGAGCAACGTGTGACGAACACGGTGTGGCGAGCAACGTGTGACGAGCGGCGACGGTCCGCCGGCCAGGCGAGGACGGTGAGCCGGCCGCCGGCGAAGGCCGGGATCGGCGTCAGTCCAACCAGGTGGCGACCTCGGCCCGCACCCCGTCCATCAGGCCGTAGGCGACCTCGGGGTCGGCCCGGTTGCGGTGGGTCAGGTTGATGCCGATGAGGGCGGCGGTGAGGAACCGGGCCCGTGGCTCGACCGAGTCGGTCGGGACCTGGCCGGCGTCGGCGGCCCGCTGCAGGGGGGCCAGGAAGCCGGTGAGCAGGATGTCGAAGTACCGGTGGGTCGCGTCGTACTCGTCGACGGTGCCCATGTCGTTGACGATGTAGCAGCCCCGTGGCTGGCCGGCCCGGTAGCTGGCGGACAGCGTGTCGATGAACGCGAGGACGTCCTCGACGCCATCGGTGCCGTCGTGGAGCTTGGAGAAGAGCTGCTCGGTCGCCATGGCGATGTAGGTGTCGGCGGCCGAGCGGTACAGGCCGTCCTTGCCACCGAAGCTCTTGTAGAGCGTCGAGCGGTCGACGCCCGTCGCCCGCTCGAGGTCGCCGACCGTCGTCGCCTTGTAGCCGCCGCCCCAGAAGGCGAAGACGGCGGCGGTGAGGACCTCGTCGCGATCGAACTCCGGTGGGCGGCCACCCAGGTTCTTCGATGGGGGGGTTGCGTTGTTCACCATGCGTTGTATAACCTGTTCCTAGTTCGACAACGTGTATTGTAAAACATCGGGCACGGTGTCGACAACCCGACGAGGCCAAGGAGACGAACCGTGAACAGCTTCACGATCACCCGAGACATCGACGCCCCGCCCCGGACGGTGTGGGCCGTCCTCGACGACTTCGGCAACATCGCCGACTGGAGCGCCGGCGTCCGCCGCTCGGCCCTGACCACGACCGGTCCGGTCGGGGCGGGCACCACCAGACACTGCGACTTCGCTCCCCTCGGCGGTGTGAACGAGCGCATCACCCACCACGAGCCCGGCCGGCGCATGACCGTCCACCTCTACGAGACCTTCAAGATGCCCGTCACCGACGCCGTCGCCGACTTCCGGCTCGAGCCCGCCGGCGACGGGACCCGGCTGACGCTCGACGTCGAGTACCGCCCGAACCGGCTCGGTCGGCTGGCCGCCGGCACCACCGAGAAGCAGATGGGCAAGGGCATGGGTGCCCTGGCCGACGACCTCGCCGCCGAGAGCGCCAGGCTGGCGGCCGGCACCGAGCGTGAGGAGGCAAACGATGCAGCGGCCTAGCGGCGTCGTCGACTTCACCCCCGATCCGGAGCTGTTCCCGTTCGAATCCCGCTGGTTCGACAGCTCGGTCGGCCCGATCCACTACATCGACGAGGGCGAGGGCCGCCCCCTGATCCTGTTCCACGGCAATCCCGACTGGAGCTTCCTCTACCGCAACATGGTCATCGAGCTGCGCGACCGGTTCCGCTGCATCGCCATGGACTACCCCGGGTTCGGGCTCTCCGCCCACCCCGGCAACGGGTACGGCTACACGCCGGGTGAGCACGCAGCGGCCGTCGGCGAGCTGATCGACCACCTCGACCTGCACGACGCCATCGTCATGGGCGCCGACTGGGGTGGACCCATCGGCCTCGACGTCGCCTCCCGCCGGTCCGACCGGGTCGCCGGCCTGGTCATCGGCAACACCTGGGCCTGGCCGACCGAGGGCGGCATGCTCCGCTTCTTCAGCCGCCTGATGAGCTCGGTGCCACTGCAGCGGCTCATCAAGCGCCGCAACTTCTTCGTCGACCCGGCGATGAAGCGCACGTTCGAGGGCGAGGTGACCGACGCCGAGTTCGAGCACTACACCGCCGTCGTGCCGACGCCCGAGCACCGCCGTGGCATCGCCGAGTTCCCGAAGCAGATCCGAGCCGCCGCCCCTTGGCTGGCCGAGCTCGAGCAACGGGTCCTGACCAACTTCGCCGACACCCCGCTGCTGCTGGTGTGGGGCACGAAGGATCCGGTGTTCCGCTCCATCCTCGCCGACTGGCAGACGCGGTTCCCCAACGCCGAGGTGGTGCGGCTCGACACCGCCAGCCACTACCTCCAGGAGGACGAACCGGAGCAGATCGCCGACGCCATCGCCCGCACCTACGGGCCCGACACGAACGAGGACCGGTCATGACCACGCTGCTGCAGATCATCATCGCCCTGCTCACCGCCCCCCTGGCCGCACTCGGCATCCGCTCGATGCTGCTGCCGACGAACATGGGCGACGCCGTCGGGCTCACGCCCGTCGGCATCCCCGGGCTCAGCGAGATCCGGAGCGTGCTCGGCGGGCTCTTCCTGGCCAGCGTCGCCATGATCGTGACCGGCCTCGTCACCGACGACACCACATGGTTCCTGGCCGTCGCCGTCATCATGTCCGCCGCGGCCATCGGCCGACTGGTGAGCATCGCCAGCGACGGCTTCAGCCGGGACGTCGTCCCTCCGCTGGTGATCGAGACGGTCATCGCCGGCCTGCTGGTGCTCGGCCACGTCGCCATCGGCTGACGGAGGCGACGGCGTCCGAGCAGCGGCCGGCGATCAACCGGCCTGGCGCAGGAGGAACTGGAACTCGACGACACCGACGTCGTCGACCGAGATGACCGGGCCCCCGTCCGGCACCTCGACGCCGAAGTCCGCGAACGTCATCGTCGTCGACCCGACCGCCACCACCAGGCCGTCGACGAGCTGGGCGTCGATGGCGAACTCGACCGGATTCGTCACACCGTGGATCGTCATGTCCCCGGCACCGGTGACCGAGACCGACTCGCCGGACGCCGCTCCGTCGCCCAGCTCGATCGGCGAGGTGAGAACGAACGAGGCGGTCGGGAAGCTGCCGGTCTCCAGGGCGTCCTGGACGTTGTCGTCGCGCCTCGAGTCGTCCGTCGTGATCGTGGTCAGGTCGATCTCGAAGCTGGCGGCGGTCACGGTCGTGCCATCGACCGTCATCGACCCGGCGATGGCGCCGGTTCGGCCGACGGCGGTGGTGGAGCCGATGGACCGGAGCTCCTCCTCGATGCGAAAGCCGGCGAAGGAGCCGGTGGCCGCGTCGTCGTCGAACTCGCCGGTCTCGGTGTCGATGATCCACTGGCCGGCGATCGAGCCGGCCGCCCCAGACGCATCGACCCCGGTGGCATCCGCCGAGCCGTCGCCAGCCTGGGTGTCGAGACCCCCGATCGCATCGTCGAGCGAGACCTCGTCCGGCGTGTCGCCGGCGAAGAACAGCCAGAGCCCGATGCCGACGGCGACGGCGGCCAGGGCCACCGCGGCGGCCATCCATCGCCCGGGCCGGCCCATCCGGGGCGGCCCGGGTGCGGCGGCCGGGTCATCGCTGCTGCTCGTGATGGCGGTCATGTCGTGCTCCTCGTCGGTCGTACTGGCCCGGTCGTCGCCACGGACGACTCGGCGGTCGTGACCTCCACCATGCGGAGCGAACCTGTGCAACGCCTGTGCGCTCGCCCACAGAAACCGCACAGGTCCCCCCGCCGGGCCCCGATGTGGAAGCCTTTGGCATGAGCGTGCTCGCGCCGGGCGAACCCGGGGCCCGGAGGACGGGTGCGAGCGGCGACCGGAGGAGGAGCGATGCACGACGGCCAGTTCGCCCGAGAGCTGTGGCGGAGGCTCGAGTCGCTGCATGCCGTGACCTACTTCGCGCCCGAGACGTCGGCGGCGACGAAGGGGCTCGGGGTCAACGGCTTCTGGCGGACCTACTTCGGCTGTCGCGCCTCGCCACTCGGGGCCTGCTCCGCCGGCGTGGCCACCGCCGCCTTCTTCGGCTTCGCGCCGCCGATGGTGTCGAGGGCGATTCCGTCGGTCTGGGAACTGGCCAGCCCGGGCGCACTGCTCGAGGCCCGGGCCGCCGGCGCGGCCGCCGCCCTCCGGCGCATCGCCGGCGACGAACTGGCGGCGCTGGCTCGCGACACCGGGACGATCGGCGCCCTGACCGATGCGGCCGAGCGGGCCGAGGGCGGGGCGCTCCCGCTGTTCCTGGCCAATCGCGACCTGCCGCCGCCCGAGGATCCGGTCGCTGCGGTCTGGCAGTTGGCGACGACCCTGCGCGAGCACCGGGGCGACGGCCACGTGGTCACGTGGACGGCGATGGGCTTCGCCCCGGTCGACGTCGCCGTGCTCTTCGTCGCCGTCGGCGGCACGTCTCGCGAGGCGCTCCAGCCGAACCGGGGCTGGACCGACGACGACTGGGCGGGTGCGATCGACCGAGCCGTCGGGCACGGGTTGCTCGACGGGGACGGTCGAGCGGCCCCGGCCGGGCGCGACGTCGTCGCCGAGGTCGAGCGGGCCACGGACCGGTTGGCGGCCACACCCTTCGCCGGCGTCGACGACGAGGCCAGGGCCCGGCTGCTCGACGCCATCACCCCGGCGGCCAGGGCCGTCGCTCGCAGTGCCCTCATCCCCTCGGTGAACCCGATGGGCGTCCGACTGCTCGACGACCGTCCGAACCCGTGACGGCCGACGTCGACCGCGGTGCGCCCGGCGACGAGGGCTGCTCCTCCGGGCCGTACCTCATCGAGCGCTGCTCGACACGCCACCTCGACCCCGGCGCCGACTGGCACCTCGACGAGATGCCGGCCCCGGGACGATGAAGGCCCTCGTCCCCGGCGGTCCGGTCATGCTCGACGGGCGGTGGAGACTGCTCCGGGTCACCGCCCGTCGCCGGATCGATGCGACCCCGGCGACCGTCTGGGCCGTCCTCAGTGACCACACGACGTGGACGTCGTGGCACGAGGACTACGACGAGCACGAGGCCATCACGGCGCAGGCCAGGGGGCTCGGCGCACGGTTCGAGACCAAGGAGTGGGTGCTGCGGTCCCGAGTCGAGGTCGTCCGCTGGGAGGAGGGATCCGTGCTCGGTCTGACCATCGTGCAGGCCAGGGGGCTTCGCTGGCTGATCCGGAGCTACTACACCGAGCTCGCCGTCGAGCCGGTCGATGGCGAGCCCGGATCCTGCCGTGTCCGCTACAGCTCGGCGTTCCGCGGGACCTGGCTGTTCTGGCTCCTCGCGGCCTACACGATCGGGTACTCGCTCGGCAGCATCTACCTCGACGCACGGAGCTCGCTGGCCAGGCTCGACCGCCACGTCGAGACGGGAGGCGGGACGCGGGACTAGCGCAGCCCCCGCGGTCGGCCCCGACCTCAGGGTCGTCTCGGGGTCGGATCAGGGTCCTGCCCGATACCGGTCGAGCGCCGGCCGGGCGAGGATGGGACCATGGCATCGACAACCCCCGTTCCCGCCCGCAGATTGACCCGCACCAACGACGGCCTGACCGGGGTCGGCGGTGGTCTCGCCGAGTACGTCGGGATCGACCCGGTCTGGGTCAGGGTCGGCATCATCGCCGGCTCGCTGCTCACGTTCCCCCTGTTGCCGATCCTCTACGTGGCGGCCTGGATCATCATCCCCAAGCAAGAGCTGGCGCCCCCGCCACCGCCCCAGCCCTGGGACGCCCGGACGCCGAGCGACGCCCAGGACGCCGCCGTCGCCATGGCCCAGGCCAGGGCCGAGGTGGAGAGGATCGACCGAACGCCGCCCGGTCCGATGACCCGCTGACCGATCGGTGGCGCAACCCCGGCGCCGACCTCGTGGCTCAACCGACCACGCAGAACTCGTTGGCCTCGGGATCGCACATCACGGCGAAGCCGTCGACCTGGCCGTCGAGCACGGTGGCCCCGAGCGCTCGCAGCCGCTCGACCTCGCGCCGACGGACCGGGGACCGCACGTCCGGGTCCACCCGATTCTTGGTCGAATCCGGCGGCGTCGGACGAGGTGCGGGTTGGCCCGTTCGCATCGGCCCTGATACTTTGGCTCCTAAGTTAGGATCCTAAGTTTGGAGGTCGAGGTATGGGCAGGTGGCAGCGGAGTGTTCTGGCGGCAGCGATCACGGTGGCCGTGAACGCGGCCGTGTTCGGGTTCGGCTCGGCCGTCGGCTGGTTCGACGGCGTCGTCGCATCGGCGACCGGCGAGCCGATCGGCGTCCTGACCGTCGGTGTCGCATCGATCGTCGGTGTCCTCGGTCTCGGTTGCCTCCGGGTGGCCGTCGCCCGCTGGCGAGGTCCCGTCCGCGGCCGGCGCGTGTTCGTCGTGGCGGCGCTGGCGATACTCGTCGTGTCGTTCGGCTCGCCGATCGGCGGCCTCGACGACTCGACCACCGGTGCCACGGTGACGCTGATGCTCACGCACGTGGTGACCGTGGTCGGTGGTCTCGCCACCGCCGACATCCTGACCAAGCCGACCTGGGGCTGGGGGTGGGAGCGGTATCGGGTGCGGGAGCTCCCCGATCACCCCGTCGCACTCGTGACCGGCATCACCGGGGGGATCGGTGGGGCCACGGCGCTGGCGCTGGCCGAGCGTGGCTTCACCGTGGTCGGCGTCGGTCGTCGGGCCGACGCGGCCGACGCCCTGGCGGCCAGGGCCGAACGGCTGGCCGGGACCATCGACGTCTACCTCGCCGACCTGGCAACGATGGCCGAGGCCGCGGGCCTCGGCCGCACGATCGCCCGACAGTATGGTGAGTCGATCGACGTCGTCATCCACGCCATCGGCACGCTCGAGCCAACCGCTTCGCCGACGAGCGACGGTATCGACGCCAACATCGCAGCGTCGTGGCTGTCGCGGGTGCAGGTGCAGCGACAGATCGATCTGCGACCGGGGGCTCGACTCGTCAACGTCGCGGCGGCCGAGTCGGGCGCGCTGCCCGATCGGCTCCGTGTCGAGCTCGCCGGCCCCGACGACCTCGGTCGCGGGCTCGCGGCCCACGGGCAGGCCCAGCTCGCCAACGACCTCTGGACCGCGAGCCTGCAGCGCCGGGGTCTCACCGCGTTCGGCTATGGACCCGGCTCGGTCGACACCGGTATCCGGCGTCGGATCCCTCGGCCCCTCCGGGCCATCATGCGACCGCTGTTCTGGTGGTCCAGCCGCCGACCGGACGACGCCGCCGCCGACATCGTTCGGCTCGCCCTCGATCGAGACCTGCCGGCCTCCGGCGGGTTCGCCAGCCGCAACGGGCTGTTCGAGCACCACCCGCACATCCACGACGCTCGCAGGCACGACGACGTCGATCGCCTCGCCGACACCCTGCTTGGCGGCGCGGCACCGGCGCCATGAACGACGAGCGACGATCCGACCTGGCGGTCGAGGTCTGGTCCCGGCTGCTCAGGATCGTCCAGCAGACGACGAGAACGGCCGAGCACCACATGGCCGACCTGCCGATCACGCCGGCCCAGTACCTCGCCATCGCCGTCATCGACGACCACGGCCCGCAGCGTCAGGTCGACCTCGCCGGCCAGCTCCACACCACCCAGGCCAGCATCAGCCAGATGCTCGGCCGGCTGGAGTCGAACGGCCTCGTCGCCCGCCGGAGCGACGGGCGAGCCAACGTCATCGACCTCACCGACGAGGGCAGACGACTGCTCGCCGCAGCCCGCCCCCAGCACCGGGAGCACATCGCCGACCAGTTCGACGACCTCGACACCGCACAACTCGTCGAGCTCAACGAGCTCCTGGCGAGGCTCGCTCCCTAGCCCTTCCCAGCCCTACCACGCGACCTGCGACGCCAGCCGGCCGGGCGTCGGCGGACCGGCCCCTCGTCCGAGCCAGGCCGACGATGCCGTGGCCGCCGCCCGCGTCGGTTGGCCGGACCGGAGAGTCGACGTCCGCTCGGCTGTTAGCCGCCGGTTTACGCTCGCCGGCCATCGTCGACGGCACCATCCCCGACACACCAGGAGCACACGACGATGTCGACCACCTACTTCGCCATCACCGACGCCAAGAAGCTGTCGAAGGGCCGGATCCGCTTGAGCGGCCAGTACATCCTCGACGGCGGCACCACCGTCACGTCGTCCAGCAGCACGACCGACGACGACGATGACACGTATCCGCCGATCGACATCAGCATCCCCGGCCCGTTCGAGGTCAAGTGGATCCTGCCGGATCGCCACTCGCAGGTCTACGGCGCAGTCAAGACGTTCGCCGAGAGCATGGGCTACGAGACCGTCGAGCTCGACGACTTCTCCTACCCGCCACCCCGGGTCTGAGCGCTCGGCGGGAGGCCGTCTGCCGTCAGCGGATCTGCACGAAGAACTGCACGATGCCGGCCACGAGGATGGCCAGCAGCAGGAGACCGAGCGTGATGACGACGGATGGCCGCATGGTCAGGCCAGGGTAGCGACCGTCGGCGGCACTGACCCCCGGCCGGCTATCCGTCGGCCCCTGGCTCGCCGAGCGGGCGCTCGAGCGACGGCTTGGTGCCGAGGGTCACCGGCGAGACGTTCGACGCCCGCCCCTCGATCGGGCGCAGCGTCAGCTCGTCGCCCTCGCTCAGCCCCAGCTCCTCGGCGGCCGAGCTGCGATCGACGGCGAGCGCGAGCAGACCGTAGGAGTCGACCAGGAGCCCGAACCCGCCGGCCGGGATGTCGGCGAAGGCCCGGACCCGGGCGGCGTTGCGGGTGACCCGGCCGCCGGACACCTCGACCACCTCGGGCCAGTCTCCCAGGTCGTCCGGACCGAGGTTGAGCTGCGCGTTGCCGAAGCGGTCGATCCACAGGATCTCGGCCGTGAACGAGCCGTCCGGCTGCCGCTCCCCGACCGGCAGCAGCCCGGGCAGGAGCCGGGCCGGGTCGATCGGCGTGCCGAGCTCGCCCAACGGCACACCGAGGCACAGGTGGGCGGCGGCCGGGGCGAACACGTCCCGCCCGTCGAACGTCGGCCCGAGGATCTCGAGCTGGTAGTCGGGGTTGTCGAGCACGACCGCCCCGGTGGCCCCGCCGACGAGCGCAACCGCCGGGGCCAGCAGGCCGTTGTCTGGCCCGATCAGGTAGGCGCCGCCGTCGGCCACCTCGATGGCGACGGCCCGCCTGGCCGTGCCGACGCCGGGGTCGACGACCGCCAGGGCGACGCCGGGGGCCATGTAGGGCGCCGAGCGGGCCAGGGCCAGGCCGCCGGCCCGGACGTCGTGGGGCGCGACCTCGTGGGTGATGTCGATCACCCGGACATCCGGCGCGATCGACCGGATGACCGAGTGGACCAGGCCGACGAATTCGTCGCCGTGGCCGTAGTCGGACAGGAAGGAGATGGTCGAGAACCGGAGCGGACCGTCCACGGGATCAGCCCCTCCCCATCTCGATCGAGCGCTCGGTTGCGGCCCGGACGGCCGAGGCGACGGTGGCCCGCAGACCGCCGTGCTCCAGGGCCCCGAGGCCGGCCGCGGTCGTGCCGGCCGGGGTGGTGACCCCGGCCCGGAGATCGACGGGATCGGCGCCGTCGGCGACGAGCATCCGACCGGCCCCGGCGATCGTCTGGGTGGCCAGGCGACCGGCGACGGCCCGGGTGAGGCCCATCGCCACCCCGGCGTCGGTCAGTGCCTCGGCCAGCAGGAAGACGTAGGCCGGGCCCGATCCCGACAACCCCGTGACGGCGTCGAGCAGGGGCTCGGCGACGACCTCGGCGACCCCGACCGATCCGAGGATGCCCGAGGCCCAGGCCACGTCGTCGTGGCCGGCGGACGAGCCGGCGGCCAACCCGGCGGCGCCGGCGCCGACGAGCGCCGGGGTGTTCGGCATGGCCCGGATCACCGGCGTGCCGGCCGGCAGCGCCGCCTCCATCGAGGCGATCGTGATCCCGGCCGCCACCGAGAGGACCCGTCCGGGACGGTCGAGCGTGGCGCAGACGTCGACCACCAGGTTCGGCTTCACCGCGACCAGCGTGTCACGACCGGCCAGGGGCTCATCGAGCACCCGCACACCCGGGTGGGCCGCGGTCAGCGCCGCCCGCTGGTCGGCCACGACCTCGACGACGGCGAGGTCGGCCGGGTCGGCCCACCCGGCGTCGATCAACCCCTGGAGGAGGGCCTGGCCCATCCGCCCCCCTCCGATCAGCTGCAGCGTGGTCATGGCCCGAGGGTAGCGGCGACCGGGTCGACGACCCGGGGCCGAGCCGCCCGGCCGGCCACGATGCGAGCCCGCCGCCGGATCGACGCCCGCCGGGCCGGGCTATGGTCGCTGGCCATGGCCGAGGAGATCGTGGATCGCTGGTACGCCAAGGCCAGGCGGTCGCCCCGCACGATCGTGCTGGCCGACGGCGCCGACGTGCGGGCCATCGAGGCCGCCGACAGGCTGGCCGCCGACGGCCTGGCCAACCCGGTGCTGCTCGACGACCCCGGCCGCGTCGTCGACGACGAGCTGCGGGCCAGGGCAGCGGGCCTGGCGAAGCCGATCGACCTGGACGATCCGCTGGCGGTCGCCGTGCTCCTGGTTGCGGCCGGGCGGGCCGACGGCTGCGTCGCCGGTGCGAGCCGGCCGACGGCCGACGTGATCCGGGCGGGGCTGCGGATCCTCGGCGTCGCCGCCGACCCGACCGGAGCAACCGAGGCCGTGGTCTCCAGCTGCTTCGTGATGGTGTTGGCCGACGGCCGGCCCGTCGTCTTCGGCGACTGCGGCGTGCTGCCCGACCCCGACGCCGGGCAATTGGCCGCCGTCGCCCGGTCGTGTGCCGCCACCCACCGCCAGCTCTGCCGGACCGACGAGGAGCCCGAGCCGCTCGTGGCGATGCTCTCGTTCAGCACGAGGGGCAGCGCCGAGCACCCCCGGGTCGACAAGGTGCGGGCCGCCACCGAGCTGGTGAGGGCGGCCGAACCGGGCCTGGCGATCGACGGCGAGCTGCAGTTCGACGCTGCGGTCGTCGACGCCGTCGCCCGGTCCAAGGCGCCGGGATCGCCGGTTGCCGGACGGGCCAACGTCTTCGTGTTCCCCGACCTCGACAGCGGCAACATCGCCTACAAGATCACCGAGCGGTTGGCCGGGGCACGGGCCTTCGGACCGCTCCTGCAGGGGCTCGACGGCGTCCTGCACGATCTGTCCAGGGGTTGCTCGGCCGACGACATCGTCAACGTGGCCGTCGTCGCCGCCCTCCAGGCCGACCCGTCCGGACGCGAACCGGTCGACCGGGAATGATCGCCGGCGACGGCGGAGCGACGGGCCGGGTGCTCGGCCCGGTCGAACGGGTCGGACTTGCCCTGCTCCCCGTCGTCGCCCTCGGCCTCGTGCTGCCGTTCGGCTGGGATCGCTCGGGACCGATCCGGTGGTTGGTGCTGCCGACGGTCGGATTCGCCCTGCTGGCGGCGTCGACCGACCGGGCGACAGCGGCCGGACCGGCCGGCGACGAGCGGCCGGCTGGGGCGTTGGCAGTCCGGGCCCGCGTGGCCTGGGTGGTGCTGCTGGCGTGGGGGCTCGTGGCCACGGTCGTGGCGGTCGATCCGTTGCACGCCTGGATCGGCACCCCGGACCGCCGCTTCGGCTGGCTGACGTGGTTGCTGTGCGGTGCGTTGTTCACCGTCGGCGTCGACGGGGGTCCGGGCGCCCGCTCGCTGGCGGTGCGGGCGACGACCGTCGGCGCCGCACTGCTCGGGCTGCACACGGCCGGCCAGTGGTTCGGCCTGCTCGACGACGGCCGCTTCGCCGGTGACCGCCTCGGCGGGCCGCTCGGGCAGCCGGCCTACCTCGGGGCGGCGGCGGCGCTGGCCGCCCCGGTCGCAGCCGGTCTGGCCGTCGATCGCACCGCGGCGCCGAGGTGGCGCCTGGCCGGGGCGCTCGGTTGCGGTGGTGCGGTCACCGCCATCGTGCTGTCACAGTCGCGTGCCGCCTGGGTCGGGTCGGTCGTCGGCGTCGCCGTGGTCGCCGGGGCCTCGACGTGGCGCCGGCGCCGAAGCCCCGGCGACGACGCCGGCCGGATCGACCGCCGCATCGCCGCTGCCGCGATCGGTGTGCCGGTCGTGTTGGTGGCCGCGGTGCCGACCCTCCGCCGACGGCTCACCGGCGCGGGTCGATCCGGTGGCGTCGTCGACGGTCGACTCGACGAGTGGCGGGTCGGGCTCCGGGCGCTCGGCGACTCGCCGCTCACCGGCTACGGCCCCGAGGGCTACCGCACGGTCTTCGGGGCCAACGTCGACGAGGACTACGTCGTGCAGTGGGGCCGCGACGTCCTGACCGACCGAGCCCACAACGGGCTGCTCGACGTCGGCCTCGCCTTCGGGCTGCCGGGCGTCGCCGCCGCCGCCGCGGCGCTCGGGCTGGTCCTGCTCGGGGCGGTGCGGGCCGCCCGGCTCGGCGAGCCGACCCTGCTCGGGCTGGCGGTCGGCGTCGTCGCCCACGTCGTCGGCCAGCAGTTCCTGTTCCCGCTGAGCGAGGTCGACCCGCTGTTCTGGCTGCTGGCCGGCCTCGTCGTCGGGGCCGCAGCACAGGGCGGTCCCGCCGACCCGATCGGCCGGCCGGCCCCGCCGTCCCGAGCCGGGCCTCGATGGCGCGACACGGCGCGCACCGTGACGATCGGGGCGGCCGCCGGCCTGGCCGTGCTCGTTGCCGCCGCCGGCATCGCCGACATCGTGGCCGATGCGGAGGTGGCGACCACGCTCGACGACCGCCGCACCGGCCCGGCGGCCGACGCCGGTGCCGGCGACGGCGAGCTGGACCTGGCCACGACGCTGCGGCCCGACTCGATCCGCTACCGCTTCCTCGCCTCTCGCCTGGCCTCCCGTCGGGGCGACCTCGATGCGGCGCTGGCGGAGATCGAGGCCGGGTTGGCCCGTTCGCCGTCCGACCCGGCCCTCCGGGGCGAGGAGGGGGCGCTGCTGCTCGAGCGCGCCCGTCGAACAACCGATCCGGCCGTCCGCCAACCGTCGATCGACCACGCGATCGAGGTGCTGCAGGACCTCGTGCTCGACGACCCGCTCCACCCCCGCCACCTCCAACGCCTTGGCGTTGCCCTGGCCATCGCCGAGCGGTTCGACGAGGCCGAGGTCCACCTCGTCCGAGCCGTCGAACTGGCCCCGGACGACCCCGAGGCCAGGACGAACCTCGAGGTGCTGCGCTCCCTGGCCGGCGAGCGCAACGGCGGCTGACCTCCCATCGGTCGACGGCGGCCCCGAAGAAAATCGGTCGTCGAGCGAACCAAACGGGCCGCCTGGACGTCTCAGGAGCAATGGAACACCGACACGAAGAGACTCCGACCCCGGTGCTCCTGGGCACGGGAGCCGACGAGCCGGCCGGACCGGCGTTGGCCGGCGGCGGCCACGGCTCGCCACCCGATGCCGTCTTCATCGCCTCGTTCGCCGAGTTCTACCGGATCCACCACGGCAGGATCGCCGGCGCCCTGGCCCTCACCTTCGGCGATGCCGAGCTCGGCCGGGAGGCGGCCGACGAGGCGATGACCCGGGCCTTCGACCGCTGGGGCACGGTGTCCGGCCACCGCAACCCGGCCGGCTGGGTCTACCGGGTCGGCCTCAACTGGGGTCGCTCCTGGTTCCGACGGGCCGCCCGCCGGCTGCCCTGGGTCGAGGCCGACTCGACCGAGCTGCCCGACACCGCCGACCCGGCGCTCCGGGCCGCCCTGCTCGGCCTCGACCACAAGTACCGGGCGGTCGTCGTCTGCCGGTACTTCCTCGACTGGTCGACCGAACGGACCTCGGCCGCCCTCGACATCCCGACCGGGACCGTCAAGAGCCGCCTCCACCACGCCATCGCCGAGCTCCGACGTGAGCTCGAGTCGACCGACGACGCCGACACGCTCCCGAACCAAGCTCCCCAGGGGACCGACCGATGAACATCGAGCAGCGACTCACCGACCACATGGCCGAGCAGTCCGAGCGACTGCGCTTCCCGACCGGCGATCCGTCCGAGATCACCAGCCGCCAGCCGAGCGGCCGGAGCCGCGCCGCCGTCCTGGTGGTGGCGGCCCTCGTCGTCGTCGCCGGGGGCTTCGGATTCCTCGCACTGTCGGGCGACGACCCCACCACCGAGATCGCAGCCGGCCAGAACGACTCGGCCGAGACCACGACCGACGACGGCGACCCGGCCGACGGCGCCGAGGCATCGGCCGACGACGCCGGTTCCGCCGGCGGCCCGTTTGTCGGGCTCGACGTCGTCGACGTGACCAGCGAGACCAGCCCCGGCTACGGCCAGGTGGTCGCCGATGGTGACGTGTACTACGTGCTGGCGACCGCCCCCGGCCGGGTCCGGCTCGACGAGGTCGATGAAGCGGACTGGAACCGGATCTTCCGACCGAACACCTTCTACTCGCTCGCCGATGGCCGGTGGCAGGCCAACGAGGTCGAGGACCGCTTCATCTCCGAGTTCCAGGTCGATGACGGCGTGATCTACGTGCTCAGCACCGGAACGGTGTCCGGCGGCGAGACGCTGGCCTACGGCACCTCGTCCGATCGGGGGCAGAGCTGGAGCTGGCAGGAGCTCGGCGGCGTGCCACCGTCGACGTCGGTCGCCATGCTCCGCCAGGGCGAGAGCGTCATCGTGGTGGCCAACCGATCCGGCTATCCCGACTATGGCCAGGTGCTGAGCCTGGCCCGCGGGGCCGGCGTCGACGTCGGCGAGGAGACGCTCCGCGATTTCGATCACGACGGCTTCAGCTACATCCCGACCGACCCGGACGATCCTTGCGCCGCCGTGTTCAACCGGTACGGTCTGGCCGACTACGCCGAGTGGCTGAGGAACGCACCCGAGGAGGAGCGGGAGATCGCCCGGCAGGAGCTGACGACGATGCTCGAGGAGCTCGGCGGCGAGTTCGAGCAGGCCGGTTGCCCCATCGACGCCGAGTCGATCGAGTCGATCCCGCTCCCCGAGATCGTCACGGTCCCCTGGGCCGACATCGGGGTCACGCCGCCCGAGGCCTGGACCCCATGGAACGGCGTCTTCCGCGTCGAGGGTGACCAGGTCACCGAGCTGCCCGACCCGTTCCAGCCGGGCGAGCAGGTCGGGCTCCTGACCTCGACCGACGGGCAACTGGTGGTCAACGTCTACCCGACCGAGGCGGCACCGGACGGCACCGAGAGCCGGCTGACCTCGTCCGACGGTGTCAACTGGGATCGCAGCCCGATCGACTACGAGACCGACGACTGGTACGTCTACGACCCGAACCATCGGGTCCCCCGGATCGGCGACACCACCTTCCGCCTCTTCTGGCCCGAGCCGACCGAGGAGGAGATCCGGGCCTACGAGGAACGGATGGCGACGGCAGACGAGAGCGAGATCGGGGCGATCGAGGAATCGATGTTCGCCGCCTACGAGATGCCGCAGCTGCAGCGATCCGTCGCCGGCGGCCCCTGGGAGGACCTCGACCCGGGCGAGTTCCTCGACGTCGACCTCGGAGGTCGGAACCTCCAGCAGGTCCAGGGCACCGACTACGGCGTGTTCCTCCTGTTCGTGAACGGTGGGTTCAGCGCTCGGCCGGAGCCGGGGGTGCTGGTGGTCTACAGCAACAACGGCACCGACTGGGGCAGCTTCGAGACCAGTGGCGACTGGCTGAGCCTGTTCGGGGGCGGCGATTCGATGATCGCCTTCGACAACCGGTGGATCCAGACCGACACCGGCGGGCGGGAAGAGACGAAGGCCCTGCTGCTGACCCCGGTCGGCTAGCAGGGGTGCTGACGATCGCCGACGAGGGTGTCGGCGGCCTGACGCCACCCGGTCGAGGACGCAGGGTTCGCCACAGCTCGTGAGCGCTCTGGCCGATCCGAGGACGAGGCGTGGGCGGATGGATGGGCGTCGAGAGCCCGTCATGTGATTCTCAGCACCCTGCTCGCGCTCGGAGGCCCGGGCCGTCGGCGGCCCGGCGTCGCCGCCCCGGCTGCCGGCTGGGCACCCCTGGCCGGCTACGCTCGGCCGGGTGAGCGCCGAGACGACCGGGCGGGCGGATCGACCCGACGCGACCGAGGCCGGGGCGGAGCACGGGGAGGCGAGCGGCGTCGACGGCGGCCCTCGGCCGGAGCCGGTCGAACCGGCGGTCGACACGGTCGACGTCGACGGGGCCGAGCTGACCGTGGCCCGGTGGGGCGACGGGCCGGCCGAGATCGTGCTGCTCCACGACGGGCTCGGCTCGATCGGGCAATGGCGGACCATCCCGGGGCGGATCCGGGCCGAGACGGGCCGGACCGTTCTCGCCTACGACCGCCCCGGTCACGGCCGGTCGACGCCGGTGCCGACCGGAGCGTGGCCGGCCGACTGGCTCCACCGCGAGGCCGATCGGTTCGGTCGCCTGCTGACCGTGCTCGGCGCCGCCGTCGTCGGCGAGCCACTGCTCGTCGGTCACTCGGACGGCGGTTCGATCGCGCTCCTCCACGCCCGCGACGTCGACGGACCCAGCAGCGGCCTGCGAGGGCTGGTGACGCTTGCCGCCCACACGTGGGTCGAGCAGCGGTGCGTCGACGGGATCGTCGGCATGGTCGACCGACGGGATGCAATCGTGGCCGGCCTGGCCACCAGCCACCGGCACCCCGCCGCCGTGTTCGACGCCTGGAGCGGGGTGTGGCTGAGCGACGCCTTCCGGCGGTGGGACGTCCGCCCGACGCTCGGCCCGATCGCCTGCCCGACCCTGGTGGTCCAGGGCCGCGACGACGAGTACGCCACCCCGGCCCATGCGACGGAGACGGCGGCCGCCATCGGCGGCAACGCCGAGGCCCGCCTGCTGGACGGCGTCGGTCACCTGCTCCATCATCAGGACCCGGAGCTGGTGGTCCGGGTGGTGACCGGGGCCTGGCACGACGTCGGCTGAGGCCGGACCGCACGGCGACAAGGGGAGGTCAACCGATGCCAGAGGAGTTCCACGAACCGTTCAATGCCGCCACCTGGCTGGTCGACCGCCACGTCGAAGCCGGTGACGGTGACCGGCTTGCGGTCGTCACCGGCGACCGGGCGTTGACCTACGCCGAGGTGGCCGACGAGGTGGCGGCCGCCGCAGCCTCGCTCCGGGCGATCGGGGTCGGGCCCGAGCAGCGGATCGCCCTGGCCCTGCTCGACTCGATGGAGTTCGTCGCCGCGTTCCTCGGGGCCATGCGGATCGGGGCCGTCCCGGTGGCGATGAACCCGCTGCTCCCCGGCCGTGACCTCGGCGTGATCGCGGCCGACGCCCGGGCCAGGGTGGCCGTCGTCTCGGCCCCGATGGCCGATCGGGTGCCCGATCTGTGCGCCGGCGCCCCCGAGGTGACCACCGTGGTCAGCACCGGATCGGCCGACCAGGTGGAGACGGGTTCGCCGAGCGCCCGGGCCGTCGGCTGGGCCGACTTCCTGGCCGACGGGCAGGGCGTCGATGCCTGGCCGTACCCCACCTGGGCCGAGTCGCCGGGGTTCTGGCTGTGCACGTCGGGCTCGACCGGTCAGCCGAAGCTGGCGGTGCATCGCCACGGTGACATCCGGGTCACGTGCGAGACCTATGCCGACCACGTGCTCGGCCTGACCGCCGAGGACCGCTGCTTCTCCGTCGGGCCGATGTTCCACGCGTACGGCCTCGGCAACTCGCTCACGTTCCCGTTCGCGGCCGGCGCCTCGACGGTGCTCGAGCCGACACGGCCACCGACGCCGGCGCTGGTGGCGGAGCTGGTGACCACGCACCGGCCGACGCTGTTCTTCTGCATCCCGACGTTCTATGCCGCCCTCAACGGGTCGGAGCTCGCCGACGACACCTTCGCCTCGGTCCGCCTCGCCGCGTCGGCCGCCGAGCCGCTGCCGGCCGAGACCTACCAGCGGTTCCTCGACCGGTTCGGGGTCACGATCCTCGACGGGATCGGCTCGACGGAGCTGCTGCACATCTACCTGTCGAACTCGCCGTCGGCGCTCCGGCCGGGCACCAGTGGCGTGCCGGTGCCGGGCTACGAGGTCCGGGTTGTCGACGACGACGGGAACGAGCAGTCCCCGGGCGAGCCGGGCCAGCTGCTGGTCACCGGTGACTCGATGACCACTGGCTACTGGTGTCGCACCGCCACCAACCGCGCCACGTTCGACGGCCCGTGGATGCGAACCGGCGACCTCTACGTGGCCGACGACGACGGGTTCCACACCTACCTCGGCCGGGTCGACGACATGCTGCGGGTCGGCGGCGAGTGGGTGTCGCCGGCCGAGGTCGAGGCCACCCTGATCGAGCACGAGCAGGTGCTGGAGGCGGCCGTCGTCGGCGAACGCGACGGCGAGGGCATCCTCCGCCCGGTCGCCTACGTGATCCCGGCCGACGGCTTCGATCGGGAGGCGGGCGGCGAGGCGCTGGCCGAGGCGCTCACCGGGCTGTGCCGGGAGCGGCTGGCCGGTTTCAAGCGGCCGCGCCGCTACGAGCTGGTGGCCGACCTGCCCAAGACCGCCACCGGCAAGATCCAACGGTTCAAGCTGCGATCCTGAGCGCCCGGTCGTCCGGTCGTCCCTTGCCGGGCATCTATCCATCGATTATCATCGATTATTGATGAATACGAACCAGCCCTCCGACCAGCGCGATATCCACGAGGACGTCAAGTCCTACTACCGGGCCGCAGCCGCAGCGGGCGCTGCGAACCACGCAGCGGCCAGCACCGGCACGGTCCCGGACACGCCCGACGGCACGGTCGATGACACGGCCGGGGCCGCCGATGACACGGCCGGGGCCGCCGATGACACGGCCGGGGGCGACGAGGTCTGGGGCGTCGCGCTCTACGACGACCAGACGCTGGCCGAGGGCTCCGATGCCGCCGCCGGGCTGTCTATGGGCTGCGGCAACCCGTTTGCCGTCGCCGACCTGCGGCCGGGCGAGACCGTGCTCGATCTCGGGTCGGGAGCCGGGCTCGATGTGATCGTGTCGGCCAGGCGGGTCGCGCCGGGTGGCAAGGCCTACGGTGTCGACTTCCTGCCCGAGATGCTCGAGCTCGGCCGAACGAACGCCGCGGAGGCCGGCGTCGACAACGTCGAGTTCCTCGACGGGATGATCGAGGCGGTACCGCTGCCGGACGCCTCGATCGACGTCGTCATCTCCAACTGCGTCATCAACCTGGCCCCCGACAAGCGGCCCGTGCTGGCCGAGATGGCGCGCCTGCTCAGGCCGGGTGGCCGGGTCGCCGTTTCCGACGTGGTGGCCGACGACGGCTTCACCCCGCCGACCGGCGGCGACGAGTGGGCCGAGTGCGGGGCCGGCGGTCTCCGGCGGGGCCAGTACCTCGACCTGCTGCGCGACGTCGGGCTGGTCGACGCCTCCATCGAGCTCACCCACGAGACGAGTCCCGGCCTGCACGCCGCCGTCGTGCGGGCCACCAAGCCGGCCGCCGGCTGACCCTCGCCGCCGGGGCCGAACCGCTCGCTCAGCCGGCCATGACCCTGCGGTAGCGCCCGGCGTCCCGGCGGAGCCGCGGACGGGCCCGGCGGTGGAGCTCCTCCGCCGGGTCGACCGCGTGCTCACATCGGGCCGTGTAGCAGAGCGCGTACAGCGCAGCCGCCAGCGCCGCCCGCCGGTCGACCGCGGACAATGCGGTCGGGTAGCGGTCGAACCAGTCCTCGATCTCGTCGATGTCGGGCGCCATCGGCTCGCCGGCCACGCCGAGCGCTCGCCACGTCGAGGCGGCCAGCCCGAGCGCGGTCGGCAGGCTGACCGCGGCGAGGCTGTCGAGGTCGTAGACGGCGCGGAGGCCGCCGGGCCCGAGGCGAACGTTGCGGACGGTCCAGTCGGTGTGGGCCGTGATCGTCGGGGCCTCGATCCGGTTCGACCGGGCCAGCCTGGCCAGGTCGTCGATCCACGCTGCGCCCGCAGCGGTCGCCTCGAAGTCGAACAGGGGGCTGTGGGGCGTCGGATACAGCCCGGGATGGGGCCGGCGCAGCGGATGGTCGCCGAGGCGGTCGTCGAGACCGGCGGTGTCGACGACCAGCGCCAGCCCTTCCGCCGATGCCGTCCGCTCCCGCTGGCCGAGCGCCGGCGGCTGTCCGGGGTCGGCCAGGTGGGTCTCGACGGTGGCCAAACCTCGACCGCAGCGGACCGGACCGCCGACCGGCGTTGCGCACGGCACGCCACCGGCCGCCATCCTCGCCTGGGCCCCGAGGACGGCGTGGAGGAACGGCGACCGCCATGCCGGCTGGTAGGCCTTGATGACCAGGTCGTTGCCGTCGGCCAGGACCACGCCGGTCACGGAGCCGACCGAGGCGACGTGGAACCGGCAGGCCACCACCGGTGCCCTGCGGCCGACCGCGAGCAGGACGTCGTCGATCTGTGCGGCGATGGTGGCCGGCTCGGCGTCACCGTGGATCAGCGTCAGGACCTCGTCGGCCGGATCGGACCGTCTGGCGGCGGCGACCACGTCGGCGACGGGGTGCCGGCCGCCGGCGGTCACGGCCCGCCGGCGGCGAGCGCAGCGGCGAACCGCTCCCTGGTGGCGGCCATGGTGGCGACGCCGGACGACGACGGCTCGATCGGCGCCGCTCGGGTGACGGCCCCGGCCGGATCGATGTCGACCCCGAGCGCAGCCCACGCCAGCAGGCCGGCACCGCGGACCGAGGCGTCGGCGGCGTCGTGGGCGATCAGCGGGATCTCCAACGCGTCGGCCAGCAGCTGCCGCCACCACGGGGCCAGCGAACCGCCACCGGCGAGCAGGGTCTCGTCGATCCGGTGGCCGGCCTGCCGCAACGCATCGAGACCGTCTCGCATGGCGAGCGCCACCCCCTCGAACACCGAGCGGATCAGGGCGCGGCGGGTGGTGCCGGGCCGCAGCCCGACCCACCTCCCGGTCAGCGTCGGGTCGAGGTGCGGGGTCCGCTCACCGGTGAGGTAGGGCAGGAAGACCACGGCGCCGGCTGCGGTGCCGTCGTCGTCGTGGTCCGGTCCGACCGCGGCCATGGCCGCCTCGATCTCGCCGTCGTCGACCGCCAGCAGCCGCCTGGCCCACTCGATGGCCACGCCGGCGTTCTGGATGGCAGCCATGGCGTACCAGTGGTCACCGGCGTCACGGTAGAGGTGGGTCCGCCCGGCTGCATCGGTCAGCGGCGCCGCCAGCCGCTGGGCGAGCTGACCGCCGGTACCGGTCGACAGCTGGGTCTCGCCCATCGCCACGCCGGCGCCGAGCAGCGCCGCGGCGGTGTCGGCCGCCCCCGTGGCCACCGGCACGCCGGCGGCCACACCGAGCTCCTCGGCCCCGGCCACAAGGAGCTTGCCCGCCACCTCACCCGCCGGCCGAACCGGGGGCAGCCAGTCCGGGTCGACCGCGAAGGCGCTGGCGGCCGCAGCGGACCAGCGATCACCGACCACGTCCCACAGCAGCGTCGCCGATGCGTCGGACGGATCGGTCGCCACCTCGCCCGTCAGGCGGGCCCGGATCCAGTCCTTCGGCTGCAACACGGTCTCGATCCGCTCGACCGTCGACGGCTCGAGACGGGCCAGCGCGGCCAGCGTCGGGCCGGTCATCCCGGCCACCAGAGGGTTGGCGAGGCGTGACCGCAGCTCCGGGCCGAGGCACCGGGCCAGGCCGGCCAGGTCGGGTTCCGATCGCCGGTCGGACCACAGCACCGCCGGCCGCAGGGCCTCGACCTCGGGACCGCAGACGACGACCCCGTGCATCTGTCCCGACAGGCCGACGCCGACCACCCGGACCGTCTGGTCGTCAACGGCAGCCCGAGCCCGGGCGGCGGCCTCGCCGGCGGCGGCCAACCACCGCTCCGGGTCGGCCTCGCTCCAACCGGGGCGGGGCTCGACCGGCGGGTGGGGCGACCGGCCGACGGCCAACAGCCGACCGGCGTCGTCGATCAGACCGACCTTGGTCGAACCCGTCCCGACGTCCAGCCCGAGGGTGACGTCCACGGTCCGGCTCAGAAGCCGGCCAGCAGCTGCTGGGCCCGCGACCGGAACTCGGCCACGTTGGCCTCCTTGATGTCCTCGTAGCCCCGGATCACTTCGGGCAGCTCGGCCAGCTCGACCGCCCGATCGTACGTCGCCTGATCGAGGGCGGCCATGGCCCGGTCGAGCAGGCCCTCGTACTCACCGATCAGCTCCCGCTCCAGGCGCCGGTGCTTCGACCGGCCGAACGGATCGAAGATCGTGCCCCGGAGCCGCTTCATCCGCACCAGGGCGGCGAAGGCCAGCTCGCCGCTGCGGCGCATGCCGATCTTCGACTCGTAGCCCATCCGCCGCAGCGTCGGCGGGTGCAGCTTGTAGGTGATCTGGGCTCCCGATCCGAACTGCTCGGCCAGCGCCTCGTTGAACGCGTCCGAGCGGTGGAGCCGGGCGACCTCGTACTCGTCCTTGTAGGCCATCAGCTTGAACAGGTAGCGGGCCACCGCCTCGGACAGCCGGGTGTCGGCCGTCACCGACGTCTCCCTGGCCCGGACCTCGGCCACCTTCTCGACGTAGCGGGCGGCATAGGACCGATCCTGGTAGTCGATCAGCTCCGGCACCCGGATCTCGAGCAGCCGGGTCAGCTCGGGCGACGGGGCGGCCACCTTGCCGACGAGCTCGTCCACGATGGCCGAGCGACGGGCCTCGGACCTGCTCTGGTCGACCTCGCCCGGCCGCTGCAGGCCGAGCCCGTCGAGCCAGGCCGGATCGGCGGCGATCCTGCGCCCGATCCGGAAAGCCTGGGTGTTGGACTCGACGGAGACCCCGTTGAGCTCGATCGCCCGCTCGATGGCCTCGGCCGAGATCGGGATCGCCCCCTGCTGGTAGGCGGCGCCGAGCACGATCACGTTGGCCGGCATGTGCGAGCGGAAGAGGTTCTCCGACACGTTGCCGGCGTCGAAGTAGACGTTGCCGTCGGCCCGGGTCGCCGAGTCGAGCGTCGCCCGGATGGCGGCGAACTCGGGGAACTGGGCCGAGGTGTCCCGGACCATGGCCCCGGTCGGCACCTTGGCCGACGACACGACGGCCACCGTGCGCTCGGGATCGGCCTTGTCGAGGTTGGCGGGGTTGACCCCGGTCAGCACGTCGAACACCAGGTAGGCGTCGGCGGTCCCCGACTCGACCTTGTTGGCCCGGCCGTCAGCCGAGGCCGACGGCACGTTGGCCCGGCCGTTCTCGTTCGGATCCCCGCCATCGCCGAACCGGCGGATGCGGAGGTTGGAGATGACCGAGCCGCCCTTCTGCGACAGGCCGGTCTGGTCGAGCCCGTCGGCCTGCTTGCCGTCCAGCAGGGCGGCGGTCGCCAGCAGCTGGTTGACGGTCACCACGCCGGTGCCGCCGATCCCCATCATGAGGATGTCGCCCTCGTCGATCCGATCCGGCTCCGGCAGGTCGCCGGCCCCGATCGGCTCGAAGGCGAGGGTGGCCTTCTCGGTGCCGCTCGGATCGGGGATCACCTCGACGAAGGCCGGGCAGTCACCGTCCAGGCACGTGTAGTCCTTGTTGCACGACGGCTGGTGGATCTGGGTCTTGCGGCCGAACTCGGTCTCGACCGGCTGCACCGACAGGCACGACGACTTGACCCCACAGTCGCCGCAGCCCTCGCACACGGCCTCGTTGATGAAGATCCGTATCGCCGGGTCCGGGGCCTTGCCCCGCTTCCGATCGCGCCGCAGCTCGGCCGCGCAGGCCTGGTCGTAGATCAGCACGGTGCAGCCCGGCGTGTCCCGCAGGAGCTGCTGGGCCTCGTCGAGCCGCGACCGGTGCCACACGTCGACCCCGGGGGCGAAGCCCGCCTTCCGACCGTACTTCTTGGGGTCGTCGGTCACGACGAGCGTCCTGGCCACGCCCTCGGCCTCGATCGACCGGGTCAGCTCCGGGACCGACATCTGACCGTCGACGTCCTGGCCGCCGGTCATGGCCACGGCCCCGTTGTAGAGGATCTTGTAGGTGATGTTGGTGCCGGCGGCGACGGCCTGGCGGAGGGCGAGGCTGCCGGAGTGGTGGTAGGTGCCGTCACCGATGTTCTGGAACCGGTGCTCCATCGTCACGAAGGGGGCGGCCCCGATCCAGGCCAGCCCCTCGCCCCCCATCTGGGACGTGCCCTTGGTGTTGCGATCGGGCCGCATGCCGGCCATCCCGTGGCAGCCGATCCCGCCGCCGGCCTCGGAGCCATCGGGCACGACGGTCGACGTGTTGTGGGGGCAGCCCGAGCAGAACCCGGCGAGGCGGGTGGCCCCGTCGGGGTCGGCGGCGGCCAACGGGATCAGCACCCTCTCCCGTGGGCCGGCGGCGACGACGTCGTCCCCGAACCGCTCGACCAGGTACGGCCGGAGGAGGCGGGTGATCGCATCGACGTCCATCTCACCGTGGCCGGGGAACCAGGGCGAGCCGTCTGCCTTCTTCTTGCCGAGGATCCGGGGCGAGCCCGTCATCCGGTAGAGCGCGTCGCGGGCCAGCATCTCGACGAAGGCTCGCTTCTCCTCGACGACCACGATCGTGTCGAGCCCATTGGCGAACGCCTGCAGCGATCCCGGCTCGAGCGGCCAGAGCACGGCCGGCTTGTAGATCCGGATCCCTCGACGACGCAGCGTCGCCTCGTCGAAGCCGAGCCGGTCGAGGGCGGCCAGCAGGTCGTAGTAGGTCTTGCCGGCGGCGATGAAGCCGAGCCGGGCCTCGGCGGTGTCGACCGTCGAGCGGTTGAGCCGGTTGTGGGCCACGAACAGCTCGGCGGCCCGTAGCCGACCCTCGTAGACCTCCTGCTCCATGTCGACGGCGAACTGGCCGTACAGCCGGTCCTCCTGGGTGTGGGTCCAGGGCTTGCCGTTCCACTCCCACTCGGCCGGGCGCTCCGGCCGGACGCGACCGGGGCCGACGCGGATCGTCGAGTAGCCGTCGGCCACGTTGGTCACGATCTTCAGCGCCGACCACAGGCCCGAGTAGCGGGACAGGGCGTAGCCCCAGCGGCCGTAGTCGGCCACCTCCTGGACGCTGCCCGGATAGAGGATCGGGGTCTGCAGGTCGAGCAGGGCGAACTCGGAGCCGGAGGCCAGCGTCGACGACTTGGACGCCGGGTCGTCGCCGGCCACCAGCAGCACGCCGCCCTTCGGGTCGGTGCCGGAGACGTTGGCGTGCCGGAGGGCGTCGCCCGAGCGGTCGACGCCGGGGGCCTTCCCGTACCACATGCCGAGCACGCCGTCGTAGCGGCCCTCCCAGTTGGCGTTGGCCAGCTGGGAGCCCCAGATGGCGGTCGCCCCGAGGTCCTCGTTGAGGGCGGGGAGGAATGTGATGTCGTTGTTCTCCAGCTCGGTCTTGTTCGACAGCATCAGGCTGTCGACGCCACCGAGGGGCGAGCCCCGGTAGCCGCTGACGAGCGCAGCGTTGCGGAGTCCGTCGCGACGGTCGGCCCGGAGCTGGTCGAGGAGCACCCGCAGCAGTGCCTGGACGCCCGAGAGGGCGATGTCACCCTCGTCGATCCGGAACCGGTCCTCGAGCCTGAAGTCGATCAGCGACATGGGTCCGATTTCAGCACGAAGAGCCGGCCGACGGCGAGTGGGACCGGCCGGGCCCGGTCGGCCGAGAGGCCCCGGACGTCCCGCCCGAACTACGCTGGTCGGTAAGGCAAACGTCCGGAGTGGACGACGATCAGGGGGCATGCACATGGCGACGACGGAGCCGGTGGAGGACTGGGCCGAAGACTTCGACATCTTCGATCCCGGGTTCGTGAAGGACCCATACCCGGTGTGGCGGGACCTGCGGGGTCAGTGCCCGGTCGCACACAGCGACCGCTGGGGCGGCTCGTACATGCCGTCGACGTTCGAGACGGTCAGCCAGGTCGCCCACGACGCCGAGAACTTCACGTCGTTCGAGGTCGGCGTCGCCCCGGTCCCGATCGCCTACGACGACGACGGCAACCGGCTCCGCTCGGTGATCTCGTCCGACCCGCCCGACCACACGCCCGAGCGCCGGCTGATGCTGCCGTTCTTCTCGCCGAAGCGGGTCGAGCGCTACCGGGAGCACACCGAGGAGCTGGCCCGCCGGCTGATCGGTGGCTTCATCGAGGACGGCCGGGCCGACGCGGCCGGCGACTACGCCCGCCAGATCCCACCCCGGATCATCGCCGAGATCCTCGGCATCGACCCGGAGATGTCGGACGACTTCACCACCTGGGTCCAGGGCGTGCTCGAGCTCGGCCTGACCGACCCCGAGATCCGGGAGAAGTACCGGATCATCATCCAGGACTTCTTCCTCGAGGAGATCGCCCGGCGCAAGGAGGAACCGGGCGACGACCTGATCTCGGTGCTGCTCGACTCGGAGATCGACGGCGAGCCCGTGCCGATGCACGTGATCCGGGCCAACGTCGGTCTGATGCTGGTCGCCGGCATCGACACCACGTGGAGCTCGATCGGTTCCGCCCTGTGGCACCTCGCCACCCACCCCGAGGACCGGCAGCGCCTGGTCGACGAGCCCGAGCTCATCCCGGTCGCGGTCGAGGAGTTCCTGCGGGCCTACTCGCCGGTCACGATGGCCCGGCTGGCCCGAAACGACACCGAGATCGCCGGTCGGCCGGTGAAGCGCGGTGAGCGGGTCCTGCTGTCGTTCCCGGCGGCCAACCGCGACCCGGAGGTCTTCGATGACCCCGAGGAGGTCATCATCGATCGGGCGGTCAACCGCCACATCGCCTTCGGGGCCGGCATCCACCGGTGCCTCGGCTCGAACCTGGCCAGGATGGAGATGCAGGTGGCGATCGCCGAGTGGCTCAAGCTGATCCCCGAGTTCGAGTGCGAGGATCCCGAGGCCGTGACCTGGGCCGGCGGGCAGGTCCGCGGACCCCGCCACCTGCCGGTCACGTTCCCCAACCGGTCCGCGCTGTAGCCGGGGCGGCCGGCGGCCCTCAGGCGGCCGAGCCCGGCGAGCCGCCTGGCCTCGGCGATGCGGCCACCGACCTCGCCAGGCCAGCCGGGGGCGATATCGGCGGCGGGCTGCTCGTCGAGCACGATCACGTCGGTGGTCCCGGCCCGCGGCGCGCTGGTCGGCGGCGGTCGAGGCGGTCGGCCCGGGCCCGTCGGCGGCGGCGGCGGAGGACGAAGGCATGGAGCTCCTCGGTCCGGTTGCGGCGGATCCTCGCGGTCGCCGGGCCGGGGGCGCGGGGTCGGGATTCGTGGTCTCCAGGCGATCTCCACGTCGCCTCCAAGAGCTCGGCCCCGGACTCGCTCACAGTGGGAGGTGTTCCGGGACGGACCCGGAGCGGCCTCACGGCCACCACGGATTGGAGCAGACCATGTCGTTCCCCAAGTTCGGCCACCGGGTCCCGGCCTACTTCGTCGGCCGGCCCCGCGAGTCCGACGCCCCGCGCCACGGCACCCGGCAGCAGGCGGCGGTCACCGAGCTGCGCAACCGCACCGGCGCCGAGGCCATGCGGCTGCGGGCGGTGGCGTGAGTGCGAGCTGCACGCAGCTCGCCTCCGGCGCCCGTCACCCATCGTCAACCCACCACCTGTCGGGGGCCGGCCGACCAGCCGGTCCCCGACGCGCGTCCGGTCGCCCGGCCGCGAGCCACCATCTAGGCTCGCCGTCCATGGCCACCTGGGACGGGTTCCACCTCGATGTCGAGGCCCGCCGACTCGTCGGGCCCGATGGCGACATCCACGTCGAGCCCCAGGTGTTCGACGTCCTGGCCCTGCTCGTCGACCAGCGCCAGCGGGTGCTGTCGAAGGCCGAGCTGCTCGCGGAGGTCTGGGGCGACCAGTTCGTCTCCGAATCGGCGCTGACCACCCGGATCAAGCAGGCCCGCAAGAGCCTCGGCGACGACGGCCGGACCCAGCGCTACATCCGCAACGTCCACGGCCGGGGCTACCAGTTCGTCGGTCGGCTTGACGACGACGCCACATCGGCGACGACCCCGACCCGCACGGCCGGCGACGCGGTGGCCGGCCGGGCCGTCGAGCTGGCCAGGGAGATCGCCGTCGACGACGACTTCCCGTTCGTCGGTCGCGGCGACGAGCTCGACGGGGCGGCCGAGACGATCGCCGGGACGACGGCCGGCGGCGACCCGGCCATGGTCGTCGTGGCCGGGTCGCCGGGGGTCGGCAAGTCCCGCCTGGCCGTCGAGGTGCTCGAGCGGGCCCAGGCCGTCGGGGCCGTCGTCGGCGCCGGGCGCTGCGAGCATCAGGTGACCTCGGCGCTCCAGGCGGTCCGCGACGCGTTCGCCCAGCTGGCCGAGGCCGACCCGGGCGACCTCCGACGCTGGGCCAAGGGGATCGAAGGGCCGCTGGTGTCGCTGATCCCGTCGCTGGCCCGCCACCTCGACCACGAGGCCATCCCCGTCGACACCTACGCCGGCATCGACGTGTTCCTGACCGCCGTCGATCGTCTGGCCACCGAGCGCCAGGTGGTGCTGCTGATCGACGACCTGCAGTGGTCGGACGAGGCCACCCGCACCTTCATCGACCGGGTCGCCCGCCGGCTGCGATCGCGCCCGATCACCGTCGTCGTCACCCACCGGACCGGCCGGGGCGACCTGCCCGCCGAGGTGGCGCGGTGGCTGGCCGGGCGAGACCGCACGACGACGGTCCGGTTCGAGCTCGGGGCGATGGGTGACGGGCCGGCCAGGGAGCTGGTGCGGGCCGTGCTCGACGACGCAACCGAGGCCGACGTCGACGAGCTGATCGACGTCACCGGGGCCAACGGCCTGTTCCTCACCGAGACCCTGCGGGACCTGCCCCACGGTCGCCGGCCGGCGCAGTCGGTTGCGGAGCTGATCACCGCCAGGCTGGAGCGCCAGCCCGACGAGGTCAGGCGCATCATCCAGGCCGGGGCGGCACTCGGGCCCGAGTTCGCCCTCGCCCCCGCAGCCGGCGCCGCCGGGCTCGACACCGCCGCCGGACTCGACGCCATCGACCGGGCGCTCGAGGGTGAGCTGTTGCACGACACCGCCTCCGACACCCGGTTCCGCTTCTCCCACCAGCTCGTGCCCCAGGCCATCGTCGACCAGCTCGGCCGGGCCGAGCGGGCCCAACTCCACCACCGTTGCGCCGACGCGTTGGCCGACGCCGGGGCCTCACCGGCCGAGGTCGTGCTGCACCGGCTGCGGGCGGTGCCGCTCGTCCCGGTCGACGAGGCGGTGGCCGAGGCACGGGCGACGGCGGCCGCCGCCCGCGACGCCGGTCAGTTCGATCTCGCCCTCCGCATCCTCAGGCAGGCGAACGAGACCGAGCCCCCGGCCAGGACCAGGGCCGAGATCCAGCTCGAGCTGGCGCTGGTCATCAACGACACCGGCACCCCGGCCAGAGCCGTCGAGATCCTCGATCCGATGGTCGACGCAGCGAGGGCCAACGGCTGGCCCGACCTGGTGGTGGCCGGCGCGCTGGCCCACTGGAGCCTGAGCCCCTATCGGCGCCCGTCCGACCAGACGACGCTCGGGCTGCTCGATGAGGCCGAGCAGCTCCTCGGACCGGACGACTCGGTCGACAAGGCGCTCGTGCTGGCCAAGACCGCTTCCTTCAGCGTGTTCACCCTGCGACTCCACGACCGCATCGGCCTCGCCGACCGGGCGGTGGCCATGGCCCGATCGCAGTCGGCGTCGGACGAGGACCTGCTCCGGATCCTCGAGGGGGCGGCGGTGGCGACGACCTGTCCCGCCGGCGCCGACCGGTTGACGGAGCTCGACGCCGAGATCGAGCGGCTCCGTCTCTCGACCGGGCGCATCTACTTCAACGACGCCTCGGCCCCCGAGACCCTCGCCCTCATGCGGGGCGACGGGGCCGAGTTCCGGCGCTGGGCCGAGCCGGACCCCGACCGCCTCGTGGCCCAGCCGATCGCCGAGTGGCGCGATCTCGCCCTGAGCGGCACCCTCGCCTCGTTCGCCGGCGATCTCGACGAGGCCCGCCTCGGCTACGACCGGGCGGCCGAGATCGGCGAGGCGTTCTGGGGCGAGTCGGCGTTCTCGCTGCACGGGTTCGGCCACTTCTACCTCGACCTGCTGTCGGGCGACTGGAGCCGGTCCCGGGAGCTGCTGGCGCTGCTGGTCCAGTTCTCGGCCGAGTCGGTGTTCCTCGGGCCCTACGCGCTGGCCCTGCACCACGAGGGCGGCAACGACGACGAGGTGGAGGAGATCCTGGCCAGGATCGGGCCACGGCAGATGCGCAGCTTCCCCGAGCACATCGTCGGCGGCAACGCCCTCGTCGGTTGCGCCGAGCTGGCGATCGCCCGTGACAACGACGAGCTGGCCGACCTCGTCGAGGGTGCGCTGGCACCGCTGCACGACCTCATGCTCGGCCTGCCCTGGGCCCCCGGCCTGGCGGCCGCCGACCTGCTGGCCCGGCTGGCCGATCGGCGGGGCGACGCCGAGGCGGCCGGGCACCACCGGGAACGAGCGGCGGCGATCTACGCCGGGCTCGACGCACCCGGCCTGGCCGGGCGTGTGCAGGCGGACGGACCGTGAGCCTGTTCCGCTACATCAGCCACGCCGACGTGGCCAAGGACCCGCACGTCCCGGTCCCCCGCTGGGGCCTCGACGACACGGGCCGGCGCCGGGTCGCCGTCCTGGCCGAGCAGCCCTGGCTCGCCGCCGTCGGTCGTTTCGTGTGCAGCGCCGAGACCAAGGCCATCGAGACGGCGACGATCCTGGCCGAGCGGTGGCAGCGACCGATCGAGATCCGACCCGAGACCGGTGAGACCGACCGGTCGGCCACGGGCTACGTGCCCGAGGCCCGCCACGCCGAGCTGGCCGCCCGCTACTTCGCCGAGCCCGCCCGCTCGGCCGACGGCTGGGAGCGGGCCATCGACGGCCAGCACCGGGTCGTCGATGCGCTGGCCGACCTCCTCGTCGAGCCCGGCCCCGGGGCGACCGAGGAGGCTCGCGCCCACCCGGACGTCGCCGTGATCGGTCACGGCGGCGTCGGCACCCTGTTGTGGTGTCATCTGGCCGGGGCCGCCATCGACCAGACCAACGATCAGCCGGGCCAGGGTCACTACTGGACGTGGGACCGGTCGACCGGGGTGATGCTGCACCGCTGGCACCCGATCGACGCAGACGAGCCCCCGCCGCCCCCGGACCGGCGGTGACGATGCGGGTCGGCACGTCCCGCCGGCCTCGGCCGGCCGATCGGCCCACAACGCGGGACTTTTGCCCATCAGGAGGGGACGCCACAGCGAACGACCCGCTGCCAGACTCGGCTCCATGCATGCGGCGGCACCACCACCCACCTCATCCTTCTCGTTGGCCGACGACGCCAGGGTGGTGGTGATCGGCCAGGGCTACGTCGGCCTCCCGCTGGCCATCCGGGCCGTCGAGGCAGGCTTCGACGTCGTCGGCTTCGACCTCGACAAGTTCAAGGTGTCGGCCATCAGCGCGGCGGAGTCCCACGTCGACGACGTCGACGACCACGATCTCCGCCAGGCCATCGCCACCGGCCGGTTCCGGGCGACCGACTCCGAGGACGAGCTCGACGGTTTCGACGTCGCGGTCATCGCCGTGCCGACCCCGCTGCGGGACGGGACCCCCGACATCTCCCACATCGAGGCTGCGGCCAGGACGCTCGGCCGTCGGCTGAAGCCCGGCGCGGTCGTCGTCCTCGAGTCGACGACCTTCCCCGGTACCACCGAGGAGGTCGTCGGACCGATCCTCACCGGCGAGTCGGGGCTGGAGCCGGGCCGCGACTTCCTGCTCGGCTATTCGCCCGAGCGGATCGACCCCGGCAACCAGGTGTGGAACTTCCGCCGCACGCCGAAGGTCGTCTCCGGCGTCGACGCCGCCTCGCTCGTCGCCGTCGAGGGCTTCTACGGCCGGCTGGTCGATTCGGTCGTCCCCGTCTCGGGGACGATGGAGGCCGAGCTGACCAAGCTGCTCGAGAACACGTTCCGTCACGTCAACATCGCGCTGGTCAACGAGCTGGCCGTCCACGCCCGCTCGCTCGACATCGACTTCTGGGAGGTCATCGAGGCGGCCAGCACCAAGCCGTTCGGGTTCATGCCGTTCCGACCGGGGCCGGGCGTCGGCGGCCACTGCCTCCCGGTCGACCCGACGTTCCTGTCGTGGCGGTTCGAGCGGCGGCTCGGCACCGCCTCGCGCTTCGTCAAGATCGCCAACGAGATCAACACCGAGATGCCGTCCTACGTCGTCGACCGGGTGCAGGCCGGGTTGAACGAGCGGCGCAAGCCGGTGAACGGCTCCCGGGTGCTGGTGCTCGGTCTGGCCTACAAGGCCAACTCGAACGATGCCCGCGAGACCCCGGTCGCCGACATCGTCCGCGGCCTCCTCGATCTCGGAGCCGAGGTCGACGTCCACGACACCCACGTGCTCGACCCGGAGCTGCCCGAGGCGGTCGAGCTGGTCGAGCTGACCGCCGAGCGGCTGGCCGGGGCCGACGCCGTCGTCCTGGTCACCGATCACGACGACGTCGACTACGACCTCGTCGTGGCCGAGGCCGACTACGTGTTCGACGCCCGTCGCCGGCTCCCCGACGCCGCCAACGTCGAGACGCTGTAGCCACGGCTCGTCGGCCCACTCGGCCGGCAACGGCCGGCCGATGGTGGATCAGCGATGGAGGGGCGGGAGCTGTCGATGCCAGTCGGTCCGCCCCTGGTACCCGTCGGCCGCCGACAGGACGAGCCCGTCGGCCAGCGGGCGGCCGACCAGCTGGAGGCCGAGCGGGAGCCCGTCGTCGTCGACCCCCATCGGCACGGAGACCGCGGGGAACCCCGTGCTGTTCCAGGCCGGGGTGTGGAGGGCCGTGATGGCGATGGCCTCGGGCCTGGCCCCGGTGAACGGGGTCGCCGCCCATCCGGTCGTCGGGCTGGCCAGCAGGTCGATGCCGCCGTCGTCGAGCAGCTCGAGGACCCGTGCCCGGGCCACGTGCCGCACCCGCTCGATCTGGACGAGGTCGCCGGCGCTGATCAGCGCCCCCTGGGCGATCGTCAGTCTCGTCGGGCGGCCGTAGTCGTCCCACCGGTCGATCAGGTGCTGGCGGTGCCAGGCGAACGCCTCGGCCTGGAGGGCGAGGAACGCCCCGGTCGACAGCTCGCGGTAGTGGGGCACGAGCACCTCGACCACGTCGGCTCCGCCGTCGGCCAGTTGCCCGATCGCAGCGTCGAAGGCCGCGGTGGTGGCCGGGGCGCAGCTGTCGAGCAGTTCCGGGTTGACCAGTCGACCGATCCGCAGGCCGTCGAGCCCGCGGCCGGACGGGCCACCCCGCTCGACGACGTCGGCGAACCGGGCCGGCGGCCGTGGCACGGTGGTCCGGTCGGAGGCGTCGGGGCCGGCCATCACGTCGAGCATCGTCGCCGCGTCGGTGGCGCTGCGGGTCATCGGGCCGACGTGGTCGTAGCTCAGGCCGAGCGGCACACAGCCCGACTTCGGCACGAGCCCGAACGTCGGCTTGTGGCCGGTGATGCCGTTGAAGGCCGCGGGGAGACGGACGCTGCCGGCGGTGTCGGTGCCGAGCCCGCCGAGGATCTGACCGGACGCCACGCCGTTGCCGGTGCCCGAGCTCGACCCACCCGTCCAGCGCTCGGGGTCCCACGGGTTGCGGGGCACGGGGAACGGCTTCGAGGTGTCCGGGCGACCGATGGCGAACTCCATCGTGGTGGTCTTGCCGACGATGACGGCGCCGGCCGCCCGGAGCCTGGCCACCACCGGGGCGTCGCCGCCGTCGCCCCACGAAGGATCGAGCACGAGGCTCTGGGCCGTGGTCGGTCCCTCGTCGGTGCGGAGGATGTCCTTGATCCCGAGGGGGACGCCGTGCAGGGGACCGAGGTCGTGGCCGGCGGCCAGCTCCTCGTCGGCTCGGGCGGCCCGGGTGAGGGCCGACTCGTCGAACCGGGCGAGCCAGGTGCCGAGCGTCTCGTCGAGCCGGTCGGCGGCGGCCAGGCAGGCTCGGGTCAGATCGAGCGACGTCATCGAGCCGTCGCGGATGGCGGCGGCCGCCTCGGCGATCGTCACCGGCGGCCGGGTGGCGGCCGCCGTCGAGTCGCTCGGGGCCACCCCTTCCGAGGTGGCGGCAGGATCGGTCACGAGACCTCCCCGGCCCGGAAGATCGCGGCGGTCGACCCGTCGCCGGCGTCGACGGCGTGGAACCGCTCGACCGACCGCCGGAGCCCGGGGTGGAGATCGGCGAGGCGGTCGATCTCGTCGGCCGGCGGGTCGAGACCGGCGGCGCTCAACAGGGCGGCGACGGCGGCCCGATCGTCGGCGGCGACCCCGGGGCCGGTCGATCTCGTCTGGTCGACGGGGCCGACGGGGCCGACGGGGCCGGCGTCGTCCGGGCCACGCCGGGTGGCCCCGCTACCATCGCCTCGATCCCCCATCGCCGCGAGGCTACTCGCCGGCCACGACCACAGCGAGGCGGCCGATGCCGCCGGAGGAGACCTCACATGGAACTCGGCGCCTTCTCGGTCAGCCTGTCCGTCGCCGACCTGGCCGCGTCCCGGGCCTTCTACGAGAAGCTCGGCTTCACCGTGACCGGCGGTGACGCCGACCAGGGCTGGCTGATCCTCGTCAACGAGCCGGCGGTCATCGGCCTGTTCCACGGCATGTTCGACGGCAACGTCCTGACCTTCAACCCGGGGCTGGTGCTCGGCGGGGACCAGCCCGACGACTTCACCGACGTCCGCGAGATCCAGGCGGCGCTCGAGTCCTCCGGCATCGAGCTCACCGACCGGGTCGACCCGGAGAAGCCCGAGGGTCCGGCCCACATCGCCCTGGTCGACCCGGACGGCAACGCCATCCTCATCGACCAGCATCGCTGACGGCGGGACCGCCCCATCCTCCGGTCGTGCTCGGCGGGTCGGCCGGGTCGGCGACGCCGTCGTAGGCTGGGGTCATGCGAGCCACTCTCGGAATGCGCCACGCCGTGCTCTGGGTCTCCGACCCGGATCGGTCAGCAGCCTTCTACGCCGACGCCCTCGGCCTCGAGGAGAGCAACCGGCTGGGCGGCGCGGTCTTCCTGACATCGCCGAACTCGGCCACCGACCACGACCTCGGGCTCTTCCAGGCCGAGGGTCCGCCGCCGACCAACCGATCCGTCGGGCTCTACCACATCGCCTGGGAGGTCGAGACGCTGACCGACCTGGTGGCGGCCAGGGAGCGGCTGGCCGAGCTCGGTGCGCTGGTCGGCGAGAACAACCACGGCATGAGCCGCAGCCTGTATGCCAAGGATCCGGACGGTATCGAGTTCGAGGTGATGTGGGAGCTGCCGGTCGAGCTCTACGATCCCGACGAGCCGGCCAACGTCCCACTCGACCTGGAGGCAGACATGGCCCGCTTCGGGGCCGGGCGCCCCGGTCGTGGAGGCCCCGTCGCCACCTCGTGAGCCATCAGCCGCCGGCGGTGTCGTCGGTGCCCGAGCCCGCGTCCGGTTCGTCGGCGGCGACGAACCGGGAGGCGAACCCGATCCGCAGCGCCGGCCGGAAGTACTGCTCGATCCAGCTCCACATCGAACCGAGGACGCGGTCGAGCTCGACGGCGTCGATCATCGTGCGATCCAGCTGGCCGACGATGAACAGCGCGTCCTCCTCGCCGATGGCGAACTGCCCCCCGTACATCTTGAGGTTGCGACGAAGCAGGTGCTCGTAGAGTCGCTCGCCGTTCTCCTCGGGTGCCGGCATGAAGTAAGTCTCGTAGTGCAGCGTCCGCTGGCGCAGGTGCCATCGGATCGTCGACACGTCCTTCTCCTCGCCGTTGATGCGGAGGAACCAGCGACGCTCGCCGCCCGGCAGGCGCTCCCAGGTGGCGACGACGGGATTCTCCGCCGCCTGCTCGGCCATCCAACTCTCGATCACGGTCGACAGCTGGTCCAGCTCCTCGATCGACGCAGGCTCGTTGGTCACGCCGACCAGGTTACGGGCCGGGCTCGCCGGTGGTCGGCTCGGCCGGCTCGATGCCGACGGCGCGGAGCTGCACCACCGTCCATCCGCCCACGCTTCGTCCTCGGATCGGCCGGAGCGCTCACCAGCTGTGGCGAACCCTGCGTCCTCGACCGGGCGGCGTCAGGACCCTCGTCGGCGATCGTCAGCGCCCTGCTAGGGGCAGGGAGCGAGAGCCCGGGAGGCCAGGTCGACGTAGAGGCGACGCAGACGGGACGCCGAGGTGGTCCAGGTGTAGGTCCTGGCTCTCGCCGCAGCCGACACCGACAGCCGGCGGGCGAGGACCGGGTCGGCCAGGATCGAGTCGATCCACGTCGCGTAGTCGTCGGGGTCCCGCCCCTCGACGAGGTAGCCCGAGTGCCCGTGGTCGACGAGCGTCCGCAGCCCGCCGACGGCCGAGGCCACCGTCGGCACCCCGCAGGCCGCGGCCTCGAGGGCCACCAGCCCGAAGGACTCGGAGCGGCTCGGGACCAGGCACACGTCGGCCGCCCGGTAGTAGGTGCCGAGCAGGTGATGGGGTTGGGGCGGCACGAACCGCACCCGATCGGTGAGTCCGAGCGCCGAGATCAGCGCTCGGATGCGGTCGACCTCGCTGCCACCCCGCTGGCCGCTCGCCCCGCCGACGATCCAGAGCCTGGCGTTGGTGTGCTCGAGGCGGGCGAGGGCCTCGACGGCGACATCGACCCCCTTGAGGGGCTGGATCCGACCGATGAAGAGCAGCAGCGGGTCGTCGTTGGTGCCGAGGGCCCAGCGGGCGCCGGCCTGGTTGCCCGGCGAGAACAGCGCGTGGTCGACGCCGGGGGGGACGATCTCGATCCTCGTCGGGTCGGCGTCGTAGAACTCGACGAGTTGCTCGGCCTCGGCGGTGGCGTTGGCCAGCACGGCGTCGGCACACGACATGACCTCGGCCTCGGCCCTGGCCCGCGACTCGGGCTCGCGGTCACCCGACACCGCCTTGACCCGGGCCAGTGTGTGGAACGTGGTCAGCAGCGGTAGGTGGAGCCGCTGCTTGAGCAAGCGGCCGGCCACGCCGGACAACCAGTAGTTGGCGTGGATCACGTCCGGCTGGAAGTCCGCGAAGTCGGCCGCCACCCCGTCGGCGTACTCGTCGACGTGGTCGGCGAGCTCCTCCTTGGGGAGGTCGACCGGGCCGGCGGGGACGTGGACGACGTCGAAGCCCGGCTCGACCGACACCCGCTCGGGCAGATCGTCGGCCCACCGGCGGACGTAGACCCGGCAGACGACCCCGGCCTGGGCCAGGGCCGAGACCAGCTCGCGGACATAGACGTTCATGCCGCCGCCGTCGCCAACGCCCGGCTGCGCCAGCGGCGAGGTGTGCAGCGAGAGGATGGCCGCCCGTCGTACCACGACAGACAACTCTACGTTGTGGCCGGATCGATTCCCCAGCCGGCCGGACCGGGCCCGAGCGGCGGACGAACGACCCCTTGCTCAGCGCTCCCGCAGCAGCGTGTCGACCGAGGCCTCGCCGTCGCGGTAGCGGCGGGCGATCTCGTCCTGGAGGCGATCGATCCGCTCGTGCAGGGTCCGACGGACGGTCGACAGCTCGATCTCGAACGCCCGCAACCGCTCGAACAGGGCGGCGAGGCCCTCGCCGTCGAGATCACCGACGCCGGACAGCTCCTGCGGGCTGGCCACCCCGTCGAGCGCCTCGATCGAGGCCAGCGCGACCGGGCCGGGCTCGTCGACCGGGGTCAGGCGGGCCGCACCGGCCGAGCGGGCGGTCCCGTCGCCATCGGCCAGGATGTCCGGCATGGCGAAGAGCAGCTCGGTCGGTTCGTCGCTCGGCGGCCCCGGAGCCGCACCGCCGCTGCGGCGGCCGACCTCCCGGCCGACGATGTCGAGCCGGCCCTGGGCGATCCGGCGGACGAGCGAGACGTCGCCCTCGCCCCTGGTCAGCTCGTTGCGGATCGACCGGAGGTCCTCCATCGGTCGCGTCGGCAGGTCGGCGAGGAGGTCGTCGGACAGGAGGCGTTGCAGATCGGCGTGCACCCGACCAGCGTAGTTTCGCCTCCGGTGCCGATCGTCGATCCGGGCCGATGGCCTCGCCGAGCGGTGGTTCCGACCCCGGCCCGGCCCTCAGCCCTCGATGCTGGGGATCTGGGTGGCGAGGACCAGCCAGATCGGCGCAGCCAGGAGGTACGAGTCGAGCCGCCGGAGCGCCGGCGCCCAGGCGTTGCCGCGGGGCAGGAGCCCCGATGCCAGCACCTGCCCGAGCGGGCAGCAGATCCCGGCCAGCACGGCGAACAGCAGGATCGTGCTCGAGTCGAAGGGCGCCGGTTGGACCAGGAACAGGATGAAGGCGACCGCACCGAGGGCGACCAGACCGGCGAGCGGCCCCTCGACGGCGTTCGCCGCACCGGACCCGACGATGAAGTCGCCGGCCTCGTATGCGCTCACCAGGAGGATGAGGCTGAGCTGGGCGCCGGTGCCGATCGAACCGAGTGCCGCGAGCGACGCCACGGCAACCCCGACCGGGAGGGCCGACCGGGCCAGCACGTCGAACAGCTGCATCGGGGTGCGGCGGTGACCGCGGTACAGCATGAGGTAGAAGATGAGCACGATCAGGCCGAGCAGCAGGCCGATCGGCACGCCCCACCGCCCACCGATGCCGGCGACGGCGGCCAGGTAGGCCGCGGCGGCGGTCCAGCCACGGGTCGCGCTCTGGCTCGGGAACCAGGCGTTTCCGGTCTGGAGCCCGGCGAGCCCGGCGATCGGCGAGGCGACGGCGGCGACGGCGACCACCGACACCGCGGACGAGCCGACGTACTCGCCCAGCAGCACTGCGCCGGCGAGCAGCACGAACCACAGGACGCCGAACGTGATCTTGGGGCCGTCGGTCGGGTACGGCACCGCCAGTCGATTGTTGGCCCAGCGGGCCTCGCGGGCCCGGGCTCGCTGCACCGAGCGCGCCTGCCTGGCGGCCCGTCGACCCTCGAGCGGACCGGGGCGGCGGGCTCCGGCGTAGCCCGGTTCAGCCACCGGAGACCGGGGGGAGGACCGCCACCTCGTCCCCCGCAGCCAGGTTGGTGGCCCGCTCGGCCGGCGAGCCGTTGACCCAGACCTTCGAGCCGCCGAGCACGGCGGCGAACGTCTGGCCGAACCGGTTGACGGCCTCGTCGAGGACGTCGCCGACCGTGTCGCCGACCTCGGCCGGGTCGAGCTCGAGGCGCGTCGTGCCGGCCGACTCGCGGGCCTGGGCGAACAGCCGGAGGGTGATCACCGCCTCATTGTGCCATGGCCATCGGCCGACTCACCATCGTCCCCGTCGGCTGCCTGGCCATGGTGCGGCCGGTGGCGGCGCCGGCCCGGTACCTTGTCGCCATGGGCTCAGCGGACCCGGTTCCCCCCTCCGTCACCGGCGTCCGCGCCGGGACCGGGGCCGACTCGCCGGTTGGCGAGGACGTCGACGTCGTCGTCGTCGGCTCGGGCCCGAACGGACTGGCGGCGGCGATCACCGTGGCCAGGGCCGGCCGCTCGGTCGTGGTGCTCGAGGCCGCACCCGAGCCCGGCGGGGCCACCCGATCGGCGCCGCTGCTCGGGCCCGGCCACGTCAGCGACCTCGGGTCGGCCATCCATCCCCTGGCCTTGGCCTCCCCCTTCTTCCGCACGATTCCGTGGGAGGCGCACGGGTTGGATTGGATCGTGCCGCCGGCAGCGGTCGCCCATCCGCTCAACGGCGGCCGGGCCGCCATCGCCTGGAACGACCTGAACCGCACGGCGGCCGACCTCGGGCCGGACGCCAAGACGTGGCGATCGATGTTCGGCCCGCTGGTCGAGCGGTTCGAGACGCTGACCGACTTCGCCCTCGGTCCGCCGCTGCGCAATGCGGTGGCCGATCCGCTCACCGCCCTCCGGGTCGGTCCGGCGCTGGCCGCCCCGGCCACCCTGGCCGCCAGACGGTTCGACGGCGACGAGGCCAGGGCCCTGTTCGCCGGTCACGCCGCCCACGCGGTGGTGCCGCTCAACCGGCCCTTCACCGCCGGCTTCGGTGCGCTGCTCGGCTCGGCCGCCCACGCCGTCGGCTGGCCCTTCCCCCGGGGCGGGGCGGCCGAGATCGCCAGGGTGCTCGTCGAGGTGTTGGAGGGACTCGGTGGTCGGGTGGTCACCGATCGCCCCGTCGGCTCCCTCGACGACCTGCCGCCGGCCGGCGCGGTCGTCTTCGCCCTGACCCCACCGCAGGTCGCGGTGATCGTCGGCGACGAGTTCCCCGCTCGGGCCCGGCGCCGCTATCGGCGGTTCCGCTTCGGCCCCGGGGCGTGCAAGGTCGACCTAGCCCTGTCGGAGCCGATCCCGTGGGCCAACGCGGAGGTGGCCAAGGCGGGGACCGTGCATCTCGGGGGCACGTTGGAGGAGGTGGCGGTGGCCGAGAAGGAGGTGGCCGCCGGCGGCCATCCGCAGCGGCCCTTCGTGCTGCTGGCCCAGCCGAGCGGCTTCGACCCGACCAGGGCCCCGGAGGGTCGTCACGTGGTGTGGGCCTACTGCCACGTGCCGAACGGCTCGACGATGGACGTCAGTGCGAGCATCGAGGCCCAGATCGAGCGGTTCGCCCCCGGCTTCGGCGACACGGTCGTCGCCCGGCACGTCAGTCGGCCGGCCGACCTCGAGAGGTGGAACGCCAACCTGGTCGGCGGCGACATCGGCGGCGGCAGCTACGCCAGCTTCCGGGCGGTGTTCCGCCCTGGCTACCACCCCGATCCGTACCGGACGCCGGTCGGGCGGTTCTTCGTCGGCTCGGCCAGCACGTCGCCCGGTGGCGGGGTCCACGGCATGGGCGGTCATCTCGCCGCCGAGCGGGCGCTGGCCTTCCTGGACGGGGGTCGCTCCCGATAGTGTGGGCGCCCATCACGGAGGTGCCCATGGACGACGCCACCAGGGGGGCGACAACCGAGCTGCTCGTGATCCGCCATGGGCAGTCGACCTGGAACGAGGAGAAGCGCTGGCAGGGTCAGGCCGATCCTCCGCTGAGCGACCACGGGCGCCAGCAGGCCTTCGTCGCCGCCCAGTCGGTCGGCCAGGTCGACGTGATCGTGTCGTCGCCCCAGGCCAGGGCGGCCCAGACCGCCGGAATCATCGCCGAGCAGATCGGCGTCGGACCGGTGCAGGTGCTCGATGGTCTCGAAGAGCGGGGTGCGGGCGAGTGGTCCGGGCTGACCCGGGAGGAGATCGACGCCCGCTGGCCCGGTTGGGTCGACAGCGAGAACCGGCCGAACGGCTGGGAGTACGACGACGTGTTCGTTCCCCGGGTCATGGGGGCGATCGAGCGGGTGGCGGCGGAGTTCGCCGGGGCGACGGCGCTGGTGGTCTGCCACGGCGGGGTGATCATCGCCCTCGAGCGGGAGCTCGGCGTGAGCGACGGGCGGATCCCGAACCTGCACGGGCGGGTGGTCCGCAAGGTCCGTGGCGAGCTCGTCGGCGGCGACCGCCTCGAGCTGATCCCGACCGAGATGCGGACCGGCGGGACCGGCGGCGACACCCGCCGGATCTGATCGCCGGTGGTTCGCCGTTGACCGGCTCGCACGCGGTGCCGTTTGAGGTCCGGGTCATCCGCAGCCCGAAGCGGCGGAAGACGGCCGAGGCCAGGCTGGTCGACTCGGTGCTGGAGGTCCGGATCCCGGGCCGCTCGTCGGTGGCCGAGGAGCGCGACTTCGTCGAGCACTTCCTGGCCCGGTTCGAGCGGACGTCGGCGGCGTCGTCGATCGACGTGGAGCGGCGGGCGGCGCAGCTGGCCCGCCGCTACGACCTGCCCAGGCCGGCGTCGATCCGGTGGGTCGACAATCAACGGCATCGCTGGGGGTCGTGCACCCCGGCCGACGGTGCGATCCGGCTGTCGAACCGGATGGCCCGGTTCCCGCCGTGGGTGGTCGACTACGTGATCGTGCACGAGCTGGCCCATCTGGTCGAGGCCGACCACGGGCCGGCGTTCCGGGCGCTCGTCGATCGCTATCCGCAGGCCGAGCGGGCTCGGGGCTACCTGATGGCGAAGTCGGGTTCCTGACCGTCGCCGCGGTCCGGCCCGTCGTCGGCGGTGTGGCCGTCGGCGCCGTCGCGGTTCGTTGCGGTGGCCGGGTTGTCCGGGCCGGCCGTGGCGTCCGTCGGATCGGCCTCGTCGCCGGTCGGGTCGGCGTCCATCCGGGCCAGCGTCTCGTCGATCTCGTCGAGGTCGGTGGCCATCGCCCGCAGGTCCTGCATGGTCGGCAGCGCGGTGGCCGGCTCAGGCGCGGTCGGCCCGGTCGGGTGCGACGGGTCGACGATCGACTCGTCCGCGGTCGGTTGCTGGCCCATCGGTTGCACGGACTCAACGGTAGCCGTGCCGGACGGGACGTCGGTGCCTTCGCCGTCGCCGCCGGTCACGGGACGAGGTCGATCGGGACCCGGGTGAAGGCGACGGAGAAGACGTCGGTCGAGGCCAGGAGATCGACGACCAGCTCGGAGCTGCCGGCGGTCAGGTCGAGCATCGTGACCGACTTGATCGGCTGCTCACCGTCCTCGCTGTTCGACGTGCGGACGTAGGCGACGCGCTCGCCGTCGAAGGTGAGCGAGTTCACGACGTCGAGATCCTCGCCGATGCGGCGACTGAAGAAGGGACCGTTGTCGACGAGCAGCTCGCGGGCCTCGAGCTCGGTGACCTGCTCGGTGCCGTCGTCCCGGTAGGTGACGATGGTGTAGGCGACGGCACCGCCGTCCGGACTGAGGGCGACGGCGCCGAAGCTCGGCCGGTCGGGGAAGGTGCACGGTGGGGCAGGCGGGCCCTGGAGCGGGAGGCGCTGACCGTCGGAGCCGTAGAACCGCATCTCACCGCAGCGGTCGTCCTGGACGATGACCGCCTGGATGTCGCCGCTGGCCGAGAAGGCGACGATCTCCTCGCCCCCATCGAGCTCGACGTGCGTGCGCCGCTCGTGCTCGCCCGGCGTCTCGGTGACGAGCTGGATCCAATCGACCCGGCCGGGGGCCGACTTGACGAAGGCCCGGGGAGACCCGTCCCAGAAGCCGACGTCGAGCAGGTCGGTGCCGCTGGCGTCGAGGAGCTCGTTCTGGCCCTGGGCCCGGCGGTAGACGATCGAGCCGTCCGGCTCCTGGACGACGACGCCGCCGACGAGGTCGTCGTGGACCCTGGTCGCCTCCAGGCCCTCGAGTGAGCCGGCGAGGGGGAGCGATTCGAGGCCGTCGACGGCGAAGACGGGCACGTCGGCCGAGACCAGCAGCGAGGGGACGTAGCCGGGCTCGGCCGTCGGGACGAACTCCTCGATGGCGGGTACCGGTTCGGCCTCGGCGGGATCGGCGGTCGCCGCGATCTGGTCCGGCTCGACCGGGACGGTACTCGAGGTCGTCGGCGAGTAGGCGGCCGGCGGGGTGAGCTCACCGCATGCGATCGCCGACAGGGCGAGCAGGGTCAGCAGGGCACCGAGCGATCGGGTGCGAGGGCGAGCCACCATCGGGGACCATGTTGGCATCGGTCCGGCGATCACGGGCGCCGGGGCGGCAAATCGCCCGGGCGCAGGGCGATAGGGCCGGGCTACGCTCGTCTGCGCCCCTGTGGCGCAGCCTGGTTAGCGCACTGGACTTTTAATCCATTGGTCGTGGGTTCGAATCCCACCGGGGGCACCGCGTTCAACCGCTCACCGAGCCGCTGAACCAAGCGGGTTGGGCGTACCGTCCCGTACCGTCCTGTCCCGCTCGAACCGGCTCGTGGCCTTGGGTCGTGAGCGCATAGTGAGCGGGACGTCGCAGCTGGGCACCATACGTCGCTGGAGTCGCGTCGATACCCTCCTGCTACATGGAACTGGTCGCCTTCACCGTCGAGGGATTTCGACGCTTCGCCAACAAGACGTCCGTCAAACTGGTTGGTGGCCTCATCGCCTTCGTAGGGCCGAATGAAGCTGGAAAGAGCTCGCTCTTGGACGCGATGGCAAAACTCACCGTTGAGGATCCCTTCGCAGAGACGGACAAGCCCAGACGCTCAGAGCTCGTACCGACGCTCTCCTGGCACTTCAAGCTCTCGCCGGAGGACAAGGCAGCCCTGGCCGACATCCACGACGCAGACCACATCGAGCGAGTCGTGAAGACCCGCCGGTGGTCGGCGAACGACACCTGGAAACTGGAACCTCGACGACCACAGCGGGACCTGTCCCATCGAATCCCCTTGGCCGAAAGCATCGAGGAGTTACGCCCGGTGCTCGTCTCTCTGGGCGTCGACCCCAACCAGATCGACATCGTCACCGAGATTCTCAGAGCGGACAAGGAGACGTTCCCCAAAGACCAAGTGGATGCTCTTGACTGGTTGGCCGAGTCCGCGACTGAGGCTTTGGAACCCAAGGAGGAGCCAGGCGACCCTGGCGATCTGCCAGCCGAGGACGCCATCGCCGAGATAGACGACGAGGCCCGGGCCCGGATCACCGAGCTGGCCGACACGCTACAAGGCGCAGCCGAGCTGGAGCGGAAGCTCCACCCTTTTCAACAGGTCATCTCTATCCTGAGAGACCGGCTGCCCCGGATGGTTCTATTCTCACAAGCCGATCGGGATCTTCAGAGCGAGTACGACCTGAACGTTGTCGCAGCCAACCCTCCACCGGCGCTCGATCATCTGAGATCGCTCGCAGATCTCGACCTGGTTGCGCTTCGGGATGCTGCTCGCACGAATCGACGCGCCGACGTCTCGACCTGGCGCGACAACGCCAACCGCCGTTTGAAGGAAGCCTTTGCAAGCAGCTGGCATCAGACGGATATCGCGCTGCAGGTTGATGTCGACGGCTCGACTCTTCTGGTCCAAGCGACGACGCCAGCCGATGCAGGAGTCTCATCCGTCGACGAGCGTAGCGACGGACTCCGTTGGTTCGCTGCGCTGCTTGCATATTCACACGGCTGGTCCGGCCCGACCGTGCTGCTTGCGGACGAGATCGAGACCCATCTCCACTACGACGCGCAGGCCGACTTGATCGACGTACTTCAGGCCCAGTCCTTCGCCCAAAAGGTCATCTACACAACGCACTCCTTTGGCTCGTTGCCACCCGACCTGGGTGCTGGCGTCCGTGTCGTTCGACAGATCGATACCGGCCGCTCGCAGCTTGAGAATGGCTTCTGGGCTGAGGGCTCAGGCTTCTCACCCCTCCTGGCCCGCATGGGAGCGACCGCCTTCAGCTTCACGCCTGCCCGAAGAGCCGTCATCGCCGAAGGTCCGGCAGACGCTGTGCTGCTACCAACTCTGATCCGCCAGGCAACCGGCCTGGACAGGCTCGACTACCAGATCGTGCCTGGCCTTTCGGTCGTTGCCATCTCGGACATACCCTCCCTGGCTGAGGAGGCCGGCCAGGTGTTCTTCCTGACGGACTCCGACGGTGGTGGCGAAGACCTCCGCCGCCACCTCTTGACCTCGGGAGTCGACGAGTCACAGGTCTTCGAGCTGAACCCCGGAGCCACGTGCGAACTGGAGGACCTCGTCAACGTCGAGTCGTATGTCGCTGCCGTCAACGCCGAGCTGGAGACGTGGAACGGTGGTGGCGACTTGGTCGACCCATCCGTATTCGACGGCCAAGATCTTAGAAGCAAGATCCTCGCCGACTGGTGCAGTTCTCGTTCAGCACAAGCGCCCGACAAGGTCGCGGTAGCCCAGCGGCTGGTCGAGGTGGGAGCAGACGATCCAATCCTCGATCCCACAAAGGCTGGCCTTCTACAATCACTGAATCGAGCCTGGGCTCCATCCGCCTAGACCCGCAGCTCTGGTGGAGATTCGTGTCATCACCGAATCGAGGGCAAGGCGACCCGGCCAGCTGCGTCGTGGTGGTCCAGGCAGCGGAGGCCTTCGAGGAGGGCGAACAGGCCCTCGTTACTCCATCTGGGGTCATGGATCAGGACGGCAAGACGGTCGGTGTCAGCCGACGAGATCGAGTCGATGCTCATCGTCTCCCAGTTGCCGGCGATGAGGTGGCCCCAGCGTCCCCACCAGTCCTCGTCGTCGATGACGATCAGGCACGGAACCTCGTAGGTGCCGGAGAGCAGGTTCAGCCCGAAGCCGGTGCAGCGAAGATGGAAGCTGCCCGGGTTACTGAGCAGTTCGAGCATGGCCGCCGGATGGCGCTCCCGGTGAAGAGGATCGGCAGTACGCCGAGCTTCGTCCGACATCTGTTCGAGGTCCTGGCGGCCGAGCAGCTCCTCCTCGAACTCCCGTAGCAGCGTCGTCCCGAGGCGCACCTCGGTGGCGGCCTCGCCGATGGGCTGGTGCCAGCCCTTGGGAACGGTGGAGAGCTTGCCGGGGATGTCCATCACGTTCTGGCCCCGCTGCTGAATCAACAGCACGTAGTCGGCGGGGCGGCCCCCCACAGCTGGTCGTGCGGCGGCGAAGAGCGCAACGACTCCGCCCGTGCAGAAGTAGCTGCTCAGGTCGAAAGCAGCCCGGGCTGACGGGAGTAGCGAGTCACGGACCGGAGTCGGCGAACTCGCCGAAAGGCGGCCAGTCTCCGAATGGCGCAGCGCGTCGACCGTCTCCATCTCCATGAGTCCGTTCCGCAGCGCATAGTCAGCGAAGGTGGCAAGCGTGAACGACAGGTCCAGTCGGTCGGACGCCACATCGGCGGACAGCAACCGGTACATCGGGTTGTTTATCAGAACCCGATCGTTGGCCTCCGCGTCGGCCAGCCGAGCCACAGCGGCCCGATGGACGGGCTCCGCCAGGGGCTCTCCGGCAGGGGAAGGCAACGACGCCAACGCACCCTGCGCCTCCTCGCCTCGAAGATCGATGTCGAGCGCCCGCCATGCGCCATCGACCACAATCGTCAGCGAGAGCTCTCGACCGGCGACGACGGTCTGGTAGAACTCGACCCCCACCCCCAGGTCCGCGAGGTCGTAATAGTCGGCGACCGCGTCCGCGAGATCCTGCCGGCTGATGCTGGCCCGCCCGAGGTCGCGCTCGTACCTCCTCGATGGCGACTCAGACTCCAGTTGGCCAGCCTCATCGACCACCAGCTCATAGGTCTCAGCGAACGGCTGCTGAGCAGCGTCAGCGAGCCATACCACGAGGTCAACCGTCCTGAGGTCTCGATCTTCGACACGAGTTGTCGCCGCGGCCGGCGCGGCGGCGGAGGTGTCTTGACCGGTCACCAGAAGCTCAAGCGGCGCCTGCAACGCTGAAGCCAGCGCTGCCAGGTTGCGGGACCGGATGCTCTGCCGGCCGCCCTCCCACCGGCGAACAGTACGTACATCGACGCCGAGCGACTCGGCCAACATCTCCTGGGTCCAACCCTGCTTGGTCCGCAGCTCAACGATCAGCTGACCCCGGGCCTCATCGGTTATCTGGGGACTCATCTGAAACGCCCGGTCAACGTTCGCGAACGCCCGCCAACGCCCTTCTGACTGCACTTCCGCTCAGTGAGACTTCGCACCATGACCGCAACGGCAAGCAGCCAGAAGCGTGGGATCCAGGCGGTGACACTGGAGTTCCCCCGCTACGTGAGACATCTGAGCCTGGGAGACTGGTCCCGGGAAGGAGTCCACGTTGGGCACACATCGCTACCCGGAGGAGTTCCGTCGTGAGGCGGTCGAGTTGTATCGGCGATCGGATCGGCCTCGCGTTGAGATCGCGCGGTCGCTCGGCATCGCGGATGGGTCGTTGGCGGCCTGGGTCAAGGAGTTCGACGCTCGTGATGAGGGCGGTCTCGACGAGGACGAGCGGGCCGAGCTGATCCGGCTCCGAAAGGAGCTCGCTGAGGTCAAAGAGGAACGTGAGATCCTTCGCAAGGCTGCGCAGTATTTCGCGAAAGAGACGACCCGGTGACCCGCTGCTGGTTCGTTGACGACCACCGAGCGGACCACCGGATCACCAAGCTCTGCAAGCTGGTCGAGTTGCCGAGGGCGACCTACTACCGCTGGGCCAACGCCGCTCCATCGCGGCGGCTGCTCGATGACGCCTACTTGGCCAACGAGATCGTCGATATCTATCGCCAGTCCCGCGGCACCTACGGCTCACCGAGGGTCTGGGGTCAGCTCCGCCGGGCTGGCATCAGCGTCGGCGAGAAGCGGGTCGCTCGGATCATGGCCGAGCTCGGCTTGATCGGCGCTCACAGCCGCAAGCGCTGGCGACGCGGAGCCAACACCGCCCCAGCCGGCGACCTCCTCGAACGAGACTTCACCGCCGAGGCCTCGGATCTGCGCTGGGTCGCCGACATCACCGAGTTCGGCTGCCTCGACGGCAAGCTCTTCCTTGCGGGCATCGTGGATCTCCACGATCGAGGGATCTGCGGGTGGTCGATGGGGGAACGCCAGACCACCGACCTCGTCGTCAACGCCCTCGTCATGGCGCTGGCCCGCCGCGATCCCGACGCCGAACTGATTCACCACGCCGACAAGGGTCCGCAATACACCGCAGTGGAGTTCACCAACCGGCTCGCCGACTGGAACCTGCGCGCCTCGTACTCCTCGACCGGTGATTGCTTCGATAACGCCGCGATGGAATCGGTGTGGGCCAGCGTGAAGCGCGAGATCCGCCACCTCCACGGCGACTGGCGCCACCTCACCCGCTCCCAGCTGCGCACGATCCTGTTCGACTACATCGAGACCTTCTACAACCGCGCCCGGCACCAAGCCCGCCTCGAGCACCGCACCCCCGCCGAGACCTACGCTGCCTCAGCAGCATGAACTGACAACCACCCCTGTCTCACGTAGCGGGGGAACTCCATTCAAACTAGTCGGAATCGCGTGTTCCTGCGGGGAGTTGCCAAGGCAACCACCCGCGATCAACGATAGCGATCCGAGCACGCAGAGAAGGCGGAGACGATTGACGAAGGTCATGCTAAGTCAGACGCACTGCAGGCTCATCTGGTTCCGTGCATCGCTCGACTCAACTCCCGCTGATGGGTGGCCCGTTGCTGGGCTAGGTGATAATCCATCCTCCCTGGCAGGCGATGTTCGGTTGACACGGGCTAGCTGAGAGCCGCTTCGTGCAGTGCCCGGTAGCGCGAAGGCGCTCACTGCGTTCGAACGGTGACTCCCAGGGCCTCTGAACCGGCCTGGGTCTGATGGAGGCGTTCTGTCCTGGAAGGATGGACGTCATGGCAAGGTCTCAGCGGAGGTATCCGCCGGAGTTGAAAGAGCGAGCGTGTCGTCTCGTTGCTGATTGGCGGAAGGCCAGGCAGCGGTCGAATGGCGGGTTCGTCGAGATCGGCGAACAGCTCGATGTGCACCCCGAGACCCTTCGGGGTTGGTTCCGGCAGTGGCAGATCGATGTCGGCGCTGCGCCTGGTCGCACGACCGACGATGAGCGCCGGATCGCGGAACTGGAAGCCAAGGTTCGCGAGTTGGAGCGGTCGAACGCGATCTTGCGTTCGGCGTCGGCTTTCTTCGCGGCGGAGCTCGACCGCCCACCGAAACGATGACCGCGTTCATCGACGCCAACCGAGACACCTTCGGGGTCGAGTCGATCTGTGAGGAACTACCGATCGCCCCGTCGACCTACTACGCCACCAAGACCAGACCGCCCTCGAAGCGCCAGGTCGAAGACGAACGGCTCGCCACGACAGCGCCGCCTTGGTGGGGTCGACTCGATGGTCATCTCTCTCACGGCGAAGGGGTTGACGACGGGTGAGGTCCAGGCTCATCTGGCTGAGAGCTACGGCACCGAGGTGTCCCGGGAGACGATCTCGAAGATTACTGACCGGGTTCTCGATGACATCGCGGAGTGGCAGAACCGGCCCTTGGATCGGGTCTATCCGGTGGTGTTCATCGATGCCATCGTGGTCAAGATCCGCGACGGCCAGGTCACCAACCGGCCCGTCTACTGCGCCATCGGCGTCAGCGTCGACGGCAAACGGGACATCTTGGGGCTGTGGGTCGGGACTGGGGGTGAGGGAGCCAAGTACTGGTTGCAGGTCCTGACCGAGATCAAGAATCGCGGCACCGACGATGTGTGCATCGTGGTCTGCGACGGCCTCAAAGGCCTGCCCGACGCGATCGAGACGACCTGGCCCCAAGCGGTGATCCAGACCTGCGTGCTGCACCTGATCCGCAACACCTTCCGGCTCGCGTCCCGGCGGGACTGGGACGCCATGGCCCGCGACCTGCGCCCGGTCTACACCGCTATCAACGAGGCCGACGCCGCCGAACGACTGGTCGCTTTCGACGCGACCTGGGGTGAGTCCTACCCGGCCATCAAGAGCTTGTGGGACAACGCCTGGTCCGAGTTCGTGCCCTTCTTGGACTACTCACCCGAGATCCGCCGCGTGACCTACTCCACCAACGCGATCGAGTCGTTGAATGCCCGGTTCCGGCGGGCGACCCGAGCCAGGGGCCACTTCCCCAACGAACAGGCCGCCACGAAGTGTCTCTACCTCGTGGTCCGATCCTTGGATCCGACCGGGTCAGGGCAAGAGCGCTGGATGAACCGCTGGAAGCCAGCTCTCAACGCCTTCGCCATCACCTTCGAAGGGAGGCTCTTCTAGCATCGGTAACCGCAGCCAAGAACAAGTGACGCCAGACCAGTTACACCAATCACCTGACAGACCCGGCCTGGTTTGGTGGAGATTTCTGACCGCTGTGTCGGGCCTCTTGGTAGGGGTGGGTTGTTGATCGTAGAACAGTTGCTCGGCTTCGGCGGGTGGGAGGTTGCCGGTCTCGGTGTGGAGGCGTCGGTTGTTGAACCAGTCGATGTATTCGGACGTGGCGAACTCGACCTCGTCGACGGTCCGCCACGGCCCGCGGCGTCGGATGAGTTCGGTCTTGTAGAGACCGATGGTGGACTCGGCTACGGCGTTGTCGATGGGGTCGCCGACCGACCCGATGGAGGGCGCCGCGCCGATGTCGGCGAGTCGTGCGGTGTATCGGATGCTGGTGTATTGGGCGGATTCAATTGGTCGTCGCAACACCTCGATGAGGAGGTGGAGCTTGGGAAGGCCAGCTGGTTGGATGAAGGGAGTTGACGGGGCGGTCTCCGATGAAGTCGCCGGGTGCGCCGTCGCATCGTCGAGAGGTGGAGCGTCAGTTCTGGCGCGTGATCGCTACTGGGGTAACGAGCGAGGCGGCCGCGGCCGAGGTCGGGGTGTCCCAGGCTGTCGGGAGCCGCTGGTTCCGGCATGGTGGCGGGATGCCACCGATGAGTCTGGCCGAGCCGACCGGCCGCTATCTGTCGTTTGCCGAGCGTGAGGAGATCGCCCTTCTGCGGGCAAAGGGCGAGGGGGTGCGTGCGATCGTTCGTGCGATCGACCGGTACCCGTCGACGATGTCTCGTGAGCTGCGTCGCAACGCAGCGACCCGGGGCGGCAAGCTCGAGTATCGAGCATCGGTAGCGCAATGGAAGGCCGAGCTGATCGCCAAGCGCCCCAAGCCATACAAGCTCGTTGAGAACCCGAGGCTGCGAGCCTATGACCAGGATCGCCTGGCCGGCGAGGTGTGCGACGATGACGGCACGCCACTCGGCCCCGAGGGGACACCCTGGATCGGGCGGAACAAACCGCACCGCGGTGATCGACGTTGGACACGCGGCTGGAGCCCCGAGCAGATCTCGAACCGGTTGAAGGTCGAATTCCCCGATGATGAAACTATGCGCATCAGCCACGAGGCCATCTACATCGAAGAGCGAGGCGCTCTGAAACGAGAGCTGGTGCACTGCCTGCGCACCGGACGAGCGCTGCGGGTCCCGAGGGCCAGGGCACGGAACAAGGCATGGGCGCACGTGACACCGGATGTGATGATCTCTGAGCGCCCTGACGAGGCCGGTGATCGTTCCGTCCCTGGCCACTGGGAGGGCGACTTGATCATCGGGCTGAAGCGCTCGGCGATCGGCACGATCGTTGATCGCACCACGCGTTTCACCAGGCTGATCCACCTCCCGAGAGAAGCCGGCTACGGCACCATCCCGCGGACGAAGAACGGCCCAGCGCTCGCAGGCTACAGCGCTGCCACGATGGCCAAGGCCCTGTCGGTATCGATGTCGACGCTGCCCGACCAGCTCACCCGATCATTGACCTGGGACCGCGGCAAGGAACTCTCCGCCCACGCTGACTTCACCGTCGAGACCGGGATCCCGGTGTTCTTCGCCAACCCTCACAGCTCATGGCAGCGAGGCACCAACGAGAACACCAACGGGCTCCTCCGTCAATACTTCCCGAAAGGCACCGACCTGGCCCGCTGGAATGCCCAGCACCTCGACGCAGTCGCTGCTGAGCTGAACTCGCGACCCCGCAAGATTCTCGGCTGGCGCACACCCGCCGAAGCGTTCGACGATCACCTACGCTCTCTCCAACAGGCCGGTGTTGCGTCCACCGATTGAATCCGCCTTGACTTCCGGCATCGGAGTGGGCGATCAGCCCATCGAGGCGTTGATCTCGGGACCAGATGGCCTGCTCGAGGGCGTCGAGCACCAGGTCGGTGGTCATCGAGGTAGATGAAATGGCCCGACGGCGCGATCCCAGACGATGTCGCCGTCAAGTCGCCCGCCGTCAGTATCGGCAATCGCCGCGGTCCCGTTCTGTCCGTTCAGAGCGATCCCGATGATCGGAGGAGAGACCGTTCAGGCTGCGTCGAATGTGGCGCCGCCGAAGCGGCCGTGGTTGGATTCGACGCGTGCGACTGCGGCGAGGACTTGCCACGGCAGCCCTATGCAGCCACTCGCCGCCGTGGTGTACACCCCGATCAGACCCAAAGGGATGTCGGCGAGCGCCTCTTCCGAAGGGTTGAAAGTCGCGTGTCCGGCAGCAGCGCCACTGCCTGAGGACGCGCCACCAGCGATAGTGACGAGACCAAAGAGCGCAACAAGGGGCGATGCGAGCAGAAGAAGGCTGGCGCCGACCAGCTTTGTCATGGCGAGGTCTCCAACCAGGCCACCTGCCATCCCCCATCGGCGAGGATCATGGTGGCGGTGACGACGACGCGCAGCTCGACGTAGCCGTGCCCGCCGCTCGACTGTTCCATCGTGATCGTCACGGTTGCGGAGGCGGCGCGTACAGCCGCGGCCGTCGCAACGACGTCGGCGCGGACCGCCATGTCGTCGGACGGGTCGTCACGGGGGCTCGCTGCTGGTTGAGCAGTTCCGCCGTGACCCACCGGGCAAGGCCGTCGGCAGCGGCGGACCCACCGCTGGGCGACTGAACCAGACCTGCGCGACGTAGAGCGCGACTGCGACCGGGTCGTGACCGTCACCCGGCGGCGTGAGTCTCAGCGGCTCGAGATGCTCATGAAGGTGGCCGTGATGGTTGACCTCGCCAGTCGGCGAGATGGCAGAACTCGCCGCACCCACCTGTGGAGCTGGCGTACCGGCTCCGGTCGTATCGGTTCTCCCGGCCGAACTCGCGGGTTCAGCCGAGTGTCCGCGGGCCGCATCGACATCGAGCGCGGGGTTCATGGCCAGAGCCGTCGAGATCACCTCAGCTCGACTTGGCGCCTGGTGGCGCTGGGTTGACGGGGCTGCGGTCGTGCAACCCGCAGCCGACAGGGCGCACATGATGCAAACGAGCGTTCCTTGCATGGTGCGTACCTGTGGGACAGGCCGCGGCGCGATTGGGACAGCGCCTCCGAGCTGTCCCGCCTGACCGATCGCTGCCGCCATGGTCGGGGCGCGCCAAGCGACAACGGACGGATTCGCCGTTCTGCTTGCCGCATGGGAGTGCGTGATGCCACTCCCCGCGCTCGGCCGCCGCTCGTCCCCGCAGCACGCCAGCGGTGGCGTTGGGTGTCGAACGGCAGCGGTGTGCGTTGGCCTGCGGGAAGGGCCGCAACACCCGGTGCTCAGGCTGCCGTTAGCAATTTCGTCAGCAAACGACACCCCTGAGGCGGATCTTCGGGCCCTTACGTCCTCGACAGCCGCTTGTTTGCGGGCGTCATCTGTGGTGTCGGAGGGGGGACTTGAACCCCCACGCCCTTGCGGGCACTAGCCCCTCAAGCTAGCGCGTCTGCCAATTCCGCCACTCCGACGTGACTTGTTCTGGTGAGCGTCAAATCTTAGCAACTCACCGGCCCCGACCGGCGCTCACCGAGAGCTTTCCAGGTCGAGCGAGCCGTCGGCCCTGACCACGAGCTCGGACTCGGCCGAGGCCGCCACCAGGGTACTGCCCGTTGCGGCGACGGGGAGCAGGGTTCCCTCGTCCAGGGCCAGTCGGTGGGCCCGATCGAGCAGGTCCCAACGGGCGTCGTCGTCGGCGGTCACCGCCGCCCGATCGAGCAGCTCCCCGACGGCCGGATCCGCGATCCGAGCGACGTTCGCCGGCGAACCGGGGCCGAGCAGCGGCGGGAGGATTGCGTCGACGGAACCGGCCGGAGCGACCCAGCCGAAGGCGAAGACGTCGGTCGAGCCATCGACGATGGCCGAGGCCAGATCGGCCGCCTGCAGGCTCGAGTGCTCGACGTCGTGGCCGGCGGCGGCCAGGTGGGCCTCGAGCGCCGAGGTGAGTGGCGCCGGCCCCCGGCCGACCGACGCCAGGCGCAGCGGGACGAACGTCGTCGACGAGCCACCGGCCGGCGAGGTCGCACCGTCGGTCGGCTCACCCGGACGCCAGCCCGACGCTGCCGGTGGCACCAGGTCGTGCAGCGCCACCAGGTCGGCCCGCCCGGTCGATCGGACGAGATCAACCGCATCGACCGCGTCGATCACCTGCGATCGACTCGCTCGATCCCGCAGCGCCGGAGCGCCCGCATTCAACACGTAGTAGCGACTACCGACCGTCGGCGACGGTGTCCAGCCGAAGCGCCGCTCGGCGTCGGGCAACGACTCGGGCCCGACCACGGCGGCGTCGACGGAGCGATCGACGAGCAGTCGGTAGGCGGTCACCGGCTCGTCGACCCACCGCACGCGCACCTGGCCAGACCGGTCGGCGGCGCCCAGCGCATCCCTCGGGCGGAGCACGAGCGATGCGCTGTCGTCCTCGAGCACCTCGTAGGCACCGGTGGCCGCTCCGTCGTCGCCGACGACCGAGTACGGCAGGCCACTCAGCACCCACGGCAGACCGGCGTTCGGGCGGTCGAGCTCGATGACGACCGTCCGCTCGTCGGCGGCCCTGACGGCGTCGAAGCCCGCCGTCAGGGCGGCGGCGGTCATCGGGGGCGGCGTTCCATCGACCGGATCGGTCACGAGGGCGGCCAGACTGGCGACGACGGTGTCGGCCGAGACGCCGCTCGCCCGGTCGAGCTCGAAGGTCCACCGCCGGAACGTCGGGTCGGCCACCCATGTGCTGGCCAGTCCGGGCCGGAGGCCGCCGGTCGAGCCGTCGACCTCGGTCAGGCCGTCGTACAGGAGGTCGGCGACGATCACGGCACCCTGGTCGACGAGCCCAACTTCGTCTGGCCGGAACGATGGCGGGCGGACCATGGCCATGCGAAGCGGCTGATCGGCGCCGACCGCGAACGGCAGTGCCTCGACCTCCCACGCTCGTGCCGGCGCCTCCGAGCCGTCATCGACCGGCGTCGTGCAGGCGGCAGCGGCCGAGACGAACAGGACCAGCAGCCCATGGCAGAACCGTCGCACCCGGTCCGATCGGCCGGGATGCGAGGATCTTGACGAACGCCGGTGGCCCGGCGGGACGGACCGAGGGGATCAGGCGTTGACGGCGAAGGCCAACACCATCGTCAGCAGGGCGAAGATCAGCCCGAAGATGATGGTCAGGCGGTCGAGGTTGCGCTCCATCTGCGTCGAGCCGGCCGCCGAAGCGCCGAGCCCGCCGCCGAACATGTCGGACAGCCCGCCGCCGCGGCCGCTGTGCAGCAGCACCAGCGCGATGGTGGCGAGGCCGATGACGGCGTAGACGATGCCGAGCACGAGAATCACGACGACCAGCCTAGCGGCGGCGGTCGTGGAAGCGGATCAGCCCTTGCTGCGGAGCCGGGGATCGAGGGCGTCCCGAAGACCGTCGCCGATGAAGTTCACGCACATCACCGTGACCGAGATCAGCACGCCTGGCCAGATGACCCGCCAGGCGTTGATGTTCATATAGTCCTTGGCGTCGAACAGCAGCCGGCCCCAGGTCGGGAAGTCGGCCGGGAAGCCGAGGCCGAGGAACGACAGCGCCGACTCGGTGATGATGGCGTTCGCCGTGCCGAGCGACGCGGCGACGATGACGGGGCTGAGCACGTTGGGGAGGATGTGCCGGGACACGATCCGACGTTGCCTGGTACCGACGCTCTCGGCGGCGAGGACGAACTCCTCCTCCTTGATGGCCAGCACGTCACCCCGCACCACGCGAGCGGTCTGCATCCAGCTCGTGGCGCCGATCACGACGACGACGAGAATGAAGATGCCGAGGCTCGGCCCGAACGAGTCCTTGAGCGGCTCCCGGAACAGCATGATGATGACCAGCAGCAGGGGGAGCAGCGGCAGCGACAGGAACAGGTCGGTGAACCGCATGAGCGGCCCGTCGGTTCGGCGGAAGAAGCCGGCGAGCACGCCGATCAGGGTGCCGAGCAGCAGACCGACGAGCATGGCGGCGAATCCGACCGACAGCGAGATGCGACCTCCGACCAGGACGCGGGCCATCACATCACGGCCGAGGTTGTCGGTTCCGGCCGGGTGGCCCCAGGACGGACCCTGGTTGGCGTTGGCCGTGTCGAGCTCGAACGGGTCGAGCGGGTAGACCCACGGTCCGATGTAGCTGGCGACGACGATGATCGTGAGCAGCACCAGACCGACCACGGCCCCCTTGTGCCGCTTGAACTGCCGCCACACGTCGGAACGGAGGGAGCGGTGCTTGGTCTGGACGTCGCCGCTGAGCAGGGCGTCGTCGACATCGTCGAGGCGCTGGTCCGGCGGATCTTCGATCGTGGTCATGTCAGCTCCTCGCGGCGCTCAGTCGTACCGGATTCTCGGGTCGAGGAGGCCGTACAGCACGTCGGCCACCACGTTGAACGCCACCACGAGGACGGCGAAGATGAACGTCAGGGTCTGCACCATCGGCACGTCACCCTGACCGATGGCGACCACCAGCAGCTGGCCGAGCCCGTTGATCCGGAAGATCTGCTCGGTGATGATGGCGCCGGAGAAGATGCCCGGGATCGACAGGGCGATGAGGGTGACCACGGGGATGAGGCTGTTGCGCATCACGTGGACCATGACCACCGCCCGCTCGCCCAGGCCCTTGGATCGGGCCGTGCGGACGAAGTCCTGGTTGAGGTTGTCGAGCACGGCGGCCCGCGTGAACCGGCTGAGGCTGGCGGCGTTGAACAGCGTCAACACCGCAACGGGCATGATCATCTGTCTGATCTGGGTCCAGATGCTCGACCAGCTCGTCCACTGGACGTCGTGGGTCGTGTCGTAGAACGACGGGAACCAGCCGAGCCAGATCGAGAAGACGGTGATGGCCAGGAGCCCGGTGAAGAAGGTCGGCACCGAGAAGCCGATCATCGTGATGACCGTGCCCAGGTTGTCGAACCACGAGTACTGGCGGTAGGCGGAGTAGATCCCGATGGGGATGGCCAGGAGGGTGCCGAGCAGGAAGGCCAGTCCGAGCACCCACAGGGTCTGGGGCAGGCGCTGGTAGATGATGTCCATCGCCGGGGCCCGGGAGGCCCAGGAAATGATGCGGACCCGCTCCTCGCAGTTGCCGATGCAGGTGCCGAACGTCGAGTCGATGGCGTGGAGCGGCTCGTTGATGAACATGAGCCGGTTCCAGTTCATCCACTTGACGATGAACGGGTCGTTGACCCCGAGTGCCTCTCGGAGCTGCTCCCGCACCTCCGCCGGCAGCGTCAGCGGGAGCTGACTGGCCGGGTCACCCGGGGCGAAGTCCAGGATCAAGAAGATGATCAGGCTGATCGCCAGAAGGGTTGGGATGGCGAACAGCGTGCGCCGGATGACGTATCGACCCATACCTGTGCTTCCTTGCGGTGTCTCTAAACAGTAGCGGTCGTGCCCCCGGGGCCGAAAGCCCCGGGTGACACGACCGCTCCGTCACTTCCTACAGGTTGCTGGAACCCGGCCGATCACTCAGCCCGGACCCAGTCCTGGATGTTCCAGTACTCCGAGTCCCAACCGTTCAGGTCACCGGTGTTCTGGATGTCGTTGCCCCACGCCGAGACGTTGGCCCGGTGGATCAGCGGGATGATGGCCCCGATCTCCACCTGGATGTCCTGGAGGCGCTGGATGCCGGGCAGGTAGGACGGGTCGGTCGACGGGGTCGTCGACAGCTCGGCCCACAGCTCGTCATACTCAGCCGACGACATGCGAGGCATGTTGCCAGAAGCCGGCCAGCCGAGGGCGGCCGTCGGGATCTCGTCGGTGATCCAGCCCTGCAGATAGGCCACCGGGTCCGGCACCGTCGCACCGTTGGTGAACATCTCCATGTCGCTGAAGAACTTCCAGATCGAGGCGTCGGAGGCGCTGGTGCCGTCGAAGAACAGCGAGGCGTCCTCGTTGCGCATCTCGACCTCGACACCGATCTCGGCCCAGTTGGCCTTGACGATGTCCTGGTTGGACTGACGCACGGCGTTGGTCGAGGTCACGTAGTCGAACGACAGCGGGATGCCGTCATCGGTCTCACGCACGCCATCACCGTCGGAGTCGACATAGCCGAGCTCGTCGAGGATGGACATGGCCTCCTCCGGGTTGTACTCGAGGCAGAAGTCCTGAGCGGTCGACTGCTGGTCACCCACCGGCCACATGGTGCAGGTGGGGCGGCCGGCAGCGCCGTAACCGACGGCCACGAGGGCCTCACGGTCGATGGCCAGCGACAGCGCCCGGGCGAACTCCGGGTTCTGGTACAGCACCGGGTGGTTGGTCGAACCGTCCTCCATCCACTCCGAGGGCGGGTCGGCCTCCGGATCGGTCTGGTTCAGGTTGATGTGCTCGACGTTGGCGGTGAAGCCCGAGCCGAGGCGACCGTTGCCGGCGGCCTCCATCGGGGCCAGGATCTCCGGGGCCACCTGCAGGTTCCAGGCGTAGTCGGCCTCGCCGATCTCCAGCACCGAGCGAGCGGCCGACTCGGCGTCGCCGCCACCCTTGATGGTCACGTTGGTGAAGAAGGGCTTGCCCTCGTCGACACCGCGGTACATCGGGTTCCACTCGTAGGTGACGGTGTCCTCCGGACGGAGCTCGGTCACCATGTAGGGACCGGTCCCGATCGGGCCGAAGTTCTCCTCGGTGCAGGCGCTGGCCTGCTCGCCGGCGCAGTCCTGGAACTGGGCCCGCTGGATGATGGGCTCGGTGTAGCCGACGAAGTCGCCGTAGGGGAAGGGCTGCGGATCGACGAAGGTGATCGTGACCGTGAAGTCGTCATCGGCGACGACGCTCTCGACGGTCGTGAAGTCCGCCGAGCAACCGGTGAGGTCGTCCTCGGGATCGGCGGTGCCGTTGGTGCAGTACTCCCACGTGAAGACCACGTCGTCGGCGGTGAACGGCGTGCCGTCCGACCACACGACATCGTCGAGCAGCGGCCAGGTGATGGAGGTGAAGTCCTCGGCCACACCACCGTTCTCGACGGTCGGGATCTCGGCGGCGAGCGTCGGCTGGATCACACCGGCCGGGTCGAAGCGAGCCAGCGGCTCGTTGACCAGCGACGCAGCCAGGATGTCCTTGGTGCCGGACGACAGCAGGCCGTTGGCCTGCGACGGGGCCTGCCACTGCAGGAGGAGGAGCTCACCACCGGAGCCGGCCTCACCGCCGGCGGCGGCGGCATCGTCACCGTCTTCCTCCTCCATGGCGTCGTCGTCGTCTTCCGCGGCGTCGTCGGAGTCGTCCTCCGCCGTCTCCGTTGATGTTTCTTCGTCGGTGCCGGTCTCTGCTTCGTCGTCGTCACCGCCACAGGCGGCGGCGATCAGCACGAAGGCAAATAGCAGCACGAAGAGCTTCTTCATGCGTCCTCTCTCCTCTCAGAACCGGCGGTTCACCGGTACGTTACGCAGTGGAGCATCTTAACAAGGAGTTGGGTCCGGCGCGTTGCAGCTTGCGAACCACCACGTTGTCGTTACCTGTCGGCAAAGTGACAGGCAACCCAGTGGCCCTCGACTTGCCGCCACTCGGGGGCCTCCTGCGAGCACCGCTCCTCGGCGATCGGGCACCGCGTGTGGAAGACGCAACCAGGCGGCGGGTTGGCCGGGCTCGGGATGTCGCCGGTGAGGATGATGCGCTCGCGCGTCATCTCGACGGTCGGATCCGGCACGGGGACCGCCGAGTGCAGCGCCTGGGTGTAGGGGTGCCTCGGAGCCTCGAACAGATCGTCGGTCGAGGCCAGCTCGACGACGTGGCCGAGGTACATCACGGCAACCCGGTCGGCGATGTGGCGCACCATGCTCAGATCGTGGGAGATGAAGAGGTACGTCAGGTCGAGCTCGTCCTGGAGCCGCTCGAGCAGGTTCACGATCTGGGCCTGGATCGACACGTCGAGCGCAGCGATCGGCTCGTCGCAGACGATGAAGTCCGGGTTGAGGGCGATGGCCCTGGCGATCCCGATGCGCTGGCGCTGGCCTCCGGAGAACTCGTGCGGGTAGCGGTTGGCGTGGATGGGGTCGAGGCCGACGAGACGGAGCAGGTCGTCGATCTGCTCGTCGCGATTGCCGCCTCGGCCCGAGCGGTGCTCGCGCAGCGGCTCGCCGATGATCGACGCAACGGTCATCCTCGGGTTCAGCGACGCATGCGGGTTCTGGAACACCATCTGCATCCGTGGTCGGAGCTTGCGAACCTCGCCCGAGGACAACGCGGTCAGTTCCTTGCCGTCGAAGTGGACGGTGCCGTCGGTCACCTCGTCGAGCTGCAGGATGGCACGACCGGTCGTCGACTTGCCCGAACCGCTCTCCCCCACCAGCCCGAGCGTCTCACCTCGGACGATGTCGAACGTCACGTCGTCGACCGCCCGGACGGCCCCGACCTGGCGGCGGAACAGGCCTTTGGTGATCGGGAAGTGCTTCTTCAACCGCTCGACCCGGACCAGAGGCGGGCCGTTCTCGGCCGCATCCGGACCTCCGACGTCTGCGGTCTCGCTCACGGTGTCAACCTCCGACACGGGGCCTCCCGTTCTCAGTGTCCCACCAACAGGCCACCTTGTGCTCGCTGCCGATCTCGGTGAGGGACGGCACCTCGTCGTGGCACCGCTCGAACGCATGGGGGCACCGGGGAGCGAACGAGCACCCCGTCGGCTCGGCCAGCAGGCTCGGCGGCTGGCCCTTGATGCTCACGAGCTCCTGATGCTGGAGGTCGAGGCGGGGAAGCGACTCGAGCAGACCCTGGGTATAGGGGTGCGAGGGGCTGGCGTAGAGGTCGGCCACCTTGGCCTCCTCGACGATCTTGCCGCCGTACATCACGATCACGCGATCCGCGAGGCCGGCGATGACGCCGAGGTCGTGGGTGATCCAGATGACCGACGTGTTGAGTCGCTCCCGCAGGTCCCGGATCAGCTCGATGATCTGGGCCTGGATCGTCACGTCGAGCGCAGTGGTCGGCTCGTCTGCGACGATCACCTTCGGCGAGCACGACAGCGCCATGGCGATCATGACCCGCTGGCGCATGCCGCCAGACAGCTCGTGGGGATAGTTCTTCAGCCGCTGCGCCGCATCGGGTATGCCGACCAGGGTCAGCAGCTCGGCGGCGCGTTCGTTGGCGTCGTCATCGCTCGAGCCGACGTGGAGCTTGATCGATTCGGTGATCTGGCGACCGATCGTCAGCACCGGGTTGAGCGACGTCATCGGATCCTGGAAGATGAAGCCGATCTTGCCCCCACGGACCCGGCGCAGCTCCTCGTCGTCCATCGACAGCAGATCGCGATCGTCGAAGACCGCTTGGCCGGACTCGATCTCGCCCGGCGGCATGGGGATCAGGCGCAGCGTCGACATCATCGTCACGCTCTTGCCCGAACCACTCTCGCCGACCACCCCGAGGAACTCGCCGGGACGGAGGTCGAAGCTGACACCGTTGACCGCGTGGACGGTCCCGTCTGGCGTGCTGAACGTCGTCTTCAGGTCGGCGACGCTGAGGACCGCCTCGTGTGCACTCATCGGAGCTCGATGCTCTCGGTCATCCGCGTCCTCTCCATCCGCGTGCTGTTGGTCATCCGCCCGGCTGGCGCTCCCGGCAGGGCGGCCACCCTACCGTCCCACACCGCGTGGCCACGTGTCGACACTTGACAACCGGGAGACGGTTCACTAACTCCTGTCTTTCGCCGGTGCCGGTCAGGATTCGGCGTCGGCGAGCACCCATGCGCTGGCCAGCGCCAGCGGCCCACCCCGGATCGAGGCCGACGGCTCCGGCGGCCCGAGCAGGCGATCGGATCGATAGGCGAGCAGGAACGGCCGCTGGACGAGCGGGATCATGAACAGCCCGGCCGACACGCCGGCCGGCGGTTCGACCTCGGTCCCCGTCGCCACCTCGTCGCCGATGTCGCCACCACGCAGCGTGGTCACGAACCGGTCGAGCTCGTTGTAGCAGTCGGCCCGCTCGCCGTCGTCGACGACGGCGTCACACTCGAAGGCCAGGACCTCGAACTCGGCATCCGAGAAGCCGTACGGGTTGCCGGGCGAACCGTTCCGGTACACGCCCGACTGGGCACCCGGCCACGGACCGCCGGCCCAGGCGAAGAGCGCCAGGTCCCACAGGGCGGGATCGCCGTCGTCGCCGCCGGTGGCCGATGCCAGCAGGGCGTCGGGAGCGAATGGGCCCTCCCGGAAGAAGCGCCCGCCGGCCGGGTTGTCGGCGACCACCTCGACCCCGGCGTCGGCGAGCTGCTCGATGAGCACCTCCTGGCTGGCCTCGCGAAGTGGATCACCGCCGATCGTGGCCAGCCGGAGCCGCAGCCGGCCCCGCTCGGGATGGCGGTACCCGTCGTCGTCGGCCACGTAGCCGGCGCCCTCGAGCAGGGCGCGGGCGGCCTCCGGGTCGGCCGCTACGTACCCCTGCTGGTGGTCGACGTAGGCGGGCTGCCCGGCCAGCCAGTAGGTGTTGCCCTGGCTGGCCACCTCGCCGTCTGCACCGACGAGCGGCCGGTAGACGGCCTCGATCAGCGCCTCCTTGTCGATGGCGGTGACCAGGGCCTCGCGCACCTCGGGCTCGGCGAGATGGGGGTTGAGGAGGTTCAGGCCGACGTGGTCGTAGTCGGGTCCGGCGGCGGCGACGGCGTCGATGGCCCCGTCATCGATCAGCACCCGATGACCGACCTGGGACCGCTCGAAGAGCAGGTCGGCCCGACCATCGACCAGGGCCGCCACCCGGGCCCCGGGATCGGGGACGAAGTCGATCCTGACCGCTTCGACCGGATCGCCGTCGTCGGCGCCGTCGGCGCCGTCGGCCCCCGGACCGTTGGCGCCGTGATACGCCTCGTTGGCGACGAGGAGCATCGACCCGCCTCGCTCCCAGCGCTCGATCCGGAGCGGACCCGAGCTCGGGAGCGGACCGTCCGAGCCGATGAAGGTCCGCAGTCGCCGGTTGACGGTGTCGGCATCGTCGCCGTGGGCGTGGGCGGCCAGCACCGGGCTCCACAGCCGTCGCCAGTCGGGGTAGAAGCCGGCCATCGTGACCCGGAACTCGGTGTCGCTCAGCACCTCGAAGTCGGTGACCTGGTCGATGCCGAGGCGGTTGCCGGTGAGGTAGACGCAGCCCTGGGCCGAGCTGTCGAGGATCGAGCCGTCGGCCTCGACCTGGCAGCCCTCGGTCAGGATCCGATGGGTGTAGGCGACGTCCTCGGCGGTCAGCGGTGTTCCGTCTGACCAGCTCAGATCGCTCCGCAGCCGGTACTCGATGGCCACGGCGGCGTCGTCGAGGTCGGTGATCGTCGGCTCGGCCGCCAGCAGCTCCGGGTGGTAGGTGAGGTCAGGGCCGACGCCGAACAGCGACTCGAGCAGACCCTCCCGGATCCAGGCGGTGACGGTGAGCCCGTTCGCCGGGTCGTCGAGGTGGAGATCGGCCGGCTCGGTCCCGGTGACCCAGACGACCGTCCCATCGGGTGGCCGCTCGTCGACCGCGCGGTCGGCTCCGTCGGCGTCCTCCTGGTCACCGTCTCCCGGGTCCTCGGACTCCGCCGCTCGTAGGTCGGTGTCGAGGCGTCCGCCGCCGGTCGCGGCCTCGGCGACGACACCGTCGTCCGGGGCTCCGACGCCGGCGTCGTCGGAGCCGGAGCACGCGGGGGCGACCAGCACGAAGCCGACGAGGGCCACCAGCAGCCGACCGAGGTCGGGCCGGGGTGCCGTGCGGCGGCGAGACGGGTCGACGGCGACCACTCAGTCGTGCAGGCGGTACTGGATGATCCGGGTGAACGACTCGGCCTCGAGGCTCGCGCCGCCGACCAGGGCGCCGTCGATGTCGGGCTGGTTCATCAGCTCGGCGGCATTGATCGGCTTGACCGAGCCGCCGTACTGGATCCTGACCGAGTCGGCGGCGTCGCTTCCGTGGGAGGCGCCGACGGCCTCCCTGACCGCCTGACACATGGCCTGGGCGTCGTCGGCCGATGCCGTCCGGCCGGTGCCGATGGCCCAGATCGGCTCGTAGGCGATCACCATCGACGCCACCTGCTCGGGCTTGACCTTGGCCAGGCCGGCCGCCAGCTGCCCCTCGACCTTGCGCTGGGCCTCGCCGGCCTCCCGCTCGTCGAGGGTCTCGCCGACGCACAGGATCGGCACCATCTCGTTGGCCAGGATGGCCCTGACCTTGGCGTTGATCAGCTCGTCGCTCTCGCCGAACACCTCGCGGCGCTCCGAGTGACCGGCGATCACGTAGGTGACCCCCAGCTTGGCCAGCATCGGCGGCGCCACCTCGCCGGTGAAGGCCCCGGAGGCGTCCGAGTGGCAGTGCTGGGCCCCGAGGAAGAACGGGATCCGATCGGACTCGAGGGTGGTCTGGACCGTGCGGATGTCGGTGAACGGCGGATGGACGGAGACGTCGACCGCGTCGACGTCGTCGCGGGTCACCTGGTAGCTCAGTTCCTGGACCAGCCGCATCGCCTCGAAGTGGTTCAGGTTCATCTTCCAGTTGCCGCTGATCAGCGGTCGCCGGAGGTTGCCATCGGCCATCGTCGCACTCCCTTTGTCGTCGGTGTGAGCGTCGGTCGCTCAGCCGGCCGCTGCGCTCCTCAGCGCCGCCAGCCCCGGCAGGTCGCCCTCCTCGAGCAGCTCGAGCGAGGCCCCTCCCCCGGTCGAGACGTGGTCGACGTCGTCGTCGACCCCGAACTGCTTGGCCGCCGCCGCCGAGTCGCCGCCGCCGACGACGGAGAACGCCCGGCTCTCGGCAACGGCCTGGGCGACGAAACGGGTGCCGGCCTCGAACCGCGGGTCCTCGAACACGCCCATCGGACCGTTCCACAACACCGTGCCGGCCTCGGCGATCACGTCGCCGAACACCGCAGCCGTACCGGGACCGATGTCGACCCCCATCCATCCGTCCGGCAGATCGACCCCCGCCTGGCGGACCTCGCCGCCCGCCCCGGGCTCGAACAGCCTGCCCCCCGGCCCGAGGGCGGTGACGTCCTCGGGCAGGTGGATCGGCTTCGGACCATCGAGCAGCCGGGCGCAGGTCTCGATCATGTCCTCCTCGAGCAGCGACGAGCCGACCGAGTGGCCCCTGGCCGCCAGGAAGGTGAAGGCCATGCCCCCGCCGACGATCAGTGCATCGACCACGTCGAGCAGCGACTCGATGACCGCCAGCTTGTCGGACACCTTGGCCCCGCCCATGATGGCGACGAACGGCCGTCGCGGCCGGTCCCGCAGGCCGAGCAGGACCGCCACCTCGTTGGCCAGGAGCCGGCCGGCGGCCGACGGCAGGTGGGCCGGCGGCCCGACGATCGAGGCGTGCGACCGGTGGGAGGCGCCGAAGGCGTCGTTGACGTAGAGGTCGTGGCCCTGGATCAGCTTGACCACGGTCTCGGGGCTGTTGGCCTCCTCGCCCGGATCGAACCGGAGGTTCTCGAGCAGCTCGACGCCGGGGACCAGTTCGGCCAGGCGGGCCCGGGCCGGTTCGAGCGAGTACTCGCTCGCCACCTGGCCCTTCGGTCGCCCGAGGTGCGAGCAGGCCGTGACCCGGGCGCCCCGCTCGAGCAGCCAGTTGAGGGTCGGGACGGCGGCCCGGATCCGCAGGTCGTCGGTGATGACGCCGTCGGCCAGGGGCACGTTGAAGTCGACCCGGACGAGCACCGACTTCCCGGTGACGTCGCCGAGGTCCTCGAGCTCGGGGACGCCGAAGATCATTGCTGGTTGGCTGCGCCGACGATCGCCACCAGGTCGACGAGGCGGTTCGAGTAGCCCCACTCGTTGTCGTACCAGCCGGCGATCTTGACGAGGCTGCCCTGGGTCATGGTGAGACCGGCGTCGAACGTGCACGAAGCCGGCGACGTCACGATGTCGCTCGAGACGATCGGGGCATCGGTGTAGTCGAGCACCGGGGCCAGGCGGCCGTCTGAGGCCGCCGTGGCGAAGGCGGCGTTGACCTCGTCGACCGACGGCTCGCCGTCGACGACCGCGGTGAAGTCGGTCAGCGACCCGGTCGGCACCGGGACCCGGAGGGCGCTGCCGTCCAGCTTGCCCTGCATCGACTGCAGCACGAGGCCGGTGGCCCTGGCCGCGCCGGTCGAGGTCGGGATGATGTTGATGGCCGCGGCCCTGGCTCGGCGCAGATCCTTGTGGGGGCCGTCGACGAGGCTCTGGTCGCCCGTGTAGGCGTGGACCGTGGTCATCAGGCCCTGCTGCACGCCGAACGCGTCGTCCAGGACCTGGACCATGGGCACGAAGCAGTTCGTGGTGCACGAGGCGTTGGAGACGACCTTGTGGTTGGCCGGGTCGAACGTGTCCTCGTTGACGCCGACGACGAAGGTGGCGTCGGCCCCGCTCGCCGGGGCGGAGACGACCACGAACGGCGCGCCGCCGTCGAGGTGGCGGCGCGCCGCGTCGCGGGAGTTGAAGACGCCGGTCGACTCGACGACCACGTCGACGCCGAGGTCGCCCCACGGGAGCTTGTCCGGGTCTCGCTCGCTGAGCACCTGCAGGACGTCGCCGCCCACCTTGATGCCACCGTCGGCCGCGGTGATGTCGTCGGCGAGGTTGCCGAGCACCGAGTCGTGCTTGAGGAGATGGGCCATCGTGTCGAGCGAGCCCAGGTCGTTGACGGCGACGAAGTCGACGTCGGCGCCGCTGGCCTTGGCCGCCCGGAAGAAGTTGCGGCCGATGCGGCCGAATCCGTTGATGCCAACGCGGATTGCCATGGGGTGCGAGGTCCTTTCGCTCGTCTGCTCGCCGGCGCTCGGTGGCTTCGGCGGTGGTGGGTGATCGCTGTCGTGTCGGGCCGTCGATGCGGCCGCGGGTGGGCGACCGCCCACCGATGTGCACCCTAGCGGCGCGGCCGGCCGGAGAGGACGAGGGCGGAGACGGTCTACCGCCGGTTCACCGGAGGGCGCCGCCCGCGGTCAGGGCCGGGCGTCGGCCAGCCCGGCCAACACCTCACCCAGGAGCTTGGCGTCGTGGCTCCAGCCGTCGTCGGCCGCCACCTCGGCCTCGACGACCGGCACCGGGGGCGGGCGATCCCCGACCGAACGGGCGCCGGCGACGACGACATCGACCGGGATGTCGTGGTCGAGCAGGGCCTCGACGTGCTCGGCCAGGCCGAAGCCTCGGGCGTCGCCCTTCTCGTTGGCGACGTTGGCGACGAAGACCCTGGTCGCCGCCGTGGCGTTCAGGGCGCCCCGGATGCCGGGAGCGACGGCGGTGGCCAGGACCGAGGTGAACAACGACCCGGGGCCGATGACGATCTGGTCGGCCGTCGTGACGGCCCCGACGGCGGCCGCCGACGTTGGCGGGTCGGCCGGGTCGAAGCGGAGGTTGCGGATGCCGGCGGCCCGCTCGATCGTGACCTGGCCGGCGAGGGTGCCGCCGTCGGAGTCGGCGATCAACGTGACCGGCACCTCGGTGGCCGGGAAGATCCGGCCCGTCGCCCCGACGAGGCGCCCGACCTCGTCGATGGCGGCCTGCAGGTCGCCGGCCACCATGGCCAGCCCGGTCAGCAGCAGGTTGCCGATCGGGTGCCCCTGGAGGCTGCCCTCGACGAAGCGGTGCTCCATGGATCGGACGAGCAGGGAGTCGTCACCGGCCAGGGCGGAGAGGCAGCGGCGCACGTCGCCGGGCGGGGCGACCCGCAGCTCGTGGCGGAGCCGGCCGCTCGAGCCGCCGTCGTCGCCGACCGACACCACGCCGCACACGGAGCCGGCGTAGCTCCTGGCCGCCCGTAGGCTGGTGGCCAGTCCGTGGCCGCCGCCGAGGGCCACCACCGCTGGGCCGGCGTGGTGGTCCCGATGCCCGGCCGGACCGGGGTCCGGTCGGTCGCCGGGGACGGGGCGGTCGCCGGGGACGGTCCTGTCAGCGGTCGAGGTCACGATGCCGGATCCTGGGTTGCCAGCCCTCGCGCTCGAGCTCGGCGGCCAGGTGCTCGGCGATCGCAACCGAGCGGTGGCGACCGCCGGTGCAGCCGAAGGCGATGGTCAGGTAGCTCTTGCCCTCGGCCCGGTACTCGGGCAGGAGGTGCTCGAGCAGTCGCTCGACGTCGCCGACGAATCGCTTGGCCGACGGACGGTCGAGCACGTAGGTCCTGACCGCTGCGTCCTGACCGCTCAGGGCCCGCAGCTCGGGCTCCCAGTAGGGGTTCGGCAGGAATCGGCAGTCGAAGACGACGTCGACGTCGAGCGGTAGACCGTGCTTGTAGCCGAACGACAGCACGGTCAGGTTGAGGTCGGCCGTCTCCCCGTCCGGGTCGCCGAAGTGGCCGGCGATGCGCTCTCGCAGCTGGTACGGGTTGAGATCGCTGGTGTCGATGACCACGTCGGCCGCGGCCTTGGCCGCAGCCAGCGTGCGACGCTCGGTCTCGATCGCCTCGAGCAGATCGCCGTCCCGCTCGAGCGGGTGGCGTCGCTTCGTCGCCTTGTAGCGGCGCAGCAACACGTCGGTCGACGCCTCGAGGAACACCGACCGGACGTCGACGACCTGCGATCGCAACAGCTCGATCTCGGCCGACACCTCGGCGTCGTAGCCGCCCATGACCAGGGCGACCCGCTCGTAGCCACCGGTCCCCGACCGGGCCAGTTCCCCCACCTTGGACACCAGGGCGCCAGGGAGGTTGTCGATCACGAACCAGCCGAGGTCTTCGAAGGCGCCGGCCGCCACCGATCGGCCGGCTCCGGACAGGCCGCTCACGACGGCAACGCGGGTCACCCGGCCATCTTCGCACCGGCGGCGGGAGGTTGGCGGGATTCGTTCCCGGTTCGTCGCACGGACCTCGGTCACCGTGCTCGGGACACGCCCGTGGCCGGACGACCAACCGGGCCGTGGAGGACTTTTGCCCACGCGAGGCCCTGGCCCCGACTCATGCCGTCCCATAAGTTCCCTCTCCAAACGCTACCAAGGAGGGACCATGAGCGAGTTGACGGCGGAACGACCAGGCGAGCCACGGAGGCCGTCGAGGTCGGGCAAGCTGGCGATGGTGGTCGGCCTGCTCCTGGCCATGACCGGTCTGGCGGCCGTTGCCGCTGACGCCGATCCCGGCAACGTGCAGCAACCGAGCGGGGTCGTCGCCAGCGGCCTCGACAACCCTCGCCACCTGGCGGTGGCCCGCAACGGTCGGATCTGGGTGTCGGAGGCCGGCTCGGGGGGCTCGTCGCTGGTCGACACCCCGCTCGGGGCCTCGGGCGGCCCCCAGTGCGTCGGCGACAGCGGCGCCGTCTCGGTCATCGTGCGGGGCGAGGTCCGCCGCATGGTCACCGGCCTGCCGTCCGTCGCCGAGGCTGCGGCCGGCGCCTGCGCCGGCGTCGGCGCCTTCGCCACGGGACCCCACGGGCTCGACGTGACCACATCCGACCCGACCTACAGCATGGGTCTCGGCGGTGTCGGCGACATCCGAGAGCTCCTGGCCGCCGGCGAGGCCGCGGCCTCGCACCTCGGAACGGTCGACAACATGGAGCGACCGCGGTTCATGTCCGCCGACCTGGTGGCCTTCGAGGACGCCAACGACACCGACGGGAACGGTGCCGACTCGAACCCCTACGGCGTGCTCCGGATCCCCGGCGGGACCACGCTGGTGGCCGACGCCGGGGCCAACGCCATCCTGGCCCTCGACCCGGAGGGCTCCATCAACCCCTACGCGGTGTTGGCCCCCCGCTGCGTGCCGTGGGGCCTCCCGTTCCCGAACCCGATCCCCCCGGCGTTCAACCCGTGTGGCACGCAGGACGAGTTCCCCGCCGACCCGGTGCCGACCGGCGTGGCCAGGGCCATGAACGGCGACATCCTGGTGTCGACGCTCGGTGGGTTCCCGTTCGCTCCGGGGTTCTCGCTGATCTACCGGATCGACGGGGGCCACGATGGCGTGGCTGTCTGTTCGACGTTCGCCCCGGTTCCGGCGTCCGGCTGTGAGGTCTTCGCCGACGGCCTGACGTCGCTGGTCGACCTCGAGGTCGCCCCGGACGGCAAGGTCTACGCCGTGCAGTTCTCCGACGCCGGCGTCGACGCCCTCGAAGCCGGTGCGCCCGGCGCCACCGCCGGCAGCGTGCAGATCCTGCATCGCCGAACCGGCGAGGTGATGGGCTCGATCGTCGGGCTGACACTCCCCGGCGGGGTTGCCATCGACGGCCGCGACGTCTACGTCACCAACAACAGCGTGTTCCCGGGAGCGGGCGAGATCGTCGAGGCCCGCACGCTGTGCACGGCGCTCGGCAAGGCGGCCTGCCTGGCCGGCTGAGGCGCACCGGACCGACTCGAACGCCGCCGGCACCGCCAACCGGCCGGACACCCCAACGTCCAGCCGGTTGGCGGTCCGGCGCGGGCGGCCGGCCTCAGCGACGGACGCAGGTGAGCGCCAGCAGGCGGGGAACCGTGTCGGCCGCCGCGTACCACGGCGCCGTGGCCAGGAAGGCCGGAGGCGGGGCCGGCTCGTCCATCCACTCGATCGAGAGCCCGGCCCTCGCCAGGGTGTTGACGTAGCGCGAGAGCGGCCGGTGGACGAAGCGGATGAAGACGCCCTTCTGGACCTCCTCCATCGTCGACGCCTCGGGCAGGTAGGGACCGATGCGCCAGTACTGCTCGGGCGGATCGATCAGCTGATCGTCGATCCAGCCGCTGTTCGGCGTCTGGAGCAGCGGGTGGTTGAGCAGGAACAGGAACCGACCCCCTCGGCGGAGCACCCGTGCCACCTCGCCGATGGCCTCGTCGACGTCGTCGATGTGCTCGAAGACGAGGCAGGCGACGGCGGCGTCGAACGACGCGGTGGCCAACGGCAGGGCGGCGGCGCCGGCCTGGACGAACCGAGGGGGCGCCACCGCGGTCGGGCGGGGGTCCGGTTCGGGGCCGTCGTCGGCCACGACCCCCGGGCTGGCGCCGCGGCGGGTCGCCTCGGCCACCTGGGCCCGGATCGGGTCGATCCCGGTGACCCGGGCCCCGGCATCGGCGAGGGCCCGGGCGACCTGTCCCTCGCCGGTCCCGATGTCGACGACCCGGTCGACGCCGGACAGCCGATCGAGCACGAGGGGGATGATCTGGTCGGTGTATTCCGGGTCGACGCCGTCGGTGAACTCGCGCTGCCACCAGGCGGTGGTCGTCGGGTCGTCCCAGGAGTCGGTGTCGAGGTCCATGCGGGGGTCGCTCCGGCCTACAGCCGGACGTCTATGGCGTCGAGCGCCCGGCCGGCGAGATCGACGAGCGACTCGGTCCCCCCACTGGCGTCCCAGGTGTTGACCACGACGCGACGGCAGGCGACGAGGGCGGCGGCGACGACCGCGACCTCGTAGTCGGCGGGGCTCCGACCGGTCCGCTCCCCCAGCCACTCCGCGATCGTCCGCTCGAAGGAGCTCTCGAAGGCGCGAACGTCGTCGGCCAGCGAGGGGGTGGTCAGGATGATCCGGCGGCGCAGCAGGTCGTCCGGGGACGTTGGGTTGTCGGCCTCCTCGGCGGCGATCGCGGCCAGGAGCGCCTGCAAGGGGCCGAGCTCGGGCGGCTGGGCCCGCAGCAGCACGGTGAAGTGCTCGGCCCGGTCGTCGGAGTCGCCGAGCAGCGACTCGAGCTTGGTGGCGAAGTGGCAGAAGAACGTCCGCTCGGTGACCCCCGCCGCGGCGGCGATCTGGCTGGCGGTGACCGCTTCGTAGCCGTGGCGGGTGAAAAGCTCGAGCGCCGCATCCTCGAGGCGGGCACGGGTGGTGTCGGCCACGGTGCGATCGGTGTCGTGCTGGGGGATCACTCTCCGGCGAGCGTAATCGCCTCCGGCCCGTCGGGCACCTGCCCGCCACCGCTGTTAGGCACTCTTGACACAGGGGCCTGGACCGGCCAGACTCGCCGTCAGTGACTGACACCGCCCGCGTCCGAGCCGAGCCGATCCGTGTCCCGGTCGTCGACCGACCGACCGTCCTGGCCCGGCGGTGGCCGGCCGCGTGATCGACCGCGTGATCGACCGCTGCGACGATCGAGGAGCGGAGACGACGAGGCGCGGGACGCGGTCACACGAAGCGACCAGTCTGGAGGCGTGGTGAGCGACAACGACCAACCAACCGTCGACGGCCGGATGGCCACTGCCGACGAGGGGCAGACGATCGAACCCGTCTCGGTCGCCGAGATCCTGCGGCCGGTCCGGGTGCCACTGGCGATCGCGTGCCTGCTCCGGGCCGTGAGCGCCGTTGCCATGATCTTCCCCTTCCTGGCCGTCGCCCGGATCGGTGAGGACCTGCTGGCCGATGGCCCGGTCGACAACGACGCCGTCTGGGGTTCGGTGCGGTTCGGCATCATCGCCCTGGTGGTCGCCATGGTCACGCTGCTCGGCGCAGCCGCCATCACCCACATCGCCGACGTCGACTTCCAGCTCGACATCCGCCGGCGCATGGCCGAGCGGCTCGGCCGGGTGCCCCTCGGCTGGTTCGACGCCCGCAACTCGGGCCAGGTCAAGAAGAGCCTGCAGGACGACGTCGGGGCGATGCACCACCTCGTCGGCCACGCCCTGATCGACACGGTGGCCGCCGCCATCACGCCGCTGGCCACGGTCATCGTGCTGCTGGCGATCGACTGGCGCCTGGCGCTGTTCACCTTCGTTCCCGTCATCCTCGGGCTCTACCTCTACTCCACCATGATGCGGGGCTACGGCGAGAAGATGCAGGAGTACCAGGACTCGCTCGGCCGGGTGAACGGCGCCGTCGTCGAGTTCCTGGCCGGCATCGCCGTGGTGAAGACCTTCGGCGAGGCCGACGAGGCCCACCAGCGCTACACCGAGGAGACCGAGGGCTTCGCCGACACGTTCCACGACTGGGTCAGCGGCACGTTGAAGCTGTCCAACCTGACCGAGTTCATCCTCAGCCCGGTCACCTCGGTGATGTGGGTGCTCACCGGCTCGGTCGTCTTCGTGGCCAACGGCTGGATCGAGCCGACGGAGGCCCTGCCGTTCCTCCTGCTCGGGGCCGGCATCACCGCCCCCATCCAGGCGCTCGGCTTCTCCGCACAGGAGTTGCAGGTCGGGCTGGCCGCCGCCGGTCGAGTCGGCGAGCTCCTGGCCACGCCGACGCTGGAGGTCGCCGACTCGCCCCGGTCGCCCGACGGCAGCGACGTGCGCTTCGACGGGGTCAGCTTCGGCTACGAGACCGGCGGCCGCGACGCCCTGACCGACATCGACCTCGAGCTCCAGCCGGGCACGGTCACGGCGCTCGTCGGTGCATCGGGGTCGGGCAAGACCACCATCGCCCGGCTCGTTCCCCGCTTCTGGGATCCCCGGGCCGGCTCCGTCTCGATCGGCGGGGTCGACGTGCGCGACATCGATCCGGTCGAGCTCTACCAGAGGGTCGGATTCGTCTTCCAGGACGTCCAGCTCATCCGGGCCTCGGTGGCCGACAACGTCCGGCTCGGTCGCCCAGACGCCTCGCTCGACGAGGTGGTGGCCGCCTCCCGGCTGGCCAGGATCCACGACCGGATCACCGAGCTGCCAGACGGCTACGACACGGTGGTCGGCGACGGGGCCCACCTGTCGGGAGGCGAGGCCCAACGGGTCTCGATCGCCCGACTGGTCCTGGCCGACACGCCCATCCTCGTCCTCGACGAGGCCACCGCCTACGCCGATCCCGAGTCCGAGGCCGAGATCCAGGAGGCGTTGTCGATCCTGGCCGCCGGTCGGACCCTGCTGGTGATCGCCCACCGTCTCGGCACCATCGTCAACGCCGACCAGATCTGCGTCGTCGCCGACGGCCGGATCGTCGACCGCGGCACCCACGACACCCTGATCCGGGAATCGGAGCAGTACCAGCGCCTCTGGGCGGCCCACGACAGCGGCGTCGCCGGCACGGTGTCGTGATGTCGACCCCTCGACCATCGACCGTCCACCACATCGAAGGGAGCAACCGATGAGACTCCTCCGCCTCCTCCTCGAGGTGCTCAGCGTCCAGTACGGGCGCAAGCTCAAGACATTCATCCGCATCGAGGTCACCACCGCCGCCCTCGCCGGCCTGGCCTTCGTGCTCGTCGTGCCGACCCTCGACGCCATGCTGCAGCGAGACACCGGTCGCGCCGTGACCTGGCTGGTGGTCACCGGGGCCGTCGTGGCCGTCTACGCGGTCGTCGGCTACCAGGGCAAAGCGCTCGGCTACGAGGTCGGCTCCACCGTGTCCCGGGCGCTGCACCGCCGGATCGGGCACCACGTCGTCCGTCTCCCGCTCGGCTGGTTCGACGGCACCAGGCAGGGGCCGATGGGCCAGCTGGCGTCGAAGGGCGTCGTCGACGTCATGGGCGTGCCGGCCCACCTGGCCAGGGCGCTGATCGTGGCCGTGGTCACCCCGCTGACCGTGGTCGTCGGCATGTTCTTCTTCGACTGGCGGCTCGCCCTGTCGGCCCTCGTCATGCTCCCCCTGCTCGTGGTGATGGCCCAGGTCACCGGTGCGCTGGTCAAGCGGGCCGACCGGCGACTGCATGCCGCACGGGGTGAGGCCAACGCCAGGATCATCGAGTTCTCGACCCACCAGCCGGTGTTGCGGGCCTTCGGCCGCTCGATCGAGGGCGACGAGCGGCTCGACGCCGCCCTGGTCGAGCAGCGTGACGCCACCAGGAAGCTGCTGTTCACCGCCGTCCCCGGGATCACCGGCTTCATCGCCGCCGTCCAGATCGCGTTCGGCATCGTCCTGGTCATCGGCACCAACCTGGCGCTCGGCGGCGACGTGAGCGTGGCCGAGTTCGTCGCCCTGCTCGTGCTGACGGTGCGCTTCATCGAGCCGCTGGTCGTCGCCGCCGACCTGATGGGCGCGCTGCGGCTGGCCGAGTCGTCGCTTGGCCGGCTCTCGGAGCTCCTGGCCGAGCCGACCCTGCCCGAGCCGGAGAAGCCGACGCTGCCGACGTCGAGCGAGGTCGAGTTCGACGGCGTCCGCTTCGGCTACGAGGCCGATCGGCCGGTGCTCGACGACATCGACTTCGTCGCCCGGCCCGGAACGGTCACGGCGCTCGTCGGTGCGTCGGGGTCGGGCAAGACCACGGTGACCCGGTTGATCGCCCGGTTCTGGGACGTCGACGGCGGGACGGTCCGGGTCGGCGGGGCCGACGTGCGCGACGTCACGACCGAGCACCTGATGAGTCAGCTGTCGCTGGTCTTCCAGGACGTCTACCTCTTCGAGGGCTCGATCGTCGACAACATCCGGTTGGGCCGGATGGACGCCACCGACGACGAGGTGATCGAGGCCGGTCGGGCGGCCCGGGTCGACGAGATCGTCGAGCGGCTACCGGATGGCTGGCACACCCAGGTCGGCGAGGGCGGCACCAACCTGTCCGGCGGCGAGCGCCAGCGGGTGTCGATCGCCCGAGCCATCCTCAAGGACGCACCGATCGTGCTGCTCGACGAGGCCACGGCGGCCCTCGATCCGGCCAACGAGGTCCTGGTCACCCAGGCGTTGCGGGCCCTGGCGGCCGACAAGACCGTCATCGTGATCGCCCACCGGCTCCAGACCGTCCGCCACGCCGATCAGATCCTCGTGCTCGGCGACGGCCGCATCACCGAGCGAGGCACCCACGACGAGCTGATCGACCGCCCGGGCGGTACCTACGCCGCCTTCTGGTCCCGACGCGAGGCGGCCCAGGGCTGGCGCCTGGCCGCCAGCCCGAGCTGAGACACGCGGCGACGGACCCGACGGCCGAGCCCGATCCCCGAGCCCGATGCCCGAGCCCCGAGGGCCCGTTGCCTCAGCGGGTCAGACCCCGCGACTTCTCGTAGACCGCGTCGGCCACCTTGTCCGGCAGCCAGCTCAGCTCCCGGAGCTCGCCGAGCTCCGCCTTCCTGACCGCCTTGACCCCGCCGAGCTCCTTCACCAGCCGCTTGCGCCTGGTCGGGCCGAGTCCAGGTATGTCGTCGAGGAACGACTTGGTCATGCGCTTCTGGCGGAGCTGGCGGTGGTAGGTGATGGCGAAGCGGTGTGACTCGTCCCGGAGCCGCTGGAGCAGGTAGAGCGCCTCGGACTTGCGGGGGATGACGATCGGGTCCGAGCGTCCGGGAACGAACACCTCTTCGAACTGCTTGGCCAGGGCGCAGACCGGGATCTCGTCGGTCAGACCGAGGTCCTCGAGCACCCGGACGGCGACGTTCAGCTGGCCCTTGCCGCCGTCGACCATCAGCAGCTGTGGCGGATACTGGAACTTGCCCCGCTCCGCGACCGGCTTCCCCCGGTCCTCGACGTAGTTGCTGAGCCGCCGGGTCAGCACCTCCTCCATCGCCGCGTAGTCGTCGCTCTGGTCGACGGTGCGGACCTTGAACCGCCGGTACTCCCGCTTGGCCGCCAGGCCGTCCTCGACCACCACCATCGAGCCGACGTAGTCGGTTCCCTGCAGGTGGCTCATGTCGTAGCACTCGATCCGCAGCGGCGAGTGCGGGAGGTCGAGCCAGTGCTGGAGCTCGTTGAGCGCCTTGGCCCGCGAGTTGTGGTCGGTGGCCCGCCGCAACCGGTGGCGGGTGAACTCCTCCTCGGCGTTCTGGGTGACCGTGGCCAGCAGCTCCCGCTTGTCGCCCCGCTGCGGCACCCTGATCTGGACCTTGGACCCACGGAGCAGCGTCAGCCACTCCCGGTACAGCTCGGCGTCCGAGCAGTCCAACGGCAACAGCACGACCTTCGGCATGCCCTGGACCGGGGGCTCGTCGTAGAGGCCCTCCACGATCTTGTCCATCAGCTCGGCGTCGGTCAGGGCCTCGACCTTGTCGACGACGAACTTCCGCTGACCCATCACCCGCCCCCGGCGGACGAAGAACACGAAGACCGCGGCCTCCAGATCGTCCTGGGCAACGCCGATGACGTCGAGGTCCTCGTTGCGGTCGGCGACCATCTGTTGCTTCTCGACCGCCTTGCGGACCGTGGCCAGGCGGTCACGGATCCGGGCCGCCTTCTCGAACTCGAGCCCATCGGCGGCCTCGGTCATCTCCTGCTCGAGCTTCGCGATGACCGGCTCGGTGTCGCCGTCGAGGAACTGGCACAGCTCGTCGACCAGCTCGTCGTACTCGACGTGGCTGATCTCGCCGACGCAGGGGGCCGAGCACTTCTCGATGTGGTACAGCAGGCATGGCTTGCCGAGCTTGGCGTGACGATCGAGCTTGTTGTCGGTGCAGGTCCGGACCGGGAAGGTCCGGAGCAGTAGATCGAGGGTGTCGCGAATGGCGTAGGCGTGGGCGTAGGGGCCGAAGTACCGGGTGCCCTTTCGCTTGGCCCCCCGCATGACCCGGGCCCTCGGCCACTCGTCCGACTCGGTCACGGCCAGGTACGGGTAGGACTTGTCGTCGACCAGGCGGACGTTGAACCGGGGCCGGTGCTCCTTGATGAGGTTGTACTCCAGCATCAGCGCCTCGACGTCGTTGCGGACCTGGATCCACTCGACCGACTCGGCGGTGGCCACCATCTGGGCCGTGCGGGGATGGAGGTTGACGGGATTCTGGAAGTAGCTCCCAACCCGGGACCGGAGCGAGCTGGCCTTGCCGACGTAGATCACCCGACCGTCGGCGTCCTTGAACTGGTAGGAGCCCGGGGCGTCGGGGATCGTGCCGGAGGGAGGGCGGGTGACCACGTTCCCAGCCTAGGTGGTCGGCCGACCCCCGCAGGGACCCGCGCTCAGCCGGCTCGACGGTCGGCGGGAGCGCTCGGCCCGCCGGTCGTCGCAGCCGGCGACACCCTCGCCCGGCCGGCGACGGTGTCGGCGGTGGCAGCGGCGGCGCTCGAGATACTCGGCCGGTGCTCGCCACCGCCGATGACGCCGGCGGCCACCCACACCAGGCCCCCGAGGGCCATGCCCGTGGCCCAACCGACGACGACCGCCGACGGCCCGGCGACGGCGACCGCGAGGAAGACACCGGCCCACTCCAGGGCCAGTTCGGCGAGCCGGAGCCGGACGGGTCCGACCGGACGGCGCCCGAAGCCGATCCCCTCGGCCAGCGGTCGGATCACGACGGTGGTGACCGCCACGACGGCGCCCCAGCCGACCACCTCGGCGGTCTCGCCGAGGTGGACCGGGTCGGCCACCGTGGCGACGGCGGCGACCGTGGCGGCGGCGATGGCGGATGCGCCGACGCCGTACCAGCAGACGAGCCGGAGCACGAAGCGGTCGAGCGCCGTCGACGCCGGCTCGTCGCCGGGTCGGCTCCCGGCCTCGGCCGCCCGCTGCATCGCCGGCAGCACGACGAGGCGCAGGCCGGCGAACAACGTCAGCATCGGCGTGAAGGGCAGCAGCGCGGCCTTCAGCAGGCCGGCGGCCGACGGGTCGACGACGGTGGCGACCACGATCGGCAGCACGTTCCGGGCGGCGATGAGCAGGCCGTGACTGCGGCGGCGCTGATGAAGGCGTCGGGCCTCGACGGGCCAACGAGCCGGGGCGGTTCCGGCGGTTTCGGCGGTTCCGACGACCGTCGTGGCGAGTCGGCGGGCGAGCACGGCGGCAACGGCGGCGCTGATCAGCCCGCCACCGAGCCAGGCCAGCACGACCGGCTCGGGCTCGACCGGACCGCCGGCGACGAGGGCGGCCAGCCCGATGCCGCTGGCTGCGAGCCACAGGCCGTCGAGGGCGACAGCGACCCGGGGGCGGCCGGCGCTCCAGGCCAGATTGCGAACCCCGTCCTGGGCGATCAGCGCCGGCAAGGCGACGGCGACGGCCGCCGTCGTCGGCCCGTCGGCCTCGACCAGCCGTCCGACGATCACCGTCAGCCCGGCTGCGGTGAGCCCGATCGCACCGTGGCGACGCCGAGCCCAGGCCCAGCTGAAGTCCCGCCCGGCGTCGCCGCCGAGGCGTCCGTTGGCCACGAGCGGCTCGGAGATCAGCGACCGGGACAACGCCAGTGCCAGGTGGTAGACCCCGAGCACGGCGACGAATCGACCGAATCGGTTGGTGTCGGTCGACGCCAGCAGCCCGACGTAGAGGGCGAGGTTGGTGGCGCTGGAGGCGACCTGGGCGGTGGCGGCCCACCACACCCGTCGTCCCAAGCGGCGCTCGTCAGCGTCCATCGTCCTCCGGGAGGTGCCTGCGGTGCGATCCGGTCGCCCCTCCCGTCGGCCGGCCGTCGGCCGGCGTGAGCGACGTCGACGTCACCCGAGGCGAGACGGACCCGCAGGGACGGCTCGACCATCGGCCGCGTCTGCCGATGGAGGGGGCGTGACCGCACCATTCGTCACCGCTCCCGGGCCGACGCTCGGACCCGATCGGCGTCTGGTCTACATCGCCGGCTACGGCCGGAGCGGCTCGACCGTGCTCGACATCGCGCTGTCCTGCCACCCCCGGCTCGAGGGTCTCGGTGAGCTGGCTGCGGTCTTCGGTGCGGTTGCCGGCCACGCGACCGCCGAGCGGACGGCCGTCGAGCACCGGGTCGCCACCGCCGCTCGGCTCGCCATCGGCGGTCCGGCCCCCTCGACCGGCGCCGGGGCGGCGGGGTCCGACGACCGACGGCTGTTGGCCGCCGACCGGCTGGTCCGCCGACTCGAGCGGCTGCTGCCGGGCCCCTGGCCGTGGCCCCATCAGCGGACCCGGTACCGCGAGCTGCAGACGCACCTGCTGTGCCAGCTCTTCGACGAGACCGGGGCCGATGGACTCGTCGACTCCTCCAAGACCTCGTGGCTGCGGACCTGGCGCCTCGCGCTGCTGGCCCCCGTCGTCCCCCGGACCGACTGCATCGTCCTCGTGCGGGGGCTGCCGGACGTCGTCGCCTCCGTGCGTCGAGGCCACGGGGAGACGCTCGAGCACCAGCGCCTCCCGACGTCTCGCGCCGTGCTCGGGTGGGCGGTGGCCACCGCGTCGGCCGTGGTGGTCGGGCGGCTGGTCTGCGGGCCCGATCGGACGCGCCTGGTGCGCCACGACCGCTTCGTGGCCGATCCGGGCGGTCAGCTGGCGGCGATCTTCGACTGGCTCGACCTCGACCCCGCCCCGGCGGCGATCGCGGCCGGCCTGACCAACGGCTTCGAGCCACGACACCAGCTGGTCGGCAACCGGGTTCGCTCGACGGGGCGGATCGAGGTGAGACGGCCGGCCGGGCCGCCGGCTCGCCTTCCCGTGCTCACCCGGGCGGTCGTCGTGGCCGTGGCCAAGCTGGTCGACCTCGTCGTCCTGCGACACGTCCAGCCGATCACTCCCCCGGCGGTCACCGCCCGGCCGGACGACGACGCCGACCTCGATCCGCCGGGGCCGGTCCCGACCGAGCGCCGTTCGGCCTAGCGTCAGCGCCGGCCGTCGGCTGCCGCTCACCGCCACCGCCGGACCCGGGATCGGGGGCGGCGGTGGCGACCCCTCGACCGACCCGCAGCCACAGGCGATGCAGGTCGGACCGCATCCGCTCGGCGGTGTACCCGGCGGCGAGCCGCCTGGCCTCGGCCGCCCAGGCCTGCGTGAGATCCGGCCGCCGACGGGTGTCGGCGATCGCCTCCGCCAGCGCGACGACGTCACCGGGCGGCACCAGGCGTCCGGATCGTCCTGGCCGAATCAACTCGCTGGTACTGCCGACGTCGCTGGCGACGACCGGGACGCCGGCCGATGCCGCCTCGACCACGGAGCGGGGCAGGCCCTCCCAGCGGGAGGCGTTGACGGCGAGATCGAAGCCGGTGGCCAACCGCGGGCCGTCTGCCCGAGCGCCGAGCAGGCGGATGTCGAGCCCCGGGTTGGCGGCGACCGCCGCCTCGATCGCCGGTCGTCGGGGACCGTCGCCGACGAGCACGAGCGTGCCGTCCTCCGGCGCCAGCCCGGCGAAGGCGGCCACGAGCGCCGCCTGGTCCTTCTGGGCCGCGAGACGGCCGACCATGCCGACGACCCACCGCCCATCGACGCCGAGCTCCCGCCGGACGGCGTCTCGCTGCCCGGCGTCTGGTGGCTCGATGCCGCTGCGGATCAGGTGGTACTGGTCGGCCCGGCCGATCCCCAGTCGGAGACCGCGCTCGAGGTCGTCGGCGCCGACGACGACGAGCGCCGCCGTCAGGCGAGCCAGCAGCCGCTCGAGTGCCACCACCGATCGTCGGGCGATCGGTCCGCCGGCGTCGAGCGGTCCCCAACCGTGCACCGTGTGGACGCAGGGGACGCGGGCGATCGCTGCGGCGAGGCGACCGAGGACTCCGGCCTTCGAGGAGTGGGTGTGGACGACGTCCGGCCGCTCGGCCCGCAGGTGGGCCACCAGCCATCGGAGGGCCAGGGCGTCGTCGACCGGCCGGATCGAGCGGCGCATGGCGGGGACGACGTCGATGGCGACCCCGGCGGTCGCCCGGTCGTCCCAGAAGCTGCCCTCGCCGGTGGTGTCGGCCCCGGTCAGCACCCGCACATCGAGCGGCGGCGTCCCGTCCTGGCCGGGTGGGACCTCGGTCGACGAGGCCAGGACGGTGGCCTGGGCACCGCCTCGGGCCAGCGTCGTGACGATCTGCACGACCCGGAGTGGCGGCGTCGGCCGGTCGGTCGTCATCGCCCGTGCCCGCCGACCACGCCCCGAAGGGTCCGCCAGATGATCCGGGCGTCGAGGGCGAGGCTCTGGCGCCGGAGGTAGTAGAAGTCGTACTGGAGTTTCTCGAAGGCGTCGCGCTCGGCCGCGGCGTAGCCCTGCTTGACCTGGGCCCAGCCGGTCAGACCCGGTCGGACGATGTGGCGGACGTCGTAGAACGCCAGCTTGTCGCCGAGCTCGACCACGTAGTGGGGCTGCTCGGGACGAGGCCCCACCACCGACAGGTCACCCCGCAAGATGTTGACGACCTGCGGCAGCTCGTCGAGGTGGGTCCGCCGGAGGAAGCCACCGAGGGGCGTGATGCGGCGATCGCCGACCTCGGTCCAGGCGCCGGCGCCGACCGGGCCCGCGGCGGCAGGCCGCGGCACCGCCGGGCCGCCGGCCCGAGGCGTTGCCGGCTCGGTTTCGGGCCCGGACCACAGCCCGGACTCGGGCTCGGGCATCATGGTCCGCAGCTTCAGGATCTCGAACGGCTCGCCGTTGCGCCCGATCCTCGTCTGGCGGAACCAGAGCGGGCCGGGATTGAGCCAGCGGTTGGCCAGCGCCACCGCGGCCACCAGCGGAACCAGGGCGATGACCCCGATGGTCGCAAGCGACAGGTCGAGCACCCGCTTGACCCGCCCGTACCGGGCCCGGTGCAGCTCGCCGATGTCGAACAGCAGCGAGACCCTGGCCAGCTCGGCGTGGGGCAGCTTGCCGATCCACTGTTCGTAGAACAGCGACAGCGTCCGCACCCGCACGCCCGAGCGGTGCAGGTCGGCCGCCTGCTCGACGGTGGCCGGATGGGCCTGGGCCGCAGTGTCGAGCACGACGATCGTGGCCCGGGCCTCGGTCGCTCGTCGATGGAGCAGCGGGTCGGTCCCGGCCCGGACGAGGTCATCGAGCGACAACCAACCGACCAGCGAGGCCGGCACCTCGGGGCCGCCGGCCAGGTCGACCTCCAGGTTGACCCGGTCCTCGGGCCGCTCGACCACGAGGAAGACCCGGTCCCTGGTCGCCGCCCAGGCGTCGGCGTCGCGGCTGAGGTTCCAGGCCAGGACGGTCCACACGGGCAGGACCAGGCCGAGGATCATCGACGACGATCGGGGCAGCAGCGGGGTGGCGAGGACCGCCTGGAAGGCCGAGATCACGCTGAAGGCGGCGACCGTCGCCCCGATGCCCCGGAGCGCGGCGCCCGAGCGGGACGTGGCCAGCTCGGGCAGGCCGACCGCGTAGGCGATCGTGAGCAGTGCAAGGGCGAACACCGCCCACCAGCGACTGGCCGGCGAGCCGACGAACGGGTACGGCTCGGGAGCCAGCCGGGTGGCGTGGAGCCAACCGGCGGCGACGACCAGTGCGACGACGCCGGCGTTGAACAGCGGCTTGGCGGCGAGGCGCACGGTCAGAGGCCAACGGACGACGGCATGGACCTCCGATCGGCCGGGCGAGCCGGGCCCTGAGCCCGATCGCGGGTCGGCCCGGCGCTCACGGTGCGACGGCCGGCGCCGATGGGACACGATGTCGGTCCACCTCGACTACGACGAGCCCGTCCTCGGCTACCACCGGACGGTGGCGTCCCTCGCCGCCGATCGGGCCGGACCGGGTGGCTCCGTCGCCGACTTCGGCTGCGGCCCGGGCCAGATCCTCGGCCAGCTGGCCGCCCTGCGGGCCGACCTCCGGCTGGTCGGGGTCGACGGCGACGACGAGTGTCTCCGCCGGGCGGCGCAGCGATGCCAGGCCGCCGACCTCGTCCTGGCCGATCTCGAGGCCCCCGACGGTGCGATGCTCGGCGGGCCGTTCGACGTGATCGTGTCGTCCCACGCCCTCGAGCACCTGGCCGACCCGGTGGCGGCGCTGGCCTCCTGGGCCAAGCTGCTGGCGCCGGGAGGCTGCCTGGTGATCGCCGTGCCCAACTCGCTCCAGCCGATCATGCTGGCCCGGGCCCTCGTCGGCCGGCCGAAGGCCAACGAGGGGCACTACTACATCTGGGACCGGGCCACGTTCGACAACTTCTGCCGGCTCGCCGGCTTCTCGATCGTCGACCGGGCGCTCGACTACGTGCCGCTGGTACCGGTTCGGGTCCGCCGGCGGCTTCCGGGCCTGGCCGGCGTCGAGCGAGCGCTGCTCCGACCGCTCCCCCAGTTCGCCAACTCCCACATCGTCGTGCTGGAGCCGGCGGCCCGCCACGCCGCGCTCAACTAGATGGTTAGTTCCGAGGGGTCAGTGGTCGTAGGCGAGGAGTGAGCGGGCGGGTCCGGGTTGTGTGGTGGTTTCGTTGTGCCAGATGGCGGCGGTGAGGGCGAGGAGGCGTTGGAGGACTCGAGCGCAGACGCCGGGTTTGGTGCGTCCTCCGTGGCGTTCGAGGTCGAGTTGGGCCTTGAGTGTTTGGTTGACGGACTCGATGATCTGACGGAACGGGCGGAGGAACCGTTGGTGTGGTCGGGGTTTGTCGTTGCCGAAGGTTGGGCGGATGAGGGTGATGCCGGCTGCGGTGAGGGTGTCCTCGAAGCTGGCCCGGCGGTAGCCCTTGTCGGCCATGAGGATCTGTCCGGGGCGGTGCAGCTCGGGGTCGAGGGCGATCATGTCCAAGGCGGTGTCACGTTCGTCGGTCTTGGCGCCGGTGAGGGCGTAGGCGACCGGGAGCCCGGATGGGGTGACGATGAGGTGGAGCCGGAGTCCCCAGAAGAATCGTGAGTGTGATGCGCAGTAGCCGTAGGTGGCCCAGCCGGCCAGGTCGGATCGCTTGGTCGTTTCGGGGCTGCGGCCGCACTCGACTGGGGTTGAGTCCACCAGCCAGAGATCGTCGTTCCAGGATGGGCAGGCCCGGGCCAGGTGGGCGATGAGGTACTGCAAGAGCGCTCCGGCGCGTCGTAGCCGCTTGTTGTAACCGGGCCGGTCGGGGATGTAGGGGAACCAGGGGCGGAGGTGAGCCTGGGCGTAGCGGATGAAGCGGGCCTCGGAGGTGAATCCCAACAGGGCCTGCAGCACCGCAAGGGTCAACAATTCTGCATCGCTCAGCTTCGGGGAGATGCCGACCGTCGGCCGTTCCGGGGCCCACTCGGGGTGGTCGATGAGGAGATCGTCGATGGTGACGTAGAGTCGAGTCGCGAGGGGGTCCAGGTCAGGGTTCATACGCTGCGTCCCTTCGGGGATCAGGGTTTGTTGAAGCCCCCTGATCGTGGACACCCTCGCCACGCAAGTGGTGGATAATCGCGCGCAGCGCGCGACACCTTGGAACTACTCGTCTAGCAGGGTGCTGAAGTTCGGCTGATTGGGGCTCGCGGTCTGGGCCGGGATGGAAAATACTGGTGGGCATGCGTGGAACGCCTGATCGCCAGTTGTCG